>NZ_CP019626.1:2025000-3042500 GCF_001999205.1 Bacillus sp. 275
TCCCCACCTTCCTCCGGTTTGTCACCGGCAGTCACCTTAGAGTGCCCAACTGAATGCTGGCAACTAAGATCAAGGGTTGCGCTCGTTGCGGGACTTAACCCAACATCTCACGACACGAGCTGACGACAACCATGCACCACCTGTCACTCTGCCCCCGAAGGGGACGTCCTATCTCTAGGATTGTCAGAGGATGTCAAGACCTGGTAAGGTTCTTCGCGTTGCTTCGAATTAAACCACATGCTCCACCGCTTGTGCGGGCCCCCGTCAATTCCTTTGAGTTTCAGTCTTGCGACCGTACTCCCCAGGCGGAGTGCTTAATGCGTTAGCTGCAGCACTAAGGGGCGGAAACCCCCTAACACTTAGCACTCATCGTTTACGGCGTGGACTACCAGGGTATCTAATCCTGTTCGCTCCCCACGCTTTCGCTCCTCAGCGTCAGTTACAGACCAGAGAGTCGCCTTCGCCACTGGTGTTCCTCCACATCTCTACGCATTTCACCGCTACACGTGGAATTCCACTCTCCTCTTCTGCACTCAAGTTCCCCAGTTTCCAATGACCCTCCCCGGTTGAGCCGGGGGCTTTCACATCAGACTTAAGAAACCGCCTGCGAGCCCTTTACGCCCAATAATTCCGGACAACGCTTGCCACCTACGTATTACCGCGGCTGCTGGCACGTAGTTAGCCGTGGCTTTCTGGTTAGGTACCGTCAAGGTGCCGCCCTATTTGAACGGCACTTGTTCTTCCCTAACAACAGAGCTTTACGATCCGAAAACCTTCATCACTCACGCGGCGTTGCTCCGTCAGACTTTCGTCCATTGCGGAAGATTCCCTACTGCTGCCTCCCGTAGGAGTCTGGGCCGTGTCTCAGTCCCAGTGTGGCCGATCACCCTCTCAGGTCGGCTACGCATCGTCGCCTTGGTGAGCCGTTACCTCACCAACTAGCTAATGCGCCGCGGGTCCATCTGTAAGTGGTAGCCGAAGCCACCTTTTATGTCTGAACCATGCGGTTCAGACAACCATCCGGTATTAGCCCCGGTTTCCCGGAGTTATCCCAGTCTTACAGGCAGGTTACCCACGTGTTACTCACCCGTCCGCCGCTAACATCAGGGAGCAAGCTCCCATCTGTCCGCTCGACTTGCATGTATTAGGCACGCCGCCAGCGTTCGTCCTGAGCCAGGATCAAACTCTCCGATAAAGTAGTTTGACTGACTACGCACATCGCTGTGCGATTTATTTAAAACTTTGAATTAACAGGTACGTTTTGTCTTGTTTAGTTTTCAAAGAACTTTGTTGCTTCTCTCGAAGCGACCTCTTAATCATAACATTTTTAGTTTGCTAGGTCAATACTTTTTTAAAAAATATTTTCGCTAGGCTTGCCTTTCTATTAAAAAGACAACAAAAATGATTATATCAGTATCATCGCTATGTGTCAAAGCTTTTTTTCATTTCTTTATATAGTAAAAGCGCAGCCTGTTGCAGCTGCGCTTTTACGTTTATACTTCTTCCGTTTCTTCCGGCTCTTCTTCATTCTTTTCCACAAGCGCCACAGTGGCTACATGCTCTTGATCAGACATGCGGATCAGACGGACGCCTTGTGTTACGCGTCCCGTAGTGGAGATATCATTAATATCCATTCTGATTAACACGCCGCTTGCCGTAATAATCATTAAGTCCTCTTCGCCTTTTGTTGCTTTCACGGTTACTAACGGACCGTTACTGTCAGTGATTTTACATGTTTTAAGGCCTTTTCCGCCCCGGCTTTGAACTCTGTATTCTGAAGCCGGCGTGCGTTTGCCGTAGCCGTTTTCTGTCACTATGAGGACGTGGGAGTCTTCTTCAAGAATCTCCATGCCTACAACGACATCATCGTATGTCAGCGTGATGCCTTTAACACCCGCAGCTGTGCGTCCCATTTGTCTTACATCTTCTTCAGGGAAACGGATCAGCAAACCGTTCTTCGTTCCGATGATGATTTGTTTCTTGCCGTCAGTCAGGCGGACGGCCATCAGTTCATCGTCTTCCCGGAGACCTAGGGCGATCAGCCCGTTATTCCGTATATTCGCAAACTGGGACAGTGCCGTACGTTTCGACACCCCTTGTTTGGTCGTAAAGAAGAGGTATTGCTCCTCATCAAACGTGCTGACCGGAATAATAGCATTAATCCATTCGCCTTTTTCAACCTCCAGAAGGTTAATAATCGGAATGCCTTTTGCCGTACGGCCGTATTCAGGGATTTCATATCCTTTAGAACGGTATACCTTCCCTTTATTAGAGAAGAACAGGATCGTATCGTGCGTTGATGTGGAAATTAAGTGTTCCACAAAGTCATCTTCATTCGTTCCCATTCCCTGTACGCCTTTTCCGCCCCGTTTTTGGCTGCGGTATGTGGACGCCGGGAGACGTTTAACATAGCCGTTATGGGTCAGTGTGATGACGATATTTTCTCTCTCGATAAGATCTTCATCTTCAATTGTTTCAAGACCCGACGTCACGATTTCAGTGCGTCTCTCATCATTGAAACGCTCTTTGATTTCATTGAGTTCTTCACGGATGATCTCAAGAACTCTTTCTTCATTGGCTAAAATATCTTTCAGTTCGGCGATAAGCGCAACAAGTGATTGATATTCCTCTTCAATCTTTTCGCGCTCCAGACCGGTTAATCGCTGAAGGCGCATATCCAGAATGGCTTGCGCTTGTTTTTCAGTCAGTGAGAATTGTTCGATCAAACCTGTTCTCGCAATTTCAGCCGTCTGGGAATTGCGGATAAGAGAAATAACGGCATCTAAATGATCGAGAGCAATTCTTAAACCTTCCAGAATGTGAGCTCTCGCTTCCGCTTTGCGGAGTTCGTAAGCCGTTCTGCGCCGGATCACAACCTTTTGGTGATCAAGATAATGCTCCAGACATTGTTTCAGGCTTAGTACCTTCGGCTGTCCGTCAACGAGCGCCAGCAGGTTGATTCCGAAAGACGTCTGCAGGGCCGTTTGTTTGTAAAGGTTATTCAAAATGACGTGAGCATTGGCGTCACGGCGGATCTCAATGACGATTCTCATTCCGTTACGGTCGGATTCGTCACGCAGATCGGTAATTCCTTCGATTTTTTTGTCCCGGACAAGATCTGCGATTTTTTCAATTAATCTCGCTTTGTTCACCTGATAAGGAAGTTCTGTGACAATAATTCTTTCTTTTCCCGATGATGTCTCTTCGATTTCAGCCTTAGCCCGGATTGTGATTGATCCCCGTCCGGATTCATATGCCTTGCGGATGCCGCTCCGGCCCAAAATCTGACCTGCAGTCGGAAAATCCGGGCCCGGGATGTATTCCATCAGCTCCTGGTTTGTAATCTCAGGATTCTCACTTACGGCAAGCACGCCTTCAATGACTTCCCCAAGCTGATGCGGAGGAATATTTGTCGCCATTCCGACCGCAATACCGGCAGCTCCGTTTACGAGCAGATTCGGAAATCTCGAAGGCATGACGGCAGGTTCTCTTTCTGAACCGTCATAGTTATCTTGATAGTCAATCGTGTCTTTCGTAATGTCACGCAGAATTTCCATTGCGATTTTTGACATTCTCGCTTCTGTGTAACGCATCGCGGCCGCTGAGTCGCCGTCAACCGAACCGAAGTTGCCGTGTCCGTCAACAAGCATGTAGCGGTAGTTAAAATCCTGCGCCATTCTGACCATTGATTCGTAAACCGCTGAGTCACCGTGCGGGTGGTACTTACCGATAACTTCACCGACGATACGGGCAGATTTTTTATATGGTTTGTCACTGGTCATGCCTAAATCATTCATTGCGTACAAAATCCGTCTGTGAACCGGCTTCAGACCGTCACGCACATCCGGAAGCGCCCGGGATACGATAACGCTCATTGCATAGTCCAGGAAGGATGTCCGCATTTCCTGACTGATATTGACTTCACGTACTTGTGGTGTGTTTTGTTCACTCATTAAAAAAACCTCCCTGAAGTATCACATGAAATAATGTGGGAGTAGATTGTCCATTATGATCTTCAATACGATTTCACTATTCTCCATTATATCAATAAACTTGTGTTTATACACATTAATTTAGTAGAATATACGGGTTTTGCGGGTTTTCAGAGGCTTTAGAAGCCGCTTTGAGAAAAAAGCCTTATTTCTTAACGAAAATAAGGCTTTCTTGGTTAAATATCAAGATTTTTCACGTATCTGGCGTTTGCTTCTATGAAGTTTCTCCGCGGTTCTACTTTGTCACCCATCAGCATTTCAAAAGTCTCGTCAGCGTCCATTGCATCTTCAAGATTGACTTGCAGAAGCGTTCTGGTCGCAGGGTCCATTGTCGTTTCCCAAAGCTGAGTCGCGTTCATTTCTCCAAGACCTTTATAACGCTGGAGGCCGGGCTTAGGTGATTGCGGAAGCTCTTTTAACAGCTCATCAAGCTGCTTATCGTTATAAGCGTATTCCACCCGTTTTCCCTGCTGCACTTTATAAAGCGGCGGCTGGGCAATGTAGACATAGCCGTTTTCGATGATTTCCCGCATGTATCTGTAGAAGAACGTTAATAAAAGCGTTCTGATGTGGGCGCCGTCAACATCGGCATCCGTCATGATGACCACTTTATGATAACGCGCTTTTTCAAGATTAAAATCTTCTCCGATTCCTGTTCCGAGGGCCGTGATCATTGATCTGACCTCATTGTTTGAGAGAATCTTATCAAGTCTGGCTTTCTCAACGTTCAGAATCTTACCGCGCAGCGGCAGAATGGCTTGGAAATGACGGTCCCGTCCCTGTTTCGCTGATCCGCCCGCAGAGTCACCCTCTACGATATACAGCTCGGAAATGCTCGGATCTTTAGAAGAACAGTCCGCCAGTTTGCCCGGCAGATTGGAAATCTCAAGCGCACTTTTGCGGCGGGTCAATTCCCGCGCTTTTTTCGCTGCCATCCGCGCTCTTGCGGCCATTAAACCTTTTTCAACGATTTTGCGGGCTGAGTCCGGATTTTCAAGAAGGAATGTTTCCAGCGCAGAAGAAAACAGCGTATCAGTGATCGTTCTCGCTTCGGAGTTGCCGAGCTTCGTTTTCGTCTGACCTTCGAATTGCGGATCAGGGTGCTTAATTGAAATAATGGCAGTCAGCCCTTCTCTCACATCATCCCCGCTTAAATTCGGATCATTTTCTTTGAAAATCCCTTTTCTTCTTGCATAGTCGTTTATGACACGGGTCAGACCGGTTTTAAATCCGGCCTCGTGCGTGCCGCCTTCGTATGTGTTGATATTATTCGTGAAAGAATAAATATTGCTTGTATAGCTGTCGTTGTATTGCAATGCAACTTCAACCGTTATGCCGTCTTTCTCGCCTTCGATATAAATCGGCTCTTCATGAACGACTTCTTTGGAACGGTTTAAGTACTCAACATAGCTTTTGATTCCGCCTTCGTAGTGGTACTCGTTTTTCCGTTCTTGTCCTTCACGTTTGTCTTCAATCGTGATGTTTACGCCTTTTGTCAGGAAGGCCAATTCCCGGACACGGTTTGAAAGCAGATCATAGTCGTATACGGTTGTTTCTTTGAAAATTTCCGGATCCGGAACGAAGTGCGTAATCGTTCCGGTCTTATCAGTATCACCGATCACTTCAAGATCGGCCACAGGTACACCGCGCTCGTACGCCTGATAGTGGATTTTTCCGTCACGATGAACCGTAACGTCAAGAGTGGTCGACAAGGCGTTTACGACAGACGCCCCTACACCGTGAAGACCGCCGGATACTTTATATCCGCTTCCGTCAAATTTACCGCCGGCGTGGAGAACGGTCATGATGACTTCAACCGCAGGGCGGCCCATCTTCTCCTGGATACCGACCGGAATGCCGCGCCCGTTGTCCTTAACGGTAATGCTGTTATCTTTTTCAATCTCGATGTTAATATCTGTACAATAACCGGCCAGGGCTTCGTCAATACTGTTGTCGACGATTTCCCACACCAAGTGGTGAAGGCCTTTGCTGTTAGTTGATCCGATGTACATCCCCGGTCTCTTTCGAACAGCTTCCAAACCTTCTAATACCTGTATCTGATTCTCATCATAACTATTTTGCTGCTGTTCCATAGCCATGCACATTCACCTACACTTTTCTTAAACGATATATTCATTGTAAAGATCCGCTAAGAATCTATTTCTAACATAAATTGCGCACGTTTCTTCAGTGTGCCGGAAGATAAGGGAGAGTAATATATATTCTCAGTCGTGACTACGATAGACTTTGGCGTGCCGTTTACGGACGGCACTACTTTTTCTTTCTGTCTGTCCAGAAATTCTTCAACGATCGGCGATACATTGACCTTGCAGTCAAAAATGCCGACGATATCGCGTGTTGAAACGACAAAGTCGTCACCTAAATGAATATACAATCGCTCACCTCATTTCTTCACTTCACTAACGTACCGTTTTCCACACGGAACATTCCTGCTTGATGTAAGGTATCGTGGTCAATGCCATCCACGCTTGTCGTGGTGACAAATGTCTGCACACGGCCTTGGATCGTATGAAGCAAATGGGACTGTCGGTAATCATCCAGCTCGCTTAGTACATCATCCAAAAGTAAAATGGGGTATTCTCCGATTTCTTCATGAATCAAATCTATTTCGGCCAGCTTCAAAGACAAAGCCGTCGTACGCTGCTGTCCCTGCGAACCGTACGTCTGCACATCGCGTCCGTTCACATAAAAAAGGACATCATCCCGATGCGGTCCGAATAATGTGACGCCTCGTTCTATTTCTTTTTCTTTTAATTTCGAAAAAGACTCCTGGTAGCTGTTACCTATTTTCGACAAATCTTTGGGATCTGATACATCAAGCGCCGTGTGATACTTAAGCGTCAGTTCTTCAAGTCCCCGGGAAATGCCGGAATGGATCGGCTGCGCCCATTTTTCAAGCTGCGCCGTAAACTGCAGACGTTTGGCGACAACTTTTGCGGCTGCTTCAATCAGCTGATCAGTGAGAACGTCAAGCATGGTCCGGTCAGTCTGTTTCCGGCTTTGCAGCTGTTTCAGAAAATGATTCCGCTGTGAAAGGATTTTTTGATACAGAGATAAATCATACAGATAAACGGCAGAAACCTGCCCGATCTCCATATCGAGAAATCTCCTCCTCACCTGAGGGCTTCCTTTGACGAGATTTAAATCCTCAGGGGCAAACATAATGGTGTTCAGCGCTCCGACATACTGACTGAGTTTTTGCTGCTCTATATGATTGACCTTGCCCTTTTTACCTTTTTTGGAGATGACAAGCTGCATCGGGATGTCCCCGTTTCGCTTCATCACTCTTCCTTCTATTTTAGCATAGTCTTCGTCCCACCGTATAAGTTCTTTGTCATTTGAGGTGCGGTGTGATTTTGCCATCGAAAGGACATAGATGGCTTCCATCAGATTGGTTTTGCCTTGGGCATTTTCCCCGATGATCACATTCACCTTGTTTTCGAATTGAAGCTCAGCGCGCTCATAATTACGGTAGGATGTTAATTCTAAATTTTGGATATACAACCGCTGTCACCCGCTTTAATTGACGACTTGAAATGAACCAAATCCTTCAATCGCGACCACGTCTCCAACGTAAAGCTTTCTGCCGCGGCGATTGTCAGGTTCATTGTTGACAGTCACCTCATGCTCGCTCAGAAACCACTTCGCCATGCCGCCGGACTGAATCACATCGGCTAATTTTAAAAACTGGCCAAGCGTAATCATTTCTGTATCAATCGAAATCGGATTTGCCATATTATCGACCTCTTTCAAATATCACTAATATCTAATTGTACTAAAAAATCCTGAAATAAGGAAAGGGAAAACTTGAGGGAGCGGCTGATGAATAGAAAAGCTGCCGAACTAAGCCGGCAGCACATTCTGTTTGATTAATACGTTCTGACCGGAAGGATGAGCTGAACGATGGTTTCATCATTCGGCGTACGGATAAGAAACGGTCTCATCGCTCCCGTAAAGCTGATACGGATGTCCGCTCCTTCAAGTACTTTCAGTGCGTCCATCATATATTTTGGACTGAATGAAATATTTAATTCCTCGCCGTCAATCTGGTCAGCCAGCACAGCTTCGACCACTTTCCCGATTTCCGGAGAATTTGATGAAATCTCCAGCGAATCCGCCGGTTTGGCAGAAAGCTTTACAACGTTGTTGCGGCCTTCTCTCGCCAATAAAGAAGCACGGTCTATCGCCTGTAAAAATTCCTTCGTGTTCACGACGATTTCCGTTTTGCTTTCCTGCGGAATTAAGCTGGTCGTGTCCGGATAGTTTCCGTCAAGCAATCTTGAGAAGAACAATACGTTTTTCGCTTTGAACAGAACTTGGGTTTCTGTAATGACGATATCAACCAGTTCTTGGTTGTCATCAAGAATTTTGCTCAGCTCAGTTAAGCTTTTCCCGGGAATGACCACGTTATAAGAGCTGTCTTCCGGAATATCAAGCTTCGCCTTTCTTAAAGCGAGTCGGTGGCTATCCGTGGCAGTGCATAATAATTCACCGTTTTCGACTTTCCAGTTTACACCTGTTAAGATAGGGCGTGTTTCTGAGGCGGACACAGCGAACACGGTTTGGCGAATCAGGTTTTTCAAAAGATCCGTCGGAATCTGAATGGCATGATGCTCTTCGATTTGCGGCAGATGCGGATATTCATCTGCATCAAGGCCGTTTAAATTAAATTCGGCTTTTCCGGAACGGATAATCGTTAAATATTGATTTTGAACTTCGATTTCAACAGTCGCCATCGGAAGTTTTTTAACGATTTCGCTGAAGAAACGGGCTTGCAGCACGATACTTCCCGGCTGATCGATCGTCACGATTTCTTTATCATCATCTTCTTTCGGAATGAATGACTCGATTGAAATATCAGAGTCACTTCCCGTGAAAGATACTCCTTCATCTGAGGCGACGATCTTAATACCGGTGAGAATGGGAATTGTGGTTCTGGATGAAACGGCTTTTAGAACGTCTTGTACACTTTCGACTAAACGATCTTTTTGAATCGTAAATTTCATGTTTATCCTCCTAACGGATAATATAATTAATATATTTTAAAAATAGCAGTAGTAATAGTAGGGCCTGTGGATTTGTGGATAAGTTGTGAAAAAGACAGGAAACACAGCCTATCCACATGTGGACAGACTGTGCATGGCTATGAAAAAGTTATTCACACTTTCCCCCATTCATCCGAGGGCACTATTATTTAAGCAGTTCTTTTATTTCTTTCACCTGCTGCTGAAGCTGCTCGTCATCAATCAGCAGTTTTGAAATCTTTTCATGGGCGTGAATGACGGTTGTATGGTCTCTGCCGCCAAATTCTTCCCCGATTTTAGGCAAAGAAGAATCCGTCATTTCTCTTGAAAGATACATCGCAATTTGTCTTGGGAACGCCACGGATTTCGTGCGCTTTTTCGCTTTGAAATCTTCAAGCTTAATGTTGAACTGCTGTCCGACAATCCGCTGAATCTCTTTTATCGTAATGACCTTCGGCTTAGAAGACGGAATGATATCTTTCAATGCTTCTGCAGCCAGGTCTGCGTTAATGTCTTTATTGATTAAGGATGAATAGGCGACAACCCGGATTAATGCCCCTTCCAGTTCGCGGATGTTGCTGTCAATCTGATTCGCGATGTAAAGCATGACCTCGTTCGGAATATCAAGACCTTCCGCCTTCGCTTTTTTTCTCAGGATGGCAATCCGCGTTTCCAGATCCGGGGGTGTGATATCCGTAATCAATCCCCATTCGAACCGCGAACGAAGGCGGTCTTCAAGGGTCGGGATCTCTTTCGGCGGTCTGTCGCTGGAAATCACGATTTGTTTGCTTTCTTCATGAAGCGTGTTGAATGTATGGAAAAACTCTTCCTGTGTTTGTTCTTTTCCGGCTAAAAATTGAATATCATCTATCAAAAGTACATCAACGTTCCGATAGCGGTTGCGGAAATCAACGGCTTTATTATCGCGGATTGAGTTGATGAATTCATTTGTGAATTTTTCAGAAGACAGGTACACCACTTTGGCTGAAGGATTATGATCAATGACATAATGGCCGATCGCGTGCATTAAGTGAGTTTTTCCTAAGCCGACTCCCCCGTATATAAATAAAGGGTTATACGCTTTAGCGGGTGCTTCCGCCACAGCCAGTGATGCTGCATGGGCGAATCGGTTTCCCGATCCGATGACGAATGTGTCGAATGTATATTTCGGGTTGAGCATGCTTTGGGGAAAATCAGACGGTTCCTCTTTTGCCGCTTTTTTCACTTGCGGTTTCGGTAAAAAGTTTTCTTCGTCCTGATTTTGAGGAATGACAAATTTGACGCTCAATTCTTCCCCGGTTAATTCGTATATGGTATCTGCAATGAGATGTAAGTACCTGGACTCCAGCCAGTCTCTGGCAAATTCATTGGGAGCGGTGATGGTTAAGGTATCCCCTTGCAGCGAATGGGCTTTCGTCGACTTCATCCAAGTTTCGAAACTCGGTTTGCTTAGCTTTTTCTCAATTTGAGCTAGAGCTTGATTCCAAAGATCCAATATATTCTCCATTATCCGGCACAGCCCTCCTTTTCTTTAAAAATCCGCGCCCTTTTCCTGTTATAGAACACAAAAAAAGAGCATATGGCTCTGACCATTCGTACACACGAAATGTTGAAAACATATAGTATAGTAGAAAAACAGCTTTTCGACAAATTCCACAAGTTGTGGACAACAATCTACACAAGCTGTGTGAAAACAATCCACAACTTATCCACAGTTTGTGGATAAAGAGAATGGGCTGGATAAGTAATTAAGAGTTAAAACACAAATATAATATCAAATTAAGCGAGGACTTGCAATGGTTCTCGTAATCTTATCCACAAACCTGACAACTTGTTGAAAAATCTTTGTCCACAGGAGTTAGCAATGTGAAAATGTTGTCGATAACGACTGTGGATATTAAAAAAAGGCCAAAAAATTATCCACATGTCGTTTTTTCGGGGGAGCGCGGCTTTTTTTTTTGCGTTAAAAAAAGGAATATGAAAAATAAGGTTTCTAAACTGGTTAAGGTATGTTATCCTATTATGGTTGTAAGAAATAAAAGCACTGCTGAAGTTGACAATGAATAGGCAGCACAAATATAATAAGTAAGACTGTCTTTAACAGCTATTCCTCGAGGGAGGTGTCATAAATGAAAAGAACATTCCAACCGAATAACCGTAAACGCAGTAAAGTTCATGGCTTCAGAAGCCGTATGAGTTCAAAAAACGGTCGTCTAGTATTAGCACGCCGTCGCCGCAAAGGCAGAAAAGTATTATCAGCTTAGGCCACTGAATAATGTCAGTGGTCTTTTTTCACATTAAGAGAGTGAGATGTCATGCGTCGCCCGGTACTGGAGAAATTTCTTCAGTATTCCGGCGGCCCGTTTTTTTTAGATAGAAATAAAAGTTTCTGCGAGTGAATATCGGAGTGAATTAAAGTGAAGAAGCGAAATCGGTTAAAGAAAAATGAAGATTTTCAAAAAGTGTTTAAACGCGGAACGTCTATGGCAAACCGCCAGTTCGTGCTGTATACGCTTGATCAGCCGAAACAGGAAGAGCTCCGGGTAGGGCTTTCTGTCAGTAAAAAAATCGGCAATGCCGTCGTGCGCAATCGGGTGAAGCGGTTAATCAGACAGGCTGTTCAGGAGGAAAAAGAGCTGCTCAAGCCGAAAGATTTTATTATTATCGCAAGAAAACCCGCCGGCGACCTCAGTTTTGAAGAAACGAAAAAGAGTCTGCAGCACTTATTCAGAAAAACCTCATTATATAAGAAATCTTCGTCAAAATAGCTCATATTTTGTTTTCTTCACGTTTTTAAAAGCGCTTCCTTTTATTTGGCGAAAAATGAACGCCATTTGAAACTGAAAGATGCTAAAATACATACAAGGTTCATAAAGATTGGTATAGGAGGAAACGTTCTTGAAAAGGAGAATATGGTTACTACTGAGTATGGTCGGTATGCTCGTGCTGCTGGCCGGGTGCTCGAGTGTGAAAGAGCCGATTACGGCGAATAGTCCGCATTTCTGGGACAAATATGTTGTGTATCCATTGTCAGAAGTCATTACGTACGTAGCGAAACTGACGGGCGATAACTATGGTTTATCGATCATCATCGTTACGATTTTAATTCGTCTGCTGATTCTGCCGCTGATGATCAAGCAGCTTCGAAGCTCAAAAGCGATGCAGGCGCTGCAGCCTGAAATGCAGAAGCTCAGAGAAAAATACAGCTCTAAAGATCAAAAAACGCAGCAGAAGCTTCAGCAGGAAACAATGGCCCTGTTTTCAAAGCACGGGGTAAACCCGCTGGCGGGATGTTTCCCGATCCTGATTCAAATGCCGATTTTGATCGGATTCTACCATGCCATTATGCGTACGCAAGCCATATCACAGCACAGCTTTTTATGGTTTGATTTAGGAGAGAAGGATCCTTACTATATTCTTCCTATCGTTGCCGGTGTGGCCACTTTTGTCCAGCAGAAGCTGATGATGGCCGGAAATCCGACTCAGAATCCTCAAATGGCAATGATGGTATGGATTATGCCGATCATGATCATCGTATTTGCGATCAACTTCCCGAGCGCGCTTTCTCTGTATTGGGTAGTCGGAAACCTGTTTATGATTGCTCAGACATTCCTTATTAAAGGACCTGACATTAAACACGATCCGGAAACGCAGAAAGCGGGAGGAAAGAAAAAGTGAAGAAGGTGACTGCTGCGGGACGGAATGTCGAAGAAGCAGTTCAATCAGGCCTTCAGGAACTTCAACTGACGAAAGATCAAGTAGAAATAACGGTGGTGCAAGAAGAATACAAAGGGTTTTTGGGTATTTTCGGTAAAAAGAATGCGATCGTAGAACTGGAAGAGAAAAAAAATCCTGTTCATGAAGCGAAAGTGTATTTGGAAGAAATCATCCATTCCATTGCCGGACCTTCTGAGATTGTTACGGAAGAAAACAAGAAAACAGTCTGTTTTCACATTAAAGGTGAAAAAGCGGCGCTGCTTATTGGCAAAAGAGGACAAACACTCAATGCCCTGGAAACATTGACGCAGCTTGTTTTGAACCGCGGCTCCGGCCAGTATCGCCAAGCCGTTGTCGACGCTGAGAATTATCGGCGGAAAAGAAGAGAAATTCTGGAGCAGCTGGCAAACAGGCTGGCCAAGCAAGTGTCGAAAACGAAAAAAGATGTGCATTTAGAACCGATGCCGTCAGGTGAAAGAAAAATCATCCATGACGCGCTGTCAAAGCATCCAAATATCAAAACGTTTTCTACCGGTGAAGGCCGGTACCGCCATCTCGTTATTTCCCATAAAGATAGCAGAAAACCGAAGTCCGGGTAAAATCGGAACTTCGGTTTTTTTATTGGTAAAAATGGCTCTATTCCTAAGCAGAATCGCACTTTTTGCGTTTAAGTTTTTTCTTTTTCGGTCTATGCTGTTGATAAAAAAGGTTTTAGGAAATAAAATTAATTGTTATTCACATGTGGATAAGTTAAAGTAATAAGGGATGAATTTCTGCCTTTGTGGATAACGTATCTTCCACTTCAAACCAAACTATGTTATCTTTTAATTTTGGCGTAAATAAAATTTTTTATATAGATGGAAACAGAGATAAAGAGAGGTGAACAGCATGGATACAATTGCAGCGATTTCAACTCCGATGGGTGAAGGCGCGATTGCGATCGTTCGGCTGAGCGGCCCTGAAGCCGTAAAGATCGCCGACAAAATGTACAAGGGTCCGAAAGGCAAAACGCTCAGTTCGGCAGAATCGCATACCATTCATTACGGGCATATCGCGGACAGCACGACGGGACGGATTATTGAGGAAGTCATGGTGTCTGTTTTAAGAGCGCCCAGAACATTCACAAGGGAAGATGTCATTGAAATCAACTGTCATGGGGGTATTGTGACGGTTAATCAGGTGCTCCAGCTTGCTTTAAGAGAAGGTGCGAGACTGGCAGAACCCGGTGAGTTTACGAAGCGCGCATTTTTAAACGGACGGATTGACCTATCACAGGCGGAAGCGGTGATGGATCTGATCAGGGCCAAAACGGACCGTGCCATGAATGTCGCCATGAACCAGATGGAAGGACGGCTTTCCGCGCTTGTCCGCCGTCTGCGTGATGAGTTGTTAGAAACACTTGCCCATGTTGAGGTTAATATAGATTATCCGGAATATGATGACGTCGAAGAAATGACGCATCAGCTTTTAGTGGAGAAGGCAAGCGGCGTGAAGAAAGAAATCGAGGCGCTGCTCCGTACGTCTGAGCAGGGGAAAATTTTGCGTGAGGGACTGTCTACCGTGATCATCGGCCGTCCGAACGTCGGAAAATCCTCTCTGCTTAACAGCCTTGTCCATGAAACGAAGGCGATCGTAACCGATATTCCGGGAACGACGCGTGATGTGATTGAGGAATATGTCAATGTCCGAGGCGTGCCGCTTCGGCTTGTCGATACCGCCGGAATCCGTGAGACAGAAGACATCGTCGAAAGAATCGGTGTGGAACGGTCACGGCAGGTTCTGAAGGAAGCGGATCTCATTTTGCTTGTGCTGAACCACAGCGAAGAGCTTTCTGAAGAAGATGTGAAATTGTTTGAAGCGGTTGAGGGAATGGACGTCATTGTCATTATGAATAAGACGGATCTTGAGGCTAAGATTGACGCTGAGCGCGTCAAGGAACTGGCGAAAGGCCGGCCTGTCGTTACGACCTCATTGCTGAAAGAAGAAGGCATTCAAGATTTAGAGGAAGCGATTCATTCGCTATTTTATACAGGAGCGATCGAAAGCGGAGATCTCACCTATGTCAGCAACACCCGTCATATCTCGATTCTGCATCAGGCAAAGCAAGCGATTGATGATGCGCTGAACGGAATTGAACAGGATGTTCCGATTGATATGGTGCAAATTGATTTGACAAGGTGCTGGGAGCTGCTGGGCGAAATCATCGGTGATGCCGTCCACGAAAGCTTAATTGATCAGCTCTTTTCACAATTTTGTTTAGGTAAATAAAAGGGAGGAAAAAACCATGGGGTATGAAGCAGGCCAATACGACGTGATTGTCATCGGCGCCGGGCATGCCGGTGTTGAGGCTGCCCTCGCATCCGCGCGCCAGGGAGCCAAAACGCTTGTTTTGACGATCAATCTTGATATGGTTGCGTTTATGCCATGTAATCCGTCTGTCGGCGGCCCCGCGAAAGGGATCGTCGTCCGCGAAATTGATGCGCTCGGCGGAGAAATGGCTAGAAATATAGATAAAACTCATATTCAAATGAGAATGCTGAATACAGGAAAAGGTCCGGCCGTACGGGCGCTGCGTGCGCAGGCGGATAAATTCCAATATCAGCACGAAATGAAGCATACGCTGGAAAAAACACCGAATTTGACACTTCTTCAAGGGATTGCCGAGCGTTTAATCATTGAAGACGGGGAGTGCCGCGGTGTCATTACGCAAACCGGTGCTGAATATAAGGCAAAAACGGTCGTGCTGACAACCGGAACGTATTTAAGAGGGCGGATCATTCTCGGTGATCTGTCTTACTCAAGCGGTCCGAATAACCAGCAGCCGTCTATTAAACTTTCTGAGCACTTAGAGGAGCTCGGTTTTGATCTCGTCCGTTTTAAAACGGGCACGCCTCCTCGTGTCTCAAGCGATTCCATTAATTACAGCAAAACAGAAATCCAGCCGGGGGACCCGGTTCCGCGCGCTTTCTCATATGAAACGGTTGAATACATTACCGATCAGCTGCCTTGCTGGCTGACTTACACGAGTCCTGAGACTCATGAGATCATCGACAGCAACCTGCATCGTTCACCAATGTATTCCGGTATGATTAAAGGAACGGGACCGAGATACTGCCCTTCGATTGAAGATAAAGTCGTTCGGTTTAATGATAAACCGCGTCATCAGATTTTCCTTGAGCCGGAAGGCAGAAATACGCAGGAAGTATACGTTCAAGGTTTATCCACGAGTCTTCCTGAGGACGTGCAGCAGCGGATGCTGGCGACCATTCCGGGACTGGAAAAGGTGCAGATGATGAGAGCCGGATACGCGATTGAGTATGACGCGATTGTACCGACGCAGCTCTGGCCTACACTGGAGACGAAAAAAATCCCTAACCTGTACACGGCCGGTCAAATTAACGGTACATCAGGTTATGAGGAAGCAGCCGGGCAAGGAATTATGGCAGGGATCAACGCAGGCCGCAAAGCGCTTGGAAAAGAAGAAGTGATCCTCAGCCGTTCCGATGCTTATATCGGTGTATTGATTGATGATTTGGTAACGAAAGGAACCAATGAACCGTACCGTCTGCTGACTTCACGGGCGGAATACAGACTGCTGCTCCGTCACGACAACGCGGATCTTCGTCTGACGGAAATCGGCCACGATATCGGCTTAATTTCTGATGAGCGCTATGAAGCGTTTGAGAAGAAAAAAGCGGCGATCGAGGCGGAGAAAAAACGTCTCTGGTCTGTTATTATCAAGCCGTCTCCTGAGAATCAGGAATATATCCGTTCACTCGGCGGAAGCGAGCTGAAAGACGGAGTGCGCGGCACAGATTTAATGAAACGTCCGGAAATGAACTATGAAACAGTGACAAAACTTGCGCCTGCAGATTCTCCGGTTCCGCAAGATGTGGCGGAACAAGTGGAAATTCAGGTGAAATATGAAGGATATATCGAAAAATCCTTGCAGCAAGTGGAAAAGCTGAAGAAAATGGAAAACAAAAAAATCCCTGATCGGATTGATTATGACGCCATTAAAGGAATTGCTACTGAAGCCCGTCAAAAGCTGAAAGAAGTGCGTCCTTTATCAGTTGCTCAAGCGTCCCGTATTTCCGGCGTCAATCCGGCAGACATTTCAATCCTGCTGGTATACCTGGAGCAGGGCCGTATTGCCAAGGTAGCTGAATAGAAAGGATGACGGCATGAATATAGAGGAATTTACATCCAGTTTAGCGGAGAAAGGGATTTCCCTTTCTGACCGCCAGCTGGAGCAATTCGAGTTGTATTACCGGATGCTCGTGGAATGGAACGAAAAAATGAATCTGACATCCATCACTGAGAAAAAGGAAGTTTATCTCAAGCATTTTTATGATTCGATAACGGCGGCATTTTATATTGATTTTGAAAAGGTCACCACTCTTTGTGATGTCGGCGCCGGCGCCGGTTTTCCGAGCCTGCCCATCAAAATCTGCTTCCCGCATCTGCATGTCACCATCGTCGATTCACTGAATAAGCGGATTACGTTTTTGGAAACTCTCTCTGATGCTTTACAATTAGAGCATACGACATTTGTCCATGACAGAGCGGAGACATTCGGACAACGGAAAGACGTACGGGAAAGCTTCGATCTCGTGACGGCCCGTGCGGTGGCGCGTCTGTCGGTCCTGAGTGAGCTTTGTCTGCCGCTGGCCAAGAAAAACGGCGTATTTGCCGCACTAAAGGCAGCAGCAGCTGATGAAGAGCTGAAAGCGGGGCAAAAGGCGATTAAAGTATTGGGAGGAGAGCTTGAACAAGTTCATTCCTTTACACTTCCTGTTGAAGAAAGTGAACGGAACATCATGATCATTCGTAAGACGAAAAGCACTCCGAAAAAATATCCGAGAAAACCGGGTACTCCAAATAAATCGCCAATTGAAGGGTAATTTAGACAGCCTGATGTGACAATTCCATCATATTTTCTGCAAAATTGATGAAGATACAGCAGGAAAAACCATGAGAAAATAGAATTATAAAAATGGCAGTTTTTAAAGGTGGTGTAGGTACATGAAGCATTCATTCTCTCGTTTCTTCGGGTTTGGTGAGAAGGAAGAGGAACCGGAGATAGCTGAGCATGATACAAATAAAGAAGAGATACTCGAAATACCGGTACATGCTATCGTTCCCAACCGTTTTCAGCCACGCACCATTTTCTCAGATGAAAAAATCAAAGAGTTAGCAATGACTATCCATACACACGGCATCATTCAGCCGATTGTTGTCAGACATACAGAAGATGAAGGACAATATGAGCTCATTGCGGGTGAAAGGCGCTGGAGAGCGGTACAGACGCTTGAATGGGAGAAGATTCCCGCAATTATTAAAGATTTTTCTGATACGGAAACAGCATCTGTCGCTTTGATTGAAAACCTGCAAAGGGAAGAATTGTCCTCCATTGAGGAAGCTCATGCGTACGCAAGGCTGTTAGAACTTCATGATTTAACACAGGAAGCCTTGGCGCAGCGCTTAGGAAAAGGCCAGTCAACGATTGCGAACAAGCTCCGATTGTTAAAGCTCCCGGAACCCGTCCAGGATGCGATTATGGAGAAAAAAATTACGGAACGTCATGCAAGAGCACTGATTCCGCTCAAACAGCCGGAGTTTCAGGTCACATTGCTTGCGGAAATCATTGAGAAAAGCTTAAACGTCAAGCAGACGGAAGACAGAGTGGTGAAAATGCTTGAACAGAATAAGCAGAAACCAAAGCCGAGACGCAAAGCGTTCAGCAGGGATACAAGAATTGCGATGAATACGATTCGTCAGTCACTGTCTATGGTAGAAGACAGCGGCGTCAGACTGAATACTGAAGAAGAAGAATTCGAAGAGTACATCCAGCTTACCATTCGGATACCTAAATAAAAACTCTCCTGATCAGCAGGGGAGTTTTTATTTTAATTAAAAAAACTATTTTGAGATAATGATAGATTTATTGTGCACTATACATTATATATGTAAAATTTTATCTTTTTGTGTCGTGAATTGTCTTTTTACAGTCAAAAAAGTCGCTTCATCGGAGAACTTATATTAGAAAGTGTCTTTTTGGTTTACATTTTTTTCACTTGCTGATAAACAAATTATGAAAAAAATAAAACGCTTTACTCTTTTTTTGATAAGATAGAAACAAGACAGTACATGTTCATGTGAAGGTAGGTGACATCGTGGGAAAAATCATAGCAATTACGAACCAAAAAGGCGGAGTCGGGAAGACGACGACTTCTGTTAATCTGGGGGCTTGCTTGGCTTACATAGGTAAAAGGGTTCTTCTTGTTGATATTGATCCGCAGGGCAATGCAACGAGCGGATTAGGGATTGAAAAAGCCGATGTGGATCATTGTGTGTACGACATTTTAGTAGATGATGCAGATGTTACAGATATTATTAAACCGACTTCAGTAGAGAACTTAGATGTCATTCCGGCCACGATCCAGCTTGCGGGAGCGGAAATCGAATTGGTTCCGACGATCTCACGGGAGGTCAGGCTGAAAAGAGCATTAGAATCAGTGAAACAAAATTACGATTACATGATTATTGATTGTCCTCCGTCTCTCGGGTTATTAACGATTAATGCGCTTACCGCTTCAGATTCAGTCGTTATCCCGGTTCAGTGCGAATACTACGCTCTTGAAGGATTGAGTCAATTATTAAATACAGTTCGGCTTGTGCAAAAACATTTAAATACCGACTTAATGATAGAAGGAGTGCTTCTGACGATGCTTGATGCCAGAACGAATCTCGGCATTCAAGTGATAGAAGAGGTAAAGAAATACTTTAGAGATAAAGTGTATCAAACCATTATTCCTCGAAATGTCCGTTTAAGTGAGGCGCCGAGTCACGGCAAGCCGATCATATTATACGATCCGCGTTCGAGAGGTGCGGAAGTATATTTAGATTTAGCAAAGGAAGTGGCAGCAAATGGCTAAAGGCGGGCTCGGAAAAGGGATTAACGCGTTGTTTAATCAGGTTGATTTGTCTGAAGAGACAGTGGAAGAGATTAAAATCAGTGATTTACGTCCCAATCCTTATCAGCCAAGAAAACAATTTGACGATGAGTCATTAGCTGAACTGAAGGAATCCATCATTCAGCATGGCATTCTTCAGCCCATTATCGTGAGAAAATCATTGAAGGGCTATGATATTGTAGCCGGCGAACGCCGTTACCGCGCCGCAAAACTTGCCGGTAAAGAGACAGTGCCGGCCATCGTGCGGGATTTATCTGAATCGCTGATGCGGGAAATCGCTCTTTTGGAAAACCTTCAGCGTGAAGACTTATCACCGCTTGAAGAAGCTCTGGCATATGACTCACTGCTGAAGCATTTGGATTTAACCCAGGAACAGCTCGCTAAACGGCTCGGGAAAAGCAGGCCTCATATTGCCAACCATTTAAGACTGCTGACGCTGCCGGAAAGCATCCAGAACCTCATTGCAGAAGGTACGTTATCCATGGGACACGGCAGAACCTTGCTTGGTTTGAAAAATAAAAACAAGCTTGAACCGCTTGTGAAGAAAGTGGTTGAAGAACAGCTGAACGTCCGTCAGCTTGAGCAGCTGATTCAGCAGTTAAACAACAATGTTCCACGTGAAACAAAGAAAAAAGAACCTGTTCAAGATGTTGTGTTAAAAGAGCGGGAATCGTATTTGCAAAATTATTTCGGAACAACAGTAAATATTAAGAGACAAAAGAAAAAAGGGAAGATTGAGATTGAGTTTTTCTCAAATGAAGATCTTGAACGTATCCTAGAACTATTGTCTGAAAGAGAAGCGTAAAAACCATCTTTTTAAAAAAAGATGGTTTTTTATATACGTCTTGTCAACTTATGAAACGGACTGAGCCGTTCCTGCCGGCCTTCTGATTTATCTGTCAGCTGTAACCCCTCTGCTAAAACATTTGCCATGCTCATAACAAGATGAAGCCTCGTATTCTGCAGGACAAAATACTCCATAAACCCGCTGACATTGACGATTCCATTGATATGGACGTCACCGATTTCAGGAAGATCTTTTTGAACACCTGCTCCGGGCTTCAGCGGCCCATCGCCGATTTGAAATGACCCTACGCTTTTGACGCGGCCTAAACAAGCATCAACCGCTATAATAAACGGATTTTTATGTAGATGTTGAATATCTTTCAGCTTGTCTTTCATATTGACGGCGTGAACAGGATCTGACAGCGTGCCGTAAACGTGCAATCTGCCTAAATTCATTTTTTCTAACTTTGTTCCTACGAGCGGACCTAATGAATCTCCGGTCGACCGATCTGTGCCGATACACACGGTGACTAACGGTCTGCCGGCTGCTTTACGTAAAGATGAAGTAAGGATCGCTTGTATTTGATTCGCAGCAGAAGAATCCGTATGAGATACATATTGTTTTGCCCGTTCTTGAGAAAAAAGCCCGCCTTTTCGATTCATAAGGTTCACTTCCTTGTCATGTCATACGAGTATTACATTGTTGTTTTTGGTGTTGTATGGTTGTTTACAGTATATCCAGCGCTTCCTTTTTTTATGCTTATGTCGTGATCAGCATGCCGGTTGTTTGAAAAGAGCGGGATAGAAAAAAGAACCCAGAGCGATTGTTCTCTAAGTTCATGAAAGAAATAAGACCATTTGATCTACATCGACATATCGCTGATGATCTAATTTCAGCGCTCTTTTTTCTGTAGAGAAGAGAATGAATCCTAACTGGGCGTAGAGTTTTTTTGCGGGTTCATTTGTTGAGGTAACAGAGAGATGAAGCTGTTCTGTGTCCTTCATCTTTTTTGCTCGGCTGATGGCTTCCGTCATTAAAGCTTTTCCCGCGCCTGACCCTCGGTGTTTGGGGGAAATATACATAGAACCGATAACTGCAATGTGTCTTAGTTTAAACAGCGCATGCTTGGAGATCTTGAGGATTCCTATCAGTCTGTCTTTTTCAAAGGCGCCAAGCACGATGGCATTGTCGGCTTCAAGCCTGGCTTTAAATTTTTCGGACGGCCATTCTTTCTCCTCATCGTAGCTGACGGCAAATGCGTCCGGGTGATCTTTTAAAGCTTTGAGCCTGATATCGGAATAAGGCTGGGTATCATTTGCGGTTAAACGCCTGATGTACATGGTTTGAGCTCCTTGCATAAGTGAATTTTTCTGAATAGTCAATCGTCGGTATCATACCATATTTGTCCCATTTGTATGAATGATTGCCGCTGTCACTCAATATAGTAGCAATATGCGGAGATGATCAGAAATTTTATGAGGTGATGAGGGTGTGGAGAGCCGGGATGAAGTGGATGCTGCTCATATTAAGCAGCCAGATTGGGGCTGGGTATGCAAGCGGGCAGGAAATATGGCAGTTTTTCGGTGTCGAAAGCGGACTGGCTATTGTATTGTTTACAGTCATGTTTACGATTTCGGCTTATATTGTGTTGAAGATCAGCTATCGGGTTCAATCAACGCACTTTTTACCTGTGCTTGAGCATCTGATGGGGCCGGCTCTTGCTAAAGTCTATGATGTGCTTATTATGTTTTATTTGTTTTCAATGACGATGGTTATGATTGCCGGCGGCGGTGTGACGCTGCAAATGTACAAGCTGCCGTTTTGGATCGGTATTTTTCTTCTTTGCATTGTGACCGTCGGTTTATTCTTTTGGGATATAAAAGGAATATTATCTCTGAATAGTATTTTGATACCGATTCTTGTAGCGGGGCTGTTATATGCATTGGTCTTTTTTCAGACAACCCATCATTACACGTGGACGATAGATTTGACCCGCCAGTATAATTGGCCGGCAAGCATTACCTTCACGTCCTTAAACATCCTTTCTGTTGTCGCTGTTCTTTCTTCAATCGGAAAAGATATGAAGGGACTGGGAGAAGCGAAAATCGCAAGCGTTGCAAGCGGGCTGATTTTCGGTATGATTTCATTTGTTTACAATGAAACGCTTGTACAGCTTTCAGGCAGTCTTACACAGTATGAGATTCCTCTTTTCGCCGTCCTTGAAGGCGCTCCTTATCCGTTATTTCTTTGTATGGCCGCCGTGCTTTTTTTAGCCATCTATACGACAACCGTGACCGGTCTGTTCGGGCTGTCCAGCCGCATGCTTGCATTTGTGAAATTGCCGAGATGGACGCTCGTATCTCTTCTGTTAGCTGTGATGGTGCCTTTTACGACAATCGGTTTTTCAGATTTGATCGCGATTTTATATCCCATTTACGGGCTTTTAAGTCTTTATTTGCTGGTATGTCTTCTTCTTTACCCTATTTTAGGGAGATGGAAAAAAGTATAATGCTCATTTTGAGTGCGGCCGTTGCTCTTATCCTGTTTTTTTTTGTACAATAAATAAAGCAGTCTATGGAGAGAGGTGAAGGGTCTTGGCGGATAAAGACTTTGGCCTGAATGATATTGTTGAAATGAAGAAACCGCATCCTTGCGGTGAAAACAGGTGGAAAATCATTCGGATGGGAATGGATATTCGGATTAAATGCACGGGTTGTTCCCACAGTGTCATGATTCCGAGAAGAGATTTTGAGAGAAAGCTGAAAAAAGTACTCGTCAAGCATGAGGAGCCTACATCATAAGGGCTGGCGCTCATGCTTTTTCATATAGAGGAGAGGAAGAGGCCCGATGAGCAAAGTGCATCAGTCAGCGTGCCCGCTGAATTGCTGGGACAGCTGCGGCTTTTTGGTGACAGTTGAGGATGGAAAAGTGACGAAAGTAGACGGAGACCCGAATCATCCCATTACAGAAGGGAAAATTTGCGGCCGTGGCAGAATGCTGGAGACGAAAACGAATGCGCCGGAACGGCTTCGTTTTCCTTTAAAAAAGAAAGACGGCGAATTTGTCCGCGTTTCCTGGGAGCAGGCGTTAGATGAAATTGCTGAAAAAATGGCGGTGATTAAGGAGACGTTGGGCACTGCCGCAGTGCTGCACAGTCATGATTACGCCAATAACGGTCTTTTGAAGGCGCTCGACCAGCGTTTTTTCAATGGATACGGCGGTGTAACGGAGATTGCGGGCAGCATTTGCTGGGGTTCCGGTATTGAAGCGCAGCGCTGGGATTTCGGGCGTTCTTACGGGCATGGACCGCTTGATATTTATCACAGCAAGCATGTGATCGTATGGGGCAGAAACGTGTCCCGGACGAATATGCACCTCTATCATCATCTGCAGCAGGTGAAGAAAAAAGGAGCGACACTGACGGTCATTGATCCTATTTTTAACCCGACTGCCAAGCTTGCCGATCGGTATATATCCGTTAAACCCGGCATGGATGGCTGGCTTGCGGCGGGTGTTTTAAAAATATTATGCCAAACCGGCAGAACCGATTCCGATTTCATCCAAAGGCATTCGGTCGGTTTTGAAGAAATAGAAAAGCTTCTGCAGACGATTTCTATTGAGGAGATCATTGAGAAAACAGAAACGTCTTTAGAAGTGATTGAATATCTTGCTGATTTATATGCTGACGGTCCCGCCTCCACTTTTATGGGTCTTGGGATGCAGAGATATAAAAACGGGGGCGGGACGATACGGTGGATTGACGCTTTAGCTGCGGCGAGCGGAAATGTCGGTATCAAAGGCGGCGGCGCAAACTTCGGAAATGTGCAAGTCGGTGAAAGCTTTGCAAAGGCCGAGCTCACCCGTCCTGATCTGAAGAAAAGTTCGAGAACGTTTTCGATGATGACTCAAGCCGAAGAGGCGCTGAATGCAGCCGATCCGCCGATTGAGATGATCATCGTGACGTGCGGCAATCCGCTGACACAGGTGCCGAATACAAAAAAAGTGAAGGAAGCATTTGAAAAAACACCGGTCACAGTGGCCATTGATTCGGTCATGACCGATACGGCGAAGCTCTGTGACTATGTGCTGCCGACAGCCGTTGTTTTCGAAGAGGAAGATATTTATTATTCCAGCATGTATCATCACTATGTTCAATATGGCAAGAAGCTTGCGGAACCGCAGGGAGAGGCAAAATCAGACCGATGGATCTGGACGGAGCTCGCAAAGCGTCTCGGATTCGGGGAGCTCTTTGATTACAGTACGGAAGATTTCTTGAAAATGGGGCTCTCTTCTTTGGAGAAAGAAGGAATCACCCTTGAGCAATTAAAGGAAAAAGGACATATGCCGCTTCCGGTCAAACAGGTTCCGTGGAGTGATTTTCAATTTTTAACCCCGAGCGGAAAATTTGAATTCGTCTCGTCACTGGCAGAAGAGAAAGGATACAGCGGCCTCCCTCAATTGGAAGTGCCGGAGGAGTCTGTTTATCATGACGCCGGACTGGCCGGGAAATATCCGTATACGCTGCTGTCCATTCACCCGCAGCGCTCCAATCATTCACAGCACGTGCCGTTTATTGAAAAGCTTCAGCAGATTCAGGTGGATCTGTCGCCGGATATCGCCGAGGAGCTTTCACTTCAAGATGGAGATACGGCAGAGGTATACAATGACCGCGGCCGTCTGCGCGGCAGGGTGAAAATCATGAAGCAGGCTCACCCGAAGACGGTGAATATAGATGAAGGCATGTGGGCGGCATTCGGGGGCTCCGTCAACATGCTCACAAAGGATTCAAATTCCGATAATGGAATGGGAAGTACGCTTTTTGACTGTCTGGTAGCGGTTAAAAAAGGATAATCTAAGGAGAGAGAGGGCGGGAAATGCTTTTTTCTCAGCTTGTCTTTTCCTATGAACCTCCTTATAATTGCTCTAGGTTTACAATACGTTTATACGATGATGGTTTGATATAGAGGAGATGAAAGAATGGCTTTAACTGCTGGAATTGTCGGTTTGCCGAATGTCGGAAAATCGACGTTATTTAATGCAATTACCCAGGCTGGTGCCGAATCAGCCAACTACCCGTTCTGTACAATTGATCCGAACGTGGGAATCGTGGAAGTGCCGGATGAACGTCTGCAAAAGCTGACTGAATTGGTGAACCCGAAAAAAACGGTGCCGACTGCGTTTGAATTCACTGATATCGCGGGGATCGTAAAAGGCGCATCAAAAGGTGAAGGACTCGGAAATAAGTTTCTTTCTCATATCCGTCAGGTAGATGCGATCTGCCACGTTGTACGCGCATTCGCTGATGACAATATTACGCACGTGTCAGGGAAAGTCGATCCGATTGACGATATTGAAACGATCAATCTTGAATTGATTCTTGCCGACATGGAGACAGTCGAAAAACGCATCACGCGTGTAAGCAAGCTTGCTAAGCAAAAAGACAAAGAAGCGGTTTTTGAATTTGACATTCTGTCTAAATTAAAAGAAGCTTTCGAACAAGAAAAGCCTGCCCGTTCCGTTGAATTTACGGAAGAACAGCAAAAGCTTGTGAAGCAGCTTCATTTGCTTACGTCAAAACCCGTGCTTTATGTAGCAAATGTAAGCGAGGATGAAGTGGCTGATCCTTCAGATAATGAATATGTTGCGAAAATCCGGGAGTACGCCGCGGGTGAAAACGCCGAAGTTATCGTCGTCTGTGCGAAAATTGAGTCTGAAATTGCTGAATTGGAAGGCGAAGAAAAGCAAATGTTCCTTGAGGAGCTCGGCATCGAAGAATCAGGTCTTGATCAGCTGATTAAAGCGTCATACTCTCTCCTCGGCCTTGCGACTTACTTTACGGCGGGCGAACAGGAAGTGCGCGCATGGACATTCAGAAAAGGCATGAAAGCTCCTGAGTGTGCGGGTATCATCCACACTGACTTTGAACGCGGCTTTATCCGCGCTGAAACGGTTGCTTATGAAGACCTTTTGGCAGGCGGCGGAATGTCCGGAGCGAAAGAAGCCGGAAAAGTGCGTCTGGAAGGTAAAGAATATGTAGTCCAAGACGGAGATGTCATTCATTTCCGATTTAATGTATAGGACACAGTTGTAAAGGGACAAGAGCTTTGGTATAATATAAACTTGTGAGTAATAGAATTATTGCTCCTTGCCCATTATAGGGCCGCTTAGACCAAAAGGAGGTGCAAACAGATGAAAAAGTACGAAGTTATGTACATTATCCGTCCGAACATTGACGAAGAGTCAAAGAAGGCAGTTATCGAGCGTTTCAACAACGTATTGACTTCTAACGGAGCGGAGATCACTGGAACAAAAGATTGGGGTAAACGTCGTCTTGCTTACGAAATCAACGATTTCCGTGACGGTTTCTACCAAATCTTAAACGTTCAGTCTGAAGCTGCAGCGGTTGCTGAATTCGACCGTTTAGCTAAGATCAGTGACGATATCATTCGCCACATCGTTGTTAAAGAAGAAGAATAAGCAATTTGAAATATATAATGTTAAAAGGTGGTCTTTCATATGCTTAACCGAGTTGTATTAGTCGGAAGACTGACAAAAGACCCAGAGCTTCGTTATACGCCAAGCGGTGCGGCTGTCGCCACGTTTACTCTTGCTGTGAATCGTACATTCACGAACCAGTCCGGAGAACGTGAAGCCGATTTCATTAATTGTGTCACTTGGAGAAGACAAGCCGAAAACGTTGCAAACTTTCTTAAAAAAGGAAGCCTTGCCGGCGTAGACGGCCGACTCCAGACAAGAAATTATGAAAACCAGCAGGGACAGCGTGTCTTCGTGACAGAAGTCCAAGCTGAAAGTGTTCAATTTCTTGAGCCTAAAAACAGCGGCGGTTCTGGATCAGGCGGATACAACGAAGGAAACAGCGGCGGAGGCCAATACTTTGGCGGAGGCCAAAATGATAATCCGTTCGGCGGAAATCAGAACAACCAGAGACGAAATCAAGGGAACAGCTTTAATGATGATCCATTTGCCAACGACGGCAAGCCGATTGACATCTCGGATGATGATCTTCCGTTCTAATAGATTATCGCTATATTCATAACGAGAAAGGTGGGAAATGACAATGGCAGGAGGACGCAGAGGCGGTCGTGCGAAACGCCGTAAGGTTTGTTACTTCACTTCTAACGGCATTACGCACATCGATTACAAAGATGTAGATCTTCTTAGAAAGTTTGTTTCTGAGCGTGGTAAAATCTTACCTCGCCGTGTAACTGGAACAAACGCGAAATACCAACGTAAATTGACTATCGCGATCAAACGCGCACGTCAAATGGCTTTACTTCCATACGTAACTGGCGAGTAAACCGAAAGAAAAGAGCAAGAGCCTGCGGGCTCCTGCTCTTTTTTTATATCAGTCCCTCTCCATCCTGCCGAAATGTTTCACATGAAACATGGAAGTGCTCCTGACACCTATCTTTGTTATCTTGCTCCTCTATTCAAAAACTCGTACTTATGCAATGATTTTGTTTATACTGAAGAACAGGGGGTGGCTGAGATGGAGACAGACAGAGATATCCTGACTGATGAAAAGTGGAGCGCAATCATACACAATGATGCTTCTTATGACGGGGTATTTTATTATGCGGTAAAAACGACGGGGATTTTCTGCCGGCCTTCTTGTAAATCGAGAGTTCCGAATAAAGATAACGTGCTGGTGTTTGATACGGCTGATGCAGCGCTCGAGAGACATTTTCGACCCTGTAAAAGGTGCCGGCCGAACGGTCTTCGTCTTCCTGATGAAGAATGGATTGCTCAAATCATTGAATACATTGAACGCCATTATCACGAATCCCTGACTCTGAGTGTACTGGCCGAAATGTGTCACGGCAGCCCCTATCATTTACAGCGGACATTTAAAAAAATCAGGGGAATATCCCCGATTGCGTATATACAGAAAATAAGATTGTCGAAGGCGGAACACCTTTTAAAGCATACTGATATGACAGTCATGGAGATCGCTCTGACTGTCGGAATTCCAAACACAGCGCATTTCGCGACCCTTTTTAAAAAGGGAACCGGGAGTTCGCCCACAGAATACAGAAAAACGGCCAAAATGGGACAGGGAGGTTCAATATGAGTAAAGAGCCTATGATCTATTGGACACTCTTCACACGGAATGATTGGAGCCTGTATACAGCCGCCACATCTAAGGGGCTTTGCTTTATAGGCTCAAATTATGGAAGCTTTGAAGAGCTTGAGCAGTGGGCAAAAAAATCACTGCCGCAATACCGATTGGCACGTGATGATGAAAAGCTGGCTCCTTACACGGCAGAGCTGTCCGAGTACATTGAAAATGGCAGATCAGCTTTTTCCGTGCCGTTGGATCTTTACGGGACAGAATTTCAGCTTGCTGTATGGAAAGCGCTTATGGACATACCGTACGGCGAGATATACTCCTATTCGGATATAGCAAAAATGATTCAGAAACCGGCAGCCGTAAGAGCCGTGGGCGCCGCGATTGGAAAAAATCCGGTACTGATTACGGTTCCGTGCCATCGCGTCATCGGAAAAAACGGGAAACTGACCGGATTCAGAGGCGGTTTAGAAATGAAAAAGCAGCTGCTGGCATTAGAGGGCAGAAACATTGAAACACTGGAATACCGGATGAGCCGGACAGGAGGGATCACATGAAACTGATGTCTTGGAATGTAAACGGCTTGCGTGCCGTGATGAAAAAGATAGATATCAATACTTACGTTCAAGAAACGGAAGCCGATATTCTATGTCTGCAAGAAACAAAAGTACAGGACGGACAAGTATCATTACAACCTGAAGGATATCACGCCTATTGGAACTATGCGGTGAAAAAAGGCTACTCAGGCACGGCTGTTTTTTCGAAAGAAAAGCCGCTGCACGTGTTCTATGGACTGGGGATTGACGACCATGATCAAGAAGGACGGGTGATCACGCTTGAATTTGAGAACGTGTTTGTCGTCAACTGTTACACGCCGAATGCCAAACGCGGATTAGAGCGAATTGATTACCGTCTTCAATGGGAAGCCGATTTTAAGGATTATCTGCAGAAGCTTGACCGGAAGAAGCCCGTGATCTTATGCGGCGATCTGAATGTCGCACACAGGGAGATAGACTTAAAAAATCCGAAAGCCAACCGGAAGAACGCCGGTTTCTCGGAGCAGGAGCGGGAAGCGTTCAGCGCCCTGCTGAGCGCCGGATTTACCGACTCATTCCGCTATTTATATCCTGATCGGGAAGGCGCCTATTCCTGGTGGTCTTACAGGACGAACGCACGTGAGAAAAACATCGGCTGGCGGCTTGATTACGTCATTGTTTCAGACAGACTGAAGCAGCGGATCAGCCAAGCGGCCATTTGTGCCGATATCATGGGTTCTGACCATTGCCCTGTTGAAATGACAGTGGATTTATGATGAGATAGCAGTAAGAGAAATCCACTCTTGCTGCTTTTTTATCACCGAAAATGGAGGAGCACATGGCAAATATAAAAGAGATTGCGAAACTGGCGAATGTGTCGGTGGCCACCGTATCACGCGTATTAAACCGACACCCGTACGTATCTGAGGAGAAAAGGCGTCTTGTGAATCAAGTGATGAAGGAGCTGGATTATACCCCTAATCGAACCGCCATTGATCTGATTCGCGGAAAGACCAATACAATCGGTGTGATTTTGCCGTACAGCGACCATCCCTGCTTTGACAAAATTGTAAACGGTATCACGAAGGAAGCGTTTGCCCATGATTACGTGACAACCCTTCTCCCCACCAATTATGACCCCGCTATAGAGATGACCTATTTCGAACTGCTGAAAATGAAAAAGATTGACGGACTGATTGTCACGTCCCGCGCGAATGAATGGGAGACCGCCGTGCCTTACCTGGAATACGGTCCCATTGTCGCTTGTGAATATACACAGCATCAAGAGATTCCCTGCGCTTATAATGACAGGCAGGCAGCATACAGAGAAAGCTTTTTGTATTTGAAAAACCGCGGGCATCAAGACGTTGCTTTTACATGTGTGCGGGAAGCGGAAAAAAGCCCGAGTACGGCCGACAAGGTAACCGCATATAAGGCTGTTTTCGGCTCTCTTGATGAAACCCGCATTCTGGTCGGATGCCATGATATGGACGACGGAAAGCGTGCGGGTGAGCACTTCTGGGGTTTCGACAAGGCGCCGACGGCCATCTATGCGCACAGTGATGACGTGGCTGCCGGCTTGTACCAGTTTGCGAAAGAACAGAAATGGGATGCGGAGATCATCGGCGAGGGAAATCTGAGCGTCAGCCGGGCATTGAATATTCCATCCCTGGAACTTCATTTGGAACGGGTCGGAAAGGAAGCATTTTTATTGTTTTTTCACGAAAAAACAGCTAAAAAACAAATTATGCATCAATTTCAGCGGAAAAAGTCTTGAGCTGAAATGGGTTTCATGCTTTATAAATAGATTGAGAAAAAAAGGGAGGCGGACATATGCGAATTGAACATGCAGCGATATGGGTGAAAGATTTGGAACGGATGAAAAAATTTTATGAGACATACTTCGGCGCCAAGGCCAATGACCTTTATCATAATGAGAAAAAAGATTTCAAATCGTATTTTCTGACATTTGACTCCGGATGCAGGCTGGAACTTATGAAAAAAGGCGGCATTGATGAAGCTCCGGCACAGAATATGACCGGATGGGCGCATCTCGCATTTTCTACAGGCAGCAAGGAGCGGGTGAATGAATTGACGGAAACGTTTAAAAATGATGGATTTCAGGTTGTAAGCGGCCCGCGCGTGACGGGTGACGGATATTATGAGAGCGTGATAGAGGATGGGGAAGGCAATTTGATAGAAATCACAGTGTAACAGTGCGGAGTGATTCCGCACTGTTTTTTTGATTAAATTTGCTGTGCATTTGTTTTCGGGCCGAAGAGGATTAACAAAACGGAACACAGAAGCCAGCAGCCGCCGATGAACAAAAAGACGCTGATGTAGCCGAGCTTAACGGCAATAAATCCGACGAGCAGGGAGCCGAATATATTGGAAAAACGGCCGAGCCCGTACGCCAGCCCGCTCCCGGCCGAGCGATATTCCGTAGGATACGGCTCCGATGTGTAGGCGTATAGATTTGAGGTGAAGATCCGTTCCGTGACGTTAACGACAAAGCCAAACACAATAATCATGACGGGAATAAACGTCATGCCGTATAACAGTCCGGCAATGGCAGTCAGAAAAGCGCTTGCGGCCAGAATCCATTTTCTTTGGAACGTCTCGGATATCATGGAACCGAGCAATGCGCCAAGCGGCGCGCCGACAGAGTGAAGCACATTGTACCACAGCGTTTTTTCCATGGTGATGCCGTTGCTTTTCAGCAGGCTGGGCACCCATGAAGCAAAGCCGTAAAAGCCAAAGGTTTCAAGAATCCATACCGCTGACAGGATGATGGTGATCTTTAAATTCCTGCCCTGAAACAGCCCTAAGTAGCCTGCGTGCTTCACTGTATGTACTTCTGCCGCCTCTTTTGGCACGGGAAGCGGGCCTTTTTCTTTCTCTATACGTGCTTCAAGACGGTTCATAATGGCGTTTGCCTGATCATATGCGCCCCGATTTTCGTGCCAGCGCGGCGATTCCTCAAGCCGGCGGATAAAAATGAAATAAATGAGACCGGCCGCCCCCCATACGAATACGAGCCGCCACCCCCATGAGCCTAAAGGAATGACAAAAGCGGAAACAACGTTTGTGACGGGAACCCCGATTAGTCCGATCATGGCGCAAAGGGAGATGTATTTTCCCCGTACGGAGGATGGAAAAAATTCCGCCAAATAGCTGTTCGTCACAATCATGGCGGCCGCGACGCCGAGACCGGTCAAGAAGCGGAAAATCATTAAGGACGGAATGTCCCATGCCAGCGCATTCAGAAAAGATGAGATCGAAAAGACAAGGACAAAACAATTCAGCGCTTTTTTCCTGCCGATCCGATCGGACAGCCTTCCGCCGATGGACGCGCCTAAAAACATGCCCAGGAATGATGCGGCCGTGATGTCGGCAATGGTGGACAGCTTCACGCCCCAATGCTCAATCAGCGCCGGAGCCACGTTGCTGAGCGTAAACAGATCAGCGAGATCAAAAAAATAGATGATTCCGAGAGCGGTTAATACTTGATAGTGCACACGTGAAATGGGGAGACGGTCTAATCGGTTCGCTACATTTGAGAATGTCTGATGTTTCATAAAAACCCCCTGACTTTGCAATTGTAATCAGAAAATACTGTGAATTTATCTGACGACTACATTATAAAGGTCTTTTTTTGGCAAAAACAGAGTGTAAATAACCAGAGCCAAAGGAAACGGCATAGCGCTTTCTTCTTAAAACATATAACATTTCCTATATCTGTTTCTGTTTATATTGTAAAATGTTGAAGGAAAGGAAGTTGATGCATAAATATGAATACGTTTGTACGGCCCACAGAGGGAAAAAATAGTGTATCGAGATATATTCTTTCTCTGTTGGTCATTGTGGGTTTGTTCTTTTTCGGAAGCATACTGACCGTGTTTTATATGTTTCTCACGTCCGCTTTCAATCCTTCACTGACGATAAATTGGGATGAGGGGGCATTAAGTGACCCGCTGGCGGATATTTATTTACAGCATATCGTCTATTTCATAGCGATTCCGGGCATTTGGATAGCGGTTCGTTTCATTATGAAGCGGCGGTTTTTATCCATCATCACACCGAATCAGTCGCTGAACTGGAAGAGGATTTTCTTTGGATTCGGCACATATGTTGTGCTGATGTTTGTCGCGGGGCTGATTGATTTTACAATTCATCCGGATCGTTTCATGCTTCAGGAATTCCATGCTTCACGTTTTCTGCTGCTGTTAGCGGCGGCCGTCTTATTGGTGCCGATTCAAACCTCTGCGGAGGAATTTCTCTTTCGCGGTTTTCTGCTTCAGTTCGCCGGAAAATTGACGGCAAACGCGGTGGTTCTGACAGTCATTATCGGCGGATTATTCGGCGCACTTCATTTCGGAAATCCGGAAATGGAAAATGGAGCTCTCTGGGCGGGAATCGGATATGTCACCATTGGCATGATCTGGACCTTTATCACGATTAAAACAGGCAGTCTGGAGATGTCTCTTGGCGGTCACGCTGCCAATAATATGTTTTTATTTATCTTTCTCACAGAGGATCATTCGGTGTACGGCGGCATTCCGTCGATATTTACAACAGCAGCCGGCGGCTATGAAATATATGATTGCATATCGACTCTGGTGATCAATATCATCTTCGCATGGCTCGCATTCCGTTTTGTGAAAAAAGAAAAGCAGCAGGCCGCCTAGGCTCTGCTGCTGATTTGTAAGGTGTTCATCGCTTCATCAATATCCGTCGTCGGCCTCCGGCAGGCGAAATTCTCGCAAATGTAGACCGTTGTCTTCCCGTCGATCAATTGATAACCCGCGGCAAAGTCAGAAATGCCGGCAAGCTCATCCGGATGTTCTGCGGCGAGAATCGTATAGGCGGGAGTGAAATGCTCCTGAAGCGCCTCAATGAAACGTTTTCTGTCCGGGTCATCTTTCCTTCCGAAAACAACGATTTCTTTTTGGGGCATTGTATGTGCCAGTACGCTTTGCATGAAGAAAGCGTTGCTGCTCGGATAGGCCTCTATTTCCCGTTTGAACACGGAAAACATCGCTTCGGCTTTTTCAATCAGTGATATATCACCCGTCAGGCGGCCGAGACGAAGCAGCTGTACGGCAGCCGCGCTGTTTCCGGAAGGCACGGCCCCGTCATAAACCTCTTTTTCCCTGACAAGAAGGGTCTCGGCATCATTCCCCGTAAAGAAGAAACCTCCGTGCCGTTCATCCCAGAACAGCTCCAGCATGCTTGTACATAACGTTTTCGCTTTCTGCAGATAAGACGGATTAAAACCCGCTTCATACAGTTCAAGGTAAGCCCAGATGAGAAAAGCGTAATCATCGATAAACCCTTTATTTTTCACTTCGCCCTCGCGATAGCGGACCATGACGCGCCCGTCCGGCATGAGGTGCCGTTCGAGAAAGCGGATCGCTGTTTCCGCCATGCTGAGAAAGTCAGGCTTGTGAAATACCTTTGCGGCTTTTGCCAGCCCGGCAATCATGAGCGCGTTCCATGAGGTCAGCACTTTGTCATCTGTATGCGGATAGCTTCTGTTTTCACGGGCCTCCAGCAATTTTGTTCTTGCCTCTTCAAGGCGTTCGGCCAGCTCATGTCCGGTGAGGCCGGTCTCTTCGAGGATGGCCTCACGCCGCGTGAAAATGAGGTGCGGGATGTTTTCGCCTTCAAAATTGCCTTGATCTGTGATGTTATACACCTTGCAGTAAAGCGGGCCGAGTTCATCACCGAGAAGGTTCATGATTTCTTTTTTAGACCATATGTAATATTTCCCCTCACGGCCTTCGGTATCAGCGTCTAAAGCTGAGAAAAAGCTGCCGTCTTCATGCATCATTTCCCGCTGAATAAACGTTACGATCTGCATCGCAATCTGTTTGTAGCGCTCATTACCTGTGACTTGGCAGGCTTCTGTATATGCGGTCAGGAGAAGGGCGTTGTCATACAGCATTTTCTCAAAATGCGGCACGAGCCATTCATTATCAGTCGAGTAGCGGGCAAAGCCGAACCCGATGTGGTCAAAAATTCCGCCGTTCGCCATGCCGTCGAGTGTCTTTGTTACGCCGGCCAAAGCCTGTTCCTTGCCCGTATAGCTGTAGTAGCGAAGCAGAAACATGAGCATATGCGGCATCGGAAATTTCGGAGCCTGGCCGAACCCGCCGTACACTGTATCAAACCCGCCGGCCAGCTGGCGATACGTGTCATGAACCGCCTGTTCGCCAAGCATGCCCTCGGCCGGGTGAACCTTGACTTCAAGATGAGCGGCGGCGTTTTCGGCGATATCCTCGACATGCTGCCGGTCATTCGCAAACGTTTCGGACAGATGTTCAAGCACATCGATAAAGCCCGGGCGGTTAAATTTGCTCGTCTTCGGAAAATACGTCCCCGCATAAAACGGCTTCTGATCTGGTGTGACGAACACGTTCAGCGGCCACCCGCCCTGTCCCGTCATCAGCTGGCAGATTCTCATATACACGGAATCCACGTCAGGCCGCTCCTCACGATCAACCTTGATGGCTATGAATTTATCGTTTAACATACCGGCGATCTCTTCGTCCTCAAAGGACTCGTGAGCCATTACATGACACCAGTGACACGTCGAATAGCCGATGCTGACAAGAACCGGCTTGTTTTCGCGTTTTGCTTTTTCGAAGGCTTCTTCTCCCCAAGGATACCAGTTTACGGGGTTGTGGGCGTGTTGGAGCAGATAGGGGGACTTCTCCATGATTAAACTGTTGGGTTTGCTATTGTTTGGCATGGGCTCACCTGCTTTCTATTAATATTTGTATGTTTAACATACCACAATCCTCTAAAAAAATTCATACACTCAACTTTGTGAACCAAACCCAAGTCATTAAAAAGGAGAACTGCTTATGACTCTATTTTCAGGGTTAAACTTCATCTACCTTATTGCTTTTTAGATAAGAAGTAAGGATTTAAAATCTTTATCGTTTTATTTACTGTTAGATAGGTGAAACACACTCCGGCGACTGTAACCATCCCGCCTGTCAGTGCAATAAACGCAGGTACCTCACCTAACCACACCCAAGAAATGGCCAAGGCTACGGCTGGTGTTAAATAAAGTGAAATGGCTGCTTCTGAAGCACCGACGAGTGAAGTTACATACGCAAGTGCAAAGTAAGGCACAACCGTTGGTAATAAACCTAAGTAAACGATAGACAATGTTGAGTTCATTGAAGCGTTCAAAAACTCTTCCCCTAAGCCAGGCAGAAATACAAGCATAGGTATTGTCCCGCCCCAAATAGTGAATGTAACGAATGGAATAAATCCATATTTTTTTATATAGCGAGCTTGAAAAACGAAATAAATACTCTCCGAAAAAGCTGCCAGCAGGATTAACAAAATGCCGTTCACTGAATTTGTATAGTTTCCTGCCCCAAATGAAATGATCGACACACCCAATAGACTTATGATAGAGCCAATCCATTTATAAAGCCCAAAATGTTCACCAAAAAACAGACGAGATAACATTGCAGAAAAAATAGGTGTCATGGTCACGAGTAAGCTTGCTGTCCCTGCGCTGACTGTTTTTTCTCCGATATTCAGCAAAATGTGATATAGTGCAAAACCTAAAAATCCTAACGATAAAATAGCAGGGATATCCTTCATGTCAGGTAAACGCATATGAGTCAAAACAGCAAAAACCAACAGTGCCATTGACCCAATCAACAAGCGAAACAAAGCGAGGTGTTCCGGCGTGTAACTCTCCAAACCCGCTCGAATTCCCGGGAAAGCTGATGCCCACAACCCAATCATCAGACTGTAAGATATACCGATTCGAACTGTTTTCTTTTGCATCTTTCTCACTCCTCTTTACAAAAACCAACCAGTTATTTAATGTGTTTCTATATTAATAAAGATTTGATGATATGACTTCAACCAGTTAAATAGATTTTGACCCAACCACTCTAAGGAGGATCCTTTTTATGAGCGCTCCAGAAGAAAAAAAGATGAAAAAGCTTCCTAAGTACATACAAATCATTCAATTTATAAAAGAGAAAATAGGAAATGGAGAATGGCCGATTGGAAGTAAGATTCCAAGCCAGCGCACGCTTGCTAAACACTTTGAGGTGAACAGGAGCACAGTCATTACAGCTTTAGAGGAATTGACGGCGGATGGATTAATCGAAGGCAGAATGGGTAAAGGGACAGTTGTTACGAACAATACATGGACACTTTTGGCTAAGAATTCCGCCCCCGATTGGGATCAGTATGTAACCTCCGGAATCCAGCAGCCAAGCCAAAAAATCGTTCAAGAGATCAATAAATCAGAATCGAATTCTGATCTTATACAGCTCAGTAAAGGAGAACTTTCACATGAGATTTTTCCTTTAGCTGTTATGAAAGAGATCATGGGAAAGTTATCTCAAAACATAGAGGCATTCGGGTATGAGGAACCAAAAGGATATTTACCTTTGAGAGAGGCATTAAGCGGCTATTTAAGAACAATCGGCATTCAAGCGTCTCCTTCTTCCATTCTTATTGTTTCGGGCGCACTGCAAGCCTTGCAGCTTATATCAATGGGGCTGTTACAAAGGGGATCGACCGTATTTCTCGATCAGCCTTCCTATCTTTATTCATTACACGTATTTCAATCAGCCGGTATGAAGCTGACTGGAGTTCCTATGGATAACGATGGGCTTTTGCCGGAACATATCCACATGGCAAGGGGGGAGCGGGGGAGGGCTATCTTATATACAAATCCTTGTTTTCATAATCCGACAGGTATTTTAATGACAAAAAAGAGACGGGAAGAAATCCTTGCGGCAAGTGAGAATGCACAGCTTCCCATTATTGAAGATGACATTTATCGTGAGTTATGGATAGATGAGATTCCTCCAGATCCTATTAAAACAATAGATAAAAATGGGCATGTGCTTTACATAGGCAGTTTATCGAAAACGTTAAGTCCGGGCTTGAGGATTGGATGGATTGTCGGGCCGGAACCAGTGATTGAACGTTTATCCGACATAAAAATGCAAACAGATTACGGCTCCAGTTCGTTATCCCAGAGAGTAGCGGCAGAGTGGTTTACATCCGGTGAATACCAGCAGCATCTAGAACAGGTGAGAAGTCAATTAAAGGTGAGAAGGCAATTGATCATGAGTCTCTTAGAAACCAATTTGAAGAATGTCGCTGCATGGAATATGCCGAAGGGAGGATTCTTTGTCTGGGTAAAAATATTGCCTCCACTGTCTATGAAATTACTTTATACAAAAGCTTTGACAAAAGGGATACTTCTCAATCTCGGCAGTATCTATGCTCAAGAAAAAGGGAATTATATTCGCTTATCATATGCTTATGCATCTCTTGAAGATCTTCAAAAGGGAATTTATGAATTGGGTTTGATGATTAAGGAATTGGCAAGCAGATAAATATATAAGAGACATGCTATCAATGACAAGAATCGGCTTGTTTTCGCGTTTCGCTTTTTCAAATGCTTCTTTTCCCCTCATGAAAACCAGTAAAAAAGCCGCCAACAGGGCGGCTTTTCTTAAGTTAATATACCAAATATATATCAAACTTCAATCTGTATAGCTATGTCTTTCCTAAAAAACCATCGGCTTGGTTCTTGAAGAGTAAATCATTTAATCCAAAGCGCTATGACTCCTGCAGATGAAATTCAGATTATTGGGCTGTATAACCGCCATCCATTACGACTGCCTGCCCTGTAACGCCTTTCGCTTTGTCACTGGCGAGGAATACTGCGTAATCAGCGATTTCTTGCACGGCTAACAAACGTTTTTGAGGAACCAAGGGGTAAATGACTTCTTCAAACACCTTTTCTTTAGAAATGCCTCTAGTCTCTGCAATATCGTTTAACTGGTTTTGCACCAATGGAGTGTCGATATATCCCGGGCACAAGGCGTTGACGGTAATTCCGTATTCCGCTCCTTCCAATGCTGATACTTTAGTTAAACCGATCAAACCGTGTTTAGCGCTGCAATAAGCCGCTTTCCCTGCAAAACCAATTAAACCATTTATGGAAGCCATATTGATGATGCGGCCAAATTTTTGTTTTTTCATCAAAGGGAATACTCTTTTTGTCGCACTAAAAGGAGCAGTAAGCATTAATTTCAGCATAAATTCAAACTTATCAGTCGGGAAGTTTTCTATATCCGACACATGCTGAATCCCCGCATTGTTTACCAGAATATCCAATCGTCCAAAGGTTTCAAGTGTCTTAGAGACACTTTTTTCTACTTGTTCTTCGTTTGTTACATCACAAACCGCAGAGAGGACTTCGTATCCTTGTTCCGTAAGTTCCTCAGCTGCATGTTGCACGGCTTTTTCGTTCAAATCGGAAATCACAACTTTTGCGCCTTCTTTAGCGAATTCACGTGCAATTTCTAAACCAATTCCACTCGCCGCGCCTGTAACAAGAGCAACTTTACTTTCCAATAATTTACTCATAGTAACCCCTCCAGGATTCATTTTGGTCTCCTAAAAGTTTACACCCAGCAGTTGTATAAGTAAAATGAATAAAAGTAATATAATGTATTCGTTAAACTTATGGAATGGAGATCATACGATGGATATACGCCAAATCACTTACTTTCTTGAAGTTGCTAAATCCAACAGTTTTACTAAGGCATCAGAAAATTTGCATTTGTCACAGCCTGCCTTAAGTAAGATGGTGAAAAGTTTGGAAGAGGAATTAAAGGTTGAGCTCATTGATCGTTCAGCTAGACAAATCGCTTTGACAGATGCAGGCGAAATTGTATTTGAGCAAGGCCAAATGATTATGAAGTCAATAGATGACTTATCGACGAACTTATACGATCTTTTACATTTAAAAAAAGGAAAAGTGAAAATTGGAATACCGCCGCTTATCGGTGTCTTGTTTTTTCCTAAAATCATTAAAGGATTTAAACAATTGTATCCTGATGTGAACATCAAGCTGATAGAACATGGGGGAAACAAGGTGAAACAGGAGGTTGAAGATGGGGTACTGGATCTTGGCGTGGTTATTGAACCAGTGGACGAAGAGCAGTTTGATATCATTCCATTGCTTAATGAAGAACTGATGCTCTTCGTTCATTCCGCTCACCCGCTTGTTCATAAAGAGATTGTGGAAATGCAAGACTTGAAAAATGAACCTTTCATCCTGTTTAGTGAAGACTTCTCTCTTCACGATCGGATTATTCAAGAGTGTATTAGAGCCGGTTTTCGTCCAAATATCGTTTATGAAAGTTCTCAATGGGATTTTATCAGCGAAATGATTGGAGAAGAACTAGGTATTTCCATTTTTCCTCAGTCTATAGTGAAAAAGACTGATCAAAGTTTAGTTAAGGCAATTTCCATTGTTAATCCATCAATTCCTTGGAAAGTGGCGATTATTTTAAAAAAAGGCAAATATGTTTCACACGCAGTACGCGAATTTATCCGGTATATTTCATTTTTTTGTAAGAGTAATTACGTAAATCAAGATAACTCATGAAAAAAATGAATGATTTTTATAGTTTTTATGTATTTTACGGTTAGAGAGGGCTGCGATATATTATCTTATGTCAGAAAATAAGTACCTTTCAGGAGGAAATTCAAATGGATCAAAGCCGTTACCAACAAGGTTTAGACAAATTAATGGAGTACACTTTAACAAGCGATGATAAAATCTCTACGCATTTAAAGATTTCTGAAGACTTGAAAGATATCGCCCCAGATGTAAGTAAGTACATGATAGAATTTGCTTATGGAGATATATATTCACGACCGGGATTAACCAATCAACAACGTGCGCTTGTTACCATTTCATCCCTTGTAACGCAAGGAACCGAGCCGCAGCTTGAACTTCATATCAATACAGGGCTTACATCCGGATTAACACCGACTGAGATTGTAGAGAGTATCACCCAATTGGTTCCTTATACAGGATTCCCGCGTGTACTTAATGCTCTTTCAGTGGCTAAGAAGGTGTTTGCACAACGACATGTAGAAAACCATTGAGAAATAAAGAGCTTGTATGGAATGCGGGATGAATTAGTATAAACTCATCAATAGAACATACACAAAACGACAGCCTATAAGGCTGTTTTTTAATAGTCTCGCTTATCATAAAAAATGTCGTGCCAGGCCTATATATGGTCTCTTTTTTGTTTTCGGTTGATCATATGTAAAAGCGATCATTTTAATCGCTTTTTGATACTTCAAAACATGCTAAGCTTTGACCTCTTTATCAGTAAGCACTTTTAAAGCATTTCTCACCTTTAAGGCGAAGTTGACAGGTTTATCAATCGCTTCGAAATGAATATACATCAGTCTCGGTTTATCAAACAGCCAGTGATTGTGAAGTGACGTTACAATCAGATCATGTTTCCGAAGAACGCTGATAAATGGATTGATTTCTTTTTGCAGAATGACAGTTTCTCCGCTGCAGAGAGCACGGCCGTCTTTTGTCATTGATTCAAATGAAAACATTTGCGGAATGAGCAAGAATGATCTTCCGGGCCGTCCCAGTACTACTGGTTTTATATTCGTTCGTGATCTCATTACTGTACAAATTCCATTTTCAAACGTATGCATGGTTCCGCCTAGAATATCGTTGAACTCGTCACAAAGACCATGCCGTTCAATCATTTCCCCGTCAGTTTTTGGTACCGCACGCACAGTTTTAGTAGTTAGAACTCTCAGGGCCTCTCTCACTTTTCTTGCAAAATTGAGAGGTTTATCATTTGATTCAAAATGCATAAACATCAGACGCGGTTTATCAAACAGCCAATGGTTATGAACGGCAGTTACGATGATACCGAATTTGCGCAGCTCACTCATTAACGGGTTCACTTCTTCCTGCAGTAAAACAGTTTCACCTAAACATAAAGCTCTGCCTTCCCGATCCATGCTTTCAAATGAAAAGGCCTGAGGAATAAAAGGAAATGCCTCGGCTCTTCTTCCGAGTACCACCGGATGAATGTTGCTTCGAGTTCTTGTCGCCGTACATACGCCGTTTACGACACTGGGCGTTGAATTGAGAATTCTAGCAAATTCTTTGCAGAGCCGTGATGGCTCCATACTCGTTTCTTCCACTTCATATCTCCTCCTGGAATCTATTTATAACGTACGTAGTATTAAAGATATGTGAAGATAGAAAAAATGTAACGCGTCAGCAGTCCACATTAGAGAGAATCAGCCTTTTATGTAATCTCTTTAACTGTTAATTTTTAATAGATTAAAAGCTTTTGATCGGACTATTCAAGAAATCAAAATGTTATAAATTGGTAGTTTTATTCCAGCTTTGATTTTTTTGTGGCGGTCATTTGTGACAAGCACCGGCTGAGGAGCACACATACCTTTTAATTTGAGTTTCAGGCTAAGAAAAAAAGCCTTTATACAAGGCTTTCGGTAAATAATTCATACAGCCGTTTGGCTGCTCATTCAGTGACAGCTCACAGCTCTTTTGTCATCAAGACATGCGGGATGCCGTCTTCCATAAATTCCGGTGAATCTGTCTGATATCCCAGTTTGTGATAAAAGCCTTCCGCTTGTGTTTGTCCATGCAGTTTACATTGGGTGATGCCTTTTTCTTTTATCATGTTTTCTAATTCGCGTATGATGACATTGCCCAATCCGTATTTGCGGTAAGGCTTCAGGATGCAGACTCGTTCGAGCTTGCCTGTATGGTTTACGATGCGGACACGTCCTGTGCCGGCAGGCTGATTTTCATGATAAACCAAAACATGCCCGCACTGTTCCTGAAGCGTATCAAACTGATCAAACTCATCGGATTCGGGTACTTGCTGTTCCTCAATGAAAACTGCTTTTCTAATCTCAAGCGCTGCTTGTAAATCAATTTCCGTCGTTATTCTTTTTATCCTCATCATTAACCAATCCTTTTCACATATTAGTCTGGACTGCACGGCTTGCTTGTGGTCTTATAGAAGTAACGATAAAACAATTATATTGTAAATGCAACAAAAATACGAAGGGTTTGAAAAGATATGACTGATATTTTGCGGGAAATCGGCATGATTGCACGGGCATTGGATTCCATCAGCAATATTGAATTTAAAGAATTAGACTTAACAAAAGGGCAGTATCTCTATCTTGTGCGTATATGTGAAAACCCGGGAGTGATACAGGAAAAAGTGGCGGAAATGATTAAAGTCGACCGAACAACAGCGGCGAGGGCAATCAAAAAACTGGAAATACAGGGGTTTATTGAAAAGCGTCCTGATGATCAAAATAAAAAAATAAAAAAACTGTTTCCGACTGAAAAAGGGAAAAAGGTTTATCCGTTATTGCAAAGAGAAGGAGAGCATTCTGCGGAGGTAGCCCTGTCCGGATTTACATCTGAGGAAAAAGAAACCATTTTCAGCCTTCTTCAGCGGGTGAGAAAAAATATAGAATATGATTGGGAATTTGTGAAGAAGGGAAACAAAAGAGATTATTAATGGTCATTAATTCCTTTTAGTGAATGATTACATTGTGAATGATTAAAGTCATAAATGGATACGTTATCTGTGACATCTCCTTCCTCGGTTCCTGCTTCAACATAGCCAATAGGCTTATTTTTAACGAAAAGTATCAATTATGGTATATTTAAATAAGACAAAATAATTGAAGCGGGGAATGATATGAGTACAATCGAAAAACAAAGACGTAAGAAATTCAGAGTGAAATCAATCGTACGGGCCATCATGGTCATCATCGGCGGAATTATTGCCGCGTATGGACTGGAAACCGTATTGATTCCGAATAGTGTATCTGACGGCGGTGTGACCGGACTCAGCATTGTCGGTTCACAGCTGTTTCATTTGCCTCTTGGGATCTTAATTGCGGTGATCAATATACCGTTTGTCTGGTTAGGATATAAGCAAATCGGTAAAGGTTTTGCGTTTCTATCAATTATCGGTATTGTCTCACTTGCCGCAGGCACGAGTTTTTTCCACCACACACCGGCTATCATTGAGGGAGATACCCTGTTAATCACCGTTGTCGGCGGGATTATTCTCGGCTTTGGAATGGGATTGGCATTGCGCAACGGCGGCGCCTTAGATGGAATTGATATGCTGGCTGTGCTTCTGTCACGGAAATTGCCGTTTGGCACGAGCGACCTCATTTTATTTTTAAACATGTTTGTGTTTATTTTTGTTTCTTTTGTATTCGGGCTGCAAGGCGCATTGCTTTCCGTCATTGCTTACTACATTGCGTCTAAGGTCATTCATGTGGTTGAGGAAGGCTTAAGCGGTTCTAAAACATTTCAGATTATCACCAATGAGCCTGCATTAATGGTAGAGACCATTCGTGAAGAATTGGGCCGGAGCGCTACGTATAAAGAAGCATACGGCGGTTTTTCTCATGAAAAATTCAAAGAAATCACGTGTGTTATCAACCGTTTAGAAGAAACCAAACTGAAAGAAATTATTAATGACATTGATAAACAAGCCTTTGTGACGGTATATGATGTCGCAGAAGTAAAAGGCAGTAATTTCAGAAAAGTCCATAATCATTAAGAAGCGAGCTGCCGTTAATCGGCAGCTTTTTTTTTAAAAAGGAGAAAAAACTTGCAAAAATAGAATGACGGCTGTATATTATTGATATATCAAACGTTGACTAGTCAATTAATTGCGCAAAAGAAAGTGGGGATGGGTTTTGACAGTATGTTGTTCAGAGGAAGGCGAGATTTTATATCAGCTCCAATCACTGCATAAAGTGATCGGCACGAAGTTTGAAGCGTGCACCGGAATCAGCCAATCCCGCCTTGAGCTTCTCGCCGTGCTTTTTTACGTCGATGAGATCAGCCAAAGCGATCTTCAGAAAAAGGTAAATATTGATGGCGCAGCCGTGACAAGACACTTGAAACAGCTTGAAGCCAAAGAAATGGTCACAAGAAGGCGGAAGCCCGAGGACAACCGAATTATACTTGTCCGGCTTACTGAACAGGGGCGGGAGAGAATTGAGGCTTCCAAAAAGGAGAAGGAGCGTTTCATAAAGGAAATGCTTGCCGGTGTCAGCGAGGAAGAACGCAGTATGTTAAAAAACGTATTGTCACAGATGCAGAATAATATAGAAAATATGAAAGCATAGGAGTGTTTTACACATGAAAACAGAACTGAAAACAAACGACTTTATGGACATTATGAAAGGGCGCCGTTCCATTCGGAATTACGATCCGGCCGTAAAAATCAGCAAAGAAGAAATGACTCAAATCCTGGAAGAAGCAACGACAGCACCGTCTTCAGTCAACGCGCAGCCGTGGCGTTTTCTCGTCATTGACAGCCCTGAAGGAAAAGAAAAACTCGCGCCGCTTGCCAGCTTTAACCAAACACAAGTCAGCACATCATCTGCGGTGATCGCGGTTTTCGCAGATATGAACAGTGATGACTATTTAGAAGAAATTTATTCAAAAGCGGTCGAACTGGGCTACATGCCGCAGGAAGTAAAAGACAGACAAATCGCTGCGTTGACGGCACACTTTGAAAAACTGCCGGAGCAAGTGAACCGTGAAACGATTCTGATTGACGGAGGACTCGTTTCCATGCAGCTGATGCTTACGGCGCGCGCGCACGGCTATGACACAAACCCGATCGGCGGCTACGATAAAGAAAAGATTGCCGAGGTTTTCGGAATGGATAAAGAGCGTTATGTACCGGTCATGCTGTTATCAATCGGAAAAGCGGCAGACGAAGGATATGCTTCCTACCGTCTTCCTATCGAAACAATCGCACAATGGAAATAAGGTTGAAGTGAAGCTGAGGGGAGAGGGACAGTGGAGATTATTGCAGCTGTTTTCGTCGGAATTGTAGCTTTAGAACATGTATTTATCATGATACTTGAAATGTTTTTTATCAATTCGAAGGCAGCTAAGCGGTCCTTCAAATTGCCGAAGCATTTAGAAGGTGATCGGAATGTAGCGGTCATGTTTGCAAATCAGGGTCTGTATAATGGATTTCTGGCTGCCGGCCTCATTTGGGGGCTGATCCTCGGAGCTGATCCGATTGGCCATATGATTCAAATGTTTTTCGTCATCTGCGTGGTCATCGCGGCCATTTTCGGAGGCTTTACTTCAAACAAATCAATTATCGTAAAACAAGGACTTCCGGCAGTTTTAGCGCTTATTTTTCTTTTATTGGCGTAGCAGACGGAAAGAGGGCTTCCGGAAAGGAAGCCCTCTTTTTTATTCTGTTTTGAAAATCATTCCTTAGGCGGATCTTTTTTGAATTACAGATAAATGCTTACCGCAGAATAGATGAGCAGCAGACACATCACGATGCGAAACGCTTTATCGTGTTTCTCAAAGAGATGTTTAAAAACAGAGCCGAACGCCGACCACAGCAGTAAAGCCGCCCAGCCCAGGAGAATAGCCGACGCGAGCCAGAACGCAATCAATGGATACGTGTGCTGAAATGGCAATATAAAAGCGCTCATTAAGGTTAAAAAGAATAAAATACTCTTTATATTGATCATTTGAAACAGAAATCCCGATAGAAAAGACGATCGGGTTTTTTCAGAATCGCCTTTTGATGTTTTGGGCAGCGAGATCTGCCAAGCCAAATAGAGCAAATAGACGGCTCCGGCAATTTTAAAGTAAGGTTCCACGACGGGAATCCAATGATAAACACTCATGGTAAACAGACCGCTGAGAATGCCGAGCACTGCAAATCCCGTCAGGATTCCGCCGTTAAAACGCCATGAACCGATAAAGCCGGCTCTGCGCGCTTCATTCATCATTAAAATATTGCTCGGTCCGGGTGTAATAGATGTCATCAGGACATAAGAAAGAAAAGCTATGATACTCATTAAATCACCTTCATTTGCTAATGTGATGGAACCGTTTTTTATTGTATGATAAGAATAGTTATAAATAAAATTGAAAAATAAAATCGCATTATTGATTTTTTCGATACATCTTAGAGGTGAATTCATATGGAGATCAGACATCTTATTACATTTCAGGCCATTGTAGATAAGGGAAGCTATACAAGGGCCGCGGCGAAGCTGGGATACACGCAGTCGACGATTACGACTCATATTCAGGCGCTTGAACAGGAGATCGGCGGCGCATTATTTACGTACGAAAAAAGGCGTCTGAAACTGACGCCTTTAGGGAGAGAGCTGATACCGTTAGCCGAGGATTTACTTTCCGCCCATGACAAGATCAAAAATATGCAAAGCATTCACGAGGTGAAGGGCGTTTTAAAAATTGCGGCGCCGGAGTCTTTGACCATTTCCAGACTGGGGCCGATTATCAGAGAATATTCCATAAAGTATCCGAACGTCAATATCATATTGAGCAACGGAACATGCGGGCAGAATCAGGTGGAATTAGTAAGCGGCCGCGTGGATATTGCATTTATGGTATATCCGGAGATACAAATGGAAAAATGCATACATCATTCTTTATTGGAGGAACGCATCGTCCTCGTGGCGGGCAGTGACGCACCGGATCATTTTGACGACTATCAACAAAGCGGCAAGCACTTTTTTATTACAAATGAAGAAGGATGCAGCTATCGGACCATGTTTGAACGATTTCTCGTCAAACATGATATCAGTCATTTACAAACAATGGAATTGTGGAGTATAGAGGCCATTAAGCAGACGGTGATGAGCGGACTCGGTTTCTCCGTTTTACCTTATATTACGGTAAAAGAAGAGGTAAAAGCGGGGAAGCTGAAAATTCTTCAGCAGTCTGAGCCGTTCGAGCGGCTTTATTCTCATATGCTGGTCAAAAAGAAAAAATGGCAGCTTCCGGCCGCTGAAGCTTTTGTGTCGCTTGTTCTTGAGATGATAGGTTAATTTGAAAGCCGATGCCTGCGCGCATCGGCTTTTGTTTTTGTCCGGAATCTTAATGACATTTTCGATGTCAGCCAGCTGTTTTTTGACTCCATACCTACCTTCTTTAAAAAAAAAGAGAGCTGATCGGCAAATATGGTATGATTTACATAATCAGGGAGTGAGAAGATGAATATGAAGAGAGCGTATTACGCTATTTTATACAGCCAGACCGCTATCAACTTGGGGTTCTCACTTTATACGATGGCTGTCATCTTGTTTTTGTTTACAAAAACCGGTTCGACGGCGATGGCCTCTCTTATGACGTTCGTCAGCATTGTATGTCGCGTATTGGGCAGCGCCGTTTTGCCGCTGGTCACCGGCCGGTTCACGCTTCGTTCTTTGTTAATCGGTTCTCAATTGATTCAGATCACACTGTTAGTCTGTTTGTTTTTTGTCATCCAAACCGGTTCATCCGCATTCTTTTTTCTGATGTTTTGTCTGATCGGAGGCATTTCTTTTTGCAACGGATGGTTTGCTCCGATAAAAAGCGCGCTGATTGGGGAAATCATTCCTCCTGATCGAAGGGCGAAAGCGAACGGTTTATTATCTGCGGCGGATCAGACCGTTCAGTTTGCGGGGTGGTCTCTCGGCGGCGTCATCATAGCGTTCTTGGGAGAGAGCGATACAATGATCGTCACTGTCATGTTATTGGTTTCTTCGGTTTTGGGCATCATTCTGTTTCTTCAAGTACGCATGTGTGCGCCGGCAGCAGTCAGGGAACGTTCCCTTTTTGCAGATGCGGCAAGCGGCTGGGTGTATTTATTTCAGCAAAAACAGCTCAGGGTTCTCATTGTGATGGATGTGATCGAATCGTGGGCAGGCATGATATGGATTGGGTCTGTGTCCTTGACTTATGTGCATGACGTCCTTCATAAAGGAGAGGCTTGGTGGGGGTATGTCAACGGAGTCTATTATGCAGGGACAATGATCGGCGGACTGATCATCTATAAGTTATCCGGTAAGTTTCAGCATCATCTCATTCCGCTTATGCTGACGGGAGCCTTGGCATATGGAATGTTCACGTTTATTTATGGGTTGATCACAAGCGCCGTTACGGCCCTTTTTCTGGTGCTGTGTATGGGGCCGGCTTGTGTATTACGAGATCTCACGCAGGAAACATTGCTTCAAAACATCACGACCGAAAAGACACGGGTTAATATATTAGCGGCGAGATCAGCTTTAGTTCAGTTCATTTTTATGTTTTCCATTATCGGAACGGGGGTTATCTCGGATGTATTCGGCGTGCGGTTTATTTATATTGGTGCAGGCCTCCTCTTATTAATTTCGGCTTTTATCGGATTTTCTCAGCTGCGAATGAAGAAATTGGTACAAAGCCGCATGTAGTGTAGTATAATGAGGAACGTACGTTCTATATATCGAGAGAGGAGAGGGTAATGTGGGACATCTGGCACTGCAATTGTATGATTATCATCTTTGGGCAAATCAGCAAATATTCACCCGGCTTAAAGAGCTTCCGGAGGATGTGTACCGTAAGGAGATTCAAAGTGTCTTTCCGTCGATAGCCGGTGTATTGACTCATGTGTATCTGTCGGATAAGGGGTGGTTTGATGTGTTCTCCGGAGAGCGTCTGGAGGATACGCTGAAATCAGCTGAACAGCAAAAAGAGGACATCTTGTCTAAAGAGATAGAAGAGCTGGAAGATATGTTCTCGGAATTATCAGACCGGTATCAATTATTTTTGCAAAAGGAAGAAAATATCAATCTCCCCCTTGAAATAGAGCATCCGTCAGGTGACATCATGAAAACCGCAGCGGCCGATATGATCCTGCATGTTGTGAACCACGGAACGTATCATCGCGGGAATATAACAGCCATGCTCAGACAGATCGGGTATGCTTCTGTGCCGACGGATTACGGTATGTATTTATATATAAACAAAAAGTAAACAAGACAGCCAACGCGGCTGTCTTGTGATATCCGTAAAAAAGCCAAATCATATGAGTGATTTGGCTTTTTCGTTTGCTATGCCATGTTCTGCAGCCGTTCTAAACTGTTTTTCCAATTCGCTTCAAGCGCTGTAAAAGCAGCGGCGGCATCTTGCTGTTCTAATGCGTGAATGATATCAGAGTGTTCATTATATGATCTGTTTAAAGCGCCGTTTTCACTGAAATAGCGGATTTCCAGTCTCTGAATTTTGACTTTCAGGCTTACTAGCAATTTGTGAAGTTCAGCGTTGTCCGCAAGCAGAATGATGCGATGGTGAAATGCATTGTCCGCTTCCAGGATGGCCAGTTTATCGCCGTCTTTCATTGTTTGAAGAAGGTTTTCATTCAGCTGTTTCAATTCCTGAATCACGGCATCGTCCATACGCGGGAGAGCTTGCTGCAATGCGAGTTTTTCAAGCGTCCAGACGATGGAATACAAGTTTTCCGCTTCTTTTAACTCAATCGGAGCGACAAGCGTCCATCTGTTCGCTTTTGTTATCACCAAGCCGTCATCTTCCAGCCGCAATAAGGCTTCCCGTATCGGGGTGCGGCTGATTCCCAATGTTTCCGACAAATCCTTGTCCTTTAACTTTGTTTCCGGTTTGAGCTTGCCCGTTATGATCCAGTTTCTGAGTGTGCGATACACTTCGTCCCGCATGATGGTTCTTTTCAGCACAGGTTCTTTGTTTTGATTATCCAATGGAACACCTCATGAATCGTAGTATACATATTTGCATTTTACCACAGTCCGGGCGCTGGTTAGAAATGAAGAGGGACGTCTAAGAATGAATCGAACCGAGATGCTTCATCTCAATATGCTGAAAGTCAGCGGAGCCGCCTTCAGAAAAGAGCGTGATTCCCTGATCTTCGTGTTTTGGGAACACTTCATTTGTCAAAACGGTTTTTCCGTCGTCTGCAAATACTTCAATACTTGTTTTATCCACGAGAATTTTCAGATGGACGCGCCCTTTGTTTCCGTCAAATGGGGCTTTGCTTTCGGCGTATGCACCGGTTTTATCAGGCTGGTCTGTAAACGATCTGTTCACATAGGCGTAGCCGTCTTCTGCTGAAATACCGACATCAATATGCCGGCTTTGGTCTGCTGATTCTCTGAGTCTGACGCCTGCATTTTTGATATCTGACCAAGCGATATCCATATCAAGCTGATATGTGTCACCTTTGATCGGCAGTGTCTCTGAACCGTTCACCTGTTTGTGTTCTATGCTGTCAGTTGAAGAGGTTAATTGGTTCAATGCTTCAACCGGCTCTGACACTAGGCTGTATGTGCCGCCTTCCTGCTGCTGAAGGCGGATTTCACGGACGATAGAATCCGTACCGTTAAAGCCGTTTTTTAGTGTCGGTGTTTCATTCGGATAATCCCAATTGTTCATCCATGCCAGCGCATAGCGTTTTGTCAGCGGATCTTCGCTATTACCGTCCTCAAATGTGACGCCGCCGTACCAGTCAAAGCCGTAATCGAGCCATTGCGGTTCTTCTTGATCGGCGGTAAATTCCTTCCCGTCAAAGTTTCCGGTCCAATACGCGTACGTATTCGGTTTGCCTGCGGGTTTGCCGTTTGCGCTTGCGCCCAGAACCCACTTGGCTGTTCCGTCATCTGCACGCATCATATAAAGGTCGGGGCATTCGATGAGGCCGATCTGCTGAGTGATAAAACCGCCCGTGTATGTCCAATTTTTTAAATCAGGTGATTCATAAAAACCGATTTTTTCGCCTTCGGCCATGGCCATCACCCATTTGTCATCCTGTTCATCCCAGATCACTTTCGGGTCCCGGAAATCCTTAGTTCCCGGGTTTTTCATAACGGGCTGATCACTATAGGAAGTAAACGTTTTTCCTTTATCCGTGCTGTACCATAAATATTGTTCCTGGGCTTTTGTTTTGGCTGTCGGTTGCGTCGTGACGGCGACCAGCGCGTTTTTGCCGAAGCCCGCGGTGTTGTGTTTATCAATGACGACAGAACCGGACCATATATCGCCGTTTTCGTTGGTGTATTTCGGAATAGCCGTGCCTTCGTCCGTCCAGTGCACCAAGTCCTCTGATACGGCGTGCCGCCATTCTGTGCCGTTGCCGTTCGGGTAATCCCGATTATAAAGATAGTAGTAATGATATTTCCCCTCGAAAAAAATGGGCTTTTGAGGGTCGTTTTTCCATTTGTCCGGGGTCGTAAAATGATACGCCGCCCGGTAATCTTTCTTATGCTCCGTGTTTGTGTCAGAGGAATTGTGGTTTTTGTTCGGCAGTAAGCCGACAAACAGGAACGCACCCAAAAAGATCAATATTACAACGGGCCATTTTCGTGCCATGATTGAATTCACCATCTTGTTGAGAAATAAAAGAAAATGCCAATGAAGTATCGGCATTTTCTTTTTGTTGTTATTAGTTGTTAACCGTAAGCTGTCCTTGTTCAAGGATGCTGTTTTTAACAACGGATGTTTTCTTGCCTTTGATGTTCATTAAGAAGCTTGGCGCAAATGTTGCCTTTTTATCCTCAAAGAAGCCTCTGTTTGTCATGTAGCTTGTGATCACGACATTGTTGCCTTTGGCTTGCGGCACTGCGAAGTGAGAGTAAGTGAACGTTACATCGTTAGGATCAAGACCCATTTGCAGTACAAGACCAGTTTTGTTCAGCGGCTTGTAAGGACCTGTTAAAGAGTTTGATACATAACCAAGCATGTAAATATCGTTGGAGTTAATACCGTCGATCGTCATTTTTGAACCGCGTGAATCAGTGAACAGATACCATTTGCCGTTCATTTTGAAAACATTCGCGCGCTCGATTTCATCAGTTACCGTGTTTGAAGTGATCAGCGGCTTCATGACTTTTTTCAATGTGTAGTCATTGTTTAATTCTACGATACCGAGGGCGCCGTTCGCTAATTCAGCATCGCGTTTTTTAGCACTTTGCTGAAGCTTCTGACTTTCTTTACGGAAGAAGTTTGTGCTGCCGCCGTAGTACGCTTTGTTAAATAAAGATTCTTCGCCTTGGTATCCGTTATCTGTTCCAGTGTTGGCTTCGAATACAAGGTATTTATGGCCTTTGTCTTCAACGTAGTGAGGGTCTCTCAGCGTATGGTTGTCGCCGGATGTATAGTTCCCTTCATCGATAAACTGCTGAACGTTTTGATATGTTTTTCCGTCACCGTCAAAAATCGTTTTATGATCTTCCACTCCGTTGATCTTGAGCGTGTCATCAGATTTTGACACATTTACCTGCGCCGTTGTCAGGCTTTGTTTGCCGTAATGTTTACCGGAAAAGTCAGTGTAGAATAAACGGATTTTTCCGTCAGATGTAAAGGTTGCAGAACCGGACCATTCTTGTGTCTGTTCTTTCAGGATTTCATCGTTGGCGTCGAACTTATCGCTGTCTTTAAAGACACGGCCCGCGTTTTTCCAGCTGTCGATCGAGTTGTCGCCGACTTTTTGATAAAACATGTAGATGGATGTGTCATCAGCGTCTTTCGGGCTTCCGGCAAGAGCAAACACGACGTGATAGCCGTTGTATTCAGCTACTGTTCCGTCAGCGTTTTGGAGCGGCCAGCTGTCCCACACATCCAGTCCTTTTGCGGACTCGATATTTTTAATTGTTGATTGGTCGAATTGAGGCACTTGGTATTTTTCACTTTGCTGCTGTTTAGGGATCTGCAGCATATCATGGCGTGTGATGTGAGAGACGCCGTACGTTTCTTTGTAAGGTTTTTGGGTATTTTCTTTCGCGAAGGCTTGAGTCGCTCCCCCTGCCAGAAGTGCAGTCGTAAAAGTTAGAACTGTGGCTTGTTTTGCAAATTTTTTGATGTTCATGTTCATGTCTCCTTTTGTATGTACCTTTTTTTGCGATCTGCCGATTCGATCCTCCTGCATTCATGGATGGCAGGTTTGTTACAGAAAAAAAGACCTAAAATATGTATGGGGTGACGCCAAAGAATACACTTTGCCCTTAACACATTTTAGGTCTTGCCTGCTTTATCAGTAACAATCCTGCATGATTTACTTGTCGACATCATTCTATTAGACTCTGATTCTATTGACAACTGGTCTATTTTCCTCTTTTGGATGATAGTAAAATGAAAAAAGGCCTTTTAATATATGGGTAATTGAGACTAATGGGTGCTCTGGGCCTAGGAAAAAACCTCTCTAAAAAAGAGAGATTATTTTTGCTTGATAGATAATAAAGCGATGGTAGCTAAAATCAGCAAAGTACCCAGCCATTCTGATATTCCGAAGGGAACATGCAGCCAGATCACAGCTAAAAAAGCTGCCGACAGCGGCTCTGCACAGGCGAGCAGGCTGGTTTCAGAGGCACTCAGATATTTCAGGCTTTCCAAGTAGCAATAAAAAGCGATGAGCGTTCCGAAAATGATGATAAACACGATCGCGGCATATGCAGGAAAGGACCACTCGCCTTCAAATGTCCAGGGCGGGCGGATCAAGCTGAGGGCGGCTCCGCCGATCAGCATGCCCCATCCGACAATAATGGCCGATCCCCATTTCTTCAGCAGACGATGCGGCTGAAGGGTGTAAAACGCCAGTGCAAACGCCGAACTGATGCCCCAAAAGACGGCCAGACCGGATATGGACAGGCTTCCGACATTCCCGTGCGTGACCAAAATGAATGTGCCGGCAACCGCCAATAAGACGGCGAGCAGCTCTTTTGCTGAAGGAATTCTCTTTGCGCGAATCGCTAAAAAGCATGTAATGATCGCCGGCCCTAAATACTGAAGAACGGTAGCAGCGGCCGCGTTGCCGTACTCAATTGCCGCGAAGTAGGTGTATTGAACGCCTAACATTCCGAAAATCCCGAATAAAAGAAGGGGAATTCTGTCCCGTCTGTCTTTCCAAACAGCCCATATCCGTCCTTTTTCTTTGCGGTACGCGATGCCGAGCAGAAGCGCCCCTGACACCAGAAGGCGCACTGAAGTCAGCCATTCTGTATTAAAATGGCGGTGCTGGAACAGATACTGGGCAACCGTTCCCGAGACCCCCCATAAGATAGCTCCTGTCAGCACAAGCCAAATGCCTGTTGTTCGTGAATAAGAAAGAGCAGCGTGTTTTTCCAGGATAGACACCCCCGATTCTGACGTTGTGATAGTAACTAACAATAATTAGGAAATGAACGTCCTCCATGTGATATATTATATATTGTATATTAAATTCCGTCAAAATGATTTTCGGAGGAAAGCGCTTACGAAACGGCCGTCTGATGAATGAGCAATAAAAAAACACCCCGGCTGGTTTCCGGGGTGTGTTGGTTATTCTGCAATCGCGTCTGTTAAAACAGGAACGACTTGTTTCTTTCTGGATACGACGCCTTTTAAAAGAGCCGTGTTGTTTTCTAAAGTCACGTTGAATGCTTTTTCCACTTTTGACGCTTGATCACCGATGGCAAGCGCAAGGGAATCGTTTTCCAGAATATCCGTAATCACGAGAAGGAACAGGTCAAGGTTCTTCTCAGCAATTACTTTTGAAAGAGCCGCTTCTAATTCCGGCTGCCGCTTTTTAACATCTTCAATATCAACTGTGTTGACTTGGGCGATTTCGACTTTTTTGCTGCCGAGCGTGAACTCTTTCGCATCAAGAGAAATCAGTTCTTCCACAGTTTTTTTGCTTAAGTCGGCGCCCGCTTTCAGCATGTTTAAGCCGTACTCTTCCGCATCTACGCCGGCAATTTCAGCAAGCTCTTTTGCCGCTGCGATATCTTGCTCCGTGCAAGTCGGAGATTTAAATAACAGAGAGTCGGAAATGATTGCTGACAGCATGAGGCCCGCAATTTCTTTCTCGATTTTCACGTTATTTTCTTTGTACATTTTGTTTAAGATCGTAGCCGTACAGCCGACCGGCTCAGCACGGTAGTAAAGAGGTTCCGCTGTTTCGAAGTTGGCGATACGGTGGTGGTCGATAACTTCAAGAACCTGAACGTCTTCGATATCCTTGATGCTTTGCTGGCGTTCATTGTGGTCAACAAGGATGACGCCGTTTACTTCGTTTGCGGCTGTTTCCACCAAACGCGGGCTTTCCTGCTTAAAATAATCAAGCGCGTATTGTGTTTCGCCGTTGACTTGTCCGAGGCGGACGGGCTCAGCATTGAAGCCGAGTTTATTTTTTAGATCAGCGTAGGCAATGGCAGAGCAAATGGTATCTGTGTCTGGGTTTTGATGTCCGAAAATAAGAATTTTTTCCATAATAACTCCTTGTCCTTTTTTGTAGTGTAAACAATCTTTTTATAGTTTAACACGTCTTGAGGAGGGTGTAATCTTCAAAACCTTAAAAATTGATGTGAAAAAGAAGCATTTTTGTTGAGAGGTGGGGAGGGTTGCGAGTAAAATACTGGGTAAGTCAGATGCTAATCAGCATATAGTATCAAAAAAGGTACTATGGAGGATGAAAAATGAACATATATCCGAATAAAGAAGGTTGTCCGGTTGAACTGACGCTTTCCGTTATCGGCGGAAAGTGGAAGGGTATTTTGTTTTATCATATGATCGGCGGAAAAAAGCGGTTTAATGAGTTTCGGCGCATTTGCCCCAGCATTACGCAGCGTATGCTGACGCTTCAGCTTCGCGAGCTTGAGGCGGACGGCATCGTGCATCGCGAGGTATATCAGCAGGTGCCTCCAAAGGTGGAGTATTCTCTTACCGAATTCGGCAGGTCGCTGGAACCGATCGTTTTGCAAATGAAGAAATGGGGAGATGCCAACCGGGAGTTTCTCGAGGCATACCGGGAAAAAACGTCTCCTCAAGATCAGTCCGCTCAAAAATAAGAAGCAGCAAAGGATTAAATTCCTTGCTGCTTTTTTTTATTTCATCGCGATGGCTTTTCTGGCATTGCGTACATCATTTTTCAGCAATTCGCTCAGGTTGTAAGCCGGATATTGACCCCGTTCTTCCATATACTCAAAGACCATTTGGTGCCACTTGATGGCCGCGTTTAAGTGCTTGACGAAGACGTGTCTTAATTGAGGTGTGGCCGTCTCTGTAATGGCTCCGGCATAATTGCGGACAGATGTTTTGGCCAGAATGAGCAGGCCGCCGCTGTAAAAGGAGGAATCAGCGCGCTCTTCTGTTTCATCCTCACGAAAAGCGGGAGCTTCAGGGAAGAAAGGAAGCAGTTCACGCAGATTTTGTTCCAGCGAATGGATGGAAAATCTGTAGAGCTGTTTTAATCTGGCATCGCTTACGTCCCGCTCTGTTCTTTTTAATTTCACAAGTCCGTTTGCCTGGAAAGCTACTAACTCATGCAGTTCTAACGTTTCATGCCATGCTAATGTTCTCCGCTCAGTCATGGTGTAAGAATCTCCTTTATCCTTCATTTTCACTTTCAGCATATGCCCCGGTCCCGATGTTGTTCCTGATGTTTTGAAGTTTCCAGAAAGGGAAACTCAATGTAAAGGAAATACGAAATAGAGGTGAAACTATATGTGGGACATGATAAAGAACTTCTTCCTTTTCAGCAGCGGGGTTTTGCAGGCGACCACTCTCTTACTTATCGTTATCGTCTTGTTATATGTACGAAAAACCAAAAAGAAAAACAGAGATACTTCTGGTTTCATGGATGATCAGGATCACTGATACAACGGGCATTCTTTCACTGGGATGTCCGTTTGTCTGTTTTCATGTTTCACATGGAACATTGCGGCTGTCCGCGCTCATTTTACTTGCGATTTCGACTTATGTTAAAATATATACGTGTATTTTGGAGAGTTTATGGAAAATTCAGGTCTTGAAAGAGACATTGCGGCGTCAAAAGAGCAGTCGTCTAAGCTGCTCTTTTCTATTCGTATGTTCGAATGATACAAGGTTTGAGGTGAGTAAGTGAAAAATACAAGGGCTCTAATAGAAGGCGCCATTTTGATCAGTATTTTTGCAATCATTTCCCTTTTGGTCGTGTACCTCCCTTTACTGGGGGCAATTCTTCTCTTTGCTTTGCCGCTGCCGATCATTCTTTACACCATTCGGCACGGTCTGAAGCCCGGGGTATGGATGGGGCTTGCCAGCCTTCCTGTCAGCTTTATTGTAGGTTCGTTTACCGGGCTTACAGGCGCTTTTACGGCGGCCTGTACGGGAATCGCCATGGGATTTTATTTTAAAAAGAAACAGCCCGGCTATGCGGTTGCTGCCGGCGCTATGGCGTATGTGCTGTGCGGCGTCGTTTTTTTTGTGGTCAGCATCGTGTTTCTTAATATGAATGTGGTTGATACCACCATGTCCCAGCTTCGGGAGTCGCTGTCTGTGGCTGATACCATGTCAAAACAGCTCGGTTACGGAGACCAGTTCGGGAAGCAGATCAAGCTGATGGAAAGTCAGCTGAGCACGGTTCAATATCTTTTTCCGACAGTGCTCGTATTGACCGGCATCGTTTTTTCTTTCCTCAGTTATGCTATGGCAAGGCCGCTTTTACGGCGATTTTCCCCTGATCTTCCGAAGATGAAGCCTTTTAGAGAGCTCAAACTCCCGCAAAGCGTTGTCATTCTGTATTTTATTGTGACGATATTAGGGTTTCTCCCTTTAGAAAAAGGGCATATGCTGTATTCGGTTTCATTGAATGGGGGATTTATTCTCAGCTTGCTGATTTGTATTCAAGGATTAGCGTTTATTTTTTTCTATTGCCGCGAAATGGAGATGCCGAAAGCCGTTCCTGTATTAGCAATTGTGCTGGGGGTGCTTTTTCCGCTCATCTTGTCCGTGTATCTCCTCTTAGGCATCATTGACATAGGCTTTAACATAAGAAATAAGGTGACGCGAAATTGAGTGTGACTTACAGGTGGGGAGTTGATAGAAATGCCTAGTTTTTATGAAAAACCGTTGTTTCGGTATCCCATCTATGCATTGATTGCATTGTCAATCATCATAATTCTCATCAGCATTTACTTTAACTGGCTGATAGGAGCCATTGGCGTTGTGCTGCTCGCCGTGATCTTGTTTTTCATTAAGCGTGCGGATTCTCTGATCAGAAAAGAAATTGACGATTATATCTCCACGTTATCGTATAGATTGAAAAAAGTAGGCGAAGAGGCATTAATGGAAATGCCTATCGGAATTATGCTGTTTAATGATCAATATTACATTGAGTGGGCGAATCCGTTTTTGTCTTCCTGTTTTAATGAAAGCACGCTCGTCGGACGCTCGCTGTATGACACATGCGAGGCCGTTGTGCCGCTGATCAAGCAGGAGGTCGATTCGGAAACGATCACCTTGAATGAGCGGAAGTTTAAAGTAGTGATTAAAAGAGATGAGCGCCTGCTTTATTTCTTTGATGTGACAGAACAGATTCAGATTGAAAAGCAGTACGAAAATGAGAGAACCGTGCTGGCATATATCTTCTTAGATAACTATGATGACGTCACACAGGGGCTGGATGACCAAACGAGAAGCACGATGAACAGCCAGGTCACCTCATTATTAAATGCGTGGGCGCAGGAGTACGGCATTTTCCTGAAACGGACGTCCTCGGAGCGGTTTATCGCGGTGTTAAATGAACACATTTTAACGGAGCTTGAAAACGCGAAATTTTCGATTTTGGATGAAATCCGAGAAAAAACATCCGTTCACACTGTATCTTTGACCCTCAGCATCGGGATCGGCGCATCGGTTTCTTCCTTGAAGGAGCTTGGAGATCTGGCGCAGTCCAGCCTCGATTTGGCTCTCGGCCGCGGAGGCGACCAAGTGGCGATCAAAATGCCGAACGGCAAGGTGAAATTTTACGGCGGCAAAACGAATCCGATGGAGAAGCGCACAAGGGTGCGCGCCCGGGTGATTTCTCACGCGCTCAAGGAAATTGTCTCAGAAAGCAGCAATGTCATTATCATGGGGCACAAATTTCCTGATATGGACGCAGTCGGAGCCGCAATCGGAATATTGAAGGTGGCGCAGGCCAACGGCAAAGAAGGCTACATCGTCATTGATCCGAACCAGATCGGATCAAGTGTTCAGCGTCTGATTGAAGAAATTAAGAAATATGAAGAGCTGTGGTCGCGGTTCATCACGCCGGAAGAGGCGATGGAAATTTCAAATGACGACACGCTGCTTGTCGTCGTTGATACACATAAACCATCCCTTGTGATGGAAGAGCGTCTCGTGAACAAAATCGAGCACATCGTTGTGATTGACCACCACCGCAGAGGCGAGGAATTTATTAAAGACCCGCTGCTCGTTTATATGGAGCCATATGCTTCATCCACCGCAGAACTCGTGACGGAGCTGCTTGAATACCAGCCGAAGCGGCTCAAAATCAATATGATTGAAGCGACGGCCCTGTTAGCTGGTATAATAGTGGATACGAAGAGCTTTTCCCTTCGCACGGGCTCGCGGACGTTCGACGCCGCTTCTTATTTGAGAGCGAAAGGCGCAGATACGGTTCTGGTGCAGAAAGTTCTCAAAGAATCGGTCGGTTCTTATATCAAGCGGGCGAAGCTGATCCAGCATACGTCTCTTTATAAAGAACATATCGCGATTGCTTCTCTTCCTGAGAACGAAGAGGAGTACTTTGACCAGGTGCTGATTGCGCAGGCGGCTGATTCCCTCTTATCGATGAGTGAAGTGGAAGCTTCATTTGCGGTAGCCAGACGGGATGAGCATACGGTGTGCATCAGTGCGAGATCGCTGGGCGAGGTCAATGTGCAGATTATTATGGAGGCGCTGGATGGCGGAGGGCATTTAACCAATGCGGCAACCCAGTTATCGGGCATTTCTGTCTCAGAAGCGCTCGTCCGGCTGAAGGAAGCCATTGATGAATATTTTGAGGGAGGCGTTCAGAGATGAAGGTTATTTTCTTACAAGATGTAAAAGGTAAAGGAAAAAAAGGCGAAATGAAAAACGTAGCAGACGGTTATGCACATAACTTTCTCATTAAAAAAGGCCTCGCTGTCGAAGCAAATGCGACGAACATCAGCGCATTGAAAGGACAGAAAGAAAAAGAGAAAAAAGAAGCGATTGCCGAGCTTGAAAGAGCGAAAGATTTGAAAGAAACGCTTGAACAGCTGACTGTTGAGCTGAGTGCCAAATCCGGTGAAGGCGGCCGTCTATTCGGATCTGTCACAAGCAAACAAATTGCAGAAGCGCTGCAAAAAACGCATAAGATTAAAGTGGATAAACGGAAACTGGAGCTCCAAGACGGTATCCGCACACTGGGATATACAAACGTTCCTGTAAAGCTGCACCCTGAAGTTCAGGCTGTGCTGAAGGTTCACGTAAAAGAAGAAGCGTAATACACAATGAAAAACCCGCCGATCCGGCGGGTTTTTTTTCATGTCAGCAGACCGCGCAGCGCAAGAAAATGATGAGATTGTTTCATTTCCGATCGTTACCAGATTGCATATTATATTACATCATAACGAAGGATGTGTCGGTATGAAACGATTTTTTTCTGAAACATATTTTAATAATCCGGAGAATAAAAAGGCGCTGGAGCACTATCCGCTGATCGGAGACGGAAAAGACGGGGAAGTCTACCGCTTAACACACAACAAATGCGTAAAATACTTCTTTGAAAAAGGGACATGCAAGAAGGAATTGGCGGCTTTAAAGACCGGACAAGGTTCCCCGGTGATTCCAAGACTGTATGAATACGGAGATCATTATATTGTGATGGAATACATCCAAGGCACCTCTCTTGCCCGCCATATCAGAAAAGAAAAATCCCTGTCCGTCAAACTGACTGCTGATATTTTAAATATGCTGGATGAATTAAAAAGAATCGGTTTTACCAGATGGGATGCCGAAATCAGGCACATTCTGATCAATGAACACGGAAGTCTTAAAGTCATCGACCATAAAAGAGCTTTTTCCACCATTACCCGGTTTCCCGTAAAACTATTAAAAGGACTGGACAAATACGGCTTGGCGGATGAGTTTTTGAACACTATAAAAAAATTAAATCCGTCACGTTACCTGGAATGGCAGCCGCACATGTAAGTTTCTGAAAATCCGCATATGTAAGTTTCCTTTTTTTAGGGTCGTCATATGATATTTGTAACATTTGTTTGGTGGAGTGTGGAAAAAATGGCAGAATACATTATGGTTATCGGCGCTCATCCCGATGATGAACTATTGGGAGCAGCGGGCACCATAAAACGGCTGATCAATGAAGGATATAAAGTGGTTTCCATTATTACGGCATTAGGAAGAAAAGAAGAAGCTCATCATATTAAACAATTAGGCGAACGCGCGAATCAAGAGCTTGGAATTGAGAAAGTCATCTTTTTGGAGCATACGAATTTAGAGCTGGAATGTATCCCTCTTCATAAGCTTGTCAAAGAATTAGAGCAGCTCATTCGCGTCTATCAGCCTGAAAAAATCTTTACACATCATTACGGCGATATCAATATGGATCACCAGAGAACATTCCAAGCAGTTTTAACAGCCGCCAGACCGCTTCCGAATCAAAAACCTATCGAACTGCTTACGTTCGAAACGCTATCTTCAAGCGAGTGGGAGAGGAATACGGCTGATAAACTCTTCAAGCCTAATTACTTCGTTAACATCACAGACACAATGGATGCCAAACTCGCGGCGCTTCACCACTATGACGTAGAAATGAGGGATTACCCTCATCCCCGTTCATATGAAGGCGTAAAACATTTAGGAAGAGTCAGGGGGATGACGGCGGGTGTGGAATACGCCGAAGCTTTTGAAGTCGTGCGGAGGATCTGGAAATGATCAAGACATTTTCCGTCCCCTATCCGTATATGGTCCAGACGCTTGACCGCTACTACGGGGTCAAAACGCGCCCGCGAAAAAAGGCGGCAGTAAAGACACAGTTGAAACATGAACATCATATTCCGCGGTTATACAGGAAAAAAAAGAAGTTATCCATTTTGATTGCCACGTTTTGGGACTACCCGCACACGGGCGGTTTATCAAACTATATTAAAACGCTTAGTGAAGGACTGAAAAAAAGAGGTCATAAGGTCGATGTCATATCCCCTAATCTGTTTCCGTCCGCACAGGTAAAAGAACTGCGGGCGGATGTTGTTCCGAAATTAAAAGATTTCTTTAGTGACAGATACGGGGATTACAGTGATCATATTTTGAAGAATAATCGGCTGATGTTTATATACGAGCAAATGCTTCAAAAGATTCATCTGGAAAAATATGATGTGTTTCATGCTCAAGATTTATTTACAGCCAATATATTAGGCAGATTCAATCAAATCTATAAGAAACCTTTGTTTTTTACACCGCATGGCATGTTTACTTTCAACAGACTTAAATTTCACATCTTTAAAAAAGGATCGGTAGAAGAGTTTTATTATAAAAAACTAGAGATGAAAGCCATTGAATATGCAGATCGCCTGATTATTATCAGCGATACGTTCCGTAGCCCGCTCATGAAGCTCGGAGCCGAACAGAAAGACATGACAACGGTGATCACAGGAATCGATTACGATGCAAAAACAGGCGGGAAAAGAAAAACCCCGGTACCGAAAAATAAGATCATCATCTCGTGTATTGCAAGATTAGGCCCGAGAAAAGGACATAATCATTTGCTTGACGCACTTTCACGAATTCCGTCTGATCTACTTGAACATGTTGAAGTGCTGATCGCGGGCGACGGAGAGATGAGGAGCGCCTTAGAGGAACAGGCTCGAAAACTGAATCTGTCTATGGTCTCCTTTTTAGGAAAAAGAGATGATGTTCCCGCTATTTTGAATATGACGGACATATTCGTACTGCCGACCATTAATGATAGTCTGCCTATTTCGATTATTGAAGCGATGTTCAGCGGCTCGGCTATCATCGCGACCGATTGCGGGGGTATTCCGGATCTGATCCGCCATAACAAAACGGGGCTTATTGTCGAGCCGGGAAATGCAAAGGTTCTTGCCCGGGCTTTAGCGTTTTTTATCTCTAACAAATCTGCGCGGGAGAAGGCTGCTTCAAACGCAAAGGCCTACGCGGAGAAATATTTAAGCAGTGAGACGATGATAAAAAATATCGAATCGATTTATCAAAATACCAACAGCTCGGAGGGAGATCATGAAACATGAACATGCAGCCGTTGTACTTGATTTCAGTGCAAACGGGATTGGGATCATTCGCAGCCTGGCCCGAAGAGGAATCGATGTTTACGCGTTTGACACGGAGGGACCTTATCGTATCGGAAAATCAAGATTGGCAGATTGCGGGATATGTCCCAGCCCTTTAACACAAGAGGAAGAACTGCTGACATTTCTGACTGATTTCGGGAAGCGGTTCCAAGCAAAGCCGGTTCTGTACGCAGGATCTGATGATTATGCGGGATTTATATCTAAATTCCGCGAGACATTAGCCGGTTTTTTTTTATTTTTGCTCCCGAGCCGCTCTCTGTTAGAAACGGTTTTAGATAAAAGCAAAGCATATGAATTAGCGGTCAAGCATCACATCCCCTGCCCGAAAACCTTTTTTCCGAACAACCGGGATGAGCTGGAAGAGGCCATCGCTAATATTGACTTCCCGTGTATTTTAAAACCGGTGGCCGGCCATGAATACAGAAAAAAAGTAAACAAAAAAGCAATTGTAATGAAGGATGCCGCACAATTGCGCAAGGAGTTCAGCTCCTACAGAGAAAATGGAGAACTGCTCGTGCAGGAGATCATCCCCGGAGACAACCAGTGTTTTTATAAAGTCGCCACTTTTTATGATGACCAAATGAAATTAATGGGCCTATTCTCTCTGCAAAAGAACCATCAATTCCCTGCTGATTTTGGCGCGGGGGCCCACGTCGTCAGCAAACGGCTTCCTGATTTAATCGAGAAGACCCTGCCGTTTTTTGAAGCGATTCAGCTGAAGGGAGTAGGCATGGCGGAATTTAAAAAGGATCCCCGGGACAATGTTTACAAGTTTATCGAAATTAATCCGCGCTTTTGGCTCAGCCATAGCCTGACAGAACCGGCAGGCGTTCATTTCGTTTACATGTACTATCTGTATTTGACCGGACAACATGTGAAGCCCCAGCTCGAACAAAAAGACGGAATCAACTGGATTTATGAGGTGCGTTATTTCTTAACATTTTTGAAGAAACGAAAAAGAGGAGAAATGACGTTCCGGGATTTTTGGAAAGGGTGTAAAGGAAAAAAAGAGTACGCTCTTTTTGCTTGGAATGACCCGATGCCATTTATCAGAAGCACTTGGTCTCATCTCAAAAACAGCTGGAAACGGAAGCGGAAGGAAGATCGGCATGTATGAAAAGGAGATTTTGTATGGCGCATTTCAAAAACTGAGAATTGACGAAAAACTGTCGTATTCGTTCGGTGAAAGGGCTGCGTTGAATCCGGATGACATCACATGCCTGAAATCGACGGACAGAAGCGCCATTTATAAACTGTCTGTAAAGAAAAAATCCGGCACTGTTCCGCTGATATTGAAAGTATATAAATCTTCCCGTGAAAAAAATAAGGTCGAGATTAATATATACGGCAAAGCCCGTTCTGTTTTAGGGGATTTGCTGCCGGATATCTATCTTATAGAAGAAAGTGACCATGAAACGTGGATATTTATGGAGTTTGTCAGCCAGATCAGGGGACAGCTTACATTTCACCCGAAGCATTTCAAGTATATTATTCCGTCTGTCGCAGAACTGCACAGCCGCACCTTTGAAAACAAGAATATTTCTGACGGTAAATGGCGGTCGTGGCTGCCGGTATATGGATCGGAAACCATGAGAAAAGGGCGTAAAAAGCAGATCAAAAAGACAGCGGAATTATTGGATAGGGCTCTTAAAGATGAGCGCACAAAAGATATCGTGAAGCCTCATTATTGGCAAATCACAAACTTGCTTGAGCAGGAGGAGCCGGATTTTTTCCCTGAATTGATACAAAACGGCTCAGCCATCACACACGGTGATCTTCATATGCAGAATATCTGCACCCACGATGCGTCCGGACATGAACCGTGGGATATTCAATTCATCGATTGGGAATCCGCAAAATACGCGCCGGTTTGGTTTGATATGACGGTGCTGGTTGAAATTCTGCTTGGCTTCAGAAAAGATTGGAGCCGGCACGCAGAAGATATTCGGACGTATTGCGTAAAAGTGTATACGAAAGAAATGAAAAAGCGGGGCATTCATTTTCAGACCCCTCCTATGACGCTTTACAAAATGGCTTATTTGCAGAGAACACTTGAAAAAGGGCTTCATACCCAATTGCGGAGAATCTTCGACAATCGGGGAGGAGAACTGCTGCCGTATCATGTTGACAAAGTGTCAAAATGGGGACGGGAATTAGGATTATAAGTTTGAGAGAGGGGGAGCGGATGTGAAAGAAGAGATCGGCAAGCCGAACGGTCTGGTGCCTCTAGCCTTATTGCGCGTCATGGATCAATTTTACGGGATCGAACATCAAGGTGAGCCAGAGATGCTGTATTCGTTCTGTGCGGAAGGAAAAAGCTCCCCTAAACGAAAAAAGCCATTGCGTATTCTGTACGCAACTTTTCTCCGTTACCCGAATGTCGGAGGGTTGGCGAGTTATATCACATCAATTAAGACGGGTTTTGAGCGCATCGGTCATCAGGCGGATGTCATCTCGCCGCTCCAAATGCCGCCAACTTTTTTTCAGGAAGATATCCCGCGGGCCGCTGACGAGATCAGAGCGTTTCTTGTTGGCAGATACGGCGCCGCAAACAAAAAGTTTGTGAAGAATCTCAGCTATTTACATGTCTTTCAAAGATTTTTGAAGGAGAAAGACTTAGAACAATATGACCTGTTTCACGCGCAGGATTTATTTGCGGTATTTTTGCTGGGATACCTTAATCAAACGTACCAGCGTCCTCTTTTTTTCACGCCGCACGGACATTTTACGAAAAGCCGGATGAAGTTTCATAAAATCCAAAAGGGTTCAATAGAAGAGGCATATTTCAGTGAAATAGAAAGGCAGGGTATTCGGGCTTCGGATAAAATCATTACAATCAGCGACTCCTTTCACGAGCCCTTGCTGGAGTACGGAGCGAAGGAAGCCCAGCTGAAGACTGTTCATACCGGTATTCACATTCAGGATGCCCCTGAGTCAAAACGTGCTGAAAAGCTCGTGATCGCGTGCGTTTCCCGTCTGACCGAGCGAAAAGGACATGATGTGCTGCTGGACGCTCTCGCCCGCATCCGGCACCATTTATCCGGAGTTGATATATGGATCATCGGAGACGGAAACATGAGAGGGTTTCTGGAAGAGAAGAGACGGAAACTGGGCCTCTCAAATGTGTTTTTCCTCGGAAAACGACGTGATGTGCCGGCGCTTTTGGCTGAATCATCTATATTTGTCCTGCCGACATTGAATGATAATTTCCCTATAGCGATCATCGAAGCGATGTTCTCAGGTCAAGCCATTGTCGCAACTGACTGCGGAGGAATCCCTGAGATGATCCGGCATGAGGCCACAGGGCTTATCTGTCAGCCCGGCAACAGCCGCGAACTTGCTGATGCTCTCGTAATGCTGATTACGGATCAGTCTCTCAGGAAACGGCTTGGAAAAGAAGCGCGCTCCTATGCCGGCCGGCATCTGCGTCAGGAACTGATGGTTTCAAAAATAGAAAGGATTTATCAATCATTTTTCTGAATGATACCGGCGCCGCATGGCAGGTGCTTCAAGAGCAAAATAAAGAGGCCGGCGTTTAACTATCCAGCCTCTTTCCGAACTATTTTTTCATCTCATACAGAGTCTGCTGACTTTGTCCGCCCGGGCCGCCTGTCATTCCTTGCCGGGCTGAGCTTGTTTTTCCGGTGCTGTATCGGTCAGCTGAGATTTTTGTGCCGTTCTTTTTCATCCATGAGACAAGCTTTGTGTTGCCTGAATTGTTTCCGGATAATAAGAAATGTTTCACTTTTCCTTCGTCAACAAGTTTTTTCAGCTGAGAGACGGTTAAAATCGGATCGGTTCCGTTCAAAGAATGTTTTACCAAAATTTTCTTCACAAAAAAAGAGGCGGAAAGCCATCGCTTCCGCCTCCCGCACATATATATGAGAGAGCAGCCTTTATTTGTGATCGTTCTCTTTTTGGACTTCAGCTAATTTGGCAAGCAGAATGTGCTGAGGCATGTGCATGATTCTCTCAAGCGGCATATTCAGTGATTCTGCGAGCTTTTGCGCCGTTTCGGCGGAAATTTGCAGCGGTTTCATGTGATCACTCCTTCCGTTTCTTTATTGTACTAAAATCAGAAATCTAACGTAAGAGGATATGACAAAGGAATGGAGGTTTGAAAAGCGGGGCTTTATAACAGAATGGGGGAGGTTTTTTATGCAATCGCCATTGATGTTATTACAGCTGAAGCTGGCTGATTATCAGAAAAAAGCCGCAGAACTGCGGACAATTGACGAATTTATCATACTGAAACAGACATTGCAGGACATGATGAAAGTATTCGCCGCCTGTGAAGAATGGGAGCTGTATCAAAAAACGGCCGATCTCATGGCGCAGACGGTGCTGCACATCCGTTTCATCGAATAAGAAAAGCCCTCGCTCGGGCGAAGGCTTTTCTTAAAAGGATCGTTCTTCTTCAATGTTTTTATGCTGATCATAAATGACAAGCTTAGACGGGCTGTTCTCTTTAGCCGTCTGCTCCGCTTTCTCGATCGCCGCGTCCTTTGATGTATAAAGAGCCGTCGGCGCCACATTTTCAACCTTCACAAACCATCCGTCCGCATCAACATTGGGTGTTACTGCATATGTTTTCATCCTTCTTACCTCCTGGTTTCGATTTATTTATTTGTTTCCCAGCATTCGGAATGGTGAAACACGCAGCCGCTGTTTGACAAATACAGGGAAAATGATGTTTTTCTATTCTTTTTCTTGAGAAATGGTAAAATGGAGTTTGGATATTTTTTAAGGAGAGGACGGTGCTTAGCATGACAGACCTTCTGAATGATCGGCTGCCGCCGCAAAACATAGAAGCTGAGCAGGCCGTGTTAGGTGCTGTTTTTTTACAGCCGTCTGCGTTAACACTGGCTTCTGAAGTGTTGATTCCGGATGATTTCTACAGAATGTCACATCAAAAAATTTACAATGCCATGCTCGTGCTCGGAGACCGCGGTGAACCGGTTGATTTGGTCACGGTAACGTCAGAGCTTGCGAATACCGATTTGTTAGAAGAGGTGGGAGGCGTCTCTTACCTGACGGACATCGCGAATTCCGTTCCGACAGCGGCTAATATAGAATATTACGCGAAAATCGTTGAGGAAAAATCGATTCTCCGCCGTTTAATCAGAACGGCGACCTCAATCGCTCAAGACGGGTATACGCGCGAGGATGAAGTTGAAGATTTATTAAGCGATGCGGAAAAAACGATTATGGAGGTCGCGCAGCGAAAAAATTCGGGCGCCTTCCAAAATATTAAAGACGTGCTTGTGCAAACATACGACAACATTGAGCAGCTTCACAACCGGAAAGGCGATATTACCGGGATTCCGACTGGTTTTATTGAGCTTGACCGGATGACGGCGGGGTTTCAGCGGAATGATTTGATCATTGTCGCGGCCCGTCCGTCTGTGGGGAAAACGGCATTCGCCTTAAATATTGCGCAAAACGTAGCCACCAAAACGGATGAGAGCGTCGCGATATTCAGTCTTGAGATGGGTGCCGAGCAGCTTGTCATGCGTATGCTCTGCGCTGAAGGGAATATTAACGCCCAAAATCTCAGAACGGGTAATCTGACGGAAGAAGATTGGGGCAAGCTGACGATGGCGATGGGAAGCCTGTCTAACAGCGGTATCTTTATAGATGACACCCCCGGCATCCGCGTCAGCGAAATCCGTTCAAAATGCCGCAGGCTGAAGCAGGAAAACGGATTGGGCATGATTTTAATTGACTACTTGCAGCTCATTCAAGGAAGCGGCCGTTCAAGCGACAACCGCCAGCAAGAGGTATCGGAAATTTCACGGGCGCTAAAAGCGCTGGCGCGGGAGCTTGAAGTCCCGGTCATCGCCCTGTCTCAGCTCTCCCGGGGTGTTGAGCAGCGGCAGGATAAACGTCCGATGATGTCAGATATCCGTGAGTCGGGAAGTATTGAGCAGGATGCCGACATCGTCGCCTTCCTGTATCGTGATGATTACTATGATAAAGAATCCGAAAACAAAAACATCATCGAAATCATTATCGCCAAACAGCGTAACGGCCCGGTGGGCACCGTCTCACTGGCTTTTGTGAAAGAATACAATAAGTTCGTAAACCTGGAAAGGCGCTTTGATGACGGCGGTGTTCCGGCAGGTGCGTAAAGCCTCAAGCAATGTCTTGAGGCTTTTTTTCATCCGAAAGAATGAGAGAATGCCGTCCGTTCGGCAGACGAAAAAAGGAAAGCGCTTTTATATAATGGAATTAAGGGAGGGATGATGATGGCAATTGAATTTCCGCAATTTCAAGCGGCGCAAATCCGGATTGCCCGGCCGACCGGACAGCTTAAGGAAATCATCAGGTTTTATGAAGAGGGCCTCGGGCTGAAGAGGGTCGGCAGTTTTTCCGGACATGAGGGCTACAGCGGCGTCATGTTCGGCCTGCCCCATACGCAATATCACTTAGAATTCACCGAAGAAACCGGCGCGTCTCAGCCGGCGCCCGTTCCGCACGGCGACAGCCTGCTTGTCTTTTACATCCAGGATCAGCAGGAGGTCATTCGCATCAGCACGAAATTAAAGCAGATGGGATATGAGGAGAAAGCACCCGAAAACCCGTACTGGAAAGAAAAAGGCGTGACCATCGAAGATCCTGACGGCTGGCGGGTCGTCCTGATGAATACAAGCGGCATATAAATGACTGTTTGAAGAACCCTGATTACGGGTTCTTTTTCTTATTAAAGCATGAAAGTTTCGGGAGTGATAGATAGCAAATGAAAGAGAAAACGCTTTTAATTATGTTTAAGGCGAACAAATATATATTAATAAGATTTAAACGTTCGGATTTACGATTGACTTTCTGTTTCGGCACTGATACACTTAATTTGTTTGAATGAGATATCGTTTTGAAAGGTTAACGGAGGTGCACGGATATATGTCTTCAGTAGTCGTAGTAGGTACGCAGTGGGGCGATGAAGGAAAAGGTAAAATTACAGATTTCCTATCAGAAAATGCAGAAGTGATCGCACGTTATCAAGGCGGAAACAATGCAGGACATACCATCAAGTTTGATGGCGTCACGTACAAGCTTCATTTAATCCCATCAGGAATTTTTTATAAAGAAAAAGCGTGTGTCATCGGGAACGGAATGGTTGTTGATCCGAAAGCGCTCATAACGGAGCTTGCGTATCTTCATGAACGCAATGTGAGCACGGATAACTTGAGAATCAGCAACAGAGCCCACGTCATTCTTCCATACCATCTGAAACTGGATGAAGTAGAGGAAGAACGCAAAGGGGCCAATAAGATCGGCACAACGAAAAAAGGCATCGGACCTGCTTATATGGACAAAGCGGCGCGGATCGGCATCCGGATCGCAGACCTGTTAGATCGTGACGTGTTTGCAGAAAAGCTTGAACGGAACCTTGAAGAGAAAAACCGTCTGCTTGAAAAAATGTATGAAACGGAAGGCTTCAAAATTGAAGATATTCTGGATGAGTATTATGAATACGGCCAGCAGATTAAAAAGTATGTATGCGATACATCCGTCGTCTTAAATGACGCGCTGGATGAAGGCCGCCGCGTTTTATTTGAAGGCGCTCAAGGGGTTATGCTTGATATTGACCAAGGGACATACCCGTTTGTCACTTCATCCAACCCGGTCGCCGGAGGGGTGACGATCGGTTCAGGCGTAGGCCCGACAAAAATCCAGCACGTCGTCGGTGTATCTAAAGCGTACACAACCCGTGTCGGTGACGGCCCTTTCCCGACTGAGCTGAAAGATGAAATCGGGGATCAAATCCGTGAAGTCGGACGCGAATACGGCACAACGACAGGCCGTCCGCGCCGTGTCGGCTGGTTTGACAGCGTTGTTGTCCGCCACGCCCGCCGCGTCAGCGGAATCACAGATCTTTCTCTGAACTCAATCGATGTGCTGACTGGCATTGAAACATTGAAAATCTGTGTCGCTTACCGCTACAAAGGTGAAGTGATTGAAGAATTCCCGGCAAGTCTGAAAGCTCTCGCAGAGTGTGAACCGGTATATGAAGAAATGCCTGGCTGGACGGAAGATATCACAGGTGCAAAAACATTAAGCGATCTTCCTGAAAATGCGCGCCATTATCTGGAACGCGTGTCTCAGCTGACAGGTATTCCGCTTTCTATTTTCTCTGTCGGTCCCGACCGTTCCCAAACGAACGTCATCCGCAGTGTATACCGCGCTAACTAAGAATTTGCAGCAAACAAGCCTCCGGTCACGGAGGCTTGTTTTTTTATGTAGGAAAAAAATAATAGATTTTTTTCAAAAAAGTAGTTGCCACTTTCGAATGTTCTATGATATTATAAATCTCGTTGTTACGGAACAGCTTCAATAGAGTACTGCAAGAAAGCTTTTGTCTGAATGCTCTATGATACATAATCCGACACATCAGGAGCCATTAGCTCAGTTGGTAGAGCATCTGACTTTTAATCAGAGGGTCGAAGGTTCGAGTCCTTCATGGCTCACCACTTTTTATGGCCCGTTGGTCAAGCGGTTAAGACACCGCCCTTTCACGGCGGTAACACGGGTTCGAATCCCGTACGGGTCATTGATTTACTTTAGCGTTATTGCTAACTCCTTATTTGTCCTCGGAGGGCCGCCACGATACGGCTCTCCGGACAAATTACTGTAAGGTCCGGTAGTTCAGTTGGTTAGAATGCCTGCCTGTCACGCAGGAGGTCGCGGGTTCGAGTCCCGTCCGGACCGCCATTTTACTTTACTTTATAGTATAGAAAAGAAACATCTGGCTCGGTAGCTCAGTTGGTAGAGCAACGGACTGAAAATCCGTGTGTCGGCGGTTCGATTCCGTCCCGAGCCACTTACCCAAACGCATCTGCAATAGTAGGTGCGTTTTTTCTTTTGTTATAAAAAAAGGGAGAGCCGGCTTTTCAGCCGGCCCAGAAGAAGACGTCAAACACTAGACGGCGTTTTTTTTCGTGAGGTTTCAAAAAAATATTATTTTTTAAAAGAAAATAAAAAACATGACAAAAGGATGGCAGTTCAATACGTTTTTGCGCTGTTCTCTTTAATTTTTTTATCTTTTGACCTGAAACCGTTATAATAGACGGGGAACGTTTTTCACGATCCGAATTGTGATCATCATGAAACATCAATAGATGAAATGAAGTCATTCTGGCAGGAGGAAAATCAAGATGATGGATAAGAAAATCCTTGTAGTCGATGATGAAAAACCGATTGCAGATATATTAGAGTTTAACTTAAGAAAAGAAGGCTATGACGTGCATTGTGCGTACGACGGAAACGAAGCCGTGGAAATGGTGGAGGAGCTTCAGCCTGATTTAATTCTTTTAGATATTATGCTTCCGAATAAAGACGGAGTTGAAGTGTGCCGGGAAGTCCGGAAAAAATATGATATGCCGATTATTATGCTGACGGCAAAAGACTCGGAGATTGACAAGGTCATCGGGCTTGAAATCGGAGCGGATGACTATGTCACGAAGCCTTTCAGCACGCGTGAGCTTCTGGCCCGCGTCAAAGCGAACCTGCGCCGCCAGCTTACGGTTGCGCCGGCTGAGGAAGAATCAGCTTCTAATGACATTCATATCGGTTCTCTCGTCATCTTCCCTGACGCTTATGTCGTATCAAAAAGAGAAGAAACGATCGAGCTGACTCATCGTGAGTTTGAATTGCTTCATTACTTAGCCAAACATATCGGACAGGTTATGACGCGTGAGCATCTGCTGCAGACTGTGTGGGGCTATGACTATTTCGGTGATGTGAGAACGGTGGATGTAACAGTGCGCCGTCTCCGTGAGAAAATCGAGGATAATCCGAGCCATCCGAACTGGATCGTCACAAGACGGGGTGTCGGTTATTACTTGAGAAACCCTGAACAGGACTAACCGGCGATGAATAAGGTTGGTTTTTTTCGGTCGATTCAGTTTAAGATCACGCTGATCTATGTGCTTCTCATTATCATCGCCATGCAGATTATCGGTGTGTACTTTGTGAAACAGGTGGAGAATTCTCTTCTCAAGTCCTATGAATTATCGTTAAATCAGCGGATTGACAATCTATCCTATTATATTGAGCAGGAATATAAAGGAGATAATGACAGCACCGTCATTAAAGATGACGTCAAACGGATTTTGAATGATTTTACGAAGAATAATGAAATACGGGAAATTACATTTGTTGATAAAAGCTATGAGGTCGTCGGTTCTTCGAGGCCTTATGGCGAGGAAATAGCGGGGAAACAGACGACTGACCCGATTTTTAAACGGATTTTCTCAACAAAACAGGCCTATTCAAAAAAATATTATGATCCTAAAAGTAAAAACAGAGTGCTGATTTCAGCAAAACCTGTCGTCACAGAGAATCAGGAAGTTGTCGGCGCGATATATGTCGTGGCCAGTATGGAAGATACCTTTAACCAGATGAAAACCGTCAACTCGATTCTTGCTTCAGGAACAGGCTTAGCCCTTGTTCTGACGGCTCTTCTCGGTATATTTCTCGCCCGCACCATTACCCATCCGCTGTCAGATATGCGTAAGCAGGCGATGGAACTGGCAAAAGGGAATTTCTCCAGAAAGGTGCGGAAATACGGGCATGATGAAATCGGTCAGCTCGCAACGACGTTCAACCATCTGACGAGAGAGCTTGAAGATGCCCAAGCCATGACGGAAGGGGAGAGAAGAAAGCTTTCTTCCGTTATCGCGTATATGACGGACGGCGTCATCGCAACGAATCGCAATGGAGCTATTATTCTTTTAAACAGCCCTGCGCTTGAGCTGCTGAATGTTTCACGTGAAACGGCTTTAGAGATGCCGATTACGTCTTTATTAGGCATAAAAGAGAACTTTACATTTGAGGATTTAGTAGAACAGCAGGATTCAATGCTGCTGGAGATCGAACGTGACGATGAAACGACTGTACTGCGGGTGAATTTTTCCGTTATTCAGAGAGAGCACGGAAAAATCGACGGTTTAATCGCGGTTCTTTATGATGTCACCGAACAGGAAAAACTCGATCGGGAACGCAGAGAGTTCGTTGCCAACGTGTCTCATGAGCTGAGGACACCGCTGACGACCATGCGAAGCTATTTAGAGGCGCTTGCGGAAGGCGCGTGGGAAAACAAAGATATCGCTCCGCGTTTCCTAATGGTGACCCAAAATGAGACTGAGCGCATGATCAGATTGGTGAACGACCTGCTTCAGCTTTCTAAATTCGACAGCAAAGATTATCAGTTTAATCGAGAGTGGATTCATATGATCCGCTTTATGTCACTGATTATCGATCGTTTTGAAATGACGAAAGAACAGCATGTCGAATTTATCCGCGAGCTTCCGGACAGAAATCTGTACGTGGAGATTGATCAGGATAAAGTGACGCAGGTTCTCGATAATATCATTTCTAACGCACTGAAATACTCACCGGAAGGCGGACATGTCACTTTCTCAGTCGATGTGAATGAGAAAGAAGAGCTGCTTTATATCAGCGTAAAAGATGAAGGTATCGGCATTCCGAAAAAAGATGTGGAAAAAGTTTTTGACCGTTTCTACAGAGTGGATAAAGCGCGCACGAGAAAACTCGGCGGCACCGGACTCGGCCTTGCGATTGCAAAAGAGATGGTTCAGGCGCACGGCGGAGACATTTGGGCCGACAGTGTAGAAGGAAAAGGAACGAAGATTACATTTACTCTTCCATATAAAGAAGAGCAAGAGGATGATTGGGATGAGGCGTGAAAATATAAAAACAGTCATACTGTCAGTGCTGGTCGTCATTAGTCTTGTTTTAACATGGGGAATTTGGACATTCCAGCCCAATTTTTCAGAAGGCACGGCCTCAACCAAATCGACTGTCCGGGAAAAGCATAAAATTGATAAAACGAGCCAAAAAGTGTCGCAAACGGTAAAACCCCGGGATATGTTTATTCATACAAACGGCTCTCATTACAAAGTGGATGATGAGACGCTCTTTAATGACCTATGGGCGGATTTGCCACAATGGGAAGTAAAAGGGATGAAGGATATTTCCGATCAATACGACAAGCTCGGTTTTAAAAATTGGCTTTACGGCAGAAACGGCAATTCGGCAAAGCTCGATCTGCAATTCAATGACACCATTCCGATTGATTTTTTCCAAACGATGTTTAAATGGTCGAATCCGTCAATGGAATACAGCTCATTTGACCATATTGTCATTCCGTTTAATGAGAATAAGACAAATAAAAAGATTTACATGGTCTCATACAGCAAGCAGCTGATTTTGGAAGTGACTGTGGAATCGGCGAATTACCGCAATCTGATGAATGAGCTGTACAGCAAAAAGTCGAGTATGCCGTTATACCACCTCTATTCGGTCGGAAAAAGCAAAGAATTTCTCATGCCGAATGCGCGGTTTAATATGAAGGAAAAAGAATTTATCACTGAAACCATTAAGACGAACCTGTTTAAGCAGACGCTTTTTAATGATCCGAGCACGGTCAGAGAAGACCCGAATTACAATCGGAATGTGCTGACTGACGGAATCAGCCGTCTGGAAATCAATTCGACACAGCGGCAGATTCAATTCCAGCATCGGAACCTAGCACAAAGCGCTTCTTATCAAACAGGGGAGCTGATTAAGAAAAGCTATAAATATTTAGAGGATACGGGAAGCTGGACGGATCATTATCAATTTTTCAATGTGAGTGATAACCAGCAGCTGAGTTTCTACATGTTTAAAGACCAAATGCCTGTGATCAACAGCACGTCTAAGCCTTTCGGATCCGGACCTGTTTTGACCCTGCAATGGGCCAATGACGAGGTTCTCAGCTACAAGCGGCCGAACTATGTTCTCGGGCCGAATCCGATTAAAACAAAAGACGTAAAAATGATGAACGGCAATGAGGTTGTGTCTCTGCTGGAGCAGCAGGATAAATACGACGTGAATAAAATCGACCAGATCTTCCTGTCCTATCAAATGGTCTCTTCATCAACGAATGATCTCGTTGAACTGGAACCCGTCTGGAGCATGAAAATCAACGGGAAGATCGTCCCGATTACGAAAGATCTGCTGGGGAAGGAGGAGGACGATAATGGAGTGGAATAAGACAAAAACGATCTTCATCATTGCCTTCCTCATCCTCGATATTTTTCTCGGCTATCAGTTTTTTGAAAAACGCTCGAGCAGTGAATACGAAGTGATTAAAAATTCAAATGTGGAAAAAGACATGGAGATGGATCATATCACTTTCGGCAACCTGTCTTCTGATTCCGCGACGGGCTACCGGCTGACGGCGGGCCAAAAGGTATTTACCGCCGAAGATATTGATGCTTTGAAAGATCAAAAGCCTTTAATGGAGATGCCGGCGGATGATCACAAGGTTACCACACTGAAAATGAAATTTACCAATCCGGTCGGTTTATCGAAGCAAAAACCGCAGGAGGATGCGGAATCGCTCGTCAGCTCTAAAATAACCGGCGGTGAAAAATATAAACTGTGGAAAGTCGACAAGGATAAAAAACAGATCACTTTTTACCAGATGTATGACGGCCAGTTTATTTATCAGGATTTTGACTCGTCCACGGATGCGATCGGACAGGTGATTCTGCATCTGAACGATAAAAACGAGGTCGTATCTTACGAGCAGACCATGCTGGAGTCATTCAAGCGAATCCAGACGGAGAGCCTGATTCCTGAGCTTGATGCGGTCGAATTATTGTATTCTCAAAATTACTTAAAAGCGAATTGCGCCGTTAAAAGCGTTAAGTTCGGCTATATTGCCCAATATCCGCTGACAAGTACGCAGGTGCTGGCGCCGGTATGGAGAATTACAATTGAAGATAAGTCAAAAGGGACGAAGAAAAAGACACAGCAAACGTACACTGTGAATGCATTGGAAAGCACAGTCATTGATAACAATCAAAATAAATAATGGAGTGAGACACAATGGGCTTGCAATTTAGCGTGCTTGCGAGCGGGAGTACCGGAAACGCGTTTTATCTGGAGACAGATGAGCACTCTTTTCTGGTGGATGCCGGCCTGAGCGGTAAAGCGATGGACGGGCTGATGGAGAAAATCGGCCGCAAGATAGACGACGTCGACGGCATCTTTGTCACTCACGAGCACAGCGACCATATTAAAGGGCTCGGCGTCATTGCGAGAAAGTACGGACTTCCCGTCTACGCCAATGAAAAGACGTGGAAAGCGATGGAGAATCAGATCGGCAAGCTGGATACCGGACAAAAGTTTTTGTTCCCGATGGAAAGCGTAAAATCCTTCGGCGGGCTTGATGTTGAGTCATTCGGCGTCTCCCATGACGCGGCCGAGCCGATGTTTTATGTTTTCCACTACCAAGGCAGAAAGCTCGCGCTGATGACGGACACCGGGTATGTGAGCGACAGAATGAAAGGCATTATCCGTTCGGCCAATGTGTTTGTGTTTGAAAGCAACCATGATGTCGGCATGCTGCAAATGGGCAGATACCCATGGAGCATTAAGCGGCGGATTTTAAGCGATGTCGGCCACGTCTCGAATGAAGATGCGGCGCTCGCCATGACTGATGTCATCGGCGACGGCACATCGCGCATCTATTTGGCGCATCTGAGCCAAGACAACAATATGAAGGAACTGGCGAGAATGTCCGTGCAGCAGACATTGGCTGCGAAAGGATTTGTCGCCGGGGAAACGTTTCAGTTATTTGATACCGATCCGAAAATCCCGACGCCGCTGTGCGCCGTGTAATTTTTCCAAATGAATCATGATTATTAATCCGCGATCTGACCCACACTATAAGCAAATCAAGTACTCTTGAAAGGATTTGAGATAGGGTGGATTATAATCGCGATGATGAACAGTACGCCTCCGAACAGCCCCGCCGCAGCAAGAGAGGGTACTTTCTATCAAGTCTGATCGGCGTCATCGTCGGGGCCGCGCTCATGGCTTTCCTGCTGCCGTACTGGACAGGCGGAGACCATGGAGAAAGCAGCAAAAGCACCAGCCAGCGTCTCGGCAGCGAACAGGTGAAAACAGTCAACGTAAATGTCAATGACGCTGTCACGAATATGGTCAGCCGTGTATCAGATTCGGTAGTCGGCGTTCTCAATATCCAAAAGACCGATATTTGGGGAGAGGGCGGCGAAGCGGGAAGCGGGTCGGGCGTCATTTACAAAAAGAACGGAAACACTTCCTATATCGTAACCAATCACCATGTCATTGAAGGTGCGACTGAGATTGAGATCAGCCTGAAGGATGGCTCACGCGTGCCTGCTGAGCTGATCGGGAGCGACCGTTTGATGGATCTCGCCGTGCTGAAGGTGAAGTCTGATAAAATCAAATCGGCCGCCCAGTTTGGCAATTCTGATCAGGTCAAAGTCGGAGAACCGGTCATTGCGATCGGAAATCCGCTCGGGCTTGAATTTGCGGGATCAGTGACACAGGGGATCATTTCAGGCACGGAAAGGGCGGTGCCCGTTGACTCAAACGGCGACGGACAGCCGGATTGGAATGCGGAAGTGCTGCAGACCGATGCCGCGATTAACCCCGGCAACAGCGGCGGCGCTTTGATGGATATATCGGGCAAGGTGGTCGGCATCAACTCAATGAAGATCGCTGAATCCGCCGTTGAAGGCATCGGCCTGTCCATCCCGTCAAAGCTTGTCATTCCCGTTATTCAGGATTTAGAAAAATACGGAGAAGTCCGACGGCCTTTCCTCGGTATTGAGATGAAATCCTTAACGGATATTGCGAGCTACCATTGGAGCCAGACGCTGAAACTTCCGAAAGGCGTTAAAACCGGGGCGGTCATTATGGGTGTCGACGCGTTTTCACCGGCCGGAAAAGCGGGTTTGAAAAAGCTCGACGTGATTACCGGGTTCGACGGACATAAGGTCAATGACGTTGTTGATCTCCGTGAGCGCCTGTATCGCAAAAAGATCGGCGACCGTGTGAACATCACGTTCTACCGTTCGGGAAAGAAAAAAACAGCGGAAGTCAAACTGACAGAAGCGGATCGATTACAGAAATAAAAAACAGCCCGGACATCCGGGCTGTTTTTTATTGATTTATTTGTTAATATTATACTATTGTGAAAACGGGAGGTGAAACACATGAAAACGGCTGATGTGATCATCGTATTGAATGAAATTGAAGGTGAATGTGAAGGAAGAATTATTTTAGAATGCAGAATTTAAGAACATGAAACATGTCATATTAAACGTCCTTTTTCAGGGCGCTTTTTTTATGCCTTTTTTCAGAAGCCATAAAAAAGAACTGAACGCGGGTCACAACACGTTCAGTTAAAAATGGGTATATGTAGAAAAAGGAGACGTGAACCTAGAACTGGTGCTGCTGAATTGAAGCGTAGATAATGATTTTTATTTGCAGATGGCTCCGTTTTCAGCGTTTCCTTTCACCAATTCAGCTTAGATTCCGTTTTGTTTCAGATAAAAGCGAATAATAGAAGGGGAAGCGAAAAAAATAAACACAGGCTGATACATCTAAGGAGAGACTGCATCATGGAAAAGTTGAAAGGCATCAAGCTGAGTGCAGACGGTGAGTCTGCGCTCATTGATTCTTTAACGATGGGGCTTCATTACGGAACGATCCTCGGGGAAGGCAATATCGTCGAGGTGTACACCCGTTATTTGCGCGAAAAGCTGAAGGATAAAGAACACAAGGTGATTCGCACGGTTCGGGGCGCCGGGTACAGGATGAATCTGGAATGAAACGGCTGTACAGAACCCTGCGGTTCCAGCTCCTGTTCAGGTCACTGGCGATTTTGGCCTTGCTGTTATGTTTCATCGGCGGCACTCAGTACATGTTTATGACACGGACGATGTATGAAAATCAGGCGATCAGCATTCAGAGTGATATCAATTCAATGGATCAAAGCGTATGGAGGTCAATCAAAACCCTTGCCCGTTCCGAAACACCGGCTCATCCGAATTTGATTTACCCCGGGGTAACGGTTGCTTTTATCAATCAATCATACAAGATGTCTGTTTTATCAGAAGACCCGAACGCGGGGGCCGCTCCTTCTTTCCCGAAAAACGTGTACCGGGATGCGCTGACAGATACCATGGCGCTTCACTATCAGGTGGCTCACAATAAGGCGGGTGAGGAAATCATCGTCGTGTTTCAGGCGATTTCCGTTGACGGAAGGCAGGCGGGAGTTGTACAGATGAGCACGCTGACCCAGCCTCTGAATGATTCGCTTTTCCGCCAGATCAGCATTTTCGCGGTGCTTTCCTTTGCGGCTTTGGTCATCGGCCTGTTTGTTTTCTTGCCGGTGATCCGGCTCACACTCAAGCCGCTGTCCCGCATTGTGCGTATGATGGGTGACATTCATGCCGGCAGTCTCGATAAACGGCTGCCGATTGATAAAAGGCAGGCAGAAATTGAGTCGCTGGGCATCTCCATCAATCAGATGCTGGAACGGATTGAAACCTCTTTTCAGGCGGAAAAAGAAGAGAAGGAACGAATCCGGCAGTTTGTATCAGACGCATCACATGAGCTGAGAACGCCGCTTACCTCCATTCACGGCTGTATCGAAATGTTAATGCGCGGAGCGGCGGAAAAGCCGGAGCAGAAAGAAAAAGCGCTCCAAAGCATGTACGCGGAATCCGTCAGGGCGAATAAGCTGATAGAGGATCTTTTGTTTCTCGCGAAGATTGACCGGGTGCCGAGCTTTGAAATGAAAAAAGGCGCATTGGGAGACGTCATTTTGGAAATGGAGGCTCAGCTGAAGCTGCTCGCGAGAAACCGGAAGCTCGAGTTCTTTGTCGATCAAAAGATAGAAGCCGTTTTTGACAAAGACAAAATGAAGCAGGTCATTCTCAATCTCTTTTACAATGCGGTGCAGCATACGGATGAAGACACGGGTGTCATCACCGTCTCCCTGCAGAAAGACGGAGGAATCATGCTTATGATTGCGGATAACGGAACGGGAATCGCTCCGGAGCATGTGCCTCATTTGTTTGACCGGTTTTACAGGGCGGAAACCTCCCCATCCCGTCAATCCGGCGGCGCGGGGCTGGGTCTTGCCATTACAAAAACCATTATCGACAGTCACAACGGAACAATTGAAGTGAAAAGTGAGCAGGGAAAAGGCTCCGTGTTCATCATCCGGCTGCCGGGATAAACCGGGAAGCAGGAAGAAATATCACAATTTATATGTAAATTCTAAATTTTCAAAAAATAACTTGTCCTTTTCCAATATTGGTGATAATATCTAGTTATTGGTAAAGGGGGTGTGTACTGATGAAGATTGAAGAACTTGATCTTGATACAGAAACAGCAAGCTTGGTGCATCGCTGCTAGTAAAGCCGTGACTCCCCTCATTGGGGAGTTATTATCTTTCAGGGGGTATGTCATGATGTCAACGGACTGTAAGCGCTGGAAGTTTAAAGACAGCGTGCAGGTGCTGACCTACACGGCGCATATTATCATTCAAAATCGAAAGGCGATTAAGCTTGCGCATACGAGTGAGATCAAAGAGGCGGTTGAACGGCTGATCATCGGCTGTGAAAAACAAGAGCTCTCTGATCTTCTGGGAGAGGAAGCGGGAAACCATTTTTTCGATGCATTAATGAAATTGGATGCTTTAATAGAGCCATGGCAAAACGGCCGTGAAGGCCGCATCACTGAAAAGCAGCTGTACCATTTTGAGAAATACAACCAAAACCCCAATCTGATCCAAAAGAGATTAGACGGCAGCAGGGCAGCGATCGTGGGTCTGGGGGGCGTCGGAACGATCATTCTTCAAAATCTTTTGGCGGCGGGCATGCAGCATTTTATTCTCATTGATTTCGATGCCGTATCAGTACATAACCTGAACAGACAATTCGTCTATAATCAATCTTCTGTAGGCAAATTAAAGATCTCAGAATGCAGAGATTATATTGCGGGTATCAATCCCCATGCGGACGCAGCACTTTACCATCAGGAAATTACACAGCCGCAGGACCTGCGTGTGTTAGATCCGTACGAAATTGATATCGTCATAAATGCCGCTGACAAACCCCATAACATTTCTGAATGGGTTTACCGGTATTGTAAGGAGCGGAATATTGCATTTATGACCGGGGGTGTCGGCAGCTTCAGCGGCCAATGGGGGCCTCTGCTCACGCCTGAATCCTATCAATCCGGCGTCACCTATGAAAAAAACATGCCGGCCGGACTTCTGAACTGTTACCCCGATGAACCGATCAAAGGTTCCTTAGGAGCGACAAACGGTATTATATCCTCGTTTATGTCTCATGACATTATCACATACCTTGCAGGCGGAAGCCCGAAATCCCTGAATACCCGCATCGGCCTGGACTTTGACGGCCTTCATATTACAGAAACGAAACTTTCTCAAAAGGAAAGCGTTTTATGAAGACGATGCATCGTACGGCGAGAAAACCGGGCGACCCTCTGAAAATAGAAATCGACACAAGCCCGATACGCTTGAACCCATTAGATACGCAGGATTACACAAGCAAGATGATGTGCAGCATTATGTATGAAAGTCTGCAGGACGGCTATAACTGCCAGATCATCCGCAAAGATCCCCGCACCTGTCAGGTGGACATTCACCCGGACTATTTAGGCGACGCCGAGGGTGTGGTTCAAACGATCATCTATCATCTGACGAAAGAAAATCAAAGCCCCCATCTCGGCAGTTTCCTGAACATAAAACAGGCCGTTCCGTATGTAAAAGGCCTCGTCTCTTCCGATCAGCTCGGGGTGAACGTAACAGGCGAAAAACGCTTTGAAGTCACCTTGGACGAGCCGTCTGATGAAATAGAAGCCGTTTTGCAGAGCAGCTTTCTGATTCCTGGGACCTCCGGGGGCGATGTGCCGGAAAACGGCCCGTACCGATTCAAGCGCACGTTTGAGAAGGGGCTGGAATTTGAGCGGAATCCGCAATATAAAATGACGCCCGCGGATCACCGCACGGTTCAGACCATCCAATTTATTTTGAATGATGATCTGGAAAAAAGCATCGGGCTGTACGAAGCGAATCAAACGGACGTGACCTGCCACACCCAATTTCATCATTCAAACATGAGGTATCGGCAGTATGCTGATTTTAAAGAAAATCATTTGCCGATGTTATTTACCTTCAAGGTAAAGGACGACATGCTGAGAACTTTCATTCAGCATTATTTTGATAAAAAAGAGCTGGCCGGGGATTTGGGGCATATCATCACACCGACTGATTCACTGATCGGTATATGGGAAAGCGGGAGGACACCGCAGAAAGATCCGCCCCTTTTGACAAGAGAAGAACCGATCCGAATCGTTTATGCCGATTATTATCCCAACGGAGAGATCATTGAAAGGCTGGCTGATTTGTTTCGACGGGCCGGAGCGGACGTGTCCGTCTCCCGCGTCAGTCATTTCAATGATTATTACCATATGGATAAAAGCCGGTTTGATATTGAGCTCCATTTGTTCCTGCCGGCTTACATGCATGAGCTGAGCTATATCAAATATTTCATCCGCGACATCAGCGATCCAGGGAAGAAAAAAACGATCATTGATGCCGTAGGATCTGAAAAAAAGAAGGAACTTTTTGGGTTATTCGAGAATACAACTCATTATTGCCCAATTTGTTTTGGGAAAAGTCTGTATCTGCAAGATCCATGTATAGAGGGTTTTAGTGTAAAGACTGACGGGCTCCTTTCTGTTCATGATGTTAAATGCAGATAGCTGGAAAGGGGTATTCATTTGCGGAATCGAAATTTGCTTTACTTCTCCGGTTTTTTCGGAAACTTCTTTTTCGAACGGGGAATTTGGATTTTATATTTAACAAGCATGAATTATTCATTGTTTCTAGTGGGCATCCTGCAATCGGTCCTGAATTTGGCGATGTTTCTGGCGGAAGTGCCGAGCGGCGTCATCTCGGACAGAATCGGGAGAAAAAAATCGCTCTTGCTCGGCCATTTTATGGTCATTGTCTATTTGGTGATGTTCCTGAGCTTCCATAACTTCATCGCCCTCTTCATCGCCCATATTATATACGGTATCGGGCTGACGTTTATATCAGGAACGGATCATGCCTTTTTGTTTGATTCACTGAAAGAACAAGGGAAAGAAAAATGGTACGGCAAATCCATCGGAAATTATAACGGACTTGTCATACTCGGTCTTGCGATCGCCATGGGCATCGGCGGCTACTTGCAGGAAATATCATGGTCGTATGTGTTTATCGCCGGGATTGTCACTCAGCTGATTGCAATGGCGGTCATTACACAGCTGACGGAAATCAAATTTGAAAACAGTGAACACGAAACGCAGACGGTCGGTGACATCTTAAAAGAAGTCAAAGATTTCTTCAGGCTGAACAAAGCCTTTAAATATCTGGTGCTGTCACTCTCCGTTTTCTTTGCGATTACATCGGTTTTTTATATGTACGGACAAGATCTGTTAAGTCAGGAAGGGCTGTCCGTGCGCAATATATCCATTATTTTTGCGGGACTGTCCATCTTGCAGGCGCTGTGCTCCATCTTTTCTTCCAAGCCGGCGGAAAAATTCACGCCGAGGCGCGTGCTTCTGCTGACATTCTGCATCATCGGGGCGGCCTACCTGTTTATACCTTCGGGCAGTCTGTACGTGACGATTGCAGCTTTTGTCGTCATTAACGCGCTCTATGATGTGATAGAACCCGTATCCAGTCAGGTGGTGAATAATGAAATTCCGTCCAGAACGAGAGCCACGCTGCTGTCCATTATCAGTTTGATGACCTCACTCTTCATGTTCATTGCCTTTCCGTTTATCGGATTCTTAACGGACTATTTTGATTCAGCTTTGCTGCTGACCGCAATCGGGGTATTATCCATCTTATTGTCGCTGTTTATGATGCTCAGCTTTTACAAACTGAAAGCGAGCGTCGCCATCCAGAATAAAGTCGAGCTTTGAACCAGAATGACAAAGGGATGATGTGAGTTGCTGAATATTCATAATCTTACGGTAAATTTAGCGGGAGATACCATTTTCAAAGAAGTTTCTTTTTTCATCAATGAAGGCGAAAAAGTGCTTGTGGCCGGGCCGAACGGTTCCGGCAAAAGCACGCTGTTCAGGGTGCTTTCCGGAGAGCTTGAGGCAGATGAAGGAACGATTGCGATCAACAAAGGGGCGAAGGTCGGTTTGCTGAAGCAGATCGCTGATCCCAATGAGGATCTGACGTTGTATCAATATCTGGAAAAATCGTTTGAAGCTCTCGCGGCGATCCAGAATGAAATGAAGGCCATTGAGCTGAAGCTTTCGGAACCGATGAGTGATGACGAGCTGACTGCTTTATTGGAAAAGTACAGTCAATACACGGAAACATTTGAGCGGAACAACGGCTACCAGATGCATGCAATGATTGACGAGGTATGCAACGGGCTCAGCCTCAGCGAATTAAAGGATCAGCCGTTTTCAAAGCTGAGCGGCGGCGAAAAAACAAAAGCCGGCCTTGCCGAAATTTTAATCCGCAACGACGACGTTATACTGCTGGACGAGCCGACCAACCATTTGGATGTCCATGCGATTGAGTGGCTTGAAGGGTTTATTAAAAAATCGAACAAAACCATTCTGTTTACGACCCACGATAAAACGTTTGCCGACCAAACGGCGATGAAGGTGCTCGAGATTGACGATACCGAGGTGAAGATTTGGCCTTACGGATTCAGCGAATACTTGAAAAAGCGGGAAGAATTCATCATCGCCCAGTTTGAGAAATATGAAGAACAGCAGAGAAAAATACAGAAGATGAAGGAATCCATCGCCCAGCTGAGAGATTGGGCCAACCGCTCAAATCCGCCGTCTGTCGGCCTGCACAGACGCGCGAATAATATGGAAAAGGCGCTGAAAAGGATCGAGCTGATCAATAAGCCGGTCCGGACGGAGCAAAAATTAAAAAACGCATTTCAGGAAGCGGGCGCCGGTTCAAAAGATATTGTGTTCATTGAAAACGGAAAGGTGACCAACGGATCTTCCCTTTTATATCAAAATGTGAATCTGCGCATAAAGCATAAAGACAGAATCGGCATCGTCGGCAGAAACGGCGTCGGCAAAACAACGCTGATCCGCTGTATCATCGGGGAAAGAGAACTGTCGGACGGCACCATTAAAGTGGGAGAAAATCTTAAAATAGGCTACATTGATCAAAAGAGCCATGTAGGAGATTCGAGTCAGACGATTCTGCAATTTTTTAAAGAAAATCTGCTGACTGAAGAGGGCATGGCCCGGAATATGCTGGCCAAGTACGGATTTTACGGGTCGTCGGTCTTTAAAAAACTTTCCGTCCTGTCGGGCGGTGAGAGAATCAGGCTGAAGCTGTCCATCTTAATGGAAAAAAAGCTGAATGTCCTGATCCTGGATGAGCCGACCAACCACTTGGATATTGAATCTCAGGAAATTCTCGAAAACAGCCTGATGCAGTTTCAAGGCACCATCATCTGCGTTTCTCACGACAGAAACCTGCTGGAGAAGTTCAACAAGATTTTCTGGCTTGAGAATCAAAACGTCACTATCTTTTCAGGTCCATACAGTTACGCCAAACAAAAAAAACGGCAGATTGCCGAATAAAAGGGGAATGGATATGACCATTGACAGACTGACAATCAATGAGTTATCGTACGATCTTTTTGTAAGCGAGTATGCTGATAAGAAACCTTTTATTTTGACGGGGGCAATGGATCACTGGGAATGCAGGCCGTGGACGCTTGAATACATTGAAGAACACTATGGGGACAGAATGGTCACCATCCGAAAATCAGATATCGAAGGGGTCAAAACGTTTAAACAAGTAAAGCTTTCCAACTATATCGAGTATATTGATCAGAATGATGACAAATGGTACTGTGACTGGAATTTTACGCAGCTGAACCAAAATGACTTAGACCTTGTCTATTCCGCACCCGAGTATTTTACAAAAGACACATTGAGAGCGGATGAAGAAACGGGACGGGACTGGAAATGGTTCTTTCTCGGTTCTAAGCAGACAGGCACACCGCTGCATCAGGATTTTAACAACACGCACGCGTGGAACGGCGTCATTTTCGGGGAGAAGGAATGGATCTTCTATCATCCGGACGACTCTCCGTATTTGTACGAAGGAAATATCAATGTCTTTGATGAAAAAGACATTGAGCAAAAACCGCTGGTGCAAAAGGCGTCTCCGATCCGCTTCAGACAAAAGGCGGGAGAAATCATTTACGCGCCGCGCCATTGGTGGCATCAAGTCGAGAATACGGAACATACATTGGCAGTGAGTGAGAACTTTTGGTTTACCGGAGAGCGGCTTGCCAATCAGATATAAACGAAAGGCTGAGGAGCAACTCAGCCTTTTTTTGTATGGATTTATTTCATCCGGTCCAGACCGAATTTTTTCAGGCGGTATTGCAGGCTCTGTCTGCTGATTCCGAGCTCGTTTGCCGTTTTGGATATGTTATTGCCGTGTTTTCTCAGGATCTTTTCGATCATGTATTTTTCGAAGTTTTCCATTTTGTCTTTTAAATCGGTGCCGGGCTGGGTGCTTGCGGCGGCTTTGGTTTCCGTGTCAGCCGGTTTGATTTTCATGCGGTATTGATAAGGCAGGTGGGCCGCCGTAATTGTCGTTTCATCCGTCATAAAGTTCATGGCGCCTTCAATCATATGTTCAAGCTCGCGAATGTTGCCCGGCCAGTCATATTCCAAGAAGAATCGCTGCACATCGTCACTGATCGAATCGACATGCATTTGGAACAGGTGATTGTTTTTCTGGATAAAGACTTCGGCCAGAGGCAGAATGTCCTCCTTGCGCTCCCGGAGCGGGGGAATGATCAGTGTGACAACGCTTAAGCGGTAGTATAAATCTTTGCGCAGCCGCTCTTCCGAAATGGCGGTGATCGGGTCTTCATTCATCGTGGCGATGATGCGGACGTCAATCGGTTTGTCCTGCGCTGATCCGATGCGCCTGATTTTCTTTTCCTGAAGGGCGCGGAGCAGTTTTGCCTGCAGGCTGAGATTGAGCGAGTTGATCTCATCGAGGAGCAGGGTGCCTCCCTGCGCCTGCTCAAATAAGCCGGGCTGGTCGATGGCTCCGGTAAAGGCGCCTTTTTTCGTGCCGAATAGAATACTTTCGACCAGGCTATCCGGCAGGGCGGCGCAGTTTTGTGAGATGAACGGGGCGCCTGAGCGCTGGCTGCCGTTGTGAATGCTTTGGGCGAACAGTTCCTTGCCCGTTCCCGTCTCGCCGGCCAAAAGCACCGATGATGATGTGCGGGTTGCCCGTTTCGCGTTTTCGATGACTTCCCGAATGACCGGGCTGTTGCCGAGAATACTGTCAAACGTGTAGCTGTTCTGTTCTTTCCTGTGCATGTTCTCCCTGATCAGCCGTTCGAGCTTGGTGACGTCCTTGGCGATTTCCACGGCTCCCTTGATCTCGCCGTTTTGCACAATCGGGAAGGTGTGGTTGATCGTCGTGATTTCCTGGCCTTTGTTATTGAAATAGCTTTGCTTCACGTTTTTAATCGTTTTGCCTTCTTGAAGGGCCTGAACGAGCGTGCTGTCCTGCTGATTGGAAAACATAAATACATCAGTCAGGTTTTTATGCAGGACGTCCCGTTCATCCATATCTTCAATCTGCATCATTTTCTTATTGTAAATGACGGTGCTGCCCTTTTCGTCCACCACATGCAGCCCGACATCAATCTCTTCCAGAATGCTTTGTAACACGAGTGTGTAAAATTCGCTGGTTGTGTGCAGGTCAATTCCCCCTCTTAATCGTCTTAACATTCATTATTTTAAAATAAATCGAACGGGAAACGCAAAAAAATTTTGCGCTTGGACGATGTTTAAAAGTAAATGGAAATTGAGGTAATAAAACCATTGACTTTTTTAGGGAAATGGTTGATATTTAGATATATACTTAAATATCTAAATCATGTATGTATGAGAGGGGGAAAGTTTTTGAATAAAGCTTTTAAAGCACTGGCCGATCCTACAAGGAGACGAATTTTGGATTTATTAAAGAAACAAGACATGACGGCTGGAGAAATTGCGGAACACTTCGACATGTCAAAACCCAGTATTTCTCATCACCTTACCATATTGAAAAATACTGATTTGGTTCACGATGAGAGGAAAGGCCAATTTATTATGTATTCATTAAATACCACTGTATTACAGGATCTTATAGGCTGGTTCTTTTCTCTGACTGATTCAGAACATGATAATAAGAAAGGCGGGGAATCATGAAAAAATATCTCTTTTCGGCAGGAATCATAGTTTTAACTGTTTTCACATGGGTTTGCACATATTCATCTTTACCGGACAATTTGGCGACACACTGGGGATTAAACGGAAGTGCAAATGATTACCAAACGAAAGCTAATGCGATGATGATGCTTATTGGCATCATGATTATTCTATATATTTTAATGGTTATCATCCCTAAGATTGATCCTAAAAATAACTACAAAACGTTTATCCGGCCATATATGGCTATCTTTAATACAATGTTTGCGGTTCTGTTTGTCATTAATCTGATTACCATCTTGACCGGCCTGGGATATGATCTCCCTATATCTTATTTAGGAAACTTTATAGTGGGAGTCATTTTCATGGTGTTTGGAAACTTCATTCAGATCGTTAAGCCTAATTTCTTTTTAGGGATAAGAACACCTTGGACGCTGAGCAGTGAAAGAGTTTGGAAGGATACACACAGGGTTAGTTCGAAACTTTTTGTCTTAGCGGGCATGCTCATGATGCTTGCAGCTTTTTTGCCGCCGGTGTATAGAGTGTCAGTCATTTTCATGGCTGCAATCGGCTGTATCATATTATCTTTACTATATTCTTACATTGTATATCAGAGACAATTGAATAAATAACTGTTGAGTAGGAGCAATCTAATTGGATTGCTCCTATTTTGTCAGCGGGAAACGCAAAAAAATTTTGCGCTTGGCTGAAGTTTGCACGCAAACTGCCGGAAAATTTTGCGGGAAAAGAAAGAATGCTGGCGAAACATCCCGTTTTTTCGAATTGGCACGGAACTTGCTTTATAAAAAGGGAAAGCAAGATCTAATGTTGAATGATTACAAAACAAGGGGGAATCAGATTATGTCAGCTTTCACAAAATCTCAAGAAATTATCAGCCAAACTTCACATTACGGCGCGAACAACTATCATCCTCTGCCGATTGTTATTTCCGAAGCGCAGGGTGTTTGGGTAAAAGACCCTGAAGGTAATCAATATATGGATATGCTGAGTGCTTATTCTGCGGTGAACCAGGGGCACAGACATCCGAAGATCATTCAGGCGCTGAAGGATCAGGCGGATAAAATCACTCTGACGTCACGCGCGTTCCATAATGATCAGCTCGGTCCGTTTTATGAGAAAACAGCCAAGCTGACCGGAAAAGATATGATTCTGCCGATGAATACGGGGGCGGAAGCTGTTGAATCCGCTGTCAAAGCGGCGAGACGCTGGGCATATGAGGTCAAAGGAGTAGCGGATAATCAGGCGGAAATCATTGCGTGTATCGGCAACTTCCACGGCAGAACGATGCTTGCGGTATCCCTTTCTTCAGAAGATGAGTATAAACGCGGTTTCGGACCTATGCTTCCGGGTATAAAATTAATTCCATACGGAGACGCAGAAGCGCTGCGCAGGGCGATCACGCCGAACACAGCCGCTTTCTTATTCGAACCGATTCAGGGAGAAGCGGGCATCGTCATTCCGCCGGAAGGATTTTTACAAGAAGCGGCCGCCATTTGTAAGGAAGAAAATGTGCTTCTGATCGCTGATGAAATTCAGACGGGACTCGGCCGCACAGGGAAAACATTCGCGGTTGACTGGGAAAATATCGTACCGGATATGTTCATCTTAGGCAAAGCGCTCGGCGGGGGCGTCTTCCCGATTTCGTGCATTGCGGCGAACCGTGACATTCTCGGTGTGTTTAACCCGGGTTCCCACGGCTCGACATTCGGCGGAAACCCGCTCGCTTGCGCGGTATCGCTCGCATCTCTTGAAGTCCTTGAGGAAGAAGGGCTGGCAGAGCGTTCCCTTCAGCTTGGCCGTTATTTTAAAGAAGAGCTTGAGAAAATCGATAACCCTATCATAAAAGACGTGCGCGGACGCGGCCTGTTTATCGGCGTTGAACTGACAGAAGCGGCCCGCCCGTACTGTGAAAAGCTGAAAGGCGAAGGGCTTTTATGCAAAGAAACACATGATACCGTGATCCGTTTTGCACCGCCGTTAATGATTTCCAAGGAAGACTTGGACTGGGCGATCCAAAAGATCACAAACGTGCTTCAAAACGCGTAAAACCTTGATGCGGCAATGCTTTCCCTCGGCTTGTATGGAATTTACAAATAAAAAATTCAGCACACTCTATTTGCGCGGCGACAGTATTTTAGTATAATGTATCTTTATGTACGAAAATGAATTTCATATAACATTCATATACAAATAGAGGCTCTTTGGACAGCAAATCGGTTTCAAAGCACCGGCTTGGTTCCAATACAAGTTGCTGAAGGGGTGCAGAATAGTGAATACAAATCAAAAAGAGAATCAGCTTCAGCGCACAATGAAATCACGCCATTTGTTTATGATTTCTTTGGGCGGAGTGATCGGCACCGGGTTTTTCCTGAGTACCGGATTTACAATTAACCAGGCGGGACCGCTGGGCGCGGTTCTGTCTTATCTGGTCGGCGGTTTTATAATGTTTTTGACAATGCTCTGCTTAGGCGAGCTTGCGGTTGCCCTTCCCGTATCAGGGTCGTTTCAGACGTACGCAACCAAATTCATCAGCCCCGCTTTCGGTTTCGCATTCGGCTGGCTGTACTGGCTCGGCTGGGCGGTGACATGCGCCATTGAGTTTTTATCTGCGGGACAATTGATGCTCCGCTGGTTTCCGCATGTTCCCGTATGGGTGTGGTGCCTCGTGTTTGTCGGACTGATGTTTCTTTTGAACGCCATTACCACAAAAGCGTTCGCTGAGTCGGAATTTTGGTTTTCCGGTATTAAAATTTTAGTCATTCTGCTGTTTATTATTTTGGGCGGCGCCGCCATGTTCGGCCTGATTGACATGAAACACGGCGAGCAGGCTCCTTTCTTCTCTCATTTTTATGAGGATGGATTGTTTCCGAATGGCATTAAGGCTATGCTTATTACGATGATTACCGTAAACTTCGCGTTCCAGGGAACGGAGCTGATCGGGGTTGCCGCGGGAGAAAGTGAAAATCCCGAGAAAACGATTCCGCGCTCTATCCGGCAAACGGTATGGAGAACGCTGGTCTTTTTCGTTCTCTCCATCATCGTCATTGCCGGCATGATTCCTTGGAAGCAGGCGGGAGTGGTCGAAAGCCCGTTTGTCGTGGTGTTTGAACAAATCGGTATTCCATATGCCGCCGATATTATGAACTTTGTTATCTTAATTGCGCTGCTCTCAGTGGCCAACTCAGGCCTGTTTGCATCGACGCGTATCCTATATGCCATGGCGAACGAAGGACAAGCCTTTAAATCACTCGGCAAAACAAATAAACGCGGGGTGCCGATGAACGCTCTGATTGTGACGCTGGCCGTCGCCTGCCTGTCACTGCTGTCTAAAGTGGCAGCGCCGGAAACCGTTTATATGTTTCTCTTATCATTAGCCGGACTAAGCGCGCAGGTCGGCTGGATTACGATTTCCCTGTCACAGCTGATGTTCAGACGGAAATACATCCGCGAAGGCGGCAAAGTGGAAGACCTGAAGTTTAAAACACCGCTGTACCCGGTGCTGCCTATTATCGGGCTGACGTTAAACACGGTTGTTCTGATCAGCCTCGCATTTGATTCAGAACAGCGGCTCGCCCTTTATTGCGGCATCCCGTTCATGGCGGTGTGCGTTATCGTCTATCATCTGTATGTAAAAAAGCATAAGCAGTCAGAAAAACAGATAGAGCTTTAAATCTTTTCGTGTCCAAGTCATCTTTGAGAAACCCGCACAGGACAACATACAACATGTTGAGGTGGAAAAACGGATGAACAAGAATATCTCAGTTATTGGAATGCCGATGGATTTAGGACAAGCACGACGCGGAGTGGACATGGGCCCGAGCGCCATCCGCTACGCGCATCTCATTGAACGGTTATCTGACATGGGGTATGCGGTGGAAGACTTAGGCGACATCCCCGTCAATCGTGAAAAACTCAAAAATGATGAAGAGCTGAAAAATCTGAACTCTGTGCTCTCGGGGAACGAGCAGCTCGCCCAAAAGGTGGACAGCGTCATTGAGAATGAGCGGTTCCCTCTCGTCTTGGGCGGCGATCACAGCATCGCGATCGGAACGCTGACAGGAACGGCAAAGCACTATAAACAGCTCGGCGTCATCTGGTACGACGCGCACGGCGACTTAAACACGCTGGAAACATCGCCGTCAGGCAATATTCACGGAATGCCGCTGGCCGTCAGCCTCGGCGTCGGGCACGACACGCTGGTGAACCTGGGCGGGTATGCCCCGAAAATCAAGCCGGAGAACGTCGTCATCATCGGCGCGAGATCGCTTGATGAAGGTGAGCGTGAATACATTAAGGAAACAGGCATGAAGGTCTATACGATGCATGAGATTGACCGCCTCGGCATGACAAAGGTCATTGAAGAAACCATTGACTACTTGTCAGACTGTGACGGCGTTCATCTCAGCCTTGACCTCGACGGCCTTGATCCGAGCGACGCACCCGGCGTAGGCACACCTGTCGTCGGCGGCATCAGCTACCGTGAAAGCCATTTGGCAATGGAGATGCTGTATGATGCCGACATCATCACTTCAGCTGAATTTGTCGAAGTCAACCCGATCCTCGATCACAAAAACAAAACCGGCAAAACAGCGGTCGAGCTGGTGGAATCTTTGTTAGGAAAAAAACTGTTATAAAATATGCGCCTCCGCACCTGCGGAGGTTTTTTTGTTGCCACGAGGAAACTAGCGGGCTGCCACCCTCTTTTTGAACCTGTAAATATGATATATTTATTACACAAAATGGGAAAGGGAGGTGTCCTGACAGATGGCTGAAGTGATGGCCCACGAAACAGTTGCGAAAAAAATCAGTGACTGGTATGAGGAAATCAAAAAGCACAACACCGAATCGGCTGAGGCGTTAAGAGAACAACTGCTTACGGATCTGCAAAATATGACACAAAATCAAACGGTGCTCCTTTATTTTAATTTAATTGATTCCCGCTATAAGCTTTTAATGGAAGAGTATGAGAAAACAGACGGCATTTTAAAAACGATCCAGCTGAACGCCGATAAAGAAAAAACAGACCAGATGATTCAATACTATTATTATTTCTTTTCCGGAATGCACGAGTTTTACCGTAAACGGTTTATGAACGCCATTAATTTTTACCGGATTGCTGAAAGCAGGCTCCGGCACATACCGAATGAGATTGAAAGAGCCGAGTTTAATTATCAAGTGGCGATTGCCTACTATGAAATCCGCCAAAACTACTTTGCGATGAACCACGCGGAAAAAGCGTTGGAGATCTACAAAGCCAATGAAATGTACGCGGTCAGAGAAGCACAGTGTTTAATGGTGATCGGCTGTAACAGAATGGACTTGTTTCACTATCAGAAAGCCGAAGAGCTCCTGCAGACGGCGGTTCATCAAGCCGCCAAAGCGGGCGATCCGCATATTGAGGCGCTCGCCCACTTTAACGCAGGCATTTGTTATGAAAGACAGGAAAAGCTTGAGGAGGCGCGGGTCGAGTTTGAAACGGCTCTCGATCAAAAGGAGCATTTGCGATCAGCGTATTCGGTGCGGAGTCTGTACATGCTGGCCAGAGTATTGTTGAAGCAGGAACAGGCGGATGAGGGCCGGTTTTGGCTGCATAAAGCGCTGAATGCCGCTGAAGAAAAAAACGAACCCGTATACACCCAAAAGCTGCGCATCTTACAGCATGTCTTTATTGACCGCAATGAAGAAGCGCTTGAATCAGCTTTCGCCGAGTTAAGAAGGAAAGAGCTGTGGAGTGACGTTTCCGATTTGTCGTATCAGGCCGCGGCGCATTTTAAAAAACAGGAGAAATACAAACCGGCGGCGAAGTATTTTCAGGAATCAATTGATGCCAATGACCAAATTTTGAGATTAACGGAGGGGATTCGTAATGAAAACATGTAAATTCATTGTACTCTCAGCAGCCTTGGCAAGTCTCATTTCGATTGGATTATTTGCGCAAACTGGTTCAACGGCACAAGCCGAACAAATCATAAAACCGGCGGAAAACGGAGCCTTCGGATAATACTTCATGATACCGCTTTCAATCTGTGTTTCGTAAGGAGTGATTTAATGGCTATCACGCTGCAGCCGATGACAGAACAAGAATTTCAGTCCTATCTCGCTCATTCAACCAAGCATTACGCTGAAGAAAAGGTAAAAGCGGGAACGTGGCTGCCTGACGAAGCGCCGGAATTAGCCGAGCTGGCGTTTAATGACCTGCTTCCTGAAGGCTTGGAGACGGCCGATCACTATTTATGGACGCTGACATTGGACGGAAAGGAAAATGCCGGCTGGCTGTGGCTGCACGCCGATCCGGACCACCCGCAGCAGGACGCATTTATTTATGATTTCGGCCTTCATCCGCCTTTCCGCGGCAAAGGCTATGCAAAAGAGGCGCTCGCAAGGCTGGAGGACAAAGCCAAAGACCTGGGTGTCCGCAAGATTTCTCTCCATGTGTTCGCTCATAACGAAACGGCGCGCAAGCTGTATGAGAAGACGGGATTTCTGGAGACGGATGTCATCATGAGCAAAAAGCTGTCATGAAAAGAGGCCCGCACGATGGGGCCTCTTTTGTTATTCATCTAACAATGTCATCATGTGTTCCGGATAACGCTCGCCGGCCGCCGTGCCGATCGGAAACATCTCATCCAACCGCGCCTTCACATCCTCGGGAAGCACAATGTCGAGAGCGGCGAGGTTCTCTTCCAAGTAGTGTTTCTTTTTTGTACCCGGAATCGGAATAAGGTCATCGCCGTTTGCAAGAACCCATGCGAGCGCAAGCTGAGGCGCGGTGATATTCATTTCCCGGGCAATGGCGGTAAGTTTTTGGACGAGCCCTATATTCACCGCCAAATTGTCTCCCTGGAATCTCGGCGTTCTTCTTCTGTAATCATCGGCATCCAGCTGCTCGGTCGACGTCATCTTTCCGGAAAGAAAACCTCTGCCGAGCGGACTGTAAGGCACAAATGAAATGCCGAGCTCACGGCAGGCGGGCAGCACATGCTCCTCTGCTTCCCTGCTCCATAAAGAATATTCCGATTGAAGCGCGGCAATCGGGTGAATGCGGACGGCGCGCCTGATCGTTTCTGCGGAAGCCTCTGACAATCCGATATACCTCACCTTTCCTTCGTCTATCAGCTCCTTCATGGCGCCTACAGTTTCTTCAATCGGCACCCGCGGATCAACCCGGTGCAGATAGTAAAGGTCGATATAATCCGTTCCGAGACGTTTCAGACTGGCATCACACGCTTTTTTCACATAATCGGGCCGTCCGTTAATTTCGATAAACTCACCCTTTTCGCTTCGGACATAACCGAATTTCGTCGCGAGGTAAAGCTCCTTTCTGAATGGGGCGAGTGCTCTGCCGACAAGCTCTTCATTTGCACCCAATCCATATTGATCAGCCGTATCAAACAAATTCACGCCGAGATGAACGGCATGATGCAGTGTGGAAATCGACTCTTCCTCACTCTGGCTGCCGTAGTATTCCGACATGCCCATGCACCCTAAACCCATTGCGGAAACCCGCATCGAACCGATCGTTCTGTCCTTCATATGTCCTCCCCCTTTCTTGTATGATAACCGGATTTCCTGATATTTGAAAATGATTTATGCATATGATTTACATATTGTTATAAAATTTTTAAAAATCTGTAAATTATCTATTTTTTTATCGCAATTCCGTCATATAATACAAATGTGGAAAAATTATACTCAAAGAAAAGAGGCGAAGTAATATGTGTAAAAAGCTGTTCAAAGCCATCCTCCCGTTTGCCCTGTCATTCACCATGGTTCTGTCGTTCTCCGGTTTGAATGTAAAAGCGAAAGAAACAGAAGCAGCCCGCTACGCAAAAGAAATCGCAGACCTTCAGCAGGGCACGACTCCTCAAGACGTTCTCCAATCCGCCAAAGAGCTTGCCAAACAGAAGCACGTTTCAACAGAAGCAATTCTCAAGCAGTTTCATCAAGAAATCACGGCAGACAAGGTGCAGGGAAATGTAACCGCTTCCAAAGAAGGGCTCTCTGCGATGGGCGGATCGTCAGGAACCAAAAAACTTCCGAAAAGCACAAAAGGCAATATTTATTACACGAACTCATACACGGCTTATTACAACCACGGGCATGTCGGCATGTATTCATCCGCTGATAAAATTGTGGAATCCGTGCCGGGAGACGGCGTCCGCCAGATTGCTTATAACGGCAGAGAAGTCGAAGACAATTCAATCGTTCAGACCGTGAAAGTTACCGATGCCCAAAAACAAGCCGCCGCTGACTGGGCTGTATCAAGAGTCGGTGATGAGTACTCCTTCAACTTCGTCAATAACAGAAATACGGGCCATGAAGGCGCCAAAAACTGCTCAAAACTGCTGTGGTCGGCATTCCTCTTAAAAGCCGGGATTGATATCGACTCTAATGGCGGCTTAGGCGTATACCCGCGCGACATCACAAGCTCGTCCTACACAACCACGATTCTGACCATTCACTAAGGAGAACAACGTGAAAAAAATCATCTGGATACCCTTAGTGATCATCGCCGCCGCAGCGGTCTTATGCTTCTTCTATTTCCGCACGGAAGACCCTGCGGAGGTTGCGAGAGACACATTAAATGACCCTGATTTTCTGAAAGATAAAGAGGCGCTGCTGTATTTCTCCACGGCGGCTGACCAAGACACGTTCGGCGGCGGAAAAAGCTACGCCCTCTTCGCCGATGACAAAGGACGGCTCTCTTCTTATCACATGAAGGGGCTTGAGCTCGGATCGGCCAAAGTGCATGACGGCAGCGTGCTGCTGGAGGACAAAAAAGGAATCTATACCGTTCAGGACGGCCTTCACACGTATAAAAGAGCGTACCAGCATACGGGAGACAGCGCGGGATATATCGAACGGGCGAAAGGCTTTTACACGCTGTATAATTCGGGCTACGACAAGAGCGGCGGCAGCTATCGCTCAGAGCTGTACCGCCAGATTGACGGCAAGTGGAAGCAAAACGTCATCCCGCACTACATCCGCGCTTCAGGCTTTTTTAAAGATCATCTTTTCGCGCTCACGCCGACAGATGACGAAAAAGGCTATCACATCCAAGACATTCAGGCTGATAAAGAGAAGCTCCATACAAAATCAATCGCGACATGGACATATAAAGAAGGCACGTCTGTCGAATCCCAGCTCGCCGCGGACGACAGCGCCGTCTGCTTTGTCACCAGAGGGGAAAAAGCAGATCACATCTATCAAATGGTGAAAGTCATGAAAAACAGCGGCGCCATCAAAACGTATGACATCGCCGCTTATAAAAATGACGAACAGACGATCTATGACTCCATGCCGTTCAGCTTCAAAAAAAGCTTTTTCATGGAGCGGCGCAGCTTCTATTTCGTTGACGGCTTCGGAAACGTGTACCGTATCAACTCTGAGACCGGAAAAAGCAAAAAAGCCTTCAAGCTCCCCGCATCACGAATGAAAGCCGACTTCAAGGAGCTGACCCATCAAAACGGAAAGCTGTATCTGTTCACGTACAGCTACAAAAAGCCCGCCAAAATCGAATCCTTCGACCTGAAAACGGGCAAAAAGCTGAACGACCTGACCATCCCAAATTTAAAAAACATCGTCACGCCGAAAAGCCATCTCAAGCTGTATGATGTGCAGGTGATGGATGGGTTTGAGAAGGAAAAGCAGTCATCATAATGAAAACACAAACTTTGGATTATATAAACAAAAAAACCTTTTATTGGTTTACTTGTACTCGTTTGAGGATATAGAGTAGTAGACTGAATAAAAGGAGGATATATAGTGAAAAAACGTTTCAAATGGTTTGTGGGAGTAGTTATTTTTGTTTTTATGTTCAGTTTTTCAGGTGTGACAGAAGCTATTAGTACAAAGACAATAAAAGATGAAATCACATGCCCTGTCTGTGATAAAACGATTAAGTCTGAAGGAAGTAAAAAAGACAGACAAAAAGCTTTGGGTATCGTCAAAGACAGAGATGATTTGGATATGGATAAAACAGAAGTCTTTGTGACTGTTTTAAATAATAAAGATCATAAGATTGCATTGGTTCATTATGAAGATCAACAAAATCATTCATTTGCGCAGAGGTATATTAATTTAAACACTGAGCAAATCGTTTTATCCGTAGAGGGTAAAGGAAAGTGGGACAAAGAAAAAAAAGAAGGAAACTTCAAATTAAGAGTGGGAGATAAAGAAATTATTAATGAAGATTTTAATCAAGATGGATTAAAAGGCAAGGGGAATAATGCTTTATTGAACTCTGTCAAAAAAGCATCTCCGGCAAAATCAAAATTGGAGTCCTGTAACGATTTAGTCACAAAAATGCTGGGGCTGGGATCCAGTATTGCTTGCGCAGGTGCTTGTATGGCTGTCGGAGGTGCTGTCGGCGCAGTAGTGTGCTCGCCTTTATGTTTAGCAATTGAAAATGGAGTTGGCGAAGCAGGTGCTAAAGAAATTTGTGAACAATTCTTTGGTTGAAATATGCAGATTTGAAAAGAGCTTGCCGCTTTTGGTAAGCTTTTTATAATGAAACGTTACTGTAAGAAAGAAGGTGTTCATTTGAAATCATTCAGTATCTTCTTATTGTTGTCCGTCATTTGTATAACCATTGTTTTTGTCATAATGAATATGTTGATTGGATACCCTGATGTGAGCAACGGGGCATTGATTATGATTGTATATATCGTTGTGATCCTTATGATAAGGCTATATAACAAGAGAAAAGCCGACCGAACATAGAGATAGAGGAATTTAGGAGGGAGCCGATGAAGAAAAAGCTTGCCGCGGTGACCGTAACCATTCTCCTGGTTTCCGTAATAACCAACTCTTTTTTAAACGGCGGAAAGCCGGACTGGATTGATGTTTGCTCTACACTGCTGGCGTGTCTATTAGGAATTCTGTTCGTCCTTCGCTTAGAAAAAAGAGAAAACACGTAAAGAGCCGGATGCTGAAAACACCGGCTCTTTTTGCGCGTGATTTGCCGAATTGTGGATAAAACTCAGCCCGAAGCACTACTAACATGTGTATAAATAGGTTATATTGAAAAGAGAACAATTGCCGCGTGCAAAAGAAAACCGGAGGACGTAACGATGAAAACCGCTTATTATTCTTGTGAAGAACATATTGAAACCGTGCTGGACATGTACATAGATGATCATGAGCTTCCGCCCGAAATCAGAAAAATCGAACATACTAACAGTTTATCCACAGCCTGTGAATTATGTGGGGACACTGCAACATATCTAGTAGGGAACGAATGATCCTACACAAAATACAGAAAAGATATCCACAATTGTGGACAATATATATGAATAACTTGTTTCTAAAGTGGGGATGACCTGTGAATATCAATATTGTGACCATTGGAAAGCTAAAAGAAAAATACCTCAAGCAAGGCATTGAAGAATACAAAAAACGACTCTCAGCCTACGCAAAAATCGACATCATCGAACTCCCGGACGAAAAAGCGCCGGAAAACCTGAGCGACCAAGACATGAAAATCGTCAAAGACAAAGAAGGCGAACGCATCCTGGCCAAAATCAGCCCGGACACCCACGTCATCGCCCTCGCCATCGAAGGAAAAATGAAAACATCCGAAGAACTGGCCGATACAATAGATAAGCTGGCGACTTATGGAAAAAGCAAAATCACCTTCGTCATCGGCGGCTCACTAGGACTAAGCGACGCCGTCATGAAACGGGCAGATGACAAACTGTCATTTTCAAAAATGACATTTCCTCATCAGCTCATGCGGCTCATACTAGTTGAGCAGATTTATCGGGCGTTTCGGATTAATCGTGGTGAGCCTTATCATAAGTGAGTGGGGTTTTGATTAATTATATAAAGTGATTATGAAAGAAAGAGTCACTCAACTATTGAACGACTCTTTCTAAACGAAATAAAAACTGATTTTTTTACCATTCATTTATTAATCGTACTAACTTGTATAATTCTTTTTTATTAGATGTCCTCTACACCAAAATACTTATACAAGCCTTTTTCAATGCAATCTTCCAATGTTCCACCACAAAGTTCTGCAACTGACATTATATCAATGTCTTTAAAGCGAAATTTATTTGAATAACTATTAATAGATATGCTTATTTTTAATCTATTTGCATCACTTAAAATCTCTTTTTTTACTGCATTATTGCTATGTACAATATTATTTCTGACATTCAACCAAAACCTTATTAATTCATACTTTTTTGTCCCAACAATAAAGTGGTTTTCTTGCTTTTCAATGTATTTTTCGAAATATTTAAGGTATTTAACTATACCATTATCACTTCTATTCATAACATCTTTCATTTCAGGAAGTGATGGTTCAGATTCAATGAGTTTCTTGGTCAGGCTAAATAAAGTCGATTCCAATAAACTTAGAAACATTACAATAGATGCTAAAGAATTCATTTCACCCTCTAATTCTATTTGTTTTAATTTGAACTCCCTTTCGGACACATGACGAGATTGAATAACATCTACCCATTCCAATTCATCCGGGTCTTTCGTCTGTTCTCTTAATCTTTGATACTTTTCCAACATTTCTCGAGATTCTTTTAATTTCGAATCAATTTCCAATTTAAGTCTACTACCATTTTTTTTTGAAGACCTTAATATTGATAAAGATTCTAAGTAGTATGTATCTACAATACTATATAAATCTCTTATCAAAAGGGACGGTAAATTATCTTGTACTTGGCTTATATGAGAAAGATGCGACATTGAAAAATAAAATTTCTGTATTGGAATTTCCTCGATATTTTCTATCTCCATAAGCATTAAGCACCTCCGCAATTCCTTATATATTTTATTATCTAATTTTCCCATTCGAATCTATACTAATGTGCATTACTAATAGAATAATAGGTAAATTCTAGGTATAATATACTCTCATGTAAATACAGTTCTTAAAAGAAATACTCATTTCATCATTAGAGATTCTAAAAAAATCACTAATATTTTCTTATTAACATGCTTTTTTAAAAAAAGAAAATGAAACTGGGCATCACCTAAATGTGTAAAAAGTTATAATATAAATTGATTAAATTTTAAAAGAATTTATATTACTGCTAATCTTTCCTTCAAGATATATTGATACAATACCTGATATATTCGATATTAGTAATGTACACCATCTTTAGCCAATGAGTACTTAGAAGAAGAAAACACTAAAAAACGGAAAATTAGAAGATTGCTTTTTAAAAGAAATCTTTCTTGTTGCACATGGAAGGTATGAAAATAAATGGAGTAATCCCCACTTAGAAACTTTACAAGTAATATTAAAACGAAAATTTATTTATTTGTTAATGGATTTTGTGTTGTAATCTGATGATTGAGAGAATAAAAATGGGAAATGTTTGCTAAACAAATAGACCTATGCTATAATTTAGAAAAGGTCGAAAATTGTAGAAGTATGAGGCTGTGTTATTAATTGAATTTTCTTTTATTTAAAAATGTTGCCGCATTTTTAAATAAAAATATCTTTTAGTCTTACTAATAATTTTTATAACTAATTGACTTTTAAAAGAATAACATAGTGTGGTAAAAAAATCAACACCTATTAAGTTTGTTTAAAATATAGTAAAAAATTACAGGAATGTTAATTTGGAGTAAGACAAACTTAGACCTCTATCTTTTATTTCTTCGGCTTAATAACCAACAAGAAAGCAGGAGATATATTGGCAATATTAACAGCAAGGTTTATTAAAGATGGAATAGAAAAGGAATATGAAAAGAGTGATATCACGCCCGACTTATATAATGAAACCTTAAAAGGTTATCTCTATTGTCCTACTAAGAATTGCGGTGCAAGGGTTATTTATAATTCTGGTGTAAAAAGCTTTTTAAGAACATGGAATATGGATAACCATATTGACGATTGTATTCATGGTTTTACGAGAGCTAAAAAAAGGGTAGGTGTTGATACTACTCAATTTATTAATGTTGAACTCACTGCTGAGAGGAAAAAAAGGGCTTTAAAAGAAGCTTATAAGCTATATACTATGTCTGATGATGAAAAGACAATAGAGAAAACAAAGAAACCAACCAGAAAAAATAATCCGACTACTGTTGGAAAGGAATCTGTTCCCGTGACTCACGCTGTTTTACAAGATGGAGATCAGCCTGAAGAGGTAACTAATCGAAGGATAGGTATTAGAGGACCAAACCTCCCCAAAAGGACAGTGGATATGTTAAAGGATATTGATAATGGAAAACCTCGTTTAGTAATGGGAAAAGTAAAGAGTGTGAAATTAATAGAATCGATAGCTGATATCATTGTGGAAGAGGGTAAAACAAATATCCATGTTAAGTTTGAAGAAGTATTCATAAATAATAGTCCAGCTTATTTAGGGTTATTTCATCACATTTTAAAGTATCAAAAAGAAAACAAAAATCAGGATATTGTATTCACTGGGATTGGAGAAGTGAGGAGATCCAAAGTTAATGGAGATTTAGAACTTTCCGTTTTTTATGGAACTGATTTTTCTATAGACGGAATGGATTTAATAAAGCTATCAATGAGGAAATCTTAAAGTAGAATTTACTAAGAAAGTCGTTCAACTATTCAATGGGCGACTTTTTTAATTATCTTTCCATGATAATGTGAGGAAAACATTTAAACTAAAATTTAATAATATATGGATTAACTGATTTTTATTCATACTCTTCTAAATGTAAATTGCATTTTATCGAGTGATCAATAAATGAGTCACTCCTTCTTTAGACTTAAAATTTGAGGTTGCTCCGGCATCTGAGTTTTTTAATGAAGAGGGAGGACGCATTTGGTGTTTTAAGGAGTTAAAGGTATTATCCCTTGTCGGCTGTAAGTCATCGTACCTGTTTCACGATTAGCCCGTGTAAAAATGAAAAGGGCACGAACATGTTGATTTCTATAAAAATAAAATTGAATTCAATTTTATTAGTCATACCTTAAACGTCTTTTTATTTACTCAATCGACATTTTATGAGCAGATGAAATAAGTATTTCTTGAAGTCTCCCAAGCATGATTTCGTTTAGTTCAATTTGTAGGTAAGCTTCTATTATCAATTCTAAATGCAAAGATGTAAATGTATAACAGACCCATCTCTAGAAAGGCGATTCTACCTAAAAAAACAGCGTTTGTATTGGTTTTCATTCTTCTCTTACATATTAATAACGTCATGGTTATCTTCCACGGAATTTAGTCTGTTTGCTGATCATTCATTTTTCAAAATTTGTTTTCATTTAAAATAATGTTTGCGGTTTGCAGTGCTAAATGAAATAAAAAAAGAGCTCAAGGAATCATCCCTAAACCTCATACCCTCACTTCATATACCGATACTCCCGTAGCCTCTTCAAAATAGCCACTTCCCTCAACAATTCCTCTCCCACATTCGTTTCCTTCACTTTCTACCGCTCAAGCTCTTTGTCCACTAATCGTTTCACCGTTAAGACGTCGGTGCCGGTGATCAGAACTTCTGCCTTTGAGTCAAAGTGTTTATCAGCACCTAGCTGCATGCCGTAGGAGTTGTATAAGAGCGTTTAGCCGACAATGCCTGTTGTGGATTGGCAGGCTTTGGAGAAGCCGCCGTCGATGACGATCATTTTTCCGTTTCCTAATGTCTACCCCGCCCAAAAAGAAGCCATCATTCAAGAATCCCCCTTCGAACAACAGCTTCTTCCGCATTTTCCCTACGACAGTATAAATCCCTTTCCGTCACGGAAACCTAGTGGAAAAGGTTTCTGAAAGGAGGGGGCGTATGATGAAAAGTGAAAAAATTCAAAACAAAACATCTTTGGTTTGGAAGATGGCGATTGCATCTGCTGTTTCGTGGGAAGCGGCAAAACTGGTTGGCTCTGATCACCCCTATTTAGCGCCTCTTTCTGTTATCTTATGTTTGCAGCCAACGATAGATCAGTCAATTCGCTTTTCTTTTCATCGTATTGCGGGAACTGCGATTGGGATCATGCTAACGTCCTATCTTGTCAGTCACTTGCCAATGAATGGCTGGATGCTGGGGCTGTTCCTATTAGGCGGTACTTACATTGCGAAGTGGTTACGAATAGATGTAACGGTTCTACATCAGGTAGCGCTCACCATTTTGTTGGTCTTTACGTTTGAACGAAACGCTAAAGATTATGCATTCGACCGAATCATCGATACGGTGATCGGCGTCATTATCGCCATTCTGGTTCACATGTTCCTTTTTCCGCCGGACTACACAAAAAAGGCAGCGGACTCTTTTCAAACATTGGCTCGTCAGCTTTCCGGCACACTTTCAGACCTTTCCAAATGGGTGCAATCAGAGTGGGGACAAGGAAAAGGAAACCTCATGGCGTATAGAATGAACCATCTTCTGCAGGAGCTGCATACGGCAAAAGAGATGCTGCAAACAGCCTCTGACAGCTTAAAATTCAACCCCGTCAGAAAAAAACATAAAATCATCATTTCAAGCTATCAAATAGAGATGCAAAAGTTGAACGCCGGATTTGAGTATCTGTCAAATATAGTGAAAACGTTAAAAGATTGGGAAAAAGAAGGAGCTTTATCTTCAAGTGACAAAAGGGAGCTGGGGAATGATTTACAAGTGTTAAGTGAATACTTTGCGGGTTTTATAGGAATACAGCAGGGTGAAACAGACAATTGGAAACAGAAGGAACAGGACATGTTATTGGAATCTCTCCGCTCCGACATGCTGTCGCACCCGCCGCCCGGTCATAAGGTCTATAAAGACTCTTTTTTTTTAGAAACGAAAAAATTGCTGAAGCGTTTGTAATGTTTTCTGGAAAAAAAGAATATGGATTTACAGATGCAGATATGATCAGGTAAAACGGGGGACATGAAATGGATGATATACACCGGATTTTGGATGTCATCGCCACTTCTAAAAAAGCTAAGGTACTGGCTACCATTATTAAAACAGAGGGGTCCGCTTATAAGAAAGAAGGGGCTTCGATGCTGATTTTAGGGGATAAAACAAGAGTCGGAATGTTATCCGCCGGTTGTCTGGAAGAAGATCTCGTTGAACGGTCAGAACAGGTCTGGGCTGCAGGAGAGCCGTTGATTGTCCGCTTTGATATGAGCTCGGAAGACGATTTATCCTGGGGACAGGGCATTGGCTGTAATGGTGTTTTGACGGTTTTACTTGAGCCTGTAAAAGGGGAATTGGAACGAAATCTGATGACAGTCAAGGCATGCTTAGATGAAAAAAAGTCTGTGACCCGAATGAAACGATTCACGGAAACGTTAGAGCCGAAGGAAGAGCTGTACATAGTGGAAGATGGCGAAGTGTTTGGAACCGGGGATGTTATGGAACAAGGCCGTATTCAAAAACTGAGACAGACGGAAAAGGGAATCAAGAGGGATGAACATACCTCTGATTTATTTTTTATCCATCAGATGGTGCCAAAACCTTGTTTATATGTATTCGGAGCAGGGGAAGATGCGAAGCCGTTAGTTTCTTTGGCAGCTGGCACTGGCTTTCATGTGACGGTGATTGACTGGCGTCCCGCTTTATGTCATCACGGCCATTTTCCTGAAGCCGGCCATTTGATTACAGGAGCACCGGAAGAAGTCATGGAAGGTCTGAGCATGACAAAAAGGGATTTTGTTGTCATTATGACGCACAGCTTTCAAAAAGATCAGATCATTTTACATACATTAAAAAACGAGAATGTGTTTTATAAAGGTGTATTAGGCCCCAGAAGGCGCACCGAGCGGCTATTAGGCGGAGCTGAGATTCCGGAGGATATTCATGCCCCTATCGGACTTCCCATCGGGGCACAAGGGCCTGAGGAAATTGCTGTAAGCATTGTCGGCGAGATGATTAAAGAAATGCGAACACAAAGGTCCCGCTTATGAAAACAGCAGCCATTTACCTGGCAGCCGGTACAAGCAGACGCATGGGGACGGATAAGCGAAGTTTAGTTCTCAATGGAGTTTCCCTTGGAAGTATAGCTCTTAAAAATGCCTTGTTATCTGAATTAGATCATATTTTCGTTATTACGGGAAAGGGAGATCCACTGCATTGGCTTTCGGATTTTTTCTTTTTAGACCCCATATCAAGCAAGTGGAGCCAGGCAGAATGTGAGCAAGCGGGTAAAGGCCAAGGCCATTCTATACAATGCGGTGTGAAAAAAGCGGCAGAGTACGAGGCTGACGCCGTTATCATTCTCCTTGCAGATCAGCCGTTTGTCACCGCAGATATCATCAATACGTTAATTGATTCCTATCAAAAGGAGCACCGTTATTTATTTATCTCCGCTGAAAATCAATATCTTCCTATGCCCCCCATTTTATTCTCAAATCAATGTTTTCCGGTATTGCATCAGTTAAAGGGAGATCAGGGCGCCCGGCATGTCATCCGTGAAAGTATGATCAATACGGGAAAAATGATCAGCTTTCAAGACCCTTTGCTTTTTTATGACGTCGATACAGTTGAAGATTATACGCTGCTGCTGAATAAATTCGGGGAGTGAATGAGTTGGAGTATATCGGGAAGAGTGTCATTCGAAAAGAGGCCCTCGAAAAAGTGACGGGTAAAGCGAAATATACGGATGATTTTCAAGAAACAGGCACATTACACGCAAAAATGCTGGTCAGTCCATATGCTCATGCCGATATTGTGTCTATGGACTTTTCAGAGGCTTGGAAGATTCCCGGCGTGAGAGCGATATTGGGTGATGAACCTTTTCCGCTTGCAGGTGAAGAAATTAAAGACAGGTCGCCGATTGCTTATAAAAGGGTCAGATACCATGGTGAGCCGGTTGCTGTTGTTGTAGCGGAAAATCCGATTACAGCTAAAAAGGCAGCGGATGCCATCAAAGTATCCTATAAACCTCTTCCCGTCGTCAATTCCCCCCGTGAGGCCTTTCAAAAGGATGCGCCGCTCGTCCATGAAAATGCGGACCGCTATGAGAAGACAAAAGGTGTATTCCCGGTTCCGAAGACAAATATCGCAAACGTGGATAAGGTTAGAAAAGGAAATATTGAAGACGGGTTTAGGGAAAGTGATGTGACAGCAGAATTCCAGATTTCCTTTAACCCTTCTGATCACGCTGCGATGGAAACAAGATGCTCGATTGTTGAAATTCGGGCGGATGAGGAGATTATCATTACCACATCCTCTCAAGCTCCTTTTGCCATTAAAAAATTAATGCAGTGGTATTTTGGAATCGAACCCGGAAAGGTGATCGTCAAAACGCCTTTAGTAGGAGGGGCGTACGGGGGAAAAGCGGCCGTTCAGTTAGAGGTGATTGCCTATTTGGCATCAAAAGCGGTTGGAGGGCGGCCCGTCAAATTGTTTAATACGAGAGAAGAGGATCTGATCACATCGCCCGTTCATATCGGGTTGGATGCCATTGTCAAATTAGGGGCTGCAAAGGATGGAATCTTAAAGGCGGCGGACATTCAGCTTTTATTTGATGGCGGAGCGTATTCTGATAAAGGAGTGGACATCAGCCGGGCTGCGGTGGTTGATTGTACGGGTCCGTACGCGATCGATCATATACGGTGTGATTCATATTGTATGTATACGAATCATCCATATCCAAGTGCATTCAGGGGCTACAGCCATGCTGAAGTGTTATTTGCCTTTGAGCGGACGATGGATGTATTGGCGGAAAAGCTGAACATGGACCCATTAGAACTCCGCTATAAAAATGCCATTCGCCCCGGTGACACCACACCGACACAAGTTCTTCTCAATTCAAGCACGATCGGAAATGTGCCGAAGTGTATTGAAAGATTGAAGGAATTAATGAATTGGGACGAGGGACAGCGAATTGAAATCGATGGCCGGAAGATACGGGCGAAGGGAATCAGCTGCATTTGGAAAACCTCAACATTTGATACAAATGCAACGTCCGGGGTGATTCTAACCTTTAATCCCGATGGAAGCATTAATTTGATGTCAGGGGTAGTGGAAATTGGAACAGGGACAAAAACAGTGCTAGCCCAAATCCTGGCGGAACGAATGAAAATGGATATAAGCAAAATTCACGTAAAAATGCTTATAGATACACAAACAACACCCGAGCATTGGAAAACCGTGGGGAGCAGAGGGACGTTAATGGCCGGAAGAGCCGTACTGAATGCAGCGGAGGAAGCCATTCGAAAGCTGAAAGACGTGGCATCATGTGTGTTGCGGGTTCCTGTCGAGGAATTGGAAGTGGCCGACGGAAAGGTTTATTTTATAGATCATCCTTCTGTACATGTTGAAATAAAAGACATTGCTTACGGATATACGTTTCCAAATGGAAATACCATTGGCGGCCAAATCATTGCGAGCGGCAATTACACATTAACCCGGATGACGAATTTAGACCGGGAAACGGGAAGAGGAAAGCCGGGACCCGAGTGGGCTGTAGGTGCTCAGGGAATTGAAGTTGAGTTGGATAAACGGGATTATACGTACCGAATTACAAAAGCCTATTCTGTTGTGGATATAGGAACTGTACTGAATGAAAAAGCTGCTAGGGGTCAAGTGATGGGGGGGATGAGTATGGGAATCGCATTTGGAGGAAGAGAAACCTTTGTATTTGATTCATATGGCAGAGTATTAAATCCTCAGCTTAGAACATACCGCCCCCTTCACTATGGAGAGCAGCCTGAATATATCATTGAATTTGTTGAAACCCCGCATGTGATTGCCCCTTATGGAGCGCGCGGAGGCGGGGAACACGGACTGTTGGGGATGCCGGCAGCATTGGGAAATTGCCTTTCCGCCGCTTTAGGTGTCCAATTGAATCAACTTCCTCTCATTCCCGAACGATTATGGAGGACGCAAGAGGGGTGGAAAGATGATACCGTTTGATTTTGATTATTTTAAACCGAAGACCATTCAAGAAACAATCAATCTATTTCACTCGCTTGCGGCAGAAAAGAAAACACCAATGTATTATTCCGGCGGCACGGAAATTATCACGTTAGGAAGGCTGAATATCATCTATACGGATGCGGTGATAGATATGAACGCGCTTCCGGAATTTCAAACCATCCGCTTTTATGAAAATGATCTGGTGATCGGAGCGGGCGTGTCATTAACGAAACTGGAGGAAGAAAATCCATTTCCGCTATTAAGTAAAACAGTAAGTGAAATAGCCGATCGTACGACTCGAAATAAAATCAGCCTGGGCGGAAACATTTGCGGGGGCATCTATTACCGTGAGGCCGTGCTGCCGTTGCTGATTTCTGATAGTTTGATAGGGATTGCAGGGAGAGCGGGGATTCATTACCGTCCCATAAATAAAGTATTTAACAAGGAAATACAGTTGCAAAAAGGTGATTTTTTATTTCATGTCGTTGTCGATCGAGCGTACGTTGACCTGCCATTTGTCAGTATCAAAAGAAGACAGCAGTGGAATGTCGGGTATCCATTGGTGACGGTCTGTGCGCTGAAAAAAGATGATGAGATCAGAATGGCCTTCAGCGGCGTATGTCCATTTCCGTTTCGTTCTGCTGAAATGGAGGCTGTGCTTAACGATAAAAGCCGATCAGCAGAAGAAAGAGTAAGCAGGTCTTTACAGTATGTACCCAAACCCGTTCTTGATGACGCAGAAGGCTCAAGTGAATACCGAATGTTTGTCTTGCAAAATACAATTTTAGATGCCCTACGGGAATTAGAAGGAGGTCCAAATGTCTGATCCTATTACGTTGAAAGTAAATGGCGAGGAAAGACAGATTACGGTCAGGCCGGCTGATACTTTGTTATTTGCTCTTCGTCTTCGTCTCGGATTAACTGGTGCAAAACCGGGCTGCTTAAATGGGGATTGCGGCGCCTGTACGGTATTAACGGACGGGGTGCCGATGAAATCTTGCTTAATGCTTGCGGCAGAAGGGGAAGGAAAGGACATTACGACGATTGAAGGACTGATCAATACGCCGATTCAAAAGGCCTTTATTGAAAAATTCGCGTTTCAATGCGGTTATTGCACACCGGGTTTTCTCATGAATTGTCATGCTTTAGTGAATACTGAGCCGAATGCAAGTGATGACACGATAAAAAATTGGCTGGAGTCCAATATTTGCAGATGTACGGGTTATAGGGAGATTGAAGAAGCGGTTAAATCCGTTTTACATACAGGGAAACCGTAAAAAAAGAGCCCAGAGAATCGGAACTGACCCCATAATATGAGACAAACAAAAAACACCTTCAAGTTTGAAAACGGACCGTTGTTATCCGAAATAAAACTTGGAGGTGTTTTTCTATGAGGGCAAGAGTGAGTTATCCGGTTGAAGTCAAACAGAAGGCTGTAGAAATGAGATTGGCGGGCGTGCCTGTGAAGGAGATCATGCAGGAATTGAATATAAAGAATAAGACGCAGGTGCAGACATGGGTCAGGTGGTATAAAGCTGGGGATACCCACCGATTCGAACAGCCTGTTGGAAAGCAATATACTTATGGAAAGGGTCCGGAGTATTCTTCTGAATTAGAGAAACTCCAGGCAGAGAATCGTTATCTGAGACAACAGAATGAAGTGTTAAAAAAGTACAACGAATTGGAAAGGAAGCTGATAGGGAAACGACAATCAAACTGGTAGAAGAATTGCGCAAGACGATGACGGTACAGGACATCTGTGTCCATTTAGATATTTCACGCACTTCATATTATAGATGGAGAAAGAATCTGACTAAGAGTAATCCTAAGATGCGACTGGAGAAACAAATCGGCACGTTGTGCCGAGAACACAAGTATCGATATGGATATCGAAAAATCACAGCCATACTAAAAAAGAGAATAAGTATTAATCATAAATCTGTTCAACGTATTATGCAGAAAAATCAATGGCAGTGTCGGGTTAAGATGAAAAAGCGTAAAAAAAGTGGGCAGCCATATTCTGTGGTCGATAATATATTGGATCGGAACTTTCAGTCTGATCGCCCTCTTGAAAAACTGGTAACGGACATCACATATTTGCCTTATGGACAGAAACAATTGTACCTTTCCAGTATATTGGATTTATACAATGGAGAAGTGATTGCTTTTACGATTGGAGATAAGCAGGACACAGACTTTGTCTTAGACACACTTGATCAGCTGCCAACACTTCCTGAAAACTGCGTGTTACATAGTGACCAAGGTTCTGTTTATACATCTTATGAGTATCAGAAAGCTGTTAAAACAAAAGGCATTACCATGAGCATGTCCCGCAAAGGGACGCCCGCTGATAATGCCTCCATCGAATCGTTTCATTCCTCACTAAAGTCTGAAACGTTCTATCTTAACAGCATTGATCGAACTACGACCGCCATCGTAGAACGCACTGCCATAGAATACATTCATTATTATAACAATATTCGTATTCAAACGAAACTAAACAGCCAATCGCCGATACAATATCGGCAATTGGCTGTATGAAGGTGTTTTGATCCCTGTCTCAAAAACGGGGGTCAGTCCCAATCATCCCTCAACTCCATATTCTTCACTTCATATACCGATACTCCCGCAGTTTCTCCAAAATCGCCACTTCTTTCATCAGTTCTTCACCGACGTTTGTTTCTTTTACTTTCTTCCGCTCCAGCTCTTTGTCGACTAATCGTTTCACTGTTAAGACGTCGGTTCCGGTGCTCAGCACTTCAGCCTTAGAGTTAAAGTGTTTATGGGCGACGAGCTGCATGCCGTAGGAGTTGTATAAGAGCGTGTAGCCGGCGATGCCTGTTGTGGATTGGTAGGCTTTGGAGAAGCCGCCGTCGATGACGATCATTTTTCCGTTTGCCTTGATCGGATCTTCGCCTTCGATTTCTTTTACCGGTGTATGGCCGTTGATGATATGGCCGTGATCCGGGTTGAGGCCGAATTCCTTCAGGATGTTTCGGCAGGCTGCTTCGTCTTCGCGCAAATAGTAATACGGGTTTTTCTTTTCTTTATGCGTTTCCTTCTCTTTAATGAAGTATCGCTCAAAGGTTGTCATGGCGCGTTTTCCAAAGAGGGAAGAGTATTCGCCTGTCCATAAGTACCAAGTCATATCTGTCGCCAGATCATCGGTTTCTTCCGGATGGGCAAACGCTTCACGTAAGAACCGTTCAAATACATCGAGCAGCTCACGGCCCGCATAAGCTTTATCCTCTATCATCATCGTTTCCATGCTGCCGTTTTCATCGACGGGAATACAGCCGTGAATCAGCAGGTTGCCGTTATATTTTAAATAAAGGCTGCCTTTTTTCATCATAAAATTCATATGGCGGCCCAGCTTTTCGGAGTTCTGAACAGAGAACAGCAGCTTGTCCATGACTTCTGCTTCTTCTTCTAACAGCTCGTCAGGCTGTTTGGGATTCACCGTCGCAAAGCAGGTGTTTTCCAGTTGATATGTTTTTCCGTTCAGCGTGATTTCATTGCGGTCATAATCGATCTTTTCCAGTAACAGCCGTTCCTCCATATTAAAGTTCGGCCGTCTCTTAATAATCGGGCTCTCAAGCTTGAATTGGATCATCGCAATCGCCTGATGAATTTTTGTGATTTGTTTAATCTCATCTTCCGGTCTGTTTTCGTCCGCTTTCGGGCGGAAAGACGGGTTATCATCGTAATATTTTTCGGCAAGGTTCAATAGCGGTCTCAGATTGATGCCGTAAACGTCTTCAATAATATCCAGATTGTCATAGCGGGCACAGATGCGGATAATGTTTGCCAGGCATACTTTTGAGCCGGAATAAGCGCCTATCCAGAGAACATCATGATTCCCCCATTGAATATCCACTGAATGATAGTTGATCAGTTCTTCCATGATCTTATCCGGCTGCGGTCCGCGGTCATAAATATCGCCGACAACATGCAGATGGTCGACCACCAATCGCTGCGTGCTGTAGGCAAGGCCGGTGATCAGCTTATCGGCCTGGCCGAGCGCAATGATCTGTTCTATGATTTCGGAGTAGTATTGTTCTTTGTTGGCGGCTTGTTCTGTTTTGTACAGCAGCTCTTCAGAAATATAAGCAAATTGGGCGGGCAGTGCTTTGCGCAATTTGGAGCGGGTGTACTTGGAAGAACAATAAGAAACGAGCTTAATCATCCGGTGAATCGTTTCTTTATACCACTCGTTTAATGCTTCCTTCGTATCAAAGTCATGTTTGATCAGCTTCAGTTTGTCTTCCGGATAATAGACCAAAGCCGCCAGTTCATCAATTTCTCTATCGTAAATGACGCCGCTGAAAATATCGCGAATCTTCTCTTTTACCCTTCCTGAACCGTTCCGCAGCACGTGCTGGAATGCCTGATACTCCCCATGCAGATCACTGACGAAATGCTCGGTTCCTTTCGGCAGGTTCAGTATCGCTTTCAGATTAATGATTTCCGTGACCACTTTTTCTTCACAATCGTATTTTTGTGCGAGCAGATCTAAATATTTCGTTTCCAATCTCGTCCATCCCCTTTTTATTTACGAGCAATTGTATGATAAAGTGAATTTAAAGTATGACATAATGTTTAAATGATTAGACCTTATATGATAGTACCGCATAACGCCTTTTTGAGACAATGAAAACGGAAAATACGCGCTTCAGGCATCAAAAATTGGACCCGGATAACGCCGTTCAGCTCATCCCTCTATTGACAATTCATTCAAGTTCCATTAAAATAAAAAGTTAGCTGATAGGTATTTCTATCAGAAACTCAATACGTAGCAGGCTATGATTGCTGTGGGTCGAACTACAGCAGGAGCGGCTTCTGGAGAGACCGCGGGTTTTCCGCGGCGCCGAAGGGTTCACAATCTCAGGCAAAAGGACAGAAGAGTACCGAATATGTATTTGTCATGCTGTTGATTGTCAGCGGCGCAGATATAATTTGATATTCTTATGACCATGAGATTGGAGGGCATCCAATCTCTTTTTTTATTGGCTTTTTTTGCTCGTCGTTCACTAGAGAGGTAAGGAGGAGTCAGATGTGGAGCAGCGAGAGCTAAAGAGGGACTTATCGAATCGGCACGTGCAGCTGATCGCCATTGGCGGCACGATCGGCACCGGATTGTTTTTAGGGTCCGGTAAGGCAATTCAGCTGGCGGGTCCTTCTATCATCTTTGCGTATTTTATTGTAGGTATTGCGCTTTTTTTCGTCATGCGGGCGCTGGGAGAACTGCTGTTATCTAAAGCGGGCTACCAATCATTAACGGATATTGCCGAGGCGTATTTAGGACCGCGTGCAGCGTTTGTCACCGGCTGGACCTACTGGTTTTGCTGGATTATGACGGCTATGGCTGATGTGATCGCCGTCGGTGTGTATGTGAAATATTGGTTTGATATTCCGCAGTGGATTCCGGCGCTTATCTGTTTGCTCATTTTATTAGGGCTTAATCTGTTAACGGTTAAGATTTTTGGAGAATTGGAGTTTTGGTTCGCCTTAATTAAGGTAGTCACGATTCTCGCGTTAATTGTCATCGGTGTGGTTCTGCTGGTGATTGGGTTCAAAACGCATACCGGAACGGTTTCAGCGGCGAATCTGTGGGAGCACGGCGGCTTGTTTCCGAACGGATTTTCAGGCTTTTTGCTTTCGTTCCAGATGGTGATCTTCGCCTATGTCGGTGTGGAATTAGTGGGTGTGTCGGCGGCGGAAACGTCAAATCCGAAAAAAAATATTCCGTCCGCTATCAATAAAATTCCATTGCGGATTTTATTTTTCTACGTCGGGGCATTGCTCATTCTTTTATGTATTAATCCGTGGATGCAGCTGAATGCGGCGGAAAGTCCTTTTGTAAAGACCTTCAGCCTGGTCGGCATCCCGTTAGCCGCGGGAATCATTAATTTTGTCGTATTAACGTCTGCCGCTTCTGCTTGTAACAGCGGGATGTTTTCAACAAGCCGGATTTTGTATAACTTAAGCAAAACGAAACAAGCGCCTGCAAGTTTTGCGAAGCTGAATAAAAATCATGTGCCGAGCCGCGCATTATGGATATCGGTTATTGTGCTGTCAGCTGGCGCTCTTTTAAGCAAATTGATACCGGAAGCGGCTTTTGGCATCGTGACAACCATCAGCGCGATTTGTTTCATTTGGGTGTGGGGCGTGATTCTGGTCTGTCATATCAGATACAGGAAAACCCGTCCGGACTTACATGCAAGCTCGTCTTTCAAGGCGCCGTTTGCGCCGTTTATCAATTACGCCGTGCTGGCGCTGTTTGCCGTCATTCTGGTGATTATGCTGTTTGCGGATGCAACGCGCCCGGCTTTGCTGCTGACGCCGCTGTGGTTTATTGGATTATTTCTTATCTATCGGGCGAGAGGGAGAAAGACAGATTGAATTGCTTCAGACGGTGTACTGCCATGCAGTATGCCGTTTTTTGTTTTGATTGGAAAGCGAGAATATTTGTTAGGAATCAGGCTATAATGATTGTATAATTTAAAAAAGTGTATAATTTTAAATTAAGCGAGGTGATAATATGAAGTATGAGAAGTTATCTAAGCTTTTTTATAAAACGGATGCTGATTCATATGAAAAAGAATTTAAAAAGAGAACAAGCAGCTATGGCAGTTATTCAACATCATTAAACATACGGGGGTTCCGAAAAGGCCGATCCACGGACGATTCATTTGAGCTATTTTATGTGAATACACATAAACTCATGAAGCTGAATAATGAAGTGTTGTTAAACAGTTCCAAAATTTCATCCCTTATCAGTCAGCTCCCTGAATTTGCTGTCAAACCTTATTTTGATAAATTAATTATTAATGAAGCACAGAGTAATAATGAAATTGAAGGAATCCGCAGTACAAAAAAAGAATTGAAAGAGGCTCTTAAAGCGTTAGAACAATCCGAGCCCTCACATAAGCGGTTTGTCGGGTTGATGAAAACATATCAATTTATAGACCGAATTCCGTCGTTTACAAGCATTCATGACTTTAGGGAATTATATGACGAGCTGGTCGCAGATGAAATCGGAACAGAAGATGCGCCGGATGGTGAGCTATTCAGAAAAGGCTATGTTGAAGTGAACGATGGGAACATGACCACCCATATCGGCGTTAATTCTGAACAAAAGATAACAGAAGCGCTTGAGGCTTTAATTGCTTATCTTCATGATGAAACACATCCCCAGCTGTATCGTTACATGACAGCTCATTACTACTATGAATACATTCATCCTTTTTATGACGGCAATGGAAGAACAGGACGCCTTATCGTTGGGAGTTATTTGTCCCGATACTTAGAAAAATATTCAGCCATCACTTTTTCTTACGCAGTTAATAAGAACAAAGATAAGTATTATAAGGCATTAGAGGAAATTCCCGCACCTTTAAACCGGGGAGAGCTGACTTTTTATTTAATGGATATGCTGGAATTGCTTCTGTCAGGACAAAAAGGAATTATTGAGGATCTTGAATTTAATTTAATGAAACTGAAACGAATTAGGAACTATATTGATAGCGATCAATGGGCTGATTATAAAGATGAACGTGATATTTTTAATATCATTATCACGATTAATGTATTTGTAAATGATCAGGTTACGCTGTCGGTGCAAGATTTAATGGAGCTCTCAAATAAATCGAGACATAAAATTAACAGAGTAATGGATTATTTAGAACAGCAAGGATTTGTTGAGCTGGTAAGCAGAAGGCCAAAATCTTATAAAATCAGCGAGGATTGTTTAGAGGAAATACTGCCTTCTTAATTAGTATATTTAAAAAAGCCGCCATTCATATGGCGGCTTTCACATTAATTCCGGATCAAATAATCAAATGCGCCTAAAGCGGCAGTTGCACCTGATCCCATGGAGATAATGATTTGGTTGTACGGGCCGTCTGTGCAGTCCCCTGCGGCAAATAGGCCGGGAACGCTTGTCGCGCCGCTCTTATCGACGATGATTTCGCCGATGCGGTTGCGTTCGACCGTTTCGTCTAACCATTCTGTATTAGGCACGAGGCCGATTTGGACGAATACACCTTGGAGTTCAACGTGTTTTTCTTCGCCTGTTTCACGGTCAACGAACGTAATGCCGTTTACGTTTTGGTCGCCTGTGATTTCTTTCGTTTGTGCATTTTTGTGCACAGTGACGTTTGGCAGGCTGTAAAGACGTTTTTGCAGGACTTCGTCTGCTTTCAGTTCAGGCGCGAATTCCAGCACAGTCACGTGATTGACGATACCTGCAAGGTCAATCGCCGCTTCGATTCCGGAGTTTCCGCCGCCGATAACGGCTACGTCTTTGCCTTCAAACAATGGTCCGTCACAGTGCGGGCAGTATGCAACACCTTTGTTTTTGAACTCTTGCTCACCAGGTACGTTGACATTGCGCCAGCGGGCACCTGTTGAAAGGATCACTGTTTTACTTTTCAGTACAGCGCCGTTTTCGAGTTCAAGTTCGAAGAGGTCTTTTTTCTCAAGGCGTTTCGCGCGCTGAAGGTTCATGACGTCAATATCATAATCTTTCACGTGCTCTTCAAGGCTTGCAGCGAGCTTCGGTCCTTCAGTCGCTTTAACGCTGATGAAGTTTTCGATGCTCATGGTGTCGAGTACCTGGCCGCCGAAGCGTTCAGCGACGACACCGGTGCGGATGCCTTTACGCGCCGTGTAGATCGCCGCGCTTGCGCCGGCAGGTCCGCCGCCGACAACAAGAACGTCAAACGGCTCTTTGTCGGCAAACTCAGACGCATCTGCGCCGCTGCCCATTTTTGCGAGAATCTCTTCGATGGTCATACGGCCGCTTCCGAAAGATTCACCGTTTAAGAATACAGTCGGAACAGCCATGATGTTTTTGCTTTCCACTTCTTCTTTGAATGCCGCGCCGTCAATCATTGTATGAGTGATATTCGGGTTGAGCACGCTCATCATGTTTAATGCTTGGACGACATCAGGGCAGTTGTGGCACGTCAGGCTGATATAAGACTCGAAGCGGTATTCTCCGCTGATGTTCTTAATCTGGTCAATGACCTTTTGATCAGCCTTAGGCGCTCTGCCGCTGACTTGAAGCAATGCCAGCACTAATGATGTAAATTCGTGGCCGAGAGGAACACCGGCGAATGTAACGCCTGTGTCTTCTCCGGTACGATTAACGCTGAAGCTCGGTGTTCTGTTTAATTCAGTTTTTTCAACTGAAATTTTAGATGACATGGAAGCCAGCTCGTCAACGAGAGCCAGCATGTCCTTAGAAGTGTCATCGTCACCGGCGCTTACTTTGAGAACAATGTCGTTCTCAATTAGCTGCATGTATTGATTTAATTGTGCTTTGATATTTGCATCAAGTACCAATGGAATGCACTCCTTAGATTTTACCTACCAAATCAAGGCTAGGTGTAAGTGTTTCGCCGCCTTCTTCCCATTTAGCCGGGCAGACTTCACCTGGGTTTTGACGAACGTATTGAGCTGCTTTTACTTTGTTTACAAGGTTGCTTGCGTCACGGCCGATACCGCCTGCATTGATTTCAACTGTTTGGATAACGCCATCAGGATCGATGATGAATGTTCCGCGGTCAGCAAGACCAGTTTCTTCGTCAAGAACGTCGAAGTTGCGGGAGATCGTTTGAGATGGGTCACCGATCATTGCGTAAGTGATTTTGCCGATTTTTTCAGAGCTGTCATGCCAGCCTTTGTGTACGAAGTGAGTATCTGTAGAAACAGAGTATACTTCAACACCTAATTCTTTCAGTGCAGCGTATTGTCCTTGAAGATCTTCAAGTTCAGTCGGGCAAACGAAAGAGAAATCCGCTGGGTAGAAGCAGAAAACGCTCCATTGACCTTTCAAATCTTCGTTTGTTACATCGATGAATTCACCGTTTTTGAAAGCTTTTGCTTCGAATGGCAGTACTTCTTTTCCGATTAAAGACATAATATCTTCCTCCTGAAATGTGATTTGAAATATATTAAAAAGACAAAGCATTCACTTTATCTTTCAATAATAATTCTAATTATATATAGATTATTAAATAACATTTATTTTTTGTCAAGCTATATGGGGTATTATTTTCTGCTTTTTTTGCTTTAGATGTTTAAAAACGCCTGGTATAAGCGGTTTGGCGCTGTTTGTCATATTTAGCGCCGGGCGAAAGGGGGATTCTCAATTGGTGAATCGAAACAGTAGGAATCAACCCTTCTATATGGCAGTATAAACCAAAGGGGGTATGATCATGCAAATAAATAACATTACTTTGTACAGTTGTGCGTTGGAGGAGACGAAACACTTCTATGAACGGGTGTTAGGTTTTCCTTTAATTGATGAGTCCGGTGATTCGTTTACCATCAAGGCGGGAGAAAGTGAGTTGGAATTCAGGCGCGCCGATTCTCACTCTCATCCTACGTATCATTTCGCGTTTAACATTCCGAATAATCGTTTTGATGAGGCGAAGGCGTGGATAAAGGATAAAGTCGTTTTTCAAACGGAAGATGGGGAGGATGAGGTGTATTTCTCTCATATTCAGGCGCGTTCCTTTTATTTCAAAGATCCGTCCAACAATCTGGCGGAATTCATCGCGAGAGAAACATCGCCGCCAAGCGCGGAACATTTTTCGATTGAGTCCGTTCTGAATATCGGCGAGGTGAATCTGACGGCTGCCGAAGTCGTATCAACCGGGAGAAAGCTGCAGCGTTTCGGCATTCCGGTGAGAAAGCATGCGCCTCTTAGGGAAAACGGGTTTCATTTTATGGGTGATTACAATGATGGGGCGTTTTTGCTTTTAGGGCCGAGCGGCCGCCGCTGGATTTTTTCTGATCAGCATGCGGAGTTCCATCCGCTGTCTGTCGTTGTGAACGGGACGATCCGCATTGAGGCTGACGGAAAGGGCGGCATTGACATCAGGCGGGCACAGCCGTCATAAAAAAAGCCCGGGCTCAAAAGGCCCGGACTTGAGGTCGTTATTTATAGACAACACGGGTGCTGCACATGATGTCGTGCAGCGTTTTTTTCTCTCCGAAGGCGCCCATGATGAATCCGATATAAAGAATAAGCTTAGATATGATATATGCGAAAGCGCGTCCGAAGGCCTGGCCGATGGAAATCCGTCCGCCATCTTCATTGACGACCTTAAGGCCGAGCAATGCTTTTCCCAGTGTCCCCTGCATCTTTGAGGCCGTGAGCAGGCTGAAATATAAGATACTGATCACAAAAGAGCTCGCAAGAATCGGGATGACGCCGAACACCAGAAAAGAGATGTTAAACTGATTTTCGGTCATGAAGGGGTCAGCCGCCGCAACGCCTGCCGCAAATAAAAAAGAGACCATAAATTGAATGATAAAAATCGGAATTCCTATGATGATTTGATCAATGACGTAAGCCAGAAACCGAATCCAAAATCCTGCCGGTCTTTCCATGTATCTTTTTCTCTCCCTTGCTTTAATCTGGAATATTATACGTAATCATTCCGGATTTTGCAACGGAGCTTAAGCTTTTGCGAGCAGCCTCTTTCCCCATGCCAAGCGTCCCATGATCAGCCCGAAAGCCAGAAGGGCAAACATGATGCCGCACCACATCAGCTGATGGATTCCCAAATGTGAAATAAACCAGCCGCCCGCCGCCGTTCCGATGGTGATGCCGAGGTTGGAAAAAGAGACAAACAGGCTGTTGCCGAATTCGGGCGCCTCCTTTGCTTCCGCAGTAAGCCAAGTCTGGCTGACAATGAGACCGCCGGAATGAACGGCGCCCCATACGAAGACGAGGACGGCCATCGGCGCGAAAGACGTCCCAAACCCGTATATGAGCAAGTAGGCGGCTGTATAAAGAAGCGGAAACAGAATGACGGTCTTTTTCATATTTTTATATAACAAAGCGCCGAAGACGAAATTTCCGGCTATCATAATCACCCCGAAGCTCATCAGCATGAAGCTGACCCATGTGCCGTTCATATGCGACACCCGTCCGAGATACTCCGCAAAATAGCTGTAGACAGAAAACATGGCCGCAAAGAGACAGGTGACGGCAGCGATATTGAGCCACAAAGCCGGTTTGCGAAGGATGCCGAGCTGACTTCTGAAAGACATTTTTTCTGTGACCGGCATGGATGGCAAAAAGAGAAGAATGCCCGTGAATGCGATGAGACTGATGATAGCGCCGAATAAGAAGGCGGCTTCAAGGGATAGACGATCCGCCAGATAAGACGTGAAAGGCACGCCGAACGCAAAGCCGGCGGTGATGCCTGAAAAGACTTTCGTTACGGCTTTTCCGGATTGGCCGGCGGGGACAAGCCGGGCCGCGGCCGCAAGCGCTACAGAAAAGAACACCGGGTGGCATAAAGCCGGAATGATCCGAAACGCCAGCATGACACTGAAATGCGCCGTATACGCGTAGACCGCATTTGAAACGGCAAACATCAGCACCGCCAAAAGCAGAATGATTTTCCGGTTTATGCCTGAAGCAAGCAAGGTCAAAAACGGTCCCGACACAGCGACGATGAACGCGAAAATACTGACAAGCCATCCCGCTTTTGAAGCAGAAATATGAAATCTGTCCGCCACTTGCGGAAGAACGCCGATAATGCCCATCTCGGTCGTGATAATCCCGAAAACCCCCAGTGCCAAAAATAGAATGAAGATGGAGCTGCTTTTTTTCATTGTTATGTATTCCTCCTTTTATAACTACATATACAGAAAAATAGATATGTTAGAACAAAAAAAGCCCTCCTTTCATGGTTATAGCTGGTGCTGAACATAGTCAGCAAAGGCTTTAATTTGTTTTTCATTCCTTCTGTAATAGGTCCACTTTCCGATTCGTTCGGATTCCAGCAGGCCGGCTTTTTGCATGGTCAGCAGGTAGCTGGAGATGACGGACTGCGCAAGCCCCGACTTTGCCTGAATATCACCGACGCAAATTCCGGTGCGGAAACTGAGTCCCTGCTCAAGATAAGGTCTTTCATCAAAATGGTCTTCCGGGTGTTTAAGCCACGTCATAATATCACTTCGTGTTTTGTTAGATAGCGCTTTATGAATCAATATCGGTTCCATAACGTTTATTATATCTATTTTTCTGGATTTGTAAATTCGTTTTTAACAAAACATTCTCAAAATAACTAAATATCGTGCTAAAATATAACATATTATCAGATTACCGGTAAAAAAGCCGGGTTATTGTCAGGAGGATATTCACATGAATCAAAAGAAAAAAGGTACGGTTGCGGTGACCTTGCTTTCCGCTCTGCTGTTTTGTTTATTGCCGGTCCTCGTCTCGCTTTCTCCGCTTGCAGAAACGGGGCCGAACGCAAATCGTTTTAATTCCGCGGGCATGTGGGCCGCCGTCGGCCAGATCCTTGTTATATATGCGGTTCCGCTCATTATGTATATTCTCGGTATTCGTGTCATGAAAATCATCATGGCCGTTTTTTGCGGAATCGGGCTTATCATTTGCGCGGCTGTCTTGTTGGTGACGTTATTGACCGCAATTTCCTTAGGGCAGGAGCTGTCTCTTTATTACGGCCTTTTCGTTTGGTCAGGCGCGGCTTTTATCGTCAATGTGGTGTGGTATATTGCCGCGTTTCGATCATCCCCGAAGCATCAGCAGGCTATGTGACATTTGTTCTATAAATCTACCGAAAATACAAATATTTCATAGGTTAATTATGGTATGATCGAAGTGATATAGCAGCTTTTAATAGAAACGGGAGGAACTGACATTGAAAAAAAAGACAGCTTCATTGCGAATGAAAACATTGGCGGCCGGCGCTGCGGTTGCTGCGGCTTTATCTGTGGGAGCGGTTTCTGATTTGCCGGGGGCAAAATGGCTGCATCCGGCGGCTGCTCAAGCCGCGGAAACGGTATTTAAACAAAATCATGCGGCATCCGGTTTCTTGGCGGGACGGTATGACGCGCAGGCGATGTCTCCGACGATGTTCAACTGGTCAAGAGAAAGCCGGTTTACAAGCACTGCCGATGGCGCGTTAAAATGGGAAAAGAATGTCCCGGCCACCCCTCAAAACGGTGCGGGAGCCGCGGTTGACGGGGACGGCACCGTATTTATTCAATCAAAAGACGGGAAGCTGACGGCGTATCATCCGGACGGTACTGTGAAATGGGTGACGGAAAACCTCGGGACGACCTATACGCTGACTCCGGTGCTCGGAACAAACGGTGTCATTTATCTTCCATCTCACGATAAAAAACTGTATTTCATCGACAAAGAAACCGGAACCATTTTAACTTCAGTTCCGCTGAGCGGAGCGCCTAGTTCCGATGCGGCTATCGGATCTGACGGCACGCTGTATGTGTCGACGCTGGATAACTATATCTATGCGATTAAACCGACGTCGCCTTCGACATGGACGCAAAAGTGGAAGTTTAAAACAAACGGCGTGGTCGGCTCCGCTCCCGTGTTAGCGTCAAACGGCACGCTGTATACGGCAACGTACAATAATATCTTTTACGCAATTAATTCCGGAACGGGCCAAGTGAAATGGTCAAAAACGACGTCCAACGGGTTTAAAGGCTATCCGGTTATTGATAGAGACGGCACCGTTTACGCCGGAAACCAGGACGGCAACTTATACGCCTATACATCAACGGGTGCTGTAAAGTGGACGTTCCCGTTAAACGGTTTCTCCAGCTCTTCATTAGCGATCGACCATAACGGCAATGTGTATATCGGTTCCGGAAGCGGCGAGCTGTTTTCCATCAGCAAAACCGGCAATATGAACTGGTCTTTCTATACGGACGGGCCTGTGAGAACGGCGCCGCTGATTGATGCGGACGGCAATGTGTACTTCGGTTCTGACGATAAAAATGTCTATGCGGTTGACGCTGACGGTAATGAAAAATGGCGCTATCAAACAGACAGCAATGTCATTTCCTCCCCGGTTCTGGCTGAAGACGGCACGCTCTATGTCGGCACTTATACGAAACTGCTCGCATTCGGGGCAAAAAAATAATAAAAAAGAATCCGCGTCATCTGCGCGGATTCTTTTTTTATTTAGAGGCTTGAATAAATACGCCTTTTTCATGAGAAAATTCTTTAAAGCCGTACACACCGTGATATGAACCGATCCCGCTCGTATTGACACCGCCGAACGGAAGGTTGACGTCAGTGAAATGAACGACGACATCATTGACAGAAGCATTGCCGGATGTCGTATGCTGCAGCACATAATCGATCAGCTCCTGATTATGGCTGAATACATACAAGGCAAGCGGCTTGTCCCGTTCAGTGATGTAATCAACGGCTTCACTGATATCTTCGTAATTCATAATCGGCAGAATCGGTGCGAAGATTTCTTCCTGCATGATCTTCATATCAGGCGTGACGTTTGTCAGTACGGTCGGAGAAATCGTGCGGTCATGCGCATCGAATACGCCGCCGAACGCCGTTTTCGCCCCTTTTTCAATGGCGTCATCATACAGGGCTTTGACACGGTTAAAGTTGCGGTCGTTGACAATCTGCGTGAATTTGTTGCGGTCAACCGTATGATCATCCTCCATAAAACCTGCATTGACAATGGTTTGCAGGAGATCTGTAAAGGTGCTCTGCACTTCTTTCTTCATAAGGAGATAGTCAGGTGCGATACATGTTTGCCCCGCATTGACAAATTTGCCGACGGCGATTTTTTTCGCCGCGTCCATCAAATCATAGTCGCTGTCGATGATCGTCGGGCTTTTTCCGCCAAGCTCAAGCGTGACGGACGACAAGTGCTTCGCTGCTGCCGTCATGACGATTTTACCGACATTCGTGCTTCCGGTGAAGAAAATGTGGTCAAACGGCTGGTCGAGCAGTTCTGTGGCGACATCGACCTCACCTTCAAAAATGGCGACTTCTTCTTCGTGAAATGCCTCGCGAATAACTGTCGCGGCGATATGGCTCGTCTCCATTGTAAAATCGGACAGCTTCACAATCGCGCTGTTGCCGGCCGCAATGGCAGCTGCAAGCGGAGCCATCGTCAGCATAAACGGATAATTCCACGGGCCGAGAATTAAGGTAAGGCCTTTTGGCTCGTACATTAATACGCCGTCAGCGTCGGGACTGACGGATGAGCCGACGCGTTTCGGCGCCATCCAGGTGTCGAGATTGTTCATATTATCTTTAATCGCCTTAATCGTTCCCTGCGTTTCCGCTCTTTTTACCTCATGATAAGGCTTGCGGACGTCCCGTCTGATCGCCTCGATGATTTCTTCTTCATGTGCGGTGACGGCATCTAAAAAGCGCTGAAGCTTTTCTCTGCGCTGCCCGGCTGTTGAAGCACGCAGCGTTTTTTGATTTTTTTTCTGAAGCTCAAAGACGCGTTTGATGTCTGCTTTTATATGCTGATCCATCGGTCTTCCTCCTCTGGTTGCTTTTTTGTTTCTTCAGGGCCTATTATAATGTGGTGTGTTTTTGCGGCAAAGACAGCGTAAACACATCTATACGTTACCGTACAAATTGCGGTGATCTGTCTAATGAAAGGAGTGTCTCTTATGCCGGATTCTGTGACAACTGACATCAAACAAGCGCTTTTGGCCATGCTTGGAGAGCGGGATATCCGCCGTGTGACCATGAAGGACATCGCCGAACGGGCGCGTGTGAGCCGGGGGACACTGTACCTTTATTACGAAGATAAATATGCGATTTTAGAGGATATAGAGGAAGAAATGAAAGACGGGCTGAGCGAAGCGCTGTATGATTCACTGAAGAATAAAGATGTGCTTCATTTACATGGCGGATGGCAAAAAGTGCATCCGACCCTGTCTTTTGTTGACCGGCATCGGGAGTTTTTTCAAACGATGATGGACCGTCATAAAATGCCGTATTTTCACTTTCATGCTTTTTTAAAAGATGTGTTCCGGCATGATGTGCTGCTGTCACCGGTCAATGCGGATTTCTCACCGACTGAACAGGATATGTACATTCATTACCGCGCTTTATACACGTATGCCATTGTGTTGTACTGGCTGAATGAGGAGCCCGGGGCATCACCGGAAGCGATCAGCGGGCAGGTGTGGGATTTGATTTCTCAAAAACGGTTTTACTGGCTGTTTGGCCGCCGGGTGCCGGAACAAGAAGAAAAAAAGCCCGCCGACCGCCGGGTGACACGGACGAGGCAGGCCTTGCAAGAGGCTATGATCAGCTTAGCAGCGGAAAAAAAGGATTACGCGGCGATTACGATTTCCGATATTGCCCGTGAAAGCAACCTGCGCCGTGCCACTTTTTATGACCATTATGCCAACAAAGAAGCGTTGCTGAAAACGATCATCCATCAATCATGCCGGGAGCTGATCGGATTATTGACGGTAAAGGGAGATCCTGCTGACTGCTCCATGGAAGAAGCGGAAGCTGCGCTCGTCCGGCTCTTTTCCGCACTGTCGGACGGCATGCCGCTCGTCCATTTTCTGAGAGAGGGTTCGGGAGTGCCTGACGTCATCCCGGAAATGTTCAGAGCGCTGCAATCGTTTTATCTTCATCAGCCTCTGCACATTCAGGCGGGCAAAAAACTCTATGCATACTATGTCGCATCCATGCTCGTCGGCTTGATTCAATATCGTCTTCATGAAGGAAAAGACCACGCGCCGGACATGCTGGCCCGGGAGTTTCTGCAGTTTTTGGATGTAAAGAAGTATCGGGTGATTTTGCTGTGAGGATGATGAAAAAGAACTCAGCCGAAAACAGGCCGGGTTCTTTTTTGCTGTTTTTTTTGAGAAGTGCCGATATGAAGTGTCCGGCTTTATCCCTTATAAAAAAACCTTCTATATGCCGCCTGATCAGCATTCTGCCGCCAAACATGACAAATGTCATATTCGGGGCATGATGGCTGCTACTACAACCGCCGCGAGCGCCTCGGTATACTTGGAATCATAATAAAAAAAAGGGGATATGACATTCATGACCAATCACGCCGCAACTCAAAAACAAGCATCTTTAAAAAAGCAGGTTGCTGCATTTTCCGGTGCCGATACAAAGCATAGTGTCAATCAGCTTTTCAACACATTTGTGCCGTTTTTTGCCCTTTGGTTTCTTGCTTACTTCAGCCTCAATGTCTCCTATCTTCTGACCCTCGCCTTTACTGTTATAGCAGCGGGATTTTTGACAAGAATCTTTATTATTTTCCACGACTGCTGCCATCAATCCTTTTTCAAACAAAAGAAGCTGAACCGGCTGTTCGGGTTTATTTCAGGTGTGCTGACACTGTTTCCGTTCCTTCAATGGCAACGCAGCCACTCCATCCATCATGCGACGAGCAGCAACTTAGATAAACGGGGCACCGGCGATATTTGGATGATGACCGTCAAGGAATACAACGAAGCCTCAGCCTGGACAAAAGTACGCTACAGACTTTATCGCAATCCGTTTATTATGTTTATTCTCGGCCCGATTTACGTATTTCTGATTAAAAACCGTTTCAATGTAAAAGGCGCCCGCCGCAAGGAGCGCTGGAACACCTATTTCACGAACGCGGCGATTGTCTTATTGGCTGCTGCGACGTGCCTGCTTTTCGGCTGGGAAAACTTTTTGCTTGTTCAGGGTCCGATTTTCCTTATTTCGGGGTCAATCGGCGTCTGGCTCTTTTATGTTCAGCACACGTTTGAGGATTCTTATTTTGAAGCCGATGAGCATTGGGACTATGTGCAGGCCGCGGTAGAAGGAAGCTCCTTTTACAAGCTTCCGAAGCTTTTGCAATGGCTGACAGGCAATATCGGCTACCATCATGTCCACCACTTAAGCCCGAAAGTGCCGAACTACAAGCTGGAAGCCGCTCATGAGGGGCACGAGCCTTTAAAAAACGTACCGACCATTACGCTTAAAACAAGTCTTGAATCCATGAAATTCCGTCTGTGGGATGAGGACGAAAAGCAATTTGTCACCTTTCGGGAGGCTCGGAAAAAACCGGCGCCCCATCCGGTGCCGAAAGAACCTTTAAAGAAAAATGCCTGATATGACGCGCGGCTCTTTCTCTTATCAGAAAGAGCCTTCTCTTCATGCGTGAGGATGCAATGAAGGCGGTGTTTTGATAAAGTGATGGTAGACACAAGCAGCAGAAGGTGGAACGAAGATGAAGAAGTATTTTAAATTTCAAAAACTGAATGGGATTTCTCCTTATATATGGATGATTTTTTTCATCTTGCCTTTTTATTTTATTTTTAAAAGCTCTTCTACCTTTGTCATCGTTGCCGGCATCATTTTCACACTTGTTTTCTTTGGCGCATACCGCTTCGCATTTGTTGCAAAAGGCTGGCCGCTTTACTTATGGGCGCTTCTTCTGATCGGCATTTCGACCGGCTCTGTCATGCTGTTCAGCTATATTTATTTCGCCTTTTTTATCGCCTACTTCATCGGCCATATCCGAGACAAAGTTCCTTTTTACATCTTATATTACATTCATATCATCAGTGCGGCGGTTGCCGTCAACTTCAGCCTTGTTCTGAAAAAAGAGTGGTTTTTGACACAAATTCCGTTTATCGTCATTACACTGATCAGTGCCATCCTGCTCCCGCTCAGCATTCGAAGCAGAAAGGCACGGGAGCGCCTTGAGGAGAAATTAGAATATGCAAATGAGCGAATCGCCGATCTTGTGAAGCTGGAAGAAAGGCAGCGCATCGCCCGGGACCTTCACGATACACTTGGACAAAAGCTCTCCTTAATCGGACTGAAAAGCGACCTTGCCCGAAAGCTGATTTACAAGGACCCTGAACAGGCCCGCACTGAGCTGAAAAGCGTGCAGCAGACGGCCCGCACCTCCTTAAATGAGGTCAGAAAAATCGTCTCATCGATGAAAGGCATCCGATTGAAGGATGAGCTCGGCAATGTTCGGCAAATTCTTGAAGCGGCAGGAATTGAATTTGTGTATGAAGAAAAAGAAGCGCCAAAACATATCTCTCTGCTGAACGAAAACATCGTCAGCATGTGCATAAAAGAAGCCGTCACCAATGTCGTGAAACACAGCGGCGCCAAAGTATGCCGCATCACCATTCAGCAGCTTTGGAAAGAGGTTGTCATTACGGTGGAAGATGACGGCAGCTTTCAATGCAAAGAAGACCGCTTTTTTTCAAAGGGGCACGGCCTGCTTGGAATGAGGGAACGTCTTGAATTCGCAAACGGCAGTTTAGCCATCGATACAGCCGCCGGAACAAAGCTGACCATGAGAATCCCGAATGATTCAAAATCAAAAGAAAAGGATGGTAGCAGATGATCAACATCTTCATTGCCGAGGATCAGCAAATGCTGCTCGGCGCACTCGGTTCCCTGTTGAATTTAGAAGAGGATATGACGGTTGTCGGCAAAGGCACAAGCGGCCAGGATGCCATCGATTTCGTGGAAAAACATGCGCCCGACATCTGTCTGATGGATATCGAAATGCCCGGGAAATCAGGTCTTGAAGCGGCAGAAGAACTCAAGGACAGCGGTGTGAAGATCATCATTTTGACGACCTTTGCCCGCTCCGGCTATTTTCAGCGGGCGCTAAAAGCAGGCGTCAGCGGGTACATGCTCAAGGACAGCCCGAGCGATGAGCTCGTCAGCGCCATCCGCAGCGTCATGAAAGGAAGACGCGTCTACGCACCTGAATTAATGGAGGACATCTATAGTGAGGAAAACCCGCTGACCGAACGGGAAAAAGAGGTGCTCGAGCTTGTCGCAGACGGAAAAAACACGAAAGAAATCGCAAACGCCCTCAGCATCAAAAGCGGCACAGTCCGCAATTACGTTTCGATGATCCTGGATAAATTAGAAGTGAAAAATCGAATTGAAGCCATTACCCGATCAAAAGAAAAGGGCTGGTTTAAGTAACCCGCCCTCAGCTTGTTCAGCCAGTGTTTTTTACACTGGCTTTTTTTATTACTATCGTCACTCCGTCTCTTCCTTCCACTTCTTATCAATCAGCATTTTTCCCGGCCAAGTGTATGCCATGATGCCGCCGTCTGCGGTGATGTCTTCTCCCGTGACGTAAGAACTGTCGTCTGAAGCGAGGAAGAGCGCGACGGCTGCCATTTCTTCCGGTTTTCCGAGCCGGCCGAGCGGCGTGATCCATTTGTTGGCTTCACGGAACGCTTCGCCCATTTCGTCTTCTGTCGTGCCTGCCAATTTATCAATGAGCGGCGTTTCAATCGTGCCCGGCGATAAGGAATTGACGCGGATTCCGCTTCTGGCGTAATCAATGGCCATCGCTCTCGTCAGGTTCGTGATTCCGCCTTTTGCGGCGTTATAGCCGGAGCGGTCAAGGTCTGCGGCCCGGCCGGACATGGAGGAGGTGTTGATGATGGAGCCTCCTTTTTCGAGCATGAGCGGAATCAGGTATTTGCTGCACAGAAATGTGCCGCGCAGATCGACGGCGATGATCCGGTCAAACAGGTCGACCGGGTATTCATGGACTTTTCCGCCCTCTTGGTCAACACCGGCATTGTTAAACAGAATATCAATTGTTCCGTACTTTCGCTGAATGCTGTCCGCAAAAGACTTTACGTTTTCTTCGTCTGATACATCAAGGTGAAAGGCTTCTGCTTCTCCGCCGTTTTTTCTGATAGCGCTGACGGTTTCATTCAGTTCGCTTTCATTGATGTCACCGCAGATCACGCGGGCGCCTTCATCGGCGAAAACCCGTGCCGTCGCTTGTCCGATGCCTGTCGCGGCCCCTGTGATGATTGCGGTTTTGTCTGTTAATCTTCCCATATTGCGATTCCTCCTTTTTTATATCTGTTCCCGCTGAATAGGGGGATAAACATACGGAGGTCTGTTTCTAAATACCTATTAAATATGTTAATATTATGTATATACATCATTGGGAGGTTTACATATTTTGAAGATACAGCATAAGAAGGAGATAGCGTTTTATTGTTATGCCATTGTTCCTATGGGATTTGTGATTTACACCGTTATCTCTATTCTATTTCAGGACATCATATTTCCTCTCACTGTAAGAAATGTTCTTCATGAGTCTTTGCGAAACTTGGGATCTCTTATCTTATTTAGTTTGTTTTTCTACCCGTCATACATATGGATGAAGAAGGAATTCGGCCGCCGGAAAGAAGCAGAGAGGAGAGGATGATCAACATTCTCTCTTTTTTATTGATAAAATGGGTGAAATGAATCCATTAACATGTTAAATTTACAATATATGCATCTGCTAATCCTAGTTGACAATTGTCACTGTATATGATAAATAGATGCTGAAAAGATTTTACATAACATCAAAGCATAATTAAAGGAGAGATCTGAAGTGCGGAAAAAAAAGTTTAAAGCAGAATCCAAGCGATTGCTGGACATGATGATTAACTCCATTTACACGCAGAAGGAAATTTTTCTCCGCGAGTTAATTTCCAACGCGAGCGATGCGATTGACAAAATCTATTACAAGGCGTTAACCGATGATTCATTAACGTTTGATCAAGACAATTACTACATAAAAGTGACGGCGGACAAAGAAGCGAGAACGCTCACCGTCACAGACACCGGTATCGGGATGACAAAAGACGAGCTTGAACAGCATCTCGGCACAATTGCGAAAAGCGGTTCACTCGCTTTCAAGCAAGAAAATGACTCGAAAGACGGCCATGACATTATCGGCCAGTTCGGCGTCGGGTTTTATGCGGCATTTATGGTGGCTGATAAAGTCACGGTGAAAAGTAAGGCGCTCGGCAGTGACGAGGCGTATGTATGGGAGTCGGAAGGGGCTGCCGGCTACACGATCGCGCCGTGTGACAAGGAAACCGTCGGTACGGAAATCACTTTGCAAATAAAAGAAAACACGGAAGATGAAAGCTATGATGAGTTTTTAGAAAACTACCGCATCAAAGCGATCGTGAAAAAGTACTCTGATTTTATCCGCTACCCGATCAAAATGGAAGAGACGGTCAACAAGCCGAAAGAGGGCAGCGAGAACGAATTTGAAGAAGTTCAGGAAGAACAGACGGTCAACAGCATGGTGCCGATCTGGAGAAAAAACAAAAGCGAGCTGACGGATGAGGATTACGAGGCTTTTTACGCCGAGAAGCATTACGGTTTTGATAAACCGCTGACCCATGTGCATATCAGCGTCGATGGAGCGGTGCGCTACAATTCGATTTTGTTTATTCCGGAAAACATGCCGTTTGACTATTATACGAAGGAATTCGAAAAAGGATTGGAGCTGTATTCCAACGGCGTGCTGATCATGAACAAATGCGCCGACCTGCTTCCGGACCATTTCAGCTTTGTAAAAGGCATGGTGGATTCTGAGGATCTGTCGCTGAACATTTCCAGAGAGATGCTGCAGCACGACCGCCAGCTGAAGCTGATTGCGAAAAACATCAATAAAAAAATCAAAGCCGAACTGAAGAGCCTGCTGAAGAACAAAAGGGAAAAATACGAATCTTTCTATGAATCTTTCGGCAGACAGCTGAAATTCGGCGTCTATAATGATTTCGGCGCGAATAAAGACGTATTAAAAGATCTGCTTCTCTTCTATTCATCTAAGGAGAAAAAGCTCGTCACTCTGGACGAATATGTGTCCAGAATGCCTGAGGATCAAAAATATATCTATTACGCGTCCGGCGATTCATATGAGCGGATTGAAAAGCTGCCGCAAACTGAAATGGTGGCGGACAAAGGCTACGAAATTTTATATTTCACGGAAGATATTGATGAATTCGCGATCAAAATGCTGACAAGCTATGAGGAAAAAGAGTTCAAATCCGTATCCAGCGCTGACTTAGGCATCGACAGTGATGAGGATGAAAAGCAGACTGAAGCCGAAGAAAACGAATATAAAGACCTGTTCGAGAGCATGAAAGAGATTCTTGCGGATAAAGTAAAGAACGTCAGAGCGTCGAAACGTTTAAAATCTCATCCGGTCTGTTTTGCGACAGACGGCGAAGTGACGATCGAAATGGAAAAAGTGTTGAATGCTATGCCTGACAGCCAGCAGGTCAAAGCGGAAAAAGTGCTGGAAATCAACCCGAATCACGAAGTGTTTGAGACGCTAAAAAACGCGCACGGACAAGATCGGGAAAAGCTTGCATTATACACAAATCTTCTCTACAATCAGGCGCTTCTGGTTGAAGGGCTGCCGATCCATGATCCGGTCGAATTTACGAATGACATCTGCAAAGTTATGGTATGACGCCAAAAAGGAATCGCCCAGCGGGGGCGATTCCTTTTTTTATTACAGTGTGCGCTGTTTAAGAATTTGATTTTGTTTGCTGCGCTTCTTTAAGGAGAACCGTTTTTTCAAGTGCGTTTCGATTTCTTCTAAACTTCTGCCCTTCGTTTCAGGAACGATGTAAGCGGCGAAGAAGAAGGATGAGAGGCAAATGACTGAGAATATTCCGAATACCCAGCCGATGCCCATAGCGCTCAGCATAAGCGGGAATACCAGTGAAACGATCAGGTTGGTTGCCGACAGGATCAATGTCGTAAATCCGGTTGCGGCTCCGCGTGCGTTTGACGGGAACAGCTCCGGCATCAGAACCCATACGACGGGACCCCATGTCGCCTGGTAGAAGACGATATAGATGCCGAGAAACAGCACGGTCAGCCATGCTGTTGAAGCTGACAGGCCGGCCAGAAGGAGAATGGCTGATAGTGACGCCAGGCTCAAGGTAATGCCGACGCTTCCCCACATCAGCAGTTTTTTCCGGCCGATCCGGTCAATTAAGATCATGGCGGTGATACACATGATGACGTTTAAGACACCGATGCCCATCGTGCCGAGAACGGACGCCGAAGTGCCGAGTCCGGCCTTTGTAAAGATGGTCGGCGCATAGTAAATCACCGTGTTGATACCGACCGCCTGCTGGAAGATGGCAAGGCCGATCCCAATCAGCAGCATAGGACGGATCCATTTGGCTTTCAGCAAGCCGAGCGTAGATTCTTTTTTCTCGGCTTCACCTTGTTTCATTTCCGCTAATTCAACAGCGATATCCTCTTTGTCGTGGGTCATTTCCATGACTTGTCTGGCTTCCTGCTCACGGCCGCGTTTGACGAGCCATCTCGGAGATTCCGGCATAAACGCGATTCCGATTAATAAAAGCGCCGCCGGTACTGCGGCGAGACCGACCATCCAGCGCCAAGCTTCAAACGGGGTGAATATGTAATTCACGATATATGCGAGTAAAATTCCGGTTACAATCATTAAGTTATTCAATGTGCCGAGCGTTCCGCGTATTTTCGTCGGCGCCATCTCAGATAGATAAACGGGAACCAGCGCCGTTGAGCCGCCGACGGCTAACCCGAGAATGACACGGGAGATAATCAGCATAGTGACGGTTTGCGAAGCTGCACAGGCAAGCGCGCCGATAATAAAAATGAGTGAAAGGACGAAAACCACTTTTCTCCGGCCCCATCGGTCAGAGCATGTCCCGCTTAATGCGGACCCGAAAATCGCACCGAGCAGCAGCATGCTGACGACCAATCCCTCGGTCAGCGTGTTTAAAGGAATATCATTGTTAATAAATAACAAAGCCCCTGAAATCACACCGGTGTCATAGCCGTAAAGCAGCCCGCCTAATGCTCCGAAAAAGTAAATCAGGTATTTTTTGGTGTTTTTCTTCACAGATGATCCTCCTCATCTTTTGGAACGCATAATAGTTTATTTAGATAACTATTTCATTCCCCGAAGAGAAAAATATAAACATAAAAAAAACACGCCCCTTTTAAGAGGCGTGTTTTTTTCTTAGGAAAACAGCTTGTCGATAAACGCGATTTCTTCAGCAGATAGCGTAATGGAGGCTGCTTTCATGTTGTCTTTTAATTGATCCGCGCGTTTGGCGCCCGGAATCAGGATATCGATTTCAGGTCTCGCCAAGTACCAGGCAAGCACGATATGCGCCGTATCAGCATTGTGCTTTTCGGCAATCGGTTTGAGCTGGTTGACTTTTTTGATGTTTTCTTTAAACTGCTCCCCTTGGAAATGCGCCTGATCATTGCGCAGGTCGCCTTCAGGGAAGGTGGTGTTCTCGTCGTATTTGCCGGCCAGCAGTCCGGATACGAGCGGGAAGTACGGAATGAATGAGATGCCGTGTTCTGTCGTATAAGGGAAGAAAGTCTTTTCCGCCTCACGGTTCAGCAGGTTGTATTCTCCTTGAATCACGTCGACTAAGCCGTCTTTATTGGCTTCTTTCAGCTGTTCCAAAGAGAAATTGGATACGCCGATGGAACGGATTTTTCCTTCTTTTTTCAGCTCATTCAATGCTTGAACGGCTTCGTCCTTCGGCGTGTGCTCATCCGGGAAATGGATGTAGAATAAATCGATGTAATCAGTCTGCAGGCGTTTCAGGCTGTCTTCGACCGATTGTTTCAAAAAGGCCGGTGAATTGTCGAAAACAAAGTCATCGCCTTCTTTTCTGTGAGCGGCTTTTGTGGCGATGAAGACATCCTCGCGGTTACATTCTTTCAGCACCTCGCCGATTAATTCTTCAGAACGTCCCACACCGTAAATATAGGCGGTATCTAACATGGTAACGCCGCTTTTAATCGCTTCCCGAACCAATTCTTTTCCCGTTTCTTCATTCAGATTCGGATAGAGATTGTGTCCGCCGACCGCATTTGTTCCCAAACCGATCGGAAATACCTTTAGGTCAGTTTTGCCGATTGTTACTTTGCTCATGTTTTCGCCCCCTGAAAAAATTGGATATCATAGCGGCTGCCGGAAAAATACGGCAGCGTTCTCTATTAACTATAACGCTATGCCAAGTGAATGTCGATTTGATGCTCTTGGCAATACTTCGTATATTCCTCATCGAGCTGCTGAGAAGTGACAATGCTGTGAAGCCGGTCGAAAGGCGCGTATGTCAAAAGCGTGGATTTGCCGAATTTGGAATGATCCGCGAGCAGATACACTTCGTTCGCCTTTTCGGAAATTCTCTTTTTCACCTCGTATTCCAGTAAGTCGGAATTCGTCAGGCCGTGGGTGATCGTTGTCCCGGTAGCGGACATGAACGCCTTGTTAATGTTGTATTTATTGAGTGTGCTCCGATCATCAATGCCGACAAACGACCTTGTCTTCCGCTTGTAATTATTGCCGATGATGATCAGGTCGATATTTTTCATGGATGAAGCAGCGTTAATAATATCAAGGCTGTTCGTCAAAACCGTCACATTCTTATCGGGATCAAGCGTCTCCAGCATCGATTTGGTCGTCGTGCCGGAATCAATAAATACAAGATCGTGATCCTCGATAAACCGTGACGCATAGCGGGCGATTTTGATTTTTTCATCCTGATGTTGAATGGTGCGGTTTTCAAAAGGGACGAGCACAGATTTTTCGGCTGACGTCACGCCGCCGTACACCTTTTTGATAACCCCTTTTTCCGCAAGCTTATTAATATCGCGTCTGACCGTGTTTTTAGAGACGTTGAATACCTCGCACAGCTCATCCAGCGAAGTGGCTCCGTGTTTGAGAATGTATTCTTCCATCTCCTGAATCCGCATCAGTTTCATAAAAAAACTCCTTCTAGAATTCTTAAAGTAATTAAAATATATAATAAACACCAGAAGTTAATCAATAGTTACTTAACAAATGATAAAAAAGAGGGATCATCCCCTCCGATTCGACACGGTTCTCCAAGTTCCTGTTTTCCCGGTCAAAAAAAGTACGATAAAAATAATGAAAAAATTTTGATTTTTTAGATTGACTTGAAGATGTGTTGGGCTTACAATGTAACCAAGAAATGACCAAAACATAACCTGTAAAATCAAAAGTGAAAGATGTAACCGTTTGCTTTTTCCGGTACATGACCAACTTTTACATGGAAAGATTGGGAGTCACCATCATTTTAGCATTTGTAAGCGTTTAATTCATGTCTTTTATATGTAAAAGATGAATATATTCATCCGTTATTATCCAGCTGAACAGGATGTTTACTATTTAAGGAGGCAATGAGAATGGCAGAGATCAGAAAACTGAAAAACTACATCAATGGTGAATGGGTTGAAAGTAAGACAGATCAATATGAAGACGTTGTCAATCCGGCTACAAAAGAAGTGATGTGCCAGGTTCCGATTTCTACGCGGGAGGATGTGGAATACGCCGTCCGCTCAGCCTCAGAGGCGTTTCAAACATGGTCAAAGACGGCAGTGCCGCGCCGTGCGAGAATTCTATTTAACTATCAGCAGCTTCTCCAGCAGAACAAAGAAGAGCTTGCCCGTCTGATCACTTTGGAAAACGGTAAAAACACGACAGAGGCACTCGGTGAAGTGGGACGCGGAATTGAAAACGTCGAATTCGCAGCGGGCGCGCCGTCACTCATGATGGGCGATTCACTTGCCTCCATCGCGACGGATGTAGAGGCGGCGAATTACCGCTATCCGATCGGGGTGGTCGGCGGTATCGCACCGTTCAACTTCCCGATGATGGTCCCGTGCTGGATGTTCCCGATGGCGATTTCGTTAGGAAACACGTTCATTCTGAAGCCGTCTGAGCGCACGCCGCTGTTAACGGAAAAACTGGCAGAGCTGTTTGAACAGGCCGGCCTTCCGAAGGGCGTCTTCAATGTCGTGCACGGCGCGCATGACGTCGTAAACGGCGTTCTTGAACATCCGGATATTAAAGCCATCTCATTCGTCGGTTCAAAACCTGTCGGCGAGTATGTTTTCAAAAAAGGCAGCGAACATTTGAAACGCGTGCAGGCGTTAACGGGCGCGAAAAACCACACGATCGTGCTGAATGACGCCCACCTTGAAGATACGGTCACAAACATTATCGGCGCGGCATTCGGTTCGGCAGGAGAGCGCTGCATGGCATGCGCGGTTGTGACGGTTGAAGAGGGAATCGCCGATGAGTTTATGGCGAAATTACAGGAAAAAGCAGCGGACATCAAGATCGGAAACGGACTGGATGACGGCGTATTCTTAGGCCCGGTCATCCGCGAGGACAACAAAAAACGCACGCACAGCTATATTGAAAAAGGCATCGAAGAAGGAGCGAGACTTCTTTGTGACGGGCGTGAAAACGCAACGGAAGACGGCTATTTCGTCGGACCGACGATTTTTGACAACGTGACGACGGATATGACGATCTGGAAAGATGAAATCTTTGCGCCCGTTCTGTCGGTCATCCGCGTGAAAAACTTAAAAGAAGCGGTGGACATCGCCAACCAGTCTGAATTTGCGAACGGCGCGTGTCTGTTCACTTCAAATGCGAACGCGATCCGCTACTTCCGTGAGAATATTGACGCGGGAATGCTCGGCATCAACCTTGGCGTCCCGGCGCCGATGGCATTCTTCCCGTTCTCTGGCTGGAAGTCTTCTTTCTTCGGCACATTGCACGCAAACGGAAAAGACAGCGTCGACTTCTATACACGTAAAAAAGTCGTGACGGCACGATACCCGTCTCCTGACTTCAATTGATCTGACAGCCGGCCCGGACGGCTTTGTGATTCCGTCCGGGTTTTCTTTTACCATCCATTAAGGAGGAATAAACATGAGTCATTTGCTGCGCAAACCGCAGGCCGATGAGATTTCTCAAGGCGTGAACATCATACATGACGTCACTTCAGCCAATTCAGACCTCAAATACGTCGGATTCAAAGTCGTTGACCTCACTCCCGGTTCCGCATATACAGAAGATTTGAAAAAGACGGAGTGCTGCATCGTTGCGGTAACGGGAAAAATCACCGTCACTGATTATGATCAGACATTTGAAAGCATCGGCACCCGTGAAAGCGTATTTGAAAGAAAACCGACGGACAGCGTTTATGTGTCCAATGACCGCTCTTTTGAGATCACAGCGGTCAGCGGGGCGAGGGTCGCGCTGTGCTATTCTCCGTCCGAACACCAGCTTCCGACAAAGCTGATTAAAGCGGAAGACAACGGCGTGGAACATCGCGGCAAGCTGGCAAACAAACGAACCGTTCATAACATTCTCCCCGATTCAGATCCATCGGCAAACAGCCTTCTCGTTGTTGAAGTTTACACGGACAGCGGCAACTGGTCGAGCTATCCGCCTCATAAACATGACCAAGACAATCTGCCGGCTGAATCCTTTTTAGAAGAAACCTATTACCATGAAACGGACCCGCCGCAGGGGTTTGTCTTCCAGCGTGTGTACACGGACGACCGCTCGATTGATGAGACGATGACCGCAGAAAATGAAAACGTTGTCATCGTGCCGGCGGGCTATCACCCGGTTGGTGTTCCGGACGGGTATACCTCTTACTACCTGAATGTAATGGCGGGACCGACACGAAAATGGAAGTTTCATAATGATCCGGCCCATGAATGGATCCTGGAACGCTAACAAGTGAGGAGTGGCAGATAACGATGAAATATACATTTAATGAAGAAAAAGAGTTTGATATTGTCGCGATCGGACGCGCGTGTATTGATTTGAACGCTGCGGAATACAACCGGCCGATGGAAGAAACGATGACGTTTTCTAAATATGTCGGCGGCTCCCCGGCAAATATTGCGATCGGCAGCGCCAAGCTCGGATTAAAAGCCGGTTTTATCGGCAAAATCCCGGACGATCAGCACGGCAGATTCATCGTTTCTTATATGCAGGGAAAGGGCGTTGATACGTCACAAATGACCGTCGACAGAGAAGGGCGTAAAGCCGGGCTCGCTTTTACGGAAATTCTCAGTCCGGAAGAGTGCAGCATTCTGATGTACCGGGATGACGTGGCGGATTTGTATCTTGAGCCGTCCGAAGTCAATGAAGGCTACATCGCAAACGCGAAAATGCTGCTCGTATCAGGTACGGCGCTTGCGAAAAGCCCGTCGCGCGAAGCCGTCTTAAAAGCGGTGCATATCGCAAAAAAACATGACGTAAAAGTCGTGTTTGAGCTCGACTACCGTCCGTATACATGGCAATCGGCAGAAGAAACAGCCGTGTACTACACGCTGGTGGCGGAACAATCCGATATCGTCATCGGTACGCGTGACGAATTTGACGTAATGGAAAACCGCAGCGGCGGAGGTAACGATGAAACCGTCCGCCATTTGTTTGCGCACTCCGCTGACCTTGTCGTCATTAAGCACGGCGTTGACGGATCATACGCATACAGCAGATCGGGAGAAGTTTTCCGGGCGCATGCCTATAAAACAAAGGTGCTGAAGACCTTCGGAGCGGGTGATTCCTATGCGTCAGCCTTCATCTACGGACTTGTCAGCGGCCGGGATATTGAAACGGCTTTAAAATACGGGAGCGCTTCCGCTTCCATCGTCGTCAGCAAACACAGCTCCTCAGAAGCAATGCCGGCTGCCGGTGAAATTATCGAACTGATTGAAGCGCAGCACAGTCTTAACGGTAAATAGAACGTATAAAAGGTGGGATCGTTTGTGGGTAAGACAATTCGCTTAACGACAGCACAAGCGCTGATTCAATTCTTGAACCGGCAGTACATTCATGTTGACGGAAAAGAAGAGCCGTTCGTTGAGGGCATCTTCACGATTTTCGGCCACGGAAATGTGTTGGGGATCGGGCAGGCGCTTGAGCAGGACGCCGGGCACCTGAAAGTCTATCAAGGCAAAAACGAACAAGGCATGGCGCATGCCGCGATGGCATACAGCAAGCAGATGCTGAGAAGAAAAATTTACGCGGTATCGACATCGGTCGGTCCGGGTGCCGCTAACTTGACGGCTGCCGCGGGTACGGCGCTGGCCAATAATATCCCGGTGCTGCTGCTTCCGGCCGATACCTTTGCGACGAGGCAGCCTGACCCGGTGCTTCAGCAGGTGGAGCAGGAATACAGTGCCGCCGTCACGACAAACGATGCGTTAAAGCCCGTGTCCCGCTATTGGGACCGCATTACCCGACCCGAGCAGCTGATGAGCAGCTTAATCCGGGCATTTGAAGTGATGACAGATCCGGCAAAAGCGGGCCCGGCGACCATCTGCATATCTCAGGATGTAGAGGGAGAAGCATTTGATTTTGATGAAAGCTTCTTTGAAAAACGCGTTCATTACATTGACCGGATGCAGCCGAGCGAGCGTGAACTGAAAGGCGCCGCGGAAAGAATTAAGGAGAGCAGCCGTCCCGTCATTTTAGTGGGCGGCGGCGCGAAGTACTCCGGCGCGCGTGAGGAATTAATCGCGCTTTCTGAAACATACGGCATTCCGCTTGTCGAAACGCAGGCCGGCAAGTCAACGGTTGAAGCCGATTTCGCCAACAATCTGGGCGGCATGGGCATCACGGGCACCCTCGCCGCAAACAAAGCCGCCCGCCAGGCTGATCTGATCATCGGTGTCGGCACACGGTACACGGACTTTGCGACATCCTCGAAAACGGCGTTTGATTTTGACAAAGCAAAATTTTTGAATATCAACGTCAGCCGCATGCAGGCTTACAAGCTTGACGCGTTTCAGGTCGTAGCCGATGCGAAAGTGACGCTCGGCAGGCTGCACGGCTTATTAGATGGATATAAAAGTGCATTCGGCACGGCGATTAAAGACTGGAAAGATGAATGGCTTGCTGAACGGGACCGGCTCGGCAAGGTCACTTTTACACGTGACGCGTTCAAACCGGAAATTAAAAACCATTTCTCACAGGATGTGTTAAACGAGTATGCCGACGCGCTCGGGACTGAGCTGCCGCAGACAACGGCGCTGTTGACCATCAATGACACGATTCCTGAAGACAGCGTCGTCATCAGTTCGGCGGGATCTCTTCCGGGAGATTTGCAGCGGCTGTGGCATTCCAACGTCCCGAATACGTACCACCTCGAGTACGGCTATTCCTGCATGGGGTATGAAGTATCAGGCACGCTCGGCCTCAAGCTGGCTCATCCCGACAAAGAAGTCTATTCACTCGTCGGCGACGGAAGCTTTCTGATGCTGCACTCAGAGCTGATTACCGCGCTTCAATATAACAAAAAAATCAATGTCCTGCTCTTTGACAACTCCGGATTCGGCTGTATCAACAATCTGCAGATGGATCACGGGAGCGGCAGTTATTTTTGCGAGTTCCGCACAGAGGACAATCAGATTTTAAACGTTGATTACGCGAAGGTGGCAGAGGGCTACGGCGCTAAAACATACAGAGCCAATACGGTTGAAGAACTGAAAGCGGCGCTTGAAGATGCGAAAACGCAAGACGTATCCACTTTAATTGAAATGAAAGTTCTGCCGAAAACGATGACGGACGGCTATGACAGCTGGTGGCATGTCGGCGTGGCGGAAGTGTCGGAGCAGAAAAGCGTTCAGCGGGCATACGAAGCGAAAGAGACGAAGCTGAAGTCTGCAAAGCAGTACTAGAGGGGAGGCATCACGATGGGCAAACAAGATATTCTGTGGGGCATCGCTCCCATTGGGTGGCGCAATGACGATATGCCGGAAATCGGAGCCGGGAATACGCTGCAGCATTTGTTAAGCGATATTGTTGTCGCCGGCTTTCAAGGTACGGAAGTGGGAGCGTTTTTCCCTGAACCCTCCGTCCTGAATAAGGAGCTGGCTCTCCGGAACTTACGGATTGCGGGGAAATGGTTCAGCAGCTTTATCATACAAGACGGTATTGAAAAAACGGCTGAACAATTTACAGAACACTGTGATTATTTGCAGAAAGTCGGAGCGGATGTCGCCATCGTTTCTGAACAGACGTACAGCGTTCAGGGCTTGGATATTGATGTATTTAAGGAAAAACCGCATTTCTCAGATGAAGAATGGGATACGCTGTGCCAAGGCTTGAACCGTCTCGGGAAAATCGCTGGCGAATACGGGCTGGACCTCACGTTTCATCATCATCTCGGCACAGGCGTCCAGACGGCGGAAGAAGTTGACCGGCTGATGGATGGAACGGACCCGCGGTATGTCCATTTACTTTATGATACCGGCCATGCCTATATCTCGGACGGAGACTATATGACGATTCTCAACAAGTATATGGATCGGATCAGACACGTTCATTTCAAGGACGCGCGGTTTGACATTATGGAGCGGTGCAGACAGGAAGGCAAGTCATTCAGGCAGTCGTTTTTACAGGGCATTTTTACGGTTCCCGGAGACGGATGCATCGATTTTACCGAAGTATACCGAACGCTCGTCCGTCATGATTATTCAGGCTGGATCGTCATCGAAGCCGAACAAGACCCGGCAGTCGCCAATCCGCTTGAGTACGCGCTAATTGCGAGAAAGTACATCGACAGTGAATTGCTTGATCCTGCAAATTAGAGGGGGACTTATATGAATAGTGCCAAGGCGGAATCAGCTTTCAGCAAAAGGACCATCGCCGCAGCATTAGCAAATTACATTGATGCGGGTTCCATCGTGGCAGGATCAGCGGGTTTATCTATGTGGGTCAGCTATTTAAAGCTGTCCGACAGCCAGATCGGATTGCTCGGCGCCTTCAGCGCAAATGCGATATCAGCGGCCATCGGAGCGTTGCTCGGCGGGTATTTGGCTGATAAGGTCGGCCGAAAAGCTGTATACACAAACAGTATGCTCGTCTACGCCTTAGGAATTTGTTTGGTTTTGTTTGGATTCAACTTTCCCATGCTGTTATGCGGATACATGATTATCGGGATTTCTGTAGGCGCGGATATTACAGCTTCATGGACCATTATCGCGGAAAACGCCCCTGAGAAAAACCGGGCGAGGCATTGCGGAGTGGCGCAGGTGGCGTGGGCCGCAGGAGCCGTTGTGGTTCTGCTGTTATCCGTTTTGGTCGGTGACCTCGGGCTTTTAGGAAATAAAATTGTCTTTGCGCATCTATTGGTGATCGCCCTGATCACATATGTGATAAGAAAGCGTTTACCTGAGTCGGATGCCTGGAAAAACAGTGAAGAGCGGCCTGCCGCCGTGAAAAAAACATCTTATTTTGACCTGCTTCAGCCGAAATTTTTCAAGAACATTTTGTTTTTAATGGGTGTGTTTCTCGTATGGAATCTCGCAGCGGGCGTCATGGGATTCTTCATGCCGTACATCTACCAGCAGGTCGGCGGCGTATCCGCAAATACGGCCAACATTCTGCAGATGACCCTGTTTATCTTCACCGGGCTCGGCGTCGCCTGTATCTTCATGCCTTTTGCAGATAAATATCGGAAAACGGTGTTCGGAATCTGCGCATGTATGGCCGTTGTCGGCTGGTCGCTGTTTTTACTGCCGTTTCAGGGGCTCCCGATGCTGCTTTTGTTTGTCTTAGCGATCGGCATCAATAACGGAGCCGGCCAGCAGGCGAACTACCAGCTGTGGGCAAGCGAGCTGTTCCCGACAGAACACAGAGCGTCAGCACAAGGGCTCATGTTCTTTCTCGTCCGTATTTCAATCGGAATTTGGAGTTTATTTGTGCCGGTCATCATGTCACAATTCGGCATCGGTTTTATGGCCGGTATTCTGCTCATATGTGTGACGGCCAGTATGATCATCGGGCTTGTCTTCGCGCCGAATACGTCCGGCAAGTCGCTTGAACAGATACAGGAGGAACTGTACGGCGCTCCTCAGGACGGCAGCGAGAAAAGAAAGACGAGAACCATTATTTGATTATCAGAAGGAGTGGCGATCAATGAATTTACGTATAGGTGTTATCGGAACCGGTGCTATCGGAAAAGAGCACATCAATCGCATCACAAATAAGCTGTCCGGAGCGGAAATTACCGCTGTCACAGATGTGAATCAGGAGGCCGCGCAGCAGACCGTTCAGGATTTCAATTTGAACGCCTCCGTTTATCCTGATGACGACAGCCTCCTCGCTGCTGAAAATGTGGATGCCGTCTTAGTGACAAGCTGGGGCCCGGCTCACGAGTCCAGCGTTTTGAAAGCGATTCAGCACGGCAAGCACGTGTTTTGTGAAAAGCCGCTTGCGACAACGGCAGAAGGCTGTATGCGCATTGTCGAGGAAGAAATGAAGACGGGAAAACGATTGGTGCAGGTAGGTTTCATGCGCAGGTATGACAGCGGTTATGTTCAGCTGAAAGAAGCGATTGACAACCGCGTGGTCGGCGAGCCGCTGATGATTCACTGTGCGCACCGCAACCCGACAGTCGCATCGAATTATTCAACGGACATGGCCGTCGTCGATACGCTCGTTCATGAAATTGATGTCCTCCACTGGCTCGTCAATGACGACTATGAATCCGTACAGGTGATCTATCCGAAAAAATCAAAAAATGCGCTGCCGCATCTGAAAGATCCGCAGATGGTCATCATCGAAACAAAAGGCGGCATCGTCATCAATGCCGAAATCTACGTGAACTGTAAATACGGCTACGACATTCAATGTGAAATCGTCGGGGAAGACGGCATTATCAAGCTTCCGGAACCGTCAAGCATCAGCTTGAGAAAAGAAGGGAAATTCAGCACCGATATCCTGATGGACTGGCAGCGCCGATTTGTGGCTGCGTATGATGTGGAAATTCAAGACTTCATTGATTCGATCCGGAATAAAGGCGAAGTCAGCGGTCCGACGGCATGGGACGGTTATATTGCCGCGGTGACAACTGACGCGTGCGTAAAAGCTCAGGAATCCGGACAGAAAGAGCCTGTGGCGCTGCAAGAGAAACCGGCATTCTACCAATCATTTACGACTGTGAACAAATAATAGATCGGGAGTGAAAGAAATGAAACTGGCCTTAGATCCATCCATGTACCGCGATGATTTAACGTTAGAAGAAATGGTCTATAAAACGGCGGAGCTCGGATACGAATATATCGAATTGTCCCCGCGCGAGGATTTTTGTCCTTTCTATAAATATCCGAAAGTCGATTCAGCAAAAATCAAACAATTGAAGCGCCTTTTAAAAGATACAGGTGTGAAGCTGTCTTCTCTTCTTCCGCTTTACCACTGGGCGGGTCCTGATGAAGACCGTCGTCAGGCCGCCGTGCGCAACTGGAAACGGGCGATCGAAATTGCGGTTGAACTTGAAGTGGATTTGATGAACAGTGAATTCAGCGGTTCAAAATATGATCCTTTGACAAGTGAAGAAAAATTCATCAAATCCATGGATGAACTGCTGCCCGTCTTTGAAAAAGAAGGCGTTAAACTCAATCTGCAGGCTCATCCATACGATTTTATCGAAACGCACAAAGGGGCGATGGATATGATCCGCGCGCTTGACAAGGATTGGATCAATCTTGTCTACTCGACTGCGCATACGTTCTTCTATGATGACGGCAAAGGCGATATTGCGACTATGTTTGATGAAGCCGGCGACCGCCTCACACATGTCTTATTTGCAGATACTTTTAATCATAAAGCGGCGCATGGCCTTCGCTATATCGTCAACCCGCCTGACGCGAAAGTAACGGTTCACCAGCATTTGGACATCGGGCAAGGCGAGGTTGATTTTGAGACGATTTTCAGAAAGATGAGAGAGATGAAATTCGATGGAATTGCGACGAACGCCGTTTTTGCTTGGGTCGGCGAAAGAGCGGATGAATCAAGCCGGACCACGCTTAAGAAATTAAAGGAAGAATTAGGCATGGCATAAGCTGAGTACGGAGTTCGGCGGAGCGGGGCAAACAAGCCCTCCTGCCGGACTCCCTTCATATCGAAAACGTTGGATGGGAGAGGCTGACATGAAACTTTGCTTTAATGAAGCGACTACGCTGGAGAATTCAAACCTGAAACAGGATTTAGAACTATGCGAAAAGCACGGCTATGATTATATTGAAATCCGCACAATGGATAAGCTGCCGGAATACTTAAAAGACCATTCACTGGCCGATCTGGCGGAATATTTTCGAACCCATCACATTAAACCGCTTGCCCTGAACGCACTGGTTTTCTTCAACAACCGTGATGAGAAGGGCTATAGGGAGATCATTTCGGAATTCAAAAGCATGATGGAAACCTGCAGGACGCTCGGCGTGAAATATGTGGTGGCCGTGCCGCTTGTGACAGAGCGGAAAATCTTGAAAGAGGAGATCAAAAAGAGCAGCATAGAGGTGCTGACTGAGCTTTCGGACATCGCGGAGCCGTACGGCGTAAACATTGCCCTTGAATTTGTCGGCCACCCGCAATGTACGGTCAATACATTTGAACAGGCGTATGACATCGTGAACGCTGTCGGCCGCGATAATGTCGGACTGGTGTTTGACAGCTTCCATTTCCACGCGATGGGCTCCAATATTGAGAGTTTGAAGCAGGCGGACGGAAAGAAAATTTTCATCTATCATATCGACGATACAGAAGACTTTCCGATCGGCTTTTTAACGGATGAAGACCGCGTCTGGCCTGGACAGGGTGCGATTGACTTAGACGCCCATCTGTCAGAGTTAAAAGAAATCGGATTCAATGATGTTGTCTCCGTAGAGCTGTTCAGACCTGAATATTATAAGCTGACTGCGGAGGAAACGATCAAAACGGCAAAGGAAACAACGGAAGCCGTCGCATCAAAATACTTCATGAAGGAGGCGTGAACATGGCTTTTGTCACCATGAAACATCTTCTTGCAGAAGCGAAACGGGAGCATTATGCAGTCGGCCAATTTAATATCAACGGCCTCCAATGGACAAAGGCAATTCTGCAAGCGGCACAAAAGGAGCAATCGCCGGTCATCGCCGCGGCTTCCGATCGTCTGGTCGACTATTTAGGCGGCTTTAAAACGATTTCCGCCATGGTCGGCGCGTTAATGGAAGAAATGGCGATTACCGTTCCCGTCGTGCTCCATCTTGATCACGGAAGCAGTGCGGAACGCTGCAGACAGGCCATTGACGCCGGATTCAGCTCAGTGATGATTGACGGCTCCCATCAACCGATTGATGAGAACATCGCGATGACAAAAGAAGTCGCCGATTATGCCGCTAAGCACGCCGTCTCAGTAGAAGCAGAAGTCGGCACGGTCGGCGGCATGGAAGACGGGCTGGTCGGCGGGGTCCGCTATGCCGATGTCGCCGAATGTAAGCGGATCGTCAAAGAAACCAATATTGACGCGCTGGCCGCCGCCCTCGGCTCCGTCCACGGCAAATATCAAGGTGAACCGAATCTCGGATTTAAAGAAATGGAGGCTATCTCCCGCATGACTGATATTCCCCTCGTTCTTCACGGAGCATCCGGGATTCCGCAGGATCAGATCAAAAAAGCCATCACGCTCGGCCACGCGAAAATCAATATCAACACGGAATGTATGGTCGCCTGGACAGAAGAAACACGCCGCATGTTTCAGAAAAACGGTGATCTGTACGAACCCCGCGGCTACATGACACCCGGCATTGAGGCCGTGGAAGAGACAGTGCGAAGCAAAATGAAAGAGTTCGGATCAGCCGGTAAAGCCGTAAAACAGCAGGTCGGCTGATGAAAAGCACTCACAACATCGTGAGTGCTTTCGTCTTTCCGTTTATGTCCTTCTCGCGTTTCACCAAAGTATCACAATCAAATCAACCTGTTCATCTTTACAGGCTCTTTCAATCCAAGCGAATTGTATACAGCTTTTGCCCCCTCGTTTACTATAGTTATGAAAACTAGAATTCGTTATTATCCTTTTCTTTATCGATGACGTCGGTAACTTTCTTTTTTGTTAAAATAATCTATAAGTCATGTCTTTGTCTTTCGCAGTGATTTCATTATTACCTTGTCTCGAATTCTCATAAGTTTATACCGCATATACCCTACGTAAGGTCTCGTTTAGTAAAATTTCTTATTCCGTAAACCAGGAGACCGAGACATGTTATTACCATAATTGAGTAAAATAGGAAGTTTGATTGAATCGGTGATTCATCTTCGGGTGACATTGCTAACATAGGCTGTGTCCATGGATATACTTGACCTAATGGTGTACTGGCAATAATAATGGCCGGTAATGTAAAAACAATGCTAACAGCGAGTGGTATGCCAAATGTTTTAGACCTGATTGAAACAATAAGCTGCAATAAAATTAATGGTAAACAAGCTAAGATCCCTCTAATTCCATAACCTAGAATTGTAAGTAAAGGAAGACTCCCGCTTATGCCTAACATATAACCGAATCCAATAAATAAGAGGATTAAAATGAACATACTAATGAATATCATGCGGACCACTGTCAGAAACTTTCCCAGAAAGATATCTGAGTGTTTGACTGGTAAGGCTAGAAGCTGTTTCCAACCGCCTCCTACATGTTCCCCCCTGCAAACAAGGGCGGCGAAAATTCCCACTACGATAGGCAATACAAAAGGGCCCATAAATAAGGCAACTTGTGTCCAAGCCTCTACCCAGGGATTGTCTCCAGGATTCATAAAAAGGTTATAGTTTTTAATAAAGTTCGTGTATGCCAGGGATACACCTAACAAAGGCCCTAATAAATAGATGATCCATAACTTTGATCGCTTAAGCTTTAAACGTTCTACAAATAAAATGTTTTTCAAGTATTTCGCCTCCTTTTTTACAAAGCATCCCGTTTAGCAAAATGAATAGAGCCTAGAAATAATATAATTATCCCTAAGAAAAGGCTAATGCAAAGGTAAGATGAAAGATCTGGGTTATATCCTATACCTTCATACTGCAGAATGACTGTCGAAGATTGACTAGGATAAGCCAGCGGAAACCATCTCGTTGATTGAGCAGCTGCCAAAAACAAACCCATTATAGATGATATTGATCCTACAAGAATCGAGAATGCTTGGTTGCTAAACACCATAGATAACCATATCTGGAATGCCATTATAGGCAGTACTGTAACTAACATGCTGTAACTATCTCCAAACAAAAGTCCCCAAGGTACACTACCTTCGAATCCTACCAGTTTGCCCAGCAGTACCATGCCGAGCAAGAAGATTGTTGACGAAATAAATAAACTGACTACTAAGCAAATAAATTTACTTACATAAATTCGCATTCTAGATACGGGAAAAGAAAGGGTTTGCTTCCATCCGTTTGCTTGATGTTCTATATTTGCTATTATTGACGCAGAAAGTGTTGCGGCTAATGGAAAACCCAGACCAAATAACAAACTGTTATCATACAGTAAATACATCCACATTGATCCAGCATGGAACATTTCAGCTTGTTTTTCCACGTATTCAGATCGATAAGTAAGATTTACCAACTCATATGCTATAATGAGTAAGGGAACCAATAAGACTACAATCAATAACGACGAACGTTTCAGTTTTAATTGATCTGCCCACAATAACTTTTTCATAGACTTCCCTCTGTACCAGTTAATTCTAAAAAAATATCCTCAAGCGATCGTGTCTTTTCTTCAAGTCGAAATACAGACAGCCCTGAATGAAGAAGTATGGAATTGATTTCTGAAACAAATTCCGGTTCTGTTTGAGACAGCCACAAATAATTTTTTTGTAAATCAACCTTTAATCCTTTCCTGTTTAGTATTGTTTTTGCTTCGATTACGTCACTAACACCGACTTTTAATAGTGGTTTTCGTTTAAGATGTAAACTTGCAATCGAGTCCTGAAAAATCATCCTTCCATTGTTGATAATTCCCACTTGAGTAGCCATTTGGTCTATTTCACTCAATAAGTGGCTGGATACAATAACACTCATTCCCGATTTAGGCAATTCTTTAATTAGCTCTCTTATTTCTTGGATACCGGATGGATCTAAACCGTTTGTCGGTTCATCCAGAATTAATAAATCAGGACTGCTTAACAGGGCAACTGCAATTCCCAAACGTTGTTTCATTCCAAGGGAATACTCCTTAGTCAGTCGATTTGCTACTCTAGATAACCTTACAGTTTCCAATACTTCATTGACCCGTTGTTCCGGAAGTCCTCGTAACCTCCTAACAGCTTCTAAGTTTTCGTAACCTGTTAAATTACCATAATAAGTTGGAGATTCTACCAGTGACCCGATTCTTTGCAATATCTGCAAACGATTCTTGTTTAGGTTTTGGCCAAAGATTTCGATGTTTCCTTTTGTTGGTTTAATTAAACCTAATAACATTCGGATGGTTGTTGTTTTACCAGCACCATTCGGTCCAAGAAAACCATAAATTTCGCCGCGCCTAATCCTTAAGTTTAATCCATCAACTGAAGTATGCTTTTTATACTTTTTAGTTAGATCGTGTGTTACCACTATTTGATCATTCATTTGTCTCTCACCTCACTTTTATCATAAGCGATGTTCTTTAAACACAAACGAAACTCTTCCTAAACATTCACTTAACGACATCCCTGGTTTATTGACTGCATATAGTAAAATTGATTACTTGATAAGAATATTCTGAAATCTAAATAAAAGCTAAATTCTTTCCTTTTCTAACTCTTATGTATTCGATTTCATTTAAAATGAGAAAAAAAGGAGGGTAACTTATGACGTTAGAAGAGAACAAAATCCTCATGGTGGATGATGACGAACATATCTTAAACTTATTAATAACTTGCTTTGAAAAGGAAGGTTTCAGCAATATTTCCACAGCTATGACAGGGAGCGAAACCCTTCTGAAAATCGATCAGGAACTTCCAAATATTATTTTATTAGATGTCATGCTTCCGGACACTGATGGCTTCACCTTATGCAGCAAAATACGCTCCCATACAAATGTGCCGATACTCTTCTTAACAGCAAAAACAACAGATTTAGATAAATTGCAAGGGTTTAGTTTTGGAGGAGATGACTATATTACTAAACCATTTAATCCACTAGAAATTGTAGCTCGTGTAAAAGCCCAATTAAAGAGAATGACTCAACTCTCTACTTCTTACCCTCTAAAACAGGTATACGGTTATGAATATTTTAAAATAGATCCCAATACCGGCAGACTTGTTGTTAACGGGACAAGAATCGATTGCCCTGCTCAGGAAATGAAACTTCTGATTTATTTCTGTGAACATCCCAATCAAATTTTAAGTAAACACCAAATTTATAAAGATGTGTGGGGGGAGTTTTACGGCGGAGATAGTACTGTAATGGTACATGTAAGACGATTACGTGAAAAATTAGAGGAAGACCCGAGCAGACCAAGATGGATTAAAACGGTTCGAGGACAGGGCTATATATTTGAAGCAGAGCCTATAGATGAGGATTTATTGTGAAGCTGAGAAATAGGATAGCATTTTACTTCGTATCGAGACTTTTTTTACTCATGTTTATTTGGGGTCTGCTCATGGTGGGCAGTATCATATTTTTCAGCCTCGTCTTAGGTCAGAACAAAATGGAAACGCCGCACTTATCCTTAAAAAAAATTGTTGACCAAACAGTTGTTGCAGATAAACAATTTTCAATAAATACGAAAGCAAAAGAAGATTTATTAGAGAATCGGATGTGGATTCAAATTTTAGATGAACAAGGAGATGAGGTTTTTTCTTTTAATAAACCTAAAAATATACCTAAGCATTATATTCTTGGAGAATTAATATCAGATTACATGTATCCTGCCAAAAAAGGTTATCAATTATCTACGTGGTACGAAACGAAAAACAATCAGGATTTAACATGGGTATTGGGAAAGCCGATGGAAAAAAATAACCCTTTTTTCTATTGGGTGAATAACTTGTGGATAGTTTCTATTATGACGGCAGGGATTGTAATTGCAATATTTTACGGAAAAAAACTAGGTGCTCCCCTGCTGTTTATTGTATCTTGGATTGAGAATTTGTCTAAAGAAAAATATGAAGAACCTTATGATCGGAAGTTTCATTCAAGCAAATATAGACATAATAAATCTGGATATAAGACCTATCAAGAATTAATGCAAGCTCTGTCTGAACTTACCTCAACGCTTCAAAGGAATAAGGCTGAGAGAGAGTTATTGGAAAAAACAAGAGAAGAGTGGATGGCCGGTGTCTCACATGATTTAAAAACCCCTCTTTCGGTTATTAAGGGATATACGGTTCTTTTATCTTCAAATGAATATGAGTGGGAAAATCAGCAAGTGCGTGATTTTTCCTTAATAATGGAAGAACGTGTCGAATATATGGAAAAGCTGATTGAAGATTTCAACTTAACTTTTCAATTGAAAAATGAGTCGCTTCCAATCCATCTTGAAGAAAAAAACGCAGTGAAAGTAATTCATGACACTTTAGAAAAAATGAAGTTGCTACCGGAGTCAGAAAATAAGAGATTCGCTATAGAATCCAGTCACAATAAGATACTTTTTAATATGGATGAAAGGTACCTAAAGCGCGCAGTTGAAAACCTGATTGCTAATTGTATTAAACATAATCCTCCGGGCACTAAAATAAAGGTCATATTATATCATGACGTGTTACATGACAATGAAATACAAATTGTAATAGAAGACGATGGAATAGGAATGGACGAAGAGACGGTTAAATGTTTATTTGATCGGTATTTCAGAGGGACAAGCGCTTCGTCAAATAACTCAGGGACTGGATTAGGAATGGCTATTGCTCAACAAATTATCAAGGCACATGGGGGAAATATTGATATATATAGTCAGCCGGGAATTGGCACAAGATTTAAAATTACCTTTCCGAGTCCGCCATCTAAGTATAACAATGTCAATTAAAAATAATCGATCTTACATTGAGAAAGGGAGAAGCGGGTCTTTTATAAAGGCCCGCTTTCTCATGTTGCAGAGAACCGATGAAAGCATTATGATGGGGGCATCAAATATTGAGGGCTCCGAAAAGCCGTATCCTTTTGGAGGATGGTTGCATGAATAAAATCATGATTGTGGAAGATAGTGAAGACATTCGCGGACTATTGCAGAATTACCTTGAAAAATACGGATATCAAACGGTGGCCGCCGATGATTTCACGGCTGTTCTTGATGTTTTTTTGCGGGAAAAGCCTGATGTGGTGCTGCTTGATATCAATCTGCCGTCTTATGACGGCTATTATTGGTGCCGCCAGATCCGCCAGCACTCCACAAGCCCGATCATTTTTATCTCTGCCAGAAGCGGGGAAATGGATCAAGTGATGGCGATTGAAAACGGCGGAGATGATTATATCGAAAAACCGTTTTCTTATGATATTGTGCTGGCGAAAATCAAAAGCCAGATCCGCAGGGCATACGGAGAGTACGCCGCCAAGCAGGGAGAGAAAGTGGTTGAATATGCCGGTGTGCAGCTCTTTGTGGAACGGTTTGAACTGCGCTTTCAAGACGAAAAAAGTGAGCTTTCTAAAAAAGAAAGCAAGCTTTTGGAAGTGCTGCTGGAGCGGGGAGAAAAGGTGACGGGAAGAGACCGGCTCATGGAAAAAACGTGGGACACCGACATTTTCGTCGATGATAATACGCTTAACGTGTATATCACGCGGCTCAGAAAAAAACTGCGGGAGCTGAATGCGCCTGTTTCCATTGAATCGGTGCGGGGCGAAGGCTACCAGCTGAGGGGGCTGTCATGAAGCTGTTTCTCCGGTCTCATGCCGTGCTGATTCTGCTTTTTCTCCTTCAAGGGCTGTTTGTTTTCTTTTATTACTGGTTTGCGGGTCTTCATTCTTTTTCCCACCTGTTTTACATATTGGGCGTGCAGCTTCTTATTTTGGCGGGATATCTTGCCTATCGCTGGTACAAAGACCGCGGTGTGTATCATTGGCTCAGCTCGGAGCAGGAAGGGACGGACATCCCGTATCTCGGTTCTTCAGTGTTTTGTTCAGAGCTGTATGAAAAGCAGATGGAGCTGACCCGGATGCAGCACCAGAAGCTCCATGAGACCGAAGCCAAGCTTGACGCGCGGGTGACGTATATGAACCAATGGGGGCACCAAGTAAAAACGCCGCTGTCGGTCATTAATTTAATCATTCAGGAAGAGGATGAGCCCGTCTTTGAACAAATCAAAAAAGAGGTCCGGCAGATTGAATTCGGGCTGGAGACGCTTCTTTATTCTTCAAGGCTTGACCTGTTTGAGCGGGATTTTAAAGTTGAAGCGGTTTCCTTATCAGAGCTTCTCCAATCGGTCATTCAAAGCTATAAACGATTTTTTATTCAATACCGCGTCTATCCGAAAATGGATATTCGCGATGATCATCAGATTTACACCGATGCGAAATGGCTCAAATTTGCGATCGGCCAAGTGGTCACAAATGCGGTCAAGTATTCGGCAGGCAAGAGTGACAGACTTGAGCTGAATGTCTTCCGCGATGAAGACAGGACGGTGCTTGAAGTCAAAGATTACGGTGTCGGCATTCCCTCGCAAGATATCAAGCGGGTGTTTGACCCTTATTACACCGGCGAAAACGGACGGCGTTTCCAAGAATCTACGGGAATCGGCCTTCATCTCGTCAAAGAAATTACGGGCAAGCTCAATCATACGGTGGACATCAGCTCGTCCCCCGGTGAAGGGACATCGGTCCGATTTTCATTTCTTACAAAAATGTAAGGCTGCGTTAAGAAAACAACATAGCTCGTTTTGTTTCCCCTTGATAACATGGATTTATGTCAAGGGGATTTTTATGTTAAATGCCCCGGCACTACATGAAAGCAGCCCAGACCAACAAGAATAAAACCATAAGGAGGATTTTCATGGCGAATATGCTTGAAGTCAAACATATAAATAAAACCTATAAAGGACAAGTGTCCTATCAAGCTTTAAAACAAATTTCGTTTTCAATAGAAGAAGGCGGGTTCACGGCGGTGATGGGACCGTCCGGCTCCGGAAAAACAACGCTTTTGAATATCATTTCAACGATCGACCGGCCGGATTCAGGCGATATCCTGATTCACGGAGAAAACCCGCACCGGCTGAAGCGGACAAAGCTCGCTCATTTCCGCCGCAAGCAGCTCGGATTTGTGTTCCAGGATTTCAACCTTCTGGACACACTGACAATCGGTGAAAATATCATGCTGCCGTTAACGCTTGAAAAAGAAGCGCCGTCTGTCATGGAAGAAAAACTGCACGGCATCGCGGCAAAGCTCGGAATTGAAGACCTGCTCAACAAACGGACGTTTGAAGTATCCGGCGGACAGCGCCAGCGGGCCGCCATCGCAAGAGCGGTCATTCATAAGCCGTCACTCATTCTGGCCGATGAACCGACGGGAAACCTTGATTCCAAAGCGTCAAAAGACGTCATGGAAACGATGCAGAGCCTGAATCAGGATGATCATATCACGGCTTTGATGGTGACCCACGATCCGGTTGCGGCAAGCTACTGCCGCCGCGTCATCTTTATAAAAGACGGCGAACTGTTTAATGAGATTTACCGCGGGGAAAACCGCCAAGTCTTTTATGAGCAGATTCTTGATGTGCTGTCTATGCTGGGGGGAAACGCAAATGACCTTTCTTCAGTTCGCTTATAAAAACGTCACGAGAAACAAAAGGGCCTATCTTGCTTTCTTTTTAAGCAGCGCTTTTTCCGTTTTGATTTTCTTTACCTTTGCGATGTTCCTGTTTCATCCGGCACTAAAGGAAGGCTACCTGAATAACATCGCCAGAAAAGGCTTAACCGCCGCGGAATGGATGATCTTTGTTTTTTCTTTCTTATTTGTTCTGTATTCGGTTAACGCATTTTTGAAATCGAGAAATAAAGAATTCGGCATCCTGCTGATGCAGGGCATTACGCCGGTGCAGCTGAGAAAGCTCATTACGGCGGAAAACATGATCATCGGCGTCATGTCGATCGCAGCCGGGATTATCGGAGGCTTCATTTTTTCGAAAACGTTCTTTACGGTCGGCGCTTATATTTTAGAAATGGAGGCGCTGCCTCTGTACATGCCTTGGAAAGCGCTCGGCATTACGGCCGGCGGATTCCTGCTCTTATTTTTCCTTTTATCGCAGTTCACGATCCTTTTTGTCAGATCAAATACGGTGATCAAATTAATAAAGGGCACTGACAAGATCAAGCCGGAGCCGAAGCCGTCCGTGCTTCTGTCTATATTCGGCATCGCCTGCCTGTGCGGCGGGTACGGCATGGTCCTTAAAGGCAATGTCCACGGGACTCAACCGTTTATCATTTTGCTGCTTACCGTCATCGGCACGTATTTCTTTTTCAGCCAAAGCAGCATCTGGATTCTGCGCGCGCTGAAGAAGTGGAAAACCTTTTATCTGCGCGGGAAAAATGTCATTTGGGTTTCTGATCTTGTTTATCGTTTAAAAGACAATGCCCGCCTGTTCTTTATCGTCAGCATTATTTCCGCGGTAGCGTTTACGGCGACAGGCGTGCTCGCGATGTACAAATCGACCGTCGGGGCGGAAGAGTCCGCTTATGAGATGGAGTATTTATCTTACAGCGGCAACCCAAAAGAACAGACTCATTTGAAAAAAATTGACCATGAACTGAAAACACACGGCTTGCCGTATAAGAAAGACAAAATAAATGTTTCCTATATTCGCTATCAGGAAGGAGATACTGTTCCCCCTGTTTACATGATCAGCGAATCGGATGTGTCAACATACTTCCATGTCAAGCTGAACGGCCTGAAACATGATGAGGCTGTCTATTTTCCGAGTACGTATGACCGGAATTTCAAAAACAAAGCACCGGATCAGCTGAAGCTGCTGAACCAAAAAGGCAAGCCGTCTGACCAAAAACTGACGGTAAAAGAAGTCGAAAAACCGCTGATTTCATTAAATGCCATCATCGCGGTGAACGATCAAACCTTTGATCAGCTTAAATCACTCGGTGAAAAAGCGTCATTATACGGCTACAGCTATGATCATTGGAAAGACAGTCTTGGGATCAGCCAATCCTTGAAAAATGAGATTTACGGCAACTATATCGACGTGCATTCTGATTTTATGGCAAAAGCCGGGACGTACTATGATACGGTGCAGCTGCCGAGCCTGAGTTTATTTATCGGCCTGTTTATCGCAATTGTATTCTTTGTCGCGGCAGCAAGTTTCTTATATTTCAGGCTGTTCACTGATTTAGATGAGGACCGGGAGCGCTACCGATCATTGGCTAAAATCGGCCTGAGTGAGCGTGAAATGGCACAAAGCGTGACAATACAATTGGCGATTCTCTTTTTCTTTCCTTTCGTCATTGCCGTCATGCATACGCTGTTTGCCTTGAGAACATTGGCCGTGGAAGGCTATTCCGATGTAGCGGGGCCGCTCAGTCTGACCATCGGAGGGTTTTTCATCTTTCAGCTTCTGTTCTTCCTCACAGTGCGGTCAAGCTATTTGAAAAAAATGAACAAGTAAGGGGAGTGCACAGATGAAAAAAGCATTGGCAATCCTGGCCGTCTTGGCGGCCGCTGCCGTCATATACGGACTTCTCTTTTTTCATAATGATGTTACAGACAGATTTAATCCGTTTATTCACCAGCAAGACGTCTATGTACAGATTGATCGAGATGGCAAACATCTTGGCCCGGGCGGTACTGAGTATACATTAGACGGATATAATGCATCCGGAAAAAAAGAAGAAGTGACCTTTTTCGCCGGGAAAGATCTTAGGAAGAACGCGTATTTGAAAGTGAAGGCGAAAGGAAAGTATGTCGAGACCTGGGAAGAAGTCAGATTTGAAGATATGCCGGGCTCCGTACAGTCAAAGTTAAAGTGAACATGAAAAGCGGCACAGTGTCATGACTGTGCCGTTTTTTTATTTTTTATTTTCTTCAGCCCGTTTGATCAGCATGTCGGTGATGATATCCATCTGTTTGCTGACGGCAATCGGGTCATACGGATAGAAGGTGTTGAAATCGTTGATAAAGACACGATTGTGTTTTACGGCATCGAGATTTTTCCAAACGGATGAATCTTTCAGACGCTCAAATGTTTTGCTTTCTCCATTCGGATTGTAATCGGTAATGAACATATAATCAGCCGCATATTGAGGGATGACCTCTTGGGAAACCTGTTTCATGGCGCCCGTTTTCATGATGTCTTTTTCAATTTTGGCCGGCGCTTTCAATCCGAGCGCGTTATAAACGGCTTGGCCGCCGCGGCCGGAATTGTCATTGAAAATCCAGATTTCGCCTTTATCCGTCGTTTCATAAAGGCCGACTGTCTCGTCTTTGCCGATCACGTTTTTGAGGCGCTTTTGATTCGCTTCGGCTTTTTTGTTGAAGTCTGCCATAAAGCTTTTGGCTTTATCCTTCGCCCCGGCAATGTCGCCGAATAGGCTGACCGTATCTTTCGTATTCTTTGCGGTGTTAAAAGGAATGACAATCGTCGGTGCGATTTTCGATAGTTTCTCGTATTGGTCTTCCTTCATCAGCACGATTAAATCAGGCTTCAGCTGCATCACTTTCTCCACATTGACGGGATTGCCGATGTCAGTAATGTTTTTCAGCTGTTTTTTGATAAACGGATTTTTGAAAGTCCATGAGCCCGCCCCCACGACATTTGCGTCAACGGACAGCAGCTCACCTGCATAAAAGTCAGTGACGATCCGTTTCGGATGTGCGGGTATGTCAATATTTCCTTTTGTTGATTCATATGTACGCATGTCTGTCTTTCCTTTGCCTGATGCCGATCCGTTGTTTTCCTTCGCGCCGCTGCAAGCGCTTAATGCGAAAACAAGCAGAAGTGCCAGGCCGATCAGCCATGATTGCTTCTTCATAATGATCCCCCTATTTCAGTGATAATGATTATCATTATTAATATAGCAGGAAGACGTCATTCCGTCTATGTTTTTTATAGAAAACCTTCCTTGATTATCCATGTTATAGTAGTAAAGGAGGAGGAATGAATGTTGATTACGAAAAGAGGAACTTGGTGGGAAGTGCTGCACAGCTGGTGGCTGCTGCTGACTTTCGCGCCGTTTGCGCTGACCGCTTTCTTGGCCTTTTTCTATATCGGCTACCGGGCCAAGAACAAAAAATGGCTGAAATACGGACTTATCTATTTTATTATTTTAGCAATTGCTTTTGTGCTGCCGAGCACGCCGGGCGTGTATATCGTGCTGCCTTTATGGGTCATCTCCATCATCCACGGGCTGAAAGTGCGGGCGGCTTATTTGATACAGCTTGATGTGTTTAAACAAAACGTCGAAGCAAGAGCGTTTGAAGCGGTAAGGCATGAGGCGGAAGCAAAATTCGGCGGAAAACCCGCTCATCGCATTGATCTGACAAAACAGAGATAAAAACAAATGACAAAGCCGGTATCTCGCGCTTTGTCATTTGCATGACCGGCCTATTGCTGGTATGAATGCTGCTGAAACGGTGTGTGATGCTGTGTTTGCGGGAATGAAGAAACATTAGCGTTTGCCATCGGTGCAGGCATGTGTCCGCTTACTTCCTGCTGAAGCTGATTGCACACATTCACGATTTGCTGGCATTTCTGAATGGCCGCTTCATGCCCCTGCAGCGCTTGCTGAATGGTATGAACGGCATGCTGTTCATGGTTAAGCATCTGCTGAAGCATTTGAATATTTTGCTGTTCCTGCTGGAGCATTTGCTTGTACTGCTGACTGCTTTGCTGTGTCTGCTGAATAAGCTGCTGTGCTGTTTGGCGGCATTGCTGCAGCTGATTTCCGCTGTATTGGTTTTGATACATCATGAAGACCTCCTGGAGTGATTGATTTTACACATTTATCATGTGAAAGAATAGGAGAGGCATTCATGCAAGAAAAGGATTCAAATATTTACCTGTTATGTACAGAGCGGAATACAAGGCTCGGGATGGCCTGTCGAGCTTTGTATTCCGGCCCTTTTTCTCAGAAGCCGCCTTCTGTAGCGTGAAAAGGAATATTGAGTCTGTTTTCGACTGCGCGCAGGCGCTGATTTAAACGGTTTAAGCGGCGGGTATGGATTTCAATGGACTGGCTCAGCCGTCTGATCTGCTCATTCATACGCGTGATTTCCCGGTTTTGGCGCTGGTCTTCTTGTGAGAGGCGGGTGAGCTCTCTCGTTTGCTCGGCGTTTTGTCTTTCAAGCTGGGCGACTCTCCGTTCTAAACCTGTCGGCTGCCGCTCTTCGGACTGAGGGGGCGCATAATAATAGCTTTCCTGCTGCTGATACGGCTCATACTCAACGCGGTTCACTTCGTATTCCTGCTGCTGAGGGAAATAGGCAGGCGGGGTGTAGTACTGATATGGGTTCATTCATCATTCTCCTTATCTAGTGAAGTCTTTATACACTATGTAGTCAATTGCACAGTGCCACGGCATCCGCCTAAGTTACAGGCGTAAAAAAGCTTCAAAGGAAGGTGATCATGTTGCGGAACATACGGATTTTCATCATGACGGTTCTTGTTTTCGGATGCGTCATGATAACAGGCTGCTCGCAAAAGAAAGCAGACGATACCCCTTTTTATTACGGGACATGGGATGCGGGGCTGAAGCCGGGCCCGATGGACGGGGTCAGATCTGAAACCGTCACGTTTACGAAAGACAGCGTGCTGACAAAGCAGGTCATTCAAGGCCGCGGCGAGGTTGCCATGCCCTCAGATGTGTACAAGGTGATCTCACAAAACACGGACGGGACGATCGAGATTGAATACCTCGGCCATCCGCACCCCGTCAAAAGCACGTTGAAAAGAGGAAAAAACGGTACGCTCATTTGGAAGATATACGGAGAAACAAAAACAATGACAAGAATAAAAACCGGCGGGGAGGATGCACATGAGAAATAAGGCTGCCGACAGACTCGTTTTGACGGGTGTCATCGTACATATCATTCAATGGTTTTCACTGTTATGGTTATTTTTTATGCTTTTTGATCAGTTCGGGCGTTTTACCATTTACAATCCCAATGTCGTCAACGGAAGCATGCAGTCTTTTTCATTCTTTGATATGATGCGCGCTCTTCTGTTTTCCGGCACGCTGCGGAATACGCTCCTGCTGTTTCTGTTTGCGGCGCTACTCATTTACTTGTGGGTGAACGCTCTGTTTATCCTGCTGGAAATCGTTTCTTATATCATGATCAGGCGGAACAGCCGTTCATTATGGGCATACTTTCCCGCAACGATGGGAATAAAGCTTGCCCTTCTGGACATAGCGGCCGTCCCTTTCTTTGCGGCGGGGCTGATGCTCTTGAAGCAGAAAACAGATGACGGCGGCGAACAAGCTGACAAGGGGAAAAGACGGCCCCGCATCCGGAGGCAGGCCCGGTATACGAAGAGAAGGCGGAGAAACTCGTCCGTTTGATTTTTCATTGAAACGAAAAAACGATATGATGAAAGCATAAGAAGAAAAGGATACAAAGGAGATGCAGGATGTACAAGTTAATCGCAATAGATATGGACGGAACACTACTAAACGATCATCATGAAGTGACGGCTGAAGTCCGCGGGGCGCTTGATGCCGCCAAAGCGGAAGGGGTCAATATCGTCCTGTGCACGGGCCGGCCGATCGGCGGCGTGCGTCGGTATTTGGAAGAGCTGAACTTACAGGAAGAAGGCGACTTTGTGATTGCCTATAACGGCGCACTCGTCCAAAATACGTATACAAACGGTGTCGTGGCCGAGCAGTCATTAGGTTATGAGGATTTGAAGTCGCTTTACGAGCTGAGCTTACAGCTGGATACCCCGATGCATTACTTTGACACAGCCAATCTGTACACGCCGAACCGGGATATCAGTGAATACACGGTATACGAATCATACATTACGAAAGTGCCGCTTCATTTCCGCACGATCGATGAAGTGCCGAAGGATATTCTGATTCCGAAAGTCATGTTCATTGACGATCCGGACAAGCTGGAGAAAGCGATCGCTTCCATTCCGGAATCATTCAAGGAAACATACACAATGGTTAAAAGCGCGCCATTCTTCCATGAGATTCTTCACCCGAAAGTCAGTAAAGGAAACGCAGTCAAGCTGCTGGCCGAAAAACTCGGCATTGAACAGAAAGACGTCATGGCAATCGGCGATAACGGCAACGACATGTCCATGATTCAGTGGGCCGGCTGCGGTGTGGCAATGGCCAATGCCATCCCGGAAGTAAGGGAGATTGCTGATTTTGAAACGAAATCAAATAACGAACACGGCGTGGCGCATGCGATTCAGGAGCTTGTGCTGAAAAAATAGGCACCCCATCAGAGGGTGCTTTTTTACCGCGTGTTTTGGTGATATGATAAGCGGAGAGGGGAGGCGCGGCATGGATCGTGAAAAACAGCAGCTCAGCATAGAAGCGGCAAAACTATATTATCAATCAGATTACAGCCAGCAGCAGATCGCCGAACGGCTTGATCTGTCACGCCCCACCGTTTCAAGGCTGCTGCAGTACGCAAAGGAAAAAGGGTATGTTCAAATTCGCGTCATGGACCCGTTTGAGGATCTGGACGAACTCGGCGCGAAGCTGGAAGAAAAATACGGGCTGCTTGAGGCGCACGTCGTCTTTTCTCCAAGCGACGATTACCAGGCCATTACACATTACTTAAGCCGCTATGGCGCAGACTATATGCATAAAACCGTAAAGGACGGCGATATACTCGGCGTAAGCTGGGGGACGACGATGTACCAGATCGCAAGCCGCATGGAGCCGAAGCAGGTAAAGAGCGTTGAAGTCGTGCAGCTGAAAGGCGGCATCAGTCATTCCAATGTTAATACGTACTCGTCAGAAACGATTCAGCTGTTCGCCGAAGCATTTCAGACCATGCCGAGGTATTTGCCGCTGCCGGTTATATTTGACAGCGCCGATGTGAAACAGATGGTCGAACGGGACAGACATATTAAGCGGATCATTGAAATGGGCAGACAAGCCAATATCGCCCTGTTTACGGTCGGAACCGTCCGGGATGAGGCGCTGCTTTTCAGACTCGGCTATTTCCGGGAAGAAGAGAAACAATTGCTGAAAGCACGCGGAGTCGGCGATATTTGTTCGCGCTTTTTTGACGAGGAAGGCAGGGTTTGCAGCAGCAGCATTAACGGCAGGACGATCGGAGTCGAGCTCAGCGACTTGAAAATGAAAGAGCGTTCGATTCTGGTGGCGGGCGGCAGCAGAAAATGCAAGGCCATTCACGGTGCCCTGAAAGGAAAGTACGCCAACGTTTTGATTACCGATCAGCATACGGCCAAAAAACTCATTCAAGAATTGTGACAATTCATGAACATAATTTCAATTACCAATTTACATATGTTCAAAATTCGGTTATTCTAAACGTATCCTAGGAAAAAGGAAGTGCATACAATGTCAATTGCAAGTCAAATAGACCATACTGCTTTGAAACCGCATACACAAAAAGCGGATATTTTACAACTGATAAAAGAAGCAAAAGAATATAAATTCGCTTCCGTTTGTGTAAACCCGACTTGGGTCAAACTCGCAGCGGAGGAACTGAAAGGCACTGGAGTTGACGTTTGCACCGTTATCGGATTTCCTCTCGGCGCAACGACATCGGAAACAAAAGCATTTGAAACGAAGGATGCCATCTCAAAAGGAGCCACTGAGGTTGACATGGTCATCAATATCGGCGCATTAAAAGACGGCGATGATGAAGCGGTTGAAGCTGATATCCGCGCGGTAGTTGAAGCAGCTGATAAAAAAGCGCTCGTTAAAGTGATCATCGAAACATGCCTTTTGACAGATGAAGAAAAAGAGCGCGCGTGCCGCTTGGCGGTATCCGCAGGCGCAGATTTCGTCAAAACGTCTACCGGTTTTTCTACAGGCGGGGCAACGGCTGAAGATATCGCTCTCATGAGAAAAACAGTCGGACCGGACATCGGGGTCAAAGCATCAGGCGGCATCAGAACAAAAGCTGATGTTGACAGCATGATCGCTGCGGGCGCGAGCCGGATCGGCGCAAGTGCGGGCGTCTCTATCGTGAGCGGCGGAGACAGCGGCAGCAGCGACTATTAATCAGCAGTGCGGAAGCTGAAAGCTTCCGCCATCCTCTTTCTTTGTTGATGCATAAAAAATTGTAAGCGAATACAAATAAAAGGAGAACACATATGAAGTATCTCATCGGAATTATCGGAATCATTGTGTTTTTAGGTCTTGCCTGGCTTGCCAGCAACGGCAAAAAAAGAATCAGAATCCGGCCGATCGCCGTCATGCTCGTGCTGCAGCTGATTCTCGGTTATATTCTCCTCAACACCGGTATCGGGAATTTTCTTGTCGGCGGTTTTGCAAAAGGATTTAACTACTTGCTGGAATATGCATCAGAAGGGATTAACTTTGTATTCGGCGGGCTTGTGAATGCGAAACAGACGACGTTCTTCATGAGCGTGCTTCTGCCGATCGTCTTTATATCCGCTTTAATCGGAATTCTGCAGCATTGGAAGGTCCTCCCCTTCATCACGAAGTATATCGGTCTTGCGTTAAGCAAGGTGAACGGAATGGGGAAAATCGAATCTTACAACGCTGTCGCATCCGCGATTTTAGGGCAATCAGAAGTCTTTATCAGTTTGAAAAAACAGCTCGGTTATCTTACTGAACAGCGCTTATATACGCTTTGCGCATCCGCAATGTCGACGGTCTCAATGTCGATCGTCGGTTCTTACATGATGATGCTGAAGCCCGAATACGTCGTGACGGCGCTTGTGCTGAACTTATTCGGCGGATTTATCATCGCTTCTATCATCAACCCGTACACCGTCAGCAAAGAAGAGGATTTGATCGTCGTTCCTGAAGAAGAAAAGCAATCCTTTTTTGAAGTGCTCGGTGAGTATATAATGGATGGATTCAGAGTCGCCGTCGTCGTAGCGGCGATGCTGATCGGATTTGTCGCACTCATTGCTCTGGTCAACGGCGTTTTCAATGCGGTCTTCGGCATTACATTCCAGGCGCTGCTCGGATATGTCTTCGCGCCGTTTGCGTTTTTAACCGGTATTCCGTGGAATGAAGCGGTGAGCGCCGGAAGCATTATGGCGACGAAAATGGTATCGAATGAATTTGTGGCGATGCAGACACTCTCATCCGGCGATTTCCATTTCAGTGCGCATACACAGGCAGTGGTATCTGTATTCCTTGTCTCATTCGCGAATTTCTCCTCTATCGGAATCATTACCGGTGCGGTGAAAGGGCTGCATGAAAAACAAGGAAACGTCGTCGCGCGGTTCGGGCTGAAGCTGCTGTACGGCGCAACGCTCGTCAGCTTCCTGACAGCGGCGATCGTCGGATTGATTCACTGAACATAAATGAAGGACAGGTGATAGATCATGAGAATGGTAGATCTTATTGTAAAAAAACAAAATGGAAAAGAACTGACAACAGAAGAAATTCAATTTTTCGTAAAAGGATACACGGACGGAAGCATCCCTGATTATCAGGCAAGCGCGCTGGCTATGGCGATTTACTTTCAGGATATGACGGATCAGGAGCGCGCCGATCTGACAATGGCGATGGTGAATTCAGGGGAAACGATTGATCTCTCCGCCATTGAAGGCATTAAGGTCGACAAGCACTCTACGGGCGGGGTCGGCGACACGACAACTCTCGTACTCGCACCGCTCGTCGCGGCGCTCGGCGTTCCCGTTGCTAAAATGTCCGGCCGCGGTCTTGGCCATACGGGGGGAACCATTGATAAGCTGGAAGCGATCGAAGGCTTCCACGTGGAATTGTCAAAAGATGAATTCATCAAGCTTGTGAACCGCGACAAGGTAGCCGTCATCGGACAAAGCGGCAATTTGACGCCTGCCGATAAAAAGCTGTATGCGCTGCGTGATGTAACGGGTACGGTGAACTCCATCCCGCTGATCGCAAGCTCAATTATGAGTAAAAAAATCGCCGCCGGAGCAGATGCCATCGTGCTTGACGTCAAAACGGGAGCCGGCGCGTTTATGAAAACGGATGAAGACGCCGTGAACCTCGCCAAAGCAATGGTCCGCATCGGAAACAACGTCGGCCGCCAGACGATGGCCGTGATTTCTGATATGTCGCAGCCGCTCGGTTTTGCGATCGGGAATGCCCTGGAAGTACAAGAAGCCATTGATACATTAAGAGGGGAAGGTCCTGAAGACTTAAACGAACTCGTCCTCACGCTCGGCAGCCAAATGGTCGTATTGGCGAAAAAAGCTGAGACATTGGAAGAAGCGAGAACGAAGCTGCAGGAAGTCATGAAAAACGGCAAAGCGCTTGAAAAGTTCAAAGAGTTCCTGAGCAATCAGGGAGGAGACGCTTCCGTTGTTGACGATCCGTCCAAACTTCCGCAGGCGGCGTACAAAATTGACGTTCCGGCAAAAGAAGCGGGTGTCGTTTCAGAAATCGTCGCTGACGAAATCGGCGTCGCAGCGATGCTGTTAGGCGCGGGACGTGCGACAAAAGAGGACGAAATCGACCTTGCCGTCGGCATTATGCTCCGCAAAAAAGTCGGTGACAACGTCGAAAAAGGCGAGCCGCTCGTCACCCTTTACGCCAACCGCGAAAACGTTGAAGACGTGACCGCCAAAGTCTATGACAACATCCGCATCTCAGAAAAAGCGGAAGCGCCGAAACTGATTCATACGCTGATTACGGAATAAGAGAAGAAAGGCACATACCTCATCAGTATGTGCCTTTTTTTATGGCATGGTTTTATCCAAATGAATGTCACGGACGGATTGTTTCGGCTGTTTCTTTCTCAAAAAACGAATGAGATAGCACAGGATCATACAAGGAATTCCGCAGAAGAGGGCGATTCTTTGATTGGGATCAAATGCAAGGCCTACGCATGAAGCGAAACATAAGATCACAGCGGCGATCGGAACGAGAGGGTATAACGGTGTGCGGAAGGTCAGATCCGAGACGCATCCGCCGTTTTTCACATAATGTTTTCGAAATAACAGCTGAGACAGTGCGATGCTCATCCACACCACGACGCCGGCAAATCCGGCTATTGCCACAAGCACCACGTAGACTGTGCCCGGGGCGGCGATGCTTGAGATCAAGGATATGCAGGAAACGGCCATGCTGGCGAGCAGAGCATTCAGCGGAATGCCTTTCGGCGTAACTTTTTTGAACCGGGCGCTGATCATGTTTTCATTCGCAAGAGACCACAGCATCCGGGTGGAAGCATACAGCCCGGAGTTGGCGACCGAAAGCAAAGCCGTTAAAATCACGAAGTTCATGATATCTGCGGCGTATGGGATACCGATTTGGGAAAAGACCGCGACAAACGGACTTTCAATCACACCGGCCTCCTTCCAGGAGATCAGTCCGGACAGCACAAAAATGGCACCGATAAAAAAGATGACCGTTCTCCAGGCGACATTTCGGATCGAACGCGGAATATCTTTTGCCGGATTGGCGGTTTCACCCGCGGTAATTCCGATCAGCTCCGTCCCTGAAAAGGCGAAGCTTACGGAAATCATTGCGATGAAAACCGCAAGAAAGCCGTTCGGAAACAGTCCGCCGTGTGAGGTAAAATTCGACAGCATCGGAGCTTCACCCGAACCGTGCAATGAAATCAAACCGAACATCGCGGCGCCGCCTAAGATGATAAATAAAAGGATGGTAACGATTTTGACGCTTGAAAACCAAAACTCTGTTTCTGCAAACAATTTAACGGAGAATGCATTGGCGGCAAAAAGGAGAGCCGCGAAAATCGCGCTCCACATCCAGACGCTGCTGTGGGGAAACCAGCGCTGCATAAGGATACCGGAAGCTGTAAACTCCGATCCTACCGTCACCACCCAATTCACCCAATACATGATACCGACCATAAAGCCCGTGGACGGCCCGATAAACGTTGTCGCATACGTTTGAAATGAACCGGTCACAGGCATGGCTACTGACAATTCTCCGAGACACTGCATGACAAGATACATCATCAAGCCGCCGATCAGGTAAGCGGCGATCGTCCCGCCCGGCCCGGCCTGGCTCAATGTATACCCTGTGCTCAAAAACAGCCCCGTGCCAATGACTCCTCCCAATGAAATCATAAATAAGTGCCTGCTTTTCATCGTGCGCTTTAATTGATTGCCGCCTTGATCAACATCCATCGTGATCTCCCCCTTTTTGCGTGGCGTGAGAATCTTCCGGCAGCCGAGAGCACGCGTGCCGGATTTGACTTTAACGTGACAATTTAAATCCCTTTAATGCATGTAAAATGACGTGTGCGGCTGCCCGGCTTGTCATGTCGCGAAAATCAAGTGTCGGATCAACCTCAACGATCTCAATACCCGAGATGTCAGCCTCCTGGGCTAAAAACCGGACCGCCTGAAGCAGTTCTTCGGTATACAGGCCTCCTGGGCCGATCGCGGGGCAGCCGGGCGCATGAGCTTGATCCAGCACATCCATATCAACCGAAATAAAAATGGCGTCGGCTCTTTTTTGAACGGCCGGCAAGACCTCTTGTATCGTTCGGAGGAGCCCTTTCTCCCGGATCATCTCCATTGTATGCACGTCTGCCTGCCGCTCTTTTACATATTGTTCATATGCCAAGCTGTTGCTGAACTCCCTGATTCCAAGCTGAATCAGGTTTTGTCCGCTTATGATATTTTCATCTAACAGCCGGCGGAATGGCGTGCCGTTTGTCGGTCCTCCGTCTTCTGTGTTGCGGACGTCGTGGTGGGCGTCGAATTGAAAGACGGCCGTTGTTCCTTTCGTTTCCGCAATGGCTTTAATGGTGGAATAACTAATGGAGTTGTCGCCGCCGAGAATGACGGGCACCCAGTCAGGCTGGTCCGTCAGAATGTCATGAATGGTCCGGTAAATGTGTTCGTGAGATGTGACGACATCCGTGACGTGAATCTGAATATCGCCGATATCGTAAAGATGGTCAATGACATGCTCCCGCAGCTCCGCGGAATAAGCGGAAATCCCGCCGAGCGCCCGGCGGATCGCACCGGGTGCAAAGCAGGCGCCGGAATGGCTGATTGACGACTTAGAAAGCGGAACGCCGATCAAAGCCGGCCCTTTGATCGGTTGTCCCGCCCACGCTTCCGTCACATCGCCGATCCTTGTCACATGGCGGTCGTTGAAGAGGGAGCCGGCTTTTTGCAGAAACGGATACTTATCCAAGAGCGGCTCCCTCCCTTGAGACAACCGTCTTTCCATTCTTGATGACACGGTGTACATGATTGACGCCGTAATGATACGGGATATACATGTAATTCGGCGCTTCCCAAATGACAATGTCAGCCGCCCGTCCGGCTTTAATTTGTCCGGCCTCTTCGCCTTTTCCGATCGCATACGCGGCATTAACGGTGACAGCGTGCCAGATTTCTTCTGCGGTCATTTTTAAATGAAGCGCGGCAATTGACATGATGAGCTGGAGGTTTTCCGTCGGTGAGCTGCCCGGGTTGAAGTCAGTCGCCAAACTGACCCGTACGCCCGCATCAATCATCTCCCGGGCTCTCGCATAAGTGTGTTTGCCGAGATAGAAAGTCGTGCCCGGCAGCAGGACGGCGATCGTTCCGGACGCCGCTAGCTTTTCGATGCCTTCGTCAGACGCCCCCACCAAATGATCGGCAGTAACAGCATGCAGTTCTGCCGCCAATTCCGCGCCGCCGAGCGGGTCAATCTCATCAGCATGGATTTTCAGGCCGAAACCGGCTTCAGACGCCTTTTTCAGGTAGTCCCGCGACTGGCTGACGGTAAAGACGCCTGTTTCTGTGAAAATATCGGCAAATTGCGCGAGGCCTTTTTCTTTTATTTCAGGCAAAAGCTGCAGCATGCGATCCAGAAATTCGTCAGGGCTGTTCCGGTACTCAGGCGGAATGGCGTGTGCCCCCATAAAAGTTGTGACAAGGTCGACCGGCTGGCGTTCGCCCAGTTTTTTCGCCGCGGTCAGCTGTTTCAGCTCCGTGTCTTTGTCGAGTCCGTAGCCGCTTTTTACTTCTGCCGTCGTGATGCCGTATGACAGCATGCGTCCGAGGTGATAAAGCCCTTTTTTAATCAGTTCTTCTTCGGAAGCGGCTTTCGTGTCTTTGACGGTTGACAAAATGCCGCCGCCTTGCGCCAGAATATCCAAATAGGACATGCCCTGAATTTTTAAATTCAGTTCTTTTTCCCGGGACCCTCCGAATACAAGATGGGTATGGGGATCGACGAGGCCGGGGGTGACGAGCCGTCCCCCGCAGTCGATGATGTCTCTTGCCTCGTATCCTTCCTCCGCTCCTTGATGTCCGGCAAAAACAATGCGCCCGTCGTGAATGCCGATGACGGCATCTTCCGTGACACGAAGATCCTGCATGCTTTCGCCTGATCGGGGGCCGCCGGATTCCATCGTCAGCAGCTGGCCGATGTTGGTGAGTAGGGTATCTATTTGTTTCGGCATGTTACCGCTCCTTTTTCATCGGTATCATAATGTCTTGTTCCTCGGCGACTTGAGCCGCTTTTTCATAACCTGCGTCCGCATGGCGGATGATGCCCATTCCCGGATCGCTTGTCAGAACGCGGGAAAGCCGTTGTTCCGCAAGGATGCTGCCGTCAGCGACCGCGACCATTCCCGCGTGAAGGGAATACCCCATGCCGACGCCCCCGCCGTGGTGAAAAGAAACCCAGCTTGCGCCTGAGGCCGTGTTGATCAGCGCGTTCAGCACCGCCCAATCGCCGACCGCGTCGCTTCCGTCTTTCATCGCTTCTGTTTCCCGATTCGGAGAGGCGACAGATCCGCAGTCTAAATGGTCTCTTCCGATGACGATCGGGGCTTTCAGCTCGCCGTTTCTGACCAATTCATTAATGGCGAGCCCCATCTTTTCCCGTTCACCGTAGCCGAGCCAGCAAATACGGGACGGCAGGCCTTGGAATGTGACTTTTTTCTGTGCCATGTCAATCCAGCGGTGAAGGGCTTGATTTTCTGGAAACAGCTCTTTTAATAAAGCGTCAGTGCGGTATATATCTTCAGGGTCTCCCGACAGCGCGGCCCAGCGGAACGGCCCTTTTCCTTCACAAAATAAAGGCCGGATGTAGGCGGGAACGAATCCCGGAAAATCAAAAGCATCGGCGAGACCCTCATCTTTGGCAGCCTGGCGGATATTGTTGCCGTAATCAAAGACGACGGCACCTTTTTTCTTGAAGGCGAGCATGGCTTCCACATGCTTTTTCATACTCTGCTTGGAAAGCCTTACGTATAATTCAGGCTGATCCCGGCGCAGACGGTCGGCCTCTTCAAGTGAGTATCCTGCCGGAATATAGCCGATCAGCGGGTCGTGAGCGGAAGTCTGATCGGTCACGATGTCAATATGGACGCCGCGGTTCAAAAGCTCCTGATGCACCTCAGCCGCATTGCCGAGAAGGCCGATCGATAAAGGCTCTCCGGCTTGTCTGGCTGCTTCGGCCCAGCGCAGCGCTTCGTCAATTGATGCGGTTTTACGGTCGCAATAGTTTGTTTCAATGCGTTTATCAATCCGTGTTTCATCCGCTTCAACGGCGATGACGACGCCATCATTCATCGTGACGGACAGCGGCTGAGCGCCTCCCATTCCGCCAAGTCCGGCCGTCAGCGTAAGGGTTCCTTTCAGACTGCCGCCGAAATGCTGTCTCGCAAGCTCAGCAAAGGTTTCATAGGTGCCTTGCAAAATACCTTGTGAGCCGATATAAATCCAGCTGCCGGCCGTCATCTGCCCGTACATCATCAGTCCTTTTTTCTCAAGGTCATGGAAATGCTCCCAATCCGCCCATTTCGGCACGAGAACCGAATTAGCCAGCAGGACGCGGGGCGCGCGGCTGTGCGTGCGGAACAGTCCGACCGGTTTTCCGGATTGGATCAGCAGTGTTTCATCATCTTTTAACGTTTTGAGGGAACGCTCAATCGCGTGAAAAGCATCCCAGTTTCGCGCGGCCTTGCCTATGCCGCCGTATACGATCAGATCCTCCGGCTTTTCGGCAACCTCCGGGTCAAGGTTGTTTCGGAGCATGCGGAGCACGGCTTCCTGCTCCCATCCTAAGCATTCAAGTTCGGTGCCGCGGCCGGCGCGGATTGATTTCTTTACATCAGTCATCTTGTAAGTCCCCCTTCATTGGTCATCAGTTTTTGGTGATGCTCATTCGGCAGAAAAGACTCCTTCTTCAGCCAGTCACTCAGATGCTCGATGTCATAAGAAAACACGCGGTCTTCTTGTATGGACGGCACGATGTTTCTCATTTCGTGATAGAGCTGTTTTGTGTACGAGGCGCAATGTTCCGCACCCCGGTACTCCACGGCCTGCAGCGCGCAAATGGCTTCAACGGCAAGCACCCGTCTCGTATTCGCAATGATCTGGTAGGCGTGCCTTGAGGCGATGGTTCCCATGCTGACGTGATCCTCCTGGTTTGCCGATGAAGGAATGGAATCGACACTGGCGGGATGGGCCAGGGTTTTATTTTCTGACACGAGGGAGGCCGCCGCATATTGCATGATCATCGCTCCGGATTGTAAGCCGGGCTGAGGGCTCAGAAAGGGCGGCAGGTCATTCAGCTGCGGATTCACAAGCCGTTCGATCCGGCGTTCAGAAATATTCGCAAGCTCGGCCGCCGCCACTTTGAGAAAATCCATGGCAAAGGCGATCGGCTGTCCGTGAAAGTTTCCGCCTGAGATGATTTTGGCGCCGTCTTCAAAAATGAGCGGGTTATCTGTCGCGGCATTCATCTCAATTTCTAATTTTTCTTTTACATACGCTAATGTCTGCCATGATGCACCGTGGACTTGAGGAATACAGCGGATCGAATAGGCGTCCTGGACACGCAGCTCCCCTTGGACGGTCGTCAGCTTGCTGTCTGACAAGTAATAGCGGATTCGCTCTGCGACATCCATCTGTTCCTGATAACCGCGGGCGGCATGAATGTCCTCGTCAAACGCATCGATAATGCCCTGAAGGCCTTCGATCGTTAAGCTCGCGATCCGTTCCGACTGATAGGCCAGCTTTTCGGCCTCGAGGTAAGCGATCAGTCCCATCGCGGTCATGGCCTGCGTTCCGTTGATCAGCGCGAGCCCTTCCTTAGAGGTCAGGACGGCCGGCTGAAGGTTTGTCTGTTCTAAAGCATGAGCTGTCGGCATCCGGGCCCCTTCGTAAAAGACTTCGCCTTGACCGATAAGCGCCAGTGCGAGATGAGAAAGCGGCGCCAAATCCCCGCTCGCCCCCAGTGACCCTTGCTGCGGGATGACCGGGTGAATGCGATGATTGAGATACGCGAGCAGTTGATCAATCAGCTCAGTCCGCACGCCGGAAAAGCCTTTCAGCAAGGCATTGGCGCGCAAAAGCAGCATGGCCCGCGATACAGATTCCGGAAATGGATCACCGACGCCGCACGCGTGAGAAAGAATCAGATTCAGCTGCAGATCCGCAGCGTCTTCTTTTTGAATCAGCACATCGCTGAACTTGCCGAATCCCGTCGTAATCCCGTAAATGGTCTTCTCTTCTTGAACGATCCGTTCAACCGCCGCCCTGCTTTTTTTCACACGTTCCATGCTTTCGGCAGATGCTTGAACCTCTTCAAAATCAAACAGCACACGCTGGGCATCTGCGGTTGTCAGTGAGGAACCGTCTAACGTCACCATCATTTCAACCCCTTCCTTTACTTTGGTAAAGCGCCCATACAAAAAGGAGCTATGCCATGAAAATGATATTTCACGCATAGCCCCCTATCATCTGAAATCTATGGGCTGATTCATATGTGATTAATTCCGACTCCGAATGTTTCGTGCTCAAGCCCCTTAATCGGAGCTCCGATCGTGCCGTAAAGTGAAACAGCGATCCAATCGCCTTCCGCCTCGCTTTCATACGGATTTCCCCGCAAGACGGCAAACTTCAGGCCCACGGTACGAAGCAGCGAGCCAAGCAGCATTTCGCCCCTCGTCACTCCGTGCAAAGCTTCCATTGTGGCATGATACAGCGCATGTGATTCGCGATAACCCTCAGATTGAATGACACCGCTCTTTTTGGAAGCGGTTTCAATTGCGGCTACCACTTTATGCGCATCCATTGAACCCACCCTGCCGAGACAGACTTTCCAGCCGTCCTGTTCCAGCCGGCTGATCTGCTGGTTTTCTTCAGTCTCATGAAGCAGAAGAAGGACGGACAGTCGCCCGATGCGGCGGTCTTTGTGTAAGGTCATATATGCTTCACTCAATTCTTAAATATTCTGATAACTAGTAACTGTTTTTTATATTAAGTGTTTGCGAATCAGAAGTCAAAACTTTTTTTCCAGTCTTTCACAAATCAGATTGTTATCGAAGTAAAGCGGTACATCGCGAAGCCGGCGCTGTTGATCACATATTTCCGCCATCCGCGTCATAAAATGGAGCGTTGTCTTGAAAGCGTTTTAAGAAAAGAAGAGAGCGAGGAGATTTCAGAAAATGAAAACCAGTTTCTTTCGTGTGTGCCTGGTCTCAGCAGCGGTCATCGGATTCACTCTGCCGCAGGCAAAAGCCCAGCATCCGGTTTTTTCAGAGGTCAGCGTGCATGATCCGTCCGTCATCAAAACAGGCGATACATATTATGTATTCGGCTCGCATTTGGCTTCCGCCAAGTCGAAAAACCTGATGCAGTGGCAGCAGATGTCTTCAAGCGTCAATCCCAATAATCCCCTGATCCCGAACGTCTACACCGAATTAAAAGAGACATTCGACTGGGCCCAGTCTGATACGCTGTGGGCGCCGGACGTCACCCAGCTGTCTGACGGGAAATATTACATGTACTATAACGCCTGTAAAGGAGACTCGCCGCGATCCGCTCTCGGTGTCGCCGTGAGTGACAAAATCGAAGGACCCTACAAAAACAAAGGCATCTTTTTGAAATCGGGCATGGAAGGAAAAAGCGAAGACGGCACGACGTATAATGCAAACGTTCACCCGAACGTCGTAGATCCGCAAACGTTTTTTGACCATAAAGGCAAGCTCTGGATGGTGTACGGCTCTTACTCCGGGGGGATTTTTATACTGGAAATGAATCCGAAAACCGGTTTCCCGCTCCCGAACCAAGGCTACGGAAAAAAACTGCTCGGCGGAAATCACAGCAGAATCGAAGGCCCGTACATCAGCTACAATCCGGAAACGAAATATTACTATCTGTATCTGTCATTCGGCGGACTTGACGCAGCCGGCGGTTATCATATGCGTGTGGCGCGTTCCAAAAATCCGGACGGTCCGTACTATGACGCCGCAGGCCATAACATGCTTGACGCCAAAGGAAAAGACGGCAGTTTCTTCGATGACAAAGCAATTGAACCGTACGGGGTCAAACTCATGGGCGGCTACAGCTTCGCCTCACAATCTGAAAAAGGCACGGGCTACGTCTCACCGGGACACAACTCCGTGTTTTACGACGGGAAAACGAAACGATCATACCTCATTTTCCACACCCGTTTCCCGAACAGAGGCGAAGAGCACGAAGTCAGAGTGCATCAGCTGTACATGAACAAAGACGGCTGGCCCGTTGCAGCACCATACCGCTACGCGGGAGAACCGGATACACACATTTCGGCATCCGCCGCATCCGGAGCCTACAAACTCATCCAGCACGGAAAAGACATTACAGCTACGATCAAAACCCCAAAAACCATCCGGCTTAACAACGACGGCACCATTTCCGGGGAAATGACCGGAACCTGGACAAAAACGGACAGCAGCAAAGCCCGAATCAACCTGAACGGCACAAATTATGACGGCGTCTTCCTGAAAGAATGGGACTCAGCGAGAGAGAAAGAAGTTGTGACGTTTAGTGTGCTGAGCGGTGATGGGGAGGCTGTTTGGGGAGTGAAGTAAATTAGCACTTACTCCATTTTGGAGGGTGCTTTTTTCTTGCTAATTAGGAGAATGACCTTCTATTGCTTTTAATAAACCATTTGAATTATGATGGATTCAACCTCTATCGTTTACAGTGAACAGTATAAAATTGAAAAATTTGAATACATACCTAAGAAAAGACGAAAGGAAGTTTAATTTTGAAAAAAACAATAAAAGTAGCCGCCGCAGTCATACAAAATGAAAACAATGAAATTCTATGTGCTCTACGTTCTCCAACAATGTCTCTGCCTAATCTGTGGGAGTTTCCTGGTGGAAAGCTTGAAGAAGGGGAGAATGCACGAGAAGCACTTGTAAGAGAAATTGAAGAGGAACTTGATTGTAAAATTGTTGCGGGCGATGTGATAGCCGATATTCATCATGAATATGAGAAGGTCATCGTCAATTTAATTTCAATAAAAGCGAAGATTGTATCAGGGAAGCCGGTAGCAAAAGAGCATGCGGAATTCAGATGGGTGCCTATACGTGAGCTAGAATCACTAGAGTGGGCACCCGCTGATCTTCCGACCGTATCTGCCTTAATTCGTTAAATCCACATACAAGTTTTCTGGGACAGGCTGATGGAGCTTCCATTTGACATTCATTGGCTTGTCTCCGTGGCTTGATACGTAATCCGCTTCTCCTACATAAATAAATGGTAAAGTGATGTTGTGCATTTCAGTGAATTTCCTCACAAATAAATGAATATGGTATCCTTTTTCCTTATGGTGAATAAAGTTTTGCCCTACGCTTGATGTATGTGAGGTTTGGTTTTGACTTTGCCAGTGAAAATGGCTAGGATCAATAAAATAATCTTTATATAGCAAATGATCTTCTACTTTTTCTGACTTATTCAAATTGATAAAGATTAAATAGTGATTTTTAACTCTACGTACACCCTCTCGCCAAGTCCCTTCCTGATCAGTTGACTGAAAAAGATAAATGAGTTCATTTCTTGTATAGGTTTGATACATTGTAAGCTTAATCTCTTTTGAAGCAAGGGCTTCTATATTGTTCATACGTCTAAATTCAATCAGTCCATAGTGGACGCGCTCCTTAATATACGGTCCGAATAATGGATCGTTTAATATCTCGCTCACTTCTGGATCTAACTTGAATGTATCACCTTGTAATGTACCAAAGCGCCAATTCTGTTTTTGATCTGATTTCGTTAAACGCTCCATTGCTCGCTGAATGAGGTCATCATGTGTATCTGTTGTGATTTGAATATGAAACTGTTTTTCTAACGATTCTTTTACATCTTCTATTGTGATGATATTTTTGTGAAAACCGCTCTGTAAAATTAACCATTCATAAGGCCATTTAATAGGTAATTGCTGTTCTAATTTTGCTACTATCCCTACAACCAAGGGGTTATTGAGAATTGCTTCATCTGTAACATTCAAATCGTCCATTTTCTTTTTGGTCTGTACCCACGATTTGTATTTCTTTATAAAAAAGGTAAGCCCAGGTGCCTGTTCAGAGTATAGAAAATCAATTAATTCTGGAGAGCGTCCTAGCTCTTGTTTAAATTGCTTGTATAACGTTTTCAGCATGGCATCTGAATTTAGTTTAATATGATCGATCTTATTTAAAATTTCTTTCTTCGTTACGGCTGAAAGGTCAACATAAGATCCTCCAGGTAAATCTGAAAACTCATGCGTCACGGCCACTCGGAGGGAATCTTTATCAAACGATTTTTGGCTTGTTTGTCCAGATAGTGCGAGTGGAATAACAAATGACTTTTGATAGTTTCCGATAAAATCCAGTATCGTTACAAACTCTTTGTCGTCTGTTTTTCTAAGCCCCCGTCCTAATTGCTGAATGAAAATCGTTGGTGATTCTGTTGGTCTAAGGAACAATAGTAGATTGAGTTTTGGAATATCTATTCCTTCGTTGAAAATATCTACTGTAAATATAAGTTCTAAACTGTGGTGCGGGTCCTCCAAATGACGAATGACCTCTTGTCTTTTTGCAGGAGAATCATTTCCTGTTAAGTAAGTTGTATAAAATCCCAATTTATTAAATTCATCACTCATGTATATTGCGTGTTCGACGTTTGTACAGAAACCTAAGCCAACCATTTTCTCGCCGTGGAATCCATACATGTTGATCATCTTAATGATATATTCTACTCGTTTATGAGTTTTTAAATGATCTACTAGCGATTTCTCTTCGTACAGTCCATTTTTCACTTTTACTTTTTCGTAATCTACAGTATGATCTGAAATTCCAAAATAGTGAAATGGTGCAAGTAGCTCTGCCTTTAGGGCATCGCGGAGTCTAATTTCATAAACAACATTATGATCACAAATCTGAAGCACATCTTTACCGTCAAGACGCTCTGGTGTTGCAGTTAAACCTAATAAAAACTTTGGTGTAAAGTAGTTTAATACAGCTTGATAGGTAGATGCTTCTGCATGGTGGAATTCATCAATCACAATGTAGTCAAATTCATCTGTTGAAAAGGATTCCATTGTTTCTTTTTTATGTAGCGTTTGTACAGTGCTAAATAAAAAACGCTTATCTCTTTCTTTTTTCGTTCCAGTCAATAAACCAAAATCTTCATGATTATTGGTGACTTTCTGGAATGTTTCGATTGCTTTTGTAAGTAACTCTTCCCGGTGGGCAAGAAAAAGATATTTATTTGGTTTAAATTGCTCAAAATCAAATGCTGCTAAAAATGTTTTTCCGGTTCCAGTGGCGGCGATGATGACTGCTTTTGTCTCCCCTTCGTTTCTTGTTTTTTTAAGGTTTCGTAACGCTTCCTTTTGCATGGCATTCGGGGACATTTTCGTTTTGTAAAGAGAGTTTTGAGCAGCAAAGGAAGCACTTACCTTTTGGCTTCCTGTTTGGAATTCCTCATAGGCTTGTAAAAATTGTTCGTCAACAGGCTGTGTCTTTTCATTCCAAACAGTGTCAAACAAATCTTTTGTTTGTTGATAAACGGGGAGATATCTGGTTTCAGGTAGTCTAACATTTAACTCATACCCGGTCGTAAGTGCAGCTTGTGATAGATTTGAAGATCCTACAATGACACTATGCTGTCCAGAACAGCGTTCAAATAAGTATGCTTTCGTATGGAAAGATTTTTTATATTCATTTACAATTTTCAACTCAACATTTTCAAATTGAAGAAGATGTCTTAACGCCTTCGTTTCTGTAATACCCATATAGGTAGATGTAATGATGCGTACAGGGACATGTCTTTTAGCAAGCTCCTGAAGCGGAGGGATCAAAAGCTGAACACCAGACCATCTTGTAAAACTAACCATAAAGTCTACCCGATCCGCCGTTAACATCTCGTGTTTTAATGCTTTGAAAAAGTTATCATGAGTTTGATGATTTCCTAGCAGTTTCAGACGATGTAGAGAAAATTCCTCTGAAATAGGAAGTTCCATTTCGTTTAAACTATAAAGCACTGTGGAAAGTGGTAATGAAAAATTCGTATGTTGTCCAAGCTGAGAGGCAACTTTCTCGCTCAGCTGAATCGCTTGTTCATATTGATCTTGATCCACAAGTGTTTGAAATGTCTCGCTCAGTTGTTTTGCCGTATGTAAAGTCAAAACCTCTGCATATTCTTTAGGGCTAACCGGTTGAATGCGATGTGATGTTGGATAAAGTTTTTGTTGTTGCTGAATTTCCTCATGGAAGCCTCTATGATTTCTCATCATAATCTCCTTTTTTATATCAATAATTCCATTTTATCACTACCCTTACCAATAGGTAATACTAAAAAAGAAGAGAATAAAGTCCTATTTATTAAGCGTTTAAAAAATAACGCTGAGGTAGTTTGGTGGAGTATGGAGTATTCTTACATTGAAAATGGGGTTACTGTTGAGGTAATGGGCTTGAATTGACTGCATTTCCGGGAAGGCGAAAATAAACAAAACACGATGTACCAAGCGGCCCACCATCAATTTGTGGCGAGCGCGCTGGCGGTAAAAGCCGGTCATGAGATCATTCCGGATTCACAGATCGGCTGCATGATCGCCGCGACGACGACGTATCCGATGACGCCAAAGCCGGAGGATGTATATGCGGCTTTGCAAAAAGAGCGGAGCACGCTGTTCTTTTCTGATGTACAGGCGAGGGGCAGCTATCCGGGCTATATGAAACGCTTCTTTAAAGAAAACGGAATTACGATCGAGATGAAGGAAGGAGACGAGGCGCTCCTGAAAGAACATACGGTGGATTACATCGGCTTCAGCTACTACATGTCGATGACGGCCAGCACGGCTCCTGAGGATTTGGCGCAATCTAAGGGGAATCTTCTCGGCGGCGTGAAAAATCCGTACCTGAAATCTTCCGAATGGGGATGGCAGATTGATCCGAAGGGCTTGCGCATCACCTTAAACACGCTGTACGACCGTTATCAGAAACCGCTCTTCATCGTCGAAAACGGACTCGGCGCGGTTGATCAGCCGGAGGAGGACGGAAGCATTCAGGATGACTACCGCATCAATTATCTGCGTGATCATTTAATAGAGGCAAGAGAGGCGATTGAAGACGGCGTCGACCTGATCGGCTACACGTCGTGGGGGCCGATTGACCTCGTCAGCGCCTCAACGGCAGAAATGAAAAAACGCTACGGCTATATCTATGTCGACCGCGGCAATGACGGAAAAGGCACGTTTGAAAGAAAGAAAAAGAAAAGTTTTTATTGGTATAAAGACGTCATCGCCACAAACGGAGAAAGTCTGTAAGCGCAATGTTCCGGAGAAAGCCGGCAAAATTGACATTCAGCAAAGAGAGGAGGACAATAAAAGCAGAAAGGCGGGATTCATATGTTTAAAAAAATTCTTGCAGCAGTAGACGGTTCAGACATGAGCAATAAAGCCCTGGACGCAGCCATCCATCTGGCGAAAGAACAGCAGGCTGAACTCACCATTCTCTATGCGGGACGTGAAGCCGTTGTCTCCACATCAGCCTTAACAGGGATTGTCTATGTTCCGGAAAACTTCATTGAAGACATCAAACATGAAGTCGAGCAAAAAGGAGCGGCCATTCTGGAAGATGCCAAGCAGAAAGCGGCAGAAAGCGGAGTAAACGCGGAAAGCCTGTACGTCCAAGGCGAACCTGCGCATCAAATTTTAAACATAGCGAAAGAACAGCATTTCAATCTGATTGTCGTCGGAAGCCGCGGAATCAGCGGATTTAAAGAAATGATGCTCGGAAGCGTGAGCCATAAGGTCTCACAATTGTCTCCTTGTCCTGTACTGATCGTTCATTAAACAGAAGACCCTGCTGATGCGGGGTTTTTTTCATGAGAAAAGACCGCCGTCTTTCGAAAAATAGGATGAAATCTTCCTCTGAATCAAGTAAAATGGCTGTTAGTATTTGTCTGAATAAACAGTCAATGATATGGGGGAAGCGAATCAATGCAAGCTGAACAAACATCAAATGCCGTCATCAAAATGGTCATTTCCATGGTCATTTTCGGATCAATCGGCTTTTTCTCAGAACATACGAATGTGCCTTCAATTGAACTGGTCTTTGTGAGATGTCTGTGCGCCTCATTGTTTCTGGGCGTTTGCTGGTTTGGTTCCGGACGGTACCGCACCGAACAATGGAACCGGCGTGAGGTGCTGCAGACACTGGCCTGCGGATTTTTTCTCGTGCTGAACTGGGTGTTTTTATTTAAATCGTTTGAGGAGACATCAGTGACGATAGCGATTTCCGTTTATCATCTGGCTCCGGTTCTCGTCCTTCTCCTGGGGAGCCTTATATACCGGGAGAAACTGCATATTGTGTCCGTCACTTCCATCGTGATTTGTTTTCTGGGCACCGCCCTGATTTCCGGCATTAAAGGGAGTACATCATTTTCTCAGCTGATGGGATCGGGTATTATTTGGGCCGTGCTGGCCGCCCTTTTTTATGCTTTTACGACACTGGCCGGGAAAGGCATCAACAGCCTCAGCCCATACGCCGTCACCTGTTTGCAGACCGGATTGGGCGTTATCATTCTTCTCCCGTTCGTCCGTTATGGCGCTTTTTCTGATTTGTCGCATGTGAACTGGATCATGATTGTGTCGACCGGTATCATTCATACGGGAATTGTGTATTTGCTCTTTTTTGACAGCTTGCGGTTTTTATCCACCCGGTTTATTTCAATCATCGTATTTCTTGATCCGGCGGTGGCGATTGTGCTTGACACCGTATTTACGGGATTTCGCCCCGACCTTTATCAATCTTTGGGGATTGTATTGATTTTTGCGGGAATGGCGCTGTCCCTGATTCGAAAGCAAAAAGCCGTGCCGGCGGAAACTCAGGCAGACAGCACCCGTATATAGGCGGCCATACCGGCTGCTTTTTTATTTTGGGGCTTTTCAGCCATAACGAAAAAGCAGACAAACAGATCATGGAAAAAGAGGATAGTAATTGTATAATACTTCTTGTGTTTACAATTTAAGAAATTAAAGGAGTGAAGGGCATGATAAAAAAGACGCGTCATCTCGCTTTCTTGGCTGCACTCGGATTTGCGCTTTGTCTGGCCATCGTATGTTCCGCATCAAAGCAGGCAGAAGCGGCAGCGGCTTATCCGGATGTGATGCAGGGACTTACCGGATTCGCGGGCAATGCGAAGGATCATAACGGAAAAGCAAAATCCGCCGTATCGGGAGGCCAGGGCGGCCCCGTCGTCTACGTCAGTAATCTTAATGATCTGAAAAACAATGCGGGCGGAACGGACCGCAAAACCATCGTCATCACAAGTGATATTTCTTCCCCGGGTAAAGCCGTTGTGACAGTCGGTGCCAATAAAACCATCGTCGGCTCTTATACCAGCCACAGGCTGACCAACATCTATCTGACCACCGGATCCGGCTCAAACAATGTGATTTTCAAAAATCTCATTATCAGCCATAGTGCCGCCATTACAGGCAACAACGACATTCCGATGTACATAGCGAACGGACAGAATTACTGGATTGACCACGTCTGGTTTGAAGGACACAGCTACAATCCGAACAGCCACAGTGATTTGGGAAAGCTTCTGTATGTCGGCGCCAAAGCGGATTTTGTGACGCTGTCTAACTCTAAATTCACAGACCATCTGTACGGCCTGATTCTCGGTTATCCGAATGATGATAACGAAGGACGCAATTATATCGGCTATCCGCATATGACGATCACCAACAACTATTTTAATAACGTCTATGTGCGTTCACCGGGCCTGATGAGATACGGCTATTTTCACGCGAAAAACAACTATGTGACCAATTTCAATTTAGGATTCACCATTCATACAAACGCGACTGTCTTCTCAGAAGCCAACTATTTCGGTAACGGAAATGAAAAAGGCGGAATGATAGACGACTACGGGACGGCCCAATTCACCGACACCGGTTCATTCCCGTCGCTCAAAGCCCCGAAATCACCGCGCACCGGCTGGAATCCGAGATCAAATTACAGCTATGGAACCCTTTCAGCCCAGGACGCCAAAAACTTCGCCCAATCTTACGCGGGAGCGCAAAATACAAATCTCCGCTATCCATAATACGAAAAACCGCCGGCAGCCGGCGGTTTTTTTATATGATAAAAGGTTCAAAATCCCTATAATCCTTAAAATAACCTTAAATACCTAGGAAAATATTGATAAACAATTTCAATAATATTACTATTGTTAAGCCTATATTACAAAAGAAGGAGGAGAACCTATGAAAATAGGAAAAAAGAACAAGTGGAAAAAATGGCTGGCCGGCACTCTTGCGGCAACGCTGATGATTTCCATTGCGCCTGCCGATGTGTTTGCGGCAGAAACGCGTGAAAAACAAGATCAAGCGAAAACCGCCGCCATTCCGGCCGCAGACCCGGAAAAAGATCTTCCGGCGGAAAAAGCATCTGAGCAGATGCCTTTTGATCAAAAAGATATCAATCAAGACGGTGAGATCACGTCAGAAAGAACTGAGAATTCAAAGCTTTACTATGAAGGCGAGGGTGTGTACAAACAGGAAATCTACACAGACCCCATACATACGAAAGAAACCGCCAATGCGGACTGGGAAGACGTTTCTCCTGAATTGAAAACCGGCTCAAAGGAAGTCGGAACGGAAAATACAGTGCTGAATTCCGATTTTCTGAAGCAAATGAAAAACGGATTATACGCTACATTTGAACATGATGATCATAAGCTCACATACTCATTAACCGGCGCAAAAGGCCCCGATCAGGCTGCAATCACTCCGACAGATGCCTCAGCAAAAGTAAGGGAAGACAGCAACGAGCTTACGTATCAGCAAGTGTTTCCTGCAATTGATTTACAAACCTACACATTTAACGAAAACATAAAAGAAGACCTTGTGCTTCACAAATATGAAGGCTACAATTCCTTCACCTTTCAAATCAAAACCGACCTTCAGGCTAAAGAACAGGAAGACGGCTCGATCGCGTTTTCTGATGATAAAGACAATGTCGTCTACACCGTGCCGAAGCCCTTTATGACCGACTCAGATCTCGACGAAAAGTCAGGTGAAGTCAGCAGGTCAGAAGATGTCAGCTTCAAGCTTGAAAAAAATAGTGAAGGCTACTTGCTCCATGTAACGGCCGATGAAAAATGGCTGAAAGATCCCAAGCGGGTTTATCCGGTATCTATTGACCCTTCAACATCAGTATCTGTGTCATCCGATACCTTTGTCATGAGCGCGTACCCGACGACAAACTACTCTGCCGCATCGCAGAAATGGGATGCCGGATTGAAAGCGTACGTGCTGAAAACTGGATATTATGACGGCACAACCGGAACGAACTACGCTTTTATGAAGTTTGATAATCTAAAGCCGATCAAAAACATGACGGTGACGAAAGCGACGCTCAAAGCGTACACAGCCCACTCCTATTACGGATCAAAAGCGACGGGGCTTTGGCTCGACACCGTTAACAGCAATTACGACAATGCCAAGATTACGTGGAAGAACAAGCCGGGCTCCAAAAACATCGGCAAAGCCGAGGTCTATAAAGGCCAATGGGCAAGCTTCGATGTCACCTCCGCAGTCAAGTCGTGGAACAGCGGCGGCGCCAATTACGGCTTTAAGCTTCACGCAAACGGCAACGGAAAAGAATATTGGAAGAAGCTGATGTCATCAGCAAACTCTGCTAAAAAACCATACATTGAAGTGACATACACAATTCCGAAGGCGGACACGCCGTCTGTCAAAGCGTATCATAACGGAGATTCGACAGGATTTTTCAATATCAGCTGGAAAAAAGCTGAAGGCGCCAAAAGCTATAAAGTCTGGCTCTATAACGGGAAAGAATACCAGGCCATTCCGGTCGGCAATGCAACCTCTTGGAGCACAAAAGGAAAAAACATCTGGCCGACAAAAGCGGAAATCGACTCCGGCAAATATAAGCTGCATACAGACGGAAAAGGCGGAACTGAATTAGCGCTTAATCCTTCGCCGGTCTATAAAAACGCCGGCGGCAGCTATCAGGCAAGTAAAAATTACTGGGTCGCGGTCAGCGCGGTGTTTGACCAGGGAGAAGGCGCCATGTCTGCGGCCGCCAAGCCCGTCATTCCGAATATTGGAAGAGTTCAGAAACCAAGCACGAAAGGCTTTAATAACAACAACGCCACAGGCTGGTTTGATCTTTCCTGGAAAGCCGTATCAGGCGCAGCCGGGTATAAAATGCAAGTCTTTAACGGCAAAAGCTTTGAAACGCTTGACCTCGGAAATAAAACATCCTGGTCCACAAAAGATCAAAACATCTGGCCGACAAAGGCGGAAATCAGCGCCGGAAAATATGCGCTTCACCTGAAAGACAAAAAAGGCGCGGAATTGCCGATCAACCCGGGCCCCGTTTATAAAAACGCCGGCGGAGATGCGAACCGGAAAACCTACGGATTTAAAGTCATTGCTTATAACAAAGACGGAGAAGCGATCGCCTCACCGGAAGCGAGTCCGGCGCTGCCTGATATCGCAAAGCCGAAAAACCTGACAGGCTATGTCTATACGAACACGAAATCGAGCCAAACGGGTTATGTCAATCTCATATGGGATAAAGTCAAAAACGCCAAAGGCTACAAAATCAACATCTACAACGGAAAAGACTATCAATCATTCGATGTCGGGGATACCGATCATTGGACGACCCAAAACAAACACATCTGGCCTTCAGCCGATGAAGTGAAAGCGGGAAGATTCCAGCTTCACACGGACGGAAAGGGCGGCGAACTGGCGCTTGACCCTTCACCTGTTTACGAAAACGCAAACGGCAATTACAAAGGGAAGAAGAACTATTCCTTCACGCTGACCGCCTATGACGCAAACGGTGACAGCATACCGACGGCACCTTTTAACCCTGTTTTCCACGAAGGGGCGGAATTCCTCGGAACGGAAGAATTCTGGTCTATTATCGACATTCCGGACGGACAGCTGAACGGCGCGACGGGAAATGTCATCGTCAATGAGGAAGATATGTCAATCGACGGACGCGGCCCGGGGCTCGGACTCTCCCGGACCTTCAACAGCCTTGACAGCTCTGACCATATGTTCGGCCAAGGCTGGTATGCCGATGCGGAAACGTCGATCCTTTCTGAAGACGGCAGAGCCGTTTATATTGATGAGGACGCGACAACACATGTCTTCACGAAAAAATCTGACGGCACGTATCAGCCGCCGACGGGCGTTTATCTCGAACTTACGGAAACAAGCGATCAATTTGTATTAAAAACAAAAGATCAGACGAACGCTTACTTCAGCAAAAAAGGCGGCAAGCTCCAAAAAATCGTTGACGGACACAACAACACAACCGTATACGAATATAACGACAGCAATCAGCTGACCGCCATAACAGACGCATCAGGGCGCAAGCTGACATTTACCTATGATGAAAACGGCCATGTCACATCTCTTACAGGGCCGAAAAACAAAAAGATTTCATATTCATATGACAAAGACCTTCTCAAAAAGGTGACGGATACTGACGGCAGCGTCACAAGCTACGACTATGATGCCGAAGGGCGCCTCGTCAAGCAGTATTCCGCAAACAGCACGGATGACAAACCGCTGTTCACTGAATACCAATACAGCGGCCACCGTCTGGCCAAAGCCGTCAATGCGAAAAAAGAAACGTACGACTACAGCTATGACGCGGACAAAAAAACGCTGCTCATGACGCAGCCGAACGGCCGCAAAGTGCAGTACGGCTATAATGAGGCGGGCAACCCGATTCAGATGATCGATGATGCCGAAGGGCTGAAAATCACGACCAATACCGTATACGAAGGCAACAACGTCATTCAGGACACCGATCCGAACGACGCGGATGCGGGCAAAGCGACAGAAAGCTATCAATATGATAAAGACGGCAACGTCACAGCCGTAAAAGACAACTACGGCACTGAAACGTATCAGTACAACAAAAACAATGACGTAACGAAAATGAAGGATACCGAGGGGAACGTCACTGATATTGCGTACGACGGACTGGATGCCGTTTCTGAGACGGATCAAAGCGGAAAATCCTCATCCGCCGCCGTGTATGACAAGTACGGAAATCTCATTCAATCAAGCAAAGAGCTGGCAGCTTCGGCGAGCCTGCTGAAAGACGGCAGCTTTGAAGGAACAAAGCTTGGCTGGAATCTCACCGCTACGAGAGACAGCGGAAGCATCGCGTCTGTCAAAGGAAGAAGCGGCGCGCTGTCCGGACAAAAAGCATTGGAGATCTCGTCACAATCCGCTTCAGCCGGAACAGAGCACGGCCATGCGTCCGCAACGCAGGAAGTGCAGCTGGAGCCGAATACGACGTATACACTCAGCGGCCAGATCAAAACGGATCTGACGAAGGCGAGAGCGTATTTCAACATTGATCTGCGTGACAAAGACCAAAAACGCATTCAATGGATTCACAATGAATCAGGCGCATTAGCCGGAAAGAATGACTGGACGAAACGGCAGATCACCTTTACAACACCGGCCAATGCAGGAAAAGCCATCGTCTATATGGAAGTGGATCATAACGACAAGGACGGCAAAGGAAAAGCGTGGTTTGATCAGGTTCAGCTGGAAAAAGGCGAAGTCTCTTCAAGCTATAACCCGGTGCAAAACAGCAGTTTCACGGCCAAAACAGATGGCTGGAGCACAAGCGGAGCCGCCGCTGACCTTGATGAAGGCTTCGATGATGACAGCTCATTAAAAGCGTCCCGCACAAATGCATCACAAGCCAATGCGGCCGCAAAACAAACCGTTACGCTAGGCCAAAGCGCGGACGATAAGCCGGTATATATCACGCTGACGGGGATGTCCAAGGCTGACGGCGTAAAATTAACGAACGACAATGATTACGCTCTTCAGGCTGACGTCACTTATGCGGACGGCACGACGGGCGTATACACTGCCAAATTCCCGCAGGGGACACAGGAATGGAACCGGGCGGCGGCAGTCATTCCGAAAACAAAGCCGATCAATAAAATCGAACTCAGCATTCTGTTCCAAAAAAGCGCCACAGGAACGGCGTGGTTTGATGATATCCGTTTAATCGAAGGAAGCATCCTGACGAAAAACACCTATGACGAAAAAGGAAACTACGTCACAAAAGAAGAAGACGAACTAGGGTATGCAAGCACTGCTTCATATGATGAGACTGGAAAGAAAATGTCTGAAACCGACGCGAAAGGCGAAACAACCGCCTACGAATACGATCAGGCCGACCAGCTGACAAAGCTGACCTTGTCAAACGGCACATCCATCCTTCACAGCTATGACAAGGAAGGAAATGAGCTGACAAAAACGATTCGGGCAGGCGCGGACCAGACCTATCAATATGAATATGACGTCATGGGCAAGCTCGTCAAAACAACCGACCCGCTCGGCAATGTACTGAAGAGTGAATATGACGCCTACAGCAACTTGACGAAAACCGTTTCCGCCAACGGCAATGAAGTGTCGCTGACCTATGACGGCACCGACCGGGTTAAGTCAAAAGCGTATAACGGCACTGAAAAATACAACTTTACCTATGACAAAAACGGCAATGAAACGTCGGTCACGAACAAAGAACAAAATACAACGAAAAAACGCACCTTTGACAACAAAAACCGCCTGACCGAATTAACCGACCGCGGCGGCAGCCAAAGCTGGACGTATCCGGCTGATTCGGATAAGCTGAAAACTTTCTCATGGAGCCACGGCGGCCAAAAAGGAACAAACAGCTTTACGTACAACAAACTTGATCAAATGATTGAAATGAAAGACGGCACTTCAGCCTATACATTTGATTATGATGAAAACGGCAATGTCCAGACATTCATCAGCGGAAATGAAGTCGGCACGAGCTTCTCATATGATGAGCGGAATCTTGTCAGCTCTCTTCATATCGGAGCGAAAAACGGCGGCAGCATCTTCCGGGAAAGCTATGAATACGACGCCAACGGCAACCGCACGGTCATCGACAGCTCAGCGGGCGGAAAGGTGCAGTACGAATACGGCAAGCTCAACCAGCTCGTCAAAGAAACTCATGAAGACGGCACCGTCATTCAATATACGTACGACGGCTTCGGCAACCGGACAAATGTTACCACCACAAAGGACGGCGCAAGCAAATCAGTCAACGCTTCCTTCAACATCATGAACCAGCTGACGAAGGTGAATGACGAAGACCTGTCCTACGATAAAAACGGCAACCGCACATCCGACGGCAAATACACATATACGTGGGACGCGGAAGACAACCTGACCGCCGTCACGAAAAAAGGCGAAGACAAGCCGTTCGCAACATACAAATACGATGAAAAAGGAAACAGAATCCAAAAAACCGTCAACGGAAACGTCACAAACTACTTCTACGACGGAGACAGCTTGAATGTCCTGTATGAAACAGACGCAGACAACAACGTCACTAAATCATACACGTACGGTGACAGCGGCCAGCTGTTATCCTATACAGAGAACGGCAAGAAATATTTCTATCACTACAACGCACACGGCGACGTCATCGCCATCACAGACAGCACCGGAAAAACCGTTGCCAAATATCAATACGATGCATGGGGAAATCCGACAAAAACCGAAGCGAGCGACGAAGTAAAAGACAACCGCTACCGCTACGCAGGCTACCAGTACGATGAAGAAACCGGTCTATACTATCTCATGGCCCGCTACTACGAGCCAAGAAACGGCGTATTCTTATCACTAGACCCAGACCCGGGAAGTGACGGCGATTCTTTAGATCAGAATGGATATGCATACGGAAACAACAACCCAGTCATGAACGTCGATCCGGATGGGCATTGGGTGTGGCTTGTAGTAAATACCGGATTTGCAGCCTATGATGGATATAAGGCCTATAAATCAGGTAAAGGATGGAGAGGTGCAGCCTGGGCAGCGGCTTCGAACTTTGGGCCTGGGAAAGTGTTTAAAGGTGCTAAGAAGGCTTTGGGATTTGCGAAGGCCGCCAAGAAGTATTTAAAACCTGGTAAATACGCTAGAAGGTCAATTCCTGCAAGAAGTACAAGTAGCAGGTTAAATAAAAAGGAAAGAAGAGTATTAAACAAAATTGGGAATAAATATGGCTGTCATACTTGTGGTAGAAGGCACCCTGGAACTAAAAGCAGAAATTGGATTGCGGATCACCAACCAGTATCAAAATTAAGGAAGAAAGGCCAGCGACAAAGGCTATATCCTCATTGTCAAACTTGTTCACGAAAACAAGGAGGATATACTAGTGCTATTCTGAGAAAAAGACATCAACGGAGGTGAGGATGTTGGGTGGAAAAAAAGAAGCCATTCTCGCATTGCTTAACGATTCATTCAATAAGGAAGAGTTTCCGTTTCTTGATAATGAGAATTTTGACTTCGCAAAAGGGAAGCTTTCGATTTTTATTGAAAGAGATAACTGGCTTTTAACGTTCCAGCTGTTTGGATTGTCGAGATTGGGACCAGCTATTGATTTTTATGCGGTGGGTAATCAATTAACAAATAATGAAGTAAGTTTTTTAGATGATGAACCGTTTTTATTTGCAGATGAAAAAGGAAATTTGCTGGAATTGGAAGATATAGAATCGGGTTTTACAAGTAAACAAATCAATGTGTCTCTTAGAGAGAAAACATTTCAATTTTTTATTGAGCAGGAAATAAAAGATAAGATTTCCCCAAAGAATGAATGGATTACATGTTTGAGGCATATGACCAAAAATAGATTATTTCTTGACACACTTTGGCTGACGAAACAAGAACAACTGGAAATAGCGGGTCTCTCTTCGGAGTATGAACAATTGTATTCAACAGAATTATGGATGCATCCAGAAGGAGAAAAAGATTTGCCTAGTTTGTCTCCTTTCTTTCAATCAATTGCCGAAGCAATTTCCCGTCAAGAGATAGCATATATTCAAAAACATGATGATGGTAACACAGAGTGGCCAAAATGGGCACACACAGATTCTGTTCAATACTTTTGAAGATATTATAGACATGCAGTAATTGGAAATAATCCGTTATATATTAAATAAATTATTATGTGGAAGATAAAATATAAAAATAATTTAATAAGGAGAATGAATTTTGATTAAAAGTAAAGAAATTCTTAGCCTATTAGATGATGAATTTAGTGAATTAAACCGACCAATTTTTGAATGGCGTGAATCTAATTATGTTGGGAGTAAATGTACCTTATTAAGATTAAATGATGACAATTGGTTACTGGCAATTCATTGCTTCGAAGTAGATTCTAAAGGACCTTTTCTGGCTATTCATACCTATAGTAACTGTTTTTCAGACAACTACAAATCGATAATAATTGATGACTTCGCCCTAAAGACTGAAGCAGGTGAGAAAATAACATATAGTGAAAGTGATTTTCAACAATTAAGCGAAGTAGTGGAAATTGAAATTAAAGAGTCTCGTTATTGCGTAAATATTCACCAAAGAAATGAATTCCAAAAGAGTACAAAAGAAAGGGCTTGGAAAACTTATTTCAGGAATTTGTTTGAGGATGCTTCTTTTAGAGAGGCGCTTTGGATAAAGCCAAAAAAACTATTAAATATACTGGATCTAAAAAGCGAAGCAGAAGGAGTATTCGAAACAGAGGATTGGGAATATCCTGATTACCTAACAGATCCAAGCCAATTAATTTCTTTTCAATCATTTGCGCAATATCTTGAAAAAGGCGCAGGTTCAGTTGATGTAGGTGATGTAAATAATAACTGGAGGGAGTGGGAGGATTACGATATTGAGTAGTTGATGAAGGAAACCTTTTTAACCTCTGGGCGTACAGAATTCAGACACGATATTATTCAGGGAATGAGCGGTATGAAATAGAAAAGAAAGAAGGCCGTTCTATTGGGATATTGGGAAGAAGAATATAAAAACAAGAAAGTTTTACTTAGTGATGAAGGCTTAGATATATGTTTTGATGCTGTAGAAAAATTTTGTGAATTATATAAGAGAGAGCTGGATAGAGAACCGATATTAGAAGAATTCTTAGCAACTTTAGTTACCGTTATGAATACAAATGGAGATTCTTCTTTCACGGAGTTAGTTGATAAGCGAATAGTAGAAATAAAGGCAACGACCAGGAAAGCGAAATCAATAGCTAAAGTAATACCGGGAGCTGTTATTCAAATACCTTTGGATAAGATCGGGAAGTATACTTATGCTTGGGTTATTGAAGGTGATCTATCAAAAAATAAAGACGATGACATTCTTATTCAGTATTATAATATTTTCACTGAAAATACACTTAGCAGAGAAGAAATCATTCGTCTAATGAAAGAAGAAAATAAGAAAATATTTGCGGCTAATACTGGGACACAGGTTTTCTGCAAGGAGATTGGAAAGTAATATCCAAGATGCCTCAAGAGATAATAGAGAAAAACAGTCATTCTCAATTAAAATTTGTTTTATATGAAGACGGTAAATATCTCATAAGTGAAGGCGATTCATTTGCATCAGAAGATGAATTAGCAGAGGCAGATGAGAAAACGGGCAAAGACATCCCTAACCCATTAGGTATATTTGGACATTCGGCTGTAGAATCTATTCTCTATAAATATTTTGAAGGAATGTCAATGGAAGAAATCATAAAGACTGAATTGTAAAAGACTGATTTCTCACATTCGCTTGTACAGATACTGACAGTAGTAAATGTTTTGAGTTCTGAACGAGGTGTAATATGAAGAAAATCAACCTGAAATCTATTACACAAAAAGAGATCTTACAAATAGAAAAACAATTTGAACGGATTGCATTAAACAAAATAAGAAACAATCAAGAAAAGTTTAGAAAAATGGGTTTGAAAATTGAAGCTGCTTTTGGAAGAGTCGGAAACGAAAAAGAAATAGGAAAAGAAGTACAGCCCTCAGATTGTTTTGAGAATACCTATAATTCACTGATATTTTTTTCTGTAGCTTATTTGAACGGCACCGACTTTCACGATAATGAAGACGGCTATTGTGTAGACCATTTAGATATATGGGTTTGTGAAAGAAGGTTGTTTTCGGGGAAAGCGGGATATTTAACAGATTTAGAGAGGTTACCAGCCTCTCTTATCTTATATGATAAAAACCAAACTACACACGGAACATGTGGGAATAACATACTGCTGAGACGAAGTAAAAGACAAGCGCTACCGCTAACAGGCTATCAATACGACGAAGAAACTTATTCTATCTCATGCCGTTTACAGTGTATAAAAGATAGAAGGAGAGAATTAAATGTACTATTTTTATGAAATATCAACTCTCAATGACTATGATTCGGTTGAAAAAGAGTATAAAACAATAGAGGATTTAATATTTGTTATATTAAAAAATATGGAAAATAAACAATATGCAATGTATTCTTACTCTGTTTCAAATAAAGATAGTGATACTTGTATATTCTCAGCGAGCTTAAAAACAAATACTTTGTTTAATAAAAAAATCTCATTTATAAAAACCTCAGCAGAAGAGTACAAGAATACAATAATTGCGCATGAAAATATAATCTTATTGGAAAAAGAAGTTGAGTTAAAAGATATATTAAATGGAGCCCCTTTAGCAGAGAAAACAATTATTAAAGATTTACTGGATTATGTTCTTTATCATATAGAAATAACAGATTCCGAGACAATCAGAATAGGATCTAGACATAGAGAAAATATTACAAACATTATTAAATAAGGGCATTAAATAAAAAATAGATGAGCCTGTTGATCATCTTTTGGTCAACAGGCTTTTTTTAAAAAAATTATAGATAATAAGTGGGTAGGTGATTAGAACTGAGACAGTAAAAGGTGAACAATCGATTGAAACTTAGCTTGAATTCCAGAGCGTCATTCAAATCATTTACTAATAAATTAAAGCTATTAAGTAGAGAACGAGGAGACAGCATGGCCAAAATCGGAGACGGTTGTCTGGAACTTGAAATAACACCGAGAAGGTATCAAGAAGCAGAGGATGATCCTTTTATCTCAACAATGTTTGAACTGTTGGAACATAATAAAGCAATCGTTCGCGATTACTCTGCCGTTTTATTAGAAAGTGAATATAAAATGCTGATATCAGATATTGAAGCATTATCAGCAGGCAATCAAGACAGGATACGTTTAGAAACAATTGAACCATTTTTTATACTAAGTATTGATAAAGAAAACGAACATTACAGATTTATCATTAGATTTATGGAAAATAATTCAAATACAACCTTCTATAAATTGAACTGTAATGAAGAAAAGCTAGAAATTTTCGTGAAGACTTTAAAATCAGATCTCAAAGACTCCAAAACTTCATTAGGGAGATAAACGGTGTACAAGACAATTAATGAATGGGTAGATTATATAGACGGAGGGTGCGCTGTCCTTCATTGTGACTTTCATGTGTTTAAAAAAGAGCTTTCACTTAAGATTCAGGTCGTTGAAAATAAAGCCGAATTTACGCATAACATTCTTTTTCAAAATGCAGCATCTGTTTATTTTAGTGCAGATATTGGTGATATGAGATTAGAAAAAATAGATCCGGAAGAATACAATTGGCAAGTATTTGAGATGAGTTACCACCCGGAAGGAATCGGTAATCTATCAAATGCTGTAATTCCGGAGTATCAATCAAATGCTAATTTTCTCATTGGCATGAACAGAATGCTGATTGCTGTAGAAGCTGAAACAGTTCGCTTTGATGATCAATCATTTTATGCGTATCATTCGAAATCATAAATAAGAGAGGTTCCCAGCCTCTCTTTTCTTACATAACGAAATCGTTCGCGGAGGTAAACATGAACACTCCTTTAAATTTACAAAAAGAATCATTGAGGGCTATAGGGAATCTGGATGTGATTAATCCGCTTCAATACAACTCGATATATTCATGTGATCTAGTGAGTAAAGATACTTTTTCTCAATTAATGAATGACTTAGAGTTTGGAACCGTTCTGATAGAAGTTATGGAACACCTTCTTTTATTGAAGAATGGAAGAGGAAGGTTGAAAAGAAAATGATAAATATGAATACTGTATCGAAAAAGTTCATTCATATTGAATGTGTCCTAACCAAAGAACAATTGATGGCAGATTACTTATTAGATGAATTATATTTTTTAGCATCGATCAATGATTTTGTTGTTATAATAGCAAATCCTGCCAAAAATAAGTCCTACATGAACCTGAACACTCAAAAGGTTGATGTAACTACTGAAAGTAATGAAAAAATCATTTGGTTTGAATACGATGCAGCAGATTTATATATCATTGATTAATTTAATATAAAATTTCAGGTTCCTATTCAACGGAGTGTTGCTGATGTTAAAACTTACCGCGGAGCGTGTTGGGTCATATGAAAGGGAAAATATCATTTATTTCAATGCGGGTCGGGATGATCAAGTATTTATTGTGTCGGTGCACGATCACAAAGTAATATTGGAGGTTATGAAAGGCAGCTCTCTTTTAATCAAAAAAGAGTTACACGGATTTTCTGAAGATGCCCATTTTTATCTGGTTGATTCGTATGATGACACTATCGTGATCGTTTACCTGGAAAATCATACGTGTCAATTAGCCGTATACTGCGTAAACAGTAATAAAATCAATCCGATTTGTTCTTTTCTATTAAGCGCCAATGTATTTCATCTGGGTGAGGATGGATTATTATGGATCGGATTAACGGACGAGGGTATGTATGATGAGAGAAATCCTCAAGGAAAAGCGATATTTGCTTTTCATGCAGAAGACAGAACGTTTTATTTTGAAGACGATTTTAAAGAAATGATGCACGAATGCTATGCCGTACAATCGATCAAATCTGATTTGTATGTATGTTTCGAGGGAGAGGATTGCTGTGTCATCGGTCATTATCAGATTGGACGGGACAGAATTCGTACTGTTGCAGAATATGTGCTAAACGGCGATCAATACTCCTATTGTGACCAGCTGTCCGTTTCGAAAAATAGGGTGCTGCTGATACAGAATCACGAGGATAACCTATTTGCATTTCATGAAGAGAGCAAAGGGTTATCAGAGGCTGACGTCATGATACACGGTATTGATAGAAAAGGAAAAACAACGTACAGAGCCGTCCAGGACCGCATGTTTATCTTTCATGATAACGATTTATATCTGGTAAAGTTTTGATCAATCCTATGCAGATGGCTTTTTTCAGCCATCTGCATATCAATTTACAGAGTGCGATCGATAAAAATATCACCCAAGACTCAAGGGGCAATGACATGAAAATAAAAATGAATAAGATACATGACGAATCAATAAAAGGACGTTTCTTCCATTTTGATAACTGCGGGCATCTGTATCTCGGACGGCATCAGAATGACGGGCTTTCGTTTACGATTATCGATGAATTAGGTGATATTCGAGTGATTCATATCGATGAACAAATTCTGTGTGAGGATATTATGCTGTTTCAACAGAGTTCGGCTGACTGGTATGTGTTGATTTTCTTTGAATCGCATGAGTATAAAGTGAAAGTATTTTCAGCAGAAGGAACAGAACAAAGTGCATTTTCTCTGCCTTCAGGGGTTTCATGCAGTCTTTTGGATGAAAAACAAAACCTGTGGATCGGTTTAAGTGATGAAGGTATTTATAGTGATGAAAATCCTGAAGGGCACAGTGTGCTGTGCTTCACTTTAGACGGGCAGCTAAAGAAAACTCACATTGATCAGCAGCTTTCAGAAATATACGCGCCCGCGGCAGATGACTGCTATGCACTTGCAGAAAAAGACGGACTGATCTACATGCTGTATTACTCTTATACAGTCATTGCTGCGTTTGATGAAACCGACGTGAAACGAGTTTGGATTATTTCTGATAAAACATATTCCGGGGTTTACGACCAGCTAGCGATTTCTGATGACGGGTTTTGGGTATGCAAAGATGATCATTCACTGTCTCTCATTCCGGCCGATGTCAGTCTGCCGATGCAAGAGGTAATGTGCTGTGATGCGGATGGTCATGAGCTTTCCGGGCATCAGCTAAAGCTGACTGGCAATGCCATTTACGCGGTCTCGAATTCGGGGATTTATAAGCGGGATATCAGTAATTGGAAAGCGTCAAAATGAGATGATGAAATCCAACAGATATTCTTTAAATGATGACGTCATCCAAAACCTGAAATTACACAAAAAAGAATTAGAGGGTCCGCTGCCTTCAGATGCTGGGAGATTTGAAGAAGACTTTGAGGGGGCTGACTGCGCGGGGGATTTTTATGAGTATTTCGCGCTTATCTGCGGCAGCTTAGATTTTGTGTTGGCAGATAAACAAATGCCTGCGCGGCAGCGTAAAGCTTTATATAAATCCTTTTTTGAGCTTTATCCGCAATATGCGCAGCTGAAAAATGCTTTAACGGATTATCCGGAGCTCAGCCGGGAAATCGGGAGGCATGAACGGGCCCGGAGGCTGTTAGTCAGCATTTTAAACAAGAAATGAAAGGCAGGATTCTGACGTGACAGAACCCACAAGAGCAGAATGTCTGAAAAAGGCTGGTCTGATCCTGAACGGTCAAGCGGCGAGGGAAGAAGTGTCGGATTGGGCGTCTGAGTATGTGGCTGCAGATGATCCGCGGTTGAGGACGAAACCGTTTGGGAGATGCTCGTATATTTGAGCGGGTTTGATCTGAAAGATTCGCCTGATTCTTATCTGCATACGATTGAAGAATTAAGAGATTGGGTGCAGACATATAAAGAAATTCATGGGGGTTTGTAAAGAAAATTCATTTGAGTCAGACATGCCAATTCAGCTGAAAAAAAGGAGGCACAAAATGGAATGGCACAAACATGAGAAAGCAGTTCTGCTGGGGCCGGATTCGCCGGGTTGTTTTGAATTGACGGAGTTTATGTTCTATAACGGGTATAACGAGTATTATGATAAAATCCCGGTGTTTGAGCTGAAGCTGGCTGATGGACAGTATGATGCTGTGCTGCGGTTTGAAGGTGTGAGTGCTGCCCGGCTGGATGATCTGGAGAGCATCACCGACATCCATCTGGATATCAGCCCGGTCGACGGCGGCTGGGAATCGATCCGCTACTATGTCGATGACGGGGAAGGAAGCATGAGCTTTTATTGCGCCAAATGGGTCGTGCTTGACATGAAGAAAAAGCAATCCCCCGAATGGCCCGGCAAAACGTCAGGGTAAAGCGGCGGCATTTCGCGTATAATGAGGGGAGCCGGACAGAGAAGGAGTTTAGTCATGAATGAGTTTAATGAATATGCGATCAGCCCCGAAATCCGACGGGCGCTGAATGGCTTGCAATACACCGAGCCGACTGAAGTGCAGCGGCGCGTCATCCCCGCCGCGCTGCAAAAAAAAGACCTCGTCGTCAAATCGCAGACGGGCAGCGGCAAAACCGCGGCTTTCGGCATTCCGATCTGCGAGCTTGCGGAATGGGAGGAAAACAAACCGCAGGCGCTGATTTTAACGCCGACCCGCGAGCTTGCGGCGCAGATTAAAGAAGATATCACGAATATCGGCCGTTTCAAACGGATAAAAGCCACGGCGGTTTTCGGAAAAGCTTCTTTTGACAAACAGAAAACCGAATTGAAGCAAAAAAGCCACGTCGTTGCCGGAACGCCGGGGCGTGTGCTTGATCATATAGAAAAAGGGACGCTGCCGCTTGAACGGCTGGCGTATGTGGTGATTGACGAAGCGGATGAAATGCTGAATATGGGATTTATTGAACAGGTGGAAGCCATCATTCAGCATCTGCCGAAAAACAGAGTCACCATGCTGTTTTCAGCGACGCTGCCGGATGACGTCGAGAAGCTGAGCCGCACATATATGAAAGACCCTGAATTGATTGAAGTAAAAGCGGAAGGCCTGACGACAAAAGACATTGAGCATTTTGTCACCAGAACAGAAGAAGAGGACAAAACATCTTTGCTGCGTGATGTCCTGATCACCGAAAACCCGGACAGCTGCATTATATTCTGCCGGACAAAAGAAAGGGTCATTCAGTTAACCGATGAGCTGGACAGGCTGGGCTACCCTTGCGATAAAATTCACGGCGGCATGGTGCAGGAAGACCGCTTTGACGTCATGAATGAATTCAAGCGCGGCGAGTTCCGCTATCTCATTGCGACCGATGTTGCCGCCAGAGGAATTGATATTGAAAACATCAGCCTCGTCATCAATTATGATATTCCGCTTGAAAAAGAAAGCTATGTGCACCGCACCGGCCGAACGGGGCGCGCCGGACACCGCGGACTGGCCGTTACGTTTGTGACGCCTTCTGAATCGCGGTTCCTGAATGACATTGAGACATATATCGGTTTCCGCATCCAAAAGCGGGAGGCGCCGTCCGAGAAAGAAACAGCGGAACGGAAAGCGGCTTTTTCGGAAAAACTGAACGCCCGCCCCGATGTCAAAACAGACAAAAGCGAACAGTTAAACAAAGACATCATGAAGCTGTACTTTAACGGCGGGAAAAAGAAAAAACTCAGAGCGGTCGATTTTGTCGGAACGATTGCGAAAATCGACGGCGTTTCAGCCGATGATATCGGGATTATCACGATTCTGGACAACGCATCGTACGTCGAGATTCTGAACGGCAAAGGCCCGCACGTTCTTGACATCATGAAAAATACGACGGTCAAAGGCAAAAAACTGAAAGTCCATAAAGCTAAGAAATAAAAAAAAAAGCCTGCCGCGCGCAGGCTTTTTTTACGCCGTCTCCTCGGGGACAAACGCAAGGATGCCAATCCCGATTACAAACAAAATGATCAGGCTGAACACGGCGGCTGACGAATTCCCGGTCAGCTGGGCGGTGACGGCAATCAAAAGAGGGCCGATAATCGAAGCGAACTTGCCGAAGATATTATAAAAGCCGAAAAACTCATTGGCGTTCTGTTTGGGGACAAGCTTTGCAAAGTAAGAGCGGCTCAGCGCCTGAATACCGCCTTGGGAAGTGGCGACAAGCATAGCCAAAACCCAGAAATCAAAAGCGGAATCCATAAAATAAGCATACGTGCAGACAATCATATACACGCCGATTCCGGCATAAAGCATCGTTTTTCCTTTAAACCGTTCGGCTAGCCGTCCGTACAAAATCGAAAAAGGCGCGGCGACGACCTGAGTGACAAATAAAACAATCAGCAGATTTGCCGCGCTGATGCCGAGGTCAGCCCCGTATGACGTGGACATCGTAATGATGGTGCCGACCCCGTCGATATAGAAGAAATAGGCGAGCAGAAACAAAAACAGCGCCCGGTGCTTCCTGATCTGCTTCAGCGTGCCGGCCAGCCGTTTAAAACTGCTGATTACAAGCCGCGGCTCCCTCTCGATATAATAGCGCTGGCGGACGCGGAGAAGGAGCGGGATCGAAAACAGCCCCCACCATGCCGCCGTAATCAAAAAGGCAATGCGGCCGGCAGCCTGGGCGGACAGCGGAATCACCTCCGCTTGTGCTGAAAGAATCACGGCAATGCTGAGGAGAAAAGGGATCGTACTGCCGATATAGCCCAGCCCAAACCCCCTGGCGGACACCATATTCATCCGCTCCTTTGCGGCCACATCAACGAGAAACGCATCATAAAACACATTAGACCCGGCAAAGCCGATCGTGGAAATCGTATAACAAATTAATAACAGCATCCAAGATTCACCGGGAATCAAAGCCAGCGCGGCTGTGCCCGCCACACCGATCAGAAAAAAGAAGGCAAAAAACCGTTTCTTGCATCCTTTGTAGTCGGCAATCGTTCCTAAGACGGGGCCGAGCATCGCCAAAATAAAAGGCGCGGCGGCAATCGTATAGCCCAAATAAGCGGTGGAATCAGCTGCGCTGACACCGTTTTCCGCCGCCGCGGCTTTAAAGAACAAGGGGAATACCGCCGTCATAATAATGACCGAATAAGCTGAATTGGCCCAATCATACAGCATCCAGCTGCTTTCTTCTTTCGAAAACCGTTTCATCACACACGCTCCTTCCCAAAAACCGGTTCTCTGCATTATATGCGCCGCTGCCTCATCGTTGGACAATGATTTCTGAACGGCGTTTTCTGATTGACCTGGAGATATTGACCTAGTTCAAAAAGGATGTAAAATCAAGGTGTAGCAGGTAAATGGTCAGGCGGGAGGGAGACAGAATTGAAGATTGCGAAAGTCATTAATAATAATGTTGTCAGTGTGCTCAAAGAAGGCAATCAGGAATTGGTTATCATGGGCCGGGGCATTGCTTTTCAAAAGAAAACGGGAGACCCGGTAGATGAAGCCCGCATTGAGAAAGTGTTCACGCTCGATAACAAAGATGTATCCGAAAAGTTCAAAACCCTTTTGTATGATATCCCGATCGAATGTATGGAAGTATCCGAAGAGATTATCAGCTATGCGAAATTACAGCTCGGCAAAAAGCTCAATGACAGCATCTATGTGTCGCTGACCGACCATATTAACTTTGCGATCCAGCGCAATAAGAAAGGGCTGGATATCAAAAACGCCTTATTGTGGGAAACGAAACGGCTGTATAAAGACGAGTTTGCAATCGGCAAACAAGCGTTGGCCATGGTAAAAAACAAGACTGGCGTGTCTCTGCCGGAGGATGAAGCAGGCTTTATTGCGCTGCATATTGTCAATGCCGAGCTGAATGAAGAGATGCCCAATATCATCAACATTACAAAAGTCATGCAAGAGATTTTGAGTATCGTAAAATACCATTTTAAGATTGACTTCAACGAGGAATCACTTCACTATTATCGGTTTGTCACCCACTTAAAGTTTTTCGCGCAGCGTCTTTTTAACGGCACACATATGGAAAGCCAGGACGATTTTTTGCTGGAGACAGTGAAAGAAAAGTACCATCGGGCGTATGAATGCACGAAGAAAATCCAAACATGCATTGAGAGGACGTATGAACACAAGCTCACCAGTGACGAGCTGCTGTATTTAACGATTCACATAGAAAGGGTAGTCAAATAAGCATAATGAAAGCGTTGGTATTTTTTTCTTCATTCACATATGATCTTGTTAGGATTGTTACTGATAAGCAGGCAAAACCTAAATTACAATGAGCGCTGATCATTTCTGTTTGTGCTGATGGTAATTTAGGTTTTTTTAAGATTCATTATTATCATTATTCTGACCGATGTCCCCTTTTAACAGAATCATGTATGATCGATAAAGAAATCTTTTTCAAAGAAAGGGGAATGCCGACATGTTTTATCGTATGAAACGAGTGCTGCTGCTTCTTGTCACTGGATTGTTTTTGAGTTTGTGTGCGATCACTTCTACTGCATCAGCTCAAACAGGCGGATCGTTTTTTGAACCTTTTAACAGCTATAACTCCGGCTTATGGCAAAAAGCAAATGGTTATTCCAATGGAGATATGTTCAACTGCACGTGGCGTGCAAATAATGTATCAATGACGTCATCAGGTGAAATGCGTTTGGCGCTGACAAGCCCGTCTTATAACAAGTTTGACTGCGGGGAGAACCGCTCCGTTCAAACCTATGGCTATGGACTTTATGAAGTCAGAATGAAACCGGCTAAAAACACGGGGATCGTTTCATCGTTCTTCACTTATACAGGTCCAACGGATGGCACTCCTTGGGATGAGATTGATATCGAATTTTTAGGAAAAGACACGACAAAGGTTCAATTTAACTATTATACAAATGGCGCGGGAAACCATGAGAAGGTTGCGGATCTCGGATTTGACGCGGCCAATGCCTATCATACGTATGCGTTCGATTGGCAGCCAAACTCTATTAAATGGTATGTCGATGGGCAATTAAAACATACTGCGACAAGCCAAATCCCGACAAACCCGGGAAAGATCATGATGAACTTGTGGAATGGGATAGGTGTCGATGACTGGCTCGGTTCCTACAATGGTGTAAATCCGCTATACGCTCATTATGACTGGGTGCGCTATACAAAAAAATAATGTACAGAAAAGGATTTCCGCCAGCGGAAATCCTTTTTTAATTAAAACGAAATAATCCCAATCAAAAGCGCCGCAATCGTCATCACAATCGTTGTCCCCACGGCCCATTTAATAGTGAATTTTTGATGATCGCCAAAGCTGACGCCCGCCATTCCGACCAATAGATAGGTGGATGGCACAAGCGGGCTGAGCAGATGCACCGGCTGGCCCAGCAAGGAGGCTCTTCCGATTTCAGCGGCGTCTATTCCGTAAGCGGAAGCGGCTTCAGCGATGATGGGAAGCACACCGAAGTAAAAGGCGTCATTTGACATGAAAAAGGTGAAAGGCATGCTGGCAATCGCAGTGATCAACGGCAGATGCGGGCCCATGGCATCAGGGATGAGGGAAACGAGAGAATGCGCCATCGCATCCACCATTTTTGTGCCGGAGAGAATGCCTGTGAATATGCCTGCCGCAAACACCATTGAAACAACGTTTAACGCATTACCCGCATGCGCTGAAATCCGTTTCTGCTGCTCTTTGACATTTGGATAGTTGATCATCAAGGCGATGGCGAACGCGATCATAAAAAGAACAGGGATGGGAAGCAGGCTGGTGATCAGCGCGGCCATCAGGGCGACAGTGAGCAGCAGGTTAAACCATTGGAGAGCGGGGCGCTTCAGCGGCGCTGCATCCGGATCAGAGGACGGTGCGTGTTCAATTGAAATGACACCGAGCCGCTTCCGTTCTTTTTTTCCGAGGAGATAAGCAACGGCGATCACCCAGAGAACGCCGGCAATCATAGCGGGAATCAGCGGCGTAAAGACTTCCGACGTGTCCAATTTCAAGGAAGCCAAAACCCTCGCCGTCGGCCCGCCCCACGGAATAATATTCATGACGCCCGAACCGAGCATCGCGATCCCCGCCAACACCAAACGGTTCATGCCGAGCCGTTTGTAAAGGGGCAGCATTGCCGCAATCGTAATCATATACGTTGTTGTCCCATCTCCGTCCAGCGAAATGGTCATCGTCAGAACCGCTGTGCCGATGGCGATTTTTAACGGATCCCCTTTGACAAGCGATAGGATTTTGGCAATGAGGGGATCAAACAGACCTGAGTCAATCATAATGCCGAAATACAGGATGGCGAATAACAGCATAATCCCGGTAGGAGCGAGGTCTGTAACGCCTTGAATCATCATCTCGCCGAGATCTTTGCCAAATCCGCTGATCAGGGCAAACACAACAGGAACGACAATCAAAGCAATAAGAGCGGAAAGCCGATTAGACATAATAAGATACATAAAGACAATCATCATCACAAAACCGAGTATGGCAAGCACGATATGACCTCCCCTGTTCAACAGCTATTTAGGTAAGCGCTTTCACAACTTCTTTCTGTGAAAATGGCTTATTTCAAAATGTGTATGACCGCATATGTAAATACAGACCTAAAATCCTAATGAGCGGATCAGCAGTTTATATGAAGAACGCCGCGGGTAAATGTGCTGTAGAATGTTTCGTTTTAAAAGGGGGAACTGACATGAGTGATGATCAAAACAAACGAGTAAATGAACACTCAAAGGACGAACAGCTGGAGCAGTACCGGTCTGATAACAGCGGCAAAAAAATGACGACCAATCAGGGGCTTCGCGTGTCTGAGGATGAACATTCTTTAAAAGCGGGCGTCCGCGGCCCCACGCTGATGGAGGATTTTCATTTTCGTGAAAAAATGACGCACTTTGACCACGAGCGGATTCCGGAACGGGTCGTTCATGCGCGCGGGTACGGCGTTCATGGGCATTTTCAGGTGTACGAACCGATGACGGAATATACACGGGCGAAATTTTTGCAGGACCCTTCCGTCAAAACGCCTGTGTTCGTCCGTTTCTCAACAGTGGCGGGCTCCAAGGGGTCAGCCGACACCGTCCGTGACGCCAGGGGATTTGCGACGAAGTTTTATACTGAAGAAGGGAACTATGACCTCGTCGGAAACAATATTCCGGTGTTCTTCATTCAGGACGCGATCAAATTCCCGGATCTCGTTCACGCCATAAAACCGGAACCGCACAATGAAATGCCGCAGGCTGCGACGGCTCATGATACGTTCTGGGATTTTGTCGCTAATAACCCTGAGTCGGCTCACATGGTCATGTGGACGATGTCTGACCGCGGCATCCCGCGAAGCTATCGGATGATGGAGGGCTTCGGCGTGCATACGTTCCGTTTCATCAACGAGAAAGGAAAAGCGCGCTTTGTAAAATTCCACTGGAAGCCCGTGCTCGGCGTTCATTCCCTCGTATGGGATGAAGCGCAGAAAATTGCCGGGAAAGATCCCGATTTCAACCGCCGTGACCTGTGGGAAACGATTGAAAACGGCGGCAAAGTCGAGTATGAGCTCGGTGTTCAGATGATTGACGAAGAAGATGAATTTAAGTTTGATTTCGATATCCTTGATCCGACGAAGCTGTGGCCGGAGGAGTTGGTTCCCGTCAAGCTGATCGGAAAAATGACCCTTGACCGCAATCAGGACAATGTCTTTGCGGAAACGGAACAGGTCGCCTTTCACCCGGGAAATGTCGTGCCGGGCATTGATTTCACCAATGATCCGCTTCTGCAGGGACGGCTTTTCTCTTATACAGATACACAGCTCATCCGTCTTGGCGGGCCGAATTTTCACGAGATTCCGATCAACCGGCCGGTCTGCCCGTTCCATAACAACCAATACGACGGCTACCACCGGATGACGATTAATAAGGGCCCCGTCGCCTATCATAAAAATTCCCTGCAGAACAATGATCCGTCGCCGGCTTCAGAAGAAGAAGGCGGATACGTTCATTACCAGGAAAAAGTAGAAGGCAGAAAAATCCGCCAGCGCAGCGAGAGCTTCAATGACTATTTTTCTCAGGCGAAGATGTTCTGGAACAGCATGTCTCCCGCCGAGAAAGAACATATCATCTCCGCGTTCTGTTTTGAAGTCGGAAAAGTGAACAGCAAGGATGTGCAGCAGCAGGTGGTGGATGTCTTCAGTCACGTCGACGCCGGGCTTGCCGAGCGTGTTGCGAAAGGAATCGGCGTGAACCCGCCGCCGAAGGACCGTGAATCTGATGAAACGTTCACTTCCCCGGCCTTAAGCCAGGAAAACACGGTGAAGACGGCAGCGACAAGGCAGGTCGCGGTGTTAACCGACCACGGGTTTTCTGATGAGAAAGTCAAACAAGTGCTTGACGCATGCAAACAGGCGGGAGTCAGAGCCGATATCATCAGCCCCGCGCTGGGAACCGTCAAGGGAGAAAACGGTACGGAGCTGAAAGCGTCAGCCACTTTCCTGACAGCGGATTCCGTCCTGTACGACGCTGTTTTCATTCCGGGCGGAAAACAAAGCACAGACAGCCTCAAAGCCCAAAAATCGGCCAGAGACTTCGTCAGCGAAGCTTTCAGCCATTACAAAGCGATCGGCGCCTCCGGTGAAGGAAAAGAACTTCTCGCCCTCGCCGCCGGAACCGAAAACGGCCCCGGCCTTGTTCCGGACGGAAACCATGAACAATTTCTGAAGGCCGTGGCTGAGCATCGGCATTGGGACAGAAACATATAAGAATATATTTGAGTGCCTCTGAAAATGAGGCACTTTTTTAAGTTATTAGAGTAGAATAACGAGAGTTGAGTTAATAATAGAACAAACTAAAAATTTATTCTCTATATTACTTGAACTGAAGTTGACTTTTAGTTAACATAAGTTTAAAGTTAGTAATTATCTCGCGATACAAGTTAGGAGAGTTTTATGAAAAAGAGAAGCCGTGGATTTCCGCGATTTAATTTAGAAAGTACTTTAGAGTTTGCTAAGTTAATAAGAAGTTATTCAGGAGATAGCGATATTGAAAAGGACTTAATAACAAAAGCTCTGGGATATAAAAAATACAGCGGGGCTGTAGGCAACAAAATAGCATCCTTAAAACACTTTGGATTATTAGAAAGATCCTCTGGTAATTATAAGCTGACTCAGCTTTCCAAAAGGATAATTGATTCAATGAGTGAGAAGGATTTTCAAAGTGCTTTGAGAACAGCATTTCTTCAACCAGAACTATTTGCTGAACTTTTTAATAAGTATTCAAGTGAAGGAGCAATTCCAGATAATTTACCTGAGATTTTAAATGTATATCATGAAATTTCAGTTAACAGTAGTGAATACGCCTCTAGGATTTTCATTGAGTCAGCTTTATTCGCTAATATAATACATAAAAATAAAAAAATAATAAAATCAAATAGAGAGGAAACATTTATGGATAAAAAAGACAGAATTCCAAGAGAAGCGTTAGAACAAGGAACTATTGAAATGCAAAGGTTCGATTTTTCCCTTACCAATGGAAAATCTGCAAAAATTATAGTACCGGGGACATTGATTAAGAGAGACATTCAAATTATTCGAAAACAGATTGAAACTTTGGAACTTCAAGTAGAAGAATAATAAAAGCAGAGGGATACATAGTGAAGCCGTTTACCGAAAAACAACTTGAAGAATATTACCGGCGTGACGAAAACATGATGATTTTGGTGTTTGCCCAATGGTGCGTCAATCATGACCTTGATCCGATGGCCATTTACAGCAAGGCTTATCCCGGACAGCCTTTAAACGAAGAGCTGCGAAAAACGGCTGAAGAGCTTGTCGTGCCGAAGGAGGAATCAGAACCGATTCCTGATCAAACCGTTATCGGTGTTTTGGAGATGTTCGGCAACTCCGATTTGGCGGAAGCCGTTTATGAAGCCATTGCGCAAAGACCTTCACGGTAAAAGAGGCGTGGATTTTCCATGTCTCTTTTTTTTATGGAGAAAATGTGAAAGAAGGCCCAGAAACAATTTACTGATCTGCGCTGTCTATAGAGTGTAACCCGTTTTCAAAAAGGGAACGGTAATGAAAAGGAGGAGTTGTGATGAAAAAGGCATTCAAAATGATGGCGGCCGTGCTCTTAACCGTGCTGACAGCCGCGCCGTTCGGAGGTTTCGCGCCTTCAGCCGAGGCCGCGCAAACCGCAAAGCCCGTTGTCAAAAGCCATACGTATAAGCATGTAAAGCAGCTGACATACCCCGAGGTCACAAATACGGGAAACGCATCTTTTGAAAAGAAAATCAATCAGGACTTCAAGCGCTATATTGAACAATCGTACCAAGAATATGTGAAAAACAAAAAAGACGGTGAAAAACAAGGCTACAAAGCGGAATACCAAACAGATTTCAAGGTGAAGTATAATCAAGACGGCAAGCTCAGCATTCAGACGGAAGACTACAGTTACACAGGCGGCGCACACGGGCTGACATCCGTTCAGACTTTTAATTACGACTTGGCCGCAAAAAAACGGGTCACACTCGATAATGTGCTGAATACAAAAACGAAAGCTAACAAAACGAGAGACTATCTTTACGGCTACATCAAGAAACATGACGATCTGTTCGATCAGGACGTCAAAAAACAAGAGATCATCCTGAATAACGAAAGACCTTTCTTCTTTACGAAAAACGGCATTGCCGTTGTGTTCGGACAATATGATCTCGGGCCGTACGCGGCAGGAATCCGGGACGTTTTCGTACCTGCATCCGTCTATCAATAAAAAAAAGCGATATCACTCCAAAACGGAGCGGTATCGCTTTTTTTCTTTTACCAGACAAACAATCCGACAATCGCCGCGCTCAATAAGGAAACGGCAATTCCGCTGACAAGCAGCTTCCAGACGTTTTTTCCGATGATGGCTGATTTCTCACCATCAAGCAGAGATTGATAAGATCCGTAGATCATACCGATGGTGCTGAAGTTTGCGAATGATGTCAGGAATGTCGTAGCCACGGCAATCGTGTGCGGCGGAAGTGAATTCAGCTGCCCTTTCAGATCGGCCATTGCCACAAATTCATTCGTCGCGAGCTTGATGCCCATCAGCTGTGCGACATACATCGCGTCATGTACACCTAACCCGAGAAGGAAGGCAAACGGACTGAAGATGTATGAGAAAATCTTTTGAATGGTCAACCCGTGCATGAACAGCCCGAGTACGCCGTTTAACGCGGCCGTTAACGCCACATAGCCGATTACCATCGCTAAAATGACAATGACCATGTTCATGCCGACAAGCATACTGTTAGAAATCGTGGAGAAGAAGTCTTTTTTCTCCGCTTTTGAAGGAACGTAAATAATATCATCCTCTTTAGAAACGTCCACGGGATTCAGCATATTGGCGATTAAAAGCGCGTTTAAGCAATTCAGCGGGATGGCTGTAAACACATAAGTGGACGGAACCATCGTCAAGTATGATCCGATGATCGAGCCGCTGATGCTGCTCATGCTCATCAGCCCGAATGTCAGAAGCCGATTGTTGCTGACGGCGGCAAGCTGCTGGCGGATGACGGCTAAAGCTTCCGTATTTCCTAAAAACATCATCTGGATGGAGAAAAAGCTCTCCAGCTTCGGCAGACGGGATATTTTAGAAATCAGCCAGCCGATTTTATCAATGAGCCACGGCAGAATACCGAAATACGACAGCATATCAAAGAAGGTCACGACGAAGATAATCGGCAGCAATGCGCTGAAGAAAAAATCAACCGTCGGATTGGCCATGACAGACGGAAAAGCGAACGCAATCCCTTGACTGGCGCAGGAAATCAGCCATGTAAAGAACGCGCCGATCTTCCCGATGACAAAGCCGCCGACTTTTGTCCCTAACATAAACCAAGTAATCAGAAACTCAAAGACGAGGAGCATGACAATCGGACGCCATTTAATCTTCTTCTTGTTGGGAGAGCATAAGAAAACAACAGCCATGACAACAATGAGACCGACAATGTTCAATAAAAAGTACATGTGAGCAACTCCTATAAGGGTATTATGGAAATAAAAAAAACTCTTATTCGTCACAAATTCCTGAAAGCCAGAAAGTGTGATAAATAAGAGCCAAAAGAAAAGAATAGACAGCGTCATATGCTTTTCACTCGTTCAAATTTATGCAAACTTTCTTGTAGTCTAGTCTTTTACGGCACTAGGTAGAAACAATCAGACCATATTACTGATCATATACAAGAATAACGATATTACATGAGATAGCAGTATTTTATCGTTTCAATTTTTGAAAATCAACCTTTTTAGATATTTTCAAAATAATAAATTTATATTATAAATAAAGAAAATAAAGGATGTGCATAAGTAATTGGATAATATAGGAATAAAAAACCCCTGAAAACCGTTCCGATTCATTGTAAAGACGGGATGCAGCTGATAAAATGGATCTGAGGGCACAGCCTTCAAAAGACGGCAGAAAAGGGGGCATTTTCGTGATCATTCAGTTCATTCGTTACAGATAATGAGAGGTATAGATAAATAGGTTGAAACTTCCAATTAAGTGAGGTTTATTTGTCTATGCCTTTTTCATTTCATCGGAATAACGAATGAATGAGGTGTTTTTTTGACGTCTATAAAAAGAAAACGCGCGGAATTACTGCAATCATGCCAGTCCGTGTTCAGGTGTCCGCTATGCAGTTCGGCCATGGCGGTCTCACAATACCGAAGCTTGATGTGCGGACAGGGGCATACATTTGATATATCAAAACAAGGATATGTGAATTTCCTCAATAAATCGGTCAAAACCCGCTATGACAGGCAGCTGTTCGAAGCGAGACGCGAGCTTTTTGACAGCCGGGAATTTTTTGCGCCGGTTCAAAAGGAGATTGCCGCCATCATCACCCATATTCAATCTCCGCAAACATCAGCGGCGATATTGGATGCGGGATGCGGAGAAGGCTCTCATTTAGCCGCCGTGTGCAAATTGCTTCAGCCCGCTTTTTCCGTGACGGGAATCGGGATTGATCTCTCGAAAGAAGGTGTGCTGCATGCCGCAAAGGCCTTCGGGAATCATTTGGTTTTTGCCGTCGCTGATGTGGCGGATGCGCCGTTTGCCGACAGCTGTTTTGATGTCGTGATGTCTGTTTTATCACCTTGGAATTACAAGGAATGCAGCAGGCTTTTACGAAAGGGCGGCACAGTCATTAAAGCGGTGCCGCGGCGTGATTATCTGAAGGAAGTAAGGGAATTCTTCTTCGGAGACAGCTCTCGGCGGAATGACACCGCCGATTCTGCGGCCGGACGATTCCAAGCGGGCTTTCAAACCTTTGAGCGCAAACGGCTGTGTTACACAAAGACTTTAGCGCAGCCTGACCTCGAGCGGCTTGTGAAAATGACGCCCTTAACATGGAAATGTACTGATGACAGCATCCGGCGGTTTATCAGCCGGAAAGAGGCTGCTGTCACGATAGATATCGATATTTTAATCGGAACCGGTTCGCTGTAAAACGGAAAAGACACGCTAATCGCGTGTCTTTTTTTTATTTCCAGACTTCACCGGCAATGTTGACGACATGGCGCAGTTTCGCCCATTGCTGTTCTTCTGTGATCAGGTTTCCTTCCTCAGTGGAGGCGAATCCGCATTGCGGGCTGAGGCAAAGCTGGTCCAGGCTGACATATTGTGAAGCTTCTTCAATCCGGCGTTTAATCGCGTCCTTGTCTTCAAGTTCGCCGTGTTTCGACGTAATCAAACCAAGCACAAGCTGAAGATCAGAGCGTTTGACATAACGGAGCGGTTCGAAGCCGCCTGAGCGGGAATCATCATATTCCAGGAACAATCCGTCAAGATCAAGCCCGTCAAAAATCGTTTCAGCCGCTGCATCATAGCCGCCTTCAGCCGTCCATGTGGATTGGAAGTTGCCGCGGCAGATATGCATCGTAACCTTCAGATCGTCAGGGCGATCCTTGATGGCGTCATTAATGGAAGCGGCAAACAGCTTGCGCAGCTCATCCGGCGTCGTGCCGAAAGCTTCAATCTGACGAAGCCCCGCTTCTGATAAGAAAACGGCCCATGCGGTGTCATCGAGCTGAAGGTAGCGGCACCCGGCGTCATAGAAAGCTTGAATCGCTTTTTTATACGCTTTTGACACATCGTGCTGAAATTGTTTGTAATCATTCTGGTAGGACGCTTTTTCCAATTTTCCGCGGAAAAACAGCATATTCGGACTTGGGATGGTCATTTTCGGAACAGCATCGCCGGCAATGCTGTGCAGGAATTTATAATCTTCGAGCATCGGATGCTGAGAAAAATCAATGTCTCCCGTTACTTTAATGCCGCGCGCTTTCGTCTGTACGTTGTGAAACTGAATGCCGCTTTCAGGCGTAAACGCTTCGACGCCGTCTAAATTTTCGAGAAAATCAAAATGCCACCAGGCACGGCGGAATTCGCCGTCAGTCACGACATTGAGGCCGGTTTCTTTCTGCTTTTTCACACTGCGGATGATTTCTTTGTTTTCGATTTCGCGCAGCTGTTCTGCCGAAATCTCACCCGCCGCTCTTTGCAGGCGGGCTTGCTTCACAGCCGCCGGCCGCAGCAGGCTTCCGACCTGATCCGCGCGAAACGGCGGGTTTTTTCTTAGAAGCGTATGCAATGGTTGTTCTGTGTTTTGCTGTGACATGAACGATTCCTTCTTTCCTGATGAAATATAAAAAAACTCTTCCCTCGGATAGGGAAGAGCTTGCGTCCGCAAATCTCAACCTTATCTTCAGGATTTAGCACCATTCTGCTGAACAGCGGTTGCCGGGTATCATAGGGCCAGTCCCTCCACCTCTCTTGATAAGGAAATATGCTATTTTTCAGAATAAACTGTATTACTATTAATCTTAGTATGTTTTCTCATATTGTCAATATATTTCGATAAATATTTTTATTTGTCACCCTCAAATAGAATCATATCTATCACAATGGCGATCGCGAGACAAAGAACGATATCCTCTTCCTTTTCAATCTGCAAATGATAGGAATCGCCCCAGCTCATCCATGATTTGGTGACGGTCATCCGGTTTGATTTTCCGTCTGTCACTTGAAAATTCCGGCCCCACACATCGCCGGTAAGATCCCAGCCGAGTCCGGAAATTTCAAATTTCGGTTTGAAAAACGTGACTTTCTTGATGACTTGGCAGACGGGTTTGCCGCTGACGGAAATCTCGTAACGGGGAACGAGCGACATCAGTTTCTGATTGACGCTGGCGAGCGTGCGGCCGTCCAAATCAGTCAGCTTCAGTTCATCACCGAATGAAAACAGCTTTCCTTCAACATTGTAGACTTCTTTTCCGCTTTCAAGAAACACTTGAAAACGATTTTTAAACGTAAACATTCGCTCTTTGATGTAAAAATGGTACATAAAAAAACTCCTTTTTTATGTTGTACGAAAAAAGGAGGCGGTTGGTTTCATATCGGCCGGGTGCATAAAAAAAAGGCTGCCGATTTTGCGGCAGCTGTCGTTTTTATGATAGCGGCATCCGGCGTTTTTGACGGATCGCATTTAAATCAATGATGTTATTCGTGTCGGCAGCTGTCACCAGCGGGCTTGTCTTTGGCGTTTTCCGGCGGTTGTCCTTACTGAAAGAGAAAACAAGATACCCTGTCAAAGCAGCAAAAATAAGTAGCATCATTTTACATACCTCCCAAAAAAAGTTTTGGTATTATTATTGTACGAAAAAACAAACGAAAAGTATTCAAACAATTGTCACTTTTTTAAAAAATAACGTCATTTTCCGTAAAAATGACTATGGGTTGAAGAAGTTTTGCTCTTGTTGTGGTTCTATAGATTGTATCGGCTGATGAATGATAATCGTTTATATAACTTTTTCACTATTTTTTGTAAGCATCAAATTAACTACTTCGTTGTTTTCGTTTGCCCTGTGTTATTCAGTACCCTAAAAAATCTTATCATATGCAAAATAACTGCTTCTAACAGATGACTGCAGGATGACAGCGCTTTCTTTATTTTTTTAAAGAAAACGAGATGTTATCTTAAAAAAATCGTTTGAACATTTTCCGCAGCTTTTTAAAAGGGTTTGATTTCGTCTCCAGAACACGCGGGTCTTTTAAGGTATTTTTCAATTCTTTCGCTACAGTCCCTCTTGCCATAGTCTTCACTCCTTCTTTCCATTTCATACCTTATATACGGAAAGAAAGAAGGAAAGGTTTCATGTGAAAGAAAAAAACCAAAGCAGGGGGCTTTGGTTTTAAGCGCGCTCTTCAAAGAGCCTGGCGATTTCAACAATGACGTTTACCGCCTTTTCCATATGATCGACGGAAATGTATTCATATTTTCCGTGGAAGTTTTGGCCGCCCGTGAAAATGTTCGGTGTCGGCAGCCCCATGTAAGAGAGCTGTGATCCGTCGGTTCCGCCCCGGATCGGTTCGATAATCGGTTCGATGTCGAGGTTTTTCATGGCTTGATAGGCGACATCGACTATCTCTTTGACCGGTTCGATTTTTTCTCTCATGTTGTAATATTGATCACGCAGTTCAAGCTTGATGCTTTCCTTGCCGTATTTGGCCGCCAGCGCATCGGCGGTTTTCTGCATATATTCTTTTCGTTCTGCAAAGCGGTCTCTGTCAAAGTCTCTGATGATGTACGACAGGGCGGCTTCAGAAACGTCGCCGTTCATGGAAAGTAAATGATAGAAGCCTTCATACCCTTCCGTATATTCCGGCGCTTCTTCTTTCGGCAGCGCGTGATGAAATTCCATCGCGATTTTTGAAGCGTTGACCATTTTGTTTTTCGCCGTTCCCGGGTGGACGCTTTTTCCGTAACAAGTAAGCTTTGCGGCGGCTGCGTTAAAGCTTTCATATTGCAGTTCGCCGAGGGGGCCTCCGTCTATCGTGTAGGCGAATGCCGCGTTGAAGCGGGCGACATCGAATTTGTGAGGGCCTCTGCCGATTTCTTCATCGGGCGTGAACGCGACCCGGATCGTTCCGTGTTTGATGTCCGGATGTTTGATCAAGTACGCCATTGCCGTCATGATTTCGGCAATGCCCGCTTTGTTGTCGGCTCCGAGCAGCGTCGTGCCGTCTGTTGTGATCAGCGTCTGGCCTTTATAGCGGGAGAGCTCCGGAAATTGCTCAGGCGACAGGACGACATTGAGTTTGTCATTTAAAACGATATCATGTCCGTTGTAGCTCTCAATAATCTGAGGATTCACATTTTTTCCGGTAAAATCAGTCGCGGTGTCCACGTGAGCCAGAAAACCGACAGTCGGCACGTCTTTATCCGTATTTGCCGGCAGAGTCGCCATGACGTACCCATTGTCATCGACTGTGATTTCTGTCATGCCGATCGATTTTAATTCATCGGCCAGCATGTTGGCCAATGTCAGCTGGCCGGGGGTTGAAGGGCAGTTTTCATTGTTTTCGTCAGACTGTGTATCGACTTTTACATAAGAGGTAAAGCGTTCAATGATTTCATTTTTCATACCGTCATCTCCTTTGTCTTATCTTACCATGCGCGGGGGAGAGATTTCTATTTCGCAACCGGTTTGAATCGAGGTCTCTGTGTTTTACGCGAATGAAAACAAATTATGAAGAAACGATGACTAAACGATTAAACTTTTTGGAAATGGATGATTGAGGAAGAAAAAACCGATATAATATGGTCAATTCATTCAATAGGGGAGGCTTTCTTCATGGCGATTTTAGTGACAGGCGGAGCGGGTTATATCGGAAGCCACACATGTGTCGAGCTGTTAAACGGCGGCTATGACATCGTGGTTCTGGATAATCTGTCAAATAGTTCACCGGAAGCATTGGAGCGTGTGAAAGACATTACCGGAAAAGGGCTTGTGTTTTATGAAGCGGATCTCCTTGACCGTGACGCCGTTCACCGGGTGTTTGCTGAAAATGAGATTGAAGCCGTCATTCATTTTGCGGGATTAAAAGCCGTCGGTGAGTCTGTGGCTGTTCCGCTCCGTTATTATCATAATAATCTGACGGGGACGTTTATTTTATGTGAAGCCATGCAGGCACACGGTGTGAAAAAAATCGTCTTCAGTTCTTCAGCGACGGTTTACGGCGTTCCGGAAACAACGCCAATCACTGAGGATTTTCCATTAAGCGCGACCAATCCTTACGGGCAGACAAAGCTGATGCTGGAACAGATTTTACGCGATCTGCATAAAGCGGATTCTGAATGGAGCATTGCGCTGCTCCGCTACTTTAATCCGTTCGGCGCGCACCCGAGCGGGCGGATCGGAGAAGACCCGAACGGCATCCCGAATAATTTAATGCCGTACGTCGCACAAGTCGCTGTCGGCAAGCTTGAGCAATTGCAGGTGTTCGGCAATGATTATCCGACAAAGGACGGCACCGGCGTGCGGGATTACATCCATGTCGTTGACCTTGCCGAGGGCCACGTCAAAGCGCTTGAGAAGGTGCTGAACACAACAGGCGCGGATGCCTATAATCTCGGCACCGGAAGAGGCTACAGCGTTCTTGAGATGGTCAAGGCGTTTGAAAAAGTATCGGGAAAAGAAGTGCCGTACCGTTTTGCCGCCCGGCGCCCGGGAGACATCGCCGCATGCTTCGCAGACCCGGCAAAAGCGAAGGCTGAATTAGGCTGGGAAGCAAAGCGCGGACTTGAAGAAATGTGCGCCGACTCTTGGAAGTGGCAGTCCTCCAATGTGAACGGGTACCAAAAGGTGTAAAAAGAAAGAGACCTTCAAATGGTGAAGGTCTCTTTTATTACGGTCATTATTTAATTTTCACTTCAACATCGTTGCTGAACTTTAATTTCCAAGTGCCTTTAGAGTATGCGTTTTTATCAACTTCAAAAGCTTTTACGTCAGTAACTTTAATGTTCGGGTTCAAGTCACTTAAAATTTTACTGTTGTCTACTTTTGTTTCTGTTGCATAGCTTGAAGAAGCATCAATATCTGAATCATAGGATGTTCCTTTAGAATCTACTAATTTCGCTCTTGGAATGGAGAAAGAGCTTAACGGCTTGTTTGAAACATTTTTAACTGTGTATTGAACAGCTACGATAACGCCGCCGTCAGATGCTTTTTTCTCGACAAATTGAGAGCCTACTGAATCTCTTTTTTCCACTTTCGTAACAGTAACTTCTGTTTTTTCAGTCTTAACAGTGTCACCGATGTTATACAGTTTTTCCTTGGATTCCGCAGCTTTTGAAGACGCGGTTTTAGATGATGAAGATCCGCCTCCGCCGCCGATGTTTACGAGAATGATAATAACCACTACTGCCAGAAGCAATGTGATAATTTTATGTCTCATAAAAAAGTTTCTCTGATCTTTACCGCAGTTTGGGCATTTTTTAACGCCTTTAGCGATTTCTTTGCCGCATGCCTTACAAGACACCAGGTTGACTGCCATAATATTTCCTCCTATGTAAACTATTTCTTTAAAACTACATACTATAATGCCTGTAAAATAACCTACAGTCAATAATATTTTGAGAAAAAAAGTATTTTAATGATTTTTTAGTCATGTATTTTAGTGCCTTTTTTAGTATCGGCAGATCGCTCATATTTTTTATACGTTTATTGAAAAAAGAGTGGTTGAACATGTTCGTGATTTCCCGTATAATCTTGAAAGATATACAAAAACTGAACATAAAAAACAGTGGTTTTCTAGGGTTCCGCAATGCTGAATTGGTCTGGACCGAGAGAAAACACACAGCAGGTTCCTGCTGTGACACGTTGGGATAAAAGCCCGGGAGTTTCTGCTCTTTTAATGAAGAGTGCTCTCCCGGGCTTTTTTGATTTTATATAAAGGGAGTGTCTGGGATGAAAAAGAGATTGCTGGATGTGCTGATGCTGATTATTGGGGCTTTTATCTTTGCTTTGGCCGTTAATTTATTCGCCATTCCGAATGATCTTGGAGAGGGCGGGGTAACGGGAATCACCCTGATCTTGTACTATGTGTTTGAATGGTCGCCCGGGGTGACGAATATCATTTTGAACGGGATCTTATTGATTATCGGATATAAATTTTTAGACGGAAAAACAACGCTTTATACCATCATTACCGTTGTCGCCAACTCACTGTTTCTGCATCTGACGCATGATTGGCACTCGCCTTCACATGAACTCATTATTAATACTATTTTTGCGGGTGTGTTTGCCGGTGTCGGAATCGGGATCATTATTCGAGTCGGAGGCACGACTGCGGGTTCTGCCATTTTGGCGAGGATTGCGAACAAATATCTCGATTGGAATATCAGCTATGCGCTTTTGTTCTTTGATCTGATTGTCGTCTTCAGTTCTTATTTCATCATCGGTGCAGAAAAAATGATGTTTACCATTGTCATGCTGTACATCGGAACGAAGGTGATGGACTTTATCATTGAAGGCCTGAATACGAAAAAAGCGGTGACGATTATATCTGAGCATAAGCACGAAATCGCTGAACAGGTCAACACGCTTATGGACAGAGGGGTCACGCTGCTGTCGGGTAAAGGAAATTACACGGGGCAGTCGAAGGAAATTTTATATATCGTCATCCAGAAACAAGAGCTTTCCATGCTCAAAAAAATTATTAAAAGCTGTGATACAAAAGCGTTTGTCATTGTTCATGATGTGCGTGACGTCTTTGGTGAAGGCTTCGTCGATATCTCTAAATAAAAAGGATCCCTCTGCCTGCGCGGAGGGTTTTTTTTCTTATGCCGGCAGAAGTTGTTATGATCCGTTTCCCGGGAAATAGCCTGAAAGCTGTTTCTTAAAACGAAGTGGATACAATCGGCCGGACGTTTTATACTGAAAATATGATAGAGCGATAGAGAGGAGCGCATATGAATCCGTTATTGGCAATTTACCCGAGGGCTGTGTTGTCTGATACGTGCTGTACGGCGGAAGATGTCTTTTGCTTTTATGATGAGAAAAGGCGGGTCTATGTCGCCATTCCGAAGGAGGATATCACCCCGAAGGAGAAACTGCTTCTGGAATCATTTTTGACGCCCGCTGAAGAAAAAGGCGTTTTTTTTCCGGAGACGGCGGCAGCAAAGAGGTGGCGGCGTTTTCTGCTGGAAGAAGGCCCGGTGCCTGATGTCAAAGAGCCGCGTGTCCGTTTTATCCATTATGACTTATTGGGAGAACGGGACTGGGGGGCATTTACGGAAGCGCTGCGCCATTTCTGGCCGGTTTCATATACAGTTGTCCGGACGGGAAGGGATCAGGGCGTGATTGTGGAGGAAGAAAAGCTGGAAGCGCCAGATTCGGATGACATCGCATCTTTTGTGAAGATTCTCGAAGGCGATTTTTATTTCAGTGTCCGTTTTTTCATCGGAAGGTATTATGGCGCGGGAGAACGTCTGCGCCTTCATTATCGGAGAGAACAGCAATATTGTCAGATTGGCCGGCGTTATCTCCCGCAGCTGAGCACGCTGACCGCGGAAACGGTATTTCCGGCCATGCTCACGGAAGAAAGCAGAGAAAAGCTCTCAGCCTTGCTTCACGAAGAAGCGGTGCTGCTGTTTCAGAAAGAACCGGAGCTGAAGCATACGATTCAGACTTTTATTGAACATAACTCGAACATGTCGCTCACATCGAAAAGACTGCATTTGCACCGCAACAGTCTTCAATATCGGATTGATAAATTTGCGGAACGCTCGGGTATTGATATTAAGACATATCAGGGCGCCCTGCTGGCTTATTTCATTTGTCTGCAGTATGAAAAATCACGTTAAATGGGAAATGTGCACGAAGGCAGCGGACTTTTTTTATGAACATTGCCTATATCCGCCGCCGTCTGACGCTGTTACAATCCTATTAAAGAAAGCGTTTACAAAAAAGGGGGAGATGACATGGCGGAACTTCGGCTGGAGCATATTTATAAGTATTACGATCAAAAAGAAGCGGCTGTCGATGATTTTAACCTTCATATTCAAGATAAAGAGTTTATCGTGTTTGTCGGTCCGTCGGGGTGCGGCAAGTCGACAACATTGCGGATGGTTGCCGGGCTGGAAGACATTACGAAGGGCGATTTCTATATCGGTGACACGAGAGTGAATGATATCGCTCCTAAAGACAGGGATATCGCCATGGTGTTTCAAAACTATGCGTTATATCCGCACATGACGGTCTATGATAATATCGCTTTCGGTCTGAAGCTGAGGAAGATGCCGAAACCTGAGATAAAAAAACGGGTCGAAGAAGCGGCGAAAATGCTGGGGCTCACAGAGTATCTGCACCGCAAACCGAAGGCGCTCTCCGGCGGGCAGCGGCAGCGGGTTGCATTAGGCCGGGCGATTGTCAGGGACGCCAAAGTGTTTTTAATGGATGAGCCGCTGTCAAATCTGGACGCAAAGCTTCGGGTGCAGATGCGGGCAGAAATTATTAAGCTGCATCAAAGGCTGCAAACAACCACAATCTATGTGACGCACGACCAAACAGAAGCACTGACGATGGCGACACGCATCGTAGTCATGAAGGACGGAAAAATTCAGCAGATCGGCACGCCGAAAGACGTGTATGAACATCCCGAAAACGTATTTGTCGGCGGGTTTATCGGCTCCCCAGCGATGAACTTTTTCCAAGGAAAGCTGACGGACAGCGCCATTCAGATCGGTTCGGCCGCTCTCAGCGTGCCGGAAGGCAAAATGAAAATGCTCCGGGAAAAAGGGTATGCCGGCAAAGATGTTATCTTCGGCATCCGCCCGGAAGACATACATGATGAGCTGATTGTGGTAGAATCCTATAAGAATTCATCCATCACAGCTAAAATCAATGTCGCGGAATTGCTCGGGTCAGAAATTATGGTTTATTCCCGGATCGGGGATCAGGATTTTATCGCCCGGATTGACGCCCGCCATGACATTCATGCCGGTGAAGAATTGACCGTCGCTTTCGACATGAATAAAGCTCACTTTTTTGACAGTGAAACAGAAATCAGAATCCGCTCATAACGCAAAGCCGGACAGCTGGATGTCCGGCTTTTTTGATGTAACAATTTATGACGCATAACCGATATAAAAAGTAAATAGAAGACAGAAAGCAGGAAAACGATGAAACGCATGATCATGTGCGTGTGCCTTTTGGCTGCCGTGTTTACGCTTGCCGCCTGCTCGGGCCATGAGGCAAGCGCCGAACAAAGCATTCCGAAGGCAGAAGCGCACCACGATAAAAAGTCTGTAAAGCGCCAAATCAAAAAAGAGCCGGATACGTCCGCCTGGGTTCAAACGAAAGGAACGGCAAGACTGCCGATTCTGATGTACCACAGCATTTCTGAGGGAAACAGCCTGCGTGTGCCGAAGGAAGAATTCCGGCAGCATATGAAGTGGCTTCATGATCACGGCTATTATACGATGACTCCTGAAGAGGCCTATCTGATGCTGACGGAGGATAAGGAGCCGCGTGAAAAATGTGTTCTGATCACATTTGATGACGGCTATACCGACAATGTGAAAGCGGCCTATCCCATTTTAAAGAAATACAAGATGAAAGCGACAATCTTTATGATCGGAAACTATATCGGGCATAAGAATCATCTGACTGAGAAGCAGATGAAGGAGATGGCCGCCCACGGCATTTCCATTCAGAGCCATACGATGAACCATCTCGAATTGAACGGGCTCACACCGCAGCAGCAGCGACGTGAAATGAAGGACTCTAAGCGTTTATTTGATCAAATGTTCGGGCAGCGGACGTCGATGATCAGCTACCCTGTCGGACGATATAATAAGGAAACATTAAAAGCCGCCGCCGCGTCAGGCTACCGTATGGCGGTTACGACGGAGCCGGGAGCGGCGTCAAGAGATCAGGGGCTTTACGGGCTTCACCGCGTCCGTGTATCGCCGGGCATGTCCGGCGCGGCATTCGGCTCTTATATTCAAAATGTGATGAAATAACAAGCCTCCGCATATGCGGAGGCTTTTTTCAGTTTAATAGAATTGATGAAGCAACAGAAGGGTGACACTCACGGTAATCGCTCCGCCGATTCTGGTCGACACTTGGGCGAACGGCATAAGCTCAAGCCGTTCAGCGGCGCTCAAGATCGCGACGTCGCCGGTGCCGCCCTGGCCGGAATGGCAGGCATTAATAATCGCCGTCTCAATCGGGTACAGATTCAGCCATTTTCCGATCAGAAAACCGACGGCCATCATCGTGACGACGATAGATAAAATGGTAATGATGTTGCTGATCGTAAACGCCGCAATCAGCTTGTCCCACGGTGTCATTGAAACGCCGATCGCAAATAAGAGCGGATAGGTCACGGCTGTCGAGAAAAAGCGCGAGACGCCGAAGGCTCCGTTTTCAATCGAAGCCGGCGCCAGCCTGAACAGCTTAATGAGAACGGCAAGGACGAGCATCACGACAGGAGCCGGAAGCTGAAAGAAATCATGCGCCAGCATGCCGACCAAATAGAGGGAAACCGCTAAAATACCGCCCGAAGCGAAAAAGGACAAATCAAACGTTTTATCATTGGCCGGCTGTTCCAATGCGGGAGCGGAATGATCAGACTTATCAACCTTCCCGTTGCCCGTCCATTCCGGTTTGCGTTTCCCGATGACATTCAGCAAACCCGATAACATAATGGCGCACAGGCTGCCGAGCATGATGGACGGCAGCACAAGCGCAAAGGCGTCTCCCTGGGACATCGGCATAATATCGGAGTAGCCGATGGATAAAGGAATCGCGCCTTCACCGACACCCCCCGCCATAATCGGAACGACAATATAAAGCAATGTGTGCTGAAAGCCGAGTCCGAGCAGCGTCCCGACGCATAAGCCGACGATGGCGGCCGCGATCGAGCCGGCGATCAGCGGAATAAAAATCTTGACGAAAGCTTTGACGAGCGTCTCTCTTTTCATCCCGAGAATACTGCCGACGACGATACTAGCAATAAATAGATAGAGAAAGTTGGAGCTTTCTGTGAATTCTGTTGTTGAAGTAATAATGTCTTTCGGAAGCAAGTGGTAGTAGACGACAGCGGATGGAATAAAGGTTGCGAGAATCGCAGGGCCGCCGATGGAACGCACGATCGGAATGGATTTTCCGATCTGGCCGAAGGTAAATCCGAAAAAACTCATGACGGCAATTGATGTCAGAATGTCGCTTTTTACATCACGGCTCATGACAAACACCGTAATAAGCAAGAAAAGCAGGATATAGATAGGAAGAGGAATAATGCCGATTCTTATATTCATTGCTCTGGCAAACCAGTTATCAGTCCGTTCCTGTTTTTGGATTGAATCCGTTTGCAATTTTGGTTGAAGTTCTCCCATGCTTGTTCCCCCAGTCGTTATGTAGTGAAAAAATATCCCCATTTAAAGTATACTAAAAAATTTAAATTGTTCATATATTATGAATTTACTAGTGGGCATGCTTTCTTCACATTTTCTTTCTCAAAATGGCGATTTGGCGGGATTTTTCACCGAGAAAAGCATTTTGTTCGCCACACGAATAAAAAAGAGGTACGATATCAAAGGGACAAATATCCTAGGTGCTGACATAAAATCTCTACAAATCCGACAATAATCGGTCACAATTTCAGCCTTATTTTAGGTATATTGATCTTTTTTTTTAGGCTGAATCGTTGTAAAGTAATGATATTGAATCATTTCTATGACAGCCGCTGTCCCCCAGGGTGTACAGGCTGATATTTCAATAGTTTTGACGAATTTGTGAAACGTTGAGCAAATATATCATTTTTTGTGAAATACCGAGCAATGATTTCGCTATGTTTGTGAAATGTTGAGCAATTTACCAGATTGGAGGAAAAACATCATGAGTGAGTTGGTATTAGCCCGCATTCAATTTGCATCTACAACATTGTTTCACTTCTTGTTTGTGCCTTTGTCTATCGGGCTTGTGTTTATGGTTGCTTTGATGGAGACGCTTTATGTTGTCAAAAAACAAGAGACCTATCTCAAAATGGCTAAATTTTGGGGGCATCTCTTTTTAATTAACTTCGCTGTCGGCGTCGTCACAGGGATTCTTCAGGAATTCCAGTTCGGATTGAACTGGTCTGATTATTCCCGTTTTGTCGGAGACGTATTTGGGGCTCCGCTTGCGATTGAAGCGCTTTTGGCGTTTTTTATGGAGTCTATTTTTATCGGATTATGGATTTTCGGCTGGGACCGTTTATCTAAAAAAGTGCATTTGCTTTGCATTTGGCTTGTATCTTTCGGGACGATTATGTCATCTTTCTGGATTTTGACGGCAAACTCATTCATGCAGGAGCCGGTCGGCTTTACGATTAAAAACGGCCGAGCGGAAATGAATGATTTCGGGGCGCTTTTGACAAACCCTCAGCTTTGGGTTGAATTCCCTCACGTCATTTTCGGGGCGCTTGCGACGGGTGCTTTCTTTATCGCCGGTGTCAGCGCATTTAAATTATTGAAGAAAAAAGAAGTGCCTTTCTTCCATAAATCTTTCAAGCTTTCGATGATTGTCGGTCTGATCGCCGGTATCGGCGTTGCGTTCAGCGGACATATGCAGGCTGAGCATTTAATGGAATCGCAGCCGATGAAAATGGCTGCCAGTGAAGCGCTTTGGGATGACAGCGGTGATCCTGCCGCGTGGACGGCTTTTGCGAATATTGATACGAATAAAGAAAAAAACACATCAGAGATTTCAATTCCTTACGCACTCAGCTACTTGGCTTACCAGAAGTTCAGCGGCAGTGTGAAAGGGATGAAAACACTTCAAAAAGAATATGAAAAAACGTACGGAAAAGGCGACTATATCCCGCCTGTTAAAACGACGTTCTGGAGTTTCCGCATTATGGCGGGAGCGGGCGCGCTTATGATTTTTGCCGCGATTGCCGGCTTTATTCTGAACCGCCGCAAAAAGCTTCATACGAGCAAGTGGTATTTACGGGGCATGATCGCGCTGATCGCATTCCCGTTCATTGCGAACTCTGCAGGATGGATTATGACTGAAATCGGCCGCCAGCCGTGGACTGTTATGGGGCAAATGACGACCGCACAATCCGTTTCGCCTAACGTAACGACGGGATCTCTGCTGTTTTCAATTATCGGCTTCGGCGTCATGTATTTGATTTTAGGCGCGCTGCTTGTCTTCCTATTCGTTCGTGAAATTAAAAAAGGTGCGGACCATGATGATCATAAGGATGTTCCTGTATCAACGGATCCGTTCAGTCAGGAGGTTTACCATGGGGTCACTTCATGATCTTTGGTTTGTACTCGTTTCAGTTTTGTTTGTCGGATTTTTCTTTTTAGAAGGTTTTGACTTCGGTGTCGGCATTTCGACCCGATTTCTTGGCCATAATGAATTAGAACGCAGAGTGCTGATTAACACCATCGGCCCTTTCTGGGATGCGAATGAGGTATGGCTGCTGACAGGTACGGGAGCGATCTTCGCGGCATTCCCGAACTGGTATGCGACGATGCTGAGCGGATATTATATTCCGTTTATCATCATCCTTCTTGCTTTAATGGGCCGCGGCGTGGCGTTTGAATTCCGCGGAAAAGTGAATCATTTAAAATGGGTCAAAACATGGGACTGGGTGATTTTCTTCGGCAGCCTTATCCCGCCGTTTGTATTCGGCCTTATCTTCACAAGCTTGTTCCGCGGAATGCCGATTGACGGCCATATGAATATGCATGCGGGTTTTTCAGATATTGTGAACGTGTATTCCGTTCTTGGCGGAGCGGCCGTCACCCTTCTTTCATTCCTGCACGGTTTAATGTTTATCACCCTGCGCACGATCGGTGATTTACAAGAGCGTGCGAGAAAAATGGCAAAACGCGTAATCGGTGTTATCTTTCTTGTTGTACTTGCTTTCTTTGCGATGTCTGCATACGATACGGATATGTTTACACGCCGGGCAAACATCACGATTCCGGTATTCGTGCTGATTGTCATCTGCAACGTTCTTGCCGTTGTGTTCATGAGCAAGAAAAAAGACGGCTGGGCATTCGGTATGACCGGCGCGGGTCTTGCTTTGACAGTTGCGATGATTTTTATCTCTCTGTTCCCGCGCGTCATGGTCAGTTCGCTGAAAAGCGCGTATGACTTAACAGTAGCTAACGCGTCTTCCGGTGATTATTCACTTAAGGTCATGACAATTGCCGCACTGACTCTGCTGCCGTTTGTCATCGGCAGTCAGATCTGGAGCTATTATGTCTTCCGGAAACGCGTCAGCCATAAGGAGCCTATGACTTATTAATGGGAAAAGACCTGTTTCTTTATAAAGGAATGAAGCGGATTCTTGCGATCATTACGGGATTAACGATTATACAAACGGCCGCCATCATCTTACAGGCGGAATGGCTGAGCCAGGCGGTAACCGGATTATTTAACGGGAAGCGGATTGCTTCTCTTTATCCGGTTATCGGCTTTTTCCTGCTTGCGTTTTTGGTCCGGCATGCGGTGACAACGGTCCGGCAGAAAATCGTGTACCAATATGCCGCGCAAACCGGCGCAGACGTTAGAAAAAGATTTCTTGAGCAATTGTTCCGTCTCGGTCCCCGCTTTGCGAAAAAAGAGGGGACAGGCCGGATGGTGATGCTGGCGATGGAAGGCATCAGCCAGTTCCGCCGTTATTTAGAGCTGTTTCTGCCGAAAATGGTGAGCATGGCGATTGTGCCGGCGGCCGTTGTTATTTACGTGTTTTTTCAGGATAAGACATCGGCATTGATTCTGATTCTTGCGCTTCCGATTTTGATTGTATTTATGATTCTGCTCGGACTTGTCGCACAGAAAAAAGCCGATCGCCAATGGAAGTCCTATCAGACGCTTTCCAATCATTTCGTGGATTCGCTCCGCGGACTGGAGACATTGCGGTTTTTAGGATTAAGCAAATCACACAGTAAAAACATCTTTCATGTCAGTGAGAGATACCGCAAGGCGACGATGAGCACGCTCCGGGTCGCGTTTTTATCATCATTCGCCCTGGACTTTTTTACGATGCTGTCGGTGGCGACAGTGGCGGTGTTTCTCGGCTTGCGGCTGATAGACGGACAAATTCAGCTCGGGCCGGCATTGACCGCGCTCATTCTCGCGCCTGAATATTTTCTCCCGGTCCGCGAAGTGGGAAATGATTACCACGCGACGTTAAACGGGCAGGAGGCGGGGAAAACCATTCAAGCGATTTTGGCGCAGCCCGGTTTTAAAGAAGAAAAGCCGCTCGAACTTGATACGTGGACTGACGGGGATGAATTACAGCTTACGCGTTTGTCCGTCCGAGAATCGATGTCTGAATTTCATCTGTCCTTCAAAGGGAAGAAGAAAATCGGGATTATCGGGGAAAGCGGTGCGGGAAAATCGACACTCATTGATGTGCTGGGCGGCTTTTTAGAGCCTGCGTCCGGTGAGATCAAGGTAAACGGTGAATCACGCTCGCATCTGCAGTCGGACGGCTGGCAGAAGCAGCTGCTTTATATTCCGCAGCACCCGTACATTTTTGATGACACGCTTTTGAATAATATCCGGTTTTATCATCCTGATGCTTCGCGTGAGGACACGGCGCAGGCCGCTAGATCGGCGGGTCTTTCCGAACTGATCCGTGATCTGCCCGGCGGTCTTGACGGCCGGATCGGCGAGGGCGGACGGGCGCTCAGCGGAGGACAGGCTCAGCGTGTCGCGCTGGCCAGAGCCTTTTTAGGAAACCGGCCGATTCTCCTTTTGGATGAGCCGACCGCTCACCTTGATATTGAAACAGAATATGAAATAAAAGAAACGATGAAAGACCTGTTTGAAAACAAACTTGTTTTTCTGGCCACTCACCGTCTTCACTGGATGCTTGAGATGGACGAAATTATCGTGCTTGATGACGGCGCGGTGGCGGAAATCGGCACCCACGACGAATTGATGGCGAAACAAGGCGTATACGCCAAACTTGTAAAGGCGCAACTGGGGGAAAGAACATGAGAAAAGAAGAATGGATTCTGCCGTATATGAAGCAAAATGCCCGTTTGTTTGTTCTTGTGATTTTTTTAGGCGCGGTGACGATTTTTTCGGCGGCCTTTCTCATGTTCACTTCCGGTTTTTTGATCTCTAAGTCGGCGACTAGGCCTGAGAATATCCTGCTGGTGTACGTTCCGATTGTAGCCGTGCGGACCTTCGGGATTGCCCGTTCAGTCTCACGGTACGCCGAGCGTCTGACGGGGCACCATATCATTTTGAAAATCGTGTCCGACATGAGGGTGCGGCTTTACAATATGCTGGAGCCGGCCTCGCTTATGCTTTCATCCCGTTTTCGGACGGGCGACATGCTCGGCATTTTGGCTGAGGATATTGAGCATTTGCAGGATGCGTTTTTAAAAACGATTTTCCCTGCGGTTTCCGCTTTGCTGCTGTATGCGGCCTCCGTTATCGGACTCGGCTTTTATTCCTGGCCGTTTGCCGCTTTTGCGGCGATTTACCTGTTTATATTGGTTGTAATGTTTCCGGTTGTGTCGCTTCTTGTGACGAGAGCGAAAAACATGAGGCTGAAAAGCGGCCGGAATACGCTCTACAGCCGGCTGACAGATGCCGTGCTCGGCGTGAGCGACTGGATGTTCTCGGGACGCCAGGCGGCCTTTATTTCCTCTTATGAAGAGAAAGAGAAGGCATGGTTTGATCTTGAAAGCAAACGTCAGCGGTTTACGAGATGGCGTGATCTCGCCGCGCAATGTCTTGTCGGCGGCCTCATATTGATCATGCTGTTCTGGACGGCGGGTCAGTATGCGGACGGCAGCATCGCCAACACGATGATCGCGGCCTTTGTGCTTGTCGTATTTCCATTGACGGAGGCGTTTCTGCCCCTTTCGGATGCGCTGACGGAAGTGCCTTCTTATCAGGATTCCATCAAAAGAATGAGTCAGGCGGCTCCGGAGCTGCGAAGTCGTGAGGTGAAGCAGACAGATGAGAAACTGGATGTATCTGATGTGACACTTACATTTGATAACGTGACGTTTTCTTATGATCAGCACAGTCATGTGCTTGACCGTTTTTCCTTCACTCTCCGCCAAGGTGAAAAAATGGCGCTGCTCGGCAGGAGCGGCTCCGGTAAGTCGACCTCTCTCGCTTTAATTGAAGGCGCCTTAGTTCCCGATTCGGGCAAAGTGATGCTGAACGGGCTGGAAACTGCGGCCGTGCAGGAGCAGATTTCCTCAGCGGTGGCCGTTTTGAATCAGAAACCTCATCTCTTTAACACGAGCATTATGAACAATATCCGGCTCGGAAACGGCAAGGCGAGTGATGAAGATGTTAGGCGTGCGGCTCGGCAAGTGAAGCTGCATGATTATATTGAATCACTGCCTGACGGATATGAAACGTCCGTGCAGGAGACGGGGATTCGTTTCTCAGGCGGGGAACGGCAGCGGATCGCGCTTGCCCGTATTCTGCTCCAAGACACGCCGGTCATCATCCTTGATGAACCGACGGTCGGCCTTGATGCGGTCACTGAACGCGAATTGCTTGATACGATTTTTGATGTCTTTAAAGAGAAAACGATCCTCTGGATTACACACCATTTAGCGGGTGTGGAAACAGCCGATAAAATCGTCTTTTTAGAAAATGGAAAAGCAGAAATGGAAGGAACCCATCAAGAGCTGCTTGCAGAAAACGAACGGTACCGGAAGCTTTACCGTCTTGATGTTCCGATCAGAACATAAACAGCCGCAAGCAAGCGGCTGTTTTTTTTGTGCGGTTTAAAATCTCTTCTTGTTTGGAATATAAATAGGAGACAGAAGAGGAGGTACAGAGATGAATATAATGGATTGGACGGAACAGGATGTGAAAGATACGCTGCCGAAGCGGGAGGCAGACAGCCATAAGGGGACGTTCGGGACGGCGTTATTGCTGGCCGGCAGCGAAGACATGCCGGGAGCCGCCCTTCTGGCCGGATTGGGCGCGATGAGAAGCGGTGTCGGCAAGCTCGTCATCGGTACATCGGCAGGCGTCATCCCGCTTATCGTCCCGGTGCTGCCGGAAGCGACGTACTGGCGTGACGGCTGGAAAAAAGCCGCGGCGGGCCAGCCCGGGGAAACCATCCGGGCCGCTGCCATCGGGCCGGGCCTTCCTCAAACAGACGAAGTGCAGCAGGCGGCTGATCAGCTGCTTTCTGCCGATTATCCCGTCATACTGGATGCGGGCGCCATAACGAAAAGAACCTATCCAAAGAGGAAAGCCCCCGTGATCTTGACGCCTCATCCCGGCGAATTTTCCAGAATGACAGGCCTTCCGATTCAAGAGATTCAGCAGAACAGAGCGGGATATGCCGCGGAATGTGCGGAGCGGCTTCATGCTACGATTGTCCTGAAAGGAAACGAAACCATTATCGCTTTTCCCGACGGGGAATGCCGCAGGAATACAACAGGAAACGGCGCGCTTGCAAAAGGCGGGACCGGCGACACGCTGACGGGAATGATTCTCGGCATGCTGTGCTGTCATCAAGACCCGAAGCATGCCGTATTGAACGCCGTCCGCCTTCACGGTGAATGTGCGGAGTTATGGACGAAAGAGCGCTCCGCCCATACCTTATTGGCGCACGAACTTTCTGAACTGCTGCCGCGTGTATGGAAGGAATATGAATAAAGAAAAGGCGTCTTCATAGAGAAGGCGCCTCTTGTTGTTTTACCCTTGATTTCATCAGGACATAATACAGCAGCGACGGAACGGCCAGGCCGATGACCCAGGCAATGTCGCCTCCGCCGAATACTTCAGCGAGCGGCCCGATGTAAAAGGATGTATTGATGAATGGGATTTCTAATATAATCGACAAAACGAAGGCGGCCGCTGTAATCCAATTGACCCTGCCGTATTGTCCGTTGACGTCAAACATCGATTTGACGTGGTATTTTCCGCGGCGGATAAAATAGTAATCCACGAGGTTGATCGCCGTCCATGGAATTAAGAAATAACTGATGAAAAAGATGAAATTTAAAAACAGTTCCATGAAATTGCTTTGGCCCAAGAGACTTAATACAGTACCTGCTGCCGTCACACAAAGGATCATTACCACTCTCGTTTTCGGCGTCACCTTCAGTTTTAAAAACGGCTCTAAGGTAGTCGTCGTAGACATAAAGGCTCCGTATAAATTAAAGACGTTGATCGCCATTTGCCCGAACAGGACGATGATCAGCATAATAAAGGAAAACGGACCGAACAATCGGACAATCTCATTTCCCGCATTAGCGGTAAATTCCGGGAGCGCCGTCGTCAAAATGGCGCCGAGAAGCATCATCCAGATGGAACTGACTGACGTACCTGCGTAGCTGTACCAAAAGGTATGCGATGCCGGTGTTTTGACCGGCAGATAACGGGAATAATCTGCGACATATGGCGCGTATGCCAGCTGCCATGTGGCCACCGCGCTGACCGCCACTAGGAAAACAGGCAGGTCTAATGAGCCGGGCACCCAGCTTCCTGAAGGAATCGGCAGTTGAAAAATAAGAATCGTTGCAGCAAAAAAAACGGCAAAGGAGGTCCAAGAGAGGATTTTCTGCATTTTGTGAATCAGATCATGACCGTAGATCGTGAGTAAAAAACAGATGGCGCTTAAGCCGATAATACACCATGAAGCCGGAATCGGTACAAAGCTGCTCAGTGTACCGGCTGCGAGAATCGTACTGCTCGCAAAGAAGCCCAGGTAGATAAACATGACCAAAAAGAGGGGCAGAATCGCTCCGATCACGCCGAATTGCGCGCGGCTTTGAATCATTTGCGGAATTCCGAGCTGAGGTCCTTGTGCGGAATGAGACGCCATAAAGATTGCGCCGATAAAGGTCCCGATAATAATGGCGGCGATACTCCAAAAGAGATCGAGTCCCATTGTAACGGGCAGTGTGCCTGTGACTAACGTCGTAATATGCATATTAGCCCCGAACCAGACGGGGAATAAATCTTTAGCCTTTCCGTGTCTTTCGTCATGCGGAATATGTTCAATCGTTCGCCTTTCTACTTTCAATAGATAATCTCCTCCGTATGTTCTTCTTTAACATAAAGACATAGCTTAACAGATTGACCTGCCGTTTACAAATTCCAGCATGCAGGAAAAACAATGTAAAGCCTCGTTGACAGCCGTTCAAAATTTTTTTGAAAAAACGGAACAAACACTGCCGCCAAAACGATTTGCCAGGGTTTAAAAGGCATGGATATGCTTACGGACTAATATGTATTAAGGAGAAATGTGTCAATCTTTTGACGAATGGAGCCATTATTCGTTAAGCTGGAAGAATAGTTTACTTTGTGTAAATTTCATTAATGAAAAGGGGATTGATGATATGTGTACAAGTCTTACATTGAAAACGACAGACGGTAATCACCTATTGGCGCGAACGATGGATTTTGCATTTCAGCTCGGGACGGACGTCGTGCTTTATCCTCGTCAGTACAGCTGGAAAAGCGAAGCTGACGGCAGGATGCATAAGACGAAATACGCATTTATCGGCATGGGGAGAAATCTCGGCAATGTTCTGTTTGCCGACGGCGTAAATGAAAAAGGGCTGTCGTGTGCGACGCTGTATTTTCCGGGCTTTGCGGGATACGAGAAAGCGGAACGGGAGGGCACCTGTCACATCGCTCCTCATGAGTTTGTCACCTGGGCCTTATCAAACTGTGAATCTCTTGAAGACATAAAGGAAAAGCTCTCAATGCTGACGATTGTAGAGAAGAAGTTAATGTTATTGGATACGGTGCTGCCTCTTCATTGGATTTTATCAGACCGCACGGGCGGCTGCATTGTCATCGAGCCGACACCGGAGGGAATGAAAGTATATGACAACAAACCCGGAGTGATGACCAACAGTCCGGAATTTCCTTGGCATGTGACCAATCTGCGCCATTATATCGGAATCAGGCCGCAGCAGTCAGAAAGCAAAACATTGGGCGGAATGACATTAACCGCTTTCGGCCAAGGATCTGGAACGATCGGGCTTCCCGGTGATTACACGCCGCCATCCCGATTCATCAGAGCCGCTTATCTGAAAGAGCATTTAGAGCCTGCCGCTCATGAAACGGATGGCGTTACGGCCGCTTTTCACGTGCTGTCCAATGTGAATATTCCAAAAGGCGCGGTGATCACAGAGGAGAATGAAATTGATTATACGCAGTATACGTCGGTCATGTGCTGTGACACCGGGAACTACTACTTTCATCTGTACGACAACCGGCAGATTCACAAAGTAAGTTTATTCCATGAAGATCTTGACCGTCCGGAGCCGAAAGTATTTGCGGCCGCGGCGGAGCAGAATATACAGGAGCTGAATTAGCTCAAAAAAAAACAGGACGCGATTGTCCTGTTTTTTTATTTAATACGGATCAGACGGATGGCTTTCCTGTTCAGCCTGTTTTGCGGCTTGTGCTGTATCAGTAGTGCCGATCGGCCCGCCGCTGTTGCTTTCGGAGGCTTTTTTCAGCCCTTCCGCCACACGTTTTCCGTAGTCCGGATCTGCTTTTGTGAAATTCTCAATCATTTGATCCTGAATGTCTTTGCGGCAGGAAGAAAGCGTATTGACCAAGTTTGTGATCAATTCGTTCCGTTCAAATTCCGAAAATCTGCGGTATGTTTCTCCGGCCTGGCCGAAGTTATTCGGCCGGTCGATCGCTTCCCGCTTCACATCGCCTTCGACATGAGGTGTATGGTCTTTCCCATCCTGCTTTGCTTCGTTGAGTCCTCCCATAATGGACGGCTCATAGTTGACGTGCGGGTTTTGTCCTTCTGCCCGATCGACCAGATACTGCATTTGCCCGCCTTCCTGGTTGGTGGCGACATGCTTTTTCGGCGAGTTGATCGGAAGCTGCAGGTAGTTTGCGCCGACGCGGTACCGCTGGGTATCTGAATAGGAGAATGTCCGCCCCTGAAGTAATTTGTCATCCGAAAAATCAAGGCCGTCCACAAGCACGCCCGTTCCGAATGAGGCCTGTTCCACCTCGGCATGGTAGTTTTCCGGGTTTTTGTTCAGAACCAATTTACCGATCGGCTTCCAAGGGAAATCGTCTTTATACCACAGCTTGGTCGGATCAAGCGGATCAAAATCCAGCTCGGGGTGTTCGTCATCAGTCATGATTTGCGCATACACTTCCCATTCAGGGTAATCGCCTTTTTCAATCGCTTCATACAAATCCTGTGTCGCATGGTTAAAGTTTTTCCCCTGAATCTCTTCCGCTTCCTTCTGTGTCAGGTTGCGGATGCCCTGTTTCGGTTCAAAGTGATATTTGACGAGCACGGCTTTTCCTTCTTCATTGACCCATTTGTAGGCATGGACGCCTGAGCCCTGCATCTGCCGGTAGTTGGCCGGGATGCCCCACGGCGAAAACAAGAAAGTGATCATATGAGTCGCTTCCGGTGATTGGGAAATGAAGTCGAAAATACGCTCGCCGTCCTGAATGTTCGTAACGGGATCAGGCTGAAATGCGTGCACAAGATCCGGGAACTTCAGCGGATCACGGATAAAAAAGATTTTCAAGTTGTTGCCGACCAGATCCCAGTTGCCGTCTTCGGTATAAAGCTTAACGGCAAAACCCCGGGGGTCACGCAATGTTTCCGGGGAATGCTTTCCGTGGTTGACGGTAGAAAACCGCACAAACGCCGGAGTTTTCATTCCTTTCTTTTGAAACACTTTCGCTCTTGTGTATGTAGAAATCTCCTCGTCTCCAAAACTTCCGTACGCCTCAAAGTATCCGTGTGCGCCGGCGCCGCGCGCGTGAACGACGCGCTCGGGAATCCGTTCGCGGTCAAAGTGGCTGATTTTCTCCAAAAAATCATAATTCTCCAATGTCGTCGGTCCTCTATTGCCGACTGTCCTGACATTCTGGTTGTCAGTGACCGGATGGCCCTGCCGGTTTGTCAGCGTGTCTTCTGACTCGCCTTTACCGGTCGTCTTACTGGAAAGCGTTTCTTCGCTGTTTTTGTTATTTTCCATTGTTGAACCCTCCTTTTTGAACGGTAACAATATGCCCAGCAGAGCCGTAATTTAAAACCGATTTTCAAAAGAAGCGGTTATTCCGTGATCGGCGTCAAGGACCCGCCGTTCCATATTTCGCCCTTGTTCAGCGTCCAGCTGTTTTGATAAAGGCTTTGCGCGCCTTGATTGGCCGCCGGACTTAATTGTTCATCCCATGTCAAAAAGTACGTGGTCTCGGGGTATTTTTGCCTGATCGCCTTGATAAAAGCAGCATAATCAAAGCTTCCGATATTGCCGGACGGACCGGTTTCGGCAAAGGCAAACGGTTTTTTCAGAGACAGCATTTCATCATAGCCTGATATCGCATACGGATCAGTGAAGTAAGCGTCCAGACCGGTAATATCCACATAAGATGAGCCTGGGTAAAAGTCTGTCTTAAAGTCTCTGTTGGCATCCGGCGAATACACCCACAAAAGGTTATCCAACCCTCTTGTCTCTGTCATATAGCGGTATATCTTCTTGTAAAGCTCTTTGTACAGCGAGATTCTTTCCGTGTCTTTTTGGTTGTAGCCTGTCAGCCCCCACCAGAACCACTCGCCGTTCATTTCATGCAGCGGTCTGAACAGAACGGTGACGCCTTGATTTTTCAGCTGAGTAAGGCCGTCGGCGATTTTGCTGAGCAGCGCCTCAAGCCGTTTTCCTTCAACAGTTGAAGGGTCCAGAATGTTTTTGTACTGGCTGTTTGAGATGGCTGTTTTATAGTTTCCGGATGGAAAAGCCGGATTTGCGAGATGCAGGCTGACCTGAGGGAGGCCGCCGCTTTTCCAGTATGAGATTAAGCTGCTGTTGCAGCTGTAATCGATAGAATCGGTGATATCCGCTGTTTCAAGCCATCCTCTCCCATAGTCACAGCCGTAGATGGCGGGAGACTGTCCCGTCGCGTTTTTCAAGCGGTTTTCCTCTGTCATTGAAAAAGTGACATCGCTGTACCCGCCGAACGCCCCGGACATGACCCTGTTTTCTGAACGGTTGGGCAGGTGCGCCAGCCAGTTCATGATATCTTTTGTCGTCTGCTGGGCATTTGGGTTGACGGGATAAACGGTGTGAGCCGATATCGGACTGGCGGCTCCTAAGAGTAATAAAACGATAGACAGGCAGGCTGCTAACTTTTTGAGCATATAAAAGACCTCCTGATTTTTAAGATGATGAAGGATGTGAAACGATAACCTCACAATCTCCTTCTATAACAAAATCTCCGGAATCCGCCGGCACGATAAAGTGATCGCCTTTGTGAATGGGGCATCCATCCAGTTCTCCGCGTCCTTTCATGACGCTTGCGAGTAAATACCGGCCGGGTGCGGGGAATGATGCTTTCCCGCTCACATCCCATTGATAAACTGAAAAGAAAGGTGTTTCGGCGAGTATCGTAATCAGAGCATCTCCGATCCGATGCTTTGTGCTTTTTACATTTTCATCGGTATGCGGAATGTCTGTTACGTCAATTGCTTTCTGAAGATGAAGCTCGCGTTTATTCCCGTTCCCATCCGTCCGGTCATAGTCGTAAAGCCGGTAGGTGGCATCAGAGCTTTGCTGGATTTCAAGAACGAGCGTACCTTCACATAAAGCGTGCAGTGTGCCGCTCGGGACATAGAAAAAATCGCCGGGCTTAATGGGGATGCGGCGGAGCAGGTGATCCCACTCGTTTTGTTCAATGAGCCGAACGAAGTCTTCTCTCGTTTGGGCGCGATGCCCTAAAATGAGCTCCGCGTCTTTTTTGCAGTCCAACACGTACCAGCATTCCGTTTTTCCGAGTTCTCCGTTTTCATGCCGATGTGCATATGCGTCATCCGGATGAACCTGTACGGATAAGTCCATATTTGCGTCAAGAATTTTTGTGAGCAGGGGAAAAGCCTCTTCTTTCGGATGTCCGAACAGGTCAGGGTGTTCACTCCAGAGACGCTGTAATGATGTTCCGGAAAAAGGCCCGTTCCGCACGATGGATGTGCCGTGCGGATGAGCTGAAATCGCCCAGCACTCTCCCGTCCGCTCAGAAGGAATCTCATACCCGAATGTATCGCGCAGCTTCGTCCCGCCCCATAATCTTTCTTTAAAAACCGGTTCCAAAAATAAGAGTTTCGTCATTTTCCCGCCTCCCGGTTTGCCGCTTCTAAGACCTGCTCCGCCAATACGAGCGAACCGGCCGCGCCGGAGTGAATCCCTAATTGAGGGGGAACGATGAAGTGTTCAATATCGGGCAGATCAATATATTGATTCAGCCGCTTTTTCACGTGCTGACGGATAGAAGAGAACAGCTGCCGCTGCTTCATGACGCCCCCGCCGAGAATGATCTTTTCCGGCGAAAGTATGAGAATATACTGCACAAGCGCTTCGGCAATATAATAGCCCTCAAGCTCCCACACTTCCTGCTGATCCGTGAGCAAAAATGCTTTTTTCCCCCAGCGTTTCTCAATGGCGGGGCCTGCCGCGAGACCTTCCAGACAATCTGTATGGTATGGGCAATTGCCTTTGTAGCCGTCGTCCGGATGTCTTCTGACATAAATGTGGCCCATTTCAGGATGAGACAGCCCTTGAACAAATCTGCCGTTCATGATGGCGCCCGCGCCGATGCCTGTGCCGACCGTCAAATAGAGGCAGCTGTCCGCGTTTTTGGCCGCGCCGAAAGAAGCTTCTCCGAGCGCCGCCGCATTCACGTCGGTGGTGAAGCCTGCAGGAATACCCAGAGCGCTTTTGATCGTTTGAAGAATAGGGCAGTTCCGCCAGGCTGTCTTTGGCGTCGCGGTGATGCACCCGTATGTTTGACTGTCAGGACGGATATCAATCGGTCCGAACGACCCGATGCCGATGGCTTCTATCGGGAAATCTCTAAAGTAACGGATGACCTGTCTGAGTGTGTCATCCGGTTCTCCCGTCGGAAACTCTGCTCTGTCCAGAATGGTGCCGTCTCTTTGTCCGGCGGCACAGACAAATTTCGTGCCGCCGGCTTCAATACCTCCAAGCATGGCCGTCCCTCCTCATCTGTTAAAATCCGTTTTGATCGGAAACGGATTTGAACCAGCGGCCGCTTTTTTTGACGGTCCGTTCGCCCCCGTTTTCCAGATTGACAGATACAAAGCCGTAGCGGTTTTTATAAGCGTTTGTCCAAGACCAGTTGTCCATGAAAGTCCACAGGTGATAGCCTTTTACATTTGAACCTTCTCCGATGGCCCGATGCACCCATTTGAGATGGTCCTGGATAAATTCAATCCTGTAATCATCCTGAATGATGCCGTTTTCATCGCGGAAGCGTTCCTCGCCTTCTACTCCCATGCCGTTCTCGGAAATAAAACACTCGATATTTCCGTAATGTTCTCTGAGATTGGTGAGAATGTCGTAGATTCCTTTTTCGTAAATTTCCCACCCGCGGTGAGGGTTCATTTTCCGGCCGGGCATGACATACGGGTCGAAGAAACGCTCAGGCAGGAAAGGGGCATGCGGATTCGGAACATGTTCTTTTGCCTTGACGCGCCTCGGCTGGTAGTAGTTCACGCCTAACAGGTCGACCGTATGCTCCTGAATGAGGCGGAGATCTTCTTTCTCATAACGCGGCAGAAAGCCTTCCGCCTTGAGAATCTCGACAAGCTCCTCAGGAAATTCGCCCTTTACGGCGGGATCTAAAAATGAGCGGTTGAAAAAGGCGTCGGCAATCCGGGACGCTTTGACATCTTCAGGATGTGAGCTTCTCGGATAAGAAGGCGTCAAATTCAGAATGATTCCGATTTGTCCCTCCTGTTTCAATTCTCTGTAGGCTTTGACAGCCCTTGCATTCGACAGCAGGGTATGGAAACCGGCCTGCACTGCTTCTTGAAAATTAACGTGATTCGGGTAGTGAAAGTCGTATAAGTAGCCACCTTCAATCGGCACAATCGGCTCGTTGTGAGTGAACCATTTTTTCACCTTGTCACCGAATAGCGAAAAGCATGTTTCGGCGTAATTTTCAAACGCGTCAACGGTGTTCCGGCTAACCCAGCCCCCCTTACGCTGAAGGGCGAGCGGCATGTCAAAGTGAAACAAATTGACAAACGGCTCAATGCGATGGGCAAGCATTTCATCGATGACGTCCTGATAAAACGCGACCGCTTTCTGATTGACCTCGCCAGTTCCGTCCGGAATCAATCTTGACCAGGAAATAGACAGCCGGAAGGAGTTATGGCCGATTTCTTTCATCAGCCGGATATCCTCCTTGTATTGATCGTAAAAACGTGACGTGTCGCCGGGGCCGACGCCGTTAAAAAAACGGCTCGGCTCTTTTTCATACCAGTAATCCCATATGTTTTGGCTTTTTCCGTCTCTGTCAGCGGCGCCTTCTGTTTGGGTGGCGGAGGCGGAAGACCCCCACCAGAATCCTTCCGGAAAACGATATTGAATATTTGATTCAGTCAATTGATTTCTCTCCCTTACTGCGATTTTGATTACATACTCATGCTGTCATCCCGGGCATGCTGCTCGGTCTCAGCTTCTTTTTCCTTTGCCATGTTTAATTTGTCCAGCGCTTTAAGAAACGGGAACCAGATGACAAACACAATACAGAGGTTGACCAGCTGCATAATGCCGCCCATGACGGAATTGGTCGCCATAATCCCGTTAATGAAAAGGGGGACGGTCCAAGGCACGGTCACGCCGGTAGGAGGGGGCACGATCCCCGCCGACATGGCCAGGTAGGTGACGAGGGTGACAACCATCGGCGCGATGACCCACGGAATGATAATGATCGGGTTCATCACGATCGGCAAACCGAAAATAACCGGCTCATTGACGTTGAAGATGCCCGGCGCGAGACCGAGTTTGGATATCTGTTTCATCTGTTTGCTTTTCATAAAAAGCAAGATGGCGATCACTATGGCCAATGTCATTCCGGTTCCGCCCATTCCGACGGTGTAAATCTCCATAAACGGCTTAGAAATAATATGGGGAATCTCTTTTCCCGCTGTATACGCAGCTAAATTTTCGACCTGTAATGTATTCCAAATCGGGTCCATCACGGAATTGATAATGATTTGTCCGTGAAGTCCGAAAAACCATAAAATCTGAATAAAGAAAACAGCGATTAATGTAGGAATGATACCGCTTCCAAGTCCGACAAGCGGGGCTTGAACCGTATGATAAATGACATCATGCAGATTGGTGTGAAAGATCTGGGTGACAGCCGCATTGATCAAGAGGAAGACGGTAAGCGTGATAAAAGCCGGAATCAATGCGGCGAACGATTTAGCAACAGCCGGAGGAACACCGGCAGGCATCTTAATCGTTAAGTTTCTCTGAACGATTCTTCTGTAGATTTCACCTGACAAAAATGCGGTCATCATGCCGAGAAACATCCCTTTTGCTCCAAGCCGGTCAACCGGAATGACGCCTGCGACCGCTTTGCCCGTTTCCGGCTCTAAAACGAACGGGGTGAGCAGCAGAAAAGAAACCAATGCGATCGCTCCGCCGAATACGGCCTCCACTTCGTAGCTTTTGGAAAGGTAATAGCCGATCCCGAAGACGACAAAAATGGACATAATCCCCATCGTCGCCGTCGAAGCGCCGCCAAATCCGGATTGAAAGACAGACAGGGCGGAGCTGCTCATGATTTTGTTTAAAAACGGCAGGTTCGTCAGCACGACGAACACCGAACCGAAAATGGTCAGCGGAAACGCCAGCATAAAAGCATCCCGTAAGACTTGCAAGTAGCGGTTATTGTTTAATTTGCCCGCGATCGGAACAAGGAATTGGCTGATTTTCTCAAACACGTCTTCACCCCCGGCTTTTTATAAATTCTTTGATTGAAATAAGTCGAGCATTTCTTTGACGAGCTCTTTCATTGAAAGCGCTGACATTAAGTGATCTTCAGCATGCATAAAAAGCAGAGAGACATCCGTCTTGGCGCCGCCGGCTTCTTTTTGAATCATCTGAAAATGGATGTCGTGCGCTTTCCCCAGTTCTTCTTCAGCCTTTGTCAGAAAGGTGTCTGACTCATCTGTCCGGCCGTCTTTATAAGCGCGTATCGATTGAATAATATTGCTGCGGGCATTGCCGCTGTGAAGAATCAGCTGAAAACTGATCTGTTCATCCGTGTACGTTTCCATGCTTATCGCCTCCTTTATTTGTTCTCTATCAAGGCAACGGCCTGTTCGTATGCTTTTTTGCCGTCTCCCATGCCGTATGCCATCATATCAATCACATCAACGGTGATGTGAAGCGGGTCCGCCTCTTTCTGAAGCTCACCTTTTAAAAAACTCATCTGCGGGCCGATCAGTACGACGTCTGCATCTTTCATCGCTTCTTTTGCTTTATCCTGTCCGACTGCCCAAATCTCGGCTTCCTCACCGATGGAGCGGGCGTAATTCTGCATTTTCGTAACAAGAAGGCTGGTGGACATGCCTGAGCTGCAGGCTAATAAAATTCTTTTCATGAGAAATCCCTTCTTTCATAAAGTTAAAACGTTTTCATGAATATTATAATCTTTTAAAACTAAATGTCTATACTTTTAAAATATAAAAGTTTTACTTTTCGGATTTTTGACACAAAAAAACCTTTTAAGATTCAACTTAAAAGGTTTTTCATCTCAAGCGAGCCATAACAGCCATAAATAAAGTCCGATCAGGGTGATGAATAACGTCGGAATGGTTAATATCAGACCTGTCTTGAAATACATTCCCCAGGAAATTTTCACGTTTTTCCGGCTCAGCACGTGGAGCCATAACAACGTCGCCAGCGACCCGATCGGCGTGATCTTCGGCCCGAGGTCCGAACCGATAACATTCGCGTAAATCAATGCTTCTCTCATCAGCCCGTGAGCGTCCGTTCCGCTGATGGCTATGGCGTCAATCATCACCGTCGGCAGGTTATTCATAACGGAGGAGAGGATCGCCGCGATAAACCCCATTCCGAGTGTGCCCGCAAACAAACCGTGATCCGCCGCTTTCTGTATAAGCTGAGAAAGAAGATCCGTCAGTCCGGCATTCCGCAAGCCGTACACGACAACATACATGCCGACAGAAAAAAACACGATGGCCCACGGGGCGTCCTTGATGACTTGTTTCGCAGGGACGGCGGGGCTTCGCTGCGCCAGAATGAGAAAAATGACCGCGATGGAGCCGGCAACGAAGGAAACGGGTATCGACAGCAGTTCGCTGACGAAATATCCGATCAATAAAACGGCCAGCACAGCCCACGATAACCGGAAAAGGCGTTCATCCTTAATCGCGGATGCCGGATGTTTCACAAGAGCGGTGTCATACCGTTTCGGAATGTTTTTTCTGAAATAGAGATACAGCACCAAAATGCTTGCCGCCAGAGAAAAAAGGTTGGGCACCAGCATGCGTGATGCATATTCAATGTATCCGATATGGAAGTAATCGGCGGATACAATATTGACCAAATTGCTTACAACGAGCGGAAGCGAGGTGGTGTCGGCGATGAATCCTCCGGCGATAATAAAAGGAAAAACCAGCTTTTCAGGTAAATTCAAAGCCCGCACCATCGCCAGTACGATCGGGGTCAAAATGAGCGCCGCTCCGTCATTGGCAAACAGGGCGGAGACAACAGCCCCTAAGACCGACACATAGAGAAACATCCGCAGCCCGCTGCCCTTGGCCGCCATGGCCATATGCAGCGCGGCCCACTCAAAAAAACCGATACTGTCAAGAATCAATGAAATGATAATAATGGCGATAAAGGCAAGTGTCGCATTCCAGACGATTCCCGTCACTTCCGCGATATCGTGCAGGCTGACTGCTCCGGCGATCAAAGCGAGGACCGCCCCGCCGCAGGCAGACCAGCCGATTGATATATGTTTCGGCTGCCATATGACAAACACAAGTGTCAGCACAAAAATCAGCGCTGATAAAACCGCAACTCCCAAGAATATATCCCCCTTACCGGCATGTAACAGTGACTTCTTTTTGCCGCAATGTCTGTAAAACTTCGTCCTTTTCATCTATCTGCTGCAGAATCGAGCAAACCAGCGCGTATTCCGGACCGGACGGATGAATGGCATAGTACCGCCACTGACCCTCGCGTCTTTCCCGCACAAGGCCGGCGTTCTTTAATTTCCTCAAGTGCTGGCTGATGCCGGGCTGACTTATATCAAAAATAGCCGTCAGCTCGCAGACACAATATTCCTTATCCTTCAGAAGCTTCAGCATCAAAAGCCTCGTCGGGTCGCTTAGAAGTTTGAGGCACTGGCTGATCCCTTCGGAACTTAAAGCATGATGCCTTCGTTCCATGCGCTCACTCCTTTTTTACACTATTATATAAGCAGATGTTTATATAAGTAAACGACAATATAAAAAAGCCGGCCTTGCACTTTTGCAAAACCGGCTCATGTTTATTTTTGGAACAGTTTTTTCGCTTCATCCATTGCTAATTTATTTCCCAGTGCTGAATAATCAAGCCAAGGCTGATCGGCAATTTTATAGACGTGGTTTGCTTTCACGGCCTTCAGCCCTTTCCATACAGCGCTTTTTTGCAATTCTTTATAGGCTTGCTGTGACTTGTCGTCTCTGTTAACGACGACGAAAATCGCATCTGCGTTGTAATCAGGCAGCACTTCTTGAGAAATGACTTCATAAGGGCGGGAGGTGTTCATGTCTTTAATGCCGTCAGCCGGTTTCAGCTTCAGATCGTCAAACAGAATCGGTCCCATCGGACGGCGTGTGCTGAAGACGCGAAGCTCTTTTGCGTTCACGCGGATCGCCATGACTTTGGCGTTTTTCCCTAATTCCTTATTCATCATGGATCTGACTTGTTTTGTTTCATCTTCGTAATCTTGAATAAATGTTTTCGCTTCTTTTTCACGGTTGACGATTTTTCCGATATCTTTTAAATGATCGCGCCAAGTGCCTTTATCAAGGTCGAAAACGTGTGTGTTTCCGATTTTCTTGTATTTTGACACATCTTTCCCCGCAAATTCTTTATCAAGATAAATGTTGTCTGGATTCAGCTCAAGTAAAGCTTCCATATCCGGGTCTGAGGCAGGTCCGAGTTTTTTCGTGTCTTTCAGCTGATTTTTCACATGAGGGAGAAAATCTTTCAATTCTCCGCCCACGACGGAACCGGCAGGTGTAACGCCGAGAGCCAGCAGATCATTTGTCAGGTGAATGGACATCGAAGCGATTTTATGATCGCCGGATTTCTTTTTTGACTCCGGCTGTGTTGAGTCGGATTGGCAGGCAGCCAATAAGAAAATACACATGAAACTGACGAGCGCAATTATTTTTTTCATGGGAATACTCCTTGTTTTATGATTTGATTTTCATGACGAGATAGAGAAAATACGGCGCGCCGATGGCTGCCGCAACCACGCCGGCCGGAATGGCGTTCGGCTGAAACAAAGACCGGCCGATGGTGTCTGCCGCGACAAGAATGACGAGTCCGATTAATCCCGCAATCGGGATAATATGCTGATGCATGGTGCCGACGAGCCGTCTTGCCAAGTGAGGGGCGGCAAAGCCGATAAAGCCGATTCCCCCGGCCATCGCGACGCTCGCGCAGGACAAGCCGACCGCTATGGCGATCAGCATGATCCTTTTTCTCTGCACGTGTGCGCCGAGCCCCGCGGCTGCCTGGTCACCGAGCATTAAAATATTCAAAGAGCGGGCGTTCAGCCATGCAAGCGGTGCGAGAATGCCGATCCAGGGCAATAGCGACCACACGTGAATCCAATCCCTGCCCCAGACGTTTCCCACCAGCCAGCGGGAAGCGAATGTATAAGTTTCTTCATTCAGGCGCAGCGACATAAACAATGTAACGGCGCTGAAGCCCGCGGAAACGGCGATCCCGACTAACAGCATGCGGATCGTTAAAAAACCGTTCAGCCTGTCGTACGTAAGCACTACGATCAGCAGGGCGGCGAGTGTTCCGCCCGCAAACGTAAACAGCGGGATGAACATCGACGCCTGCGCCTCCAGGGAATGAAAGAACGTGATATACATCATCAAACCGAAGGAAGCGCCGGCATGCAGTCCGAGAATGCCCGGATCGGCAAGCGGATTTCGGGATACACCCTGCAAAATAGCGCCCGACACTCCTAAACCGATGCCGGCCAGCATCGTCACCAGAATCCGGGGAAGCCGGTAATCGAATAAAACGGTTGTGCTTTGAAACGTGCCGTATCCGAACAGCGTTTTTCCCACCGTGAGAGGAGAAAGCCGGAATGAGCCCGTATGCAGCCCGATCAGAATAATGCAAACGGCGATGACCAGCAGAATGAGTCCTGCCGCCGCCGCTTTTTTTGTTTCTTTCTGCACTTTCATTTATAAGTCTCTCCCTTCCTTGCGGGCAATATAAAGAAAGAAAGGGACACCGACAAGTGCGACCATAATGCCTATCGCCAATTCCCTCGGGGGACTGACCGTGCGCGAGGCCAGGTCAGCCAAAATCAATAGAATCGCGCCGAGTAAAGCGGACATCGGAATAATCAGCCTGTACGTAACGCCGACGATCTTTCGCGCGATATGGGGAATGACCAGCCCGACAAAGCCGATCGCGCCGGCAGCGGAAACAGACACACCGGCAAGAACGACGGCGATCATTAATCCGGCGGCACGCGTCAGAGCCGTGTTCACCCCTAAATTCGCCGCCACGTCATTTCCCATTGAGAGAAGGGTGACGGACCGGCCCATGAATGTCGCGAGAATGATGAAGACCGCAATCACGGGAACAAGGACTTGTAAATGAGCCCACTTGATCCCTGACACCCCCCCGGCGTACCAGAAGGCCAAATCCTGGCTTAAATCGTAATAAATCGCCACACCGGTACTGAGTGAATGTAAAAGAGCGGCCACGACCGCCCCGGCAAGCGTCACCTTTAAAGGTGTCATGCTGCCTTTTCCCGCCGCACTGATAAAGAAAATCAAGCCGGTGCTTGCCAGTGCTCCCAAAAATGACATCACCATCAGCAGGGCGTATGACAAATGAGGGAAAAAAGCAAAACTGAGCGCAACAACAAACATGGCGCCCGCGTTTACGCCTAAGACACCCGAATCGGCAAGCGGGTTTCTCGTGACACCCTGCATGAGGGCGCCCGCTGCGGCAAAAGCGGCTCCTGTAACGGCCGCCCCGAGCACCCTCGGAAGACGCAATTCATGAATGATCTGCTGGCCCGTTATATTCGGATTGTAATCAGCAACAGCCGACCAAACCGTATGTAAAGTAATGTCTTTCGCGCCGAATGAGACGGCGAAAAAAATAGATACAAGCAGCCCGGTCACCGCGATCAGGAAGAAAACCCCGTTTTTTAAGATGCTGATCAGACGGCTTGCGGACCTGACAGAATCGCTCAAAAATCAATTCACCTACTTTTATGATCATTGTCCGGTATTTATTGAACATGAGAATCATTTTCATTTGAACCATCATATTATACCGAGCCGATTTTCAAAACGCAATAGAGCGTTCAACAATAATGTCCTTTTTTCTCTCATGTTTATATTGTAAAAAAGAAGTGAAAAACGTGAAAGAGGAAATCGCTATATTCAGAAAGGAGGGAGGCAAATGGCAGGAGAACGAAAGCCTTTGCCGATTGAATTTTACCAGAGACCGTCAGTGGAGCTTGCCCCTTTATTGCTCGGCTGTCTCTTGGTGAAGGAGACGGATGAGGGAACGGCTTCAGGTTTTATCGTGGAAACGGAAGCTTATATGGGAGCGGAAGACCGGGCGGCGCACAGCTTCGGCAACCGGCGCACGAAACGGACGGAAATTATGTTCCATGAGGCGGGCCGCATTTATACATACGTCATGCACACTCATACATTAATGAACGTCGTCGCCGCGGACATCGGCATTCCGCAGGCCGTGTTAATCAGGGCGGCGGAGCCTCATGAAGGACAGTTCCTGATGGAGAGCAGGAGACCGGGCAGACCCCCGAGAGAGTGGACAAACGGCCCGGGAAAACTGACGAAGGCGATGGGCATTTCAATGAACGACTACGGCGGCATGATCACGGAACCGCCGCTGTATATTACGGAGGGCTTTACGCCTGAGCATATATCAACAGGCCCGAGAATCGGGATTGACAACAGCGGAGAAGCCCGGGATTATCCGTGGCGCTATTGGGTGACGGGGAACCGGTATGTTTCACGCTGACCATGTTTATAAACGCTGATAACAGGGGAAAGACAAGGTAAAAGAAAGGGGATTCAGACATTGAAAAAATTTTTCAAAACGATTATCAAATGGGCGCCCGTCATCTATCCGATCATCAGAAAAATCATAAAAGAACGGAAGGCATCTAAGCGGAACCGCATGTCCGCATCCCGAACAGCCGGCTGATCCGGCTGTTTTTTTACGGGCTTGGCATCGGATTGCCGCATTGACTTGAAATCCTCCCCATTATAGAATTTACATACATTTACCCCTTCCTCATTCTTTTTGCCCATTTTTCACGTCTGCATCTGATCTGATAGGAGGTTTTTCTCATGCTTCATGGGCGGCTTCGTGAACTTTTGCGCTTGCTTTTAGCTGCTGAAACACCGGTTACAAGCTCAGTCATCGCTGCAAATGTAAAGGTAACGACGCGGACGGTCCGCAATGACATAAAGGAACTGCAAACCATTGTAGAAAAACACGGCGCATCCATTCAATCTGTCAGAGGGAGCGGCTATAAGCTGCTGATCCGGAATGAGCAGCCGTTTAAAAACTGGCTTCAGGACAATTTCCAGCAGAACAGCACCGTGCCGATTTTTCCCGATGAACGGATAGATTACCTTATGAAAAGAATGCTTCTGGCCGACGGCTACCTCAAGCTGGATGACTTGGCGGAAGAACTATTCATCAGTAAATCCACACTTCAATCTGATTTAAAAGAAGTCAAAAAACGGCTCCGCCCCTATGACATCATTTTGGAAACAAGGCCGAACTACGGCTTTAAGCTGCGCGGCGAAGAGCTCCGCCTCCGTTATTGTATGGCGGAATACTTAGTGGACGACCGCGAGCCTGAGCCTGATCTCCTGAGTGAAAAGGCCGGTATTCTGCCGAAAGACGACATTCATGTGATCCGCACAGCCATTATGAAGCAGGTTCGAAACCATAAGATCCCGCTTTCTTTCTTCGGCCTGAACAATCTCATCATCCATATCGCCATTGCCTGCAAACGAATCCGGACAGAAAACTATGTATCTCTCATTCCGGAAGATCTTCATGATATTAAGCTTGAAACAGAATATCAGTCAGCGGAAGCCATCGTAAAAGAGCTTGAATCGGCGCTTTCGGTCACCTTTCCCGAACAGGAAACCGCCTATATCGCCATTCACCTGCTCGGGACAAAGCGCATGACCCAGTCACAACTGGAAGGAAAAGAGCTTACAAGGCTGATAGACGGGGAAACCAGCCGTTTGACGGAGGCCATGATTGAAGCCATTGAGCGGGAGCTGAAGCTCGGAATCACGGACGACAATGAGCTGAAAGCGGGTCTTGCGCTCCACATCAAGCCGGCGATTAACCGAAACCGGTACGGAATGAACCTGAGAAACCCGATGCTCTCCGCCATAAAGGAAAATTATCCGCTCGCATTTGAAGCGGGAGTGATTGCGGGAATCGTGATCAAGGAGCAAACCGGCATTGATATTCATGAGAATGAGATCGGATACTTGGCGCTTCATTTCGGAGCCGCCATCGAAAGGAGAAAGACGGAACGGCCGCCTAAGCGCTGTCTGATTGTCTGTGCGTCCGGCGCCGGCAGCGCGCAGCTTTTGAGAGAAAAGCTCCGTTCCCGGTTCGCAAAGCGTCTTGAAATCGTCGGAACGGCTGATTACTGCAGCCTTGACCAGCTTTCCTTTGAGTCGATTGATTTTGTGGTCAGCACAGTGCCGATCAAAAAAGACCTGCCCGTTCCCGTGTTGAAGGTTCATACGCTGTTGGGCGGCGGGGATTTTACAAAAATCGACGCCATGCTGGAAGAAAAGCGGGAACAATTGAACTTTCTGAAACCGGAGCTGGTATTTTTGCAGCAGGATCTGGAGACGAAGGAGGACGTCATCCGTTTTCTCGGACAGCAGGTTGCTGAAGCCGGCCTCGCTTCTGATTCTCTGACCGATTCTATTTTTGAAAGGGAAGCGATTTCTCCTACGAGTTTCGGCAATCTTACGGCGATTCCGCACCCGCTCGTTCCGCAGACAGACACGACGTTTTGGGCGGTATGCACGCTGAAGAAGCCGATTGACTGGGCGGATAAGCGTGTCCAATTTGTCTGCCTGCTCTGCGTCGAGAAAGAAAGCAAAGCCGACCTCCAGCATATGTACAAATGGCTCGGCGGGATGTTAGATGATCCGGCCGCGGTAAGCCGTCTCTTAAAATGCACAACCTATCAGGAGGTTTTACGAGTATTCAGAGACAAACGATCAGAGAAAGACCGGGATACACCTTTTTTCCGTTAACAGCGGAAAAAGCCTGAGTAGTTATGAAAGCGATTTCATAATATGATGGTACTAACATCGAGACATACAAAATATCAAACTTTCAGGAGGTCTTTTACATGAATATATTACTCGTTTGTGCAGCAGGGATGTCAACAAGCTTACTCGTCACCAAGATGGAAAAAAGCGCACAGGAACAAGGAAAAGAATATAAAATCTGGGCGGTGTCAGGCGATTCAGTCAACCAGCATATTGATAAAGCGGACGTATTGCTGCTTGGGCCTCAAGTCCGTTATTTGCTTCCGCAGCTGAAAAAATTGGGTGAATCAAAAGGAGTGCCGGTTGAAGTCATCAATACCGTCCATTACGGCACATGCAACGGAGCGGAGGTTCTGAAATCAGCGGAACAGCTCGGAAACGCATCGTAGAAAGGGGCGGGCCGTGTGAATAAGGTGAACCAGTTTTTAGAAGAGAAAGTCATGCCCATTGCCGGAAAAATTGCCTCCCAGCGGCATCTGCAAGCATTGCGTGACGGGATCATCCTCACCATGCCGCTTATCATCATCGGTTCGTTTTTTCTGATCATCGGCAACCTGCCGATTCCGGGATATGCGGATTTCATGGCAAAAACGTTCGGAAGCGCCTGGTCTCAAAAACTGCAATATCCGGTTGATGCGACCTTTGAAATCATGGGTCTTGTCGCCGCTTTCGGAATCGCCTACCGCCTGGCCGAAAAATACGGGGTGGATGCATTATCGGCCGGTGCGATATCTTTGGCGGCGTTTCTCTTGGCAACGCCGTACAAAGTTCCGTTTCTGCCTTCCGGCGCCAAAGAGGAAATCATGGTCGGCGGCGGCATCCCGCTGTCTCTCATGGGAAGCAAAGGGCTGTTTGTTGCGATGATCATCGCCATGCTGTCGACGGAAATTTACCGCCTGATCATCCAGCGGAATTTCGTCTTCAAAATGCCGGACGGCGTGCCTCCTGCGGTCAGCAAATCGTTTATCGCTTTAATTCCCGGTTTTGCCGTCATCTTTCTGATCTGGGGCGCGCGTTTAATTGTCGAAGCGACACCGTTTGAAAGCCTTCATAACATTGTAAGCGTTGTACTGGGTACACCGCTCTCGATTCTTGGGGGAAGTCTCGGCGGAAGCCTGATAGCCGAAGCGGTTCAAATGCTCTTGTGGGCGTGCGGATTACACGGGGCGAACATAGTCGGCGGCGTCATGGCGCCGATCTGGTTCGGAGCGATGGATGCCAACCGGATTGCGTTTCAGGCGGGCGATGCGCTTCCGAATATTTTCACCCAGCAGTTTTTTGAAATCTGGATCAACATCGGCGGAAGCGGCGCGACACTGGCGCTCGTGGTCACCATGTTTCTCCGTTCGCGAAGCAAGCAGATGAAGCAGCTTGGGAAACTCGCCATCGGGCCGGCCGTCTTTAATATTAATGAGCCGATTATTTTCGGAATGCCGATCGTCATGAACCCGATGCTTCTCATTCCGTTCATTATCACACCGCTTGTCACACTGGTCCTTACCTATATCGGCATGAGCACTGGCCTCGTCGCCAAACCTGCCGGCATTGCCGTCCCATGGACGATGCCGCCGATTTTCTCCGGCTATCTTGCCACGGGCGGAAAAATATCAGGGGCTGTCATGCAGGCGATTAACATCATCACAGCCTTTATCGTGTACTATCCGTTCTTCAGAATGTGGGATTCGCAAAAGCTGAAAGAAGAAAACGAACTTGAACAATCGCAGGCGCCAGCCGTACAGGGAGACGAAAAAGCCGTGCTGTAGAGAAAGGGAGTGAAACACATGAATGAAAAAATGGAACAGACCATTTTTCAGATCATCCTGCATGGCGGCAACGGCAGAAGCGCATCAATGGAAGCCATTGCCGCCGCAAAGCGGGGGGACAGAGCCATGGCGGAAGAAAAGCTTCAGGAAGCCGCAAGGGAACTGACGGAAGCCCATCATTATCAGACAGAACTGATCCAAAATGAAGCCGGCGGAGAAAAAACAGACATGACGCTTTTAATGGTGCATGCGCAAGATCATTTAATGAATGCCATGACCGTGAAAGACTTGGCCGCTGAGTTAGTCGAGATTTACGAAAAAGTGAGTCTGCAAGGGGGAGCAAAAATATGACAAAAGGAATTAAAATTGTAACGATCGGCGGAGGTTCAAGCTATACACCGGAGCTTGTGGAAGGCATCATTAAACGCTATGAGGAACTGCCTGTCAGAGAATTATGGCTCGTCGACATTCCCGAAGGCGAGAAAAAACTCAATATTGTCGGCACGCTTGCAAAACGCATGGTCGAAAAAGCGGGTGTTCCGATAGAGATTCACCTGACGCTTGACCGGAGAGAAGCCTTGAAGGATGCGGATTTCGTAACGACTCAATTCCGCGTCGGCCTTCTTGAGGCCCGCGCCAAAGATGAACGGATTCCGTTAAAATACGGCGTAATCGGCCAGGAGACAAACGGTCCGGGCGGTTTATTCAAAGGGCTGCGCACCATCCCGGTTATTCTGGAAATCGCGAAAGACATCGAAGAGCTTTGTCCGAATGCATGGCTCGTGAATTTCACAAACCCTGCCGGCATGGTTACCGAGGCCTTGCTCCGCTACTCGAATCTCACAAAAGTCGTCGGCCTCTGCAATGTGCCGATCGGCATTAAAATGGGCGTCGCAAAAGCATTGGACGTGGATGTCAGCCGGATCGAAGTGCAATTTGCCGGGCTGAATCACATGGTCTTCGGATTAGATGTTTTCTTAGACGGCGTCAGCGTGAAAGATCAAGTCATTGAAGCCATGGGAGACCCGAAAAACGCTATGACGATGAAAAATATTTCAGGGGCGGAATGGGAGCCTGAATTCCTGAAGGCGCTCGATCTGATTCCTTGCGGCTACCACCGCTATTATTTCAAAACGAAAGAAATGCTCGAGCATGAAATAGTAGCGTCACAGACGGAGGGCACACGCGCCGAGGTCGTACAGAAGGTTGAGAAAGAACTGTTCGAACTGTACAAAGATCCGAATCTCGCCATCAAACCGCCGCAGCTTGAAAAACGGGGCGGAGCGTACTACAGTGACGCGGCCTGCAACCTGATCAGCTCCATCTATAACGACAAACATGATATCCAGCCCGTCAATACAATCAACAACGGCGCGATCGCCAGCATTCCGAATGACTCAGCGGTCGAAGTGAACTGTGTTATGACGAAAGACGGTCCGAAACCGATCGCCGTCGGTGATCTGCCGGTGTCTGTCCGCGGACTCGTCCAGCAAATCAAATCATTTGAGCGTGTCGCCGCTGAAGCAGCCGTCACGGGAGATTATCAAACGGCGCTACTTGCGATGACGATCAACCCTCTCGTCCCGTCAGACTCCGTGGCAAAGGCCATTCTGGATGAAATGCTTGAGGCCCACAAAGAACATCTGCCTCATTTCTTTAAGTCGATTGAAGCATAAGAGCAGTAAAAAAACCCGGATTCGATTCCGGGTTTTTTGCTTATTTTGATTCGCTTAGTGAGGCGACTTCCGTCGTCCAGCCGAACACGTCGGCTTCCGCGCCTTTTTGAATGCCTGTAATGGTATCATACAATTTCTTCGAGATCTCTCCGGTTTCACCGCTGCCGATGACAAGACTTTCATCATTCCAGATCAATTCGCCGACCGGAGAAATGACCGCCGCCGTACCGGTTCCGAATGTTTCTTCCAATCGGCCGTCACGATGCGCCTGGATGATTTCATCGATCGAAATCTTCCGCTCAGACACAGTCAGTCCCCAATGTTTGAGAAGGGTGATGACGGAATTTCTCGTAATTCCTTCAAGAATGCTTCCGTTCAGTTCCGGCGTCACGATTTCGCCGCTGATTTTGAAGAAGATGTTCATGCTGCCGACTTCTTCGATGTATTTTTTCTCAATGCCGTCAAGCCATAAAACCTGGGAAAATCCCTTCTCTTCCGCAACCTGCTGCGCTTTCAGGCTTGATGCGTAGTTGCCGGCGGTTTTCGCGTTTCCGGTGCCGCCTTTGACGGCGCGCACGAATTCGTTTTCCACGGCGATTTTTACCGGTTTAATGCCTTCTTTGTAATAAGAGCCGACCGGGGAAAGGATGATAAACAGCTTGTACGTATGGGATGCCGCTACACCGAGGAAAGGCTCAGTCGCAATGATAAACGGACGGATATAAAGGGAAGTGCCTTCCGCTTTCGGAATCCAGTCTTTGTCGATGGCTACGAGCTGTTTCAGGCCTTCAAGAACAAGCTCTTCATCAATGAGCGGGATGCAAAGGCGGTCATTTGATTGGTTCAGGCGCTCCATATTTTTCTCCGGTCTGAACAGAAGCACTTCCTGATCCTTCGTTACATACGCTTTAAGCCCTTCAAAAACGGTTTGGCCGTAATGATAAACCATGGCCGCAGGATCCATTGAGATGGACTGATAAGGGATAATTCTCGGATCATACCAGCCTTGATCGGCATCGTAATCCATAACAAACATATGGTCGGTGAAAATTCTGCCGAACGCAAGGTCATGGGGGTCCGGTTTCGGTTTTTTGGCTGAAGTCAATTCAACACGAATATCTTGTTTCATAATGTTCTGTCTCCCTATTGGTGTTATTGTCAAACTTATTTGAAAATAATTTATATTCTATTGTATACCTTCAACAAATATTCGCAATAGTTTTCCTCAAATTTGTGAAAAAATCAAATCACATAAAAAGCAGGGGAGAGAATGCCCCCCTGCGTGTTCGTTTTTACGTATTCTGTCATCACCGTGCTCAGTGAACCGTCACCTTGCCGTTTTTGTAAAACTGCTCCATTGCTTTATCGACGTACACCCAGCCCTTCCAGGCGATATGGATGGTGTCTTTCATAAAGTACGGATCATATTCGTGCCCGGATAAGTCGGCAACCTGAAAGCCCTTCGCTTTAATTTGCTTAGTGACTTTTTTGTAGTAATCAGTCCGGCCTTTTTTCGGGAAGCCGGTGTAGTCATACCATTTTCCGTTGACCGGAATAACCACGAACATCGGTTCAGCGCCGGCATCTTTCAGAATGTCCAGCATATCCTCAAAGTCGTGATATTCGACTGATTTGGCGTATGTTCTTCCTTTGTTGATTCCTTTCACTCTCTTTACTTTCTTCTTAATCTTTTTATAAGAAGCGTCATCGATATAGAAAGGATTGGACTTGGAGCTCCGTTCTCCTAATTGAGCGGCGGCTGTTTTTAACTCTGACCACGATTTCCCTTTCAGGTTTTCAGAGATCGTCCGTTCAGGGCCCTTGTTTTCTCCCATTGAATAATAAAGATCTTTTTTCTCAAGCAGAGAATAATAAGCTTTGGCGGCCGGCATGACCGCTTTCACTTTCCATGATTGTCCGTTGACCATTCCCTTGTACAATTCAGAAAGGACGGCATCATGCTGAACGACTTTAAAACGGAGCATGCGCTTCATCATGTTCTTTTTGACCGCGGGATCAATCTGGTTATTAAATGCTAAATCCAATGCCTGAAGTGATGAAAAATTCGGCGCAAAGTGCTGTTCATCAGAACCTTTTTTGATAAACCATTGCGGAGAAACAATGAATACCAGTTTTTTGCCTTTCAGCTGCTGATAATGCGCCGCAAAGTTCACGGCGTGTATCAAGGATTGGTCCCCGCCTTTTCCGACAAGATAAGGCGTAAAGCCTTGGTTGTTCACTTGGAAATAGTTGGACGGGTGAAACTCATCCAGTCTTGAAAGCTCGGAAGAACCGAAAATCGGCAGATACTTCGAGTCTTCGAACATTTTGTTTTGAAGATAGAGTCCCTGGAACATATTCGGATTTAAGGCTGCCGCCGACTCTTCGACACGTTTTTCAGGAATGAAGCGCGTAAGCCATGAAGCCGGAACTGCGATAGCTCCGACAAACAGGACAAACGCTAAAATAATTGGTCCAAAGAAACGCTTTTTCATTTACTTCAACTCAGTCAGTTTGTTTACAATGTTGTTTGGCGTATTCCACTCGTCACGGTCAAATTCAGTGATCGGCACTGTAATGCCGAAGCGGTTTTCGATGGCGACAAGCAGTTCTACAGTTCCGAAAGAATCAAGCAGTCCTTCTTCAAAGATTTCAATATCAGGATTCTCTTTCACAGCGTCCTCCTGACAAACTTCAGCTAATACGTCTAATACTTCCTGTTTAAATTCCATGTGTTTTCAATCTCCTTTAGTGATGAAATGGTTTTCCTGAGAAAATATAAAATCCGAAACATACGAAATGGAATGTGATGACGATGGCTAAAAAGGCCGTAAAACGATTGGCGGGCAGCCACTTGTATTTCTTATTCCATTTCTCAAAAAAGTTATACCCGGTCATTAATACGGCGTGGTACAGGCCGTATACAATATATTGCAGAGCGAGTCCGTGCCAGACGCCCATCAGCATGAACAGCAGGAAATACCCGATGTTCGAGACGGCCATCCGGTTCTTTATCCATTTTTTCTTTGTCATCCAGAAAACAAAGCGCATAAATACGTAGTCTCTGAACCAGAAGGATAAGGACATGTGCCAGCGGTTCCAGAAGTCTTTAATGTTTTTGCTGATAAACGGCTTATTAAAGTTTTCCGGAGATTTGATACCCATGATATAGCTTACACCGACGGCAAACATCGTGTAACCCGCAAAATCAAAAAACAGGTACAAGCTGTATCCGTACATGTACAGCACATTACCCCACAGTTTGCTGTGGGTGATATGAGACAGATTCATAATGAAATACGTGTTAATCGCATATCCGATAATGAATTTGTATAAGAAACCGATAAAAATTTTATGAATGCCGGTATACAGTAAATCAGCGTATTCTCCCTTTGTCCATACTTTCTGTTCGTCCTTGGCAAATCTGCGGTATCTGTCGATCGGACCGGAAGAAATGGTCGGGAAAAACATAATAAAGTACAAAAGGCGGTGAAGCGGCATTTTTTCTTTAATCAGTCCGTCTCTCGTTTCCATGATCAGCTGGACGCCTTTAAATGTCAAATAAGAAATTCCTAAGAAACTGATCAGGTTATGAACCGGGTGATGAGGCGCCGGCGGAAAGAAAAACGGCCATAATTTAGATAAAAACAGGGGTAAAATGGACGCGATCACGGCCATACTGAAGACAAAGCCGCTGTTGGCTTTCAGTCTGTAAGCGAGATAACCCCTGATTAAAAGCACCTGCCACAGCGTAAAGATACATAGTGCGATCACGCCGTGCAGATCATGCGCGAAAATCAAAGCCAATACGATGATGGATATAAACATGTTGTATCCTTGGAATCTCTTGCCGTTCAGCCCTAAAATAATCGTCGGCAAAAGAAGGATTCCAAGTAAGATAAAGAAGAAAAACGAGCTGTAAGGCGTCATACAAGAACCTCTTCGCCAATGCGTTTACGGTCGATTTTTCCGTTCGCAGTCATTTGAATGTGATCCTGATAAATGAATTTTCTCGGAATCATGTAGGCCGGAAGCGAAGCGGCCAGTTCTTTCTTAATGGCGCTTGTCAGCTGGAATTCTTTTTCAAAATCATGTTTTTCAGGCACGATGGCGGCAATTAAATATTCGACAGGTCCGTTAGGCTGATACGGGATGACAACCGCCGTGCGCACATATTGAGACTGCCTTACATGTACTTCGATTTCCTCCAGCTCCATGCGGTAGCCGTGAAGCTTAATCTGGAAATCAAGGCGTCCTTGGCAGAAAATCTGACCATCCTGAACATAACCGGCATCACCCGTGTGATATGCCCACTGGCCGTCAATTGAGAAAAACGCTTTTTCCGTCAGAGACGGTTCACCGAGATAGCCTTTGCTCACGCTCGGGCCGGCGATGATGATTTCCCCTTTTTCTCCGTCCGGAAGCTTATTCCCGTTTTCATCCATGATGAAGATATTCATATCGGGTTTTGCAAAACCGACGGGCAGAGATTCATTTTCATCGATAATCTGCTGCGTAATTTCAACGGAGGTGACGGCAACCGTTGTTTCAGTCGGGCCGTATGTATTGAATACGCGGGCCTTCGGAAAACGGTTTAACAGCTCCTGTGCCACGGCAGCCGGAAGCGCTTCTCCGCAAAACATAAATACTTCTGCCTCAGGCAGGAGCTGCTGTGTAAAGCCGGGGTCCATCAGACACATTTGGACGAAAGACGGCGTCGATGTCCAGACGTTCAGTTTGGATTTCTCCAGTTCTTCAAATAGTACTTTCGGTTTATTGATTTTGTCTTTCGTTACGCAATGCAGCGTACCTCCCGTTTGAAGCGACGGGAAAATGTCCATGACAGATAAATCAAAAGAAAACGGAGCTTGGTTTAAGAAAGTCTTACCCCCGCCCACAGGAAAATCCCTGCAGATCCAGTCAGTAAAGCTTTGCAGGTTATCAGCCGATATCTGCACGCCCTTCGGATTTCCCGTGCTTCCGGACGTGTAAATAATGTAAAACGTGTCCAGCTCTTTTACCCAATTCTCACGGCTGAGGTCTGCATCTCCGTCAGCTGCAAGCTCTTCGGGCGTAACGGTTTTAATCAGATTGCTTCCCGTATCGACTGCATCGCCCGATACGCTGATAAGCAGCTCTGCGCCTGAGCTTTCAATGATTTTGACGATCCGCTCCGCCGGAATGGAAACATCGACAGGGATGTAAGGGCGGCCCGCTTTGACGCTTCCTAAGAAAGAAACGATCATATTCGGCTCCATATGTCCGTAAACCAGGACAGGCGCTTTCGAACCGTCAGCTGTATGTTTTTGAATGCCGGACGCAACCCGCTCCGACAAATCCCATAATTCCCCGTAAGTGAGGGATTGATCTAAGGAACGAAACGCTTCGGCCTGCGGCTTGGCGTCTGCGTATGTTTTTATAGCATCAAGTAGTTTCATAGTTATCCTCCCCGATTAGAAATCGTTGTAAATATAAGTGCCGGTATTCGCTGTATGAAATCCATACATCCAAAAGAGCAATACTAATATCAGAAAATAAAAGCCCGTATGAAACGTCCATTTGATCAATGTATTTTCATAAGCACGTTTTAATTTTTGCATCATATTCAAAATTCCTTCCCCGCGTATTCAATAATTACACCAGTATATGACGATTAGATTAACAAAAAGTTTCAAAATATGTCTAATATCCTAAGCTTAAAATTTCCTTAAAAATGAATGAGAAACAAAAGGATGGAAAACACGCATGTATAAATTGGCAAATGATCATACTAAAAAGGCGCTGTTCAGGCGGGATTTTTAACTTATCGTAAATATAAACGAGGTAAAAAAATTTTGGCGGCTTTTTCTTAAGCAGGCTTGTCCCGAACCCCAATGGAGAAGGGCGAAAAGCCGTTTCCGGCAGGATAGCCGATAAAGCGCCGCATCTTGTGAAATGAGGAAGAAATTATTATGATAGATAAGGTAGCAGAAAACGTGAAAACCCCAATTCAACACTACTGTTATCGGCTGACTGTGAAAGCCTTTTAATAGAAAGGAAGAGGAAAATGAATCAAAACAATATGGGGGGCAGCCAAAAGACGCCCGAGAAAGAAAGCATGGGCCGCATTTTGTGGCAGCTAACCCGCCCTCATACATTGACGGCATCGTTTGTGCCCGTACTTCTCGGCACCGTATTGGCGATGTTTTACGTAAAGGTTGATTTCCTGCTGTTTTTGGCCATGCTGTTTTCCTGCCTTTGGATCCAGATCGCCACGAACTTATTCAATGAATATTATGATTTTAAACGCGGTTTAGATACGGAGGATTCCGTCGGTATCGGCGGAGCGATCGTCCGCCACGGCATGAAGCCGAAAACAATTCTGCAGCTGGCGCTCGGCTCTTATGCGATTGCCCTCGTGCTCGGTGTTTATATCTGCATGAGCAGCAGCTGGTGGCTTGCGGCTATCGGCCTTGCCGGCATGCTGATCGGCTATCTGTATACGGGCGGCCCGCTGCCGATTGCGTATACACCGTTCGGGGAACTGTTCTCCGGCATTTGCATGGGCTCTGTATTTGTCCTTATTTCTTTCTTCATTCAGACAGGCAGAATTAATGAACAGAGCATTTTGATTTCCATCCCGATCGCCATCTTGGTCGGAGCCATTAATCTGTCCAACAATATCCGTGATATTGAGGAAGATAAAAAGGGCGGACGTAAAACCCTGGCCATTTTGATGGGGCATAGAGGGGCCGTTATGATACTGGCCGCATCTTTTGCCATCGCTTACATCTGGATCATCGGTCTTGTCATCATGGGTTACACAAGCCCGTGGCTGTTCCTGGTCTTCCTGAGCGTGCCGAAACCCGTTCAGGCCGTGAAAGGCTTTGTGAAAAACGAAATGCCGATGAACATGATTATTGCGATGAAATCAACGGCGCAAACCAATACATTCTTCGGATTCCTGCTTTCCATCGGACTCCTGATCAGTTATTTCCGCTGATCAAATGAAAGGGCAAATGCCATAATCGGCATTTGCTTTTTTTTATGACATAATCTTCACGATATTGTAAAGAACCTGACCGCGGACTGACACGTCTCATATATGGACAGCAAAGCAAGGAGATGAAAAAAATGGACTTGTCAACAGCCCATATGGATGATTTGAAAACGGTCATGGAAGATTGGAAAAATGAATTATTAGTTTATAAATTCGCTTTAGATGAGCTGGATACGAAGTTTTCTATCATCAGCCAGGAATATAATCTGATTCACGGGCATAACCCGATCGAGCATACAAAATCACGCGTGAAAAGTTTTGAGAGTATCGTCAATAAACTGATGCGCAAAGGCTGCGATGTGACGACGCAGGAAATGAAAGAGCATATTCATGATATTGCGGGTGTCAGGATTATCTGTTCCTTTATTTCCGATATTTATAATGTCGCTGAGGTTTTGAAGCAGCATAAGGACCTGAAGATCGTAAAGGTGAAGGATTATATCAAACAACCGAAGCCGAACGGCTACCGCAGCCTGCATTTGATTATTGAAATTCCCGTTTATTTGACGAATCGTGTGGAATATGTGAAGGCGGAAATTCAAATCCGCACCATCGCCATGGATTTTTGGGCGAGTCTTGAACATAAAATTTATTACAAATTAAATAACGAAGTCCCAAAGCATCTGACCGACGAGCTGAAGGAAGCGGCGGACATCGCCCATTATTTAGACGAAAAGATGCTTGGGATTAAGAAAGAAGTCGATTAAACGATCGACGCATCACAACCAGCCGGCCGCTTTTATGTGCAGTCCGGCTGGTTGTTTTTATGTTTACGTGTTTTCGCTTTCCTGCGCGATATATTCTGACGATGATTCAGGCTGAAATCCTGATTGAATTTGAACAGGGAATGCAAAAGATATCAAATTGCAAACAGCACATTCCCGCAGAAAAAATGTGTAAGATCGAGGTTTACTTTTTTAAAAAAGGGAAAGACATTTGTACAACAAAAAGGGAGATGAATATCAGTGGGAAAGAATGAAACAATGCATATCGTATCATGTGCCGATGATCATTATGCTCGTCATTTGGGTGGGATGTTCGCTTCTTTATTGATGAATATGGATAAAACAAGGGATGCAAAATTATATGTGATTGACGGCGGAATTACTGCCGAAAACAAGGACAAGCTTGAACAGACCGCGATGTCATTCGGGACGCCGCTTGAATTTTTAGAAGTAGACGCTGATCAATACAAGCATGCAGTCGAAAGCAGCCACATTACAAAAGCGGCTTATTACCGCATTTCCATCCCTGATTTAATTAAGGATGAGTCCGTAAAGCGGATGATTTACATTGATTGCGATGCAATTGTGATGGAAGATATTTCGGTTTTATGGGACTTGGATATTTCCCCGGCAATAGTTGCGGCGGTAGAAGACGCCGGACAGCATGAAAGACTGAAAAAAATGAATATCAGCGAAACTGCCAAGTATTTTAATTCCGGCATTATGATTATAGATTTCGAACCTTGGAGAAAACAAAATATTTCCGAAAAGGTGATTGATTTTATCAACGAAAACAGCTCGGAGGATTTTCTCGTGTTTCATGATCAGGACGCGCTTAACGCGATCTTATATGATCAATGGCATGAACTGCATCCGCGCTGGAACGCGCAGACGCATATTATCATGAATGAGAAAACGCCTCCTGAACTGATCGACCGTATACGTTACAGAGAAACACGTGCCGAACCGGCCATCGTCCATTTCTGCGGCAGCGACAAGCCTTGGAATACAGGCACCTCGCACCCGTATCGTGATCATTATTTCCGATATATGTCCTTTACGAAATGGAACACGATCGACCGCCCGGCCATGAACCAATAGGCAGGTGTGATGAAACGCTTGTGAAGCCGTTATCCGGCTCATAAGCGTTTTTTTTCTATTTCACCCGAATCGCACGCACGCGTTTTTGCAGGCCGTTCTTTTCGGCAGACGGCTTCAATCGGCTGACTGCCGTTTGCGCCGCTGATTTTGCTTTTTTCGTCTTGGTTTTTTCAGCCGTTTTTACTTTGTCTCTAGCCTGCTGCCGGTTGAGTTTATCTTTTATCCGGTCAAGCCGTTTTTCCAGAGCGTATTTTTCTTTTCCCGGCTGGATTTCGCTGACTGCTTTTTGGGCTTTTGCGGTGCTGGCCTCAGAGGTCTTTTTTTCCGCCTGTTTGACGCTGGCTTCAGCTGTTTTCAAAAGGCTTGAGTTGACAGCGTTCAGCCGCTTTTGCAGCCCTTTTTTCTCTGAACCGGCCGGTAATTTGCGAATGGCGCTTTGTGCGGCATTAACGGCGGTTTTTTTCTTTTGTTTTTCGGCAGTCCGGACTTTGTCTCTTGCGTCCGTCACATTTCTTGCCGTCTGAACTTTATTGATCCGGGACTCGAGAGCGGTTTTTCCCTTTGACTTGGACAGCTTGCTGACGGCCGTTTTTGCTTGATTGATATCTGCCTGTTTTTTCGTCTTTTCCGCTTTTATTACGGCCCGTTCGGCAAAGCTCTTTTGCTTTACGTGATATTGCACCAGGCCGTATCCGAATCGGCTGTCACGTCCGGGAGCGCCCAGATCTTTGACGTTTTGCTGCATCTGCTGCCGGAGCTGTGTATTTGTTTCCTCGGGATATTTCTGCCTGAGCAGCGCGAACATGCCGGTGACGTGGGGCGCGGCTTGAGATGTGCCGTCAGCCGTGGCGTACATTTGATTCAGATACGTGCTCGTAATATTGGTGCCGGGTGCGGCAAATTCAATTTGTTTTCCGGTCGTGGAAAAAGCCGCGAGTCCGTTTTTTTCAGTTGACGCTGAGACTGCCGTTACGCTGCTGTAGGCGCCCGGATAATTGACCGGTTTTTTGTTGCCGTCGTTTCCTGCGGCGGCTACGATCACGATTCCTTTTTTGTATGCTTTGTCTACGGCGTCGTGAAGAATTTTGCTGTCTGCGTTAGTTCCGAGGCTCATATTGAGGATGTCCATTTTATTGGCGATCGACCAGTCGATCGCTTTAAGAAGGCTTTTAAGATCCCCTGCACCCTTTCTGTCTAATGCTTTAACCGCATATAACCGGACATCCGGCGCAATACCGTCAATGCCGTATCCGTCATGTTTGGCCGCAATGATTCCGGCGACATGCGTCCCGTGTCCGTTGTCATCTTTGTATGAGGAAGTATAGCTGACTGCGGAATAGCCTCCCGCAATGGACAGATCATCATGAGGATAAATGCCGCTGTCAATGACAGCCACTTTCACCTTTTTTCCCGTCAAGCCTTCTTTCCACGCCTGCTTGACCTGAGTCGGTTTGATATCCCATTGCGGCAGCGCGTAACTGCTGCTTTGGGCCGCTGATAACGGGCGGATATCAGAACCGCCTGCTGCCTGAAAGGATACATTGTCTTCTACATATAAGATGTCAGGGTCCTGTTTCAGGTCTTTCACCGTTTGTGAATCGGCTGACACGGCGACTGCCGGGAGATGCTGATAGGTCTGTTCCACATCCGCTCCGCTGTCTATGGCGGATTCCTTGCCGTTTTGATTTTTGTACACCACGATAACATCCCGGTCGTGCGTCTCGGCGTGCGCGGGCGCCGCGGCGGAGAACAGGCCGACACACAAGGCCGCGGCCATTATCGGTTTCAGGGTGTGATACATTGCAATTCCCCCTTTTTCTTTATATATCGGCAGTGCGGAATTCTTTTTTTCCTGAGGGATAAGGAAAATTTCTGTATGCAAATGTAAGCGTTTCCAAAATATGATGGAGAAAATGCTTTAAGACATCTGCGCAATGAACTCAAAAAGGGGGTTTTTGATAAATGAGTACGTTCAATCGGGTCATGGAAGAAAAAATCATGCCTGTCGCCGGAAAAGTCGCCGGCCAAAGGCACTTAAGAGCTTTGCGGGACGGCATTATTTTGACGATGCCGCTTATCATCATCGGATCGGTTTTTCTGATTCTGACGAGTCTTCCGATTCCCGGTTATGCCGATTTTATGGCTGGTCTTTTCGGTGAAAATTGGGTTGAAAAGCTCGGGTATCCCGTGAATGCGTCCTTTGATATTATGGCGCTTGTCGCCGCCTTTGGGATTGCTTACCGGCTTGCGGAAAGCTATGAGGTGGATGCCCTGTCGTCGGGAGCCATTGCCCTTGCCGCCTTTTTATTGGCGACGCCGTATCAGATTCCGTTTATTCCTGACGGCTCGGCAACAGAGATTATGGTGGGAGGCGGCATTCCGATTTCGCTGCTCGGAAGCAAAGGTCTGTTTGTCGCGATGATCATTGCAATGCTGTCTACGGAAGTGTACCGGTTTATCATACAAAGAAATATCGTCATTAAAATGCCTGACGGAGTGCCGCCTGCGGTCAGCAAATCGTTCGTTGCGCTCATCCCCGGTTTCATTATTATTACGCTTGTATGGCTGGCCCGTCTGTTTATTGAAATAACTCCTTTTAAAAGCCTCCACAATGTCGTAGGCGATCTGCTGGGCACCCCGCTGTCTATTCTGGGCGGGAGTCTCGGCGGAAGTCTTATCGCCGAATTCGTGCAAATGCTGCTTTGGTCGTGCGGCATACACGGCGCGTCCATTATCGGCGGCGTCATGTCGCCGATCTGGTACGGGGCGATGGATGCCAACCGTTTGGCTTTTCAAGCGGGAGAAGCGCTGCCGAGCATTTTTACGACACAGTTCTTTCAAATATGGATTAATGTCGGCGGAAGCGGAGCGACGCTTGCCCTTGTGCTGACCATGCTTGTGCGCTCCAGAAGCAAACAGATGAAACAGCTCGGCCGTCTCGGCATCGGGCCCGCGATTTTTAACATTAACGAACCGATTATTTTCGGGATGCCGCTCGTCATGAATCCGCTGTTAATCGTGCCTTTTATCATTGCGCCGCTCTTGACCATTACGGCGACGTACATCGGGATGAGCACGGGGATGGTGGCAAAACCGGCGGGAATCGCCGTGCCGTGGACGATGCCGCCGCTGATTTCCGGTTATTTGGCGACGGGCGGGAAAATCTCCGGTTCGGTCATGCAGCTGATCAATCTCCTGATTACATTTATCATCTATTATCCGTTTTTCCGAATTTGGGATCTTCAAAAATGGAGAGAGGAACGGGCGGCGGAACAAAACGTCACTGAAGAAACATAAAAAAAACGGGCGCTTTCGCCCGTTTTTTTAACGCTGGAAAAATTCGATCCATTCGCCGTCAGGTCCTTCAATGTAAAAGTAGCGGTACCCGTTCGGAAGCGTCGTGATTTCTTCATCGATAAATACGGCGCCCTGACGCTTCGCATGCGTGAACTCCGCCGCGATATCTTCAGTTAATAAAGCGACATGATGGACTTTTCCTTCTGCGGGAAGCTCGCTGCTGTAGCCCTGGATCAGCTCAATTTCTGTCTCCGGCCCTTCCTGAAAGCCGAGAAAGGCAAGTTCAATAATGCCGTTCGTATGAGTGATACGATCCTTTAACGTCATACCGAGAACGTCTTGATAAAAGGCAATGGATGTTTCAATATCTTTGACCATAATGCCTGTATGGTCGATTCTTTTGGCTGTCATGGTTTTCCCCCTGTTTTGAATTTTTCGGGACAACGCGGTGTTGATCATGTTTTATGGTACGATAAGAGAAAGCAAAACGAAAGAGGAATGCACAATGAAGCTACTTACAGTGAAAGATACATTTGCCGGAAAGCTGAAAAAAGGATTCCCCCTGATTGAAAAAGACGCTCTGTCCGGAAGCTCGGCTCATTTAACAGAGGGCGATCTTTTTGATGTGACATCCGAGAAGGGTGAGTTTATCGGAAAAGGCTATTACGGTTTGCAGAATAAAGGAGTCGGCTGGGTGCTGTCCCGCGCGAGAGATGAACGGATCGACGGACGTTTCTTTCTGGACAAGCTGAAAAAAGCATCTGAAGCGAGAGCCCATCTGTTTAAGGCGCCCGATACGACGGCGTTCCGGCTTTTCAACGGTGAGGGCGACGGCATCGGCGGCGTCACGATTGACTTTTATGACGGTTATCTGCTGATTCAATGGTACAGTAAAGGCATTTACGCTTATAAGGACAGCATGATTGAGGCGATTGACGGACTGGAGCTTTCTTATAAAGCGATCTACGAAAAGAAACGATTCGATACGGCCGGGCAATACGTGGAAGACGACGATTTTGTCAAAGGCGAAAGAGGAGATTTTCCGGTCATTGTTCAAGAAAACGGCATACGGTACGCAGTGGATTTAAACGACGGGGCGATGACGGGCATTTTCTTAGACCAGCGTCATGTGCGCAAAGCGATTCGGGACAAGTATGCAAACGGCAGACGGGTGCTGAATACGTTCTCTTATACGGGGGCATTTTCCGTTGCGGCGGCGCTTGGAGGAGCTGAGAAAACGACCAGCGTCGATGTCGCCAACCGCAGTCTCGCAAAAACGATTGAACAGTTCAGCGCCAACGGAATTGATTATGAGGCGCATGACATTAAAGTCATGGATGTTTTCAAATACTTCGGCTATGCGGAGAAAAAAGGGCTGGAGTTTGACCTCATCATCCTTGATCCGCCTTCTTTCGCCCGCACAAAAAAACGGACGTTCAGCGCGGCGAAAGATTATAAAAATCTGCTGAAGGAAACGATCGCCATCACCGCAAAAAACGGCATCATCGTCGCTTCGACGAACAGCAGCGCCTTCAATATGAAGAAATTTAAAGGCTTTATAGAGACCGCCTTTAAAGAAACAAATGAGCGTTACGACATTTTGGAAGAATACACGCTTCCGGAAGATTTCAAAACGATTCCCGCGTTTAAAGAAGGGAACTATTTGAAGGTTGTTTTCTTGCGGAAAAAATAGAATGATCATTTATAGCGTGGAAAGAGGGGAAAAGAAAACCCTCTTTCATCGCGTTAATACGGGATAAGATAATCTTCATATCTTAAAGAAACAACCCGCTATTACTTAGTATCTCATCTGTGCTAAGTAAAGTGGCCTCACTAATCCCCACATTGTTGGCTTTCATGAAGGATTGCACCGCTTGGTAGCCAACCGCATAACCTGCAAACGGTGATAAGCCGACAGGCTGATAACCTTGTTCGGCTGCAAAGGTGTCGCCAAACATGTAACTGCTGACCTCAGCAAATCCTTTCACATTTAATGAGTCTTTGATGATTTCTTTTGAGTATTCTAAGTCTTCTTTTTCAAAAGAAGTAACCCAGGGACCTAACAGAGCTTCTCCGTAAAGTTCTTTGGCAAACGATTCTGCCAATCCCTCTATAATTAAGTAATCACCAACCGTTACGTTCCCATAATCCCAATTGAAATACGAAAAACGAATATTATGATGAAATTCATGTGCGATTACAGCAGGCAGTCTCGGTATGTTATATGAATTGGGGAATATTGAAACTTGAATAAATCCCGGAATTCCTCCGAATCCACAATACCCTCTATGTAACTCAAGCTTTTTTTGATTGGCCAGATACATCCCAAACCTTATTTCATCAGCATTTATTTTTAAGCGGTTTTGCTGGATAAATTCTACACAATGAGTTAAAGTGCCATATGCAATTTGAAGAGCTTGAATTTCTTTTAGTTTCTCTAATGCTTTTCTTCCGGTTTCCGTATCAAATATGCTCAGATAGCCCAGCATATTTGCAGCCATGATTACATCATATCCGTTAGGCTGCTTTGCCTTTAAGGGAACATTCATCTTTTTCCACATATCTTCAAAAGGTTTCATCATTGAATACCGATAATAATCTTCTCTATTTTCAATCATTGAAAATAACGTTTCGTATTGCCTGATTGTATCCTCGATAATGATTTTAATGGGTACCACCCTTTTTTTGATGATCTATATAAATTGTGATGGCGTCACTCATGAGCTTCGCCAACCCTTCACCATACTGGTCGATGTTCTTAGTGAAGCGTTTATCTTCAATATAGAGTTGACCTAATCCGTAAAAGGCATCAAAAGAATATTCACCAAAATTTTCATTGAGAAAATCAAACCACTCTTTGATAGCTGTTTGTACGTCTGGGGACTTGGGAGATTGGTTAATAAGGAGTGCAAATTTATTGAACATTGCAGTCCACTTATCAGATAAATCTTTTTGCTGACCATCAGTCATGTTTTTCAATCTAATATTTACCTTATCGACAGGTTGATCACCCCACCGTTTGCGAGCTTCTTGTTCATAAAGATTATGATTGAAGTTCATTCCCTCAAACCGCTCTTTGTTCGTCATGCAAATCTCTCCCATCATATGTTTGATTGATTTATCGATGGTTTCAATCATTTTATCGACTCTATTCCGTTTCTCAATCAACATTTTCTTTTGTAAAATTAATGCCTCCCTTCGGTTAAATGAAGGACTATTAATGATTTCTTTAATCTCTTTTAAGGGGAAATCGAGCTCCTTGAAAAATAGTATCTGCTGCAGCTGTTCAAGATTCTCTTCAGAATAAAGCCGATAACCGGAATCGGTCGTTTCCTGAGGAGTCAATAATCCAATTTGATCGTAATGATGGAGAGTACGTATGCTTACTCCAATCAGTTCAGCTACTTCTTTTACTTTCATACCCATCACGTTTGCCGCCTCCTTAATGGCTACTCTAAAGTATTACGCAACGTAAGAGTCAATAGTTGGTTAAAGATTTTTTGTATATAAAGAAAGAACATATGAGGATTTCATTGCTGAAATTAAAGAAAAAAAGCCGGGCGTGAAGCTCCGGCTCTTTTCTATTCAATAATGTGCTGCACTCGGCCGATTCGCCCGTCTTCAAGGCGGACCTTAATGCCGCGCGGGTGGAAGCTTGAGTTCGTCAAAATATCCTTCACGATTCCTCTTGTCAGCTTTCCTGAACGCTGATCGGCTTTCAGGACGATATCGACTTCAAGTCCTTTTCTGATGCTGTTTCGCTGCTGGCCGTTCATATGACACATCCGTTCTTCAGTCTTTTCACTTCATATCTTATCATATCGTGTTTTCGTCTTTTTATGAAGGACAGACAAATCAATCTGCGTGGCAAATAAAAAAAGACCGCTCTGTAAGGAGCAGTCTTTTATGACATAAACGAAAGCAAAATCGGGGCCGCGCACAGCGTCATAATTGCGGCGAGAATCATGGACACGCTTGAGATCGTTCCTGATACGGAGCTGAGCTCAAATGCTTTAGATGTTCCCGCTCCGTGCGCGCTAGTTCCGAGCAGCACGCCCCGGGCAATTTCGTTATCAATGCGGAAATAGCGGATGACCATCGGCCCGATGATCGTTCCCAATAAAGCCGTTAAAATGACGAAAACCGCTGTAACGGCCGGCATCCCGCCAATCATTTCTGAAACGTTCATGGCAATCGGCGTCGTCACGGATCGTGGCACGAGACTGTCGACTAAGCTGCTGCCGAGATGGAACCATTTCGCGATAAAGGCCGTTGACAGAATGGCGATACATGAACCGACCGCTACGTTCAAAATAATTTCCACGGCGTATTTCTTTAAAATCGGGAAATATTTATAAAGCGGGATGGCGAACGCCACTGTTGCCGGCTGAAGCATATCGGTCAGCAGTCCGCCGCCGAGATTGTATGTCTGATACGGGACATTGACAAGAAGCAGCAGTACGACCAAAACAGCGGGCGTAATCAGAAGCGGCGACGTATACACCCGCGGAAAACGAATGTAGAGTTTTTTCGCGCCCAAATATACTAAGACAGTTAAGAATAAACTTATGATTCCGATGAACACGTTTGTTTTTTCTCCTTTCTTTTTGCTATCAGCTGTGTAAGCGTACCTGTTGAAACCATCACGACAAATGTGCTGATGACGACGACAAGTAAAATGCTTACGCCGAATTTAGACATAATATCTCCGTATTCAATCACTCCGACGGCAGACGGGATGAAAAACAGCAGCAGCTCACCGAGGAGCCATGCTGCGCCAAGCTCAATCCATTCAAGTTTGATAATCTTGAAATGCAATAATGTGAAAAGAATCACAATCCCGATTATACTGCCGGGAATATTTATATGAAGAGCCGCCGTGACCCAATTGATCAGACGCGCAAATATAAACAGCAGAGCGATTTGAATAACGGTAAGCAGCAATTTTTTCATAATGATGCCTCCCTTATATTTATATTGTACAGAAGGTTTTGCTATAGGTAAAATACATATAAAGAATAATGTGTATTCCTTTTGTCTATAGAAAGGATGAAATGTAATGGATATCCGGCACTTAACGTATTTTTTGGAAGTGGCCCGTTTGAAAAGCTTTACGAAGGCCTCACAGTCTCTGTATGTTTCACAGCCGACAATCTCAAAAATGATTAAAAACCTGGAGACGGAGCTCGGCATTAAGCTGTTTTACCGCAATGGCCGGCAAGTTGAACTGACTGACGCCGGGCAGAGCATGTATGTGCAGGCGCAGGAAATCACAAAGTCATTCCAAAACCTGACGTCAGAGCTGAATGATATTATGGAAGTGAAGAAAGGGCACGTCCGCATCGGTCTTCCGCCGATGATCGGGTCCGGCTTTTTCCCGAGAGTGCTCGGTGACTTTCGCGTCACATATCCCGATGTGACGTTTCAGCTTGTTGAGGACGGCTCTATTAAAGTGCAGCAAGGGGTGGAGGACGGCTCGCTTGATATCGGGGTCGTCGTGCTTCCCGCGAATGAAGAAATTTTTCATACGTTCACAATCGTCAAGGAAACCCTTATGCTCGTCGTCCATCCGTCACATCGGCTCGCTGACGAGAAAGAATGCAGTCTTCACGAATTGAAAGAAGAGCCGTTCATATTTTTCAGGGAGGATTTTGTCCTTCATAATCGAATTATGACGGAATGCGTGAAAGCCGGATTCAGGCCTCACGTCATTTATGAAACGTCACAGTGGGACTTTATCAGCGAAATGGTATCCGCCAATCTCGGTATCGGCCTCTTGCCGGAAAGAATCTGCCGCGGTCTTGATCCTGACAAAGTCAGAACCATTCCGCTCGTTCATCCGGTCATTCCGTGGCATTTAGCCATCATTTGGCGGAAAGACCGCTATATGTCCTTTGCCGCCAGAGCCTGGCTGGAGCATACGAAATCGTATTTATGGAATCCGAAAAAGAGAAAAAAGGATGATTAAGCATGGACGCACAAACCGCAGCTCAACACTTGAGTAAAGTGCGGGATCAAAACCCGCTCGTTCACAGTATTACCAATAATGTCGTCACGAACTTCACCGCTAACGGACTGCTCGCGCTCGGCGCATCGCCCGTTATGGCTTATGCAATTGAGGAGGCAGGCGACATGGCGAAAATCGCAGGAGCGCTCGTCCTGAATATAGGCACCCTCAATTCGGCGTCGGTTGAAGCTATGATCGCAGCCGGAAAATCGGCCAATGAAAACGGTGTTCCGGTCATTTTTGATCCGGTAGGCGCCGGCGCCACGCCGTTTCGGACGGCATCAGCCCGCAAGATCATACAGGAGGTCCGCTTGTCCGTCATTCGCGGAAATGCCGCGGAAATCGCCAATATTGCCGGCGCCCCTGATTGGAAGATAAAAGGCGTGGATGCGGGGGAAGCCGGAGGAGATGTGGTTCAGCTCGCTAAGACGGCTGCAAGCGGGCTGAAGACGGTCATTGCGATTACCGGAAAAACCGACGTCATCTCCGACGGCACCGACACATATGCCGTACATAACGGTGATAAACTGCTGACGAAGGTGACGGGGGCGGGATGCCTGCTGACGTCTGTCATCGGAGCCTTCTGCGCGGCGGGACAGGACGTTCTGCAAGCGGCCGTTTCAGCCGTTTCTGTATACGGAAGCGCCGCTCAGCTTGCCGCTCTGGACACCTCCCATAAGGGGCCGGGCAGCTTCCAGATTGAGCTTTTAAACAAGCTGGCAAGCATCTCAGAACAAGAAGCGGCCGAGCTTGCCGCAATTGAAAGGGTGACAGAAAAATGACGCGTATTTCTCGGGAAATGATGAAGGATATGTTATCGGTTTATTTTATTATGGGATCAAACAATACAAGCGCAGACCCCGTTTCCGTGGTGAAAAAAGCCATTGAGGGCGGCGCTACGCTTTTTCAATTTCGGGAAAAGGGGAGCGGTTCTTTAACAGGGGAGGAACGTGTCCTGTTCGCGAAGCAGGTACAGGATGTCTGCAGGCAGGCCGGGATTCCTTTCATCATTAATGATGATGTCGAATTGGCCTTGCGCCTTGAGGCGGACGGAGTGCATATCGGGCAGGATGACGCAGACGCCGAAGAAACGAGAGCGGCAATCGGCGATATGATACTCGGTGTGTCAGTACATAACGTCTCCGAGGTGAAGCGGGCGGAAGAAGCCGGAGCCGATTACGTCGGAATGGGCCCGGTCTATCCGACCGAAACAAAAAAAGATGCTGAAGCTGTGCAGGGCGTTACATTGATTGAAGAGGTGCGGCGTCAGGGCATCAGCATTCCGATTGTAGGAATCGGCGGCATTACGGCTGACAACGCGGCGCCCGTCATTGAAGCGGGTGCAGACGGCGTCAGCATGATCAGCGCCATCAGCCAAGCCGAAGATCCAAAAGCGGCGGCGCGGAAGTTTTCAGAGGAAATTCAGCGCTCCAAAGCAGGGCTGTCCCGATAGGACGGCCCTTTTTCTGTGTGCGCAAAAAGGCAGTGACGGACTTGGAGAATATAAGCCGTATGTCAAGAACAGGGCAATCAGCTTGCAATATCGACCGAAGTGTTTGACGGCTCTATCGCTTCGCTCAAAGTGATGCCTGAACCAATCACTGCCGGCGCCGAAGGCTTAAAAGCCCTCTATGAAACAGTGAAAAGCGCGCAGTGAGAGATCATTTCGAGGTCACGGATAAACTTGATGCGGAATTCAGCGAATTTGAAGGTTTGATGTCGAAATACAAAACGTGCGATCAATCGTATATGTCTTGTGATACATTAAGTACAGATCAAATCAGAGAGATAAGCACGAAGCTGACGGCCCTTTCTGAAACCATGTCGAAGATTGCCGATGTGCTTTAAAAGGAGTTAAGACGCAGCATGAGCGATGAACAAAACAAGGAAAAACAGATTCACAGACGGGATGTCCTGAAGTGGGGCGCCGTCGCGGGCGCTGCCGTTGCTGTCGGAGCGAGCGGCCTCGGAGGACTCGCGCCGCTCTTCAAACCGGCGGCCACCGCTTCAAAGAAGAATGATGAAAAACGTGATCGTGATCAAATCGTTCCTTTTTACGGAAAGCACCAAGCTGGAATCACAACGGCGCATCAGACGTATGTGTATTTTGCGGCGCTTGATGTCATGTCAAGCGACAAAGCCGATGTCATCTCCCTTTTCAAACAATGGACAAGCTTGACGCAGCTCCTGACTTCAGGCGCCGTCCCGTCGGGCGAACAGAAAAATAAATATATGCCTCCGCAGGATACCGGGGAGTCGCAGGATCTGGCACCGGCGAATTTGACCGTTACCTTCGGCTTCGGCCCCGGGTTTTTCGAGAAAGACGGGAAGGACCGCTTCGGACTGAAAGATAAAAAACCGAAGCACCTCGCCGATATTCCGCCGATGCCTAACGACAAGCTCGATAAGAAACAAGGCGGCGGTGATATCGTCATACAAGTCTGCGCGGATAATGAACAAACGGCGTTTCACGCGGTGCGCAACCTGATGAAACAGGCATCGGGGGTGTGCGAAGTCCGTTTTCTCAATAAAGGTTTCTTAAGCGGCGGGAAAAACGGAGAAACACCGCGCAACCTCTTCGGATTTAAAGACGGCACCGGCAACCAAAGCACGAAGGATGAAAACCTGATGAATTCGATCATTTGGGTTCAATCAGGAGAACCGGACTGGATGACGGGCGGCACGTACATGGCGTTTAGGAAAATTAAGATGTTTTTAGATATATGGGACCGTTCATCCTTGAAGGAACAAGAGGACACGTTCGGTCGGGTGAAAAGCTCGGGTGCGCCTTTCGGACAAAAAAAGGAAACCGATCCCGTGAAGCTGAATCAAATTCCCGCCGACTCGCATGTCAGCGTGGCAAAATCAACCGGCAGACAGATTCTGCGCCGGGCATTTTCCTATACGGACGGAATTGATCCGAAGACGGGCTATGTTGACGCAGGCCTGCTGTTTATCTGCTTTCAAAAAGACCCGGACCGCCAATTTGTCCCGATACTGAAGGCTTTGGCGGCAAAGGATGCGCTGAATGAATACACACAAACGATCGGCTCTTCCTTATTCGCCTGTCCCGGCGGCTGTAAAAAAGGAGAATATATCGCCCAAAGGCTGCTGGAATCGTGACACCTTCCATATGGAGGGTGTTTTTAAAAAAACACTTGTAACTATATATGTTACAACTTAAAATGAAAAGGAAAGGAGACTTACAATGACACTGCAGATTAAAGTATATTCTGATTATGTATGTCCGTTTTGCTTTGTCGGCAAAGCGGCGTTTGAAGAAGCAATCAAGGACAAGGACGTACAGGTGGAATGGATGCCGTTTGAATTGCGTCCGAGCCCCTCGCCGAAACTTGATCCGGTGAATGATCCCGCCAAGCGGCAGATGTGGAAAAACTCCATTGAGCCGATGGCGCAGTCTTTAGGCGTTGAAATCACGTTCCCCCGTGTGTCACCGCATCCTTACACGGATTTGGCATTTGAAGGCTTTCATTTCGCAAAGGAACATGGGAAAGGAAGCGAATACCATACACGCGTTTTTCAGGCGTTCTTTCAAGAAGAACAAAATATCGGTGACGTTGGCGTGCTGACAAAGCTTGCGGAAGAAGCAGGACTTGACGGCGCTGCCTTCAAAGAGGCGCTTGAGACAAGAGCGTACAGACACATACAGCAGGAAGCGCTCCGCCATGCTTATGAAGAAGCCGGCATTACGGCAGTGCCGACGTTTATCATCGGCGATGAGAGAATCCCTGGCGCGGCGGGAAAGGAAACCTTTGAACAAATCATTGAGCGGGAACTGAATAAACGTTAACCCGAAAAAAGCCCTCTCGATCAGCGAGAGGGCTTTGCCATATAGTGTTTGACAAATGTTTGTCTGTCCGCTTCATATGCCGCGGCGTCAAATGAGTCGCCGCAAAAATGAAGGCACCAAGGGTCTTTTTGGCAGGCGACGCCGACTTGATAGCCGTGTTTTTGAAATTCAAGCGACTGTGATGTGTCGTAAAAATGAAAGCCGCGAAACAAATCCTCCCGCCACTCCACGTCATATTGAGCCGCCATTAACAAGCCGTCAATGGCGTCAGCGGGCGTAAACAGGCCGTCTTCATCGCCGTGCTCAAAGTCCAGCGGGTGATAAGCATTCCCCCGGTATTCAATCACTTTTCCCATCCGCTGTCCGCTTTCCCACCAAATGCCGTTCGGCGGCAGGGTTTTGCAGCCGGCGACACCGAGAAGGCCGAGCTCCTGATGAGATTGAAAGATATGAAGCATGTCATGCAGGAAATGCTGATGAATGATAAAGGTATCCTGATGCAGATAAATTTTATATTTGGAGGGGTGTCTCAGCGCTTTGTTGTAGGACGAGGCCATGCTTGCTGAATCGTATATCGGCATGATATCAACGGAGTATGAAGGGGGGACGGTAAGCTGCATGATATGGCTCTTGCACCGGGAGTAGAGCGGCTCGTCATTCACACAGACGACAAACAGAAATGAATGTGAATCCATTACATGCTCCTCTCGGCCTCAATCACATATTGATACGCCGATGCTTCTGTCATAAAGTCATGCCTTATGCCAAGCTGTACGCATACTTCGTGCAATGCTGCGATGGCTTTGTGATAAGAGGGGTGATCAACGCGGATCGCCTCAATGCGTTTCACCTCATAGCCGGCGGCTTTAAATAATGAAAGCGTCTCTTCACGGGTAAAAAAACGCAGGTGGGTCTGATCCATTAATCCGGCGTCACTGTAAGTCCATTTGCCGGCTAAAAGCTCCAGCACCACTGAGATGTGGCCGACATTCGGTATGCACGCAAGCACCGTGCCGTCTTTTTTTACATAAGGACGAAGCTTTTTCAGCACGGACCACGGGTCGATAAGGTGCTCAAGAACGTCTCCGAACAGCATGCAGTCGAATTGTTCTGATTCGTACGGAAGAATGGCGGATTCAATGTCGCCGCAAAGCACGTGGCTCAATTTGCTTTCCGCCTTTTTTGCGGCTTCGGGATACGCCTCAATGCCGTAAACCGTTATTCCGCGGTCTTCGATCGCTGCTCCTAAATTGCCTGTGCCGCAGCCGACATCAAGCACTGTCCGCCAGTTTTCGTCTATTTTGTTCAATAAATAAGGATTCAGGCCTTCGTAGTAGTTCTGTTGTTTTTCATCATAATAGGGATTCGTATCCATCTGTGTATCACCTCATAAATGGGCATATACACAAGATATGCAGCGGGGGGATCTCATATCACCATGTTTGGCTGTTCAATTGCGGAATGCGGACGGGAATGGTTGTCCGGTATACGGTTTGTTCTCTGATTCCCCTCTTATTGCGGCTGTTCCTTTGAAAACTCGGGTGCGGGCGGACTGTGGCAGGTCATATAGTAAAAGGATCCGCCTGTAATCTTACCGCTGGCGGATGGTGTTTTTCATTGGTGTTTTTTTCTTCACCGCTTTTTCAGTATTTAAGAAGCGCCTTACATCGTCAATGTGCAAACCCATGATTCTAGCCTCTTGAATTAACAATTGCCAATCTTGATCTATATCTTTCATTACATGAGTTTTCATAAGAACCTCCAATTGAAAAATTGATTTGCCCAGCTACAGCAGCCAATGTATAACAAATATCACACATAGTTGGCCGGTAATCCCAAATTGAAGATGAATTCACCTACCTATTCCCTAAGAAAATGACTGAAATAACCAAAATCCTTCAAGAATTCTTACGTATAATAATAAACAAATAAATACTGACTGGATAGTATGCAAATAAAAATAAATCATATGACCTATTAACATTTACCCTCAAAGCGTCGACTAGCATATTCTTTTTGCATAAAAAATACCGCAAAAGAATGATTCGGTGTAAGATAAAGTGAATGATCAAACAGCTGGGGTAAAAAATGAAAAAAAACAAATTTCAAATTAAGAGAGAAGAAACATTTGAAAGTTTTATTGACGCAGGCCTTCATCTCCTGATTGAAAGAGCTTACGATTCAGTCTCAATCGATGACATCAGTAAAGCGGCGGGTTTCAGCAAAGGCGCGTTTTACGTTCATTTTGAAAGCAAGGAAGATTTTCTGAAGCATTTGTTAGACAGGCGTCAGATTAAAAAAAGGATCATCACTGGCTATCTCGACGAATTAGAAAAGCAAACAGCGCGGCCGTTGACGCTTTGTGAAGCTGCGGCAAGCGCGGCCAGCCTGTTGATGCGGTTTGTAAACAGCAAGCCTGCCTGGAATGTTGTGTCTTTTGCCGTTCATATGCCTACTTACAAAGTCGTCAGTGAATATGAAGCTTATATCCGTCTTTATAAGTTATGGATAGAAGAAAGCACCATGTACATAAATTGGCTCAAATCGAGAAATTTAATAGAAGACCATATAGATACCGAGCATACCGCTAACATGATGTGCGCGCTCATCGACGGGATGATTAAGCAATCCAATGTGCTGGGAAGGCCGGTTACTTTCCGCAGCATGTTTGACGCGCTCTATGTTTTTGTCAGCGGCAGAAAATCAAGGTAACGTTCTTCTTGATTTGACAAAAGGTTTAGAAAAGTCTTTCAGAAAGCGAGGAACTGCCATGCGCTACAGAGAAATTATGATGTATATCATTATGGGGATATTCACGACCATCGTGAATATCGTCAGTTTTTACTTTCTGACGTCGGCATTTGAGATGGATTACAAGGCGGCGACCGTCGCTGCTTGGATTCTGTCCGTTCTATTTGCATATGTCACGAATAAACTGTATGTATTTCAGCAAAAGACCGCGGGGATGCGGAGTCTGATGAAAGAATTGACGGCCTTTTTCAGCGTGCGGGTATTGTCCCTCGCCATCGATCTCGCCATGATGATTCTTCTGGTCAGTCAATTTCATATGAACGAAACGTTGGCGAAAATCGCAGATAACGTCATTATCGTAGTCGTCAACTATGCGGCCAGCAAGTGGATCGTCTTCAGAAAAGCGAAAGAAGAGGGCGTGTCATAACGGTTTCTTTCCGCGCCCCGGGGGAAAGTGTAATGGTGAAAGGGGATGCGTATGAAGCACAAAATAAAGAAAGCGTTTGCTGATGTATTCGGGGAATCGGAGGACCTGCGCATTTTCTTTGCGCCCGGCAGAGTGAATCTCATCGGAGAGCATACGGATTATAACGGGGGCCACGTCTTTCCGTGCGCGCTGACGATCGGTACATATGCAGCCGTCCGGGAGAGAGGGGACAGGCTCGTCAGAATGTACTCTCATCAATTTAAGGAAGCGGGCATAAAGGAATGCACTCTCGATAATATCCGTTATCAAAAAGAGGACGGGTGGGCCAACTATCCGAAAGGGGTCATGGCGGAATGTCTCGGCAGCGGTTTTTCCCTTCCGCACGGCTTCGATATTGTGTTCTGGGGAAACATCCCGAACGGCGCGGGGCTGTCATCTTCGGCTTCGATTGAACTTGTTACGGCGGTCATTCTCAAGGAATGCCATGAGCTTGAGGCGGATATGCTCGACTTGGTGAAGCTCGCTCAGACGGCGGAAAATTCCTTTATCGGCGTCAGCTGCGGAATAATGGATCAATTCGCCATCGGAATGGGAAAGAAACATCATGCGATTCTGCTGAATTGCGGGACGCTCAGCTTTGAATATACAAAACTCGGGCTGTCGGGGCTGTCGATCGTTATTGCAAATACCAATAAAAAACGAACGCTTGCAGACTCAGGCTATAATACAAGGCTCAAGGAGTGCGGGGAAGCGCTTTGTGATCTTCAGAAACATCTTTCCGTTCAATCACTGGGAGAGCTGACCCCTTCCGCTTTTGACGCTCATGCGGAGCTGATTCAGAATGAAGTGAACAGACGCCGGGCGAAACACGCCGTCTATGAAAATCACCGCACAATAGAGGCCGCCGACATGTTCAGTAACAATCTGCTTTATCATATCGGTGAATTAATGAGGGATTCGCATCTCTCTTTACGCGATGACTTCGAGGTGACGAATCATGAGCTGGATACACTGGCTGAAGCGGCCTGGCGCCACGGCGGGGTGATCGGATCAAGGATGACGGGAGCCGGTTTCGGCGGCTGTACAGTCAATATCGTCAAGGACGATGCGGTTTCGGATTTTATTGAAACGGCAGGGGCCCGCTATGAGGAAAAGACAGGGAGAAAAGCTGACTTTTACACGGCGGATGTCGGAGCCGGAGCGAGAGAACTAAAGGGGGATGACGATGGCAATTGAGCGGCACGTGGAACGTTTAATCCGGTACGGATTGCAAAAAGAGCTGATTTCATTTCTTGATATTGAATATACAAGAAACCGTTTATATGAAGCTTTGCATATCACCCATCCGGAGGTTCCAGAACAGAAAGAAAATGAATCGGCGGCATCATTGCCGGACATATTGGCCCCGATTTATGAATGGGCGGCAGAAACGGGCCGGATTTCAGCCGATACAGACACCTATCGCGACCTGCTGAGCGCGAAGATCATGGGCTGCTTTGCCCCGCAGCCGTCCGAGATTGTCCGTCGTTTTGAAGAAACAAAGGCGGTGCACGGACCGGAGCAGGCGACAAAGGCGTTTTACCGATTTTCAGAGGATGTGTATTATATCCGTTCGGACAGAATACAGCGGAATGCCGGGTGGACGGCTGAGACGGCTTACGGAAAGCTGGACATCACGATCAACCTTTCAAAACCGGAAAAAGATCCGAAAGCAATTGCCGCTGCCAAAGAGCAGCCTCAATCCGATTATCCGAGATGTGTTCTTTGTAAAGAAAATGTCGGGTACGAGGGGAGACCGGATCACCCGGCGCGTCAAAACCTTCGTGTCATTCCGGTCATTCTCGGCGATGAGCAGTGGTTTCTGCAATTTTCTCCGTATGTGTATTACCGGGAGCATTGCATCGTTTTGAAAGACCGGCACGAACCGATGAAGATCAGCAAAAAAACGTTTGACCGGCTGCTGTCGTTCGTCAGCCAGTATCCTCATTATTTTCTCGGTTCCAATGCTGATCTGCCGATTGTCGGCGGCAGTATTTTAAGCCACGACCATTTTCAGGGGGGCAATTATGAATTCCCGATGGCGCGGGCGGAGACAGAAAGCCGGTACAGGCTGCCTGACTATCCGAAAACGGTGCTGGGAATTGTGAAGTGGCCGATGTCGGTCATCCGCCTGCAAAGCGAGAGTGCGTCTGAGCTTTCCGGCGCGGCGGATGCCATCCTGCGGGCATGGCGCGGTTATTCCGATGAGGCGGCTGATCTCCTCGCCTGTTCAGGAGGAACACCGCACAATACAATTACGCCGATTGCCCGGCGGAGAAACGGTTTATTCGAATTAGATCTCGTCCTCAGAAATAACCGCACCTCTGATGAGCATCCGCTGGGAATTTTTCATCCCCACCAGGAAGTTCATCACCTGAAAAAAGAAAATATCGGACTGATTGAGGTAATGGGGCTTGCGATTCTGCCGGGCCGCCTTGAACAAGAAATGAAATACACGGCTGAAGCGCTGTGCTCACCGGACCCGGAAGCGGTCTTAACGGCAGACCCTTCTGCGGCAGCGCATAAAGATTGGGCGCTCAGCGTGCTGCATAAGCGGAAGGTAACGAAAGAAAACGCGGAACAGATTTTGAAAGAGGAAATCGGCCATGCCTTTGCGCGGATACTGGAGCATGCCGGCGTCTTTAAACAGACAGAAGAAGGCAGAGCGGCTTTCCGGCGGTTTATCCGCCATTTGGGCGCTCTACCGGAAAAAAGCCCCATCCCATAAGGGACGAGGCTTTTTTTTATCCTCTGCTTCTGGCGATCAGGCTGAATAAGAATACCACGATCGCAGCTCCGATGATTGCCGGAATGATGGCAAAGCCGGCAAGGTGAGGACCCCATGTGCCGAGCAGTCCGTGCCCGATCCATGCGCCGATCAGACCGGCGATCATTGACCCGATGATTCCCCCGGGCATACTGCCTTTTACAAATAAACTTCCGATCCAGCCGATAATAATAGCGACAATCAGAGATACGATAAAACCCATAAATATCACTTCCTATTTTTTATTATTTATGCCTATATGTTACCTTCGTTTTGTCCATATTAAACATATGAATGCGTTTTTTATAATGAACATATCAAGGCGCGTTCCGGTCTTTTTTTTCATAATGCGTTGCGTTAAAATGGAAACCGTGTGAAAAGGTGTGAGCAAAGGAAAAAATATTTCTTTTGTAGAATGTTTAACAAAATGAAACTTTTTGTTGACCAGCGTTTTTTATTATGGTAAACCTTTATTTGGTATTATTCGTTCTCACTATCTTTTTTCTCTATATATGCTAAATGATCTAAAATTTTTTATGTTTGATTTGCGCAAGTGGAAAAAGTTCATGCATTTTTTGACGATTTTGTGACATTAGGTCGAAAAAAAGATGAACTTTAGAAAAAAATAAAGCTAATAAGGGCAGATTTTGATAGCATAACAAGGTAGATAGAGAAAAGATTTTGAGAAAGTACATTTCAGATTCACTACATCAATAGGAAGGATGGTGATCTTCTTGTTCAGAGCATTTAAACCGTTACTTTTAATAGCGATGTTGGCTGTTGTTTTCGTACTGGGCGGATGCAGCGACATTTCCGTTTTAGATCCGAAAGGACCTGTAGCAGACCAGCAGAAAGATCTGATTCTCTTGTCAATCGGATTTATGCTGTTCATTGTCGGCGTCGTTTTCGTACTATTTACAATCATTTTAGTGAAATACCGCGACCGCAAAGGCAAAGACAGCGGAAATTACAAGCCCGAGATGCACGGCAACACGTTCTTAGAAGTAGTCTGGACAGTGATCCCAATTTTAATTGTTATTGCACTTTCTGTGCCTACCGTACAGACGATATATTCGTTAGAAAAAGCGCCTGAAGCGACAAAGGATAAAGAGCCTCTTGTTGTTTATGCTACTTCGGTAGACTGGAAATGGGTATTCAGCTACCCAGAGCAGGATATTGAGACGGTTAACTACCTGAACATTCCTGTAGACCGTCCGGTTTTATTTAAAATTTCTTCAGCCGATTCAATGGCATCGCTATGGATTCCTCAGCTTGGGGGACAAAAATACGCGATGGCGGGAATGCTGATGGATCAATACTTACAGGCTGACAAAGTGGGAACATATGAAGGCCGCAACGCGAACTTCACCGGCGAACACTTTGCCGACCAGAAATTCAACGTAAAAGCTGTTACGCAAAAAGACTTTAACAGCTGGGTGAAAAAAGCCCAAAGCGATTCTCCAAAGCTGACGAAAGAGAAGTATGACGAACTGATGCTTCCGGAGAATGTCGGTAAATTAACGTTCTCTTCTACACACTTAAAATACGTTGACCACGGCCAAGATGCCGAATATGCGATGGAGGCGCGCAAACGCCTTGGCTACAAAGCCGTATCACCGCACTCTAAAACAGATCCGTGGGAAAATGTAAAGAAAAACGAATTTAAAGTACCCGACGATAAACAAGATTGAAATTGAACAAGAAAGGAGGAAGCCCGAATGAAATTGAGATGGGATGAATTTTTTGTAACAGGTGACCCATTAATTCTGGGCGCACAAGTTTCCATTGCGCTGTCCACTATTGCTATCATCGTTGTACTCACATACTTCAAAAAGTGGAAGTGGCTCTGGTCTGAATGGCTTACGTCTGTAGACCATAAGAAACTTGGAATCATGTACATTATCTCTGCTGTTATCATGCTGTTCCGCGGCGGGGTCGACGGCTTGATGATGCGCGCCCAGTTAGCGCTTCCTAATAACAGTTTTTTAGACTCAAACCACTATAATGAGATCTTTACGACTCACGGTACGATCATGATTATCTTCATGGCGATGCCGTTTTTAATCGGTCTGATCAACGTTGTCGTACCTTTGCAGATCGGTGCGCGCGACGTAGCATTCCCTTACTTGAACAACCTGAGTTTCTGGACGTTCTTCGTAGGTGCGATGCTTTTCAATATTTCTTTTGTTATCGGAGGTTCTCCGAACGCAGGCTGGACGAGTTACATGCCGCTGGCAAGCAACGACATGAGTCCCGGGCCTGGTGAGAACTTCTACCTGCTCGGTCTTCAGATTGCCGGTATCGGTACGCTGATGACGGGTATCAACTTTATGGTGACGATCCTGAAAATGCGTACGAAAGGCATGACGCTGATGCGTATGCCGATGTTCACATGGACGACGCTGATTACAATGGTTATTATCGTATTCGCCTTCCCTGTTTTGACAGTGGCATTGGCGCTGTTATCATTTGACCGCTTGTTCGGCGCTCACTTTTTCACGCTGGAAGCCGGCGGTATGCCGATGCTTTGGGCTAACTTGTTCTGGATTTGGGGACACCCTGAAGTATATATCGTTATCTTACCGGCATTCGGTATTTTCTCTGAAATTATTTCAGCGTTTGCAAGAAAGCAGTTATTCGGTTACAAAGCGATGGTCGGCTCAATTATCGCCATTTCCGTCCTGAGTTTCCTAGTATGGACTCACCACTTCTTCACAATGGGGAACAGTGCGTCCGTTAACTCTTTCTTCTCGATTACAACGATGGCGATTTCGGTTCCGACCGGGGTTAAAATCTTTAACTGGCTCTTTACGATGTATAAAGGCCGGATCAGTTTTACAACACCGATGCTGTGGGCGCTTGCGTTCATCCCGAACTTCGTTGTCGGCGGGGTAACAGGGGTTATGCTTGCGATGGCTGCAGCCGATTATCAATACCATAATACGTACTTCCTCGTATCTCACTTCCACTATGTGCTGATCGCGGGTACGGTATTTGCATGTTTCGCAGGATTTATTTTCTGGTATCCGAAAATGTTCGGCCACAAGCTGAACGAAAGAATCGGAAAATGGTTCTTCTGGATCTTTATGATCGGATTTAATGTATGTTTCTTCCCTCAATACTTCTTGGGGCTGCAAGGTATGCCTCGCCGTATTTACACTTACGGACCGAATGACGGATGGACTGCATTAAACTTTATTTCAACTGTCGGAGCCTTCATGATGGGTGTCGGATTCTTAATCCTTTGCTACAACATCTACTACAGCTTCCGCTACTCTACTCGCGAGATCAGCGGAGATTCATGGGGCGTGGGACGTACGCTTGAGTGGGCGACTTCATCTGCGATTCCGCCGCATTACAACTTTGCGGTGCTTCCTGAAGTGAAATCTCAAGATGCGTACCTGCAATTGAAAGAAGACAAAACGGATATTCATCCGGAAAGCAAGTTCAAGAAAATCCATATGCCGCACAACTCCGGAAGACCGCTTATTATGTCAGTGGCGTTCGGTATTGCAGGCTTCGGACTTGTATTTGAATGGTTCTGGATGGGCATTGTCGGCTTGATCGGCATTCTGCTTTGCATGGTGCTTCGTTCATTTGAATATGACAATGGCTACTATATACCTGTTGAAGAAATAAAAGAGACGGAAAGAAAGATTTCCGAATAAAGGAGGCGTGATTTATGGAACATGCAGAACACGGCAATTCTAACGCGCCTATGGAATATCAATCTGAAACCGGCAGACTCAATATTCTCGGGTTTTGGATCTTTTTAGGGGCAGAGATTGTGTTGTTCTCAACACTATTTGCAACCTTCTTCGTTCTTCAAAGAAGAACAGCAGGAGGAGTCTTACCGGCTGAATTATTTGAAGTGAAGCTTGTCATGATCATGACATTCCTGCTTCTGATCAGCAGTTTCACCTGCGGGATCGCTGTTCATGAAATGCGTCGCGGAAGTTTAAAAGGCGTCGTCATTTGGACGATCATTACGCTTCTTCTCGGCGCGGGCTTCGTCGGATGTGAGCTTAACGAGTTCATCCACTATGTACATGAAGGAGCATCTCTCGGTACAAGTGCTTTCTGGTCTGGATTCTTCGTCCTTCTGGGAACGCACGGAACGCACGTAACGATCGGTATCTTCTGGATTGCCGGCATCTTACTGCAATTGAAGAAACGCGGATTAACGCCGCAGACGTCTTCAAAAATCTTCATCTCAAGTTTATACTGGCACTTCTTAGACGTTGTTTGGATCTTCATCTTTACAGGCGTCTATCTCATCGGATTGGGGGGACTATAATATGGCAAACAAATCTGCTGAACACAGCCACTTTCCGTGGAAGCATATCGTAGGTTTTGCGTTGTCTATTATTCTGACCCTGCTGGCCCTTTGGGTTGCAGTATATACGGAATTAAGCCCATCAGCAAAACTCTGGATCATTTTCGGATTCGCATTTATCCAAGCCGGTCTTCAGCTTCTCATGTTCATGCACATGACAGAAAGCGAAAACGGCGGAATTCAAGTCGGAAACACGCTCTTCGGATTTTTCGGAGCGATTGTTATCATCCTTGGTTCCATCTGGATCTTTGCGGCGCACTACCATCACGGTGACCATATGGATGGAAACCCTCCTGGCGGTGCGAAGCATCATTCCGAACATCAGGAATAAAAAGAAACCCTCTTCGTTTATGCGAAGAGGGTTTTTTGTGCCTTTATTGGCTTCTTCTCCGGCGCAGGCGCGGAAGGCCGTAAATGATAAAGGCGGCGATATGGGCAACGATGACGTTGACGGCAAACAGGATGATCATGAGTGTGTGGCCGAGAGGGGATAGGCTGCTGGTTGCGTAAAAGTAGAAGAAAACCCACATAAGAATAATTGGCGGTATGGCCGAAAGAGCGACTTTTTTGTTATCCAGCCAGATAAAGAGGGGTGTTGCGCTTGCGACCAGTAAATAAGCAAAAAACATGTCCATCTTACATGTCTCCTTTCATTTTATGGGAGCGTTTCCAAAATGAAATACAGAGAATGAAATGTGTCTGTTTTGTGGTCGTTTTTTGAACATTTTGTTACAATTATTATACCATGTTTTCCAATTTTTGATACCGCTTTTTCGAGAAATGTATTGTAACTATTGCCTCATTTTTGGATAGGTACAAGAAACCGGAAAGGCCCAATACCCTGTCACATTTCCGGACAATGGAATGGCGCAGGCTGTGAACCTTTGCTATGGTCAAAGAAACATGCACAGCAAGGGTGGTTTGAAGTGGACGTAAGGAAAGAAGATGTCACAGCGCCGGATGTCATTGCGCTTTTGCAGGATCATCTGAAGAGCATGACCATGCATTCTCCTCCGGAAAGTATACATGCGCTCAATGCGGACCGGCTGCGTCAGCCTGACGTTACGTTTTGGAGTGCGAGGGGAAACGGCATCCTGCTCGGCTGCGGTGCCTTAAAGGAGCTAAACAGCCGGCACGGTGAGATCAAATCAATGAAAACCTCTCCGCATCATGTCAGAAAAGGCGTTGCCAACCGGATCCTCCGCCATATGCTTGAAGAAGCAAGGCGGCGGGGCTATCAGCGGATCAGCTTGGAAACCGGTTCTATGGAGGCTTTTCTCCCCGCCAGACGCCTGTATGAAAAAGCCGGGTTTCAATATTGTGATCCGTTTGCACATTATAAAGAGGACCCGAACAGCTTGTTTATGACGTTAAACATAGGCTGAAACCCCTTTTCTGACGAGAAGGGGTTTTTTATCGGAAAAGTTTCATCATGACCGAAACATTTCCTTTTCTGACACGTCATATGTCGTGTAGTCCCCAAACCGTAAAAAATAAAAAGGAAGCAACCTCAACATGTTTTCTTGAACGGTGTTCATGTATAATAAACAATAGTGACTTCCGATGAAAATGTAAGGCGGGATAGAATGAGTCGATATAAGAAACAGCAAAATCCCTATTATCAGGGGGATTTGATTTTTATATTTGGTGTGTTTTTAATAATTAGTGTTGCCGCGATTTATGCGGCCGGACAGTTCGGGCAGTACGGAGGCAGTGCCTGGATGAAACAGATTGTCTTCTATGTTATAGGTGCGGGATTCATCGGATTATTGCTGTACTTTGATTTAGAGCAGCTTGAAAAACTGAGTCTGTACGTATTGATTGCCGGCGTGCTGTCGCTGCTCCTTTTGCGTGTGGCGCCGGAATCCATCGCGCCGATTAAAAACGGAGCGAAGAGCTGGTTTCAAATCGGAAACTTTACCCTCCAGCCCTCTGAGTTTACGAAAATAGGAATTATGATGATGGTCGCGTCCATTATATCGAAGGCGGGCCCGAAAGATCAAAGGTCACTTAGGGAAGATGTGAACCTGCTTTTGAAAATTGCGGCATGGACGGTTATTCCGATCGGGATGATCGTTTTGCAGGATGCCGGAACGGGTGCGATTTGTCTGTTTATCGTTATGGTGATGGTGTTTATGTCAGGTGTAAACTGGAAGCTGATCACCATTATCGGCGGTTCGGCCGCACTTGTGCTTGGCCTTTTCTTAGTTCTCGTTATTGAATTTCCCCATGTGGCGAATTCAATCGGCATTGCGGATTATCAAATTAACCGGATTACATCGTGGATGTCTGACTCCAGTGCGGCAACGACTCAGGCAGAGAGCGATAAAAGCTGGCAGGTGGATCAGGCCGTTATGGCGATCGGATCGGGCGGCATTACCGGAAACGGCGTTCATAATCTGAAGGTGTACGTACCTGAGGGACAGACCGACTTTATCTTTGCGATTTTGGGTGAAAGTTTTGGGTTTTTAGGCTGCGCCATTGCGGTTGTCATGTTTTTCTTTTTAATTTACAGACTTGTGGTGCTGATTGACCGCTTGCATGCGTTTAACCGATTTGGCGCGTTTTTTTGCGTAGGATTTACTGCACTTATCGTGATTCACACCTTCCAGAACATCGGGATGAATATCGGCATTATGCCGGTTACCGGTATTCCGCTGCTGTTTGTCAGCTATGGGGGGAGCTCGGTGCTTTCTACATTAATCAGCTTCGGGATCGTATATAACGCAAGTGTGCAGCTGACGAAATATAAAAGCTACTTGTTCAATTCTTAATGTGAGACGGCTCGTTCTTCGGGCTGTCTTTTTTTGTTTAGAGCATTTCGCTTTTGACATGATTCCCTTTCGGATATGATATAGAGAGAAGGAGGCTTTTATATGAACAATACCATTGAAACCATACTTAATCATCGGTCGATCCGATCATTTACTGACGAGCTTCTGACAGCAGAAGAGATAGATACATTAGTGAAAAGCGCCCAGGCGGCGTCAACGTCCAGTTACGTGCAGGCTTACTCCATCATCGGCGTAACTGATAAAGAGAAAAAGCGGAAGCTGGCGGCACTGGCCGGAAACCAGCCTTACGTCGAAAATAACGGGCACTTGTTTGTATTTTGCGCTGATTTGTACCGCCATAAAAAACTTGCTGAGGAAAAAGGCGAAAACATTACCGAGCTTCTTGAGAATACGGAAATGTTTATGGTCAGCGTCATTGATGCCGCACTTGCCGCACAAAACGTAAGTGTTGCCGCGGAATCAATGGGACTTGGCATTTGTTATATCGGAGGCATTCGAAATGAACTTGATCAGGTGACAGAAGTGCTTGGAACGCCTGACCATGTGCTGCCGCTGTTCGGCTTGGTAGTCGGTCATCCCGCTCATCCGTCAGGTCAAAAGCCGCGCCTGCCGAAACAAGCCGTATATCATGAAAACACGTACGATACGAATGAAGAACACTTCCGCAGTTATATGAAGGAATATGATGAAACCATTTCCGCTTATTATGATAAACGGACAAACGGCAAGCGGGTTGAAACGTGGTCTGATCAAATCCTGCAGTTCATGAAACAAAAACCGAGAACCTATTTAAATCAATATGTAAAAGATAAAGGTTTTCAAAAGAATTAAGAAAAAACCTCTCCTGACCGGGAGAGGTTTTTATGTTTCACGTGTAACATATTTCGACAAAATGGAACAAGGTATATATATGTTTATCATCAGGGATGCTTATAAGCATACAGAAAGAAAAAACGGCTCAGCAGTGGTACGATGTTGATGAGGTGACAGTGATGATTTCATTAAGCATATTAGATCAATCTCCTGTATCAGAAGGGTCTTCTGCGGAAAATGCTCTGCGGAATACAGTAAGACTGGCGCAGGAGGCGGAAAAGCTCGGATATAAGAGGTTTTGGGTGTCAGAGCATCATTTTTCAGAGCGGTTGGCGGGTTCAAGCCCTGAAGTGCTGATCAGCCATATTGCGGCGAAAACGAATGAGATTCGTGTAGGCTCGGGCGGTGTCATGCTTCCGCATTACAGTGCATATAAGGTGGCGGAGAATTTCCGCGTGCTTGAAGGGTTGACGCCGGGCAGAATCGATCTCGGATTAGGGAGAGCGCCGGGCGGAATGCCGATCGCATCATGGGCGCTGAATGATGGCGGGAAGCGTAACGCTGATCAATATCCGCAGCAGCTTCGTGAGCTGGCGATGTATTTGCATGATGCAACTGATGACAATCACCGTTTTCCGAATCTGACCGCATCACCCCTTATTAAGACGGCGCCGGAAGTCTGGCTTCTCGGTTCTTCGGGGGAAAGCGCGCTTCTGAGCGCAGAAATGGGAGCAGGCTATATGTTTGCTCACTTTATTAATGGAGAAGGCGGAGAAAGCACGACAGCACAATATAAGCGCAGATTTAAACCTTCCGCATTAGGAAAAGAACCAAAAACAGCCGTGGCGGTGTTTGTGCTGTGCGCGGACACGGAGGAGAAAGCGGAGGAACTCGCGGCCGTCATGGATTATACGCTGCTTGCGGGTGAACAGGGGATTCCGCTTCACGGCGTACCGTCTTACGAAACCGTCCGCGGCAATACGTACACACCGTATGAACAAAGACGAATTGCCGATAATCGGAATCGAATGATCATCGGAACGAAGCAACAAGTGAAAGAACAGATTCTGGCTCTCAGTAAAGCATACGGAACGGAAGAAGTGATGGCTGTAACCATTACTCATCATTTTGAAGATAAACTTCAGTCATACCGCCTGCTTCGAGAAGCTTTTGCCGAATGATCAGAAAGAAACCCTGCTGATGCTCCAGCAGGGTTGTTCGGTTATTCAATGATAAAAGGTTTTTCAGTCAGCACCTGGCTTGATTTCCCTTTGTTCGCGGCATAGGCCAGCATATAATATTCTCCTGCCGGCAGTGCGTTGTCACCATTGACTTTGCCGTTCCAGTCGAAATATTGATAGCCTTTATCCTGCTTTTTGTAGATGCCGGCTTGGCCGACAAAGTCAAGATTGCTGTCATATACAAGGAAGGCAAGCTCTTCGGCTCCCGCCGGAAGATAGGTTTCAATTTGGTAGGTTCCCTGCGTTGTGCCGTCCTGCACGTCGATTGACGTCACGCGCGGATAGTCCGGCTCTTTTACAATCAGCAGCGTCGGCACTTTTGCGACTGTTTTTCCGCCTTCACGCACTGTGACGGTTCCCTCATAGGTGCCCGCCTTTACTTTTTTGGCATTGACCTTTACTTTCGCATTGAACTTTCCGGTTTGATGAGCGGGGATCACGACCCGGTCTGTGCCCGAAACGGTAATGCCCGTGCCGTTGAAAGAGTACTCGAGCTGATATGATTTTCTGATGGATGATTGATTTTCAATCGTAAAGGTTTCTTTTTTCGTTTCATTGCCTTTGTCTTTCATAAACGTTCCGTAAGAATAACTTCCCGGGGCGACAAGGGAGTCTGCTTTGATCGCCTTCATGATTCTGATGCTTCCGGCGCCTTGCGCATTATGCGGGTATACGTCACCGTCCGCGTCCGTTAAGGTTTCGGCCGTGTTCATGAAAGCGGCTTTTATTTGTTCCGGGCTCCATTTCGGTTTGGCCTGCTTGATGACGGCAGCTGCGCCGGCTACATGCGGGGAAGCCATGCTCGTTCCCTGCTTCGATCCGTAGCCGTACGGGTCGGCCGGATCATGGGTCGGAATGGTGCTGACGATGTTTACGCCGGGAGCGGAGACGTCGGGTTTAATCATCCACGTGTCCATAACCGGACCGCGTGACGAAAAGTCTGCCATTTGTTCAGTGAGCGATTTAGCCACGGATAAATTGAATGTCGCTTTTGTGCCGCCCGCTTTTAATTGGCTGACGAGTTTTTCGCCGTCTTCTGATGAAAGCTTAATCGTCGGCACGGACATGCCCGGTACGTTGGCTTCAATTTCTCCCGGGGCATTGTTATACACAACCATACCTATCGCGCCCGCTTTTTTGGCGTTGTCTGCTTTATCCACAAAGGCGATGCTGCCCCGTTTGACGACAGCGACTTTTCCCTTCAGATCTTTGCCTTCAAAATCCTTTTGCTCGCCGATACCCGCCTCTATGAGCTCTGTTTCTTTTTTATTCAGTGCTTTTATGTCATCTTCTTTGTTGTAGCCCATTACTTTCGCTGAGGAATAGGAACCGAAGGAGACGGCGTACTCGTTCAGCGGCAGCTGGGTCGCTCCGACGGAGATGGCTTCTCTGGACGTTCCCGGAGAGCCGACGGTCCAATTGTTCGGCCCGCTGTTTCCGTTTGATGTAACGGCCGTGACGCCTTCTGACATAGCCCAGTCAAGCGCCGTGCTTGTCGCCCAGTCTGGGTTATTCACAGAATTGCCGAGAGAAAGGTTCATGACATCCGCTCCGTCCTGTACGGCGCGTTCGATGCCGGCGATGACGTTCTCCGTTGTTCCGCTTCCGCCCGGACCGAGCACACGGTAGGCAAGGAGTGTAGCATCCGGCGCGACGCCTTTGATCGTTCCGTTTGCCGCTACCGTGCCCGCGACATGGGTTCCGTGGTCAGTCGACGCGCCTCTTGGATCACCGGACGGCGTTTCTTCAGGATCGTAGTCGTTATCCACAAAATCGTATCCTTTATATTGTCCGAAATTTTTCTTTAAGTCAGGGTGTTTATATTCGACACCGGTGTCAATAATGGCAACCTTGACGCCTTTACCCGTATAGCCGAGCTTCCACGCGTCATTTGCCCCTATATAAGGCGCGCTGTCATCCATCTGCGGAGACACGGCATCCTTAGATAGGGTGATGTCTTTATCTTTGAGCTGATCGGTATGATAGGTGACATTCGGATAAACCGCTTTGACATCCTGATCACTCAGCAGTTTGGGGATTTCATTTGCCGGGAGTTTCATGGAGAAGCCGGAAAACACTTGCTCATATTCCCTGTTGATTTTTCCGTGTTTAATGGTTTTGAGCGCTTTCTTTTTCACTTTTGCGCGTTCGCTTTTCAGCTTGCTTTTTGTCTGTGCTTTGCCGAGTTCCTTTGCTTCCGCCAGTGACTTTTCCTTCAGCTCCACGATGACTGTTGTTTGTTTGCCGGTGGTCATATCAATGTCACCGAACACCTCAGCCTTTTCAAGATCAGGAGTTTGCGGTTTTGAAGCCGGCGCAGCCTGTGAACTTGTGGATAAGGTAAAGGATAAGACAAAAGCCGGAAGCAGATAACGGATGATTCCTTTTTTCAATCGTGTTTCCCCCTTTTTCTTTATCTAAATTAGAAATCTAGTATATATTTCTTGAAAATTCAAAATAATCCTTGTGACATATGACTCATTTATGGAAATTGGTCTGTGAATAAGGAGGGAGTTATACACAGAATCCTGTGTATAACTGAATAAATTTGTGTATATATATTGTTGGGAACGAGTGTTCCTATACAAAATATAGATTGAGTTTGTGGATATGTGGATATACCCTGTGTTTAAGCTGTGCTTAACCAAGGGATAAGGTGTGTATAACTTTTTTTATCGGCTTTTCCATTTTTCAGGTCATTTCCATCAGCTTTCAACAAAACTTCTGAAAACTAGTTTGTTTTTTCACTCATATTGTGACAAACAATTCGCCCGGACGCGTCTATCATAGAGTCATAGGGTTGCTAGACCCGCTAGTTTTTAGCGGAGAAGGATCGGCCGCCTTTTCCGTTAAAGCGGAGAGAAAAACAGGCCTGCGAACAAGCTGTCTGTCAAAAAGAAGCGGAGGGATGATTTGCAATGAAACGTTTGCTAGTATCTTTACGGGTGTGGATGGTCTTTCTGATGAACTGGATGGCGCCGGGTAACGGAAGATATCCATTAGCCGCCGTGTACGGAAACCAAGCGGCTTATTATAAGAAAGCGAAGCGGACGGCTGGGGCTTTTTCGTTTGTGAGCCGTGTCCGATCGGCGGATTTGACCGATGAAACGAAATCGGCCCGCGGCAGGCTGGATAAAAACCGATGGATGCCTGTCCGCAAAGAATTGCCGAAACGGGAGCGCGCGGGTCCGACACCTTTACATCATATGAAAAAGAGGGTACAATCCCACTAAACATAAGAACGGGAGCGAACCTCTTGAGAATAGACAAAGTATTAAATAACAATGCGGCGTTAATAAAAGAAGACGGACGGGAAAAGATCGTAATGGGTCCCGGAATCGCTTTTCAAAAGAGAAAAAATGATGTGATTCAAAAACATAAAATTGAAAAAATATTTGTCGTGCACGACGAAAATGAAAAGTTCAAACAAGTGTTAGAAACGCTTCCCGAAGAGCATATAGAGGCGGCTGAAGATATCATCAGCCATGCGGAGGGAGAGCTTGCGGCACCTTTGAGCGATCACATCCACATTGCGCTGGCGGACCATTTATCCTTTGCGATCGAAAGGATTCAAAACGGCCTTCAGGTGCATAACCGATTGCTTCATGAAATTAAGGCGCTTTATAAAAAAGAATATGAGATCGGCCGCTGGGCGGTTGAACACGTGAAACAAACCCTCGGTATATCATTGCCTGATGATGAGGCGGGGTATATCGCGCTTCATATCCACACTGCCAAGGCGGATGCCAAAAGCATGTATTCGGCGATGAAGCATACAACCATGATCAAAGAAATGATCGAAAAGATCGAATCCTTTTTTGAACAGAAGGTGGATGAAGACAGTATTTCCTATCAGCGCCTCGTCACGCACTTACGGTATGCGGTCAGTCGGTTGGACTCAAATGAAGCACTCCATTCCATGGACGAGGAGATGCTTTATTTCATCCAAAAAAAGTATCCGTTTGCTTATCGGTGTGCGCTTGAACTGGCGGCGTTTTTAAGAACTGAATATGATTTGGAACTGCCGGAATCCGAGGCCGGCTATATCACGCTGCATGTCCAGCGTCTGCAAAAAAACCCGGAATAACGCGTCTGTTTCGAGAAACAGACTTTTTTTTGAAAACATATTGACGAAAGCGCTATCATGAAATAGAATGAAAGCGCATTAAAAAAACTGAATCCGGCGGGATTGTGACTGGTAATGCAGGCAAGACCTAAAATTTGCGTACATGAAAAAGGGATCATGCTGACCTTTTTCGTTGGCGAATTTTAGGTCTTTTTTGATTTTAGAAAGGGGGATACATCATGAATTATCAAGAAACGGCAAAACAGCTTATCAAACATATCGGAGGGGAATCAAATATCATCAGCGCGACACATTGCGCGACGCGGCTCAGGCTCGTCATTCAAGATGAACAGAAGATCAGCCAGGCCGGCATTGAAGAAATAGAAGGCGTAAAAGGGGCTTTCAGCAGCTCGGGGCAATATCAGATTATATTCGGCACCGGCCTCGTGAATAAAGTGTATGACGCTTTTTCAAAAGAAGCCGATTTGGGGCGGGAGGATCGTGAGACACATCAGGACGCAGCGAAAAAAAAGCTGAATCCGGCCGCAAGATTTGCGAAGACACTGTCTAACATATTCGTTCCCATCATTCCGGCTATCGTGGCAAGCGGACTTTTAATGGGGCTGCTCGGCATGATGAAGGCTTTTCACTGGGTGTCTGAACAATCGTCGCTGTTTAAGCTTTTAGACATGTTTTCAAGCGCGGCGTTTATCTTTCTGCCCGTATTCATCGGGTTCAGCGCGGCGAAGGAATTTGGCGGTAATGCCTATCTCGGTGCCGTGCTCGGGGGAATTATGATCCATCCGGCGCTTTTGAATCCGTGGGGGCTTGCGGATGCATCGCCTGATTTTATGCAGCTCTTCGGCTTCGACATTGCGCTGCTCGGCTACCAAGGGACGGTCATCCCCGTACTGTTAGCCGTTTACATTATGAGCAAAGTGGAAAAGGGCACGAGAAAAATTGTGCCTCACGCATTCGATTTATTGGTCACGCCGTTTGTCACGGTGATTGTCACAGGATTTATCACCTTTATCGCAATCGGTCCGCTTGGCAGGGCGATCGGATCAGGCATTACCGTCTCGCTGACATATGTGTATGATCATGCGGGCATTGTTGCCGGACTGCTTTTCGGCGGTCTTTATCCGCTTATTGTGCTTACCGGTGTGCATCACAGCTTTCATGCGATTGAGGCCGGCCTCATCGCTGATTTGGGCAGAAACTATATCCTTCCTATCTGGTCGATGGCGAATGTCGCTCAGGGTGCGGCGGGACTGGCTGTATTTTTCCTGACGAAAAAAGCGAAAATGAAAGAAATCGCTCTGCCGGCCGCATTTTCCGCTTTTCTCGGTGTAACCGAACCAGTCATTTTCGGTGTGAACCTAAGATACCGCAAGCCGTTTATCGCGGGAATGATCGGCGGAGCGCTGGGCGGAGCCTATGTCGTGGTGACCGGTGTCGCCGCCAATGCCTACGGTCTGACCGGAATTCCGATGATTGCCATCACGGCTCCGCTCGGTTTAGGAAATCTTATAAACTATCTGATCGGAATGGGCATCGCCTCTGTCTCGGCGTTTATTGCCGCTTACATTATGGGAGCTAAAGAAAAGGAGGCCGTCAAATGAGGACACCGGATCAAGAGCTGCGCTTGCAGGCTGAGGAAGCGAAAAAGAAGCGGGGAGAAACAGCCGCGTCAGATCCATACCGCCAGAACTATCATATTATGCCGCCGGTCGGGCTTTTAAATGATCCGAACGGCGTGATCCAATGGAACGGCGTATATCACTTGTTTTTTCAATGGCAGCCATTTCATACGGGGCACGGCGCGAAATTTTGGGCGCATGTGACGACGAAGGATTTCGTTGAGTGGAAAGAGGAAGAAATCGCGCTTGCGCCGGGTGAGTGGTATGACAAAAACGGCTGTTATTCCGGAAGCGCCATCGAAAAAGACGGGCGGCTCTGCCTGATGTACACAGGCAATGTCCGTGACGGAGAAGGCAATCGGGAAACGTATCAATGCCTCGCCGTATCCGAAGACGGGATCGTATTTGAAAAAAAAGGAGTTGTCGCGCGTCTCCCGGAAGGCTATACCGCTCATTTCCGTGATCCGAAGGTTTGGAAGAAAGACGGAGCGTATTACATGGTGCTTGGCGCGCAGACAGAAAAGCTCACCGGAAGCGCTGTGTTGTTCACATCAGAGAACTTGACGGATTGGACGTTTCTCGGTGCGATTGCGGGGGCGGACTCCGGCGGTCTCGGGTCATTCGGTTATATGTGGGAATGTCCCGACTTGTTTTCCCTTGACGGAACCGACGTGCTGCTCGTATGTCCGCAGGGGCTTGAAGCCGACGGGATAGAATATCATAACAGCCACCAGGCGGGCTATTTCCTCGGCAGGCTGCATACAGAGCCGCCAGAATTTAAGCACGGTGCATTTACGGAGCTTGACAGAGGATTTGACTTTTACGCGGCGCAGACGCTGGAAGATGATAAGGGACGGAGAATTCTGTTCGCGTGGATGGGGGTTCCGGATCAGCATGAGGACAAACATCCGACACATGCGTATCACTGGATTCACTGCTTAACGATGCCGAGACAGCTGTCACTGTCCAACGGCAGAATCATACAGCGCCCGCTCCCGGAAATGAAATCGCGCCGCACGGATGAACAAAAGCGCCGGCTTCAATTGAATTGTTCGTCTGTAAGCCTCCCGGTGAAAGATGCGTCCCGGGCTGAAGTGCTGCTGGAAGACATCACTTGCGAATCCGGTTTTGAAATCTCAATTCGGGGCGCGGCTCGGTTTATATTTCATCAGGAAGAGGGGCTGGCTGTGTTGGAGCGCACCGCTTTCAGCGGAGAAGAAAAAGAAAAGAGAAGCTGCGCCGTCAGCGAGGTGCATTCTGTGCAGCTCTTTCTGGATGCATCCTCGATTGAATTGTTTTTGAATGATGGAGAAGAGGTATTCAGCGCCAGATATTTTCCTTTCCCGGGAAATGATGACGTAACCGTCACTTCGACAGGAAAAACGGAAATAAATGGATCAATTTGGACACTTTTGTAGAAAATCGTTCTTTTTTCTTATGTGAAACCTATGCCATCTGTGCTATTCTTCAAACGAAAGCCTATGATTCCAGGAATAAAAGGAGTTGTTTTCTCAGTTTTGAAAAATCAGAAGATGACGCCGAAATGTTTACTTGTCAAAGCCGCAGAGCAAGTGGAAGATAAGCGGGAAGAATATAAAGAAGTATTGCTTCAGCTGAATCGCATGCTCAAGAGAGCTGAGCCGCACAATGAATGGAGTGATCGGCTGATGCATACATATGAACAGATGAAGGAATATGCGCTGTTTGTGCAGTCTATTGAGATGTTTTTGCGGTCATCCGCGAAAAAAATGAAATAATCCCCCTCGGGTAATGAGGGGGATATTTATTTTATTTTCCGCTAAGACGCATCGCCGAATGTTTAGTCGGTCCGATGTATTGGTTCAGCGGGAAGGATTCTTTGATTGCCGCGGTGATAAATTCTTTTGCCGCGTAGATGGCTTCCTTCACTTCAGCGCCTTTGGCCAGTTCTGCCGTCACGGCGGCGGAGAATGTGCATCCGGCTCCGTGCGTGTAAGGTGTATCAATCATTTCGCTTTCTAATACTTCCGCGGTTTCTCCGTCATACAGCACGTCGATCGCTTTTTCATGTTTCAATTTGCCTCCGCCTGTAATCAATACATATTTCGCGCCGAGTTCGTGAATTTTCTTGGCCGCTTCTTTCATGTCTTCCACCGTTTTTAATTCATCCATACCGCTCAGCTGGCTTGCTTCAAACAGGTTTGGCGTGATGACGGTTGCCAGAGGCGCCAATTGGGTGCGAAGCGCTTCGGCATGCTCCGGATACAGCACTTCGTTCGCTCCTTTGCAGACCATGACAGGATCGATAACGACATTCTTCAGCTGTTTTTCTTTAATCGTTTTCGCCGCAAGCTCTATGATCTCCACGGTAGGGAGCATTCCCGTTTTCATGGCGTCTACGCCGATTCCGTCAACAATCGTTGCCAGCTGTGCGCGAATCGTATCGGTATCGATCGGAAATACTTGATGATCCCAGCTGTTCTCCGGGTCCATCGCTACGATCACGGTCAAAGCCGTCATTCCGTATACGTTTTTTTCTTGAAATGTTTTTAAATCGGCCTGAATTCCCGCGCCGCCGCTGGAATCAGAACCGGCAATAGTAAGTGCTTTGTGCATTGACATATCAATGGCCTCCATCAGTGTTTTATATCTCATTATAGTTAGATTTTCTCCCGATCACAATACGGAAGGCTTAGAGGAATGATTTGACAGCCGCGGGGGATGTGCGTACAATACCTACATAAGATTACTAGGTAAGGGTGAGAAAATAAATGCTCAACAGGGAGCTTGTAAAGGGGAGCACGGTCATTCTGGTGCTGACTCTGCTGAATGAACGGCCCATGTACGGGTATGAACTTGTGAAAGAAATGGAGAAAAGAAGCGGGAATGAACTGCAAATGAAGGAAGGCACGCTGTACCCATCGCTTCATAAGCTTGAACGCCAAAGCTATATTTCTTCTTACTGGGAAAAGCAGACCAAAGGGCCGGACCGAAAATATTACCGGATCACCGATGAAGGAAAAAACATTCTAGCCGAACGGACGAAGGAATGGAATCTGTTCTCTGCTCTGATGGACCGGATGCTGAAGCGGGGCGGGCAGAATGGATAAAGACCTTTATGTGCAGGAAATCAGAAAAGGGCTGGAAGGCAAGTCCGGAAGCCGTGAATTATTAAAAGAAATCGAAAGCCATATTCATCATGCCATTTGTGATCATCTGGAAAAAGGCAAAACCGAAAGCGAAGCGATGGCGCTTATTCTGCGGGAAGTAGGGACTCCGTCTGAGATTATCTCTGCTTTTCAAAAAGCTTCGGCGGTGCCCGCGCGGACTTTTATGCTCTTTTATCTGTTCTGCAACTGCGGTCTTTTTGTGATGGGGGCGATGATTACGATGATGCACGCGTGGAGGATTCATCCCGCTGTTGACGCGCTGTGGAAAGGGATTTCCGTGTCAGTATGGCTGATTATGATCGGTTATGTGCTGTATTGGTTCCAAATCGGCTATCAAGCTGGAAAAGAGTTCGGGGCTGGCGGAAAAAAGCTTGCTGAGCGGACGGTATGGGCTTCAATGGTGCCGAATCTATGTTTTATGTTTGTCTTTTTGTTCAACCTGGTTCCGGCTGGGCTGTTTCCTTCGGCGGTCACACCGAGTTTTGCGGCAGTATGCGCCGTTGTGACGGTATGTTTTCCGTTTTGCGGAAAAATAGGTTTTTACGCAGGCAGGCAGAGACTTGCCTGATCTTTTTCACTATATACATAGGGAATCTATATAGGGGTGTTAAAATGAGATTAGGTTCGTGGATGTACGGCGCGTGCGCCCAAATAGCCGTAACCGTATTTGCCGTCTGCAGCTTGGTTCTTGCATTGCCCGTTGTGAGTCTTTTTATTATGGTTCTGAATGGGATGCAAGACGCTGTTTTTGTTGTTTTCAGTATTTTGCTTCTTCTATTATTTTATGCGCTGGGATGGATTTGGGCCGTTTCGTTTGCGCGTGAGTGGAAGGTGAAACTTTTCGAGCTGCAGATCAGTTCGCTCATTCCGCTGGCGGGTATATTATACTTGTACATTGACAGCGGGGTGAGTATACCGGAACTGATTCATGATTGGCATGAGGATGGATGTGCGCTTGTCCCGCCGGCTTTTGGCTGCTTGTGCACAAGCTATGCGATGGTGTTGGTGCCTGTTTATCAATCAAAACTTTGGAACGCCATGGAGGCGGGCAGACTTAATGCCAAGGCGGTATGCACTGTTTGGGGAGACCTTCTGATCATTCTCGTTTTGCTGGCGGGCATGACCTGGATTTGTTTCTGAATGGGCCGAAATCAAAAATCCCCCCTGATCTCTCCGCCGCTTTATGTTTTAATAGAACATGAGAAAAAGCAGAAGGAGCGGATCATGAATATATCAATTGTCATAGTCACGTATAATCGGATTCCGGCTTTGTGTGAGCTGCTGGAGTCGATTTCCATGCAGACCATAAAGCCTTATGAAGTGATCATTGTAAATGATGCCGGGGAATCGGCCGAACAAGCGAAGCAGCTGTACAGCGATCTGCCGATTCAGATTATTGATTTAGAACAGAATGTCGGACATGTGGAGGCGCGGAACGCAGGTGTGAAAAAAGCGTCGGGTGATTATATCATGCTGTGCGATGATGATGATTTCATTACGCCGGGCCATTTGGAAAGAATGGCGGCTGCACTTGCTGATGCGGATTTTGTCCATTCTGACGCGGAAATTGTGTCATTTGAAGAACGGGGCGGCACGAGATACCCGGTGTCACGAAAGCCTTTCGCCTATACGGCGGATTATGCGGATATGCGGGTATTTTCCACGTACGTTCCGTCAGGCAGCATGTACAGGCGTTCTCTGCATGACACGTTAGGGTATTTTGATCCAGATGTCCATAATTATTGGGACTGGGACTTTTATTTGCGCGCCGCGAAACAGCACCGTGTGAAGCGTGTTCCTTGCGCGAGCGTCATATATGCGTTTTTTGAGGGAGGCGGCAATCAGTCCGCGGATCTCGGGGGCAAACGGAAGCGGTACTTAGACCGGTTAAGCGAAAAGCACGGGCTTGGGGAGCTCCCGACGAAAAACTTCGCGGTTCTTCTTGAAGAGCCGGACATGAAGAGGCGGGAGGCGCCGACTGATATTGTGTGGGACGGAAAGCCCGTCCATTCGAGACTGCACAGTTCATAAGGGGGACGGACAGTTTGAAACAGCTTTTAAAAGACAGCTGGTGGAATCAGCTGAAAGATGAATTTGACAAACCGTATTATCAAGAGCTGAGAGAAATGCTGAAACAAGAATACAGCAGCCAAACGATTTATCCTGACAGCCATGATATTTTTAACGCCTTGCATTATACGCCCTATGAGGATGTAAAAGCGGTCATTCTCGGACAGGATCCATATCACGGGCCAGGACAGGCGCACGGGCTTAGTTTTTCCGTTCAGCCCGGGGTCAGACAGCCGCCGTCTTTGAAAAATATTTTCATAGAGCTTCAGGACGATATCGGCTGCTCCGTACCGAACCACGGATCGCTCGTCAGCTGGGCGAAGCAGGGAGTGCTTTTGTTAAACACAGTGCTTACGGTTCGCCGCGGTCAGGCCAATTCCCACAAAGGCAAGGGATGGGAGCGGCTCACTGACCGCATCATTGATGTGGTGAATGAAAGAGAGAAGCCGATTGTCTTTATCCTGTGGGGGCGTCACGCGCAGATGAAAAAAGAGCGCATTGACACATCGAAACACATTATTATTGAATCGACTCATCCGAGCCCGTTTTCGGCAAGGAACGGTTTTTTCGGGAGCAGACCGTTTTCCCGTACAAACGCCGCCCTTGAAAAAATGGGGGAGCAGCCGATCGATTGGTGCATCCCCGACCTGCCGCAATAAACGGTTTTTTTGAGGCGCTTCCGCCCGGCGGAAAGCGCCTTTTTTGGCGTTCAGGGCGGTATGCCGTCAGAAAAAATAACAAACTCAATTCTGCGATTCGCTCAGAAATTTGATAAAATGCAGGAAGAAGACAAATTACTGCTGGAGGATTTACTCATGAACATACATATCTCTGCTTTGATTCAGAAGATGGAAGAAGAACTGAGGCAGGCGAAAACGGCGACCCGCACCGAGGAGGTCAAAATGCACGCGGCCGCCATCCGCTCTCTGTGTGATGTCGTGCTCGGCACTCAGACGCACACCGCTCCGGCGCCTGTGCAGAATCCGATTCCGAAAGCGGCGCCGAAACCTTCCGCGTCTCCTTCGACAGACCCGCTGCTGCTTGAAAAAATGATGGGCAGCGCCGGGCTGAACCAATATCAGAAAAAAGCGAAAGACGAACGTGAGGAAGACGGAAACGGGGATTCCATTTTCGATTTTTAACAGGAGAGGTTGATTGACTTGAAACTGATACTCGGGGGTTTGCAATGGACGGCATTTATGATTGCGGCTGCGATTGTAGTTCCTGTCGCCATCGCACAATCATTTCACTTGAACCATGCCGATTCTGCCGCATTGATTCAGAGCACATTTTTTGTGCTTGGCGTCGCCGCGGTCATCCAATGTCTCCAGGGACATCGTCTGCCGATTAATGAAAGCCCGGCAGGCTTATGGTGGGGCGTATACACGATTTACGGCGGACTGACTGGCACGGTGTTCGCGACATTCGGCGAGACGCTGCGGGCGCTGCAGGGGGCGCTGTTATTAAGCGCTGTCTTTTTCTTTTTGTTCAGCCTTTTTAAAGTGATTGAACGGCTGGCCGTGCTGTTTACGCCGGTTGTGACCGGTGTGTATCTGCTGCTGTTGGTCATGCAGCTGAGTCAGCCGATTGTGAAAGGCCTTTTGGGCATCGGCTATTTAAAAAACAGCGTCGACGGCCTTGTATTCGGGCTCGCCATGGTTGTGACGGCGGCGATGTTCATCATGTCCCGATCGAATGTTACGTTCTTAAGACAGTATGCGATTCTCCTTTCGCTTGCCGGCGGATGGATCTTATTCGCCGTCTTCGGCGCTGCCAAACCGATTCAAATACCGGACCGCGTGATTCAGCTGCCGGCTCTTTTTCCGTTTGGAAAACCGGTGTTTGACAGCGGCCTGATTATTACATCACTCTTCATTACCGTGCTTTTGATTGTCAACATGCTCGCGAGCATCCGGGTTGTAGAAGCGGCGGTGAAAAAATTCGGCGGTACCGTCGGGAAGCGGCGTGAGCGTCCGGCTGGGTTTGCGGCTTCGATCAGCCACCTTTTGAGCGGACTGTCAGGGGGCATTGCGCCTGTGCCGATTTCAGGGGCGGCCGGTTTTATTGAGACGACGAAGCTTCCTTCGAAAAAGCCGTTTCTTTTGGGAAGTGTATTTGTCGTGATCATCAGTATGATCCCGCTATTTATGAATGCGTTTGCGAGTCTGCCCTCACCGGTCGGCTTTGCGGTAAACTTCGTCGTTTTCTCCACGATGGCCGGTCTCGCCTTTACGGAGTTTGACTCTTATGAGAAAGCGGAGCAAAAACGAATCCGCTCCATTATCGGTCTGGCGCTCCTGACGGGGGTCGGCGTAATGTTTGTGCCGGAGAGCGCGTTATCGGGGATGCATCCGATCCTGATTTCGCTCTTAAGCAACGGTCTTGTGCTCGGGACGCTGCTGGCGATAGCGATTGACCGAATCCAGCTTATCAAAAAGAAAAAATCCGACAATCTCGTGTCATCGGACGGCGGACGTTGAATTTTGCCGATGTTGGGTTATGATTGAATTGGAAACTTTAACGAAAAGGCGGGAGAAAAATAGATGAAAGTGTTTATTATTCTTGGTGCGATTAACGCTTTATTGGCCGTGGCGCTGGGCGCTTTCGGCGCGCATGGGCTTGAAGGGAAAATCCCCGATAAATATTTGCAGGTGTGGCACACAGGCGTGCAATATCATATGTATCACGCGCTCGGTCTTCTGGCTGTCGCGTTTTTGGCCGAAAAGCTTTCTGGCGCAGGCAGTGTTTCTGTTGCGGGCTGGCTGATGTTTGCGGGCATCGTTCTGTTTTCGGGAAGCCTGTACGTATTGAGCGTGACGCAGATTTCCGTTCTCGGCGCGATTACACCGCTCGGCGGCGTGGCGTTTATCATCTCTTGGATTATGATTATCGTCGCGGCCGTCAAATATTTATAAAGAAAAAAAGCCAATCCTCTGTCAAATGAGTGATTGGCTTTTTGATTTATCTCGGAGAATAAGAAGACATGGAGTACGGATAAGTATAAGCGATTTCCTCATCAAACGTGATGTAATCAAGGTAAATGGTCAGAAGCAGATAGCGGGTGCCCGTTTTCGGATCGCTGATGATGATATGGTCACGTCCCGCCGCCTGAATCACACCGCGGAAAATCTTTGAATTCCATTCTTTGCTGTTTTCAAATGTCATATAAATCGTCGCCGTTTTGCCCCGGTTCAACCGCAGAATATTTTCAATGTATGACTCTTCAATCGGCAGCATGCCGGGAACGTTTTGTGACGATGATGGACCTGACGGAATCTGAAAGCTGCCGCCGCCCTGCTGCTGCGGCTGGCCGGGGAACCCCCCGCCGAAGCTCTGCTGGCCTTGCTGCATCGGCATTGTCATTTGCTGCTGCATCGGCATCATTTGTGATCCTTGGCCCTGAGGCTGCGGATAAGGATTAGGCCCGAGCTGCGGCTGGTATCCTTGCATATCCATTCCCATCCCCATCCCCTGCATTTGCTGATATTGATTCTTTTTCGGTTTCATATTGTTCCTCCTTTGATGAAAACCTCTTGATGCTGAAACCTCCTGACAAGTATCAGACAGCCGACAGAGCGGCTGCTGTTTTTATCTATTCCACCATATGAGCCCAAAGAAAGATTTATGCGAAAAAAGAAAATACGCTCCAATGAGTCCGGACATCAGAGCCGGCTTTTTTTGTGCGCGCAATGCTGACTTTTCACATAATAGTCTGTATTCCTAGCGCATCTTCCGCATAAGGAACATATGATAGCGGTAGTTTCAGGTGCGAAAAGGGGGTGACGAGTTGCCTAAAGTGTCAGTGATCATGACGAGCTATAACAAAAGTGACTATGTGGCCCGCTCTATTAAAAGTATTCTGTCTCAGACGTTTACGGACTTTGAGCTGTTTATTATGGATGACAACTCAAATGAAGCGACATTGGCGGAAATACGTCCTTTTCTCACGGATGACCGCGTCCGGTTTTATCAAAGCGATGTATCGGGCGTCAAAGAAAGAACGGAAAAAACACGCTACGCCGCCTTGATTAATCAGGCAATAGAAATGGCGGAGGGCGAGTACGTGACGTATGCGACCGACGACAACACGTATGTGCCGGAACGGCTTGAGAAAATGGTGAAAGAGCTTGATGAAGACCCGGAAAAAGCCGTCGTGTATTCAAGTTCCAAAACCTATCATCTGAATCAGCGGAAAGAGACGGTGAAGGAGACGGCCAGGCCCGCCGAACGGATCGTGTGGAACGCGCCGTGCGCCATTGACCATTGTTCGGTCATGCACAGGTTTTCCGTGCTGGAACAGGTCAAATCGGCATTCGGTTCCTATTGGGATGAAAGCCCGGCGTTTTACCGGATCGGTGACGCCCGTTTCTTCTGGAGAGTGAATCATTTTTATCCGTTTTACCCGATTTCTGAGGAGCTTGATATCAATTATATTACCGATCAATCCATCCATTATCAGCTTTTCGCGGCGGAGAAAAACGAGTTTGTGAACAGCCTTCCGCAGCAGACCACGTGCCGGGAGCTGAGGGAATCATTAAAAAAGCTTGGAAAGGGGTGAGGGCTTGTCGGCATACTTAGCGAACTATTGGGTGCTGTACCGGCAGTATATTGACCTTTTTCAGTCACTTCGCTACAAAGACATCCCGCTCGCATTGATCAGTAATTTTTATCAATATATCAGTCCGGCGCTTCGGGAGAGCATGGAGCAGAACCCAGAGCTTTTCGGTCCGGCTGATCACCATATTCCTGAAGCCGGTATACAGCCATATTATGATCAAAAAAGGCAAAACATTAAGAAAACAGATGAGAAACCGGTAAACGGAAAAGTCATTCTGCATTTCGATCATCTTCGGTTCACCGAGGGAAACTACCGTCAGTTTGATCCGGCAAAAACAGCAGTACTGGCCAGATGGAGTCTGCCTGACCATTACGGGCTGCCCGTTATCTGCAAATTGGAGCTGACGGGAATGGGGCAAAAAGGGAACCCCGTCCCTTATATTGAAAAAGCCCATTCCATTCTGAAAGAGCTTCACAGCCATCCCGCTTTCGGAAACAGAGAATTTCAGGAACGTTTGTATAAAGACATCCCGTTATTTATTGAAGCGATTGACGCCATTGATATTTTGTTTACGGCCGAAAAGATTTCCGCCGTTGTAGTCGGCACGACGGAGGATATTTACAGCCGTGTGCTGGCGCTGATGTCCGCGAAAAAAAACGCCGTCAGCATCTGTCTGCAGCACGGAGCGCTCATGGGAGATGAAGCGTTTCTGCCCGTATTTACGGACTATCAGGCCGTATTCGGGGCTTATGAAGCGGAGTGGTATAAAGCAAAAGGCTGCAGGGATGAACAAATCATCATCACGGGGCATCCCCGTTTCGACGAGATTTTCTCAAGAGAGCCGATAGATCAAGACACGTTTTACCGCAAACTTTCTTTTCTCCCGTCACAGCGGACGGTGCTGATCGCCACGCAGCCGTTTTCTGATGAATTTTATACGGGAGTGCTTGAAGAGCTTGCCGGCCAAAAGAACATGCAGCTCATTATTAAACCGCATCCGTGGGAAATCGGCAAAAACAAGCTGGATGCTTACAATCAGGTGCTGCGGAAATATAAAGCAGGCAAAATCATCAAAAAAGAGATGGAGCTGTATGATATTCTCCCGTATGTTGACGCTGCGGTGACACAGACATCAACGGTCGGTCTTGAAGCGATGCTGTTTCAAAAGCCCGTGCTGATCGGAAAATCAGCGGGAACCCGCCGATACCCTTATTATCACTCACTTGGAGAATTTGTCTTTGAGGACCCGCAGGCACTTGCTCAGGAATTAATCCGGATATGCGAAAGCCCCGCAGAATATCAAAAAGCGGAACAGGCGCGCCGTGCTTTTGTCGCCGCGAACTACCCGGTTCAGGATTCGCTTGCCGCTTTATGCCAAGTGCTTCAGGAAAAAACCGGAGTCAGCTTCAGACGGGTTGACCCTTCATAAAAAAGATAGGAGCGCAAAGAAAATGGTGCAAAAAAGATCAGCTTTTCTTCCCTATTCATTGCCCATGATCGGGAAGGACGAAATTCAGGAGGTTATTGATACGCTTGAATCGGGCTGGCTTTCAAAGGGACCGAAAGTAGAGGCGTTTGAAAAAGCCTTTGCCGCCTGGACGGGGGCAAAGCACGCGATCGCGCTGAACTCATGTACCGCCGCTTTGTTTTTGGCCCTGAAAGCGAAAGGGATCGGTCCCGGCGACGAGGTCATCACGTCTGCCGTGACGTTCAGTTCAACGGCCAATACAATCGTGCACACAGGCGCCGTTCCGGTGTTTGTTGACATCGATCCGCTTACGCTGAACGCGGACCCTGAAAAAATTGAGGCGGCCGTCACCCCGCGGACAAAGGCGATTGTACCCGTTCATTTCGCCGGCCAGTCGTGTGATATGGATCAGATTCTGGCCATTGCCGAAAAGCATCAGTTATTTGTCTTAGAGGATGCCGCACATGCCGTGTATACCACGTATAAACAGAAAATGATCGGATCAATCGGCGATGCGACGGCATTCAGCTTCTACGCGACAAAAAACCTGGCAACCGGTGAAGGCGGCATGCTGACGACGGACGATGACGGGCTTGCCGATCAGATCAGGGTGCTCAGCCTTCACGGCATGAGCAAAGGCGCGTGGAACCGCTATTCTTCAAACGGAAGCTGGTACTACGAGGTCGAAACGCCCGGCTATAAAATGAATATGTTTGATCTTCAGGCAGCGCTTGGGCTTCATCAGCTGAAACGGATTGACAGCATGCAGCAAAGAAGAGCCGACATTGCGAGCCGCTACCAGGACGCCTTCAGACACATGAAAGGGCTGACCATCCCGCATGCCAGTGATGACGGGCGGCATGCATGGCATCTGTATGTTCTTCAAATAGAGGAGCAGGAGGCCGGGGTCAGCCGGAACGATCTGATTTCCGCTTTAAAAGACCAATATAATATCGGCACAAGTGTTCATTTTATTCCGGTTCCGTTCCATCCGTATTATCAAAAAACGTACGGGTATAAGGAAACTGACTTTCCGGCCGCGGCCGCGTATTATCACCGCACCGTGTCACTCCCTCTTTATCCGTCAATGACAGATGACGACGTTGAATACGTCATTGCAGCCGTTACGGATATCGTCAAAGGGGCTGATTAGGTGTACAGACTGAGGGAAAATCTTGCGCAGGACATGATTCATACCTTCCTGCATCAGAAGGGCATTCAGCCGGAAGCCTATGAATCGTCGCTCTGTTTATTGGAAGAAAACAGCCTTCAAGGCGTAATTTTATATGAAAACTCTTCGTGGGAAAGTCAATTGTTCCGAAAAAATATCATCAATGTGAAGCTTGCAGCCGCAAACAGCGCCGGACAGCTTAAAAGGCTGTTTCAGGAATTTTACGCGGCAAGGCGGGCGGCAGGCACTGATTTTATATTTATTAAAATACCGGCTGAAGATATCGGCGCGATGCAGGTCGTTCAGCAGCTTCCGAACGCTTATTTTGTAGGGAGTCTTCTCAAGCTCGTCAGTCCGGTGCGTGTATATAACAGCACGCCGCCATTTGAGATTACAGAAGCCGGACCCGGCGACACGGAAGCGATCAGCCGGCTGGCCCGCGACGCCTTTACAAAAAGCAGGTATTATCAAGATCCCCGCCTCAGCTATGAAAGTGCAAACCGCCTGTTTGAAGAGTGGGCGCGGAATAACGCGGAAGGCAGAGCTTCGTTACAATTCGCCGCCACATATAAGGGAGAGACCGTGGGCTTTATTCAGGGGCTGTCTAAAGGCGATGAATTCGTCCTTGATCTGATGGCGGTAAAGCCGGGCTTTGAAGGGAAAGGAGCGGGATTCCATTTAGCGGCGCACATTATTGAACAATCATTGCGCTTTCAGCATAAGACTGTATCAGCGGGAACGCAGCTCCACAATGTAAGAGCCATCCGCCTGTATGAAAGAATGGGATTTAAAGCGGATGCGTCCTATTACTACTATCATGTGTGGCCCGGGAAGGAGGCGGACTGATGGCATCATGCCAAATCGGAACGAAGTCAATCGGCGAAGGTTCGCCCGTATTCATCATCGCTGAAGCCGGAATTAATCATGACGGAAAACTGAGCCAGGCGTTTGAATTGATAGATGCGGCCAGTGAGGCCGGCGCGGACGCGGTCAAGTTCCAAATGTTTCAGGCTGACAAAATGTATCAGAAAGACCCCGGCTTGTACAAAACCGCTGCGGGAAAAGACGTCTCGATATTTTCTTTAGTGCAATCAATGGAAATGCCCGCTGAGTGGATCGAACCGCTGCTTGAATATTGTAAGAAAAAAGGCGTGCTGTTTTTAAGCACGGTATGTGACGAAGGCTCTGCCGACATACTGTATGCGACTTCCCCTTCAGCCTTTAAAATCGCCTCCTACGAGCTGAACCATCTGCCGTTATTGAAATATGTCGCGGGGCTGAAGACCCCGATTATTTTTTCCACCGCGGGCGCTGATATTTCAGATATTCAGGAGGCTTATCAAACCATTACCGGCGAGGGGAACACAGAAATTGCGATCATGCATTGTGTGGCGAAATATCCCGCGCCGCCTGAATACAGCAATCTGAGCGTCATTCCCATGCTTGCCGCCGCATTCCCGGATGCAGTGATCGGTTTCTCCGATCACAGCGCCCATCCGTATGATGTGCCGTGCGCGGCGGTCAGGCTCGGAGCGAAACTGATTGAAAAGCATTTTACGATCGATAAAAACCTGCCCGGTGCTGATCACTCCTTCGCCCTCAATCCGGATGAATTAAAACAAATGGTTGCGGCGATCCGCTCAGTTGAAGCGGAGTTGCGGCAGGGGCATCACGCTCCGGTGCCGGAAGTGCTGTCGGGAAGCTCCCATAAAACCACGACACCGATTGAAGGGGATATCAGAAGGTTCGCTTACAGAGGCATTTTTTCAACGGCGCCGATTCAAAAAGGCGAATGTTTTACGGCGGAAAACCTTGCCGTCCTTCGTCCCGGCCAAAAACCGCAGGGGCTTCACCCGAGATATTTTGAGCTTTTAACTGACGGCGCGCGTGCGGTCAGGGATATCCCCGCCGACACGGGCATCACTTGGGATGACCTTTTGACGAAAGGCAGCCCATATGATGACTGACATTTTGTTTATCATTCAGGCGCGGATGGGAAGCGGGCGTCTTCCCGGCAAAGTGCTGAAACCGATCGGCGGGTATACGATTCTCGATATGATTGTCAAAAGGGTTCGGCAAAGCGCGTATTATGATCAATCGCGGGATAATCTGATCGTCGCCTCGTCTGACAGCAAGACCGACGACATTTTGTCTGCGCACTGCATCAGCGAGCACTACCGTGTGCACCGCGGCAGCGAGCAGCGCGTGCTTGACCGGTTTGCACAAGTCATCGAACGAGTAAAACCGGACATCGCAGTCAGACTGACGGGGGATAACCCGTTTGTCGACCCATCGCTGCTTGATTTTCTGATTCAATCGCATTTAGATCAGCACGCGGACTACACGTATATCTGCGGTACACCGCTCGGCATCGGCGGCGAGGCGGTAAACGCGCGACTTTTAACGGAGATCAATGCCGACAAAACGCTGGCGGACAAATACCAGGAGCATGTCACGCTTTTAATAAGAGAATCTCCTGAGAGGTACCGGCTTCTCTTTCCTGAGCCCCCGCAGGAACTCCGGGCTCCTCACTTGCGGATGACCGTCGATACAGAAGAGGACTACAGGCTGGCCCGCGAGCTGTACGTAAAAGCGGGCTCGCGTCCTGATATTCCGGCAAGAGAATTGATCCATCTGCTGAATAGTGATCCGGAGCTCAGGGCCATTAATCAAATGATCCGGCAAAAAGAGGCTGATTAGCATGCGGGTTTTGATTTTCGCGGACGGGGGCCGTGACATCGGCATGGGGCACGCGGTGCGGATGAAGCTGCTTGCCGGTGCCATTAAGAACAATTGCTCAATAACGTTCTGCACAAATAAAGAGGCTTCTTCTTATCTGTCTTCTGATCAATGGGAAGTGATCATCAAGCCTGACAAGGGACAGAAGGAATTTATTGTCCGGGAAATAAACAGGCAGGCTCCTGACCTTCTCATTTTCGATCTGCTCGATATGCCGTGTGACTGGTTAGAGGAAGTCAAAAAGCATTCATCGGCACGCATCGTCTTATTTGAAGAAAAACGGGAACATGTCATTCATTTATGCGATGCCGTTATAAACGGCATTTACGGAGGGCTGAAAAGCCGGACGGTCCAAAAGGGCAGCGCCGCGGTATATGAAGGCCCGGATTATATGATTCTTCATCCGGGTTTTGAAAAAGCCAAACAGCTTTATCAGCTGAATAAAGAATGCCGGACCATATTGGTTTCATTAGGAGGAAGCGACCCGAAGAAGCTTGTCTTTAAAGTGATGGAAGCATGCCGCCGCATCCCCGACATTCAGCGAAAACGAGTGATCATCGTCATGGGCGGCGCCGCGCCTCATGCTGACGACGTGCGCGCGCATCTTACACAAATGCCTTATGCCGAGCTGGTAAGGCAGACAAATGACATGGCTGCGCTTCTTTCGAGGGCTGATATGGCCGTCGTGTCCGGCGGGATCACTTTATATGAAACCATTTGTACAGGTGTGCCCTGCATCGTACTTTCTCAAGTGGAGCATCAAACTGAGACGGCGGAAAAATTCGCCGCACGGGGGGCCGCCGTTCATCTCGGCCTTGGTGAATGCATATCAGCGGACGTTCTCGCACGGCATATGTCTGACATGGCCGCTGATTATCCGATGCGGACCGGACTTCATCAAAACGGAAAGCCGCTGGTTGACGGCAGGGGCATCAAACGGGCGGCGGCGATTCTTTATGATTTGTGATAAAACCACACGTAAGGAAGTGTTCATGTGAAAGGTGTTATCTTAGCCGGAGGCACCGGCTCACGCCTTATGCCGCTGACAAAAGCGGTCAATAAGCATTTACTCCCTGTCGGTCCATATCCGATGATTTACTGGTCGGTCATGAAGCTGGAAGAAGCGGGGATTACAGATATCTTGCTGATTACGCAAAAAGAATATATTCCGCAATTTCATAAACTTCTCGAAACCGGAGAAGAGCTCGGCGTCTCAATCACATATCAGGTTCAGCCAGCCGCATCCGGCATATCCGACGGTTTATCATACGCAAAGCGGTTTACCGGGCGCGATCCTTTCGTTCTGCTTTTGGGAGATAATATTTTTGAAGATTCATTAAAACCTTATACGGAGCGTTTCGCAAAGCAGGGAAAAGGAGCGAAAGTGCTGCTGAAAGAAGTGGACGATCCGGAGCGCTTCGGCATCGCCGAGATTGATGAGAAAAACAAACGGATCAAGTCGATCATTGAAAAGCCGGAGCAGCCGCCGACCAGACTATGCGTCACAGGGATCTACATGTACGACGCAGAAGTGTTTTCCTATATTGAACAAATTTCCCCTTCAAAACGCGGCGAACTGGAAATTACGGATGTCAATAATTTATACATTGAACACAGTGAGCTGACGTATGATGTGTTAACGGGCTGGTGGGTGGATGCGGGCACGCATGAATCGCTCTACCTCGCCGGAAGCCTGGCGCATCAGGCATTACAGAAAGGACAGGAGCATTAATCATGCCAAAATCATATTTAATTACAGGGGGCGCCGGATTTATCGGCCTTACCTTTACAAAGATGATGCTGAAAGAAACGGACGCGCAGATTACCGTCCTGGATAATCTCACGTATGCAAGCAGGCCGCTTGAAATAGAAGCCTTAAAAAAGAACGGCCGTTTCCGTTTTATCAAAGGTGACATTTCTGAAAAAGAGGACATTGACAAAGTCTTTTCCCAAATGTATGACGCTGTCATTCATTTTGCGGCTGAATCCCATGTGGACAGAAGCATAAATCAGGCAGAGCCGTTCATCACAACAAATGTGATGGGCACATACCGACTGGCGGACGCGGTGTTACAGGGAAAAGCCGGCAGGCTGATTCACATTTCCACAGATGAGGTGTACGGAGATTTGGCGCCGGATGATCCAGCTTTTACGGAGACGACGCCGCTTTCTCCGAACAATCCGTATTCGGCCAGCAAGGCAAGCTCAGACCTGCTCGTCATGTCTTACGTGAGAACCCATAAGCTTCCTGCCATCATTACAAGATGCAGCAACAATTACGGGCCGTACCAGCATCACGAGAAAATGATTCCGACCATTATCAGGCATGCCGTAAACGGCACGCCGGTTCCGCTGTACGGCGACGGGATGCAGATCAGAGACTGGCTGTTTGCCGAAGATCATTGCCGCGCCATTAAGCTCGTGCTGGAAAAAGGAACACTCGGTGACATTTACAATATCGGCGGAGGAAATGAACGGACGAATAAAGAGCTTGCGTCATTTATCATGAAGGAGCTCGGTGTCGAGGAACGGTTTGCTCATGTCGAAGACAGAAAAGGGCATGACCGCCGTTACGCCATCAATGCTTCAAAGCTGAAAAATGAGCTGGGATGGCGGCAGGACGTCACATTTGAAGAAGGAATGAGAAGAACCATTCGCTGGTATACAGACAGCCAAGACTAATCGGAAAGAAGGGGATCCGATTGACGAAGGTATTAGTAACCGGAGCGGCCGGCCAGCTGGGGCGGGAGTTATGCCGCCAGCTGAAGCGGGAAGGGTATGAAGTGATCGCCTTGACAAAAGCGATGATGAACATATCCGACCAGCGTTCGGTGCGGCACTCGTTCAGCCATTACAAGCCGGATATCGTCGTCAATACGGCGGCATACACCTCCGTTGACAAATGTGAAACGGAGCTCGACAAAGCGTATTTAATAAACGGAATCGGCGCTTATTATGCCGCGCTTGAGGCTGAAAACACCGGTGCGAAATTCATTCACATCAGCACCGATTACGTCTTCAGCGGCAAAGGAACACGGCCATACCAGACCGATGATCCCGCAGATCCGGGCACGATTTACGGAAAAAGCAAAAAACTCGGCGAAGAACTGATCCGGTTAACGGGGAAAAACCACACCATTATCAGAACATCGTGGGTGTACGGCAGCGGCGGACACAACTTTGTCAATACGATGCTGAAACTTGCGGATACACATGATCAGGTGCGTGTCGTTAACGATCAAGTCGGGGCGCCGACGTACACAAAGGATTTAGCCGAAACGGTGATCGGTCTGTTTGACAGGCCGCCGGGCTTATACCACGCCGCAAACAGCGGAGTGTGCAGCTGGTATGAATTTGCCAAGGCTATTTTTGAAGAAAGCGGCAGAACCGCCGCCGTGCTGCCCGTCACGACGGAGGAATACGGAAATGAGACGCCGCGCCCCGCTTACTCGGTGTTGAGTCTTGAGTCGATTGAACGGCAGGGGCTCGGCATGAGGCATTGGCGGGAAGCGCTTCATGATTATTTACAAAGGGAGGGACAGTGCAAGTGATCGAAGGCGTAAAAATCAAAAAGCTGATCAAACACAGCGATGACCGGGGTTTTTTCTCAGAACTCGTCCGTGACGATGAACATCTCTTAGAGCGTTTCGGGCAGGCTTCCTGGTCCAAAAGCTATCCCGGCGTCATTAAAGCGTTTCACTATCATGAGAAACAGGATGACCTATGGTTTTTTCCGACGGGCCACGCCCAGGTCGTGCTGCATGACCTTCGCGAAGAGTCTGCAACCAAGGGAGAAACGGATGTCTACTACATGGGAGAAGACAATCCGATGCTCCTTCTCATTCCCAAAGGCGTCGCACACGGGTACAGAGTGCTGGGTGAAACCCCGCTGACCATTATTTATTTCACGACAATGTCCTACAATCCGGATCAGCCTGACGAAAAAAGAATCCCGTGGAATGATGACACCATCGGATTTGACTGGCAGACGGCTCACCGATAGCGCACAAGACGAAGACAGCGGATGTCTTCGTTTTTTGTGCTGATTCATCTCGTGAAAAATAAATGATAGAATATTCCAAAAAATAATTTACTTCCATGGATAAAGGTGGTAGATTATTCTCAGGAAAAGAGAAACCCAATTCGCGAATGGAACCATCAGACACGCTTTTCCGGCAGAGGACGCTCTGAATCCCATATGATCTGGAGGAATTCATGATGTTAAAAAGAAAATCATTTTCGGCCTTTCTCATCAGTGCTGCAGTATTTTCATCTGTGTTCTTGCCATCTTTTCATGCGAACGCCCAATCTGCCGTTATTGAAGCGAAAACCGTCAATAGTACGAAAGAATACGCGACGTCTGATATTGAAGTCACATACAAGCCGAATGCGCTGCTTGCCGTCGGCGCCGTTGAATTTCAATTTCCTGACGGGTTCAACGCCACTGTGAGGGACTCTGTAAACGGAAGAACACTGAAAGAAACGCAAATTCTCAACTACGGAAAAACGGTCAGACTTCCGCTTACCCTTGACTTATTGGGCGCGTCTGAATACAATCTCGTCCTGGTGCGTAAAAACCTTCCGCGCGCGGGCGCGTATACAATTAAAGGCGATTACGTAAACGGTTTGGGGGCCGGCAGTCTTTATGCCGAAACAAAGCTGGTTATTGACCCGCGTTAATCCAGGATGAAAGAGGCTGACAACAGCCTCTTTTTTTTATACACAAAAACCTGGCATGAATCTTGCATATAAAAAGGGCGTAACGACAATGTGAAAGGGATTGATGGGTTTTGGTGTAAAAGCGCTTACATTTTGTTCTGCCGGTAATTGAAGCTTACACGTAAAATACGATGAGGTGATAAAACATGTCAGCCAACCCGCTTTCTAAAAGCAATCAGAAAGATGAAGAAAAAGAAGTTCTTAATTTGTTCTTGTCAACACAATCGATCATAAAAGAAGCCCTGCGCAAACTGGGCTATCCTGACAATATGTATGAACTGATGAAAGAGCCGATGCGGCTTTTAACCGTCCGCATCCCTGTCAAAATGGACAATGGCTCAGTACAGGTTTTCACGGGCTACCGCTCACAGCATAATGACGCAGTCGGCCCGACAAAAGGGGGCGTGCGGTTTCATCCGGAAGTCAGTGAAGAAGAGGTTAAGGCGCTTTCCATCTGGATGACTTTAAAATGCGGCATCACAAATCTTCCTTACGGGGGCGGAAAAGGCGGCATCATCTGTGATCCGCGGACGATGTCATTCGGAGAGCTGGAACGGCTGAGCCGCGGATATGTGCGTGCGATCAGCCAGATCGTCGGTCCGACAAAGGATATTCCGGCTCCCGACGTATATACCAACTCGCAGATTATGGCATGGATGATGGACGAATACAGCCGCCTGAGAGAATTTGATTCACCGGGATTCATTACGGGCAAACCGATCGTTCTCGGCGGTTCACAGGGGCGGGAGACGGCGACCGCGCAAGGCGTCACGATTTGTATTGAGGAAGCCGTTAAGAAAAAAGGGATTCCATTGGAAAATGCGCGGATCATCATTCAGGGGTTCGGAAATGCGGGGAGCTTTCTCGCTAAATTTATGCATGACGCCGGCGCCAAGGTGATCGGCATCTCAGACGCCCACGGCGCTTTGTATGACCCTGACGGCCTTGACATTGATTACCTGCTGGATAAGCGGGACAGCTTCGGCACGGTGACGAATCTCTTCTCGGATGTCATAACGAACAGGGAGCTGCTGGAAAAGGACTGTGATATTCTCGTGCCCGCCGCAATCTCCAATCAGATTACGGCTGAAAACGCCCATCACATTAAAGCCTCAATCATTGTGGAGGCGGCAAACGGCCCGACAACGATAGATGCCACGAAAATTCTGAATGAAAGAGGCGTGCTTCTCGTGCCGGATATTTTGGCAAGCGCCGGCGGCGTGACGGTGTCTTATTTTGAATGGGTGCAAAATAATCAAGGCTTTTACTGGTCTGAGGAGGAAGTCGCCGGAAAACTGCGCAGCGTCATGGTGAATTCGTTTGAATCCATTTATCAGACAGCGCATACCCATAAAGTCGATATGCGTTTAGCCGCCTATATGACGGGCATCAGAAAGTCGGCTGAAGCGGCCCGGTTCCGCGGCTGGGTATAAGTGTTATCCGCAAAGAGATTTTGCATCAGTTATATAGCGGATCGCAAAATTTCTTTGCGTTTTCAGATTACAGCTGACAGATTCGGACAAGCTTCGTCCGCTTTCGGCAAAAATTTTCTTGTTTTTATCACAAATTGCTATGCTGGTATGCTTCTTGCATCTTCATAAAGCGTGAGCACACATTACAAAATACGGGGAGGAATTCTAATGACAGTTTCATACGCACACGAACCATTTACAAATTTTCAGGAAGAGACAAATAAACAATCGTTTCAGGAAGCGCTGGCTTATGTGAATTCACAGCTCGGCAAGCATTATCCGCTTATCATCAACGGTGAAGCGATTGAAACGGATAAAAAGATCATTTCCGTCAATCCGGCAGATAAAAAAGAAGTGATCGGTTCTGTATCGGCCGCCGGAAAAGAACTTGCGGAAAAGGCCATGCAGGCTGCGCTGCAGGCATTTCAAACATGGAAAAAAGTACGGCCGGAACACCGCGCGAATGTGCTGTTTAAAGCGGCGGCGATCATCCGCAGAAGAAAGCACGAATTCTCCGCGTATCTAGTGAAAGAAGCGGGAAAACCGTGGAAGGAAGCGGATGCTGATACGGCGGAAGCGATCGACTTTTTAGAGTATTATGCCCGTCAGATGCTGAAACTGAAAGACGGTTCCCCTGTAAAGAGCCGTGACGGAGAATATAATCAGTATCACTATGAGCCGCTTGGGGTGGGAATCGTCATTTCTCCATTCAACTTCCCGCTTGCGATCATGGCGGGAACGGCGGCGGCAGCCATCGTAACAGGCAACACGATACTGCTGAAACCGGCGGATGCGGCGCCTGTCGTGGCGGCGAAATTCGTTGAAGTGATGAAAGAAGCGGGCCTGCCGGACGGCGTGCTCCAATTCATACCGGGCGACGGAGGAGAAATCGGCGACTATCTGGTTGAGCATCCGAAGACGAGATTTGTGTCGTTTACAGGTTCCCGCGCGGTCGGATGCCGTATTTATGAACGCGCCGCAAAAGTACAGCCGGGCCAAAAGTGGCTGAAACGGGTCATTGCCGAAATGGGAGGGAAAGATACGGTGCTTGTAGACAGAGATGCTGATCTTGATCTTGCCGCTTCCTCAATCGTGTATTCCGCCTTCGGATTCTCAGGCCAAAAATGTTCAGCCGGTTCCCGTGCGGTCATCCATCAGGACGTCTATGATGAAGTGGTTGAAAAAGCCGTCGCTTTAACAAAATCACTCACCGTCGGAAGTCCGGAAGATTTTGATACATACATGGGGCCAGTCATCCACGAAGCATCTTATAATAAAGTCATGAGTTATATCGAAATCGGCAAAACAGAAGGAAAACTCCTGACGGGAGGCGAAGGTGATGATTCAAAAGGATACTTTATTCAGCCGACCATTTTTGCGGATGTTGATGAAAACGCCCGCCTGATGAAGGAGGAAATTTTCGGGCCGGTCGTCGCGATCTCAAAAGCCCGTGATTTCGACCATATGCTTGAGATTGCCAATAATACCGATTACGGACTGACGGGCGCTCTGTTATCAAAAACCCGCGCGCACATTGAACGCGCCCGCGAAGATTTTCACGTCGGAAATCTATACTTCAACCGCGGCTGTACGGGAGCGATTGTCGGATACCAGCCGTTCGGGGGCTTCAATATGTCAGGAACCGATTCAAAAGCAGGAGGACCTGACTATCTGATTCTTCATATGCAGGCAAAAACAACGTCTGAAGCCTATTAATCTTTCGGAAATAGCGCGATGAAAAAGAGAGTCGCGCTATTTTCTCTATATGAGGGTAAGGAGGATGGAATATGTATCAGCAGCTCAGCAAAATGCTTCCGGAGGAGAAAATAGAAGCCATTACGAAATCACTGGTGGCGTTAAACAGCATCAACGGCACATTGGGAGAAGGAAAAAAAGCCGACTATATCAAAGATATGATCAAGAGCTTTCCCTACTTTCAGGAGAATCCGTCACATGTGTGGGAGCAGGCGATTCCTGAGGACCCTTACGGCCGCAAAAATATTTTCGCATTTATTGAGGGAAACGGCGAAAGCCTGAATACGGTCATTTATCACGCTCATCTTGATACGGTCGGCATCGAGGATTTCGGCCCTTTAAAAGATATCGCTTTTGATTCCGACCGTCTCGCGGAGTATTTCTCAAACTATGAATTTGATCGGGATGTGCAGCGGGACGCCCGCTCAGGCGAGTGGATGTTCGGAAGGGGTTCGGTTGATATGCAGAGCGGTATTGCCGTTCATCTCGCCAATCTGCTTCACTTTTCTGAACGGCGCGATCAGCTGCCGGGCCATATTCTGTTCATGGCAAACCCGGATGAAGAAAGCCAGCATTCCGGCATTTTAACCAGCATTTCTGAATTAAAACGGCTGAAACAAGAAAAGCAGCTTCGTTATTTAGCAGCGATTAATAACGATTTTATCACCCCGCTGTATGAGGGTGACACGACAAGGTACATCTACACGGGCGCGGCAGGAAAGCTTTTGCCTTGCTTTGCGATTTACGGGCGGGAGGTGCATGTCGGTGATACGCTGTCCGGCATCGATCCGAATTTGATCGCGTCAGAAATCACCAGAAGAATTCACAACAATATTCATATGGCGGAAAACATTGAAGGGGAGCTTGTGCTTCCGCCGACCTGCCTGTACCAGCGTGACAACAAGGAAGCGTATAACGTGCAGACCGCCGTCAGCAGCTATGTCTATTTTAATTATTTTATTTACGAGAAAACCGCCAAAGAAGTCATGGATCAGCTGACCGCCGTGGCTGACGAAGCCTGCAAAGAGACAGAACAAAAATTATCTGATTATTACGACGAATACTGTGAGAGAACGAGCCTGCCGAAAAAAGAGATGTCATGGAACGTTCAAGTGTACAGTCTGGAAGATTACCTGAAAAGGCTGAGAAATCGCGGGATAGACCCGGCGCAGTGTATCGGGCAGGCATTTCAAACATATGAACATCTTGAACTGCGGATGAGATGCTTTAAAGCCGTCGAGGAACTGCAAAAACTCGATCCTGAGCAGGGAGCCAAGGTCATTATTTTCTATGCGCCGCCTTACCTTCCGCACAATTATCTGAAAGAAGAGAGCACACGGGACCGGCTTTTGCAGCATGTCATTCAAGAAGCGGTCGATAAAACAGCGGCGTCAACCGGAGAAACATTCGCCTTTAAAAAGTTTTTCCCTTATTTAGCGGACGGAAGCTTTTTATCGCTGCATGAAACAGACGAGGAGGTCTCCGCCTTTACCGATAATTTTCCGGGCTGGGATGTCATCGGGACGATTCCTTTTAAAGAAATCAGGGAATTGAATATTCCGTCGGTCAATATAGGGGTATACGGAAAGGACGGCCATAAATGGACGGAACGCGTGTACAAGCCGTACACATTCCATGTGCTGCCGGAACTCATTCAGCAGACGACAATGCACCTTTTGCACAGCTACCGATTAGACATACGCACAAATGGCTGACATAACGGAATAAGGGGGATGTATATGCAGGGAGATACCAATCAAACTGAATTGCAGCGCACGATGAAGGGCCGGCATTTGTTTATGATCGCCCTCGGCGGCGTGATCGGGACGGGGCTTTTTCTGGGCTCCGGTTTTACGATCAGTGAAGCGGGACCGATCGGCGCGATATTGGCTTATGTGATCGGCGGATTTTTAATGTATCTGGTAATGCTTTGTTTGGGGGAGCTCGCGGTCGCCATGCCGGTCGCAGGATCATTTCAGGCGTATGCGGCAAAGTTTCTTGGGCCGTCGACGGGTTTTACGATCGGATGGATGTACGCATTCAGCTGGGCCAATACAGTGGGGCTTGAACTGACGTCGGCGGGGATTTTAATGCAGCGGTGGTTTCCGGCCGTTCCGATTTGGGTGTGGTGCCTTGTATTCGGCGTCGTCATTTTTTCCATTAACGCGCTGTCTGCGCGGAGTTTTGCGGAAATGGAATTTTGGTTTTCCAGCATTAAGGTCATGGCCATTGTATTGTTTATTATTCTCGGCTGCGCTGCGGTTTTCGGCTTTGTCGGTTTTAACGGCGGGCAGACGGCTCCGTATCTGTCAAACTTTACGACGGACAAAGGGCTTTTCCCGAACGGCGCCCAAGCCGTGCTGTTTACCCTTGTCATGGTGAATTTTTCATTCCAGGGCACCGAGCTGGTCGGAATCGCCTCGGGAGAAAGCGAAAATCCGGAAAAGACGCTTCCCCGCTCAATCCGAAACGTCATATGGCGGACGCTGTTTTTCTTCGTGCTGGCGATGTTTGTTCTCGTGTCCATTTTGCCGTACCAAACGGCAGGCGTCATCGAAAGCCCGTTTGTGGCTGTGCTGGATAAAATCGGCGTTCCCTATGCGGCTGATATCATGAACTTTGTCATTCTGACCGCCATGCTGTCGGTGGCGAATTCCGGGCTGTACGCTTCGTCCAGAATGATGTGGTCCCTATCAAAAACTAAGATGGGTCCCGCTTCCTTAACGAAACTGACGAAAAAAGGCGTGCCTCTGAAAGCTCTTTCCATCACCATCGCTATCTCCGGTTTATCCCTGCTGACAAGTGTATTCGCGGCTGAAACGGTGTATGTGTGGCTCATTTCCATCTCCGGTATGATTACCGTCGTCGCGTGGATGTCAATCTGCGCTTCACAATTCGTTTTCAGGAGACGCTTTCTCGCTGAAGGAGGAAATCTCGAAGACCTGGCATTTAAAACACCTCTTTATCCGATCGTGCCGATTCTCGGATTTTCGGTTTACGGTCTTATCTTAATCAGTCTCATCTTTATCCCCGACCAGCGTATCGGTCTGTACTGCGGCGTCCCGCTGATGATCATCTGTTACGCGTATTATCACTTCGGTATTAAAAAACGCCTGAATCGTGAGCCGGCTTCTTCGAAAAAAGGCGCTGCCGGATAAGAAAAAAAGCCCTCCGCAAAAAGCGGCGGGCTTTACTTTGTTTTTCGTTTGGCCGACAGCACATAGGATAGAACGGCAAAGAACTGAAAACCGAAAATGCTGACGGCCATCGGCCAGGCATTTTCTTCTCCGGCAATACCGACCAGGGGAGCGGCAGCCGCACCGCCGATAAAGGGCAGGAGTCCGAGAAGAGCCGCAGCGATTCCCGCGCCTTTCTCCTGTTTCTGCATAGCCAGAGAAAACCCCGTCGTCGTGACGATCCCGACAGAAGAAACAATGATGAATAAAGAAATGCAGACCGCCGTCAGGCCTAAACCAAACGCAAGTGATAAAAGCAAAGCGATGCTTCCGATGACGGCGATCAACAGCCCGGAGACAAACAGCTTCCGTTCATCATGTGTTTTGGCCATCCGTCCGGTGATTTGGGTGGCGCATATGATTCCCGCACCGTTTACGGCGAACAGCAGGCTGAACATTTGCGCCGATACGCCGTAGATGTTTTGCAGTACAAACGGCGACCCGGCAATATATGCGAACATGCCGGTCATCACAAATGCCTGGCTGAGCGCAAATCCCATAAACATCCGGTCGCCAAGCAGGCCGCGAAACGTCATCAGCGTCTCCCGGAGTCCGCCGCTTGTCCGCTTTTCCGGCGGGAGTGATTCAGGCAACGCCGTAAGCACGGCGGCAGTAATGATACAGCCGATCACCGCCAGCACGACAAATACGATTTTCCAGCCGGCAAACTGAAGGATAAATCCCCCTGTAATCGGCGCTAAAATCGGTGCCGCCCCATTGACGAGCATCAGTAATGAGAAAAAAGCCGTCAATTCTTTTCCGGAATACATATCGCGTGCGGACGCCCGTGCGATGACGATTCCGGCCGCCCCGGTGAATCCTTGAATAAACCTCATGACAATTAAAAACGAAACAGAAGGGCTGAAGGCGCATAATAAAGAAGACAGCGTATAAAGCAGCAATGACAGAATGAGCGGCTTCCGGCGCCCGATCATATCACTGAGCGGCCCGACAACGATCTGCCCGACCGCCAGCCCCAAAAGACAAAACGTCAGGCTCAGCTGTGCAAGTGACGCTGTCGTATGAAGATCGGCCGCCACTTCAGGCAAAGCGGGCAGATACATATCGAGCGAAAGCGGCCCGAATGAAGCGAGCGTTCCGAGAATCAGTACCATGCCGAGGCCTGCGCGGGCGGCCTTTGAATCAGCGTTATTCATTCCATGACCCCCACCTTAACAAATGATTCTATCACTATAGCATAACCGGACGGCGTATTTTATATCATTTATTGAATACAAACTAAATATTTTATTTAAAATCTGAATGTAAATAAAAAATAAGAATTAGTTTTCATGTGAAATGTAAAATGAAACATAAGGATGCTAAACTATAAAACAACAAAAGGTAGAAAAGTTTTACGGAAGAGGTGTTCAAAGAGCATGAACAGCAAACAAACCGATCACATCGAAACGAAACGCCGATTTCCGATCTGTCTCGCGCTTGCTTTGACATTAGGCGTATTTGCCGCCGGTTCTGAAGAGCTGGTGATTTCTCCGCTGCTTCCGGATTTAGCGCGGGCTTTCAGCTCGGATGTCAGTGTGCTGGCGCTTTCCATCAGTCTTTACGGAGTGATGATTTTTATCGGCGCGCCGCTTCTCGTTCCGCTGGGAGATAAATATTCCCGGGAACTCAGCCTGATGACGGGGCTGCTTATATTTACGGCCGGCACGGTGATCTGCGCGCTGGCGCACAATCTCTTTTTCTTCTTTCTGGGCAGGGCGCTTTCCGGGCTTGCGGCGGGTGCGTTTGTGCCGACAGCTTATGCGGTGGTCGGCGACCGTGTGCCTTATGCGTACCGCGGCAAGGTGATGGGTCTGATCGTGTCAAGCTGGTCGCTCGCTTTGATTTTCGGCGTTCCGATCGGCTCTTTTATCGGCGGCGTTTTAAATTGGCGGTGGACGTTTTGGATTTTCGCCCTCATGTCTGTCCTCGTTGCTTCGCTCATTTTCATTGAGGCGCGCCGCAGCACGGCGGATGGGGATAAAACAGAAGAGGAAAACGGACGGCAGGCAGGCACTTTCCGGGATGCGCTGAAGGTGCCCCGTGTCCCTGTATACCTCACGATCACATTTTGCAACATGATCGGTTTTTACGGCATGTATTCCTTTCTCGGCACATATCTTCACCGCGTGCTGCCGGGGGGGAATACAGCTTCAGGGCTGCTGATCATGGTGTACGGAGTCGGTTTTTCCATGAGCGTGTTCACCGGAAAAATCGCAGATAAGGCGGGGAAAATGCGCTCTTTGATCGCGGCATTGGCCGTGATCAGCATATGGCTTTCCTGTCTCGCCTATGCGCCGTCATCAATGCCGTTTTTGGTCATCGGGTTATTCGTCTGGGGATTGATGCAAAGCCTGACGGTGACCTTGCTCAGCACCATTTTAAGTGATTGCTCACAGAGCCGCCGGGGCAAAATCATGGCATTTTACAGCCTGGCGTCCAATTTGGCCGTCACCTTGGGTTCTGCTGTCATGGGTCCGGTCTATGTCGGATACGGATATGCAGCTGTCGGATTTATCTGTGCGGCCGTCACCCTCATCGGCTTTGTCTTCAGCGTTTTCGCATACAGAAGGTATGGGAAATATGAGCATCAGGCCGACCAATCATTGTATCGGTAAAATAAAGTTTCTATAATTTTGTAAATGTTAATTTTAACACCTTATATTTTAAGGTGTTTTCTAATATATAGGAATAATTATCAATATTTTCAAATAATATTGACAGCTTGAACGTCTATGGATAATATTTACTTAAAATTTAACAGATTGGTTGGTGCTCATGATTATATTGGATAATAGCATTCAAACGAAAAGCAAGGCTTATTCAATATCTAAACTGATTACGATCAACACGCTCGGTCCTGAAGGGACAAGCAGTGAGTACGCAGCAAAAAACTTCATCACCAATTTTACCCTTCTCCAAGGGGTGAACAGCAAATTATCACTGCATGATACATTTGAATCGTGCATTGAAAAAACGCTTCAAAGTCCGCTGGAATACACAATTGTGCCTCACGCGTATGACGGCATTAAGCACTTCTACATGAGACCGGATCTGCAGCTTCTGCAAATTTTCAGGTGCGACACCCCGATGTACGGCCTGGCTGTCCGGCCCGGTTTTGAATATACGGATGACATGCTTGATCAGACTGTCATCGTATCCCACCCGTCTCCTATCAATTTGATTAAGTATTTTACCCGTAAAGATGTCACGTTTGATCTGGTGAACTCAACGAGCGCAGCCGCGAAAAGAGTGAAGGACGGTTTGTCCGACATCGCGCTGACAAATGAGCTGGCCAGACAAAAGTACGGCCTTCACTTTGTCAAAACATTTAAAAGCATTCCCATGAGCTGGTCATTATTCGGAAAAGGAGAGATTCATGATGAAAACTGAACAAGATTTGCAGGAACTTTATTTCCCGACGCCTAAATTAATAGAATGGGATAACGGAGTAAGACAATATTCGTCCGTCAGAGGAGATACGGAAGTTCTGCTTTCTTACGTTCCGCCGCATACAAACGTGGAACCGCATCAGCATAAGGAAGTCCAAATCGGCCTTGTCGTTTCCGGGGAGCTGTCCATGACTGTCGGAGATGTCACAAGAAAGATGACAGCGCTGGAATCAGCCTATATCGCGCCTCCTAATGTGCCTCACGGCGCAAGAAATGAGACGGATCAAGAAGTGATCGCCATTGATATTAAACGCCTGAAAGCCGGTGAAACCTACACAAGCCCTGAAGATTATTTTTTGAATATTTTTAAAACGAGAGACTTATTGCCCGGTATGGAAGTCACGTTCTTCGTGGAAGACTGGGTGGAAATCATGCTTGCCAACATTCCGGGCAACGGGGGAGAAATGCCGTTCCATAAACACCGCAATGAACAAATCGGCATCTGCATCGGCGGCGGCTATGATATGACCATTGAAGGCTGCAAAGTGGATATGACATTCGGCACAGCTTATTTCTGCGATCCGAGAGAAGATCACGGCGCCATCAACAGATTTGAAAAAGATTCAAAATCAGTCAATATCTTTTTCCCTCCGCGCTATAACAGAGCAAAAGCGAAAAAATTAGAGGCGAAAGAGTCATGAACCTGACGGATAAAACCGTCCTCATCACAGGGGGCGCATCAGGCATCGGTTATGCCGCGGTTCAGGCGTTTCTGAATCAGCAGGCGAATGTGGTCGTCGCGGATATTGATGAGGCGCAGGGAGAAGCGATGATCAGGAAAGAAAACAATGACAGGCTGCATTTTGTGCAGACGGATATTACAGATGAGCCGGCATGTCAAAACGCCATCCGGTCAGCGGCGGACAAGTTCGGCGGATTGGACGTGTTAATCAATAACGCCGGCATCGAAATTGTCGCGCCGATTCATGAGATGGAGCTGAGCGATTGGAACAAGGTGCTCAACGTCAATCTGACGGGCATGTTTCTTATGAGCAAGCACGCGCTCAAGTATATGCTCAAAAGCGGCAAGGGCAATATCATTAACACGTGCTCCGTCGGAGGAGTCGTTGCATGGCCCGACATTCCCGCATATAACGCCTCTAAAGGCGGCGTATTGCAGCTGACGCGTTCGATGGCCGTCGATTACGCCAAACACAACATCCGCGTCAATTGCGTGTGCCCGGGAATCATTGACACACCTTTGAATGAAAAGTCGTTCCTTGAAAACAACGAAGGCACGCTTGAAGAAATCAAAAAAGAAAAAGCGAAAGTCAATCCGCTGCTGAGACTCGGCAAGCCTGAAGAAATAGCGAACGTCATGCTGTTTCTCGCGTCGGATTTATCAAGCTATATGACCGGAAGCGCGATCACCGCAGACGGTGGATACACCGCACAATAGAGAAGGAGTGTTTACATATGGAGAGAAAAACAGTATTGGTTATCGCTGACCTTGGGGGATGCCCGCCGCATATGTTTTACAAAAGCGCAGCCGAAAAATACAACCTCGTCAGCTTTATTCCGAGACCTTTTGCAATTACAGCCTCTCATGCGGCATTAATTGAAAAATACTCGGTCGCGGTCATAAAAGATAAAGACTATTTTAAGAGTCTGGCTGATTTTGAGCATCCCGATTCGATTTACTGGGCTCATGAAGATCATGACAAACCTGAGGAAGAAGTCGTCGAAGAAATCGTCAAGGTGGCCGGCATGTTCGCGGTTGACGCCATTACGACCAACAATGAACTGTTTATCGCTCCGATGGCAAAAGCGTGTGAACGTCTCGGCCTGCGGGGAGCGGGCGTACAGGCCGCTGAAAATGCCAGAGATAAAAACAAAATGAGAGCCGCCTTCAACCGGGCCGGCGTCAAGTCTATCAAAAACAAACGGGTGACGACGCTGGAAGATTTCCGCGCCGCGCTTCAGGAAATCGGAACGCCGCTCATTCTGAAGCCTACATATCTGGCGAGCTCCATCGGCGTGACGCTCATCAAAGAGATGGAAACGGCAGAAGCCGAATTTAACAGAGTCAATGAATACCTGAAGTCGATCAACGTACCGAAAGCGGTCACGTTTGAAGCGCCGTTTATCGCGGAAGAATTTTTGCAGGGCGAGTATGACGACTGGTACGAAACAAGCGGTTATTCCGACTATATCAGCATAGAAGGCATCATGGCCGACGGAGAATACTTCCCTGTCGCAATTCATGATAAAACACCGCAAATCGGATTCACGGAGACATCGCATATTACGCCGTCCATCCTGGATGATGACGCGAAGCGGAAAATCGTCGAAGCAGCCAAAAAGGCGAATGAAGGACTCGGCCTCGAAAACTGCGCAACCCATACAGAGATTAAATTAATGAAAAACCGGGAAGCCGGACTGATTGAATCAGCGGCACGATTTGCGGGCTGGAACATGATTCCGAATATTAAAAAGGTCTTCGGCGTCGATATGGCGCAGCTGTTATTGGATGTTCTCTGTTTCGGAAAAGAAGCCGATCTGCCGAAAGGATTATTGGAGCAGGAGCCATGCTATGTCGCCGACTGCCACTTGTATCCTCAGCATTTCAAAGAAAACGGCCAGCTGCCTGAGACGGCTGTCGATTTCGTCATTAAAAGCATTGACATTCCGGACGGCGTCTTAAAGGGAGACACCGAAATCGTTTCTTTCTCGGCGGCCGAGGCGGGTACATCCGTGGATCTGCGGCTGTTCGAAGCGTTCAACAGCATTGCGGCGTTCGAGCTGAAAGGAAGCAATTCGGGTGACGTGGCCGAATCAATCAAACAAATTCAGCAGCAGGCGAAGCTGACTGCAAAGTATGCGTTACCGGTATGAAACAGCTGAAACCGAACTCTAAGTATTTGCTTTTCGGGCAGGCGCTTTCGTTTATGGGAGACTATTGCGTTCTCCCGGCTCTGCTCATTTTGTCTACATACTATCACGACTACTGGGTGACGTCCGGCGTCATCGCGGTCCGCAGTATTCCGATGGTGTTTCAGCCGTTTTTAGGCGTGCTCGTGGACCGGCTCGACAGGGTGAAAATCATGCTGTGGACGGATGTGATCAGAGGTGTCATCTTTTTGGGGCTGACATTTCTCCCGAAAGGCGAATATCCGCTGCTTTTTCTGGCGCTGCTGTTTGTTTCTTACGGAAGCGGCGTGTTTTTTAACCCGGCACGTCTCGCGGTCATGTCGTCTTTAGAAGCGGATATTAAAAATATCAACACTTTGTTTGCAAAAGCCACGACGATTTCGATTATTGTCGGCGCTGCAGCCGGCGGACTTTTTCTGTTAGGCGGTTCTGTGGAGCTTGCCGTCGCGTTTAACGGGGTGACCTATCTTGTCTCCGCGTTTTTCATCAGCCGCATTAAGCTTCAATACGTGCCGATTCAGTCAGAAAACGTGAGAGAAGCTTTTCAGTCGTTTAAAGAAGGCCTGAAGGAAATCAAAACAAATGCTTTTGTGTTAAACGCCATGTTCACGATGATTACGATGGCGCTTTTGTGGGGTGTCGTCTACAGCTATTTCCCGATTGTCAGCCGCTTTTTAGGGGACGGTGAAATCGGCAATTTCGTCCTGACGTTCTGTATCGGCTTCGGCGGCTTTATCGGCGCCGCTCTTGTCAGCAAATGGGGCTTTAACAACAATAAAGGGCTGATGTATTTTACAGTGTTATCGATCGTCTCGCTTGCGCTGTTTTTGTTTACCCCGATTTTCGCCGTGTCAGTCATTGCCGCCATTCTTTTCTTTATCGCAATGGAATACGGTGAAGTGCTGGCGAAGGTCAAAGTTCAGGAGAACGCGGCGAACCAGATTCAGGGCCGGATTTTTTCGGTGGCGGAGGCCTCCATCGGATTGTGCATCGCCGTCGGTTCCATGCTGATCAACATTGTAGACGCGGCAGTCATCATGGCGTTTATCGTCCTTTTGGTCAGCGGGCTGTTTCTGCATACAAAACTGGTCAATAAATCCTTTTCAGAACGGAATAACGAATCAGAGCAAATTCATTTATAAGGAGCCTTTCAGATGGAAATCATACCGTCCGACGTCATCAAGACACTTCCGAAACAGGAATTTTCGCTCGTTTTTCAAAAGGTAAAAGAGATGGAGAAAACGGGAGCCCAGATCATTAACCTCGGGCAGGGGAATCCCGATCTCCCCACACCGCCGCATATCGTTGAAACATTGCGGGAGGCTGCGCTGAATCCTGCGTATCACGGATACGGCCCGTTCAGAGGCTATCCGTTTCTGAAAGGAGCCATCGCGGAATTTTATGAGAGAGAGTACGGGGTATCGGTCAATCCGGAGACAGAAGTCGCGCTGTTCGGCGGAGGGAAAGCTGGTTTGTACGTTTTGACGCAATGCCTGCTGAATCCCGGCGATATCGCTTTAGTCCCGAACCCCGGCTACCCTGAGTATTTATCGGGCATTACAATGGCCAGAGCGGAGCTGCATGAGATGCCGCTTCATCCGGAAAACGGCTATCTGCCGGATTTTGAGCGGATTGATCCCGCCGTCCTGAAAAAAGCCAAGCTGATGTTTTTGAATTACCCGAATAACCCGACGGGCGCGACTGCAGATCAGGCGTTTTATGAAAAAGCGGCTGCGTTTGCAAAAAAACATGACATCCACCTTATTCACGATTTTGCATACGGCGCGTTCGAATTTGATCAGAACCCGGCCAGCTTTCTTCAGGCGAAAGAAGCGAAAACGGTCGGCGCGGAGCTTTATTCATTTTCGAAAACCTTCAATATGGCAGGCTGGAGAATGGCATTTGCCGTGGGGAATGAGAAAATCATTCAGGCGGTCAATGAGTTTCAGGATCACGTCTTCGTCGGCATGTTCGGCGGTCTTCAGCAGGCGGCAGCGGCGGCGCTGTCAGGAAATCCTGAGCATACGGAGCGTCTGAAGCGCACATATAAAGAACGGATTGACTTTTTCACGGCGTTATGTGAAAAGGAATTAGGCTGGAGCATTGAAAAACCGAAAGGGACTTTTTATGTATGGGCTGAAATTCCGAATGAATTCGAGTCTTCACACCAGTTTTCGGACTATCTGCTGGAGCATGCCCATGTTGTCGTGACGCCCGGCGAGATTTTCGGCAGCGGCGGAAAGCGTTATGTCAGAATATCAATGGTGGCCAAGCAGGGCGATTTAAGGGAATTCGTGCTGCGGATTCAAAAGCTCGGTTTGTCCTTTCCTTCATTACAAGAAACATCCCGCTGAGAGCGGGATGTTTTTATTATATGCTTTTCATGCTGCCGCCGTCGGCTGATACTTGCTGTCCGGTAATATAGGAGGCTTCTTCAGAGGCAAGAAAGGCAGCCAGCGCCGCGGTTTCTTCCGCAGTTCCGACACGCTTCATCGGGACGCCTGAGGCAATCCGTTCTTCCGCTTCCGCTTTAGAAATGCCGTTTTGCTTCATGACATTCTTCACGAATTGGTGATAACGGTCTGTGGCGATAAACCCGGGATTCAGACAGTTGACAGTAATGTGAAAAGGCGCAAGCTGAATGGCGATGTTTTTGCTGGCATTAATTAAAGCGGCGTTCATCATGCTGTTGGTAAACATATTGGCGCCGGGTTCTTTCCATAGGTTTCCGACGATATTAATGATTCTGCCGAATTCGTGCTGCTTCATGATTGCTGCGGCCGTTTTCATAGAGTCGATATAGGCGATTGTTTTATTCGTAAAGGTATTTGTCATATCCTCTATATCGCAGTTTTCAAAGGTATCCGGCGAGCCGCCCGGAATGTTGTTGATCAATACATCAAGCCGTCCGCATTGTGATCTGATCTCTTCAAAAATGCCGGCTCTTGTCTTCTGGTCCGACATATCCCCGGCCAGAACGGTGACGCCCGCATCCGGATGTTTGGCGAGGATCTCTTCTTTTACCGATTCGATATTTTCGGGAACTCGTGAATTAATGACGGTATGAAAGCCATTGTCCGCCAGTTTCAGAGCGATCGCTTTGCCGATCCCCTGACTGGCTCCCATAATAAATGCGGTTCGTTTTGACAACTGTCTGCACCCCTTTACCAAAATGGAATCTCCTTTACATCGTAAAAAAAAATGATAAAAATAGCAAATTTTAATTAAATTCTGACAAAGAAAAAACCCGCCGGACAGGCGGGTGGTTATTACACGTGCAAAAACTTCGGAAGCGTGTCGAGAGACAAGCGGTTTCCGACAAAAAATGAACCGAATTCGCCGTAGCGCGCGCTGACTTCATCAAAGCGCATTTCGTAAACAAGTTTTTTGAACTGAAGCACATCATCGCTGAAGAGCGTGACGCCCCATTCGTAATCGTCAAAACCGACAGATCCCGTGATAATCTGTTTGACTTTGCCGGCATAGCTCCGTCCGATCAAGCCGTGGCTTCTCATCAGGTTTCTGCGTTCATCCATAGAAAGCATGTACCAGTTGTCATTGCCGTTTCTTCTTTTATCCATCGGATAGAAGCAGACGTATTTCGCTTCCGGCAGCTCAGGATACAGGCGGGCGCGGACATGCGGATTTTCATACGGATCGCCTTCTCCGCTTGCGAGGTAGTTGCTCAGCTCAACCACGGACACGTAAGAATAAGCCGGGATTGTAAATTCAGCAAGCTTTGATTTGTTAAATTCAAGCTCGATTTCGTTCAGCTCTTCCATTGTCGGGCGAAGAATCATCAGCATAAAATCAGCTTTCTGTCCGACGATGCTGTAGATCGTTTGCGAGCCTTTGCCTTCTTTTTGGGCGACGCCCCATTTTTCAAGCAGTCCCGTAAATTCGTGAATAATCGACAGGCGCTCATCGCTGGATAACATCTTCCATGACGTCCAGTCCATTGTGCGGAAATCGTGAAGCGCGTACCAGCCGTCAAGCGTTTGGGCGGCTTCGTTCGTTTTTTGCTGCTCACTCATGTATCTTCACTCCTATATCTTTTCATTACATTGATGCCTTCACTATATCACAGTTTAACCGTTTCGGCTGTGGAGAAACCTTGAATAATCCGAAGCCTTGTGTCAGAAACTAAGCCGTGAAACAAACCGTCAATTAAATTAGTTAGAAAAATAAGATTTCTTTTTGAAAGCGCTATAATAGAAGTTGGTTATTTGAATTTAGCTGGAAGAAGAGTATGCTGTAAAAGTAAGCGTTTTTTGTCAACATAGAGGAGGGTATATCGTGGCAGATTTATTTACAAAAGTACAAGAAAAAGTCGCAGGAAAAGATGTGAAAATCGTATTTCCTGAAGGGTTGGACGAACGTATCCTGGTTGCGGTCAACAACTTGGCGGGCAACAAGGTATTAAAGCCGATCGTAGTCGGCAATAAAGAAGACATTCAAGCAAAAGCGAAAGAATTAAATCTTACGCTTGACGGCGTGGACATTTTTGACCCGCATACATATGAAGGCATGGAAGAACTCGTTCAGGCTTTCGTAGAACGCCGCAAAGGCAAAGCGACGGAAGAACAGGCCCGCAAAGCTTTGCTGGACGAAAACTATTTCGGCACAATGCTTGTGTACAAAGGTCTCGCAGACGGACTTGTCAGCGGAGCTGCACATTCTACTGCTGATACGGTGCGCCCTGCACTGCAAATCATCAAAACAAAAGAAGGCGTGAAAAAAACATCAGGCGTCTTCATCATGGCCCGCGGTGACGAGCAGTATGTGTTCGCTGATTGCGCGATCAACATTGCTCCTGACAGCCAGGACCTTGCCGAAATCGCCATTGAAAGCGCCAATACGGCTCAAATGTTTGACATTGACCCGCGCGTTGCCATGCTCAGCTTCTCTACAAAAGGATCGGCGAAATCAGACGAGACGGACAAAGTGGCTGAAGCCGTGAAAATTGCGAAGGAAAAAGCGCCTGAGCTTACGCTTGACGGCGAATTCCAATTCGACGCTGCATTTGTGCCGTCTGTCGCGGAGAAAAAAGCGCCGGACTCCGACATTAAAGGAGACGCGAATGTATTTGTATTCCCAAGCCTTGAAGCAGGAAACATCGGCTACAAAATCGCTCAGCGCTTAGGCGGCTTTGAAGCGGTCGGACCGATTCTGCAAGGATTAAATATGCCTGTAAACGATCTTTCCAGAGGATGTAATGCGGAAGACGTCTACAATCTTGCGTTAATTACGGCTGCTCAAGCGCTGTAATCCGCAAAAGCCGGCCTTTACGAGGGCCGGCATTTTTTTATAGAAAGAACGTCACTGCGGCCCAGCCGAACAGGGACAAACAGAGAGAACCGATCAAGCCTGCTGCGAGCGCCCGCCAGCCGTTATGACGAAACGCCGATATATGGACTTTCAAACCGAGACCCGCCATCGCCATGCCGATGAAAACATAAGACACTTGAACAAGAAACGCGGAAAACGAAGCTGAAATAACGCCTGATGTATGGATGGCGCTCATTCCGAGAAATCCGAAGATAAACCAAGGGATGGGGAGCGAAGCGGCAGAAGCCGTCTTTGACTTTCCGCTGCGGCGCGCCCGCATTCCGAGCATGAATGCGGCCGGGACGAGCAGCGCGACCCGGGTCAGTTTGACGATCACCGCCATCTCGACGGCTGCTTTTCCTCCGGCGCTGCCGGCCGCCGCCGCATGCGCCACCTCGTGAAGCGTTGCCCCGCAAAAGGCTCCGTAAGCCGCAGGAGAAAAGCCCAATCCATGATAAGCAAGAGAATATACAACAGTAAAAACGGTTCCTAATAACGAAACGGCGGCCGCGCTGATGGCGGCTGCATTTTCATTTGATCTGATCTGCGGCGCGATCGCGGCAATGGCAGCCGCTCCGCAGATCGCTGTGCCGCAGGCTGTCAGCGTGCTGAGTGTCTGATCTATACGGAACAGCCGGGACAGTCCGTATACAACGGCACCCGCAAACATCATACAGCAGACGGCAATTGCAAATACGTGCCAGCCCGCATGATAGATATCCGCCAGATTCAGTCTCATACCAAGCAGGATGATGCCTGCTTTCAGCAAGTATTTGCTTGAGAACGCGATCCCCGGCTCTAATGCCGCCCGCTGTCCGAATACGGCGCGCCAAAGCATGCCGATCAGCATGGCAAGGACAAGCATCCCGAGCATATGCAAAAACGGCAGGCGGCTGACATAGAAAGCCGCAAACGCAATTCCTGCGGTAACTGAAACACCTTTTACCATCTTCATCTCAGTCACTTCCCATTATCTTGATAACTCCACTTTACTGCGGTCTCAATCATTAGTAAAATATATTTATATGATCTAAACGATTAGGAAAAATAATGATTAGGGGCGATGCTTTTTGTATTATGGGGAACTGAAAACATTCATTGCCGTCGTGGAAGAAAAAAACTTTACAAAGGCGGCGCAGAAGCTGATGATTTCTCAGCCGAGCGTCAGCCTTCACATTAAAAACCTGGAGAAAGAATTTCAAACCGCCTTGCTGAACCGCTCTCCGAAGCACTTTACGACTACGCCGACGGGGGACATTCTCTATCAGCGCGCCAAGCAGATGGTCTTTTTGTACGAACAGGCGAAATCCGAAATTTACGCCCATCATCATTATGTCAAAGGGAAGCTAAAAATCGCCGCGAGCTTTACCATCGGCGAATATATTCTGCCGCCGCTTCTCGCAAAGCTTCATGACGAGTATCCCGAGCTGAATCTGGACGTCATGATCGGAAACACGGAGGAGGTCAGCGAAGCGGTTCGGATGCTTCAAGCCGATATCGGATTAATTGAAGGGCATACGGGGAAAAACGAGCTCGACATTCAGCCGTTTATGGAGGATGAATTGTGCATTGCCGCACCGAACGGACACCCGCTCGCCGGCAGAAAAAACATCCCGGCTGCCGAATTGCAAAATCAAGCGTGGGTGACGAGGGAGAAGGGTTCGGGAACGAGGGAATATTTAGACCACGTGCTTCAATCAAACGGACTGCGGCCGAAATCCATGATGACGATCAGCAGCAACCAGGGCGTCAAAGAAGCCGTGATCAGCGGAATGGGTCTTTCCGTACTGTCAAAAAGCGTGCTGCAAAAGGATCTGCTTCACGGCAGCATTTCCGTGCTTGAGATAAAAGGATTCTCCTTAAAACGGAAACTGTCTATCATCCAATCTTCCATTATGGAGAACACAAAAAACAAAGAAATCTTCATCGCTCTTTTGAAAAGCCAATTTCAATCATCACAAGCGGAGTGATATAATAAATGCATGGAAAGCCTATGACGGAAGGGATTTAATATAGATGGGAAAGCAACCGATTGATTTACTGATGCAGCCGAGCTGGAGAATCATTGACCAATCCAGCCTCGGCCCTTATTTTGATGCGAAGCAGTCATTCGCAATGGATGATACGCTGTGCGCCTCCGTAGGCAAAGGGGAATCGCCTGCGACGGCACGCTCTTGGGTGCACCACCGGACGATCGTGCTCGGCATTCAGGACACGCGCCTGCCGTTTTTAGAGGACGGCGTGAAATTGCTGGAGGACGAAGGCTACCGTGTCATTGTCCGCAATTCCGGAGGCCTCGCCGTCGTACTGGACGAAGGCGTATTGAATATCTCGCTTATTTTTGAAGACGAGAAAAAAGGCATCGACATCGACAGAGGCTACGAGGCGATGACAGAGCTGGTGCGGCGGATGCTGCGTCCGCACCATGCCGAAATTGAAGCATATGAAATTAAAGGATCGTACTGTCCGGGCAGCTATGATCTCAGCATCGGCGGACGAAAATTCGCGGGAATCTCACAAAGACGCCTGCGGGGCGGAACCGCGGTTCAGATTTACCTCTGCGCCGATAAAAGCGGAAGCGAACGCGCCGATCTGATCAGACGTTTCTATCAAGCCGCTTTAAAAGACAAAAGCAACGATACAAAAGGCGTATATCCCGATATCCGGCCCGAAACGATGGCTTCATTAAGCGAATTGCTGCAAACGGACATTACCGTGCAGGACTTAATGCTGGCGCTTTTGACTGAACTGAAGGAACTCAGCGGACGCCTGTATGCAGCCGGATTATCGCCGGAAGAGGAAATGGTATTTGAAAAAAATCTGACCCGAATGCTGGAACGGAATGAGAAGGTGTTCGGCACGCAGGAAAGCTTGGACTAAGTCCGGGCTTTTTTGTTTTTGGTAATTATATACTATTTAGTTATAGTGAAAAAGAATCGTTATATCAAAACTAGTTTACATTATATACCTTATTTGATTAATATATTTATGTAGGTTCCAAATAATTCTATAAACTGAAGGAGATGGAGATATGAACTTTAAAAAAATAAAAGAAGAAAAAAGAATCACGATCCCGACACATTTGTTAGCCGGAGATGCGGAACAATCAGGCAATTCTTTCGCTTGGAGCGGCTGGGTGCTTGTAGTGCCGAGCCAAGAAGACAATCAAAACCCGAATTTGAATTTCTCTGATTTAGCCGCTCAAAAGTAGGATAATCACTGTTTGGAGCCTACACATCTGAGACGAGGCGGTGAGAGTGTGACACAAGAGTATATAAGAGAAATTAAGCGGGGAGCACTGTCATGGATTGTTAAAAATATCCATTATTTTGATATGAATCATAAAGTAGCGAATGATTTCAGGTGGCGCCTTAAAACATTTATAGAACTCATTTTTCTTACCAATTACCTGATCAGAAATCAGGCAGATGATAAGGAAGTTGCTGTTTTAACGGAGTTTATTACAGAAAGGCTCCGTAATGATCAGCTTGAAGAATTTATTCATTTTGATCCGGACGGTCTCGCCGGATTGGCTATTGCGGGTGAATTTCTTACCTTGACTGATCACCCGTCACGGGCTTCGGTGATATGGGAGCTGGAAAAATTCACGGCAGCGCGTTTTGATTGCAGCCTTGCTAAAGTTCCCTTTCGGAAAATGGATCTGAAGTACAGTCTGCAAAGAGCAGGCGTAACCTCGGAAATAACGGATTTTTCTGACTTATATCACTGCACAGCAGCTGGTCAGGATATCCCAAATACATATATGACGGATCATGATGCGTACAGCATCACTCATACGATTTTTTATATAACAGACATGGGATGTTCTTCGCTTACGGATAAAGAGTATCATCTGCCGTCCTTAAAAGAAAAGGTCCTGAAATTTCTCGGGATCTATATCTGTCTTGAGAATTTAGATATTACCAGTGAATTATTAATGTGCAGCTCTTTTTTACATATCAACATGGATAAGGACAACCATAAACCGCTCTATGAAGCAGCCTGGAATAAAATCTATCAGGGCCGAATGAAAGAGGGGAATGTCCCGAGCATCACCTATCAACATAAACCCGGTTTGACAGGTGAACAGCGAAGAGAAGATGTGTTCAAACATTGCTATCATACAACACTTGTCGCCGCTGGTGCCGCGCATGCCTGTCTTAGAGCAGAAAGGAACGATTAACTTGAATAGATTAGCTGAAGAGACAGATCAATTTTTATTATCTTTTGCTGAACAATCGCTTCCGGATCAAAAGAGCATTCAGCTGTTTGCCGGCTTCTGCAAGTACTACAGGAAGACGAGCCATTCTTCCGCTGTAAAAGAACATACTGAAAGGATTGCCTCCGCTTTCGTTGATAAGTCATGCTGGGAAGATCTGTTTCACTGTAACACGGCCATTGTCAATGAGTTGATTCATATCTATTTAACGGCAAAAGCTTATAAAAAGAAGCAGGGAATGGATTCGGATGATCAGGTCATACGTCACGGATTGCAAAACGGCTATCTTATAAAAAAAGAATGGCCTTATTTTAAATACGCCGAATTCGTCGGTTTGCTGAGCGAGCTGGGAATGTCAACTGACCATGAAAAAGTGCGCTTTTACAAGAATTCGATGTTTCAGCCTTTGCTCCATGACGCATGGAAAAGAACAGCTGAAAACGAGCTGGAGTTTGTCGAGTACTGTCTTCTTCATTTGAATGAGGGAGAGCATCTGCTTCATCCCGGCTTGAAGGCGTCCATTCAAAAATGGCTTGTGTTTTGTCTCGGCAGCCGAAAAATGAAACAGCTGTGCAATATGTTATTTATCCAATCGTGTATCGATCCATTTTTTTATGGCTGTCAAGCGGCTCTTCATCATATAAATAACGAGAATCCATCTATTCATTGTGCTCCGGCTCTTCTGCCGGCGATTGAGATTCTGAATCTGGAGTGTGGAACATGCAGATAGTCAAGGAACATTTTCATATAAAAAAAACAGAAGAATGGCTGCTGGGTTTTTGGAAGAACATTCAGCTGCAGCCGGAAGAAATGGAAGCAGATGATCTCATGCACCTGTTTTGCGGTTTAGCGGCATGTCATCGTTTTGAAAGCAGAAAGGATACAGAAGAAGTTATTCTATTCCTAGACCGTTATTTCGGAGAAAAAACACACGAATGCCATCCGGTCCTGTTCGCGTATGCGTATCATGTGTACCGCAGGATAGATGCCGCAAAAAGCATCTTTTTTCATAACGGACTTGAACAAATAGTCCGCGGTTTACAAGAGGAACTGAAATCAGAGCCCTCCTCTATGATCCTCATGGTGTTAGGGGCTTATTTTGGGGCGGTGACTCCGGAAGAACTGATCGTGTTCTTAGAAACCGGGATGAAACGTGAGGCCGATTTGCTCATGGCACCGGGCAGCATCCAGCAAGAGCAGGCGGATGCCCTTTATGCCGTCACTTATTTGCAAATGAATGAATTGCAGCCTTTTCTCACGGAATGGTACAAAACATCAGACTTTGCTTTTTCAGGTTTAATGTTAGCCGAGTGCAGAAAGTATCACATTGACGCCGTTGCAAAATACACTGCCATTATGAAATTTCTCCGATTCGATGAGGCGCTTTTTATACGGGAAGGGCGGGAATTTCTACGCTTTCAGCAGCGAAGCAGCGGGAGCTTCGGTTATTTGAATCCATTAGCGATGGATCGAGGGGCGGTCAGCGGCAAATTGCTGGACCGGCAGTATTTCCTGCCGTCCGCTCATTATGCCGCCGCCTCTCTGTCTATGCTGTAATGTCTCTCTTTTGAAAGACGGAAAAAGAAATCAATAAACAAATAAGAAAGTAGATCGCTATAACCGTCATGGAATAGGGGATGTTTAACGTTGAAATCGCATCACCCGCGCTTTTATTTACATAAGCAACGAGGTTTAAATGCGGAAAGAGCGTAAATTTATACCACGTAAATTGGGCAAGCAAATCAGTTCCGCCCAATATACTGCCGGCAAACAGCAGTAAAATCGATAAGCAAAGGGAGAGCGCCTGGCTTTTGCACAATACTGACAAAGTGAACGCAATGGTGACAATGCTAATAATTGATATGAAACGCAAAAGCAGAATGATTCCGGATGCTTTTATTGAACTGATGGTATACAGACTGTCATTTAAATGAGTATAGACGAGCGGATATGAAGCATTGGAAAAACCGAATAACACGCCGCCGATCAGCAAACAGCTCACACAGTAAAATAAGTAAATCATACCGGTAAACAGAAGGGAGGCCAGAAATTTCGATGTTAAAATCCGCCATCTTCGGTTCGGGCTTGTAGCGATAAATTTAATCGTCCCAAGGGCAAACTCTTTAGAAACAACCCCGCTGACGGTTAAAATCGCGGTCAAGCTGACGAAAATCTCAAGCCCGTTTGAAGTAACCGTGCCGAAAAACCTCCAGCCGTTCCATTCATAAGGGTTGATGTTATGCTCCAAATAATAGTCTTTATTCTTAACATCAGCAGAATAATAAACGCCTGTCGTTTCAGCGGGTTTATCAATTTCTTCCTGTTTTTTTTCGGCGAGAAGCCGTTCTTTCCAATTGTTATCCGAGGAAGCATCTAACTCATGATTCATAATAAGGCCGGCCAGCAAAACGATGAGAAACAGGAAAAAAAGAGATAAAAGTGTGCCTTTTTTTCGGGTTATTTTTATGAATTCGTTCTGCGCCAGATGAAATATGCTCATACCGCGTCCTCCTGATCTGTAATCATCATGTATTTCTCTTCCAATGACAAAGTTCTTGCAGAAACGCGGGAAATCAGAATCTCTTTCTCTGCCAAAGATTTAATGACATACGGGATGGTATCTTCTTCCGCTTCCAATTCAATGATGCGGCTGTCTTTTTGCTGTACTTGAAGAATACCGTCCTGCTCTAATATTTCTTTCGCCCTTGCCGGATGATCGACCGTGACGGTAAACAGCTTTTTCTGACCAAGGTCATGTCTGTTCTTCATGTCTTCAATTCCTAAAATCCGTCCCTTTTTAATATAGGCAACCCTATCGCAAATCTCCTCCATTTCCGACAATAAATGGCTTGATAATAAAATGGAAACCCCTTGCTTCGCTAAATCGGAAAGAATGGTGCGCAATTCTTTCATTCCTTTAGGATCGAGGCCGTTCATCGGTTCATCCAGAATTAATAATCCGGGATTGTGAAGAAGAGAATAAGCGAGCCCCAAGCGCTGTTTCATGCCTAATGAGAAATGTTTCACTTTTTTGCGGGCAGCCTGCTCTAGTCCGACTTTTGCAAGGGTATTCATAAGGTCATCCGTTCGCAGCGAGGTGCTGCGCAGTTTAGTAAAATATTTTAGGTTTTGCAAAGCGGTCATATTCGGATACATATCCGGGCCTTCAATGATAACCCCGATATGTCTCATAAAATATTCAAAGTCGCTGTCCGGTCTGCCTCTGAATGAAATGGCTCCTTCTGTTTTTTTAATAAGCTGTACGATCATTCTGAAAATAGTGGTTTTTCCTGAGCCGTTCGGCCCTAAAAGGCCGAATATCTCGCCTTTTCTCACATCGAAAGAAATTGACTGTACAATAGGGGTATGATTGATTGTTTTGGAGACATCTTTTAATATCAGGGCTGGTTCAGTCATGATATTTGCACACCTTCCTTATGATTTAGGGTAAAAGCCGTCAAAACCGAAGAACATGCTTCCGATCAGGCCGGCAGCGATTAAAATGAGAGCAATGCTATACCACATTTTTCGATTCAATGGTTTCCCTCCTTACAACGCTGACATTCCATTTGAAATAGCGCAAAAAGATGCGGAATATCAGTTTCGAAAGATCAAATCCGGCCATAAACACCGCCATACCCGCTCCAAGAACCATACACCCGTTAAAAATGGCTGTTATAATCGGCACTTTTACAAGGAGAAAGAATGATCCGGTCATCAGCATCAGGCCGATCGCCATCAAACTTAACACCGCAACAGAGGCAAAAAGAAACGGTGTCAGCATAAACATGAAGTTGAACATGCCCATCCCCAGCATCAGGCCGAATGCTTTGAAAAAGGAGCGCCATGTTTTCTGCTCCTCGGCATCACTGATGAAAATATCCGCTTTTAAGGCGCGCGCAAGTGTTTTGGGATTTCCTAAATTGCCGGCGATTTGTTCATCGCTTTTTCCTTCAGCGCCGCCCATTTGGAATATTTCGCCGATATCGGCGAGTATCTCTTTTTGCTCAAGTTCCGGCAGATCTTTTATTTCCCGCCGGAGATGTTTTAAATATTGGTCTTTACACATTCATTTTCCCTCCTTAATGATGCTGTTCACTTTTTCGGACAGGTCAAGCCATTCCGATTTTAATGTGTGATGATATAAGGCGCCTTCTTCTGTTACTTTGTAATATTTGCGTGACGGGCCTTGATCGGAAGCTGCTGTATACGTTTTTAAATAGTTGTTTTTTGTAAGTCTTCGTAATATGGGGTAGATGGTGCCCTCCGATACAGGGAACGTTTCACTTATGATCTTGATTAATTCATAACCATATAAATCTTCATAAAGAAGCAGGGACAACACACAAAGTTCCAACGCTCCTTTTCGTAATTGGCTACTCATTTACTATCATTCCCATCATATCTAATAATTGTATTCTCTATACAGTGTATTGCACAGTAGCTAATCGATCAATAATTCCCAAGAACCATTTGGGGTGAGGAATTGAATCTTTATGCTTATGTGCGGGCGGGGACCGAGATGCGCAGCCCTTGCGGGAAGAAGGCCTCCTGAACAATGTTTACATTAATATAGATCAGGATGCGCGTCATTGACAAATGGTAAAAACCCCTTTTTCCATGACAAGGAAAGGGGTTTTTTCGTTATTCGGCCATTTTTTCTAAATTGCCGTTCCGGTCCATTTTAAAGGACGGAGAGGCATGTTCGTCGTCTTCAAATAAAACTAGTTTTCTGGCTCTGTTCATAATTTTCACCAAGGTTTCGTAGTCTTCCTGAATGGTTTTTTGATCTTTTTCAAGCTTTTCGACGGCCGCTTCCAGCTGCTCGGTTTTAGACTGAAGTTCTTGGTTTTCCCGTTTTAAACGGTCATTTTCCATTTGCAGGGCGGAAGTTTGCTTTCCGCTTCCTTCATAGCTCTGCAGAAATTGAATGACGTCTGCCATTGTAAGCTCCGCCTTTTGGCTCGGCTGCTGAGGCGCCAGCAAATGTGATAAACTAGCTAACTCTTCCTTGAAGCTTTCATCGACATAAGGCATATGTTCGCCGGACATGACGGCTTGCCGATCCTCTTTTGGCGCTTCCGTTTGAACCGTCTCTTCGGCTGCGGTTTCCTGCATGATGTCCGCATCCGGCGCAGGCGGCTGATATAATAGTTTCTTCTTTGCCGGCTGGCCGTTTCCGAGCGCGCGCATCCGCTGTTTGCGCTGTTTTTTGGCGAGCTGAAGCGCTTTTTCGTATTGATGGCGGACGACGGCATTCCATCTGAAACCGCACGCTGCCGACGTTCTGTTTAATTTATCGCCTACCTCTTCAAAGGCGTTCAGCTGCGTGCTTCCTTCCCGGACGTGCCGGAGCACGGTTTCCGCAAGCAGCAGGTCATTTTCCTCCGACCAGGCGTCCTGTCTTTGTTTTGTCAATGTTCTCAACCCCCAATATCTTTGATGGTATTAGAATGTCCAGATTGGAAAATATTTATACAAATTGGCTGAAAGAATGAGAGATACGCAGAGCCTTGCAGGATAAGATGAATCCTTGTACAATGAGATGTGATGTGATTTTTTTCGTTTTTAAAATTAAGATTTAACATAGAGGAACATTGAATGAAGGGAAGCGTACATCATGGCTAATGAATTCCGAGTGTGTGATGATTGCCAGGCCACCAATATTAAGACATTGCTGCCGCGTTTGAAAGAAGCTGACCCGGATGCAAAAGTGGAGGTCGGATGTCAGTCATATTGCGGGCCCGGACGCAAAAAATCGTTTGCTTTCGTAAACAACCGCCCGCTGTCGGCGCCGACTGAGGATGAGCTGATTGAGAAAGTGAAAAAGAAGATCAAAAAGTAAATGTGTATTTTACGACAGCCTCGCCCGATGGGTCAGGCTTTTTTGCTTCAAAAAATCAATGACGGAAAACTGGAACAAAACGCCGGACAAATTCAAGGATGTTTTCAAATTACAGAGCCGATATAATAGAATCACGGCTAAAAAAAAGAGGGAATGACGATGGCGTATCCAAACGGAAAATTATCAGAAGAAAAAGTGTTTAAAGATCCCGTTCACCGCTATGTTCATGTGCGGGACAAGCTGATCTGGGATTTGATCGGCACCCGTGAATTTCAGCGGCTGCGCCGGATCAAACAGCTCGGTACGACGTATTTGACGTTTCACGGCGCGGAACACAGCCGTTTTAACCATTCTCTCGGCGTCTATGAGATTGTCAGACGAATGGTTGATGATGTTTTTAAAGGGCGTCCTGAATGGGATGACAATGAACGCGAACTCTGTCTCAGCGCCGCGCTTTTGCACGATTTGGGACATGGGCCGTTTTCGCATTCCTTTGAAAAGGTTTTTCATCTGGATCATGAAGACTATACGAGGGAAATCATTCTCGGCGACACCGAGGTGAATCAGGTTCTCAGAAAGGCGGGACCGGGATTTCCGCAGGATGTTGCCGAAGTCATTGCCAAAACATACAAAAACAAACAGGTGGTCAGCCTGATTTCGAGCCAGATTGACGCCGACAGGATGGATTACCTTCAGCGGGACGCATACTATACGGGCGTCAGCTACGGACATTTTGATATGGAACGGATTTTAAGGGTGATGCGTCCGCGAGAGGACCAAATCGTCATTAAGCAAAGCGGCATGCACGCCGTCGAAGACTATATTATGAGCCGCTATCAAATGTACTGGCAGGTGTATTTTCATCCCGTGACGAGAAGCGCTGAAGTCATATTGACGAAAATTCTCCACCGTGCGAAGCAGCTCCATGAAGAAGGGTATATATTCACTCATGCTCCCGTTCATTTTTATTCCATTTTTGAAGGGAAGCTGACGCTTGCGGATTATCTGAAGCTTGATGAAGCCATCATTTTATATTATTTCCAGGCTTGGGAAGAAGAAGAGGACCCGATTCTGTCCGACTTGTGCCGCCGCTTCATTAACCGCCAGCTGTTTCAATATGCCGAATTTAACCCCAATGAGGAAATGTCGGCTTATTTTGAACTGACCGCTCTGTTTAAAGAGGCGGGAATTGATCCCAATTACTATTTAGTGGTCGATTCTTCATCGGATCTGCCGTATGATTTTTACCGGCCGGGTGAAGAGGAGGAGCGTCTGCCGATTCACCTGTTAACGCAGAACGGCCAGATCAAAGAGCTGTCCAGGCAGTCCGCCATTGTCGAATCCATTTCGGGCAAACGCCGGACGGACCATAAGCTCTACTATCCGATGGACCTCATTTGTGACGATTCAGAAAACCCTGAAGCAAAATTAAAAATCCGGCAGCTGCTGGGACTGACATAGAAGGATTTTGGTAAAGAAGGAAAAGGAGATGTCGGGAATTTGTTGAAAGAACATGCAAAACTGATGAAGGTGTTCTCGGATTCTGGAGAAATCATCGGGCGGAAAAAGCTGCAGAAAATCATTTATATCGCGAAGAAAATGCAGTATCCTTTCTACGAAAAATATGATTTTCATTTTTACGGCCCGTATTCCGAAGAACTGACGCTTCGAATTGAAGAGCTGTGCAATCTTGGGTTTCTGGATGAGGTGAAGGAAAAAAAGGGCGGCTACTTTCAATACCGGTACTCGCTGACGGAGACGGGAGCCGAGTTTTTACATCATGCGGAGCTTACGATGCCGGATATGAAGAAGTACATCGACAGCGTCAACAGCCGCTCATCCCGGTTTTTGGAGCTGGTGTCTACGATTTTGTATTTTGACGGCCTTGAAGCTGAGGAAAAGAAAGAGAAAGTGTTTACGATAAAAAGCAAACAGAAATATACGGATGAAGAATATGATGAGGCGCTTCACTACATAGAAGAGCTGAAACACATTTGTTAAAGGCGATGGCTTTCGTCTTTTTTGATGAAAAAACCAGGCCGCGATAAAGCGGGCCTGGTTTTGTTTATTGTCTCAATTTGCTGTGCTTGTACGAATATAAAAAGTAAACGATGACGCCGATGATCAGCCAGACGGCAAAATAAAGCCACGTTTTCAGCGGCAGATTGACCATTAAAAACAAACAGCAGATAATGGCCAAAATCGGCAGAACGGGTACAAAAGGCACTTTAAATCCCCGCGGCAGATCCTTATGGGTGCGGCGCAGAATCAGCACGGACAGACTGACCATGGCAAATGTCAATAGCGCGCCGATGTTTGAGAGATCCGACAGCTCTTTCAGATCTACAAAACCCGCGATGCAGGCGCTGATCAGTCCGATCAGCCACGTATTAAAGATCGGCGCTCCCGATTTCTTTCCGACAATGGTAAAGACTTTCGGCAGCATTCCGTCTCTTGCCATCGCAAAAGATATACGGGTCGCCGCATAGGTATGGGCGAGAACGACGGCCATCAGTCCGATCACCGCACCGGCAGCGATAACGCCCGCCACAGCGTTTTGTCCGACAGACTGCAACACATAAGACATGGCTTCCGGCACATTAAGCTGTGAATACGGAACCATCCCCGTCATGACGAGACAGACGATGACGTATACCAATGTACAGATCACCAGTGAACCGATAATACCGATCGGCAGGTTGCGCTGCGGTTTTTTGACTTCTTCAGCCGAAGCGGAAATCGCGTCAAATCCGAGAAACGCAAAAAAGACGGCAGAAGCCCCCGTAATGACGCCTTTGATTCCAAAAGGCATAAAAGGATGCCAATTGCCCGGCTTTACAAAAAAGCTTCCTGTGATGATAAACAGCAAAACAATTCCGATTTTTACGAGAACCATTATATTATTAAAGGTTTTGCTCTCTTTAGAGCCGCGTGACAGAACGACGGCAATTAATAGAGTAATGATGATGGCAGGAAGGTTGACGATGCCCCCCTGGCTCGGCACGTGCAGCAGACTGTCCGGCAAAGGCATGCCGATTTCGGCTAACAGATTATTAAAATAACTTGACCAGCCGCTTGCCACCGCCGACGCCGTCACCATATAAACGGATAAGAGCGTCCAGCCCATTAAATGGCCGACAATTTCTCCCATGGTAGTGTAAGAGTAAATATAGGCACTTCCGTAAACTGGGAGAACAGAAGCGATTTCGGCGTAACATAATGCTGCAAGGCTGCAGACAACGGCTGCAATGATAAAAGAAAAGATTACGGAAGGCCCGGCGTTTTTCGCGGCCGTAATGCCTGTAAGAACCATGACGCCCGTCCCGATGACGGCGCCGATGCCCAGTAATGTTAAATCAAATCCACCCATCGTTTTGGCAGTCTGCCTGTTTCTGCTTTGTTCAAGCAGCTGGGTGATGTCTTTTTTTTGTAGGATATTCCGCAACACGCATCCCTCCATCCAAAAGTAAAAGCCAAGAGGGCCTCTTTGGCTTTTACCCGTGTCACATCTTCTGTGTAATCGACAATCCTGTGTTCTGTTTCCCCGTCTGTTCCGTTTCTTTTCCAGTCATATTGTCTGCCGCATCCGATCAGATTATCCTTTCCGTCAAACGCAGTCACCCTTAATGATTTTACCTGAATCATGTCTATAAAACCAGCATTGCATAAAATGGATGGGTAAAAAAGCAGGAGATAATAGTCTGTATAGGGCAGGATAAAAGTTGTGGGCTTTCCGGCGGGAATTTTGACTTTCTCCGTAAGGTATCAGTAAAATGTAATAAAAAACAAACAATGATGATGGATGCATCTTGAAATGGGGAGTTTCTGCATGAAGCACGATATATTGCAAGCAAATGTACTGGATTACGCGCTCACGAAATATTTAAAGAGCACGAAAAAGCTTGATGAGGCGACAATTCCGAAGAGTATAAACAATATCAGAGGATTTATTCTCAGGATTATTTACCGACATGGCACGTGCACGATTAAAGATATATTGCAGGAAGTCACATTATCGCCTTCAGCCACGACAACCGCTCTGAATCACTTAGAAAAAGAGGGTTTCGTGGAAAGGTCGAGAAATAACGAAGACCGACGCACGGTATGGATGACGCTTTCCGAATCGGGAAAAATGGCGGCCATGCAAATGATTGAAAACCGGCAGATGCTCATTGACGAGCTGTTCGAGGCATTAACAGAAGAAGAAAAGAATACCTTTTTCAGCCTCGTTGAAAAAGTAATGAAATAAGCCGGCCTGACATAGCAGCGCCGGCCGTTATCAAGGATTACTCCGTATCGCTGATCCGTTTGCCGGCGACGGCGTAATGATCCTTTCTCATTTCTTCAATCATGACAATGATCTTTTCTTCGGCTGCGCCTGTCGTTTCTTTTACGGCTTCTGTCACTTTTTCAACCAGATTCCGTTTTTGTTCATCTGTGCGGCCTTCAAGCATTTTAACGGTTACGAGCGGCATGGTGCTGATCCTCCTTTATCGTTTCCTCTCTTTGGAAGAGAGGTCACTTATAGTATACTGAATGAAGGACAATCTTGCATTTTTTAAAAAAGGGGATTTTTACATTTGGACAGATTTTTATATTATCCGCTGGAGCTTATGCCCTATGTCGTGATTACGCTGATTGTGGCATTTACGATGCATGAACTGGCGCACGCGTATGTCGCGTATCGGTTCGGAGACGATACCGCGGCGAGACAGGGCAGATTAACGCTCAATCCGATTAAACATCTTGATGTTTTCGGAACGATTCTAATTTTGGTCGCGGGTTTCGGCTGGGCCCGTCCGGTGCCGGTGAACCGCCGCGCCTTTAAAAGACCGCGGCTGGCGGGAGTGCTGGTTTCCGTCGCCGGGCCTGTAAGCAACCTGCTTCTTGCCTTTATCGGTTTCTTTTTGCTAGTGTTGATGCATGCTTACGGAATGGAGCTGCTTTCTGCATTCAGCATGGGGCTTGACCGCTTTTTCTCTATTTGGATTCAGCTGAATCTCGCGCTGTGTTTATTCAACCTGCTGCCGCTTCCTCCGCTTGACGGCTACCGGATTATTGAGGATCTCGTGCCGCCGGGGGTGCGCGCCAAAATGACTCAGTTTGAGAGCTACGGGATTATCGTGTTTCTCGTGCTGTTTGTGACACCGGTCGGCTCCTATGTCGTGTGGCCGCTGTTAAGCGAGGGGAGAGACTGGATTCTCAAGGTATTTGCCATTATATTTCAACCGCTTTTGTAGGAGGGTATTTTCATGGAAGAAAAAAAGAAGAAAACAATCGGATTTAATATTATTAAAAGTGATCCGACCGACGGACATGGCGGTTTTGGCGCCGGGGCGCTGAGCCTTGACAATATTTCTCCGGTATTTGTCGATGTGGAAGAGAAGGAAGCCTTCGTTGACATCGGCGCCATGCATGCCCGCAGTGTCGTTGAAAAAGGCATCAAATTCCTGCCGAACAAAGATGAAGTGCCGAACGGAAAACCGTACTGGCTCGTGTGGGTCACCATCGACAGAAAAGAAGAAGGCCCTTATTACGCGGGTGTGACGGCTTGTGAAATGACCGTGGACAGAAGTATCCGCAGAGGCTATAAGTCATTGCCGGAGCATGTGAATTTAATGGATAAATCAATGAAACGCTGCATTATCGTGGACAAAATGGACGCCAGCTCAAAGCAGGTGCTTGCTGAATATCTGCAGAAGCATGACCAAGGGCTCTGGGAACGTTCATCCGATGAATTGAAAACAGGTCTGCTTCCGGAAGAAAAATAATTTGTGAACTTTTTGTGAACTTTATAAATATTTGCACTATTTTGCAATTGTACTGAGTAAACTGTTGATACAGAATCAGGACATGGAAAGTCCCGAGCCGAACCAAGACTCGGGGTTTTTCATGTTTACGCGGAGGTTTCATCATGTTCACCGTCTTTGAAATCGGGCCATGGGTCATTGAAGCAGATGCGGCGGAAACGAGAAAACAATACGAAAAATCATGGCCTGATCCTTGCGATTGCGGGAGCTGCCGGAACTTTTCCGAGGCGGTGAATCTCCTTCCCGCCGAGATAACAAGATTGTTTACGCAGTTTGGGATTCGTCCGGCTGTCTGTCACGACTTGGGGGAGCATGGAAAGGAAAACGGCCTGCATCACTATGCGGGCAGCTATCCGATTGTCGGCAGGCTTAGGGAAGGCTGGCCGAAGTTTCATATCGAGAGGGCGGGAGATATCCGCTTTTCGTTTTCATTGCCGAGTACAACATTTTTTATACCGAAGGGTTTTCCTGACCCTATTATCCATCTCGACTTTTCACTCTTGCTCCCATGGGTGCTTGAGGAAGACGCGGATTAAAGCCCGGCGCGCAATGCACCGGGCTCAGTCTTTTTTGCCGAGCCACTTATCCCACCACTTTTTGCGCGGAGCTTCTTTGCGGGCGGGGGCGTGTTCCTTTTCTTTTTTAGAAGGTTCCGGTCCGTAGCACACATCCGCGGGCTCAGTGCCTGCGATGAAATACGTATAATGCTTTGCGGCGCAGCCGGGTCCCGAAGTGTAGCCGGAAGCGGGATCGATATAGACGCCCGTGACGCCCTTCGGCGGTTTAAGCGCTATTTCCGGTTCTCCTTCGAGCGCCTTCTCCATAAAGTCCGCCCAAATCGTCTTCGCATAGCTTTTTTCCTCTACTGAATCAATCGTGCTGCTTTTGTCATAGCCTGTCCATACACCGGCGGCAAGAGCCGGGTTAAAGCCGATCATCCAGCTGTCTGCGCTGGTCGTGCCTGATTTACCGCCATAGGTTCGGGTCAGCCGGTCCGAAATGGTGCGTCCCGTGACGGAAGTATAGCCGTTTAAATCCTGATCAAACATGCCCGTCATCATGCTCGCCGTCACAAAAGCGGCTTTTTTATCAAGCGTCTGCTGATGTCCGCGCGGCTGTTCATACAAGACGTTGCCGGCGGTATCCGTCACTTTTGTGATAAAGGAAGGGGTGATTTGTTTTCCCCCGTTTGCGAGCATCGCGTAGGCATTAACCATCTCAATCGGGCGCACGGGTTCAGTTCCGAGCGCCAGAGACGGAAGAGGCTTTAAATGTTCGCTGATGCCGAATTCCTTTGCCGCCGACACGAGCTTATTCATGCCGAGAAAGAGATGGGTCTTCACGGCATAAATGTTGTCTGATAATGCAAGCGCCTGAAGCAGCGTAATCGGTTTATTGGCGTAGTAGCCGTTGTAATTGCTTGGAGAATAAGTATCTCCGTTGTCGTCAATCTTGAACTCTGTGGCTTCGCTTTTCATCAGCGTGACCGGTGTAAAGCCGCTTTGAATCGCTTTGTAGTACAAAAGCGGCTTGATCGTGGAAGCCGGCTGCCGTTTCGCCTGTGTCGCCCGGTCAAACGGGCTTTTTTCGTAGTCACGTCCGCCGAGAAGCGCAAGCACGCGCCCTGTTGCCGGATCAATCGCGGAAAAGCCGACCTGAATGTCAGAGCCGGTACGGATCGTATGTGCCACAGTGTTTTCCGCAATCCGCTGCATGCGCTTATCAAGCGTCGTATAAACACGCAATCCGCTCGTTGCCAGCTGTTCGCGCGTCATGCCTAGCTTTTTCTCGAGTTCTTTCATCGCATCATCGTAAAAATAAGGCGCCGTTTTCGCCGCGGTTCTGTTTTTCAGCGGCTGATAGGCAAGCGGCGTTTTCTTAAGCCTTTCCGCCTTTTCTTTTGAGATCATTTTTTGGCCGATCATCAGTCGGAGAATGGTTTCCTGGCGCTGTTTGGCCTTCTTTTCGCTGACATATGGCGAATAGCCGGACGGGCCTTTCGGTATGCCCGCCAAAAGCACGGCTTCCGCATCGTTCAGATCTTTGGCGTGTTTGCCGAAATACAGGCGCGAGGCGGCTTCAATTCCATATGCGCCGTGGCCGTAATATATCGTATTTACATAACCTTCTAAAATCTCGTTTTTAGAATAGTTCTGTTCAAGGCGGATCGTGTAAAATGCTTCGTTCCATTTTCGTTTCCATGTCTTATCATGCTCAAGGTAGAGATTTCTCGCGTATTGCTGGGTGATGGTGCTTGCGCCCTGAACCTTGGCCATTGCCTTTATGTCAGCCAGCGCGGCGGCGGCCATCCGCCGGTAATCAAAACCGTGGTGGTTGTAAAAGTTTTGATCCTCCACCGCAATGGCGGCCTGCACCGCTATCGGATTGATATCTTTTAACCGCACCCAGTAGCGCTTTTCCCCGAAATCGGTCTCACCTAGCTTTGAGCCGTCATTTGCATAAAGAATCGTAGACTGAGGAACCCGGACGGAGGGGGCCCCCTGCCATTTCGCTGCAAGAAGAACGGATGTGAAGCAGACGCCGGCCAGCATTCCGCCGATCAGTGTCAGAAAGATGCAGGCGCGGATGATTTTGAATGTGATTCTGAGCTGTTTTCCAGATACTTTATCCACTTTTGGGAACCCCCTTTTTCATGATTCTATTATTATGTGAAAAAAGGGGGTTTTTTAAACATATCAAACCGGACACTTCTTTACTTTTTCCCCTCCATCCTCTATACTTTTTCCTTAGGTGAAAATGAGATTTTAACCGGAATAAAAGCGATACAGACGCTTACAATAAATGAAATAAGCCTTGAAAGGGAGATGACAATTGAGCGAGCTTTGGTATACGGAGAAGCAGACGAAGAATTTCGGCATTACATTAAAGGTGAAACAAACATTACATACGGAACAGACGGAATTTCAGCATCTGGAAATGGTGGAGACAGAAGAATTCGGCAACATGCTGTTCTTAGACGGAATGGTCATGACTTCTGAAAAAGACGAATTTGTCTATCATGAAATGGTTGCGCACGTTCCGTTATTTACGCACCCGAATCCGGAAAACGTCCTCGTTGTCGGCGGCGGAGACGGCGGTGTCATCAGAGAGATTCTGAAGCACCCAAGCGTAAAAAAAGCGACGCTTGTCGACATTGACGGCAAGGTTATTGAATACTCTAAAAAATTCCTTCCGTCCATTGCGGGCAAGCTTGATGATCCGCGCGTCGACGTGAGAGTCGATGACGGTTTCATGCACATCGCGAAATCAGAGAATGAGTATGACGTCATCATGGTTGATTCAACAGAACCGGTCGGACCGGCCGTCAATCTGTTCTCAAAAGGCTTCTATGCCGGAATTTCCAAGGCGTTAAAAGAAGACGGCATCTTCGTCGCGCAGACGGACAACCCGTGGTTTACACCGGAACTGATTACAAACGTTCAGCGTGACGTGAAAGAAATCTTCCCGATCACCCGCCTGTATACGGCTAATATCCCGACGTACCCGAGCGGCCTGTGGACATTTACGATCGGTTCTAAAAAGTACGATCCGCTTGAAGTGGAGGACAGCCGTTTCTTTGACATCGACACGAAATATTACACGAAAGAGCTTCACAAAGCGGCATTTGTTCTTCCGAAATTTGTGAGCGACTTAATCAAATAAAAACGTACGGCGCAGGAGCGAATCTTGCGCTTTTTTACAGGAAAGCGAGGGTTTTATCATGAGGTTTGATGAAGCATATTCAGGAAAAGTATTTATCGCAAGCCGCCCCGACTGGAAAGAGGCGGACGCCATCCTTTACGGCATGCCGATGGATTGGACGGTCAGCTACCGTCCGGGTTCACGATTCGGCCCGGGGAGAATCCGCGAGGTGTCTATCGGTCTTGAAGAATACAGCCCGTATCTCGACCGTGACTTAGCTGATTTGAATTTCTTTGACGCCGGCGACATTCCGCTTCCGTTCGGCAATCCGCAAAGAAGCCTTGATATGATTGAAGAATACGTGGACAGCATTTTAGAAAAAGGAAAGTTCCCGCTCGGCATGGGAGGGGAGCACCTTGTATCATGGCCTGTCATAAAAGCCATGTATAAGAAATTTCCGGACCTTGCCATCATTCATTTTGACGCGCACACCGACCTGCGCACGGATTATGAAGGCGAACCGCTTTCCCACTCTACTCCGATCCGCAAAGCGGCCGAGCTCATCGGGCCGCAAAACGTATTTTCATTCGGCATCCGTTCCGGAATGAAGGAAGAATTTGAATGGGCGAAAGAAAACGGCATGCACATTTCTAAGTTTGAAGTGCTTGAGCCACTGAAAAAAGTGCTGCCGCAGCTTGCGGGACGCCCTGTTTATGTCACCATCGATATCGACGTTCTTGATCCCGCTCATGCGCCGGGAACGGGCACGGTTGACGCAGGAGGCATCACGTCTAAAGAATTGCTCGCGTCCATCCATGAAATCGCGCGCTCAGAAGTCAGCGTAAAAGGCGCTGACCTCGTAGAAGTCGCGCCGGTCTATGACCACTCAGAACAAACCGCAAACACGGCAAGCAAGATGATTCGTGAAATGCTGCTTGGGTTTGTGAAATAGAAAGAATTTCCCCCGCTTGAAACATGGCGGGGGATTTTTATATTGTATATAAACTACTTAGAAGTTAGTAAAAGCTATATTATTTTACTATTAATAATTGATGTTATTGATAAAAATTATATAATAGGGTATTATTTAGTAAATACATTTTTAGAAAGGAAGTTAGAATGAAAACAGCAGTAGAAAATGAATTGGAATTAAAAAAGATTGAAATTTCTGTAATTAAACTGATAATTGCTGAAAAACCTAATAAAGAGATCGCTAAGTCATTAAACTACTCGCAGCGTAATGTCGAATATATCATAGCCGGTCTCTGTAAAAAGTGGAATGTGAGTACTAGAGTGGGTATTGTTTCGGAAGCATATAAAAGGAATTGTATACAGTGAACGAAATGAAAGAAAAACCCCTATTGAGGGGGTTTATTTATATATGCTAAAAAAACATTCTATACAGGAATGCCGTAAAAATAAAAACTGAGATTGTCAGGTAGTTCAAACTTGTTCTCCATTTCAGAAGAATAAACAAAAGAAATAAATAGGCAATATTGAACAAATCAAAGATAGAAAAAATCAAATGATTACTTGTGAAAAATAAACTAGTATTTGGATGTTCTGCGAAAATGTTTTTGAATGATATAAGAAAAAACTTAATTGCGACCGGGATGTTAGAAAACATAAATAGGGAATAAAAGGTTTTAATCTTAATTTGAGCGCCAAGAAAATTTATAATGAGAAATAGTACAAATCCTTCAAAAATCACCCCGAACATTAAAAGAAACAGTGCGGCTATCGCAATGATATAATCTAAATGTTTTACTTGCTCAACAACTTGTATAGGGATGTTTTTGGGAATTAAACTTTTCATAAAAGGCAATAGGGAACTTAAATAAAAAGCTAACCCGATAATATAAAACAAAAATGAGGACAAAAAATTAATGTTTCGGTCCTTAAATGAAGATAATTCAATTTGCATAATCCTAAGAGACTCCTTTTATAAAGATAGGTGTAAGAAATGTTTCTAACATAGCTGCTATCATTAAACCGAGAAATATAATACCAATATATTTAAAAGTGAATTTTAAATTTATTTTGAGGAGTAATAAATCCAAAGTTAATTTCATTCCTACAGAAGCTGCAAGAAGCAATACCGGGACTTCAATTATTCCATGGGGTATAACAAGCAGTAAAAGGTTTAAATTGTCTTTGATGTTTCCTATGGCATTTCCTAAAATGAATCCATTAATAATTAAAACTGCAATCGTGCCAAGTGACAGCGTCAACGGGCCTAAAAAAACAAGCAGACTCGCTACTTTAATATTATTAAAGAAAATCTGAAAAAAATCCGGACGGATATTTCGATTTAGATTATTTACATTTGAAGCGGGATCTGTATAAAAATAAGCTGTAAATAAAGCAATTAAAAATAAGATCAGACAGAGTATGTACAATTTGACTAAAACGTTCTTTTTAAACAAAGTATTTTCATCCATTCGTTTAAGGGACTGCCAGGGATATTGAATTTAATGTTTTATATTAAGCTGCTGCTGTACTTGCTGCAGCCAATTGTTCTAAAACGGCTAATGGCAAGCCTGCACCAAGAGATCCTAAAACAGTAATGATAGCCAGGACTGAACCCGTTGCGGTGATAGCACTGACAATCCAACTAGGAGCTATTATTCCAGCTCTGTTTAAAATATCGATGACATCCATGCTTAAATGATTATGTTTTATACTGAAAAGAGCGAGAACAATGATTCCTGATGCTACTAATGTAAAAATCGCTTTACTATTTTGTGTTTTTAAAAGTAGACTCATTTTTTCCTCCAATTTTTTCAATATCCCCAGCAAGTTAAATAATAAAATATATTGAAAGCTATTTGAATTGCGGATTTCCGAAAAAAATATTTAAGAGGTGAAATCCGTTAAGGTATCTGCTGGCTTATTTTCAGTACAAAGAAAGCCGGACCATATGTATGATCCGGCTTTCTTTGTACTGAAACATTTATACTTTTTTTTCAAGAATAATATCAAAATAATCGGCTGCCCCATAACCTGAAATAGGAGGAGCAAATATTTGAACCAGCTTCCATCCTTGCTGCGAATACTTTTCAATAATTTCTTTATAGTCTTCTTTAGGCTTTCCTTTCCATCGGTTTACTTCTACTTTTATGAACTTATATTCGTACATTGCTGTATAATCCTCCGGAAGTGTATTGGAATTGTTACCTTGTTTTTCGATTATGATAAACTTGAATCCATAAATAGAGCGCGCAGCCTATTAAAAGTATTGGAAATTGCCATCCTGTATTTCCGTTTTTAAAATAATCTATTAATGACCATATCAGTAAAGCGACAGTATAAAAACTAAATGCTATTCTGGCGGCTATACCCGATTGGTGTTTTTGCATCTCATCCATTTTCTTCATAAGAACCGCTCCCTTACTTTTTTTTGGCGTTATAGTTGAATACTTTATCTATTCCCGTATTTAATGCGTGAGCTATCGAAAAAGCCAGACTTAATGTCGGGTCATATTTATTATTTTCAATTGCATTGATGGTTTGCCTGGTCACATTGCAGAGCTTAGCCAGATCATTTTGTGAAATATCAGCTGCTGTTCTAAGTTTTTTAATATTGTTATCCACTAAAACCCTCCTTAAATATTTTTGTTTTTATTTTAAATTTTCAAATTTATATATATTTATTTTAAATAATATATGTATGTGTGTCAAATACTTTTTACACATTTGAATTTTAAGGTATGATTTTTGTTTTTGCAAATTAGTTGTTTATATAAAAAACGGCTTGCAGTTTAACCTGCAAGCCTAAAAGTAATCATCATTTAAATCATTCCGCGCTGAGCAACTTCAAATTGATGTTTCGGTGCACTTGCGATGTCGGCTGAAACAAAAACAGTGCTTATTGCCAAGCAAGTAAGTGCTAATTTATACTTCAATTTCATACAACTTCACACCTCCTTGAATCTGCTGTCTTGTTTCTTCCACCTTTAAAAAATATGCGGAAGCCTTCTCGAAATTTTCTCTTTCATGATAATATTTTGCCACATCTAAGGCAAAATCTTCAAGATCAGCATACATCAATTTATCTCTGAGAAAGTCAAAACATTCCATGATTGCTTCTTCATCAGGCTCACCGACATATAAAGATTCTAAAAATTCATACTCGGCGATATATAGGGAATCTTCTGCCTCCTCTGCATAAGATACCCCTTTGTCATGATATTGTCTGGCTATGGCCATATTTCCGATTTTATAATGTATTTGTGTGATTAAGAAATAGGCTTGCGGGAGAGAAGTGATGATGTTCCCATCTTCAAAAACAGCTATTGCCCGTTTTATGTAGTCAATGGCTGGTTTGTAATTTTCTTGGCTGTTAAAACAAAGTCCGATATTATATAGAGTCCGGCCCATTAATTGAGGCTGCTGTTCTGCCTCTGCCATGGCATAAGCCTTTTTAAAATGCTGAATTGCTTCATCATATTGCTTTAAGTCAAGAAAGTTGGTAGCGAACAATGAATGGCACTGAAGCACCCTTATATTATATGCCTCCTGCTTATGATAAATTTTATAAGCCTGCCGGGCATAATCCATAGAAAAATAAGTCTGTTTCATATAATAATAGGACTCTGACATCTTAAAATAAAATTCAGCTTTCTCGATACAATCTTTGACAAAATCAAGCTTATATTCAGCTTTCTTAAAAAACTGAATCGCTGAAAGATATTCACGGCATTCCAGCTCATACATCCCCCGGAAAAAATTAAAATAATAATCAAGACGTCCGGTCAGCCGGGCCTGCTTTTTATCAATATCCGCGAGCAGATCCGATAGTCTCGGCTGTTCTTCTATCCGCTGCGATTCCAGCGGTTCGAGGTATTCGAGCATCAGATTATGGCGGAATTCCATGAGAGAATAGTATAGATGAAGATCCTGATCATCTTCCAGACCTGCAAGTTCTTCTTTGATTTCTCTCCGCAAGTACTCGGCGTCCGGGATGCTGAACCTTCGAATGTACATATACCATTCGTTGATTTTTTCTCCAACCGCTGAAGATGATAAAACACTCGCCACTATTCCGAATCCCTCCCTTCCACGTTATGTATATGACATATTTTATCATTTTCATTCGGAAGGATAGCGCAAAAATACCGCAATGTTTTCTTTCGTTAAAACCGCATGTCTGCGGATATCATTTCAAAAATCCACTATTATCCCCCCAATTTGTACAAGCAAACAAATACACCTTCCCATATTCTGTTGTATCTGCGTGAGCAGTGTATGTCTGAAAAGGAAGTGAAGGAATGAGAAAAAATAAGCTTTCCTTTAAAGAAAAAGCAGGAGCAGAACAAGAAGAGTGCTTATGTTTTTGTGAGGGAGAAGCAAGCCGAGAAGCCATGTTTCAAGCGCCGATTGAATTACCTGAAGGATTTGTCGTTGATCCGGCTGAAGCTGTTGCAAACGTGACGTGGAATGCAGACAGCCTTTCTTGTGTCAGTGACCGTTGCTTAATTCAAACGGGGCCAGAGCCTGATGAGGTCGGTGTTCAATTTGCAGTGCGCCTGCAGGGAACCGTTACGCTACTCGTCAGTGTCTCACCTGTGCGAAATCAATATGGACAAGGGGACGGGGCTGTTTCCGTCATTCACAATGCAGAAATCGATCAAGTCGTCTATTATTCCGATGAACCGGATGATTGCCCGGATATCAGTGACATCACGATTGAGAACCTTGTTGTTGTTCCGCCGTTTTACGGCAGTCCTTTATCGGTGACGGGGACGATTGTGCTTGTACCGGAGCCGGAACCCGTCTACGCGTTTACAGCGAATCCAAATGATCAATCAGTTTCTGTGATTGATACAAACACCCATACTGTTGTGACAACGATTGCTCTTCCGTACAATCCGGCAGGTATTGAAATTACGCCAGATAAAAGCGCTGTGTTTGTCTTACATCCCAACAATAATGTGATTTCTGTCATCGATTATGACACATTAACAGTGACAGCAACTATATTGCTGGATCAGCCGCCTCGATTGATTAGATTTATCCCTAATCATGAGTTTGCTTATGTTTTCACCGGTACTGCCATTTATGTGATTGGAATTGATACGTTGACTGTTGAGAGGTCTATTCCTGTAGAAGGTTTTGATATTGCAATTGACCCCAATGGGTTGTTCGCCTATGTTCTTAATTTTGGGTTAGTGCAAAAAGTGGACTTATCTACCGGTGAAGTCTTAGGAACGATTGAACGAGAGCTTATCGTATCATCCATAGAAACAGATTCTACGGAGCGGTATGCGTATGTATTAGAACAAGAATTCTTATTCAATTATTTGACGGTTATTGATTTAAATACGTTTACGATCAGGGATACCCAAGAGCTGGAGCCTGACGGGCTATATGTAATGTTTACGAGTGGATCAGAGGTGTATTTACATGACAGCTTCACTGGCAATTTATATTCTGTCAGTCCGAATGGAGCAGGTGTAATTGGAAATCTTCCGCAATCAGCAACAGACTATGCGTTTACCCCGAATGGCGATTTTCTGTATGCAACTCGTTTTATAGAGCAGAGCATCACTGTTTACAACACGGATGATTACTCCGTGGAGACTGTCATATCTCTTGGGGTTTCACCGGGAGCTATTGCGATTTAATCAACTATATGTTGTGCATTTCTAAAAGGACGTGAAATCATGAAAAAGAATGATCTTTCTGCTTTACAGGAAAATTGTTTCTGTTTTTGTGATGAGGAAATTAGCCGGGAAGCGCCGTTTCAAGTGCCGATAGATATCCCTGAGGGCTTCAAGGTTGATACGGCCGAAGCGTCAGCGGCTGTTACATGGAGTACAGACAATTTGTCCTGTATCAGTGAGCCTTGCTTAATCCAGACTGGGCCGGAACCAGAAGATATCGGTGTTCGATATGCTGTGAGAGTACAAGGGACCGTTATGCTTCTTGTCAGTGTGTCGCCTGTACGAAATCAATATGGACAAGGGGACGGGGCTGTTTCTGTGATTCATACAGAAGAGATTGATCAAGTTGTTTATTATGCAGCGCAGTCTGGCCGCTGTCCTGATTTCAGTCAAATAACAGTGGAAGATCTTCTCATTGTACCGCCTTTCTACGGCAGTCCGCTTACGGTGACCGGGACGCTTGTTTTACCGCCACCGCCAGACCCTCAATCGTATGTGTTTACAGCCAATTCAGGAGACAGCACGGTTTCGGTTATTGATTCAGATTTAAACACGGTTGTAAAAACAATCCCTTTTTCTGACGTGCCAACTAATCTAGGCGTTACTTTCGATAAAGCTTTCACGTATGTCCTCCATGGGAATACCAACCTTGTCTCAGTGCTAGATAATAAAACATTAACCATCATAAATACCATCACTGTTGGAGGAGGGCCGAGAAAGGTTGAATTTGATTCAACAGATGAGTTCGCGTACGTGATGGCCGCCGGATCTATATATATGATCAACATGGCCTCTCAATCGGTCATTGATGTCATTCCGATACCCGGCGTTTTAGACTTTGCTCTTGATCCGAATGGACAGTATGTCTATACCGCTAATGGAAGCAGTTGGTCGGTTGATAAATATGATGTAAATACTGGGCAGTTGGTAGAAAGTATCATAGATACATTTGAATTTCCCAGTTTAATTGCCACTCCTTACGCTGGAAATTTTGCGTATGTGTTGAATGGTGAGCTGCTGCCGAAAGGTGTAACGGAGATCAGTTTGTCACCATTAAGCAGGGGAGGCGACTTCAACCGTTTATTGGAAACGCTGAGGACGATTGTATTTTCTCGCGATAGCACTAGAGCTTATTTTCTAGAGCCATATAGTGAACCGTTTCTCATTAATAACTTATACGTAGTTAATACGGCTGGACAGAGGATCATTGCAAACGTGTCTCTCCCCGACGCCTTTGACCTCGCCGTAACACCTGATAATCAGTACATTTATGCAGCACAGCCCGGCGACAATACCGTAACCGTGTACCGCACGAGTGATTATACAGCCATGACGGTGATTCCGGTTGGGACTGGTCCGTCAGCGATTGCGATGTAGCTTATTTCACAGGTTGACAGAAGCAGAGCTGCGATAAAAAAATCGTTTATAAATAAATGAGCCGATCTGCTGGATGGCAGCCAGGATGATTAAAAATAGCAGTTCACTTATGGTGAAACTGAGCATTCGCCAAACCCCTGCTGCTGCCAGCGCTCCCGCATGCCCTTTTTTGAACAGGCTGACATGCTGGAAAAGCTGCAGCAAGTACGTCCGCATAAAATACAATAAATACAAAATCAGTAACACCGCGAGTCCCATTGATACGGCAAGGGGCGTGTGAAAGCGGAAAGGGACGGCTTTGACGATTTCGTACACGCAGCCGAATATGATGACTTGGCATAATACAGCAGCCATCACGTGTGTTTGGCGGACGTTTTTATCGCTGTCACGCAGCGCTTTGACATCGTTGGCATTTCTGCTGCACAATCTATGTTGCTGGAAGTCGCAGCAGCTTCGATGAGACTGTGGGAGTTTCTGATAAGCTGCTGTCATGTTTTTTACGGATTGGGTGACATAGTGATATGATTTTCTCTTCTCATAAGGAACTGCTTTTTATGAGGTTTATCTTCAAATCTAATGAGCAATGATGGTAAGATAGAAGCAGTTGAAGTTTACAAGCTGAATGATTATACTATTCAAGTCAAAGTGGAATGATGAAAAGGACGTGTCAAAATGAAGCAAGAGACACCGATAACACTCCATGTGAAGTCTGTGATCGAGGATGACGGAAATGATGAAGTCATCGAATTCCGTACTACCGGATTTTACTATGTAAAACAACAAAAAGTGTATCTATCTTATTATGAAGAACACGACCTAGGCAAAGTAAAAACGATTGTGAAGGTGAGCGAAGGCGAAGTCCTGATCATGAGGTCAGGCGCTGTTAAAATGAATCAGCGTTTCATAACGGGAGCTTCCACAATTGCGAAATATAAAATGTCATTTGGTGAGCTTGAGCTGGAAACAAGCACAAAATCGATTCAATCTGATCTCGGTGAAGAAAAAGGCCGAATCAGCATCGCATATGACATGCATGTCGGAGACGGGCAGCAGCATTTACATAATATGACGATCACGTATGAGGGAGGAACTCACGCATGAACATTGCGGAACAAATGAAGGACGTGCTGAAGGAAGAAATCAAAGCGGCCGTTCTGAAAGCGGGCCTGGCGGAAGAAAGCCAGATTCCAAGCGTACTGTTAGAAACGCCGAAAGAAAAAACACACGGTGATTATTCCACAAACATGGCGATGCAGCTGGCGAGAATCGCAAAAAAAGCGCCGCGCCAAATCGCTGAGGAGATCGTGGCGTCATTTGATAAAGGCAAAGCTTCCATTGAAAAGATGGATATTGCGGGACCTGGCTTTATCAACTTTTACATGAACAACAGCTACTTAACAAAACTGATTCCGTCCGTGCTTGAAGCGGGTGAACATTACGGAGAGACAAACATCGGACAAGGCGAAAAGATTCAGGTCGAATTCGTATCAGCCAACCCGACGGGAGATCTTCACTTAGGCCATGCGCGCGGCGCGGCGGTAGGTGACGCGCTGTGCAGCGTTCTTTCTAAAGCGGGCTATGATGTGAGCCGCGAGTACTATATTAATGATGCGGGCAACCAGATTAACAACCTGGCGCTTTCCGTTGAAGTCCGTTATTTTGAAGCGCTCGGTCTCGAGAAACCGATGCCGGAAGACGGCTACCGCGGCGAGGATATTATCGCCATCGGGAAAAAGCTTGCCGAAGATTTCGGCGACCGTTTCGTACATGAAGAGGAGAGCGAACGTCAGGCGTTTTTCCGTGAATACGGCTTAAAGTACGAGCTTGATAAACTTCGCTCCGACCTGGAAAATTTCCGCGTACCGTTTGACGTATGGTATTCTGAAACGTCACTGTACGAAAACGGAAAAATTGATCAGGCGCTTGAGGCGCTTCGCGAAAAGGGCCATGTATACGAAGAGGACGGCGCGACATGGTTCCGCTCCACAACGTTCGGCGACGATAAAGACCGTGTGCTGATCAAAAAAGACGGCTCATACACTTATTTGCTGCCAGATATCGCATACCATAAAGACAAACTTGACCGCGGATTCGACAAACTCATCAATGTATGGGGCGCGGATCACCACGGGTATATTCCGCGTATGAAAGCGGCAATTGAAGCGCTCGGTTACAAGAAAGGCACATTGGAAGTTGAGATCATTCAGCTCGTTCATTTATACAAAAACGGCGAAAAAATGAAGATGAGCAAACGTACGGGGAAAGCCGTAACGATGCGCGACTTGATTGAAGAAGTCGGCTTGGATGCCGTGCGTTATTTCTTCGCGATGCGCAGCGCTGATACGCACATGGATTTTGACTTGGATCTTGCCGTATCCACATCTAACGAAAACCCTGTGTATTATGCACAATACGCACATGCACGTATTTGCAGCATGCTTCGCCAAGGGGAGGAGCAGGGACTTAAACCGGCGGCAGATCTTGATTTCAGCCATATTCAATCAGAAAAAGAATATGACCTGCTGAAAACGATCGGCGGCTTCCCTGAGGCAGTGGCAGAAGCGGCGGAAAAACGCATTCCTCACCGTGTCACAAACTATATTTATGATCTGGCTTCCGCTCTGCACAGCTTCTACAATGCGGAGAAAGTCATCGATCCGGAAAATAAAGAGAAGAGCCGCGCGCGTCTCGCTTTAATGAAAGCGACGCAAATTACGCTGAACAATGCGCTTCAGCTGATCGGCGTATCCGCTCCGGAAAAAATGTAATGATGATCAAAGGACAAAGTCTTCGGGCTTTGTTCTTTTTTTGTATATAAAGCGTGTGATGTAATTCACAATCCCGTAAACTGAGTTTTTGTATGATAAGACTGATATTGAATCAGTGAAAGGGGCAAGCCGAATGATCAATCGTCAACATATTCAATTATCGTTGCAGTCATTAAGCTTAGTGGCAGGGTTTATGGTGTGGGTGCTGATTTCATCGCTCATTTCTCAAATGACATCAGATATTCATTTAAGCAAAGGCGAGATTTCATTGGTGACGGCGATTCCCGTTATTCTCGGATCGCTTCTCCGTATTCCTTTAGGATATTTAACGAACAGGTACGGGGCGCGGCTGATGTTTATGATCAGCTTCATCCTGCTTTTGTTTCCTGTATTTTGGATCAGTATCGCGGATTCTTTATTTGATTTAATCGCGGGCGGCTTTTTCTTAGGGATCGGGGGAGCGGTATTCTCCATCGGAGTGACGTCCCTCCCGAAATATTATCCGAAAGAAAAGCACGGTGTCGTCAATGGGATTTACGGTGCCGGAAACATCGGGACCGCCGTTACTACCTTTGCGGCGCCGGTTATCGCTCAAGCCGCGGGATGGAAAGCAACCGTGCAGATGTATCTTGTTTTGCTGGCTGTTTTCGCATTACTGCACGTTTTGTTCGGCGACCGGCATGAGAAGAAAGTCAAAGTTTCCATAAAGACACAAATGAAAGCCGTTTACCGAAATCATGTGCTGTGGATGTTGAGCCTGTTTTATTTTATTACGTTCGGCGCCTTTGTCGCCTTTACCATCTATCTTCCGAATTTTTTGGTTGAGCATTTTGGGCTGAGCCCTGCGGACGCCGGTCTGCGGACGGCCGGCTTTATTGCGGTCTCTACGCTGCTCAGGCCTGTGGGAGGGTTTCTTGCAGATAAACTGAGCCCGCTCCGCATTCTGATGTTCGTTTTCGCAGGGCTTACGCTGTCAGGGGTCATGCTGTCATTCTCCCCGACGATCGGCCTTTATGCGTTTGGATCGCTGACGGTGGCAGTCTGCTCAGGGATTGGAAACGGGACGGTATTTAAACTGGTGCCTTTCTATTTTTCGAAGCAAGCGGGGATTGCCAACGGTATTGTGTCTGCCATGGGCGGACTGGGCGGTTTTTTCCCTCCGCTGATTCTGGCAAGTGTATTTCAGGCAACAGGCCAATACGCGATCGGGTTTATGGCGCTTTCAGAGGTCGCGTTAGCCAGCTTTGTCCTTGTGATCTGGATGTATTGGCAGGAAAGAATGAAAACACATACGGAGAGAAACAGTCAGAGCCTCAATTCATAATGATCCATTCACAAGATTGTTAGTTTTTTCTGGGTGAGTGCAAATCAAGTCACGTTACAATATACATACGCAACGTGACTTTCTTCGAGGTGAGCTCATGAATATTCTCTCTGTCCGAAAATCTGATAAAGAACTTCTTTCCCGCGAACTGCATGAATTGCTGGAATCGATCAGTACGAAAAGGAAAATGAAAAAACACACTTATTTGTTTCAAGAAGGAATGGAAGCAAAAGAGCTCTATCTGATTCAGTCAGGACTCATTGAAATCGGCAAGCTGACATCTGACGGAAAAGACCTGACGCTTAGAATCTGCCAAAAAAACGATATTGTCGGGGAATTGACGCTATTCACAGATGAGCCGAGATATATGCTCAGTGCGAAAGTGTTAGAGGATGGCGAGGTGCTCGTCATTAATAAAAACAAGTTGGAAAAGGAATTGATCCAAAACGGTGTTTTGACGTTTGAATTTATGAAATGGATGAGCACCCATCTTCGAAAAATCCAGTCCAAGATCAGGGACCTGCTTCTTCACGGCAAAAAAGGGGCGCTCTATTCCACCCTTATCCGCTTATCAAACAGCTACGGGGTGGAACGAAGTGACGGGATTCTGATTAACATTGTGCTGACAAATCAGGATTTGGCTAAGTTTTGCGCGGCGGCTAGGGAGAGCGTCAACCGCATGCTGGGAGACCTCCGCAAACAAGGGGTTATTTCGATAGACGAAACCGGAAAAATTATTTTGCACAAGCGGGACTATTTACGATGCGAGATCGAGTGTGAAAATTGTCCGCTGGAGATCTGCAATATTGACTGAAAAAAACAAGGGCAGCCGGTGTCCTTGTTTTTCAGCTTGTGATACATATACACATGACGGTGAAAAAGAAGCCGGCATTTACGATTTCCAGAATGCCGATCGTTTTCACCGGCCAGTCTCTTCCGTGAAAAAACCAGGCCCGCAGACTGCTTAGGATAAAAGCGAGAAACGCCCAGCCTGCCCCGAGAAGAGCCGATAAAAAGGGGAGCAAGAGGTGATATCCCCACGACCAGTATGCAAAGGTTCTGTTTTTTCTCTCCCGTATGACCGATTTCACATAAAAAGAACTCCCGACAAAAAATAAAGCGGATTGCAAGAATAGAAACCAGGCCCAGCCGTCAAGGATTCCCGTTCCCAGCCAGCAGCTCGCAAGCCCGCCTGAACAAAAGAACAGAACACCCGCAATATCATTCGTGAGCGCCCGTTCGTTTTTTCGGCGGGCATAATGCGTATGTATGAGAAACAGCGGCAATAAAAAAACGCCGATCCAGACGAGCTGCGGCTTATGATAGACAGAGATGATCAAAAAGCAGCAGGCCGGAAAACCGTAATACCATATCCACTTTTGATAGGGCTGAAGCTGTTTCTTTTTCAAAGCGAGCGAAACGGGATAAACCGTCAAGTAAAGGAACAGCCAGCCCAGAAAGAGCGGAATATGCCAGAAAACCGGGCCTCCCTTGATCATGCCGAGTAAAAATGGAATCAGCAGCATCGCCCATGCGCCGTGCTGCTTCGGAATCATCGCCTTCATCGAAACCCTCCTTTTTATTTCATTATAAGTACAAACACTCTCCTGATAAGTGACTTTTATCATACAAGCTGTGAAATACATCACTGCCGCGCGGGCTCAATCGGGCTACACTAAAGCTATCCTTAGCACAGGAGGCTTTCCTATGAATCAGTGTGACTATTTATTATTTCTGAAACAACTTCCTATGTTTAATGAAGTGCCTCTGTCCATTGTCGAAACCTTGCTGAAAAACGGGACGTTTATCCGCGGCTCATCTGACCAATCTCCATCCTTTCTTCATTCACAATCCGTTTATATTGTATTAAAAGGCAATATCCGTTTTACGGACAGCAGGCTCCCTGAAGGGTCGCAAACCGTTGCGCTGTGGGAAAAAGGCGATGTGTTTCCGATTGATGAAAAAGGCGGGCTCTCTTTATCGCCTTTTATCTCAGTCAATGTCTCACCGGATATTCTGGTACTCCATATTCCATATTCCGTATTTAAGCAAATGATGTCTTACCATCCGCGGCTGCAAATGAACTTTTTGGCGATGCTTCAGCAAAATGTCTTCTGTTCCTATCAGTTGTTTTTGCGGTATCTGCATACATCACGGGATGAAAACGCCGAACCCGGTTCTTAAACAGAACCGGTTTTTTTGATGACGCGGGCGTCCTCATATCGTTTGAAAATCCTTCCTGCTGCTCCGTGTGAACGTTTTGTGAAAAAAGCAGAGTGTGTGACATAGTTCACAAGGAAACGCGCCGTCTCTGTTTATAGTGTACATAGCATCACCTGACTCGGAAGGAGTGAACGATCATGAAGAAAAAGAAAATGAGTCCGTTGCTCAGGAGATTAAACTATTTTTCTCCTATCGAACATCATTCAAATAACCATAGCCAAACGACAAGCGAAGATCGTGATTGGGAGAATGTATACAGAAACAGATGGCAGTACGACAAAGTCGTTCGCTCCACCCACGGCGTCAACTGCACGGGTTCTTGCAGCTGGAATATTTATGTGAAAAACGGAATTGTCACGTGGGAAGGACAAAACTTGAATTATCCATCAACAGGCCCGGATATGCCTGATTTCGAACCGAGAGGCTGCCCGCGGGGGGCTTGGTACATTTACAGCCCGCTCCGTGTGAAATATCCATATGTGCGAGGTGTGCTGATCAATTTGTGGCGGGAGGCATTGCAGGCGCATCACAATCCGTTGGATGCCTGGAAATCGATCGTTGAAAACCCTGAAAAAGCGAAGTCCTATAAACAGGCAAGAGGGAAAGGCGGCTTTGTGCGCGCGGAATGGCCGGAGGTGCTGAAGCTGATTTCGGCCTCTCTGCTGTATACAGTGATGAAATACGGGCCTGACCGGAATGTCGGTTTTTCTCCGATCCCGGCGATGTCCATGATCAGCCACGCATCAGGTTCGCGATTCATGTCTTTAATCGGCGGCCCAATGCTCAGTTTTTATGACTGGTATGCGGATCTTCCGCCGGCGTCCCCGCAAATTTGGGGCGACCAGACGGACGTTCCGGAGAGCAGTGATTGGTACAATTCAGGCTATATCATCACATGGGGCTCCAACGTGCCGTTAACGAGAACGCCTGATGCGCATTTTCTGGCGGAAGCCCGCTATAAAGGCGCTAAAGTCATTTCGATCAGTCCCGATTTTGCGGAATCCTCAAAGTTCGCAGATGACTGGCTGAGTATCCGCCAGGGGACTGACGGGGCGCTTGCGATGGCGATGGGTCACGTTATTTTGCAGGAATTTTACGTGAACCAAGAAACTGAACGTTTTATTGAGTACGCGAAGCAATACACCGATTTTCCATTCTTCGTCACTCTGTCAAAAGAAAATGGCGTATACACAGCGGGACGGTTTCTGCATGCGAAAGACATCGGGCGGCAGACAAAAAATGATCAGTGGAAGCCGGCGGTCTGGAATGAACAGACAGGTGCGTTTGCCATACCGCAAGGCACAATGGGCTCCCGCTGGGACGGGCAGCAGAAATGGAATCTGCACATGATCGACGAAGACACCGGGGAACCGATTGAACCCCGTCTCTCCGTGCTCGGAATAGAGGACGAAATCGGCATGGTGCGCATTCCGTATTTTTCAAATGACGGAAATAAAGTGCTTGAGCGGAATCTTCCTATTAAAAAATTGGATCTGAATGGTGAAGAGACGTACGTCACGACCGTGTTTGATTTGATATTGGCCAACTACGGCGTGAACCGGGGCATCGGCGGACAATCAGCCGCATCCTATGATGATCCCCGTCCGTTCACACCTGCCTGGCAGGAACAGATCACGGGAATTAAAAGAGAAGCCGTTATACAGATTGCCAGGGAGTTTGCCCAAAATGCGATTGATACAGACGGCAGATCCATGATTATCGTAGGGGCGGGGATCAACCACTGGTTCAACTCCGACACAATTTACCGTGCGGTGTTAAATCTTGTTTTACTCGTAGGCGCCCAAGGCGTAAACGGCGGAGGCTGGGCCCATTACGTGGGGCAGGAAAAGCTCCGTCCGGCTGAAGGGTGGCAGACGATTGCAACCGCAAAGGACTGGGAAGGCGTGCCTAAACTGCAAAACGGCACCTCGTTTTTTTACTTTGCGACAGACCAGTGGCGTTATGAAGACCAGCCGATCAGTGACTTGGCTTCACCGATCGCCGCGTCATCCCGCTACAAGCATCACGCCGATTACAATGTGCTGGCGGCGCGATTAGGGTGGCTTCCGTCTTACCCGACATTCAATCAAAACGGCATTGATCTGTACAAAGAAGCTGAGAAAGCGGGGGCGGCGGCACCTGAAGACGTAGGTGCGTACGTGGCCTCACGGCTTCAAGAGAAAAAACTGAAATTCGCGATTGAAGACCCTGACAATGAAGTGAATTTCCCAAGGAATCTCTTCGTATGGCGGGCAAATCTGATCTCAAGCTCAGGGAAAGGGCATGAATATTTTCTCAAGCATCTGCTGGGGACGACGAACGGTCTGATGAATGACGACAGCGACAGCATCCGCCCTGAAGAAATCAAATGGCGGGAGCAGGCGCCGGAAGGCAAGCTCGACTTGTTAATCAATCTTGATTTTCGAATGGCGGGTACGGCGCTGTATTCCGATATCGTGCTGCCGGCGGCGACATGGTATGAAAAACACGATCTCAGCAGTACGGATATGCATCCGTTTATTCATCCATTTGCTCCGGCCATCTCGGCGCCGTGGGAATCGAAGTCAGACTGGGATATTTTTAAGGCGCTGTCAAAAGCCGTTTCCGATCTGGCGGAAGAAGTCGATATGGAGCCGGTGAAAGAGGTAGTCGCAACGCCGCTCCTCCACGACACGATGCAGGAATTGGCCCAGCCGTTCGGCAAAATCAATGACTGGAGCAAAGGCGAATGTGAAGCCATTCCGGGAAAAACGATGCCGAACATCCATGTCGTTGAACGGGATTACAAACACATTTTTCATAAAATGACCGCGCTCGGCCCTCATACGGCTTTAAAACCGAGCGGAACAAAAGGGATGAGCTGGTCGATTGCGGATGAATATGAATCACTCAAACAGAGACTGGGAGAAACCGATTCAAACAGCGTTGCCAAAGGATGCCCGAATATAAGTGAAGCGAAGCAGGCGGCGGAAGCGATTTTAACCCTGTCGTCCACCTCAAATGGAAAAGTCGCCGTGAAAGCATGGGAATCACTTGAAAACATTACCAATCTGGAGCTGAAAGACCTGGCGGAAGAGCGCGAGGAAGAATGCTTTACGTTCGAGCAAATTACAGCCCAGCCGAAAACGGTCATCACCTCTCCGGCCTTTACCGGTTCAGAAAAAGGAGGGCGCAGGTACTCGCCGTTTACGACGAATGTGGAAAAATTAATTCCGTGGCGGACGCTGACCGGCAGACAATCCTATTATGTCGATCATGAACTGATGATGGAATTCGGTGAAACGATGGCGACATTTAAACCGATCCTCCAGCACCGTCCGTTCCTAAGCAAGCGGCCTGATCAAGAGGGCAAAGAAATCGTTCTTAATTATTTGACGCCGCATAATAAATGGTCCGTCCACAGCATGTATTTTGATTCTCTGCCGATGCTGACGCTGTTCCGCGGCGGGCCGACCGTGTGGATGAATAAAGATGACGCAGAGGACACGGATATCAAAGACAACGATTGGATTGAATGCTTCAACCGAAACGGCGTTGTCGTCGCGAGAGCGGTTTTGTCTCACCGGATTCCTAAAGGAATGGCGTTTATGCACCATGCCCAGGACCGCCACATCAATGTGCCCGGCACAAAACTGACGAATAACCGCGGAGGCACCCATAACAGCCCGACAAGGATTCACGTCAAGCCGACCCAGATGATCGGGGGCTATGCCCAGCTCAGTTACGGCTTTAACTATTACGGTCCGACGGGGAATCAGCGCGATCTGAATGTCGTCATCCGCAAGCTGAAGGAGGTCGATTGGCTTGAAGATTAAAGCGCAGATCGGGATGGTCATGAATTTGGATAAATGCATCGGCTGCCACACGTGCAGCGTCACCTGCAAAAACACGTGGACAAACCGTTCCGGTGCGGAATATATGTATTTTAATAATGTAGAAACAAAGCCCGGCATCGGCTACCCGAAGCAATGGGAGGACCAGGACAAATATAAAGGCGGCTGGACGTTGAAAAAAGGAAAGCTTGAACTGAAATCAGGCCCGAAAACAAACCGGCTTGCAGGCCTTTTCTATAATCCGAATCAGCCGACGATTGATGACTACTATGAACCTTGGAACTATGATTATGAAACATTAACAAACAGCCCGCAAAAAAAGCACCAGCCGGTGGCGCGGCCGAAATCGTCCTTAACGGGGGATTTCATGAATATCGAATGGGGCCCGAACTGGGAGGATGATCTCGCTGGCGGCCACATTACAGGGCTTGAAGATCCAAACGTGCAAAAGATGGAGGAATCGATCAAAACAGAATTCGATGAAGTCTTTATGATGTATCTTCCGCGTATTTGTGAGCACTGCATTAATCCGGCGTGCGTGTCCTCCTGCCCGTCCGGCGCCATGTACAAACGTGAGGAGGACGGCATTGTGCTTGTGGATCAAAACGCATGCCGTTCATGGAGATATTGCGTCTCATCCTGTCCTTATAAAAAAGTCTATTTTAACTGGCAAACGAACAAAGCGGAAAAATGCACACTCTGCTTTCCGCGCTTGGAGGCGGGGCTGCCGACCATCTGCTCCGAAACGTGTGTCGGCAGAATCCGCTATCTCGGCGTCATGCTGTATGACGCGGACAAAGTGGAGGAAGCGGCATCGGTTGAAAATGAAAAGGATCTCTACCATTCCCAACTGGACGTTTTTCTTGATCCGAATGATCCTGAGATTGCCAAACTGGCAAAAGAACAAGGCATCCCGGCTGAATGGATAGAAGCGGCGCAGCAATCGCCGATCTACAAAATGATCATCGACTGGAAGATTGCGCTTCCGCTTCACCCTGAGTACCGTACGCTGCCGATGGTTTGGTACATTCCGCCGCTCAGCCCGATTATGAATCTCTTTGAAGGAAAAGGAAGCCGGCAAACGGCGGAAGCGATTTTTCCGGCTATCGACCAAATGAGAATTCCGATTGACTATTTGGCGCAGCTGTTAACGGCGGGGGATACGGATCATATTCGATCCACGTTAAAGAAAATGTCTGTCATGCGCCAGTATATGAGAGCGATCCAGACGAATAAATCAATCGACCCGGAACTGATCTCCAGTGTCGGCTTAACAGAACAGCAAATTAAAGACATGTATCGGCTGCTGGCAATCGCCAAATATGATGACCGTTTTGTGATCCCGAGCAGCCATCGAGAAGAAGTGTCAGATTTATATGCTGAACAAGGGAGCTGCGGCTTATCATTTTCAGGCGGCCCGGGCTCTTGTTTCTAATTTTTCATAAATGAGGTGTAATAACATGAACACCACAGACCGGCAAATGACGTTCTCCGCTCTTTCCGTTCTTCTCTCTTATCCGGATGAAGAGTGGAGAGCCGAGATTCCCGATTGGAAGGCTCTTATCCATGACATCACCAATCAGCAAATCCGGGAGAAATTGCTGCACTTTTTAGAGGCGGCAGCCGGCTTTTCTCCGCAAGCGCTGATTGAACACTATGTGTATACGTTCGATTTCGGAAAGAAAACGAATATGTACGTCACCTACTTTAACTCAGGCGAACAAAGGGAACGCGGCATTGAATTGCTGCATTTAAAAAACATCTACCAGCAATCCGGTTTCCTGCCGACAGAGAAAGAACTGCCTGATTACCTGCCGCTGATGCTGGAATTCGCCGCGGTTGCGGAGATTGAAGCGGCGAGAAGCGTGTTTGAGAAATACCTGTCCAATGTGAGGGAGCTGGCTTCCCGCCTCGAAAAAAATAACAGCATCTATGCTGAGCTGCTGCACGTGCTGCAGGCCGCACTGGAAAACATCGGTGTACATGCAAGCACTGAAGAAGGGGCTGTTCAGGCATGAGCGGGCAGATCCTGTGGGGCGTTATGCCATACATTGTATTGACGATCTTTATCGGCGGGCATATTTACCGCTATCAGCATGACCAATTCGGCTGGACGGCGAAATCAAGCGAGCTGTTAGAAAAGAAAAAACTCGCGGCTGGCAGCACACTTTTTCATTGGGGACTGCTGTGCGTTGTCGGCGGACATGTCATGGGAATTCTGATCCCGGAAGGCGTGTATGCTTCCCTTGGCATTTCAGAGCATATGTATCACAAAATGGCGATCGGCGCAGGCCTGCCGGCGGGGATTGCTGCATGTGCCGGACTTGTCATCCTGACGTACAGAAGGCTGTTTGACAAAAGAATCCGCAAAACCAGCTCGCCATCGGATATCCTGACGCTTATTCTGCTGCTGTTCATGATGCTGTCGGGCGTTGCGGCCACGTTCCTCAACATTGACTCGAAAGGATTTGATTACAGGGCAACAGTCGGGCCGTGGTTCAGGGAAATTGTTTTGTTCCGGCCTGACGCTTCTTTGATGGAAAGTGTCCCGCTATGGTTTAAGTTTCATATCATCATAGGGTACGTCGTTTTTATCCTCTGGCCGTTTACAAGACTGGTTCACGTGTTCAGCCTGCCCCTCAAGTATTTGACCCGCAGCTATGTTGTCTATCGGAAACGCACGTAAAAATCCCCCCTGCCAGAGGGGGATTTTTTATGGTGAAAAAATAAAAACATAAGATATTTTCTGCCAAGGTAATGGCTGGGCGGCGGGGATTCCTGTTATGTTTTATTTGGAAATAACAGCAACAAAAGGAGAGTGAAGAATGAAGCGGATTTTCCTCATTTTAGCCGCCTGTCTGATGACTAGCGCCGGCGTCCTGACACTCAGACATTCTCAAGTATTAACCGGCGGCACAGCGGGACTGTCACTAAGCCTGTCATACTTGTTTCATTCCTCGTTTGCGATTATCTTCTTTCTGATTAATATCCCGTTTTATATATTTTCTCTCATCAGAATGGGAATCAAATTCACTCTATCCACCGTTTTTGCAGTCACAGTGCTGACTCTATTTACAGGCACGGATCACTGGCTGCCGCCGGTCTCTGTTTCACCGCTTGCCGGGGCGATTTGCGGCGGGGCGCTGATCGGGTTCGGCCTGTCGCTCATGTTTTATCATCAGGCATCGCTCGGCGGCGCCAATATCCTCGCTTTATTTCTGCAAAAGCGCTGCGGATGGAATCCGGGTGCCGTTAATTTCCTCTTCGATTTTGGCGTCGTGCTGGCCGGCATTTTCTCCGTCGGATTGCTGAAAGGGCTCTTCTCCTTAGTGTCGATAGCGGTCACCGGTCTGATCATCGGCATCTTCAAAAATAAAATCAAAGGCAGCTGCTCGCTCAATCCGGCATTGCTTCAGAACATCACACCCGGCCAATCACAGGAAGCTTCATCATAAGCCTTTCCGCTCGTGCGGAGAGGCTTTTTCATATGTTTACAAGCCGGAAAACAGAGGGTATACAGAGATATCGGATCAGATGGGAGAGAGTCGGGATGCTGAAAAGGAGACTGGAATTTTGCTTTTTATATATGATGCTTATCGTAGCATATGTCATATGGTTTTTTCCGGTTTCCAGGCTTGAGTTTTACGGTGGGGTGCTTTGTTATGCAAGCATTATTTTGTTCAGCATTTATTCGTTAATTCTTGAAAACCGCACCTCGCAGCACACGCTGTTATGGATTCATATTCTTGTGTTTTTTCCGATCGCCGGGTACTTATTTTACCTTTTTTCCGGCCAGCTTTATGAAAAAGGCAAGTTGTTCAGGTCGAAACGGACATACAACCGGGAAAAGCTGAGAACGATATTTGATATGGAACAAACTCCCGACCTGACCGGGCTGAAAGGAAATCAGAAGCGTTTCTTTCAATATTCAATCAAGGCGTCCCATATGAATATCAATACAAAAAGCAGGCTGAAGGTGCTCAAAAACGGGGACGAAACATTTCCGGAGCTGTTTGAGGCGCTCCGGGAGGCCGCGTCATTTATACATATTGAGTATTACATGTTCAAATCAGACATGCTCGGGCACAAGATGATGGACATTATGATGGAAAAGGCGCGTCAAGGCGTGGAAGTGCGGTTTTTGTTCGACGCGGCCGGCAGCCTGAAGCTGGCCGGAAAAGATATTAAAAAACTGAAACGCGCGGGCGTGAACATCGTCCCGTTTCTGCCGCTGAAATACGGTTTTTTCAACCAAAAATTCAATTTCAGAAATCACCGCAAGATCGTCATCGTTGACGGGAAAGTCGGTTTTGTCGGCGGGCTGAATGTCGGCAAGGAGTATATCGGCAAAGACCAAGATGTCGGCTTTTGGCGGGACACACATATGAAAGTCGAAGGAGAAATCGTTCAGACGCTCCACAGCATTTTTATGCTTGATTGGGAATACGTTTCGGATGAGGTGCTGATTGATCAGAAAGCATATACCCGCCCGGTTGCGGCAGAAAGCGGCGGCGTCTATCAAGTCGTTCCGACAGGCCCCGATATGAAGGAGCGGATGAGCGATCTGTATTATGCCATGATAGCGGCGGCCGAATCGTCTGTATGGATCGCGACGCCTTATTTCGTGCCGAATGAGCCGATCCGCACAGCGCTAAAGGAGGCTGCTGCCAGAGGCGTCCGGGTGCGTGTCATGGTGCCGGAAACCAATGACGGATTTTTAACCCAGTACGCGACGAGATCGTATTTCCCCGAGCTTCTTCGCGAAGGAATCGAAGTCTATTCTTATCAAAAAGGCTTTATGCATCAAAAGGTGCTCATCACTGACGGAAACCTCGCCTCTGTCGGGACGGCGAATATGGACATGAGAAGCTTTCAGCTGAATTTTGAAGTCAATGTCTTTTTTACAGATCAAGAGGCGATCAAAGATCTTGAAGCGCATTACCTGGAGGATATGAAGGAGTCTGAAAAAATCAGCCCCGTCCGTTTCTATAAGCGCACATTATGGGAAAGAACGAAGGAATCCTTCGCACGGTTATTTTCCGGCGTTTTATAAAAAACGCTTTTAAAACTCCTTGTGTATAGTATAATTGAGAAATATTATCATTAAGAACGAGGCACAAGGAGGACGGAATCGTGCTGCGACAATTTTTTTCTTATTATAAACCGTACAAAAAGCTGTTTTTTCTCGACTTCTTTTCTGCCATCGCCGGCGGATTGATGGAGCTGAGTTTTCCTCTGATTGTCAATTACTTTATCGATACATTGCTCCCGGGGCGGGATTGGAGTCTGATTATTTTGACTTCCGCTGCTTTATTCGGGGTCTACACCCTCAGCTCGGCACTTCAGTATGTTGTGACGTATTGGGGCCATATGCTCGGCATTAACATTGAAACGGATATGCGGAAAAAGCTTTTCGACCATCTGCAAAAGCTTTCGTTCAAATTTTACGATAACAACAAAACGGGCAGTTTAATGTCCAAGCTCACCAATGATTTGATGTATATCGGAGAAACCGCCCACCACGGGCCTGAAGACCTGTTTATCGCGATCATGACGATTTTGGGCGCGTTCGGTGTGATGCTGTTTATTAACTGGCAGCTCGCGCTGTTGACTTTTATCATTATGCCGGTCGTCATTTGGCTTGCTTTGTATTTCAATAAAAAAATGACCTCTGCGTTTACAAAACTGAACAAAGACGTCGGAGACTTCAGCGCGAGGGTTGAAAACAATATCGGCGGCATCCGTCTTGTTCAGGCTTTCAGCAATGAAGCGTTTGAAACGCAGCGGTTTGACGTGAACAATCAGCGTTTCCGCAAAACAAAGCTGACGTCTTATAAAATCATGGCGAAAAACGGCTCGATCAGTTACATGCTGACAAGATTTGTCACGCTGTTCGTCTTATTGTGCGGCACATGGTTCGTGATACGCGGATCGTTATCTTACGGGGAATTCGTCGCTTTTGTGCTGCTGACGAACGTTCTGTTCCGTCCGATTGATAAAATCAACGCGATTATTGAGATGTATCCGAGAGGCATTGCCGGTTTTAAAAGCTTTATAGAAATACTGGAAACGGAGCCTGATATCAAGGACACCCCGAACGCGAGACATGTGTCCGGTTTAAAAGGGAATATCCGTTATGATGGTGTGTCATTCGGTTACGAAGAAAACAGTCCGGTTCTGTCGGGAATCAATTTGTCCATTCATGCCGGGGAGACAGTCGCATTCGTCGGGCCTTCGGGAGCGGGAAAATCAACGCTGACAAGTCTGCTGCCGCGCTTTTATGAGCCGTCTGAAGGCGTGATTTCCATCGACGGAATCGATATTAAGGACATGACGCTGTCATCATTGCGCGGACAAATCGGCGTCGTCCAGCAGGATGTCTTTCTGTTTTCCGGCACATTGCGGGAAAACATTGCTTACGGGCGGCTGGACGCGTCTGAGGAAGAAATCTGGCAGGCCGTCCGCCAGGCGCATTTAGAGGACTTGGTAAACGGGTATCCCGACGGTTTAAACACGGTGATCGGCGAGCGCGGCGTGAAGCTGTCAGGCGGGCAGAAGCAGCGGCTTTCCATCGCCAGAATGTTTTTGAAAAATCCGTCGATCTTAATTTTAGACGAGGCTACATCAGCCCTCGATACAGAAACGGAAGCCGCCATTCAAAAATCGCTGCAAGAGCTGTCTGAAGGACGCACAACGCTTGTGATCGCCCATCGGCTGGCTACGATTAAGGATGCGGACCGGATCGTCGTCGTCACGAAAGATGGCATCGCTGAACAAGGTCATCATAAGGAACTGCTGGCATCCGGCGGCATGTACCAGAGACTTCATCAGGCCCAATTCGGCGAGCTGATACATCAATAAAAGAAAAAGGATAGACAAAAGGGGTCAGCCTCCTGTCTATCCTTTTTTTTATGTAGTCCGTATTTAATGGGCTTCTTTTTGCGCAGGTTCGATGATATGTTTGAAACGGTCAACAAGCTGCACCGCTTTCTTTCCTTCCACTACAATTAAATATTCTTGTTCTTTATGGGCCATTCTGAACGTTTCCAGCTCAATGATATCTTTGATTTTGCACATCGTTTTTTTAGAGTAGATATACAGCTCGTGGCCTCCCGTGTGGCAAAGATGATAAAGCTGAAGCATGTTTCGTAAAGTGAACTTCTTAGCGGCTATTTTCAAAGATGTAATGTTTTTCATATGTTTTCTCCTCCGTCTGATGGTCTGTTATTTCGGAAATTCCCCATATAAACGGGTGATAAACCTGGTTATGCCTTCCACTTCAGCACTCCGCCCGCCAGGCGTTTGACTCCGCGGATGGCGCTTAATTCTTCGACGAGCCGGAGCAGCGCCCGGTCTTTCTCTTTCGCCTCAATCATAAAATCGATGTCCGTATCCCATTGTCTGAACCGCTCCAGCACCGGCAGAATAAAATTCGCATCTACATAGTCCGCATGACTGCGTACGGCTGATTCTGATTTTGGCGAGGAGAGATGGACCTTCGGCTTTAAGCCGATCCGCTGCCATGTTTTGATCATCCGCGGAAGAATGTCATCTAAATCAGCGTCATCGGTCGGATTGGCGTAAAAATGGTGATAATCAAACACAAACGGAATGCCTTCTTGTTCACATACACTGAGTGTTTCCTCGGACGTATATGTTTTATCATCGTTTTCTAAAGTCATCCGCTGTTTGATGACATCGGGAAGTTCTTTCAGATTCACGCGGAAACGGCCAAGCGCGCTTTGTTTGTCACCGTAAGCGCCTCCGACATGGATGTTGATGACGGAACGGTCCGCGATGCCCATTGCGTCCAGCATGTCATAATGATAGGCCATATCCTTGACCGCATTTGCGGTAATCTCCTGTTTCGGGCTTGTAAAAAGCGTGAATTGGTTCGGATGAAAGCTCGTTCTGAGGTCATATTTTCTGACCAGCCCGCCGATCTCACGAAACTCCTGGCGAAACGGCGTGACAAAATCCCACAGCACATCCGGATGGGTGGCGAGCGGCACAATCGAGCTTGAGAACCTGTACAGTGGGATGCCGTGGCCGACCACATAGTGGATGGTGCGCAGCGTATTGGTAAGATTTGCTTTCGTCACAGAAAGCAGGGCGTCTTTCCGCTCACTGCGGGAAAGCTTGGTATAGCGCGCATATGTTAAGGTTTTTGCGGGTGACGCGTCCCAAAGGCACATGGCGTTTGCGACGAATCCGAATCTGAACAGCATATGGTTTCTCCTTTATAAAAAGTAAGATATGGCCTTTCCCAGCCATTCTGCAGGAAGCTGTCTGACGGAGCGCTGTTTCACTTTTTCTAATGTGAGAAGCTCGGATTTTTCGATGTCCTGCTTTATGGTTGAAAGCACTTCCTTTGTAAAGGCTTCATCATGAATGATGACATTCACCTCTTCATTCCAGAACAGACTCCGTTTATCAAAATTCGGCGTGCCGATAATGCTGATGCGGTCATCAATAATGAAAGCTTTGACATGATAAAAGCCTTGATAATACCGATAGATGAGGCAGCCGGCCTTCAGAAGCTCGGGATAATAGGTAAAAGCTGTTTCCCGAACGAACGGGTGGTCTGACTTCATCGGCACGATCAAGATGACTTTGACGCCTTTTCGGCAGGCTGAAATAAGCGCTTCCTGAAGCTTTTTGCTCGGTACATAATAAGGCGTGCCGATAATGATTTTTTTCTCCGCCTTACGGATGCAGTTTTCATAATGCGATTCAAGCGAAAAACCGTCAGATGCATATGTTCTATGAGAGATATTCCCTACGGATAATGCCGGATAAACCCCGGGTGATCCGGGTGCCTTTCCGGTGTTTCGTTTCAGATCGCTTACAAAAAGAGTCTGAAGATCCGCCGTGCCTTCTCCGGTCATCCGCAGGTGATAATCCTCCCAGTTTCCGAACTTCGCTTTTTTGCCGAGGTACTCTTCAGCGATATTAAAACCGCCGACATAGCCGATTTTGCCGTCAATGACGGTCACTTTCCGGTGATTCCGTTTTTGCAGCCTGAAAAATAGAAACGGAAATGCCGGTTTATTTAGAAAATGAACGTGAACGCCGGCTTTTTTCATCGTTTGAATGGAAGGCTTTTTCACTTGGCGGCTGCCCGCCCAATCGAGCAGCAGATATACGGAGACGCCGGCCTGGGCCTTTTCCTTCAATAAATGAAACATCTCATGGCTGACTTGGTCGTTCTTCATAATAAAAAACATCATATGAATAGAAGAGACGGCTTGGCGGATATCAGCCGTCATCTGCCGCACAAGCTCGCTGCCGCAGTGAATGAGTGTGATATCACTCTTTTTCGGATCAAAAACGGGCTCATACGCCTGTTTTTTGTACGCCGCCCGGCCAAGCAGCATATCAAGCAGCATAAGTGCGATCAATATGATAAAAATGACAAGCAACACAAAAATGACCTTCATACCGACGCTCCTTTCCGAAGTATTCGTAGTGTGCCCTGAGAATGTGAATTTAATTATTGACTGAACACTCATTCATTATTTATGATAAAGTAAAGATATGACAATGAAGAGGGGTATCAGAACAAAGGGGGAGACAAGATGAACGCATTTCTCATGGTAAACGCGCTGCTGTTTTCAGCTGTAACCGCTTACGCCGTTTATTTATTCGTTTACCTGATCAGAACGAGGATCGCTTATATTAAGCTCGGCCAAAGGGAAGAATTTGATAAACGCCTGAAAGAACGTCTTCAGAAGATATGGGTGAATGTGTTCGGACAGAAAAAACTGCTGAAAGATAAAAAGAGCGGCATCATCCACGTTCTGTTTTTTTACGGTTTTATACTCGTTCAGTTCGGCGCAATTGATTTTATTCTGAAAGGGCTGCTTCCTGACCGCCATCTGCCGTTCGGTCCGCTTTATCCGGCGTTTACCTTTTTTCAGGAAATCGTCACGTTTTTGATTTTAATCGCCGTAGTCTGGGCGTTTTACCGGCGCTACATTGAAAAACTCGTCAGACTGAAACGCGGGTTTAAAGCGGGGCTTGTCCTGCTGTTTATCGGCGGACTGATGGTGACGGTGCTTCTCGGGAACGCCATGAACCTTTTATGGCACGATCATTCTCTGTCTTGGACGGAGCCGATCGCCTCCTCCATTGCGATTGTGCTCGGCGGTCTTTCAGCGCCGGCGGCCGCCGCCGTGTTTTATGTTTCATGGTGGCTTCATCTGTTGTTTTTGCTCAGCTTTTTAGTGTACGTGCCGCAATCAAAGCATGCGCACTTAATTGCGGGTCCGGCGAATGTGTTCCTCAGCAGGCTGGATTCAAAAGGAAAGCTGGAAAAAATCGATTTCACCGATGAGACGAAAGAAAGCTACGGCGTCGGAAAGATTGAAGACTTCCGCCGCTCTCAGCTTGTCGACCTTTACGCCTGCGTCGAATGCGGCCGCTGTACAAATATGTGTCCGGCCTCCGGTACGGGCAAGATGCTCTCGCCGATGGACCTCATTTTAAAGCTCAGAGACCATTTGACGGAAAAAGGCGCTGCCGTGACGTCAAAATCTCCGTGGGTGCCCGCGCCCGTTTTTCAGCACACGAAAGCGAATCAGCTCGCCGCGGCTTCCTCAGGGGGAGGATCGCGTGAAGCGGCCGCAGCCATTGATTACAACCCGAGCTTAATCGGCGAGGTCATCACGGAAGAGGAGATTTGGGCGTGCACCACTTGCCGCAACTGTGAAGATCAATGTCCGGTCATGAATGAACACGTTGATAAAATTATCGATCTGCGCCGCTATCTTGTGCTTACGGAAGGGAAGATGGACAGCGACGCGCAGCGGGCCATGACTAGCATTGAAAGACAGGGAAACCCGTGGGGCTTAAACCGGAAAGAGCGGGAGAACTGGCGGGAGCAGGCTGATACAGAGATTCCGACAGTGAAAGAAATGAAAAAACAAGACAAAGAGTTCGACTATTTGTTTTGGGTAGGCTCAATGGGTTCCTACGATAACAGGAGCCAAAAGATTGCCGTCTCATTTGCAAAGCTGCTTAATGAAGCGGGCGTATCCTTTGCGATTCTCGGCAATAAGGAAAAAAACTCAGGCGATACGCCGCGCCGTTTGGGCAACGAGTTTCTGTTTCAAGAGCTGGCGGAACACAACATCGGCGAATTTGAAAAACACGGAATCAAAAAAATCGTCACGATTGATCCGCACGCCTATAATATGTTTAAAAATGAATATCCTGATTTCGGATTCCGGGCCGAAGTCTATCATCATACTGAATTATTAGCCGAGCTTGTGTCACAGGGGAAACTAAAACCGCTTCACCCGGTGAATGAAACGATTACCTTCCATGACTCGTGCTATTTAGGAAGATACAATGAAGTGTATGAGCCGCCGAGAGCGATCTTAAAAGCCATTCCGGGCGTTCAATTGAAGGAAATGGAGCGCAGCCGCGAAAACGGGATGTGCTGCGGCGCCGGGGGAGGGCTCATGTGGATGGAAGAAGAAACGGGAGCGAGAATCAACACGGCCCGGACTGAGCAGGCGCTTTCTGTCAGTCCGACGGTCATCAGCTCCGGCTGTCCTTACTGTCTGACCATGCTCGGTGACGGTACGAAAGCGAAAGAAGCCGAAGACGCTGTCGGCACTTATGATGTCAGTGAATTGCTCGCCATGTCTGTATTCGGCGCTGAAAAACAAGAGTCTTTATAGAAAGAAGCGGGCCGCCGGCGCATATGCCGGCGGCTTTGTTTTCGCACATCAGCCGATTTATGAAGGGACAGCTCTAAAATTTCTTAAATTACGCTGTTAAGGGTAGCATATTCTGTTTTAATTTGTTTATAATGAGAGGTATGGTTTATGAACAAAACAATACAAATTCGTTCTTATTATAGGATAGAAACAGATACATATAAGTAATAGAAAGGGAGTGTCCGACCTTGAGTATCAAACAATATTCTCAGGAACAGCTGAAGCAGATGGCTTTAGTTGAAATCGCTCACGAAATTTTCTCAGAACATAAAAAACCGGTTCCGTTCCAGGAGCTGCTGAATGAAATGATCTCCTTGCTCGGTGTTACGAAAGAGGAACTGGGCGACCGTATCGCCCAATTTTATACAGACCTGAACATTGACGGCCGCTTTATTGCTCTGTCAGACCAGACGTGGGGGCTTCGCAGCTGGTATCCGTACGATCAGCTGGACGAAGAAACACAGCCGACTGTAAAAGCGAAAAAGAAAAAAGCGAAAAAAGTCGTTGAGGAAGATCTCGACCTTGATGAATTCGAGGAAGTTGACGAAGATGACATCGATCTCGATGAAATGGAAGAAGATATTGACCTTGACGCAGACAGCTTTGACGACGAAGATATCGATGAAGAAGATGACGACGAGCTTGAGATCGAAGACGAGATGATTGAAGAAGATGAGGAAGATTATGATGATGAGGAAGAGGATCGCAAAGACTGATTTTATATCAGCAAAACGATCTTGACTTTCATTGTCGAACTATGTAGTATGTATTTTGGGCTCTTCAAAAAGAAGAGAATTCATAAGAGTGCTACGCTCCCTTTCAAGAAATTGAAAGGGAGCTTTCTTATTTTCATCTCCCAAATTCTTTTACACATCATTTGTTTTTAGTGAAATGATTTTCTATAAAACGGCACATTTTAAGGAATGTAGCGCAGACCGAAGAGAGGAGCAAACGAAATGACGAAATATATTTTTGTAACCGGGGGAGTTGTATCATCACTCGGAAAAGGAATTGTGGCTGCATCACTTGGCCGCCTTTTGAAAAACAGAGGCATGAGCGTCACCATCCAAAAATTTGACCCTTATATCAACGTTGACCCGGGAACGATGAGCCCGTACCAGCACGGTGAGGTATTCGTTACCGATGACGGCGCTGAGACTGACCTTGACTTAGGGCATTATGAGCGTTTCATTGACATTAATCTGAACAGATTCAGCAACGTGACGACCGGTAAAATCTATTCCGCCGTATTGAAAAAAGAGCGCCGCGGGGACTACCTCGGCGGAACGGTTCAGGTCATTCCGCACATCACAAATGAACTGAAAGACCGCGTCTACCGTGCAGGCAAAGAAACAAACGCAGATGTAGTCATTACTGAGATCGGCGGAACAGTGGGAGACATCGAATCCCTTCCGTTCCTTGAAGCCATCCGTCAAATGAAAAGCGACATCGGCCATGAAAACGTGATGTACATTCACTGTACGCTTGTTCCGTACATCAAAGCGGCGGGCGAGCTGAAAACAAAACCGACGCAGCACAGCGTAAAAGAGCTGAGAAGCCTCGGTATTCAGCCTAATATCATCGTCGTGCGCACGGAAATGCCGATTTCTCAAGATATGAAAGATAAAATCGCGCTCTTCTGCGATATTGACACGAAAGCGGTCATCGAGTGCGAAGATGCGGACAACCTTTACTCCATCCCGCTTAACCTTCAGGAGCAGGGACTCGATAAGCTTGTCTGCGATCATATGAAATTAGAATGCAAAGACCCGGATATGACGGAATGGAAAGACCTTGTCACGAAAGTGAAAAACTTGTCTAAAACCATTACAATCAGCCTCGTCGGTAAATACGTCGAGCTTCAGGACGCTTACATTTCAGTCGTTGAATCACTGCGCCACGCCGGCTATGCGTTTGACGCTGATGTGAAGATCAAATGGATTAACGCCGAAGAAGTGACAGAAAGCAATATTCAAGAGCTGACTAGCGGCACAGACGGAATCATCGTGCCCGGCGGTTTCGGAGACCGCGGCGTAGAAGGGAAAATCATCGCCGCCAAGTATGCGCGTGAGAATAAAATTCCGTTCTTCGGCATCTGCCTCGGTATGCAGATTGCATCCATTGAATATGCGCGAAACGTATTAGGTCTGGAAGGGGCTCACTCTGCGGAGATCGATCCGTCCACTCCTTATCCGATCATTGACCTTCTGCCAGAACAAAAAGATGTCGAGGATCTCGGAGGAACGCTTCGTCTCGGACTGTACCCTTGTAAGCTTCAGGAAGACACGAAAGCCTTCGAAGCGTATGCGGATGAAGTGGTATACGAACGCCACCGCCACCGTTATGAATTCAACAACGAATACAGACAGCAAATGGAAGAGAACGGTTTTGTGTTCTCAGGCACAAGCCCTGACGGCCGTCTTGTGGAAATCATCGAGCTGAAAGACCATCCTTGGTATGTCGCTTGCCAGTTCCACCCTGAGTTCAAATCAAGACCGACAAGACCTCAGCCTTTATTCAAAGACTTTATCGGCGCTTCCGTACAAGCTGCAGAACAGAAGTAATAAAAAAAGACTTGCCTCCTTTAAAAGCGGCAAGTCTTTTTTCTGCATCAGGCATATTCCTGCATCATTTCCTTTAACGTAAAGGACAGTGCGTGATAGACATACAGGCCTGTCATTAATGAAGGAAAGCCGTATCTTGTCCCGTCTTCATCAGGCAGAAGCGGCATTTTTAATTTGCTGTCAATATGAACATCACAAAATTCCTCAATCCCGGTTTGATCTTTGATGACAGGAGATACGCCAACGAGGCCGATCCCTTTTTCATAAAGCTTTTGAGCCAGCGCCTGTTCTTCAGCCGTGCCCGGACCTGAACAAAACATCAGCACCCTGTCGCTTTCTGTAATCGAATCAGCTGTATCCGGAAACGCTTTGACGGAAGGCATCGGTTCTGAGCCGAGTTCCGCTTCGCACAAAATGCCCTGCATCTCATTTGCGCCGTATAAATAAATGGTATGGCCGCTGACGGCTGCCTGCGCCAGCAGGCGCGCGCCGTCTTCTATTGCTTCGGATTCCTTATCCTGAATGCGGGAAAAAATGCCTGCAAGCTGCGTCGTAAATATCTTTAACATGAGTGAAACCTCCTTTACACATACAAGAACAGTATACAACAAAAGAGAAAATGCTCAGAAAATGTCGGAAAGTAGACTATTATAATTAAAGGAAATGTGAAAATCAAACAGAATACATAAACAACTGCTTCCTTTTGACGAAAATGATAATATTGGGGTGTAAAATGATGAATGAAAAGATTTTAATCGTAGATGACCAATACGGTATACGCATATTGCTCAATGAAGTGTTTCATAAAGAAGGGTACCAGACGTTTCAGGCCGCCAACGGCATACAGGCGCTGGACATCGTAACGAAAGAACGGCCCGATCTCGTGCTTTTAGATATGAAAATCCCCGGCATGGACGGAATCGAAATTCTCAAGCGCATGAAGATGATCGACGAATCAATACGCGTCATTATCATGACCGCTTACGGAGAACTCGATATGATTAAGGAATCAAAAGAGCTCGGAGCGCTGACCCATTTTGCGAAACCTTTTGACATTGATGAGATCAGAGACGCGGTGAAAAAATATTTACCTCTAAAATCGAATTAATAAAATTAGAAACAATTATGTCATTGTGTTGCCGATTTGTCGAAAAGTTGGTATCCTAGAGATGGAGAAAAAGCGATCTGTTGTTTTACATATGACAGGTTTTTATGGTCATGCTATAGGTGGAAAGCTTTTTTCGAGAAGAAGCAAATCAGGCTACATAAGGAGGACTTTCGACATGCCTTTAGTTTCAATGACGGAAATGTTGAATACAGCTAAAGAAAAAGGATATGCTGTTGGACAATTTAACTTAAATAACCTTGAGTTCACTCAAGCTATTTTACAAGCAGCAGAAGAGGAAAAATCCCCGGTTATTCTTGGTGTTTCAGAAGGCGCGGGACGCTACATGGGCGGCTTCAAAACAGTGGTTGCCATGGTTAAAGCTCTTATGGAAGAATACAAAGTGACAGTTCCTGTCGCCATTCACTTAGACCACGGTTCAAGCTTTGAATCTTGTGCGAAAGCGATTCATGCAGGCTTCACTTCTGTAATGATCGACGCATCTCACCACCCGTTTGAGGAAAACGTAGCAACTACAGCTAAAGTGGTTGAGCTTGCTCATTTCCACGGCGTTTCAGTTGAAGCTGAGCTTGGAACTGTAGGCGGACAGGAAGATGACGTGATCGCTGAAGGCGTAATCTATGCTGACCCTAAAGAGTGTCAAGAACTTGTAGAGCGCACTGGCATCGACTGCCTTGCACCTGCACTGGGTTCTGTTCACGGCCCTTACAAAGGCGAACCGAACCTCGGTTTCAAAGAAATGGAAGATATCGGCAAATCAACCGGCCTTCCGTTAGTACTTCACGGCGGTACAGGAATTCCGACTGCCGACATTAAAAAATCAATCTCACTTGGTACGGCTAAAATCAACGTAAACACTGAAAACCAAATTTCTTCTGCAAAAGCTGTCCGCGAAACATTGGCAGCTAAGCCGAACGAATACGATCCTCGTAAATATCTTGGACCTGCTCGTGAAGCGATCAAAGAAACGGTTATCGGCAAAATGCGTGAGTTCGGTTCTTCAAACCAAGCTTAATCCAATGTAACATCCATAAACCGCCTGACAGCATTGACAGGCGGTTTTATGTCTTACCTTTAGAAAGCGCAATCATGTTTTACAGTTCTGAAAATTTATTACTGGGGAGGCTTTCCTTATGTTATTTTTCATTGATACAGCAAACATTGACGAGATTAAAGAAGCTTATGAACTTGGCGTTCTTGCCGGAGTTACGACAAACCCTAGTTTAGTGGCAAAAGAAGCTGACGTGTCTTTCCATGACAGACTTCGTGAGATTACGGAAGTCGTGAGCGGATCAGTAAGTGCGGAAGTCATTTCCCTGAATGCTGAAGAGATGATTGAAGAAGGTAAAGAACTTGCGAAAATCGCACCGAATATCACGGTGAAAATCCCGATGACGTCTGAAGGGTTAAAAGCCGTAAAAGCGCTGAGCGATCTGAACATTAAAACAAACGTAACGCTCATCTTCAGTGCCAACCAGGCGCTTTTGGCGGCAAGAGCCGGAGCGACTTATGTATCTCCGTTCTTAGGCCGTCTGGATGATATCGGCCATAACGGTCTTGAACTGATTTCAGAAATAAGACAGATTTTTGACATTCATGATATTGATACACAAATCATCGCAGCTTCCATCCGTCATGCGCAGCACGTGACTGAAGCCGCTTTACGCGGTGCGCATATCGGTACGATGCCGCTGAAAGTCATTCACCAGCTGGCGAAACATCCGTTAACGGATAAAGGCATCGAGCAATTCTTGGCAGACTGGAATAAATAAGGGTGAAAAGGGCGGCAAACCGGTTGCATCCGTTTGCCGCACCCTTATGTTTTCCTGTTTGGCAGCGGGCCTTAAGTATCAAAGTGAAGAGTGTGTTTCCCCGGAATGTGAACCCGGCGGGCCTCTGTGCATCCTGTGTAAAAAATGCCCCGCAAAGCTTCGCTATTTTCTTCCTGTTATTTTATAATGTCCTTGTATTCTTTCTCTTCGAATTGGCTACATTTTGGACAAGAGCTTTATTTGCAGAGACAGAATAAAATGCCATTTTATTTACGCTCCGCAGCTATCTTCTTATGGAAGGAGACTATCATGGAAAAGTTGAATATTGCCGGCGGCGATCCGTTAAACGGAACCGTACATATCAGCGGCGCGAAAAACAGCGCCGTCGCATTGATACCCGCAACCATTCTGGCAAATTCCGAAGTAACGATCGAAGGGCTTCCGGAGATCTCAGATATTGAAACGCTGCGTGACCTGCTGAAAGAAATCGGCGGAAACGTCCATTTTGAAAAAGGAGAAATGGTCGTCGACCCTTCTCCGATGATCAGCATGCCGCTTCCCAACGGCAAAGTGAAAAAACTCCGCGCTTCCTATTACTTAATGGGCGCGATGCTGGGCCGCTTCAAACAGGCGGTCATCGGACTGCCGGGCGGATGCCATCTCGGGCCGCGGCCGATTGACCAGCACATTAAAGGGTTTGAAGCGCTTGGGGCGGAAGTCACCAATGAACAAGGCGCGATTTATCTGCGCGCCGAGAGGCTGAGAGGCGCACGGATTTATTTAGATGTCGTCAGCGTCGGAGCGACGATCAATATCATGCTTGCCGCTGTACTGGCTGAAGGTAAAACCGTGATAGAAAACGCCGCCAAGGAACCTGAGATTATTGATGTTGCCACATTGCTCACCAGCATGGGCGCAAAGATCAAAGGCGCGGGAACCAATGTAATCAGAATCGACGGCGTAAAAGAGCTGCACGGATGCAGGCATACGATCATTCCGGACAGAATTGAGGCGGGCACCTTTATGATCGCCGGCGCCGCGATGGGGAAAGAAGTCATTATTGATAATGTCATACCGACTCACCTGGAGTCTTTAACGGCGAAGCTCAGGGAAATGGGTTTTCACATTGAGACGAGTGACGATCAGCTTCTTATGCTCGGCGGGCAGAAGCAGATAAAACCGGTCGACGTAAAAACGCTTGTTTACCCGGGATTCCCGACTGATCTTCAGCAGCCGATGACATCTCTGTTAACGAGAGCCAGCGGCACGAGCGTCGTAACCGACACCATCTACTCGGCCCGATTTAAACATATAGATGAGCTGAGACGGATGGGGGCCAACATGAAAGTGGAAGGCAGGTCGGCCATTATCACCGGTCCGGCCGAGCTTCAGGGCGCAAAAGTAAAGGCGAGCGATCTGCGTGCAGGCGCTTGTCTGGTCGTCGCCGGGCTCATGGCTGACGGCGTAACCGAAATTACCGGTCTTGAGCATTTAGACCGCGGCTACAGCAATCTTGAGAAAAAACTCGAAGGTCTGGGCGCCACAATCTGGCGGCAAAGGCTGACGGACGAAGAGATAGAACAGCTCCAAAATTCATAGAAATGCGGACTTTTGAGAGGAGATCGTGTTGAAATGGAAAGAAGCTTATCGATGGAATTGGTTCGAGTCACTGAAGCGGCGGCTTTAGCATCTGCCAGATGGATGGGCCGCGGGAAAAAAGATGAAGCTGATGATGCGGCGACAAGCGCAATGCGTGACGTGTTTGACACGGTGCCGATGAAAGGCACGGTCGTGATCGGGGAAGGCGAGATGGATGAAGCGCCGATGCTTTACATCGGCGAAAAGCTCGGAAACGGATACGGCCCGCGCGTCGATGTCGCCGTCGATCCTCTTGAAGGCACAAACATCGTAGCGAGCGGCGGCTGGAATGCGCTGACGGTGATCGCGGTCGCCGACCACGGAACACTGCTGAACGCCCCGGATATGTATATGGAAAAAATCGCGGTCGGTCCCGAAGCGGTAGGCTGCATCGATATTGAAGCGCCTGTCATTGATAACTTAAAAGCCGTTGCGAAAGCGAAAAACAAAGACATTGAAGATGTCGTGGCAACCATTTTAAATCGTGACAGACATGAAAAAATCATCTCTGAATTGCGTGAGGCGGGCGCCAGAATCAAACTGATCAACGACGGTGATGTCGCGGGCGCCATCAATACGGCCTTTGACCATACGGGAGTAGACATTCTCTTCGGTTCAGGCGGGGCTCCTGAAGGCGTGCTGTCTGCCGTTGCGTTAAAAGCGCTCGGCGGCGAAATCATCGGCAGGCTTCTGCCGCAAAGTGCGGAAGAGCAGGCCCGCTGTGAGCGAATGGGCCTTGATGTATCCAAAGTGCTCCGGATGGAGGACCTTGTGAGAGGGGATGACGCCATTTTTGCCGCAACGGGCGTCACGGACGGAGAGCTGCTGAAAGGCGTTCAGTTCAAAGGCTCCGTCGGCACGACTGAAAGTCTGGTCATCCGGGCGAAATCAGGAACGGTCCGATTCGTTGACGGAAGACACAGCCTGAAGAAAAAACCAAATCTTGTGATCCGGCCATAAATAGAGAAAAGCGGGACGGAAAGTCCCGCTTTTCTTTTGCAATAAAGAGTCAACCCTATCATTTATATGTCAAAGCATTATTTAAGTTGAATAATTTTTTGAAATGAGGTAAAAATAAAGAGTGCTGCGATTTTTCTGTGTCATTCCTTCTTTTGAGTACTGGGAAATTTTCAAATTCTACCGCATACAGACGATATAAATATTGATCTTCTCAAGTTTTTGTCCTCGCTTCCTTCAAAACTCATTAAGACATTCCTTTTTTAAAAAAGCGCCGATCATGGGTGGAAGTGTTACCGATAGAAGTTCCTGAACGTTTTATAAAAGAATGTGCTTTGGCGGAATCATGCGAAGCAGCCGATTTGAATGAAAACAGCAATACATTGACTATGAAAAGCGTGGTGTTTTTATGAAAGACGTATCTATTTCCTCTTTGGAAAATATGAAATTAAAAGAACTATATGAACTGGCCAGACATTATAAAATCTCCTACTACAGCAAACTGACTAAAAAAGAATTAATCTTTGCCATTCTGAAAGCCAACGCCGAGCAGGAGGATCTTCTGTTTATGGAAGGCGTGCTCGAAATCATCCAATCGGAAGGATTCGGCTTCCTCAGACCGATTAATTACTCGCCAAGCTCAGAAGACATCTACATTTCTGCTTCCCAGATCCGCCGCTTTGATTTAAGAAACGGTGACAAAGTATCCGGCAAGGTGCGTCCGCCGAAAGAAAACGAACGCTATTACGGACTTTTGCACGTTGAAGCGGTAAATGGAGATGATCCGGAATCTGCGAAAGAGCGCGTCCATTTTCCTGCGCTTACTCCGCTTTATCCGGACCGCCAAATGGTGCTTGAGACGAAACCGAATTATCTCTCAACAAGAATTCTTGATATGATGGCTCCCGTCGGTTTCGGCCAGCGCGGTCTGATCGTGGCGCCGCCGAAAGCCGGTAAAACCATGCTGTTAAAAGAAATCGCTAACAGCATTACGACAAATCAGCCTGACGCTGAATTGATCGTTCTCTTAATTGATGAAAGACCGGAAGAAGTAACGGATATTGAACGTTCCGTAGCGGGCGATGTCGTCAGCTCGACGTTCGATGAAGTGCCGGAAAATCACATTAAGGTAGCGGAGCTTGTGCTTGAACGGGCAATGCGTCTCGTTGAACACAAAAAAGATGTTATCATTCTGATGGACAGCATTACCCGCCTGGCACGGGCCTACAACCTCGTTATCCCGCCAAGCGGACGTACGCTTTCCGGCGGGATTGACCCGGCTGCGTTCCATCGTCCGAAGCGCTTTTTCGGTGCCGCGAGAAACATTGAAGAGGGCGGCAGTCTGACCATTTTGGCGACGGCGCTCGTGGACACGGGCTCCCGGATGGATGACGTCATCTATGAAGAGTTTAAAGGAACGGGCAACATGGAGCTTCACCTTGACCGTTCTCTTGCGGAAAGACGGATTTTCCCGGCGATCGATATCCGCCGCTCCGGCACACGGAAGGAAGAGCTGCTCGTGCCGAAAGAGCATCTTGACCGTTTATGGGCGATCCGCAAATCGATGTCTGATTCTCCGGACTTCGCAGAGAAGTTTATGAGAAAAATGAAAAAAACAAAAACGAATCAGGAATTCTTCGATCTGATTAACCAAGAATGGAAGCAGGCAAACCTTTCATCATCAGCCCGCCGCTGATAAAAAATGTATTTGCAAATGCAGTAAATGACTGATATAATTCTCTCATATGCGTTCCGGATTACTCCGGAATAATAACTCTGTTTCCACACGGGATTCAGGGCGGAAGGAGATGGATACAATGAAAGCAGGAATTCATCCTAATTTCAAAAAAGCAACAGTTAAATGCGCTTGCGGAAATGAATTTGAAACAGGCTCAGTAAAAGAAGAGGTACGCGTTGAGATTTGCTCTGAATGCCACCCATTCTACACTGGACGTCAAAAATTCGCTTCTGCTGATGGTCGTGTTGATCGCTTTAACAAAAAATACGGTCTTAAGTAATAATAGATTTTACAGGCAGGCAAGAATTGCTTCTTGCCTGTTTTTTATGTCCATAAACAGGAAAAAAAGGGGAGCGGATAGCCTATGTACATAATGAAGCAAAGCGGATGGCTTGAGCTGATATGCGGCAGCATGTTCTCTGGGAAATCAGAAGAGCTGATCCGCAGAGTGAAAAGAGCGACATATGCGAAGCAGGAGGTCAAGGTGTTCAAACCTGCCATTGATAATCGCTACAGTGAGGAGGCCGTCGTTTCTCACAACGGCACATCCATGACAAGCCACGTCATCTCGTCTTCGGCTGAAATATGGGATCATATCAGTGAAAGCACGGACGTCATCGCGGTAGATGAGGTGCAGTTTTTCGGCGAATCGATCATCGGCGACTTATCCTCGCTTGCGGATAAAGGCTATCGTGTCATCGCTGCCGGACTTGATATGGATTTCCGGGGAGAGCCTTTCGGCGTGGTGCCGAATCTGATGGCGGTTGCCGAATCGGTGACGAAGCTGCAGGCGGTCTGCTCCGTTTGCGGGTCGCCGGCAAGCCGTACGCAGCGTTTGATTGACGGGAAGCCCGCTTCCTATGATGATCCGGTCATTTTAGTCGGCGCGTCGGAGTCATACGAAGCGAGATGCAGACATCATCACGAAGTGCCGAAAAAAACAGACTGATAAATAACCCTTTTCATGAAAACATCGGTAAAAAATCCGGTGTTTTTTTGACGTTTTTTCAAAAATTGTAGTTAAATAACTTAAAAAAGAGTATGAAAAAATTAAGTAATTTTCATCTCTTGAATTTTCATTTTTACAGGCATAAAATGACTAAGTAATGTAAATAGTTATGAGACATTGTTCGAATAATTGTCAAAAAAAGATATAGCAGATCGCGATCACACTAGCCAAAATGGGTAATTACTTAACTTTGTTAACTATTTGAAGAAAGAAGGAGATTTTCTTGAATAATATTAAAGTAACGAAGGAAGGCAACTTAGAAACTACTTTAAGAGGAAAAGAAGTTCTATCTATCCCTACTTTAAATAAAGGTGTTGCGTTTTCAGCAGAAGAAAGAAAAAGCCTTGGATTAGACGGGCTGCTTCCTCCGACAATTCTGTCTCTTGATGAGCAGGCAAAACGCGCATACGAGCAGTTTCAAGCTCAGCCGGACCGCCTTCGCCAAAACGTGTATTTGAATGATTTGCAAAACCGTAACGAAGTTCTTTTCTTTAAATTGCTTCAAAACCATCTTCGTGAAATGCTGCCGGTTGTTTACACACCGACTGTCGGTGAAGCGATTCAAGAATACAGCCATGAGTACAGAAGACCTCAAGGGATTTACCTTTCTATCGACAACGTGGAAGGAATCGAAGAGGCATTTGAAAACCTTCATGCCACTGCCGGAGATATTGATCTGATCGTTGCGACAGACTCAGAAAGCATCCTCGGAATCGGTGACTGGGGTGTAGGCGGTATCAACATCGCCATCGGTAAATTAGCGGTATACACAGCTGCTGCCGGTATTGACCCAAGCCGTGTTATTCCTGTCGTTCTTGACGTCGGTACGAACAATGAAAAACTTCTGAACGATCCTTTATACATCGGTAACCGCCATGAACGTATCCAAGGCGAACGTTACGAAGCTTTCGTTGACGCTTATGTAAAAGCTGCGCTTAAATATTTCCCTAAAGCTCTTCTTCACTGGGAAGACCTTGGAAACAAAAACGCGCGCAATATCATGAAGAAATACAACCATGAAATTCTTACATTCAACGATGACATTCAAGGAACAGGCGCGATTACGCTTGCAGGGGTGCTTGCGGCTATGAAGAAAACAGGCGCGTCTATTAAAGACCAGCGTGTGGTTGTCTTCGGTGCGGGATCTGCCGGAATCGGAATCGCTGACCAAATCCGCGACACTATGGTGCTTGCCGGTCTGTCTGAAGAAGAAGCCAACAAAGCGTTCTACACAATGGACTACAGAGGCTTGTTAATTGAAGGTATGGAAAACATTCTTGATTTCCAAGAGCCGTACCTGCGCACAGCTGAAGAAATTAAAGATTGGAAACGCGATGAAAATGGACAAATTCCTTTCATTGAAGTGATCCGTCAAGCGAAACCGACAATCTTAATCGGTACATCAGGCCAAAGCGGCGCGTTCAGTGAAGAAATCGTCAAAGAAATGGCAAAACACGTTGAGCGTCCGGTCATCATGCCGATGTCTAACCCGACACCGCTTGCTGAAGCCGTTCCTAGCGATCTTTTCAAATGGACTGACGGCAAAGTGCTTGTGGCGACAGGAAGCCCGTTTGACAATGTAGAGTACAATGGCGTTTCTCATGAAATCGGACAATCTAACAACGCATTCGCGTTCCCTGGACTTGGTCTCGGTTCAATCGTTGTAGAAGCAAAAGTGATTACTCCTGCAATGTTTGCGGCAACTGCTGACGCAATCGCAGAAAGCGTTGATTTTGAAACACCGGGTGCAGGCCTTCTGCCGAGCATGAGCGACTTACAAGAAGTTTCAATTAAAGTTGCGATCGCCGTAGCGGAAACTGCCATTAAAGAAGGCGTGGCAAACCGCATTCCTGAAAATGTAGAACAAGCCGTTCTTGATGCAATGTGGAAACCGCAATATAAACAAGTTGTCGCTAAATAATTTTTACGATTAATTTTACAGTCCGAGGGAAAGCTTTTATATAAAGGCTAAAGTATACGGACATTAAGGATTTGGAGGAGAACATTTTGAGCTTCTTAGATATTTTAATCCTCCTGGCGCCGATCTTTTTCGTGATCGTGCTGGGATGGTTCGCAGGTCGCTTCGGAAGTTATGACGCGAAGTCAGCAAAAGGGGTAAGCACCTTAGTTACGAAGTACGCGCTTCCGGCGCATTTTATCGCAAGTATTTTAACCACTTCAAGAAGTGCGTTTTTATCACAGGTTCCTTTGATGGTCGCTTTGATCATTGGGATTGTCGGATTCTTTATCGTCATTTTGTTGGTTTGCAAATTTATCTTCAAGTATGATTTAACGAATTCATCTGTATTTTCTTTAAACTCTGCACAGCCGACATTTGCTTTTATGGGTATTCCCGTACTCGGAAGCTTATTCGGAGCAAGCGAAGTAGCGATTCCTATCGCCGTTACGGGTATCGTGGTTAACGCCATCCTTGACCCGCTTGCGATCATTATCGCTACTGTCGGTGAGTCATCTAAGAAAAAAGATGCTGAAAACGAGAACTTCTGGAAAATGACTGGTAAGTCTATTCTTCACGGTCTTTCCGAACCGCTTGCGGCTGCACCGCTTATCAGTATCATCTTGGTGCTCTGCGGTGTAACACTCCCTGCTTTGGGAGAAAAAATGCTTGATCAGCTCGGAAGCACAACATCGGGTGTCGCGCTCTTTGCCGTCGGTGTAACTGTCGGTATCCGCAGCATTAAGCTCAGTCTGCCGGCTTTCGGTATCGCTTTGTTAAAAGTTGCCGTTCAGCCTGCGCTGATGTACTTAATCGCTCTTGCAGTCGGACTTTCGGCTGACCAGATCACAAAAGCGGTATTGCTCGTTGCATTCCCTGGATCTGCGGTAGCGGCGATGATTGCCACACGTTTCGAAAAACAAGAGGAAGAAACTGCGTCCGCGTTCGTGATCAGTGCGATTTTATCTCTCATCTCACTGCCGATCATCATTGCGCTGACTGCATAATGAAAAGCTCCCTGTTTCAGGGAGCTTTTTTGATTAGAATTGAAATTTAAAAGGCGAAAATCTCGTTTTTTTTCTGGGTTTCTTATGTTCTGAAGAAGCGGCTGTTTCTGAGAGGGGAGCTGTCTGGGCAAGTTCCTGGATGCGGGAGGCCAATGTCTGCAATTCGGTATTGAGGTCGTCAATTTCCCGCCTGTGCTGAAGAAGCTGATAAGACACCCCTTCATCCGCCTTTTGTTTCAGCTGGCGTTCAAGCTCTTCTATCCTTGAAAGCAGATGGTTCTCACCTTGTTTCTCTTTCGTGAGAATGTCCAGTTTGCGCTCCAGCTCTGCCAATCTTTGTTCAGCGCCGCCATTGATTTTCGGACGCTGCAAAATGAAGCCCGTCCGTTTTTTCGGCTGCCGGGGCACTTGAACGTCCAGAAGGGCAGTGCCTTCAGAAATTTGCCGTTTGACCGATTTCAGCACATCAAGATCCTCAGGTGTAAAGGAATAATGTCCGAGCTCATTCCGTTCAGCCGGAAGATTCAGCTGCTTGACCCACCTTTGCACCGTTTTTGCGGAGACGCCGAGCTCTTTCGCGGCCATGTTTGTATTCATGATCACATACCTCCTTTTTGCTAGGTATTCGACCATGAGGCGGCGTTCCCTTCATGTTAGACAAAACAAGAAGGAATTCGCCAAAGAAAGCGGCATTTCTTCAAAAAACGTTACGCTTCATACAATTCAAGCGGAAGCTTGTCGGGATCGAAGAAAAAGGTAAACCGTTTCCCCGTCAGCGGATCGGTTCTGATCGGTTCTGTGCCGACGCCCTTTTCCTTTAACTCTCTGACGGCTGCTTCAAGATCGTTTACGGTGAAGGCGAGATGCCGGAGACCCGCGGCTTCCGGTCTGGTCGGCCGTTCGGGCGGATCGGGAAAGGAAAACAATTCAATCGCGTACGCGCCGTCCAGCGCCAGATCAAGTTTATAAGATTCCCGTTCCTTTCGGTATGTTTCTTTTATAATGCCGAAACCGAGAATCTCGGTGTAAAAAGCTTTCGACTTTTCATAATCAGAGCATATGATTGCTATATGGTGGATGGATTTCAGCATATCCGCTCCTCCTTTTTTGCTTCAGTATAACAGAGGCGAATTGCTTTTGACTGGCGATAAGCCCTATACTATAATGAGAATGTTACGCACAGGAAAACAGAGGTGAAGACCGTGTTAGACCGTTTACAGTCAATTGAACAACGATACGAAAAATTAAATGAGCTTTTAAGTGATCCGGAAGTGGTCAACGATCCGAAAAAGCTTAGAGAATATTCGAAAGAGCAATCTGATATACAAGAAACCGTTGAAGTCTATAGACAATACAGAGACGCATCAGAACAGCTTGCCGATGCGAAAGCGATGCTTGAGGAAAAGCTTGATGCCGATATGAGAGAAATGGTGAAGGAAGAAATCTCCGAACTGCAGGGAGAGACGGAAACCTTATCAGAGCGTTTGAAAGTGCTCCTCATCCCGAAAGACCCGAACGATGACAAAAACGTAATCATGGAGATCCGCGGAGCAGCGGGAGGAGAAGAAGCCGCGCTGTTTGCGGGAAATCTCTACAGAATGTACTCCCGTTATGCCGAAATCCAAGGCTGGAAGACTGAAGTCATGGAAGCAAACGTGACCGGAACGGGCGGTTACAAAGAAATCATCTTTATGATTACGGGAAAAGGCGCATACTCCAAGCTGAAGTATGAAAATGGCGCGCACCGCGTACAGCGTGTTCCGGAAACGGAATCAGGCGGCCGTATTCATACATCCACGGCGACGGTGGCGTGTCTTCCTGAAGCGGAAGAAGTAGAAGTGGACATCCACGAAAAAGACATCCGCGTCGATACATTCGCATCAAGCGGACCGGGCGGACAAAGCGTAAACACGACGATGTCGGCCGTACGCCTGACGCATTTACCGACCGGTGTCGTCGTTTCCTGTCAGGATGAAAAATCTCAGATTAAAAACAAAGAAAAAGCGATGAAGGTGCTCCGCGCCAGAATCTATGACAAATTCCAGCAGGAAGCTCAGGCTGAATATGACCAGACCCGTAAATCAGCCGTCGGTTCAGGCGACCGTTCCGAGCGTATCCGCACATACAATTTCCCGCAAAACCGTGTGACGGATCACCGCATCGGCCTGACGATTCAAAAGCTGGATCAAATCCTGGAAGGCAAGCTTGATGAAGTGGTTGAAGCGTTAATCGTAGAAGACCAGTCAAGCAAGCTCCAGCAGGCGGAAAATTAAGATGAAGACCGTTTTTGAAGCCCTAAGCTGGGCTTCTTCTTATTTAACCGAAGCGGGAAGAGAAAAAAACGCGGCCGAGCTGCTGTTGTTAAATGATACCGGAATGGATCGGAGCAAGCTTCTCGCAAGTCTGCAGGAGCCCGTCGGCGAGGACGAGCTTTATCGATTCAGACGGCACGTGGAGATGCATAAAGAAGGTATTCCGATTCAATATATTATCGGGAAAGAACAGTTTTACGGCAGGGAATTTTTTGTGAATGACGATGTTCTCATTCCGCGTCCGGAAACGGAAGAAGTCGTCTTTCATCTGCTGGACAGACAAAAGCGGGTATTTTCCGAGGCAGAACGACTGAACGTCATTGATATCGGTACGGGGAGCGGAGCCATTGCAGTGACGCTCGCCCTTGAATGCGGACATTTTTCAGTATCGGCTTCGGATATTTCAAAAGAAGCGCTGCAGGTGGCGGAAAGAAATGCGCAAAACCTCGGAGCGGACGTCTGTTTTTTGCAGGGAGATCTGTTAACTCCTTTTATTTCATCAGGGAAAAAAGCGGATATTATTGTTTCCAATCCGCCGTATATTTCTGAAGAAGAAATGGCGGATTTGTCGGATATCGTCCGTTTCCATGAGCCGCTTCATGCACTTACGGACGGCGGTGACGGTTTGAAATTCTACAAGCGGTTTATGGAGGAGCTGCCTCTTGTCATGAAAGATAAAGCGCTTGTCGTCTTTGAAATCGGATATAATCAGGGGAAAGCCGTGAAAGACCTGTTCCGTCATTCCTTTCCGAATGCGGAAGTGGAAGTCGTACAGGACATCAACGGAAAAGACAGAACCGTATCCGCGGTCATCACATCATGAAAAAAGCCCGCCGGTGACGCACACGGCGGGCTTTTGTTACAATGGAAAGAAAATGAAAGGGGCATCCGCCTTGAAAAAAGCGTTCGCCTTCGGATGTATACTCGCCGCCGCAGCTTATGCGGCGGGGTTTGTTCTGCCGTTTGGCGTTGATATCATTTTCGGCGCCGTTACGGCTGTTCTTATCGTCACAGCAATCATCGTTTCAGGGTTGGCCGTAAGCGGAGCGGAGCAGCGGGCCAATTATCATTCTGAAACAGAAGAAGGACGGCACGCCCGTTTAAAGATGGCCGCCGTTTTCTTTTGCGCCGCTCTCCCTTCAGCCGGCTGTCTGCTGATTACGCTTCTGTAGCCGGATTTTGTCTTTGCAGCAATACGGAATCCCATACCCAATAGACGACGGCTGTTAAAACCGCAAAGATATAAAAGGCTGAATTAGAAAACAGAGATTGGCCTGACGGCTGCAAAAGACCGAAGATAATCCCGTTTGCAATAAATGACACCCCTAAATAATAAAGAAAATACAGCGGATGAAATCTTTTCGGCTTTTTATTCAGAAAGTATTGAAGCGGCAGCGCAAAAATCAAATAAGGAAACAGAAAATAAAACGCCATCGAAATGAAAGCCGCGATAATGAATTGATGAACATACAAAATAGAATAAATGACAGACATACATGCCGCCGACAGCAGCACGGTGTAATTATATTTCATCTGAAAACCTCCTATCAAAATAATATCGTACCATATTTTGAATCTGTCAATGCAGATTATCAGCTTGCTAGATTTTTTTCTTCCCGCCGGTTTAAACCTTTTCCGTCATGTCCATAATGGGACTAGATAAAAAAAGCACGGAGAGGAACGGTGGGGACCGATGAAACAGACAATGATGATCTGCATATATATTTTTCTTTTATTATCAGGAGCGCTTGCGGGTTTGACAAAAGAAGAAACGGCGCGGGCATCAGCCGATGAGCCCGTCGTCATACCGGATGAAGCGATCCGGCTCAGAATTTTGGCCAACAGTGATAACGATGAGGATCAAAAGCTCAAGCGCCAGATCAGAGATGCTGTAAACAAGCAAATCACAGACTGGGTGAAAGATATCACTTCCATTGAAGAAGCGCGGCGGCTCATTCGTTCGAAGCTTCCTGAAATTAAAGAAATCGCCAAACAGACGATGAAAGAAAAGGGTGCGCATCAATCCGTTTCAGTTCAATTCAATAAAATTTCGTTTCCGACAAAGCTTTACGGCAATATGGTCTATCCGGCCGGAAAATATGAAGCGATTTTAATTACACTCGGCAATGGCGAGGGCGCCAACTGGTGGTGCGTCTTGTTTCCGCCGCTGTGCTTCCTTGATTTCTCAAACGGCGAAGCGGTGAAAGATCAGGAAGAGGGCGGACAGAAGCAGGAAGAAACGCAGAAACAGACTAAAAAAGTGCTGGATGACGTAAAAGCAAAGGCTGATAAAGCGAAGAAAGAAAATAAAGATGACGATGATACCGAAGTGAAGTTTTTCCTCGTCGATTGGATTTCAGATCTATTTTCCTGAAGTAAAAGGCATAAATCCGGATTCGATTCATAGATTGGAAGAAAGAGTTGATCGAAACGGAGGGAAATATATGTTTTATCAGCTGAGAGTGGCAAGAGATCAAGATACGGAGGCGCTGGAGGCCTTTTTGAAAAAGGCTGATACGGCACATGCGGAAATCGATCAGCAGACCAGCCGGTTTATCGTACTGGAAGACAGCGAAAAAATGATTGCCGCCTGTCTCGGGATCGAAAAATTCAGCGGCGGAAAAGGGCTTCTCCGTTCACTCGTCATGTCGGACAGGCTGAATCAAAGCCATATCGTTACACTGTTTCAAAGTATGGATGTGCTGTGTAAAAAACATGAGATTCAAGATGTCTACTTAGTCGCCAACCAGCCCTCATCTGCTGAGTTTCTGAATGTGATGGGATTTGAAGCGTGCGCCGATGCGCCTGATGAACTGTATACGTCCGAACATTTCCGCAACTCGTTATGCACAGAAGGTTCGTTTTTAATGGTGAAAACCTCTGCCTGATCTAACTTATACACAAGGTTATCCACTTATTAAAAAGTGTTGTCCACAGTTTGTGGATAACACTTGTTTTATTAAAGGACATCTTTTATACTTTCAAAAGGAATACACGAGAGAAAATAAAGTTTTACCGCTTTAAAATAAGGAGTTTGGTTATACATGAAAACAAGAAGATGGTTTGTGGATTGTTCCGCAGAATTATCCACAACCGATCCCCAGATTACACAAGCCGCGGAATTGCTCCGGCAGAATGAGGTTGTGGCTTTTCCGACAGAAACCGTTTACGGACTGGGCGCTAACGCTGAAAATACGGAAGCCGTAACGAAAATATATGAGGCGAAAGGAAGGCCGAGCGATAACCCGCTGATTGTGCATATATCCCATATCAGCCAGCTTGATCGTTTTATCAGCCATATTCCTGAGACGGCGAAAAAGCTGATGAAGCTATTCTGGCCGGGGGCGCTGACCCTTGTTCTGCCGTGTAAGCCCGGTGTGCTGTCACCCCGTGTCACCGCGGGACTTGAGACGGTAGCGGTCAGAATGCCTGATCATCCGGCAGCATTAGCCCTCATCAGCTCGGCCGGACTGCCGATCGCCGCGCCGAGCGCCAATTTATCAGGAAAACCGAGCCCGACGAAGGCCGAGCATGTAGCTCATGATTTAAACGGCCGCATTGCCGGTATTGTGGACGGCGGCGCGACGGGAATCGGAGTGGAATCAACTGTTCTGTCCTGTACGGGGAAACAGCCCGTGCTGCTTCGTCCGGGCGGCGTGACAAAAGAGCAGATTGAATCCGCCGCCGGTCCGGTTCTTGTGGATAAAGGGCTGACCGAAGAAGATGAGGTTCCTATTTCTCCCGGTATGAAATATACACATTACGCGCCTTCTGCGCCGATGGCTATTGCCGACGGCGGCGCCCGGAGAATTCAAGAACTGGCAGACGCATATAAAAGCCGGGGAAAACGAATCGGCATTCTGACAACAGAAGAGAACGCCGATAGTTACCAGGCTGATTATATCAAGGTCTGCGGCAGACGCGCCGACCTTGAAACAGTGGCGTCCGCCTTATACGATGCGCTCCGCAGCTTTGATGAAGCGGAAGTGGACATGATTATTTCTGAGTCCTTTCCGGATACCGGAGTGGGGCTCGCCGTGATGAACAGGCTGATGAAAGCCGCAGGCGGCACCGTTATCCATTAACTTGTTCTACCCCTTATCGGACATGCATAAGCTAAACAAGCGGGCACGTCCAAGGGGGTTTTTATTTCATGACGAATCTATTCATCGGGGAACTTGTCTCCTTAAGCATCATGGCATTTGCTTTGGGGACGGATGCCTTTTCCGTCGGGCTCGGAATGGGAATGATTCAGCTGAAGAAAAAACAGATTTTTCATATAGGGGTTGTCATCGGGCTGTTTCATGTCATGATGCCGCTTGCGGGAATGGCGGCCGGGCATCTGCTGTCCGGTTTTCTAGGGATGCTCGCCGTTTACATCGGCGGATCTCTTCTTTTCATTTTAGGGGTGCAGATGATCATCGCCGCGTTTAAACAATCAGACGGGCCGCTCATATCTCCGGCAGGCTCGGGACTGTTGCTGTTTGCGGTCGGTGTCAGTCTGGACAGCTTTTCTGTCGGGCTCAGTCTCGGGATGAACGGTTCCAATCCGTTTCTGGCCGTTACGCTGTTCGGGGTCTTCAGCACCGTTTTAACATGGGCGGGCCTTTTGGCGGGAAGAAAGGTGCAGTCGTGGCTCGGCTCCTACAGCGAAGCGCTTGGCGGAGCCATTTTGATCGGGTTCGGGTTGAAACTGCTTTTACCGATATAAGATACGTAAAAAAAGAAACGAAGATGCCGTTTCTTTTTTCTTCATTTATAATAGGCAGTAAGAGGTGACGGACATGAAAATAATCTTTGTGTGTACAGGCAATACGTGCCGCAGTCCTATGGCTGAGGCTCTTTTTAAATCCATTGCAGAAACGAAAGGGCTGGACGTCAGCGTAAGTTCGGCCGGCGTATTCGCGTCTCCGAACGGAAAAGCGTCGGCCCATGCCGTGGAAGCGCTGTTTGAAAAACGGATCGCTCTCAATCACAGTTCATCTCCCTTATCGGAAGAACATATCGAGACGGCTGATCTGGTGCTGGCGATGACGGAACAGCACAAACAGCTGATTGAAGGCCGATATCAAAACAGTCAGGGCAAAGTCTTTACCATTAAAGAATACGTAACGGGGGAAAACGGCGATATCTCTGACCCGTTCGGCGGTCCGCTTGATGTTTATAAACAGACGCGGGACGAACTGGAGGAGCTGCTGACCCTTTTGGCTGATCAATTGCTTGACGGAAAAAGCAAGTAATCTGTCAGAAAATCTGCAAACAGGTCATTTGCAAAACGAATGTGAAAGAGTAGAATGAAATCAACGGATTTCGTAATAAAAAGGACAAGCACACTGGGCTGTCTTCGCCCAGCCACACCTAGGAGGTAAATGAATGAAAGTAGCTATTGCGTCAGATCACGGCGGCGTCCATATCCGCGAAGAAATAAAAAGTCTTTTGGATGAATTGCAGATTGAATACATTGATATGGGCTGTGAATGCGGCGCCGGCTCTGTCGATTATTCAGACTACGCTTTTCCGGTAGCGGAAAAAGTGGTGAACGGCGAAGCTGACAGGGGAATTTTAATTTGCGGCACAGGCATCGGCATGAGCATCTCCGCAAATAAGGTAAAGGGCATACGCTGTGCGCTTGCCCATGACACCTTCAGCGCAAAAGCGACGCGTGAACACAATGACACGAATGTTCTTGCGATGGGCGAACGCGTCATCGGCCCGGGGCTGGCGCGCGAAATCGCAAAAGTCTGGCTGACGACTGAATTTACGGGCGGCCGCCACGAACGGCGGATCGGCAAAATCGCAGATTACGAAGAAAAAAATCTGTAAGAGGTGCTGGACAATGGAAGAGATGAAGCAAAAATGGACGGACATGCTGACTGAGTTTCAAGAGCAGGCAGGACTGACGGACGGCAGTCTGCTGGTGATCGGGTGCAGTACAAGTGAAGCCGCCGGAAGCCGGATCGGCACCGCCGGAAGCGGGGATTGGGCTGAATTGATATACGGCGGACTTAACCGGTTTAAGGAAAAAACGGGTGTACATCTTGCTTTTCAATGCTGCGAGCATTTAAACAGGGCGCTTGTCATTGAAGCGGAAACGGCCGAGCGGTTCAGGCTCCCCATTGTTTCAGCCGTCCCCGTCCCGAAAGCGGGCGGAGCAATGGCCTCTTATGCATACCGGCAGATGCGTTCTCCCGTGCTCGCCGAATCGATTCAGGCTGATGCCGGGATTGACATCGGCGATACGTTCATCGGCATGCATCTGAAACCCGTTGCCGTCCCTGTCCGGATATCAAGTCGTGAGCTTGGAGAAGCACATGTGACGATGGCCCGGACAAGGCCGAAGCTGATAGGCGGAATTCGCGCCGTTTATGAATGCGAATGATGAAAATGCTTTTCCTGTATAATGTTCGTGTTTTCTAATTAAATTTTGTGATTTTTTTAAATAAGCTGTTACATTCACCTGAAAAACCATGTACAATAAGGGTGGTAAAAATAAAGAACAGGAAACGGATAGGAGAGGATCTCGCTGATGAAACATTTACCTGTACAAGACAAACAAGTGTTTAACGCCATCAAAGATGAGCGTAAGCGTCAACAGACTAAGATCGAATTAATTGCTTCTGAAAACTTCGTGACGGAAGCGGTAATGGAAGCACAAGGCTCTGTTTTAACAAACAAATATGCTGAAGGCTACCCAGGCAAACGCTACTACGGCGGCTGTGAGCATGTTGATGTCGTCGAGGACATCGCCCGCGACCGCGCGAAAGAGATTTTCGGAGCTGAGCATGTAAACGTTCAGCCGCACTCAGGCGCTCAGGCGAACATGGCTGTTTACTTCACGATTTTAGAGCACGGCGACACGGTGCTCGGGATGAACCTCTCCCACGGCGGCCACTTAACACACGGAAGCCCGGTTAATTTCAGCGGCGTTCAATACAACTTTGTAGAATACGGTGTCGATAAAGACACGCAATATATAGATTATGAAGATGTGCGTGAAAAAGCGCTGGCGCATAAGCCGAAACTCATCGTTGCCGGAGCGAGCGCGTACCCCCGCACGATCGACTTTAAAAAATTCCGCGAAATCGCTGATGAAGTCGGCGCTTACTTCATGGTAGACATGGCGCATATCGCGGGTCTTGTCGCAGCCGGTCTTCATCCGAATCCGGTTCCTTACGCTGACTTTGTAACGACAACGACTCACAAGACACTTCGCGGCCCCCGCGGAGGAATGATCCTTTGCCGTGAAGAGTTCGGCAAAAAGATTGATAAATCCATTTTCCCGGGAATCCAAGGCGGACCGCTTATGCATGTCATCGCGGCCAAAGCCGTTTCTTTCGGAGAAGTGCTTGAAGATGATTTCAAAACGTATGCGCAAAACGTCATCTCGAACGCGAAGCGCCTGGCTGAGTCTCTGAACAAAGAGGGCATTCAGCTCGTATCAGGCGGAACGGATAACCACCTTGTGCTTGTCGACCTCCGTTCTCTCGGACTGACCGGAAAAGTCGCTGAACACGTTCTTGATGAAATCGGCATTACATCTAATAAAAACGCGATCCCTTACGATCCGGAAAAACCGTTCGTCACAAGCGGAATCCGTCTCGGTACGGCAGCTGTGACAAGCCGCGGCTTTGACGGTGACGCGCTTGAAGAAGTCGGCGCCATCATCGGCCTCGCGCTGAAACATCATGAAGACGAAGCAAAACTTGAAGAAGCGAGACAGCGCGTATCTGCCCTGACTGAAAAGTTTCCTTTATATAAAGAACTGGACTATTAATAAGGAAGAAACCCGCCGGAACCTTAATCCGGCGGGTTTTTTTATGATTTTCTTGAAACTGTTTGTCTTTTTCTGTAGAATCAATAGAAGTGTGAAAAAGTCACTCGGACAACAAAAAAGGAGCTGAACACAGTATGGGAAAGGTTTACGTATTTGATCATCCTTTAATACAGCATAAACTGACATATATTCGGAATGAAAATACAGGTACAAAGGATTTCAGAGACCTTGTGGACGAAGTCGCATCACTGATGGCATTTGAAATTACACGTGATCTTCCTCTTAAAGAAGTGGAAGTGAAAACACCTGTTCAAACAGCGACGTCCAAAGTAATTTCAGGGAAGAAACTCGGTATCGTGCCGATCCTGAGAGCGGGTCTCGGAATGGTTGACGGCATGCTGAAATTAATCCCGGCCGCTAAAGTGGGACATGTCGGATTATACCGTGATCCGGAAACCTTAAAACCGGTGGAATACTATGTCAAGCTTCCTTCTGATATAGAAGAACGCGAATTTATTGTCGTGGATCCGATGCTTGCTACGGGAGGCTCTGCGGTGGAAGCGATAAACAGCCTGAAAAAGCGCGGCGCGAGAAACATTCGTTTTATGTGTCTTGTAGCGGCTCCGGAAGGCGTGGAAGAACTGCAGAAACATCATTCTGACGTTGATATTTACATCGCCGCCCTTGATGAAAAACTGAATGAAAAAGGCTATATCGTTCCGGGCCTCGGTGACGCGGGTGACAGACTGTACGGAACCAAATAAATCGGAAAACCTCATTCAGGGGTTTTCTTTTTTTATCCAGATATTTGCTGAATGGGCAGAGTTCATACATTTATAGGTGAAATTGTGAACATTCTGTGTATGCTTGCGGTATAAAAAGTTTTTTAACTTTAAACAGATTGACACATGTTAGGGGCTATTGTATGCTAAACGAGGGTATTATGAGAAGGTTTTCATTCCTTTCATTTCTAGTATCCATCCTCATTTTAAATCCTCCAAAAAACCCGTTATATGAGGATTTATCTAAGCGAATGAAACAGCATCCCGTGGCATCAGGAGGATGAGTGGTTTTTTCGAACAGGCCGTTTTGCGGGACAAAAAAAGGCCTTCTGCAAAGGGTTAACCGCATGTTTTGCCGTATCCAGGAATTATATTACATTTTCATCAGGAGACAGATAGTTGATGGACGATCCCAATCTTACATTCAGCAGACAACGGAGATATGTATTTGTAATCTTAGCAATCTATTTGCTGGGATATGGTCTTACGGCGTATAAAACTGTTTTTTTAGGCCTCTTTTTGGGAACTGTTTTCAGTTTGTTTAATTTGTGGCTCTTGACCAGAAGAATGAATGCTTTTGACAAGGCCGTGGCGAAAGGAAAGTCCATACGATCACTCGGGAGCGCAGCGCGTTGGTGCAATGCGATACTTGCGATGGCTGTCGCCTTTAAATATCCCGATAAAGTCAGTGTGGCAAGTGTGATTATTGGATTAATGACAATTTATCCCGTCATTATGATAGATTCCATTATTCAGCTCAAACGTTCATCAATGGAAGAGAGGTGAAAACCCATTGAATCACGATTACAGAACTATTGATTTGTTTGGTCTTACTTTTAATCTGACAAACATTCTGATGATTACTGTGGCAAGTGTGATTGTGCTGCTGATTGCGATTCTTACTACGAGAACGCTGTCTATACGTCCAGGAAAAGCCCAGAACTTCATGGAATGGATTGTTGATTTTGTCCGCAATATTATAGGCAGTACAATGGATTTAAAAACAGGGGCTAACTTCTTGGCGCTTGGTGTAACCTTGCTGATGTACATATTTGTATCAAATATGCTGGGGCTGCCGTTTTCTGTAACGGTCGGACACGAGCTTTGGTGGAAATCACCGACGGCCGATCCGGCTATTACTCTGACTCTAGCCGTTATGGTTGTGTCGTTAACGCACTATTACGGCGTGAAGATGAAAGGTTTGAAGGAATACTCTAAGGATTACCTCAGACCGGTTCCGCTTATGTTCCCGATGAAGATCATTGAGGAGTTTGCGAATACGCTGACACTCGGACTTCGTCTTTACGGTAACATTTTCGCCGGGGAAATTCTTCTTGGCCTGCTTGCGAATCTGGCGACGAATTTCTACTCAAACAGCTTCTTTCTCGGTTTGGTCGGCACAGTCGGAGCCATTCTTCCGATGCTTGCATGGCAGGCGTTCAGCTTGTTCATCGGTACCATCCAGGCATTTATCTTTACGATGCTGACGATGGTGTACATGTCACACAAAATCAGTCATGATCATTAAAATCATATATCCATTCGGATAACATTTTAAAGGAGGAACTTTTTCATGAATTTAATAGCAGCTGCAATTGCAATCGGTTTAGGTGCACTTGGTGCAGGTATTGGTAACGGTCTGATCGTTTCACGTACGGTAGAGGGAATCGCCCGTCAGCCGGAAGCAGGAAAAGAACTTAGAACTCTTATGTTCATGGGTATCGCATTGGTTGAGGCCCTTCCGATTATCGCTGTCGTTATCGCGTTCTTAGCGTTCTTTGGCTAAGCAAAAAAGCCTTATATGAACTAAAAATGGCGAAGATCACTCTAAGAGAACCTTCGCCATTGCTTTATGTCTGATAAGCAGGCCGTACCGAAACGGCTTTTTATCAGCAGAGAAAACCTGCAGAAGGGAGTTGCCGTAGTAGATGTCTCAATTACCTCTTGAATTAGGACTGTCGTTTAACGGCGGAGATATCCTATTCCAATTGTTAGCTATGTTAGTTTTATTAGCGCTTCTCAAGAAATTCGCTCTTGGACCGCTATTAAATATAATGAAACAGCGTGAAGATCATATCGCCGGCGAAATTACGTCCGCTGAAGAAAGAAATAAAGAAGCGCAGAAGCTGATTGAAGAGCAGCGCGTTCTTTTAAAAGAAGCGAAACAGGAATCACAATCACTCATTGAAAATGCGAAAAAACTGGGTGAAAAGCAGAAGGAAGACATTATTCAGGCTGCACGTGCCGAGTCTGAAAGATTGAAAGAAGCGGCGAGAACCGAAATTGTCAAAGAAAAAGAACAAGCGGTTTCCGCACTTCGCGAGCAAGTCGCATCACTTTCTGTCTTAATCGCATCGAAAGTGATTGAAAAAGAGCTTGATGAACAAGCCCAGGAACAACTGATTCAGGACTATCTTAAAGAGGTAGGAGAAAGCCGATGAGTGGATCTGCTGTCTCTAAACGATACGCGTCAGCGCTTTTCGACATTGCCGTTGAGACTTCTCAAATCAATGAAATCGAAGAAGAGCTTACCGTACTAAAAGAAGTGTTCCGGAACGAAGCCGGATTACAGGAAGTGTTAAGCCATCCGAAGGTATCGGCCGCTAAGAAAAAAGAGCTGATTCAGCAATCGTTCGGCGCACTGTCTGAGTCTGTGCTGCATACGATTTTTCTTCTGATTGACCGCCGCCGGTCTTCGATTGTGCCTGATCTCACAGACGAGTTTATCAAACTTGCCAATCAGGCCCGTCAGACAGAGGACGCGGTTGTTTATTCAGTAAAACCGCTGTCAGAAGCGGAAATGTTATCATTGTCTCAAGTGTTTGCAAAAAAAGCCGGAATCGCTTCGCTCAGAATCAGAAATGAAGTGCAGACGGATTTAATAGGCGGCATTAAAGTCCGCATTGGAAACCGGATTTATGACGGAAGCGTGAGCGGAAAGCTTGAGCGCATGGAACGTCAACTTGCCGGAGGAAATCGATAGAAGGGGTGAAACCTAAGTGAGCATCAAAGCTGAAGAGATTAGCACGCTGATAAAGCAGCAAATTCAAAATTACCAATCTGAAATTGAAGTTCATGACGTAGGTACAGTCATCCAAGTCGGAGACGGTATTGCGCGTGTGCACGGCCTTGACAATTGTATGGCCGGTGAACTTGTTGAGTTTTCAAACGGCGTTTTGGGTATGGCTCAAAACCTTGAAGAATCCAACGTAGGTATCGTTATCTTAGGACCTTACAGAGATATCCGTGAAGGTGATGAGGTCAAAAGAACGGGCCGCATCATGGAAGTTCCTGTAGGTGAAGAATTAATCGGACGTATCGTCAACCCGCTCGGACAGCCGGTAGACGGACTGGGTCCGATTCTGACAAGCAAAACACGTCCGATCGAAAGCCAGGCTCCAGGCGTAATGGACCGTAAATCGGTACATGAGCCGCTTCAAACGGGTATCAAAGCGATCGACGCGTTAATTCCGATCGGCCGCGGACAGCGTGAGCTGATTATCGGTGACCGTCAGACAGGTAAAACATCTGTTGCGATTGATACAATCTTAAACCAAAAAGATCAAGACATGATCTGTGTGTACGTAGCGATCGGCCAGAAAGAATCTACAGTGCGCGGCGTAGTGGAAACACTTCGTAAGCATGGCGCGCTTGATTACACGATTGTCGTGACGGCGTCCGCTTCACAGCCGGCTCCGCTTCTGTACCTTGCACCGTATGCAGGGGTGACAATGGGTGAAGAATTCATGTACAACGGCAAGCACGTTCTCGTCGTATATGATGATTTATCCAAACAAGCGGCCGCTTACCGTGAGCTGTCATTGCTTCTTCGCCGTCCCCCGGGCCGTGAAGCATTCCCTGGGGATGTATTCTATCTTCACTCCCGTCTGCTTGAGCGCGCAGCCAAGCTGAGTGACGCTAAAGGCGCAGGATCAATTACGGCGCTGCCGTTCGTCGAAACACAAGCAGGAGATATCTCCGCTTATATCCCGACAAACGTCATTTCCATTACTGACGGACAGATTTTCCTTCAATCCGACCTATTCTTCTCAGGCGTGCGTCCTGCGATCAATGCCGGATTATCCGTATCCCGTGTCGGCGGATCAGCCCAAATCAAAGCGATGAAAAAGGTAGCGGGAACATTGCGTCTTGACCTGGCTTCATACCGTGAACTTGAAGCGTTCGCCCAATTCGGATCTGATCTTGACCAGGCGACTCAGGCGAAACTGAACCGCGGTGCGCGTACAGTTGAAGTGCTGAAGCAAGACTTGAATAAACCGCTTCCGGTTGAAAAACAGGTAGCCATTCTTTATGCGCTGACAAAAGGATATCTTGATGATATTCCGGTTGCGGATATCAGACGTTTTGAAGAAGAGTACTACATGTACCTTGATCAAAACCATAAAGATCTGCTTGACGGCATTGCGAAAACAGGAAACCTTCCTGCTGATGAAGACTTCAAAGCTGCAATCGAAGGCTTCAAACGCACATTTGCACCAAGCAACTAACCCTTAGAAGATGAGAGAAAAAGGTTCTCTTTTTCTCTCTTTTTACGCAAATGAAGAATAAAGGTGGTGAAATCTTTGGCCTCATTACGCGATATTAAGTCAAGGATCACGTCAACGAAAAAAACAAGCCAGATTACAAAAGCCATGCAGATGGTATCCGCTGCGAAGCTGAACCGTGCGGAAACCAACGCGAAGTCATTTGCTCCGTATATGGATAAGATCCAGGAGGTTGTGTTTAACGTCGGAAAAGGCGCGAAAAACGCGAAACACCCGATGCTTGTCTCAAGAGAAGTGAAAAAGACGGCGTATCTCGTCATTACGTCTGACCGCGGGCTTGCGGGTGCGTTTAACAGTTCGGTTTTGCGAAACGCTTACCGCACCATTCAAGAACGCCATCAGTCTAAAGATGAATACACGGTGATTGCAATCGGCAGAGTCGGCCGCGATTTCTTCAAAAAACGGGAAATGCCGATTTTGTCTGAGTTAGTGGGGCTTGGCGACGAGGTCACTTTTGCTCAGATTAAAGATTTGACCCGTCAGACGGTTCAAATGTTTATCGACGGCGCTTTTGATGAACTGCATTTGGTGTATAACCATTTCGTCAGTGCGATTTCACAGGAAGTGACGGAGAAAAAAGTGCTGCCTTTAACGGATTTCGGAACGAGCGGCGGGAAGCGCACGGCTTCTTACGAGTTCGAACCGGATGAAGAAGAGGTGCTCGAAGTGCTGCTTCCTCAATATGCGGAAAGCTTAATTTACGGCGCGCTTCTTGACAGTAAAGCAAGTGAACACGCTGCGAGAATGACAGCAATGAAAAATGCGACTGATAATGCGAAAGAACTCATTGATTCACTTTCGCTTTCATATAACCGCGCGCGTCAAGCGGCGATTACACAAGAAATTACCGAAATTGTCGGCGGTGCAGCCGCTTTAGAATAGAAAGATTTTGTCAGGAGGGATAGCGATGAAGAAAGGACGCGTAAGTCAGGTGCTTGGACCGGTTGTCGACGTACGTTTCGAGGACGGCCACTTGCCTGCGATTTATAATGCGATTAAAGTTTCACAGCCAGCTACAGGCGAAAATGAAGTAGGCATCGACCTAACGCTAGAGGTTGCTCTTCATTTAGGCGATGATACAGTCCGTACAATTGCCATGGCATCTACGGACGGAATTCAGCGCGGAATGGAAGCTGTTGATACAGGTGCGCCAATTTCCGTTCCTGTCGGTGATGTGACTCTCGGACGCGTATTTAACGTACTGGGAGATAAAATTGATTTAAATGAACCGCTGCCTGCGGATGCTCAAAAGGACCCGATCCACAGATCAGCTCCTTCATTCGATGAGCTTTCAACTGAGGTTGAAATTCTTGAAACGGGAATTAAGGTTGTTGACCTGCTCGCTCCTTACATCAAGGGCGGTAAAATCGGCTTGTTCGGCGGCGCCGGCGTAGGTAAAACCGTATTAATCCAGGAATTAATCAACAACATCGCGCAAGAGCACGGCGGTATTTCCGTATTCGCCGGTGTAGGAGAGCGTACTCGTGAAGGGAACGACCTTTTCTACGAAATGAGCGATTCAGGCGTTATCAAGAAAACAGCCATGGTCTTCGGACAAATGAACGAGCCGCCGGGCGCACGTATGCGTGTAGCATTGACGGGTCTTACAATGGCTGAGCATTTCCGTGATAAACAAGGACAGGACGTACTGTTCTTTATCGATAACATTTTCCGTTTCACACAAGCGGGTTCAGAGGTTTCCGCGCTTCTCGGCCGTATGCCTTCTGCGGTTGGTTATCAGCCGACGCTTGCGACAGAAATGGGTCAGCTTCAAGAGCGTATTACGTCTACAAACGTTGGTTCAGTTACATCTATCCAGGCGATCTACGTGCCTGCCGATGACTACACTGACCCGGCTCCGGCGACAACGTTCGCTCACTTGGATGCGACGACTAACCTTGAGCGTAAATTAACTGAAATGGGTATCTACCCTGCGGTTGATCCGCTGGCTTCCACTTCCCGCGCGCTTGCTCCGGAAATTGTCGGAGAAGAGCATTATGCGGTGGCGCGTGAAGTCCAGTCAACGCTTCAGCGTTACAAAGAACTTCAGGATATTATCGCGATTCTCGGTATGGACGAATTAGGTGAAGAAGACAAGCTTGTCGTTCACCGCGCACGCCGTATCCAGTTCTTCCTTTCTCAAAACTTCCACGTAGCTGAGCAGTTTACGGGACAAAAGGGTTCTTACGTGCCTGTTAAAGAAACGGTACGAGGCTTTAAAGAAATCCTTTCCGGTAAATATGACCATCTTCCGGAAGATGCATTCCGTCTTGTGGGACGCATTGAAGAAGTCATTGAGAATGCAAAAGAGATGGGTGTAGAAGTTTAATCTGGTCCTAGGAGGGTAAAAGCATGAAGACCGTTAAAGTCAATATCGTTACTCCCGACGGCCCAGTATATGATGCTGATATTGAAATGGTAAGTGTAAGAGCCGAGAGCGGTGATCTCGGTATCTTGCCTGGCCATATTCCGACCGTGGCTCCGCTTAAAATCGGCGCTGTCCGCCTTAAAAAAGACGGACAGACCGAATTGGCGGCTGTCAGCGGCGGATTTTTAGAAGTCCGTCCTGATCAGGTCACTATCCTTGCACAAGCCGCTGAAACAGCGGAAAGCATTGATAAAGAGCGCGCCCTTGCTGCGAAAAAGCGGGCGGAAGACCGTTTGAACAAACGATCAGATGATACTGACATTCGTCGGGCTGAGCTTGCGCTACAGCGGGCTGTAAACAGATTGGATGTTGCAGGAAACTAAAAAAGAATCCTTCTCGGCTGTCTGAGAAGGATTCTTTTTCTATATTAACGCATAAGAGATTCATAGACGCCGATAAGCGGATGATCCTCTTCTTTTTGCAGATATAAATGTTCGCAGCAGTTGTCGGTGTGCCACGTTTTGTTTCCTCTCCGCACACCCGTCGTATAAGCGCCGTCCGTATACGGATAAGGTTTGACGACCCATTCGGCATCGTCATGGTGTCGGATCGCGCAATCGATGACATACACGCTGAGCATTTTCTCAAATTCGTCAATCGGCAGGTTCCAATCCGCCAAAAGCAGCTCTTGTATGCTGCGGAAGTAAAGAGCTTCCACTTCCAGCAGGCTGCCGCCTGAATAATCAAGAGAAATGTTGAAAAACTGACATAATTCTTTCAGTTCCTCTGTTTGAGACTGTCTATAATCATAGTAGAATGCTATCGCTTCCCACTCGTGGTCAAATACGGGAAGTGTTTCTCCATACTGCTTTTCCGGATGAAAAAAGGAATGATTCATATTCCCATCTCCTTTCCAAAAAAGTATATCATGCCGGAGAACGGACATTTAAGCGGGGATTGCCCCTAATTTTGGATAAAAATTCTGATGTAAAAATGATCATCTTTCTCTCTTCTTCTTATATAATAAGAGAGGATATGAGGGGCGGAAAAAATGAAAGGAGATGGAATTTGTGAATGTATTGGGGCAGCAGGCCGCAATCAGCATCCTGGTTCACCTGGTATGCATTGCGGTGACATGGTGGGCGCTTCAGGCCGTCAACTTTGATCCGCTGATCCGAAAAGGAAAAATAGTGCAGGCGAGGCTGCTGATCATTCTTCTTACCATTGCGATCGGTACGGCAGTCGCTGACTTCTTTTTAGATTATCTTACCTATTCGAAACAGCTTCCATACTTATTTTAGGATGTTTCGTCTGTTGAAATGAAGGGAATCGCTGGGTGAGAAACCAACTTTTCTTCACCCGCTTGGCGAGTTTTGACGAAGTTTTCCATGTATTGCTTTCCCCGGCTCCGGCAAAAATGGGAGTAAGGGGGAGAGATCGATATGAAGAAAAAAAGAGCAGGCCGCATCATCTTATTTTTTGTTTTTTTAAGCGCCTTAATAGCGGTATTTCATTCCATTCATGCAAGTGAGCTGTCTCCGCTTGCCCAGATTGCCGAAGGAATGGAGCGGCAGCAGGTCACTGTAGATGAATGGACGCTTCATGCGAAAGAAAATCTGAACCTGTCACTGAGTGAATTTGATGACAAGGTAAAAGAACTGAAGACGCAGTATCCGCAATATCATTGGGAATCCGCGCGGGAAGATAAAATCGTAAAGGCCGTCGGCACGTATTCTGACAAAAAAAATCACACAACTTTTAAACTGCAGCTCGTCACTACCCTCAAAAACCAGAACCCAACTTCGTATTTATTATATGAGCAAATGAGCCCGGAGCAACCGGAAAACTGGAATGATACATATGAACAGTTTGAACGGCAGGCACATGACATATTTCAAAATAAAGTATTTATTTTTACTTGTCTAAAGGGTCATTTAAATGATAATATGAGTATTGTTTTGCAAAAAAAAGCAGAACAGCTCATGAAAGAATTTGAAGCAAGTCCAGTTGAACATGTAGTTGAGCCTCATTTCGTTTCTGTTTCTGCATTTACATATAAGTGGACAGATTACATCATGACATCGAAACATAAGATGAATGTGCAAGTTGCGCTTAGAAGTGCGGGAATGGGCGAAAAACATACCGTTACGGTTGGCACACCAATCGTGACGACTGAATATTAATATAGAGAATATAGGGACGCGGAGGGGAATACCTTGGAAAAAATCATCGTCCGCGGCGGTCAGAAGTTAAACGGCACAGTGAAAGTTGAAGGAGCAAAAAATGCCGTTTTACCAGTTATCGCTGCATCTTTATTAGCAAGTGAAGAAAAAAGCGTAATATGTGATGTACCTACGCTCTCCGATGTATATACAATTAATGAAGTGTTGCGTCATTTAGGAGCAGATGTGCATTTTGAGAATAATGAAGTTACCGTAAACGCTTCTTACGCTTTAGAAACAGAAGCACCTTTTGAATATGTGCGCAAAATGCGCGCGTCAGTGCTTGTTATGGGCCCTCTGTTAGCCCGTACGGGTCATTCAAGAGTAGCGCTTCCGGGCGGCTGCGCAATCGGCTCAAGACCGATTGATCAGCATTTAAAAGGCTTTGAAGCAATGGGTGCAAAAATCAAAGTAGGCAACGGCTTTATTGAAGCAGAAGTGGAAGGCCGTCTGCAGGGCGCAAAAATCTATTTAGATTTCCCAAGTGTGGGTGCGACAGAAAACTTGATTATGGCAGCTGCTTTAGCTGAAGGAACAACAACGCTTGAAAACGTGGCAAAAGAGCCTGAAATCGTTGACTTAGCGAACTATATCAATGCGATGGGCGGAAAAATCCGCGGAGCCGGCACAGGCACCATTAAAATTGAAGGTGTCGAGAAGCTTCACGGCGTAAGACACAACATCATTCCTGACCGTATTGAAGCGGGTACTTTCATGGTGGCTGCGGCTATCACGGAAGGAAATGTATTAGTCAAAGGTGCGGTTCCTGAGCATCTTACGTCTTTAATTGCGAAGATGGAAGAAATGGGAGTCAAAATTACGGATGAAGGAGAAGGCCTTCGTGTCATCGGTCCTGCCCAGCTGAAGCCGATCGACATTAAAACGATGCCTCACCCAGGATTCCCGACTGATATGCAGTCGCAAATGATGGCGCTGCTTCTCCGTGCGAGCGGAACAAGCATGATTACTGAAACTGTGTTTGAAAACCGTTTTATGCATGCTGAAGAATTCCGCCGGATGAATGGCGACATTAAAATTGAAGGACGTTCTGTGATCATTAACGGTCCTGTACAGCTGCAAGGCGCAGAAGTTGCCGCTACGGACCTGCGTGCGGGCGCGGCGCTGATTCTTGCGGGATTAGTGGCTGAAGGTCATACACGCGTCACGGAACTGAAGCACTTGGATCGCGGTTATGTGAATTTCCATAAAAAACTTGCGGCTCTCGGCGCTGACATCGAGCGTGTCGTTGATGAAACGGCCGCTGAACAAGAAAGCAAAGAAGTCGTAACTGACCTAAACGCATAATGGCTGTAAAAACAGTATGTCAATCTGGCATACTGTTTTTTTATGGTTTATCATCATTATTATGCTCTGATTTCCAAAAAAGAATACGTTTTTCGCTTGAAAAATGGAATAAAGATTCTGTCCAAAAGGAAGTCATATTAGCTTGTCCCTGCCCATAAGATGAAGTAGAGTCGAATCCCAAGCAGGAGGCAGCTGATATATGAAACCGATTGTATTTCTACTATCCGGGCTGTGTATACTTATTCTTCTAGTCCCCACCATTCTCGTCCTTCCGTTTCAGGCGGAAAAAGGAGCAGCCGTAAACAGAGAACCCGGACACAAAACAGCACACACCACACGAGAAACAAAAGGAGCAGAAACATTGAAAGAATCACCTGTATCCATTCCGGTTTATCGGACATCCAATCATTCTGTAGAAAACATTCCGCTTGAAGAGTACGTGATCGGTGTCGTGGCTTCCGAAATGCCTGCAGATTTTAAACCGGAGGCCTTAAAAGCCCAGGCGCTCGCCGCCCGGACATTCATCGTCAGACTGATGGTCGCTGACTCAGCCGTTCAGGCGCCGAAAGGATCACTGGTGGATGATACGCAAATGTTCCAAGTCTATCAAAGCAAAAGCCAGCTGAAAAAAGAATGGGGTTCTAAGTACGCACACAACCTCAAGAAAATCACAAACGCGGTCGCCGGCACGCAAGGAAAGATTTTAACGTACGATAACAAGCCGATTGAGGCATCTTTCTTCTCTACGAGCAACGGGTATACGGAAAATGCGGAAGCCTATTGGACAAGCGCCATTCCTTATTTAAAAAGCGTGAAAAGTCCGTGGGATAAGCAATCGCCGAAATATCTTGCCACCCAGACCTTCAGTGTGCCGGAGTTTCAGCAAAAGCTCGGCGTACAGCTCTCAGGACAAAACACGGTGGGACAGATTACAGCCAGAACGCCGGGCCATCAAGTGGCAACGGCCGTCATCAACGGCAAAAAGCTGAAGGGAAGAGACATCCGGGAAAAACTCGGACTCCGTTCTGCCGACTTTGAATGGAAACGAAACGGCAGCAGCATCACCATTACGACAAAAGGATTCGGCCACGGCGTCGGCATGAGCCAGTACGGGGCCAATTACATGGCGGAGCAGGGAAAATCAGTGGCGGACATCGTCAAGCATTATTATCAGGGAGTGGACATTTCCGAAGCAGATTCATTTTTAAACAAATATATGGCGAAAAAATAGACGCTTTCATGAGCGTCTGTTTTTTTGAAAACTATTCCATAAACGGTAAAGCAACCAACAGACTCATATAACGAAAGCCTAAAGGCTGACAAATGTCGATTGAAGGCTGAGCGCCGGGTGTAAATCACTGATAAAAATGCCGCTTCTATGTGAATATACGCAAAAATAATGAGGAACGCCGTCCTATTTATTTCCCTTTTCATCTCATTTACGATAAATATTGTTCGGCGTTGAACGTAAATCTATTGAAAAGGGGAAAAAGCAATGAAAAAAACATTTTCACTCATACTCATGCTCGGATTGATGCTGACTGCTGCATCTCCTGCTTTTGCTGCCGAGAATGCAAACGAGAAGACATTTTTATTTAAAAACAATATCGCTATTTTGCTTGATGCGAGCGGCAGTATGGCGAAACGGATTGACGGCGTTTCTAAATACAATATGGCAAAAGATGAAATTGTCCGTTTTGCGGATCGAATTAAGTCTACATCACAGGTCAGAATGACGGTTTTCGGTTCGGAAGGCAATAATAAAAACTCCGGAAAAGTTCAATCTTGCGAATCCATTCGCGGTGTATACGGATTCCAAAGGTTTGACAGACAGAGCTTCCTCAACTCTCTGAACGGAATCGGGCCTACGGGGTGGACACCGATTGCAAAAGCATTAGAGGATGCGAAAGCTTCTTTTAACGGCGTTCATAAATTCGGCTTTAAATCCGTTTACCTGTTGACAGACGGTGAGGAGACATGCGGAGGAGATCCTATTAAGACAGCGAAAGAACTTCGCAAACATCATATTAAAGTCAACGTGATCGGCTTTGACTTTAAAGAAGGCTTCAACGGACAGCTTCACGCAATTGCCGGTGCGGGCGGAGGAAAATATTACGAAGCTCACAGCCAAAAGGATATGAACCGCATCTTTACCCTGGAAGCGAGTTCATTAGCGGAATAAGAAAGGTGCCGTTTAGCGGCCCTTTTTTTTATTTTTATTTAACAAAAATTTCAAGAAAAGATGAAGAGAAAACTGTAAAAAGAATCAGATTCCGGACTTATATTACAAAAAGGGCGAAAAAGGCATTAAATCTGTCATCATTTATCCAATCTTTTTAGGATGATGCGCATAATTCTGTTCATTTTTAACGGTGTACAGCCGCTTATACAAAAGGAATCCCGCCCTATATCTTTTTGCATACTCCTCATCTAGCATAGAGAAGAGCCGGGGGCCCATCGGCCAAAAACAAACGGAGAGGAATGAAGGAAATGAAAAAAATGTTCACTGCGGGGATTGTCGGACTTTTGACGCTTTCACTCGGATCACCTGTTTTTGCAGCTGAGAAAAAGCACGAAGAAACAAACGTTGCCGTGCTGTTTGATGCAAGCGGAAGCATGATACAAAAAACAGGGGGAGAGCGTAAAATAGATGTCGCGAAAGAGTCTGTCACTTCTTTTGCGGAAGTTCTTCCTGAAGACACGAATCTGATGCTTCGGGTATTCGGGCATAAGGGCAATAATAAAAACTCAGGCAAAGCCGTATCATGTAATGCGACAGAAACGTTATACGGCCTTCAGCCGTACGCCGTGACTCCATTTGAGCAATCACTCAGCAAGATTAAACCGACCGGCTGGACACCGATTGCGAAAGCGCTCTCTGATACGCGTGAAGAATTTGAGCGGGCCGGCGCCACAGGGAAAAACGTCGTATATCTGATCACAGACGGTGAAGAAACATGCGGCGGTAATCCTCAGGCCGAAATTCAAAAGCTCCGTAAAGCGAACGTCAACACGATCGTCAATATCATCGGCTTCAACTTCGGCATGAAAGGAAGCGAAAGCCTTGAAAAAGCGGCGGAAGCGGGAGGCGGCACATATGTCTCAGCTGACACCGCGGACGAGTTCAAACAGGCTTGGGAAGACGCTGCAAAGGATTTAGCAAAAGAATAGGTTAAAAAAGGACGCCCGCGCGGCGTCTTTTTTGTTTAGAAAACGGAACCGCGGGAATGATACGGATAAAAGGAGATGAACGCTGTTGTTAAAAGGAGCAGGCATTATATTAGTGCTGGCGGCAGTCGTTTTTGTTCTGATGGGAATTTTTCTGAAGCTTGCCGCCTTCATATTCGTCAGTATATTGGCCATTATCGCCGCAGTTATTTTATTCACCATTCTGAGCAGACATCATCGCAATGAAACATAGAGTCCTAAGGGGGCTCTTTTTTTAAACCGCAAATTCGACAAAATACAGGGATTGTGGAAGAATAAAAGAGAAGGATACTGCGGAGGGGAAAACAGTGGATGAAAAAACAACAGCGGTAAGAGACATATACCGCTATGAAAAAGGGGTATTAACAAAGACGGCAGATCGGATGGTTTCAGAGTATCCGCTGACCGTCATGGTGAACGGACAGGAATTTGTTACGCTCGTCTGCACGCCTGACCATTTAGAGGAACTCGTCATCGGATTTCTCGCATCAGAAGGCGTCATTCGTTTTGAAAAAGAAATCAAAAGCTTTACTATAGATGAAAGTCTCGGGTTTGCATATGTTGAACTGACGAATCCCGGAGTGCTTGAGCAAAAAGACTATACGAAGAGGGTCATCGGTTCATGCTGCGGGAAAGGCCGCCATTTTTACTTTCAGCAGGATGTGAAAACGGCCAAAACCGCCGTCAGCCGTATCACCATAACTCCTGAGACGTGCCTTCGCCTGATGAAGGAGATGCAAAGCGGGAGCGGCACCTTCCGGGAAACGGGCGGCGTCCATAATGCGGCGCTGTGCGATACGGAAAAGCTGCTCTTCATGAGGACGGACATCGGGCGCCACAACGCGCTGGATAAGCTGTACGGCTGCTGTTTGAAAAACGGAATGCCCGTCCGTGACAAGCTGATCGTCTTCAGCGGCCGGATTTCCTCAGAGGTTTTATTAAAAGCCGCAAAAATCGGCGTGTCGATTGTCATTTCAAAATCGGCGCCGACGGAGCTCGCGCTGCAAATGGCGGAAGAGCTGAACATAACCGCGATAGGTTTTGTCAGAAACGGATCATTTAACGTATATACACATCCTGAACGGGTTGAACAATAGAAAGGGGTCTTGGGCTTATGAATACAGAAACGCGCCGGGTGACAGACAAAAGGGAAAGGCCGCTCAGGGATCTTCGTATCTCTGTAACCGACCGCTGCAACTTCAGATGCACGTACTGTATGCCAGCCGAATTATTCGGACCGGATTATCCATTTTTACAAAAGACGGAATTGCTCTCCTTCGAGGAGCTTGAGCGGCTAGCGAAGCTGTTTGTCGGCCGCTTCGGCGTTGAAAAAATCAGGCTGACGGGCGGAGAGCCGCTCATGAGAAAAGATATGCCTGAATTGATCAAAAAACTTGCGCGCATCCCCGGACTTAAAGATATCGCGATGACGACAAACGGCTCTCTTCTTCCCGTGTATGCGGAAAAACTGAAGCAGGCGGGGCTGCATCGCGTGACAGTCAGCCTCGATTCTTTAGAGGATGAGCGGTTTAAGGCCATTAACGGCCGCGGGGTTTCGGTGAACAAGGTGCTTGAGGGCATTGAGGCGGCAAAAGCGGCCGGACTCGGTGTGAAAATCAATATGGTTGTTCAAAAGGGTGTCAATGAAAAAGATATCCTGCCGATGGCCCGCTATTTTAAAGAAAAGGGTCATATTCTCCGGTTTATTGAATTTATGGATGTAGGCAATACGAATCAATGGAATAAAAAAGACGTGATCACGAAGGCAGAGATTATTGATCTGATCAATCAGCACATGCCGACGGAGCCGATAGAAGCGAATTATAAAGGAGAGGTCGCTTCCAGGTTCCGCTATCTTGACGGTTCCGGCGAAATCGGCGTGATTTCCTCCGTCTCGGATGCATTCTGCGCCTCCTGCAACAGAGCGCGCCTGTCGGCGAGAGGCGAGCTGTTTACGTGCCTGTTTGCGTCAAGCGGCTATGATGTTCGGAAACTCGTGCGCGGCGGTCTGACCGATGATGAATTGACGGAATCCATCGCTTCTGTCTGGAGAAATCGCACGGATCAGTATTCAATTGACCGCGCGCTTTCTAAAACGGATGGGAAAAAGAAAGTGGAAATGTCTTATATAGGCGGATGAAGAAAAGCTTGCCCGGACAAGGGCAGGCTTTTTTATTCACAATATGAGAGCGGTCTGTTCAAAAAATACCGATGACAGCCGAAATATATGATAGGAATTTTGATGTAGGACAATCAAGTTATGCAATTCCAAAGCCATACAATATGTTAAAATATAACCAATAGAAATTAGAAAAGGTTGTGAAAGGGGCATGACCGCATACGAGATTCCGTCATCTCAAGTTGGAGTCAAGATCAACAAATGGTACAAGCACATTTTAGCGTTTCAAGCGGCTGATGCCATAAAGCTGAAAGAGGAAATTGATGAGGATATACAACGTATGGAGGAAGACCAGCTGCTGCTGTTATATTATCAGCTGATCAGCTACCGCCATCATATTATGCTTGATTACGTCAAGCCGGAATGCACCGAACAATCACAGATTCAGTACAGCGAGCTGCAAAAGACGATCGAAAGCACGGACAGCATATCGGGACTGTCTGAGTATTATTTCCATTTGTTCAGAGGGATGTATGAATTCGATCACAATAACTATGTTGCGGCTATTTCTTTTTACCGGAAAGCGGAAAAACTCCTTTCATTTGTCGAGGACGATATAGAGAGGGCGGAATTCCATTTCAAGATGTCTGAAGTGTTTTATGTCATGAAGCAGACTCATTTTTCCATGAATCACGGGATTCAAGCGCTGGATACGTATATGAAACACGATTTCTACAGAGTGCGGAGAATTCAATGCCATTTCGTCATCTCAGGAAACTACATCGACTGCAAAAACTACGACAAAGCGCTTGAGCATTTAGACGAAGCCCTCCGCCTTTCTTTGCTTGAAGGACAGCCCCGCCTGATCGGGTCTTCGCTTTACAATCTGGGGAATTGTTATGCTGAAAAGCGGGATCTGGATGAAGCGGCCCGGTACTTTAGAAAAGCGGTTCCCGTTTTTGAAGAGCATCAGCTTGAACAGCTTCCGAAGGCGCTGTTCAGCTTAACGCACACCCTTTTCAGGCTGCATGATGACCAAGCGGCCCTTACCTATTATGAAAGAGGGGTCATGATCGCGAAAGAACGGGGCGATCGATTCAGTTTAGAGAAGTATAAGTTTTTACAAGCGCTTTATTTGGAGTCACTCAATATGGATTTAATCCATGAAGTGTTTGACTATATGAATGAAAAATCGCTGTATGTGTATATTGAAGATTTCGCCTTGGAGGCCGCCGTTTACACAAGCGCACATGAGCAATATAAAGAAGCGGCGTATTTTTATGAAAAAGCGATTCGCATGAGAGAAAACATTCAAAAAGAACAGTGTTTATACGATATATAATTTTCTTAACCATCTGATCAGCAGATGGTTATTTCTTTATGCACATTATAACGTTTGATCATAGAAAAAAACGGAAAAATCGCAAAAGAGAGAAAAAAGCATATGCGAGGGGGGGATTTGTTGTTCGGATTTAATGATATGATAAAGTTTTTCGTATCTTTTCTCATCATTCTGCCGATGGTGTCTGTCATCCATGTGTCGGGGCACAGCTTTATGGCCATGCTGTTCGGAGGCAAGGCGTCATTGGATATCGGAATGGGGAAACGTCTTCTAAAAGTAGGGCCGATTCAGGTTCGGCGTATCTACTTCATAGATTCATTCTGCAAGTTCGGCGAATTGCGGATAGATAACCGTCTGACGAGCGCGCTCGTCTATTCCGGAGGCTGTCTGTTTAATCTCGCTTCTATCTTTTTAATAAATCTGCTGATCATGAAAGATGTCCTCGAGCCAAACTTATTTTTTTACCAATTTGTCTATTTTTCAACTTATTATGTTTTCTTTGCTCTTCTGCCGGTGCAATACGGTGATAATAAGCTGTCAGACGGATTGGCCGTTTACAAAGTGCTCCGCTACGGGGAACGCTATGAAATCAATAATTGAGAGTTGAAATGTTTGCTATCAGGCTGAAAGGGAAGAACACAAGTACACAACAACAAAAGGAGCTGAAGATATTATGAGTCAAGATAACGGTTTAAAAGACAAAGTAAAAGGCGGCATGAACAAAATGAAAGGGGAAGCAAAGGACAAAGCAGGCGACATGGCAGACAAGTCCGACTTAAAAGCGGAAGGTAAAAAAGACAAAGCGAAAGGCAGCCTGCAAAAGGGTGTCGGCAAAACGAAAGATAAACTCAGTGATGATTAATTTGATAGTGAAACACAGCAAAAGCCCAAAATATTTTGGGCTTTTTGTTATGAGAAATGACAAAAATTCCAGTTCATTTGGTTAATATTCACTAAATTTTTAAATATTCTATAAATTCCCCTGCGATTTCTTTATAATATTCACATAGAATGTAACCTTTCTTCACATTTGATTAAACGTTTGTTGAAGAAAAAAATGAGAAATCGGTAATTTCTGCAAAAGGAATCGGGCCGTTCACCGTCGAATAACTTTTATCACTTAACATTTCATGAGGTGAAGGGGGTGACGGCCGCCTGCATCGTTTCGGTATGACCATGCGGATTGTGTTTGACTATCACTAAGGGGGAATACAGATGAAACTGACACCGGTTGAACAAGAAAAATTGCTTATTTTTACGGCGGGAGAGCTCGCTAAGCAGCGGAAGGCGCGCGGCGTTCTGCTGAATTATCCCGAAGCCGCCGCATATTTGACCTGCTATCTGATGGAAGGCGCGAGAGACGGAAAAAGCGTTGCTGAGCTGATGGAATCCGGCCGCAATGTATTGACGGAAAAAGACGTTATGGAAGGCGTTCCGGAAATGCTGGACAGCATTCAGGTGGAAGCGACGTTCCCGGACGGGGTTAAGCTTGTCACCGTTCATCAGCCGATCAAAGCGGAGGTGAAGTCATGAAGCCGGGAGCGATTCAAGTCGCAAAGGGGATCATCACCATTAACGAAGGCCGGAAGACGCTGGAGGTGTCAGTCACCAATAACGGAACACGGTCAGTGCAGGTAGGATCGCATTTTCATTTTGCCGAAGCCAACGGCGCCCTTTCCTTCAATCGGGACAAAGCAATCGGCATGCGCCTTGATATCCCGTCAGGCACATCTGTCCGTTTTGAACCGGGAGAAGAGAAAACCGTCACGCTCGTGGAAATCGGAGGGCGAAAAACGGTCAGAGGTCTCAACGGCATGGCCGATACGTATATGGATGAGCGCGGAAAAGAGAAGACTCTGTCAAATCTTAAAAAAGCCGGATGGATGGAGGAGGCGATCCGATGAAAATGTCACGTGAGCAATACGCAGAACTGTTCGGACCGACAACGGGAGACAAAGTCAGACTCGGAGATACGGATTTATGGATTGAAGTCGAAAAAGATTTCACGAATTACGGGGAAGAAATGATTTTCGGCGGAGGGAAAACAATCCGGGACGGCATGGGGCAGAACGGGCGTATCACCGGGAAAGACGGAGCGCTTGATCTGGTCATTACAAACGCGGTTATCCTGGATTATACCGGAATCGTCAAGGCGGATATCGGGGTGAAGGACGGCCGGATTGTCGGCGTCGGAAAAAGCGGCAACCCTGATATTATGGATGGGGTGGACCCGCACATGATTATCGGTGCCGGAACAGAAGTTATTTCCGGCGAAGGGAAAATCGTAACGGCCGGCGGGGTGGATACGCATATCCACTTTATCTGCCCGCAGCAGATGGAAGTCGCGCTTTCTTCAGGCGTGACCACGCTTCTCGGCGGCGGAACGGGTCCTGCGACGGGAAGTAAAGCGACGACTTGTACATCCGGTGCATGGTACATGTCGAGAATGCTGGAAGCGGCCGAGGAGTTTCCGATCAACGTCGGTTTCTTAGGAAAAGGGAATGCATCCGATAAAGCGCCGCTGATCGAGCAGGTGGGAGCAGGCGCGATCGGCCTGAAGCTGCATGAAGATTGGGGATCAACGCCAAGCGCCATTAAAGCTTGCATGGAAGCAGCGGATGAGGCGGACATTCAGGTGGCGATCCATACAGACACGATAAATGAAGCGGGCTTTTTAGAAAATACGCTTGATGCGATCGGAGACCGGGTTATCCATACATATCACATAGAGGGAGCCGGCGGAGGCCACGCACCGGATATTATGAAACTCGCATCTTACGCCAATATCCTGCCGTCCTCTACAACGCCGACGATTCCGTATACCGTCAACACGATGGACGAGCATCTTGATATGATGATGGTCTGCCATCATTTAGATTCAAAAGTGCCTGAAGACGTGGCGTTCAGTCATTCACGCATCAGAGCGGCCACCATTGCGGCGGAGGATATTCTGCACGATATCGGCGCGATCAGCATGACGTCATCTGACTCGCAGGCGATGGGCAGGGTGGGAGAAGTGATTATCAGGACATGGCAGGTGGCCGATAAAATGAAAAAACAGCGCGGCGCTCTATCAGGAGAAAACGGCAATGACAATGTGCGCGCCAAACGCTATATCGCCAAATACACGATCAACCCGGCCGTCACTCACGGCCTGAGCCATGAAGTCGGTTCCGTTGAAAAAGGAAAGCTCGCCGACCTTGTACTATGGGACCCGGTTTTCTTCGGCGTCAAACCTGAACTTGTGCTCAAAGGCGGCATGATCGCCCGCGCCCAGATGGGAGATCCGAATGCTTCCATTCCGACGCCTGAGCCCGTGTTTATGCGGCAGATGTACGCATCATACGGTAAAGCAAACCGAAATACTTCTATTACATTTATGTCCCAGGCCGGTATCGCAAACGGTGTGCCGGAAAAGCTCGGCCTTGAAAAAATGATTTCTCCCGTACGGAATATCCGTAAGCTGAGTAAGCTCGACATGAAGCTGAATGACGCGATGCCGAATATACAAGTCGATCCGAAAACTTATCAGGTGTTCGCCGACGGAGAAGAGCTGGCATGCCAGCCCGTCAGCTATGTTCCGCTCGGACAGCGTTATTTCTTATTTTAATCCCTCTTCGGCCGGTTTCCCGCCGGCCTGTTTACCCTCTATTGCCAACTTGATTTCATCCTGCCGCCCGTTTTAGTGTATATTAGTAGTTGACAAACAAATGAAATGTAACTATTGCGGTTACAACGGTGGTGAAAAACATGATTAACAGCCGTCTTGCTGTGGCCATTCATATTCTATCGCTGATCTCAACGGATGAACGGGCGTCATCGGATATGATTGCGGGCAGCGTAAACACCAATCCCGTCGTCGTGCGGAGAACGATCAGCCAGCTGAAAAAAGCGGGTATTCTGACATCCCGAGCGGGTGTTCCGGGAGCCAGCCTGAAAAAAGATCCGTCGGAGATCACCCTCTTAGAGGTTTACAGGGCGGTGCAGAATAAGGAAGAGCTTTTTGCGGTTCACGACAATCCGAACCCCGACTGTCCGGTTGGAAAAAATATTCAGCGCGCGCTCGATGAGACGTTCGGAAGCGTACAGCGGGCAATGGAGAATGAACTTGCGAGCAAGTCCCTTTATGATGTAATGAATCATCTCTTTTGTTAAAAAGAGATGGGTTCATGCCGCTATAGGTGTAACAGAAATGGTTACAATGGATAATGAGGAAATCACGGTTTTGGCTCCATATTCAGACACGCCTGGATGCGGATTGCGATCTGTTTAATGAAGAAATCCTCCGGAACTAAAGGAGGCGGTTGCCGGGATATTTTTATTTTGCTTAAGACTTATGTGAAGGTGTCAGCTGTGAGCAAGTTAAACAAAAAATGATATCCTGCCTCCGGCAATGCCAAAACCGTTCGCCTCTTAACAATCATTATAAAATTTCTCTAGGAACGATCAGCAGCCCGTTAGCTGCCCCTAATTAAAGATGAGCTGTTACCACACTGTTACATTAGAACTTCCGCTGCTTTTATATCCTTCTGTCGCTAAGACTTGATAAGCCCAATTACTGCCCAGATTCATTCCATGGCTCTTCCATGCGTTAACATGATTGCTGAAAGTGATTGCAGCGTTGCTTCCGGTCGGTCTCTTCGACTGGCGAACACTCCAGTACTGCGTAAAAGTAGTGTTATCGCCATCAATGGAAGGTGCGTTATAACGTGTCGTTGTATATATGTCATATGTACCTCCATCACTCTTTACAGTACCTTTATACGTTCCGGTAGGTCTGTAAGTACCCCATGAATCCACTACATAATATTCGATGAGAGGTGCTCTCGTCCAGCCATATAAAGTCAAATATCCATTGCCATTCGGCGCCCAGACTCCGGCATTATAGTTTATTGTTCTAAATGGCGAGCCTGTAGTCCAGCCTTTACCAACAACGAAATTTCCGGTATTAGACCAATTAACACTGTAATTCCCGCCAGATCCATTGACAGCGTTGACTGTTCCGCCCCCATCAGTCCAATTTTGCCAGTAATCTGTGCCAGCTGCAGAGGCGGTTGCCGAAAACATGCTGATACTCATGAAAGCTGCCGTCAATCCAACTAAGAATTTCTTTTTAAACTTAAACATATGTTACCTCCTATACTATTTTTTCTGACTTTGACATGAGGAGCACTCGTAAATATTTAACGAACGCCAACGCTTTTGATCGTTCCTTTCAATATAATAGCATGAATACATGAGTGAATATTAAGAACAATTGTAATTTAATTACAAAGACCCAAAAAACTGTATGATAAGTGGTCTTGTTCCATCAGGGCTTTTATCCTTATTTTGCAGAATCACAATTCTTGCTTCTAAACCTGATCAGGAACAGTCGAACAATTGAGTGATTTCAATTGAAACTCTGAGGAAAAGCTTTTTTGATGTGATGGCGACACGTCTGGCTGAAGCCGGAATGTCTGAAAGAATATTTGCAGACAGCTGCATCAGCTGCGCCATTATGCCATCGTCGTATTGGAAAATCCAAAACAGAAAAACTTTCCCGTTATCGAAGAAGCGGAATAAGAAAAAATCCCGGGCGGATGCGCCGGGATTTTCCTTTTTAATATGTATTGGCATCAATATTATTAAACACGCCGTCCGCGATGCCGAGCGTCATGAGGACAATGAAGAGAACGATACCGAGAACGGACAAGCCGACCGTCACAATCAGGTAGATCCCCTGCATTTTCACGAACTTTGCATAATTCTCCAGCATATGTTCCTCTGTCAGTTCATTGAACTGCTCCGCCATCTGTCCCGCTTCATTTGCCGAGCGCATCAGAAAAATGCCGGCAATGATCTGCAGAACGCCGGGAATGGCTCCGATTAAAAAGAAAAACGCGCCCGACAGCGCCGCAAACGCACCCACGATAATAAATAAAATACCTGTCGCTTTTCCCCATTTCGAAATAGAAATAAGCGAACGATTCACTGATTCAGGTTTCAAACTATGGCACTCCTTTACAAAAAAATACTCACTTTTCATTTATACACTATTCGGTCATTCTTTTGAATATAAAATGTGTTTTTTCATGCCGTGTCCGTTTTTGTATCAGAAAATTCCCGAGAAACACCCCGGGAATTACAAAATCGGCGAAAGAAGTCTTGAAATCGATTCTTTAATGCGGATCCGCAGCGAACGCTCCTGATATTCTTCATACGTATATTTTCTGGAGACGAGCAGATCTTCTTTAAATGAGGAAATGAGTTTTTTCGCAATGGTGACGTCATAAATAAAGGCGTTGACTTCAAAATTAAGTCTGAAGCTTCTGACGTCGATATTCGCCGTACCGACTGAAGCCGTCTCATCATCGACGACAATCGTTTTTGCATGAATAAAGCCGTTATCGTAAATGTAGACTGAGGCTCCGGCTTTCAAAAGATCGCCGATGTAAGATAAAGTCGCCCAGTAAACGAAAGCGTGATCCGGCTTGTTCGGAATCATGATTTTGACGTCGATGCCTGACAGACAGGCGATCCTGAGGGCATCTAAAAGACTTGAGTCAGGAATAAAGTAAGGCGTCTGAATCAGGATTGACCGTTTGGCCGTTGAGATCATCTTGATATAGCCGTTTTTAATTTGTTCCCATTCTGAGTCCGGTCCGCTCGTGACAATCTGCATCCCGACATTGCCCTTCGGCTCGCATTCCGGAAAATGATTCGGAACGTATGTGAGCGTATGATGATGGGAGGCTTGGTTCCAATCGAGGATAAACCGTGTCTGAATGGCGTGTACCGCCGTGCCTTGAAGCCTGAGGTGCGTATCGCGCCAGTAGCCGAATTTCGGATTCAGGCCGAGATATTCATCTCCGACGTTAAAGCCGCCGACATAGCCGGTTTCGCCGTCAATGATGACGAGCTTGCGGTGATTCCGGTAATTGAGCCGCAAATTAATCGGACGAAGCCTGGAAGGAAAAAAGACTTCCACATGGCCGCCGGCGTCCCGCAGCGGTTTGAAGAATTTTTTTCTGAGTGATCTTGAACCGAGTTCATCATATAACACTCTGACTTTTACGCCTTCGCGTGCTTTTTTCACTAAGGCATCGCGCAATTTTTTTCCCAGTTCATCACCTTTATAAATATAGTATTGAAGGTGAATGTGATCTTTTGCGTTGGAAATGTCCTTCATTAAGCGTTTGAACTTATCGCGCCCGTCCGTCAAAATCTCCACCGAATTATCCTCTGTAAAGACTGCGTGGTTGTTCATGACAAGCATATAGATGAGGTCTTTATTATCCACAGTCGCCCTGTTGTTAAATTGGAATTGCCTCGACTTCAGATCCTTCAGCTGAGACTTCAGCAGCTTTTCAATCCCGATTTTTTTACGGTCTTCCCACTGAAACAGATGCTTGCGTCTCAGGTTATGGCCGAATAACAGGTATAAAATAAACCCTAAAATGGGAATAAAAAAAAGAACCAAGAGCCAAGCCCATGAAGCGCTGGCATCGCGTCTTTCTTTGAAAATCATGATGACGGCCAAAAGTATATTTAAAACGAAAAAAAATCCGAATAAAATAAATGAAATGCTCACTTTGCAACCCCGCTATATCATATTTATCAAGACTGTGCCCATTAGTATTCCGACAAGTGCAGCAATCTGATTCCCATTTCAAATTATAACATTGACATTTTGAAAGAATAAAGAGCCGGAATCAAAGATGAATGCAGTTTTCTTTCAAAGAAAGTTCCGGGTGCGGTAAAATATGCATATATGAAAAAGAAGACAAAAATGACAGCAAAGGGGAGAGGGCATGAAGCTGGAGCATGCGGAACAATTGCCGGGATTCATAAAAAAAGAAATTCAGAAAATACAAATCGCCATCGCGCCGCTGATGAAAAAAAGCATCATTTACCGTTTTCTTGCTTTCCCGCTCGCCGCTTTTAGTCTGTTTCATCTGGCATCGCTTTTGATTCAGGCCCCTTCCGGGAGAGGAGCTCTCGTATCGGCCGGCATTTTTGCCCTCCTTGCGGCTCTAGGTCTTGCGTTTTTTAAGGAAGCCGGCTATCAGCGGAAACAGGTGCAAAAAACGATCCGCCTTTATATGCTGAACAGAATCAGAAAAAGCGATATTCTGTCCGAGGAACGGAAAAGCGCCTATACCCGGCTGATTGCCGAGGAGCCGTCTGCGATGAAGAGCTTTATTGAATTTTTAACGGAAGAAGACCGGAAAAAAGAAATGCTTTATTAAAAAAGAGCTGACGCGCGATCAGCTCTTTTTGTCATTCAAACACCGGGTCGTTCTCATAGTAATATGAATCAGGCGTGTCATACGTATCAGTGCTGTGATAAGCGATAATTCCGATGACAGCGAAGATGACGACTAAAATAAAAGCGAGAATGCCCAATACCACACTGGATGCCGCGTAAAAAAACTGCATTTTGATAAATGACGCGTAATGTGCAAGCATATTTTCTTCCGCGTTTTCTTCTAGTCCTTCCTGAAGTGCGGCAGCCGCTTTTGCCGAGCGCATCAGCATGACGCCGGAAATGATGAGCAGGACCCCCGGAATGGCTCCGAGCAGCGTCACAATGGCTGAAAGAGCGGAAAGAGAGCCCGTGATGATCAGAAACACGGCGGTGATCTTTCCCCATTTGGCGATGTCGGCAAGGGAACGGGCTTTTTTATTGAGCGGCTGGTTTTCGTCTTTGTCTTTATCGATGGTGATCATGACAGTTCTCTCCCTAAAATGTTCAAGTCATATCGTTTTCCGTCCATTTCGGCGATACCCGGGAATACGCCCCATTCGGTAAAACCGAATTTTTCAAACAGCTTAATGCTCGGCACATTATGTCCGAAGATAAAAGCCATCAGGCTGCGGATGCCGATTGCCGGAGCGAGTGCCAGGGCTTCTTTCAGCAGAAAGCTTCCTGCTCCTTTGCCGCGGCAATCCTGATGCAGATAGATGCTGATCTCCGCCGTTTTGTCATAGGCCGGACGGCCGTAAAACGTTTCAAAGCTGATCCAGGCCGCCACTTTGCCGGTTTCATCTTCCGCGACCATCAGCGGGCGCCGGTCCGTGTGCCGCAAAAACCAATCCATCCGGTCTTCGGGCGTCACTTCTTCCGTATCAGCCGTTACCATTCGTGAGGCAATCGTCGAGTTGTATATGGCCACCACCGCATCTAAATCCTCCAATACGGCTTTGCGCAGGGTCAAATTCATATTCCGGGATCTCCCTTCACATTTTATTACATAATCAAGTGCAATCTGCACATACTATTTCCAAAAAAGTTTTTTATGGATGTGTATATATTTTCAGAAAAGTGTTCAGAATGTTGCTGAGGTGATGAACAAATGAGAGAGGAAGAAAAGAAAACTTCTCAAGTCAAAAAACTTCAGCGGTTTTTTCGCAAACGCTGGATATTCCCTGCAATCTACTTAGTCAGTGCGGCCGTCATTTTAACAGCTGTCCTTTGGTATCAATCCGTTTCGAATGATGTGAAGGACAATCTGACGAACAACGGCGGAAACTCTGCGTATGACAGCGGCAAAGACGATGCCGTCGAAGTAGGCAAGTCAATGGAAAACGTCGCAATGCCGGCTGCTCATTCTGAAAATGTTTCTGTTGTGAAAAAGTTTTATGAAACTGATGCCGCAAAAAAAGAGAAAGAAGCAGCACTTGTTAACTATAATAACACGTACAGCCTCAGTAAAGGAATTGACTTAGCTGAGAAAGACGGAAAATCATTTGATGTTTCTGCTTCTCTGAGCGGTACGGTTGTTAAAGCTGCTAAAGACCCGGTACTGGGATATGTGGTTGAAATTGAACACTCAGACGGCCTGTCTACTGTCTATCAGTCTTTATCTGAAGTCAGCGTGGATCAGGGCGACAAAGTAAAGCAGAACCAGGTCATCGGTAAATCCGGAAAAAACCTTTACAGTGAAGAAAGCGGAAATCACGTGCACTTTGAAATCCGCAAGGACGGCGTAGCGATGAACCCGCTCAATTTTATGGACAAGCCGGTAACATCTATTGAAAAAGCGGCGGCTGAAGAGAAAAACGCTGTGACAGAAGAAACGGAAGGGTCAATTCAGCAGTCTTCCGAGAAAAAAGATGTGACGCCTAAAAAAGAAACCGAAGAAAAACCAGGTGACAAAGAGGACGGCACAAAAGACAAGACAGATGGTAAAGATGACGGCTCAATGAAAGATTCGGGCAAGTAATCTTGATCCCAAAGCGCCTATCAGCTCAGATAGGCGCTTTTCATATTGCCGCATGTGCCTTTATACTAGTAGAAAACGAAGGAGATGCTGAATGAATAAATGTCTGGCGGCCGGGTGGCTCGTCTTTGTTTTCGTTTCGGCTTTGACTGAAAGCTTTCACGATATGGTTGTGTCGCAGACGGTGTCCTTCCGTTTCACGCCGCATCCGGATGTGTCCGGTTTCTTTGTGTTCGATATCGCGGAGCTCGCCATACCGGAAGCGGCGATTCAAAAGCTCGGGCACGCGTTTTCATTTTTTGTGCTCGCCTATTTGTTTTTCAGAGAGCGCAGGCGCATGAAGAGGGCGGTGCTGTATGCATTGGCCGCCGCTTTCCTGACAGAAATCGTCCAGCTCTTTTTCGGCAGAAACGGATGCCTCCGCGATGTGCTGATTGACAGTCTCGGCATTGCCGCATTCTGTGCTTTACAAAGGAAAAAGCATACAGCCAAACATACAAAAACCGGCAGTCTGTGACAGACGCCGGCTTTTTTTTATATATTATGGTTTGTCGATTTGTTTTTATGAACGATACTTTCATAGATTCGCACGATCAGATCGACAATCGGACGAAGCACATTTGAAAATCTGAACAGCAGGAATCCGACAATGAGGGAAACGATAATGCTTCCGAGCACATCGATCGGATAATGGTGGCCGACCCAAATTCTTGAGAAGCCGGTCAAAAGGCCGAAAATCACAAGCGGCCAGCCGAGTTTTTTGTTGCGGAACAGAATCGCAATTGAAATCGCCAAAGCGCCTGTCGTATGGTCACTCGGAAATGAAGCATCCGCGGCATGAGGGATCAGCGTATGAACCGTATGCTCGACAAAGGGGCGCGGCTCGATATAGACCTTCGTGATGAGGTAGTTGACGATAAGCGCCGCAACACCCGTGAAGCCCGCGTACAGGGCGTTTTGTCTGCCTTTTGTGCTTCCGAACAGCCACATGGCAAGCAGGAAAAGGGCGTAGGCGTAAATGGCGTATTCCGTAATAAATACCATGATAGAGTCGAGAATGGCACTATGGTGCGACAAACCATTGATCGCTTTAAATAGTTCGTAATTCACAAATATCACCTTTTATCTTTATTTTATATGAACAGTGTAATGCTTTTTTCTATGAGACACAATTGGTATTAAAAATAATCATAAAAAAGTAAACAGAATGAAACGTGACTGTATTACTGTGCGTCAAGTATGCGGGAAAAGAATAGCCGAAGGAGTTTTGTCCGTTGCTGAAACGTTTGAAAAACGCCGATCTGCCGCTTGTGTTTGTCATTATGCTGCTTTGCGGATTCGGCTTGTTAATGGTGTACAGCGCCAGTGATGTGATGGGGTCTCAGCGGTATGGAGATCCATCCTATTTCTTCCATAAACAAAGTACCTCTTTACTGATCGGATTATGCTTATTTCTATTTGCCGCCTGTCTGCCGTATAAGCGGTATGCGCGGCTTGTACCGCTGTTTGTGGTCGGTTCGCTGGTATTGCTGCTGCTCGTCTTGATACCGGGAATCGGGCTGGAGCGGAATTTTTCCCGCAGGTGGCTGGGAGCGGGCCCGCTTGTCATACAGCCGTCTGAATTGGCGAAGATCGCGATGATTTTGTATTTCGCTTCGATTTATACGAAAAAGCAGCCGTACATTCATCAATTTGTGAAAGGGGTTCTGCCGCCTTTAGTGATTTTGGGAACTGCTTTTCTGCTGACATTGGCGGAGCCTGATTTAGGGACGGCTTCCTTAATCCTGGCGGCGTGCGGGTCGATACTATTATGTGCCGGCTTGAAAAAGCGCCATCTGTTCGTGCTCGGCGCGACGGCGGTGTCGGGGGTTGTTTATCTCGCATTTTCCGCTTCCTATCGTGTGAAGCGCCTCGTTTCCTTTACCAATCCGTTTGGTGATGCGAACGGGGACGGCTATCAGCTGATTCAATCCTATTTTGCTATTTCCGGAGGCGGGTTTTTCGGAAGAGGGCTTGGAAACAGTGTTGAAAAAATGAACTATCTGCCTGAGGCGCATACCGATTTCATTATGGCCGTGATCAGCGAAGAGCTGGGGATATTCGGTGTTCTGATCGTTTTGGGATTATATTTTGCGTTAATGCTTCTCGGCGTAAAAACGGCCGTGCGGGCTGATGACCCGTTCGGGAAGCTTCTTGCCATCGGAATTACGTTTCAATTAATGTTTCAGGTTGTATTGAATTTGGGAGCGATGAGCGGACTTCTCCCGGTTACGGGTGTGCCGCTTCCGTTTATCAGCTACGGCGGTTCTTCATTGATTATGACGCTGTTTTTGTGCGGCATACTGGTCAATATCAGTACATATGCGAAAAAACAACCCGTACGGCATAAGCGGCCTGTCCCGCATGAAAAAAAGGTTTCTTCTTTTTAATGAAGCTGAAAAAACGCCCGGGACATTTCTGTCCCCGGGCGTTCTGCCTGTTTATAAAGCTTCTGGTCCTTCTTCTCCGGTGCGGATATTAATCGTGTTTCCGATTTCATAGACGAATATTTTGCCGTCTCCGGGCTCTCCCGTTTTCAGCACTTTTTTCGCCGTTTCCACGACTTGATCAACGGGAACCTTGCTGACAACGATTTCCACTTTCAGCCGTTCATACACATTGCTTTCAATTTTGACTCCGCGGTACAGTTCGGTGTGGGCTTTTTGAAGGCCGCAGCCGTGTACGTTGGAGAAGGTCAGCGATGTGACTCCGATTTTACCGAGTTCCTGTTTCAATGTTTCAAACTTAGCCGGACGCGTAACGATTTCTACCTTGAACATTTGACCGCTCATCTAAGCCGCTCCTCACTTTATAAGTCCTGATATGCTTTTTCCCCGTGCATCGTTAAATCAAGCCCAAGTGACTCTTCTTCTTCACTGGCGCGCAGGGGAATGAACAGACCTACAATTTTAATGATAACGAAAGTGACAATAAATACAAATACATAGGTTGCCGCAATGGCCGCAATCTGCTTCCAGAGCAGTCCAGGATCGCCGTAAAACAGCCCGTTTGCCCCGCCGTCATTGACGGAAGTGGTGGCGAATAAACCGGTCGCGATGCCGCCCCATGTGCCGCCGATCCCATGCAGGCCGAAAGCGTCAAGCGCATCATCATAACCGAAAGTCTTTTTGAGCCAGTAAACGCCCCAAAAGCAGACAAGCCCTCCGATGAAACCGATTACGATGGAAGAGAACGGCGTAACGAACCCGGCAGCCGGCGTAATGGCGACAAGCCCGGCGATTGCGCCTGATACAGCACCCAGCATGGTCGGTTTTTTATTCAGCATCCATTCGATTAAAATCCAGCCGATAATTCCGGCTGCAGCCGCGGTGTTTGTGTTAATGAAGGCAAACATCGCGATACTGTCAAGCGTGAGGGCGCTTCCGACATTGAAGCCGAACCATCCGAACCAGATGAGCGCTCCGCCCAAGAACGTGTAAATTAAGTTGTGAGGCGAAGCCGCCGTGCCGTCCTTGCGTTTCCCGAGCACAATCGCCAGCACAAGCCCGGCGACTCCGGAAGAAATGTGGACGACGTTTCCGCCTGCGAAGTCAAGAGCGCCCATTTGGCCGATCCAGCCGCCGCCCCATACCCAGTGCGCAACGGGCGTATATACGAGGGAAGCCCACAAAAAGGAAAATACAAGAAAAGCACTGAATCTCATGCGTTCAGCAAATGCTCCGGAAATAATGGCCGTCGTCAGTACGGCAAACGTCATTTGGAACATCATGAACAAGGAATGCGGGATCGTATCACTGTAACTTCCGGGTTCAAAGCCGACCCCCTTCAGCCCGGCCCATTCAATCCCGCCAAGCCATGTATTGCCGGGGGCAAAAGCAAGTGAATATCCGTACAAAACCCAAACGACGGATACGATGGCGAGAGAAGAAAAACTATGCATCGCCGTGCTGAGCACGTTTTTGCTTTTTACCATTCCGCCGTAAAACAAAGCCAGCCCGGGGGTCATCAGCCACACGAGTAAAGCGCAAAAGAACATAAATACTGTATCGCCCATCTGCATGTTGTATTCCTCCGTCTCATTCAGAATGTAATTGTGATTAATTCATTATTATAGAGAAAAAAGAACGATAAAACATTTTTATGTAAGGTTATCTGACATGGTTTTTTGCGTTCATAATGCTGCTTTTTCAAATGGGTGTCGTGCGACTTTATATCCATAAAAAGAGCGCCGGAGCACGGCGTAAGAAATCCTGTCCGGGAAAGAGTAAAATAAACGGGGTGAGAAACACTAACTGCATCAGGAGGAATCATTATGACAACATCATTAAATCTGCAATTTGAAAAAACGGCTTTGGTCCTTATTGATTTACAAAAAGGCATTGTGCCGATTGATAAAAGCGGTACCGTTGTGCCGAACGCGAAAAAATTAATTGATGTGTTCCGGGAAAAAGGCGGATTTATCAGCTTTGTGAACGTGGATTTTCATGACGGAGCGGATGCGCTGAAGCCGCTGACGGATGAAGAGGCGGCGGGCCATTCGGCTCCGCCGGCGGATTGGGCTGAATTTGTGCCTGACATCGGAGTGAAAGAAAACGATTATACGGTAACAAAACGGCAGTGGGGCGCGTTTTTCGGCACGGACCTGGACCTTCAGCTCAGAAGACGGGGAATCGACACGATTGTGTTATGCGGGATTGCGACAAACATCGGTGTGGAAAGCACGGCGCGAGAAGCTTTTCAGCTTGGGTATCAGCAAGTTTTCGTAACTGACGCGATGGCGACATTCAGCGATGAACAGCACGAAGCGACACTCAAGTTTATCTTCCCGAAAATCGGCAGAAGCCGGACGACGGAAGAATTTATCGCACAGACAAAATGACAATCTCCAAAAAAAGCCGCGTCCTGTTTTTGACGGCCGTGGCTTCGGGGACGATGCTGAACCCATTGAACTCGTCGATGATTTCTCTTGCGCTTCACAGTATTCAGCATGAATTTCACCTGTCGTTTACAACGGTGTCCTGGCTGATATCGTCCTTTTATCTGGCCAGCGCGGTGGCGCAGCCTGTTACCGGGAAGCTCGGTGATATGCTCGGCAGGAAGAAGCTGTTTTTGATCGGGCTTCTGCTTGTTGCCGTCTCGGCGGTCGGCGCGCCGTTTGCGCCGACTTTTATGACTTTGCTGATCATGCGGCTTTTTCAATCGATCGGAAGCAGCGCGATATATCCGTCCGGCGTCGGATTGATCCGTTCAAATATACGGGAGAAGCAGGCTTCGGCGCTGGCCGTCCTGTCAATCTTTGCATCAGCCATGACGGCGCTCGGTCCGACTCTCGGCGGTTTTCTGATCGTTTGGGGAGGGTGGCCGGCAATCTTTTTTGTCAATCTGCCGTTTATCATTCTCAGCTTTTTTCTCGGAATGTATATGTTTCCGAAAGATAAAAAACGCGAGATCGGCGGCTTGAAAGGCGTGCTCCGCCAGCTTGATACGATCGGGATACTTCTGTTTGCCGGAGCGATTATCCTTCTCCTGTCGTTTTTATTGTCCTTCAGTACGAAGCCTCACTATACAGAAGGCGTATTCGGGCTTTTGTTTGTCGGGCTGTTTATCTGGCGCGAGCTGAAAACAGAGAAGCCGTTTATTGATGTCAGGCTGTTTAAAACGCACCGGAAACTATCGTCGGTGTATATTCAATTTATTTTGCTGAATATATTCTTTTACTGCATCTTTTTCGGGCTTCCGAGCTATTTTCAGGATGAAATGCATTTGTCCGTTCAGACAAGCGGGTTGATTATGCTGTTTATGTCGGGCATGAGTATTCTGGTGTCGCCTCTGACCGGAAAATGGATAGATAAGAAAGGGCTTCTTCAGCCGATTGTTGCCGGAACCTGCCTGACCGCGATCGGAGCGGTGCTGTTAACGTTTTTCTTTCTTCAGGCGCCCATGATAGGAAAAGGGCTGATCCTGTCCGTGCTGGGTGTCGGCTACGGCTTCGGAAATGTCACGTTTCAGGCGGCCATGCTGAAAACGAGCCCCGCCGACATGGCCGGAACAACGTCCGGCCTGTTTCAGACCTGCCGGTATCTCGGTTCGATTTTGTCTTCTGTCATTTTGGGCATTCTTTTCGGAAAAGAAATTACCGCAGGCCATTTTCATATGCTTGGGACGATTCTTATCGTTGTCGGCGCCGTAAGCCTTTTGGTGGCGTTCCGGTTTTCGGTTCTCCTCAAAAAAGCCTCTTAACGGGCGCAACAAAAAGAGACGGGCTCTCCCCGTCTCTTTTTTGTGTAATGTGCTCAAAAATCAAAACGATTATTGTCGACAGCGACCAATGTTATTTACGGAATTTTCAGTTATATTTTTTCACATGTGATGTAAGGAAAACGTACATGCGGGAGGGAGAAAATGAAAAAAACAACGAGTGATCGGCTAAGCAACAAAGATTTACTGCCTTTAGAAGACGGCGAACGGACATGGAAAGCGGTGAATTTTGCATCCATTTGGATGGGCTGTATTCATAATATCCCGACCTATGCGACTGTGGGCGGGCTCATTGCGATCGGCCTTTCTCCGTGGCAGGTGCTCGCCATTATCGTGACGGCGTCACTGATTTTGTTCGCCGCTTTGGCCTTGAACGGCCATGCCGGAACGAAATACGGCCTGCCTTTTCCGGTCATTATCAGGGCTTCTTACGGAATATACGGCGCTAACATTCCGGCGCTTCTCAGGGCGTTTACAGCCATTATGTGGCTCGGAATTCAAACATTTGCCGGGAGCACGGCTTTGCACATTCTGCTTTTGAACATATGGCCGGGCTGGGGGAGTCTCGGCGGAGATTGGAATATATTCGGGCTTCATCTGCCGGGCTTTCTGTCGTTCATTTTCTTTTGGGGCATTCATCTGCTTGTACTGCGGCACGGCATGGAATCGATCAAAAAATTTGAAGTGTGGGCGGGCCCGCTTGTTTATCTCGTCTTCGGCGGCATGGTCTGGTGGGCGATAGATATTGCCGGCGGGCTCGGGCCGATTTACTCACAGCCGGGAAAGTTCCACACCTTTTCTGAAACGTTTTGGCCGTTTGCCGCCGGAGTGACGGGCATTATCGGAATATGGGCGACGCTGATTCTGAATATCCCTGACTTCACCCGGTTCGCCGCGTCGCAAAAAGAACAGATTCGCGGCCAGTTTTACGGGCTGCCGGGAACGTTTGCGCTGTTCGCGTTTGCAAGCATCACGGTGACATCCGGATCACAGGTAGCATTCGGAGAACCGATTTGGGATGTGGTGGAGATTTTGGCCCGGTTTGATAATCCTTTCGTTATCGCTCTTTCGGTCATCACACTTTGCATCGCCGCCGTCTCGGTTAACGTGGCGGCAAACATCGTGTCACCGGCCTATGACTTGGCGAATGTCCTGCCGAAGTATATTACATTCAGGAGGGGAGGGTATTTGGCCGCCGTTTTGGCTCTGTTCACAATACCGTGGAAGCTGATGGAGAGCGCCACGAATGTTTATGCGTTTCTCGGGCTCATCGGCGGGATGCTCGGACCGGTGGCCGGGGTGATGATGGCTGATTATTTTATCATCAGAAAAAGGCAGCTCTCAGTTGAAGACCTTTATTCGGAAACCGGACAGTACACTTATTACAAAGGCTATAATTACCGGGCCTTTGCCGCGACTTTTCTCGGCGCGTTTATTTCTTTAATCGGGATGTACGTCCCGGCGTTCGCCGGCATCTATGATATCTCCTGGTTTGCGGGTGTCATTTTGTCATGTCTCGGTTATACGGCGCTTATGTATATTCATCCTCCTTATGTAAAAGCGGCGGGACGAATCGTGCGGGAAAGAGCGGCCGAATAAAAAAAGCCGGGGGCTGCCCCCGGCTTTTTGTCATATCAGTCTGCGATTGAAACGTTTCCGTCCGCTTCAAGCGGCGTTCTTTTTTTCTGGCTCCAGCCATACAGGAGTAAAGCAATCAGGACGAACAGCCCCGCTGCCAGATAAATCGAATGGAATCCGGCCGAAGCGACGAAGAGGCCGAATACATAGGACCCGCCGGCAATCCCGCTGTCAAAGAAAGTGAAGAAGGTAGCCGTCGCAAAGCCTGAACGGTGTCCGGGCGAGTTCTGAATCGCCAGTGTCTGCATACAAGGTACGATAGAGCCGTATCCGAGACCGATTACGGCACCGGACAAGAGAAGCATGAGGGCGCTGTTTGTCATCGCCAGCATGCAAAGCCCCGCGGAGAACACGATAATCGACGGATAGATGACGATTCCCGGCCCCACTCTGTCAAACAGCTTTCCTGTGAAAGGACGGGCGGCCATCATCGTCACGGCGAAACAGACGAAGAAATAGCCGCTGACATCCAACAGGTGGATTGTCTTTGCATAAACGGATAAATATGAAGTCACACTTGAATAACAGAAAGAAATGGACAACCCGACAATCGCGATTTTAAGCGCGCCTTTTTCAAACATGTCGGAGAAAGAAAAACGGAAGACAGTCGTTCCGCTGTTGTTTTGATCCGGCACACGAATCATAAAAGCAATCAGCAAGCCTAAAGAAACAAATACGGCAAAAATCGTAAAGAAAACCGGGAACGAGATGACTTTCACAAGACTCAGCCCGAGAAAAGGACCGATCGCCATGGCAAGGTTCATAGACATCGCAAAATAACCGAGCCCCTCGCCGCGCCGCTTGGCGGGAATAATGTCAGCGGCAATTGCGCCCGTAACCGTCGTTAAAATGCTGAACCAGATGCCTTGGAAAAAACGCAGTCCGAGCAGCAGATAGAAATTGTGTAGCGGCAAATACAGATAAGAAGACAGGGCGAACAGCGCCAAGGATACAATCGTCATTCTTTTCTTGCCGAACCGTTCAATAATCGCCCCTGAAAAAGGACGGGTGATAATAGCAGATAACAGGAACAGGCTGATCAAAAGCCCTCCTTGCGATTCACTGCCGCCAAGCTCCTGAATCATATAGATAGGCAGCACGGCCAAAAATGTATAAAAGAACACAAAGACAAATAAATTCACGAGTACGACCATAATAAAATCTTTGGTCCAGATCGAGTCAGATTTACTCAAAAGTACAGCACTTCCCTTTCTTTTCTATTTCGTTAAAAACACATTCAGAAACTCAGAAAAAGCTTCCTTATCTCCATCTTGGAAATCCGCAAGCATGTCTTCCTCGAACTTCAGCATCTCTTGATTGATGCTGTCGTATTTCAATTCAGCTTCCTTCGTCAGGACGACGAGCTTTTCCCGCTTGTCTTCTCCCTGTTCCCGCTGAATCCAGCCGTTTTCTTCAAGGCGTTTGATCGTTCTGGTAACGGTCGGCGCCTCTACGTTCAGATAGGACCAGATTTCTTTTTGGGTCATCGGTCCGATCGTTTTTAAGCAATATAGGATTGACCATTGAGAGGAGTACAGGCCGAATGGTTCCAGCCGTTCATTGGCTTTCTTCGTAATCAGGCGGGCGCATTGATTGATTTGGTGAATGAGGCGTCTGTTGACGTGGATCATTTCCGTTCCCCTTTTCAAAAAACTTACCTAAGTAACTAATTGTGCTGTTTCATTCTACAGCAGGATCACGCGGATGTAAACCCCCCGACCAAAAAGCAGAAAATTATGACCCGCCCCTTGTCCTTATTGAGTTTTTAGCATATTCCCAATTCATTGCTAATACACTGTTACAAACCTATCAAAGAGAGTGTTTGAGGTGAGGGATCGTGGGCATATTTCTAAAACCTTCTTATATAATCGGACAACGAAGAAGCTGCATCATCAGTGAATCTGTTACAGAATACGGATCTCATTTCACACTTCTCACATCCAACTGGGGAGGTCGAGTGGTGTGCACGATTACATCAAAGAGCGAACAATCAAGATTGGCAAGTATATCGTGGAGACGAAAAAAACCGTTCGTGTCATTGCGAAAGAGTTTGGTGTTTCCAAAAGTACCGTACACAAAGATCTGACAGAGCGCCTGCCTGAAATCAATCCTGACTTGGCGAATGAAGTAAAAGAAATACTCGATTATCATAAATCCATCAGACATTTAAGAGGGGGAGAGGCGACGAAATTAAAGTACAAGAAGGATGAAATTCTTGAAGGGGAGCCCGTTCAGCAGCCGTAGCGCCTGACGTCTGCCGGGCCCTTTTTTCTCCTCCCGGGCGGTTTCGCGAATATCCGCAAAATTTTGTCAAGAACTTATATCGTTCAGCAGCTTTTTTTTGATAAATTATGATAATATATATAATTAGGGCACAATGTGGATATTTTACTGTGAAACAGATATCAAGGAGGATATAAATAGATGTTTGCAAGGGATATTGGAATTGACCTCGGTACTGCAAATGTACTGATCCATGTAAAAGGAAAAGGAATTGTTCTGAATGAGCCTTCCGTTGTGGCACTTGATAAAAACAGCGGCAAAGTGCTGGCTGTCGGTGAAGAAGCCAGACGAATGGTTGGACGTACACCTGGGAATATTGTTGCGATCCGTCCGCTGAAAGACGGCGTAATCGCAGACTTCGAAGTAACAGAAGCCATGCTGAAACATTTCATTAATAAGCTGAATGTAAAAGGACTTTTCTCAAAACCGCGCATGCTGATCTGCTGCCCGACGAATATTACATCCGTTGAGCAAAAAGCGATTAAAGAAGCAGCTGAAAAAAGCGGCGGAAAGCATGTGTACCTTGAAGAAGAACCGAAAGTTGCCGCTATCGGCGCGGGTATGGAAATCTTCCAGCCGAGCGGTAACATGGTTGTGGACATCGGAGGCGGTACGACAGATATCGCAGTTATTTCTATGGGCGATATTGTCACCTCCTCTTCTATTAAGATGGCTGGGGACAAGTTTGACATGGAAATCTTAAATTATATCAAACGCGAGTATAAGCTGCTGATCGGTGAACGTACCGCTGAAGATATTAAGGTGAAGGTCGCAACGGTTTTCCCAGACGCACGTCATGAAGAAATCACCATCCGCGGCCGTGACATGGTTTCCGGTCTGCCGAGAACGATTACAGTAAACAGCAAAGAAGTAGAAGAAGCCCTTCGTGAATCAGTTGCCGTCATTGTGCAGGCCGCCAAGCAGGTTCTTGAAAGAACACCGCCTGAATTGTCCGCTGACATCATCGACCGCGGCGTTATCATTACCGGCGGTGGAGCGCTGTTAAACGGGCTTGACCAGCTTCTTGCCGAAGAGCTGAGGGTGCCTGTTCTTGTCGCTGAGAACCCGATGGATTGTGTTGCGGTCGGAACCGGCGTCATGCTGGATAACATGGACAAGCTTCCAAAACGCAAACTGAGCTGATGATAAAACCTCATTCTGAAAAAGAATGGGGTTTTTTTTGTCAAACCCTTCACGAACGGGAATGTAAATCCGATAATAAGAAAAAATGCTGATTTTCATTATAGAACAAATGTTCCGGTGAGGCAACTGGAAATAATGCTATTTCAGAGGTGGAAGACTTGTTAAAAGGATTATATACCGCAACGTCCGCAATGATTACACAGCAGAGAAGAACGGAAATGCTGTCAAATAACATCGCAAACGCGAATACATCAGGGTACAAAGAGGATCAAGGTTCAATCCGCGCCTTTCCCGAGATGCTTCTGAGCCGAATAGAAGGCGACAAAAAAACGAAAATCGGCTCCGTCAACACAGGCGTATACATGCAGGAGCTGAAACCGTTGTTTACGCAGGGAAGCCTGAAAACGACCGATCAGCCGACGGATATCGCGCTTATGGAGAATCAGGTTCCCAAGAATGCCGAAACGAATGAAAACGCCGAGCTGTTTTATCCCGTCCAGACCGCAGGCGGCGTCCGCTATTCAAAAAGCAGCACTTTCTCATTAAATGAAAACAATCAGCTTACGATAAACGGAAACCTTGTGTTATCAACAAACGGACAGCCGATTACAGTCGACAATGAAAAATTCACCGTATCAGAAAACGGAACGGTCACGACAAACGGCCGGCCGGCGGGGCAGATTGATATCAGAATGGAAGAAGACGTGCGCAATCTGAAACGGGACGGCAATGACCTATACAGCACGGCCGACGGCTCTGAACTGCCGAGCGCGGCGGCGAATCCCCAAGTCTCGTATTCATTAAAGCAAGGCGTCTCGGAGCTTTCAAACGTGGACGTGACGAGCACGTATACAGAGATGACGGAAGCATACAGATCATTTGAAGCCAATCAGAAAGTCATTCAGGCTTACGATAAAAGCATGGATAAAGCCGCAAATGAAATCGGCAAAGTGTAACAAAATGGGGGACATTCAATTATGATGCTCAGATCAATGCTGACGGCTTCAACAGCCTTACATCAGCTTCAGCAGCAGATGGATACAGTCAGCAGCAACCTTTCAAACAGTGATACGACAGGCTATAAAGCGAGGGACTCCCGCTTTTCCGAGCTGATCAGACAGCAGTATGACCATATAGATGACAAAAAGGAAAATTCGCCGAACATGCGGAAAACGCCGCCCGGCCTGCGTCTCGGCGCCGGAACGGTGATGACTCCGCAGCTGGACTCAGGGCAGGGAAGCATCAAAAAAACCGACCGTGACCTTGATATCGCGTTCACATCACCTTATCAATATCTTCAGGCAGAAGCGGACGGACGGCGGGTGTATACAAGGGACGGCTCACTTTCCCTCAAGCCGGCCGGCGGAAATGACCGGCTGCTTCAGCTGATGACAGCGGGAGGCAATCCCATTCTCGATGAGAACGGTCAGCCCATACAAATTGACAGTTCGCTGACTCAGCTGAAAATCAGCAAAACCGGAACGCTGACTGCTTCAGACCAGGCGGGAACCCGTTCGCAGACGTTTAATCTCGGCATCGTCAATGTCAATAATCCTCAGGCGCTTCATGCGGAAGGGGATAATCTGTTTTCCGTAAACGGCGCGGGGGCTTCAGCGATTGAAGACCTTACCGGCGCAAACCGGCAGGCAATCGGCATGGAGCAGGGCGCGCTTGAAGGTTCAAATGTCGATATGTCAAAAGAAATGACCGGCTTAATCGTGTCTCAGCGTTCCTATCAGCTGAACAGCCGCACGATTACATTGGGAGACCAAATGCTGGGCTTAATCAACTCAGTCAGATAAAAGAAGGGGCGTTTTGATCAGCCGCGCATGATAAAAAATGCGGCTTTCTCAAAATCGCCCTTTTTTTTGTAGTAATCAGTAATATCCTGAAGCAGCACTTCCAAATCCACCCACGCTTCAATTTTCTGCAGCTCCAGCACGAGCTTCTGCAATCGGTCGTACGGGTCCTCCTGAGCGGTGTACAGTATGTTGAGCGCGGTCAGCTTCAATTTCATAATCTTGTTCTGCACTTTTTCAGATATGTATAAACCTTTCTGCAGCACGGTTTGTCCTTCGGCGGCAGATCCGGTTTTAAAAAGTGCTCTGACCGCTTCGTACACACAATGAAGGTAGGAAACGGGAGACTCTTTCTCGAAACGCTGATTGCCCAATACCTTTTTGTAAAAAGGGAGGGCCTCTTTATCTTTTTTCTGGGCGGTCTTTAAAAAACCAAAATTATAATAGGCGTGGCACAGCAGGTTATTGTCATTGATCCGGTCCGTTATCTTTATGGATTCATTGAAGAGCTGTTCTGCGTCGTCATAGCGTGCCTCGTCTATATAATTCACGGCGAGAAGCAGCCGGCAGCTGAGCGTTTTTTTGATGTAGCCGAATTCACCTTGATAGATTTCCAGCGCTTTATTGACATATTGAATGGAGAGCGCAGGCGACTTCATCATGTAATATGCACCCGCTGTTTTATAATAAAATTCAGCGGCTTCGAAACGGTCCTGAATGGCCGGCAGGTACTGTTCAGCTTCTTTAAAGCGGCAGACAGCACGGTTCGGAGCGCCATTCACCATATGGAATAACCCTTTGAAAAAATAGAAATAATAAGTTAATTCATGATCCATCTCATCTTTGCGCCGCTTCAGCTCGCAGAACAATTTAGTCAGACCGTCTTTTTTCTCAAACAGCAGCTGAAACCGTGCGAAAAACAGCTGATATCTGAGTTTGAGCTTTGCGTTCTTTTGTAATTTGGGGAGATGCTGATTGATTTGTTCGTGAAGGGAACGGGCTAGATCGAATTGGCGTTTTCCCATGGCGTCATACCACTCATTCAGCATCACCAGCGTACGTTTTTCAGTAAACTTAGCAATCATCTTCCAACCTCTTTGCATAGGGTAAAAATCTTTATTTATCATAACACATTAATGGACGAGGCTCATTGCCAGCTGGTTACAGTTTACAGCGCGGTTGAAAAAGAAATTGATTCATAATATACTTCCAAATGTACAGATTGGTTGCCACATATGCCTTCTATACATACTATTGTCGATGAAGGAGATGTCAAGAGAATGCTTGATACTCAGCAAATTAAAGAAATTATTCCCCATCGCTATCCGTTTCTTCTGGTAGACAGAATTACGGAAGTCGAAGAAGGAAAACGGGCGGCGGGATATAAAAATGTGACGGCGAATGAAGATTTTTTCAACGGCCATTTTCCTGAATACCCTGTTATGCCGGGCGTATTAATCGTAGAGGCTTTGGCGCAGGTCGGAGCGGTTGCGATGCTGATTAAAGAAGAAAACCGGGGCAGACTCGCATTTTTTGCGGGGATTGATAACTGCCGTTTCAAAAAGCAGGTAAAACCGGGTGACAAGCTGGAGCTTGAGGTTGATATTACCCGCGCGCGCGGTACGATCGGACGCGGCAAAGGCGTTGCCAAAGTTGACGGCGAGCTCGTGTGTGAAGCTGAATTAACTTTTGCGCTCGGAGAATAAAAGCAAACAAATGGGCTTATAAAAAGCCCATTTTGTATAGAAAGGGGTGAATGTGATGTGGTCAGAATTTAAAAGCTTTGCGATGCGGGGCAATATCATGGATCTGGCTATCGGTGTCGTCATCGGCGGCGCTTTCGGCAAAATCGTGACGTCGCTCGTTGAAGACATCATCATGCCGCTTGTCGGCCTGCTTCTTGGCGGTCTTGACTTTTCAGGGCTGGCCGTGACATTCGGCGATGCTCATATCAAGTACGGAAGCTTCATTCAAACGATTGTGAACTTCTTTATTATTTCATTTTCTATTTTTATCGTGATCCGCACAATAGGCAAGCTGAGACGTAAAAAAGAAGCAGAAGAAGAGGCTGAAGAAGCAGAAGACACAGATCAGCAGACAGAACTGCTGACTGAAATCAGAGATCTGCTGAAACAGCGGGCTCCTCACAATGACTAGGGCACAAAAAAAGGCTGGATGATTAACGTCCGGCCTTTTTCATATGATTATAATTTTTGTTTAAACGCTTCAATCAGCCGGCTGCCCGAGTAGCCTTCTTTCACGAGCGACTCCAGAATGCTTTCTGATCCGGGGTGATTTCTTGACACCATTTGACCGTAAATTAAAACTTGTATACTTCTTTCCAGCTCGACGATATTTTTGATGCTTCCCGTCAGCTGGGCGGGGCGGTTGCTTTTTTTCGTAATCGTTACAAACACCTTCGCTTCTTTCTGGCTTTTCATCAGCATGTCAAAAAAAGACAAGTGTTCGGCCGGGACCAGTGCTTCAATTAACCAATGATTTTCTCCGTCCTCTTTATTGATAATCAATCCGTCTAAAAGGGGAAACTGCTCAATCGGCTGATCGTCTTTATCTAAACGTTCCACATTCAGATCAACCAGTTTAAAGGTTTTCATCTCTTATTTTCACCCCTGTTGTCCATGTTTTTCGTTCATTTATTATAACACATATCATTTTTTCCGGGAAAATGCTGTAAGACATGCTTCATCATTTTTGTAGGCGGTCAACATTTAATCATTTCTATTTTTTCATTATAATGTAAAAGAATATGGTCATGGAGAGATGCTTATGAATCAATTGCGCCTGAAGGAAATCTATATAGAAGACGGTTCAAGGCGAAAAGACGATCATTCCTACTTGGTATGCAAAAAGGAAGATTGTGAGGTGCATCTTAACAGAAGGGGAAATGTCGTCTTTTTATATGAAACAAAAGACCGCATGGAACAGTATAAAATTCAGCTTTCACTGACTGATAAAAAGCTGAGTTTTTACTGGTTCGCATGGGACGGCGGAAAGTTTGTCCGCATGTTTGAGAAAGACTGGCTCAAAACGAAACTTTTCTCGCGGCTGCTCAAAAATACATATTACATAAGCGGTCAAAAACAAAAGTTTTTTTTATCAGAAAGAAAAACAAAAACATAAGAGCAGCCTGAACGAATAACGGCTTTATCCGCTTTTTGCTTTCACGAGCCCTTGTACTACAATGAAGCCAGCCTCGAAAAAGAGAGGAGGATACGGCTTGTTTAACCACGTTATGCTTGTCGGCCGGCTGACGAAAGACCCGGAGCTCCGTTTTACAGCAGCGGGCATTCCCGTCGCACATATTACGTTGGCGGTAAACCGCAATTTTAAAAGCGCGTCGGGTGAAACCGGAACCGACTTCGTCAACTGCACCATCTGGAGAAAAAACGCTGAAAACACGGCATTGTACTGCCAAAAAGGGTCAATGGTCGGTGTAAGCGGCAGAATCCAGACAAGAAGCTATGAAAAGACAGACGGCGTAAAAGTTTATGTGACCGAGGTCATGGCTGATACCGTTCGGTTTATGGATCAAAAACGGAAAGAGCCGCTGGCTGAATAGCATGTTTTTTCCTCGATTTCCCGCCTTTTTCAGCGGGCCCCGCAATACCTCCTTCCCACTCGCCAGTCGAAAGACTGGTTTTTTTGTGCGGGAGCTAAAAAATGGTTAAAAAGAAGTGATTTCGCTTATGAATACTTAAAAACATTGAATATATCGGGATAAAAACTTATAATTACTTACAGATAAGTGACGAAAAAGGGAATGAGGACGTGTATCAAGAAGAAAGACTGATTGCGATAATGGAATATTTGAAACAGCATCGGCGGATTACCGCTGAACAGATATGTTCGCTGCTTCATATTTCAAGAGATACCGCAAGAAGGGACCTTGTAAAGCTGAAAGAGCGCGGGGCCATTATCAGAACACGGGGCGGCGCGATTCTGCCGTCGGTGAATCAGGAAGTTCCGGGCTATTCGGGCCGGCTGAAAACCGTTTCTGAAGAGAAAAACAAAATCGGCAAGCTGGCCGCATCCCTGATCCATAAAGGAGACCGGATCATCCTGGACACTTCGACAACCGTGCAGGCCTGCGCGGAGCATTTAAATGTCACCGGCTGCACTGTTATTACAAATTCGATCAATCAGGCCGATATCCTTTCCGCAAAAGAGGGAATTGATATTCACCTGCTCGGCGGAAAGCTCCAGAAGGAACACCGGTTTTTATACGGGGCTTCCGTCGTAGAAAAACTGGGGGATTATCACGCCGATAAGGTGCTGATCGGCGTTGTCGGCATCTCGGAAAACGGCCTGACGATTCCGCATGAAGAAGACGGCATGGTAAAGCGTAAAATGATCCGACAGGCGGAACAGGTGATTGCGCTGAGCGATCACTCCAAGCTTGGCCGTACGAGTTTTTATCAGTATGCAGACCTGCACGAGGTTGACCTGCTGATTACCGATCAGCTGCCTGATCAGGATTTTTGCGATCTGCTCGACCGGCACGGCGTAGAATTGCTTGTAACTGAATCTGAAGAAGAGGATGAGGACATGTGAAACTGATTGCCATAGATCTGGACGGCACACTGCTGAACAGCAGTCATCAAGTAAGCGATGAAAATGAGCGGGCTTTAAGGGAAGCCCGGCAAGCGGGAATTGAAATCGTGGTTTCCACGGGACGCGCGCATTTTGACGTGCACTCCCTATTCGAACCGCTCGGCATAAAAACGTGGGTCATCAGCGCAAACGGAGCCGCCATTCATGCTCCTGACGGCAGCCTGTACCACTGTGATGCGATTGAAGAAACAAGAGCCCGCGGCATTTTGTCATGGCTTGAAGAGAATCAATATTACTATGAGGTGTTTACAAACAAAGCCATCTATACGCCTGAAACCGGCAGGCAGCTGCTCGATATCGAAATGGACCGGGTGAAAAGCGCCAATCCGGAAACCGATCTTTCCGTTTTGGAACAGGCGGCTTCAGTGCAATACAGCCAATCCGGCTTTGCTTACATTCATTCATACCGTGAGCTCTTTGAGAAAGAAGAGCATCTGGATTTTTATAATATTCTCGGATTTTCGTTTGATGAGCGGAAGCTGAAAGCGGGCTGGGACCGATTCAGCGGTCAGAAAGATCTCACCCTTGTCAGCTCTGCCGATCACAACTTCGAACTGGCGTCTCGAAACGCCTCTAAAGGGCAGGCGCTCAAACGGCTGGCGCAAAAGCTCGGCATTCCGATGGCTGAGACCGCCGCGGTCGGTGACAGCTTAAATGACTATTCAATGCTTCAGGCGGCCGGAAAAGGCATAGCGATGGGGAATGCGAGAGAAGATATTAAAGAGATCGCTGATGCCGTTACATTGACAAATGATCAAAACGGCGTTGCGCATATGATCAGGAATTTACTGTGAAAGGTATGGCGATACTGTTCATGACTGGCGTGACGCATTCATGGCAAATGCGGCGTAACAGTAAGGACGACATAAAAGACCGGCTCTTCTGAGAGAGCCGGCCTTTTTGCGTTTAATGTGATTGCGCCGATGCGCTGAGGGTGAATAGTTCTTCAAGCTCAGCGGATGACAGCTCGGTAATCCAATTTTCACTTTGGATAATCTGATCGTTCAGCGTTTGTTTCGTTTCAAGCATGGCATCAATTTTTTCTTCAATCGTTCCCGTCGTAATGAGTTTGTGAACGTGGACGAACCGTTCCTGGCCGATTCGGTAGGCGCGGTCGGTCGCCTGGTTTTCCACCGCCGGATTCCACCATCTGTCATAGTGAATGACATGATTGGCAGCCGTCAGGTTCAGGCCGGTTCCGCCCGCTTTCAGTGACAAAATCAGCGTCGGGTATTCTTTCTTTTGGAACCGTTCGACGAGAGAATCGCGTTCCTGCTTGGATAGGCTTCCGTTTAAAAACTGAACCGGTTCTCCGAATGTTTTTTCCAGGAGGCGCTTCATCATGTTGCCCATCTGAATGTATTGGGTGAAAATGAGGCAGCTTTCCCCTTGTCCGCGGATCACCGCCATTAAATCAAGCAGCTTTTCCAGTTTGACGGATCTCCCGTTTAACAGCTCTGTCTGTTCTTCCTTCAAATAGAGCGCAGGATGGTCGCATATTTGCTTCAAGCGGCCGAGCATGCTCAGAATCAGCGCTTTCCGCTGCATCCCGGTCAGAGAAGCCATATGTTCAAATGTATCTTTGACAAGCTGTTCATAAAGGGATGCCTGTTCGGCTGAGAGCGGGATAAACTCTTTTTGTTCCAGCTTGTCAGGAAGATTAAGCGCCACTTCTTCATCCCGTTTTGTCCGGCGCAGTAAAAACGGCCGGATTAACTGCTGAAGCTGGTTGATTCTTTTTTCGTCACGGTCTTTTTCAATCGGCAGCACATAGCGTTTATGAAAGCCGGTCAGACTGCCGAGATAGCCTTTGTTCATAAAATCAAAGATCGACCAAAGCTCTGTCAGGCGGTTTTCCATCGGTGTTCCGCTCAGCGCGATATGATGGACGCCTTTCAGCTTTCTGATCGCGCGGGACTGCTTCGTATGCGCGTTTTTAATATTTTGCGCTTCATCAAGGCAGATGGTGCTCCATGTCACGGAAGAAAGCTCTTCCTGATCGGCGTGCGAGAGCCCGTAAGAAGTAAGAACGACGTCCGCGTCCTGATAGGCCGGGACAAATGCTTCCCCCTTCGGCCGGCGGGGGCCGTAATGAAGCACGGCCTTCAGCTGCGGCGCGAAGGTCTGGAGCTCACGCTGCCAGTTGCCGAGCACCGATGTCGGCGCAATGATTAAGGCAGGCGCTTTTTGCCGGCCGCTTTCCTTCACATGGAGAAAATAAGCGATCATCTGAATCGTCTTTCCAAGTCCCATGTCATCTGCGAGACAGGCGCCGAAGCCGTTTTCCCGTAAAAACAGAAGCCAGTTCATGCCGTACATCTGATAAGGGCGGAGCTGGCCCTGAAACGCGGCGCTGACTTCATGCTCCGGCAGATCCCGGGCTTCCGTCAGTTTGCGGATCAGGCTTCTGAGCTGCTTTGATAATTCGATCTTGATCCCGGCAAATGCCGATGAGTCAATGATGTCCGTGTCCTCGGCTCCGCTTTCCCCGTGATCCATCAGTTCGCGCGCCAGCACGTCGGACATGTGAAGACCCTCAGATTCCGCTTTTTCCATCAGTTTTTTCATCTGTTTAATAAATTGCGGATCAATTTTCACCCATTGGCCGCGGATGTTGACGAGACGTCTGTTGTTTGCGACAAGCTCATTGAATTCATCCTCTGTCAGCTCAATCCCGTTTGTGGCGAATCTCCAGTTGAAATCAAGCAGGGCGTTCATGCCGACGAAGGATTCGCCCCGCGGGGAGGATGACACTTTCGCCTTGAGCATCATATTGCTGTCCCGGACAATCTGCCACCATGATGGGAGAAGAATCTCCACACCCATATCGACAAGCGTCTCACTCGCTTCCGATAAGAAGATCCAAGCCTCTTCTTCAGAAATCAGCGTCGTTCCTGAATCAAACGAAAGCCAGGGAACCGTTCTGCGGAAGCGGTCCTGTTCGCGCGCGATTTTTCCGCTGTATCCCTGCCACGCTTTTTTCAGTCCCTTCAGTCCGTCAAAAAAGGTGATGGAGCCGGTTTTTTTCTCACGTAAAAACATTTCGATTTTCCAGTCGTCACCGTCGAAATCAGGCTCGTTTAATCGGAGCCCGACGGTAAACGGCGTCAGATCGTCATGCCAGCCGATTCCCTCGAGAAAATCATCTTCATCCAAAAAGGAGCCTTTAAACGTATGAACGGCCGGCGAGCGGGTTTCGATCTGCCGCCATTTTTCCAGCAGGTCATCATTGTACTGAATGTAGTCCTGGACCGCGGCTGAGAACCAGTCTGCCGTAAAGCCTTCCAGCAAAAGCTCGCGGTCTTTGAAACGCAGGACGCCATTTTGCCAAGCCTCATAATCCGGAAGAAAATCGCCGTCGGCAATAAATTCGTATATCGTCGAAGCCGCTTCGATTAACGGTTCCGTTTCCTTTGTCAGCTGCACGGTGCTGAATGAATTGAACGAGTTTTTTCCGAGCAGCTCGACGGTCATCCACGGGCTGAGCAGAACGGCCGGGGTGCCGATGAAGCTGACGTCTTCAAGAAACGTTCCGTAAAAGGTGGACTCATGCCATTGGAACAAATGAGTCTTCATCTGACTGAGAGTAAGCGGCTGCTCCTTCTCATCATGGCTTGACAGCGTAAATGTCCAATCTTCCATTTGTTCTACATGAATGAAAATTTCCTTAAGACTCGCCATCAATCAACTTTCCTTTCTGCAATTCTTCTTGAAGGGCGCGCAGCCTCTTGTAGCTTGCGCTCAGCCGGCTGATATACCGCTCCCATACCTGCTGTTTTTTTGCCTTTTTATAAAGCGTCCGCAGTTTTTTCAGATGGCGCGCAGCCTCTTTATAGGCGCTGCGGTTTTTTTGGTCAATAAAAAAGGCCGCCGCCCGGTGATAGGAGGGGATGAGCGCTTCCGGATCACTGGCGGCAATTTCCTTCAGGATGTCCTTTTCGATTTCCCAGACGGAAAAACCGACGAGGCTGTGAATCTCCACCCACTCCGCGTACCGTCGCTTTTCATACAGGTACTGGCTGTATTCGGTAAAGGTATAGGGAAGGCAGCCGGAAGCAAACCGTTCAAACAGCTGATCATCCCGTGAGTGCCGCGCATAATCCGCCAATAGCGCAAACAGCTCTCCGATAATGTCGCGCATTTCTTTAAACGGCTTATCAAGCTTCGTATAGTTCACGGCAAGCGGCTCGATCCGGCCATACCATGCTTTCAGCCGTTTCCAGTCTTTTTTCGCGGTGAGTTCACCGAGCCATTGAAAGGTATACGGCAGCGCTTCAGGAGGGAAGCGGGACATATCTTGAAAGACCGCTTCATCATCTTTTTGCAAAAAGGCCAGATGAAGCCGTCCGAACCGCACTTCCGGCGAAAAACGCCGCCCGCTTTCCTGTGCGAGAATCTCCTGTTCACGCGCAACCCATTTCGGCCGGTTCAAAAGCGCGCTCCACATTTCACCGAATACCCGGAGGCGTTCGTATTGAAAAAGCTCTTCTTTCACAAGCAGTCTGCGGAGCACCGGGGGCGTCCGGTCTAAAAAAGGATCGAGTGAAAAAGACAAAGCGTACGTTTTCAGTCTGTCAATGGAGGAATAAATCGTATCCATCAGCTGTTCCACGTATGGATTGATGCTGTAATAATCTTTTTCGGCATCCAATCTGCCTGACTCAATCAAAGTGAACATGTGAAGCCAGACGGCAAGCGCCGAATGAATCTGATATAAGCTTTTAAGCTCGGGTTTTTTCGGGGCGTGTTTTTTGAGCGCTGACAAATAGCCGTAATAAAGGCCCTGCATCGTCTGGCTTCCGGCCGGCGTCCGCGCCTCCCACAGCGAGAATTCCGAATCAAAAAAAGCGAGCCAGCTTGACAGCGACTCTTCATTCGGCAGCACTTTTTCCTGAAACTGCCGGCGGACAAGCTCCCTGCTTTCCTCAAGCTTTTCTCTTTCCAGCCAATGTTCGGTAAAGGTACCGACCCGCTCGAATTGGGCATATACGTAAAGAAAAACGGCCAGCACGTGGCGGCAGATCGCCTCAGACGGGCATGCGCAGCCGCTTTTCACCATGAAAAATAAGTTCAGCGTGACCCTTACAGGCACAACATCCTGCACATATGCGGAAATCTCTGTCGGGGTTTGAACCTGTATACGATAGACGGAATCCTGCCGATATAAAATGAGTGCTTTCTTCATCAGCTGAACATTGTCTTCATTGTAAGGAAGAAGTTCTTTAAGCTGTTCAGCCGCTGCGAGCACATCTTCTTTAGCAATCATATCCTGAAGCATGATTATCGCTCCTAACGAGTCACAAAATAAAAAGATTCCAATTCCTCTATTATATCGCAACACATGGCCCGGAAAAAGTTTTTCCTAAAAAAGGACATAAAAACCCGAATGTGTCGAATGATGTATTAGAGATTGCAAAACAGCACCCGACAGCATATAATAATCTTGTTTTCAATTTAATGGAAGCCGAAAGGAAACGAATGATGAAGAAAACGAAGTTAGATCAAGAGGAGTTTCTGAAGATTTTAATGCATGCGCACGACATTGGTGAGCAGTCCTCTGAGATGACCACAAAAGAAATGCTTGAGAATTTGATTTCTTATATTAAAAATGGATATGCAACATAAAATCCCGCAGGCTCTTGGCCGCGGGATTTTTTAATCTTCCTGTGACACCAGTATTTAAAACGCTTACAAAAATAAAACAGATTGAAGTGATTGTCTATTTTTGTCGAATTTTGTCATTTGAAAAGGTTAGAAATGACAGTTTAAAGCTGTATAATCGTAATTGGAAAAGATCATTGGAGGGAATGGGAATACGCGGAAAGTGATATGGAGGTTATATGGGAGAATCGACAAGCATAAAGGAAATATTCGCAATACTGAGAAAGCGTCTGCTGTTTATACTTATTATTACCGCGGCGGCAACTGCCGCAGGCGGACTCATCAGTTTCTTCGCTCTTACGCCGGTCTATGAAAACTCAACTCAAATTTTGGTCAGCCAATCCAAAAACAATCAAAAAGAAGTCCAATTCAATGACGTTCAAACCAACCTCCAATTAATCAACACGTATAATGTCATCATCAAAAGCCCGGTCATCCTCGATGAGGTGATTAAACAGCTGCATCTGTCCATGACTTCGAAAGAGCTGGAATCGAAAATCACGGTGTCCAGCGAGCAGGATTCACAAGTCGTGACGATTGCCGTGCGGGATACGGATGCTAAGCGGGCGGCCGTTATGGCAAATGCGGTTGCAGCCGTTTTTCAGGACAAGATCACCGCCATTATGAACGTGGATAATGTCAGCATCCTTTCAAAGGCCGAAGCGGCGGACAGCCAGTCACCGGCAGAGCCTAACCGTAAGCTGAACATCGCGATTGCGTTTGCCGCCGGACTTTTGGGCGGAATCGGTCTCGCCTTTTTGCTGGAACATCTGGATAATACGATCAAATCGGAAGAACAGCTGGAATCGCTGCTCGGCATCCCGATCCTGGGAACGGTTACTTCAATCAGTACTAAAGACAGCGTTGCCAAAAACTTGAGGATGGCGGAAACCAAACAAGCGGGGGGCGGACATGTTGACGCGTAAAAAAGACAAACCCGGAAAACGAAGCGTGATTGCGATGTCTGAGCCGAAATCCATCAACTCAGAACAATATCGCACGATCCGCACAAACATTGAATTTTCTTCCGTTGATACGGAGGTGAAGTCCCTTTTGATCACATCCGCCGGTCCGGAAGAAGGAAAATCGACAACCGCGGCCAACCTTGCCGTCGTATTTGCACAGCAGGGGAAAAAAGTGCTTTTAATTGATGCGGATCTGCGCAAACCGACGGTTCATTTCACCTTCAAATTGGATAACGGAACCGGATTAACGTCGCTGCTGTTAAAACAGATGCCGTTTCAGAAAGCCGTCCTGCCGGCTGATGAAGCAAACCTGGATATTTTAACGAGCGGGCCGATCCCGCCCAATCCGGCGGAGCTTTTATCGACGGGTGCCATGAAAGATCTTCTGTCAGAAGCCGCCGAAGTTTATGATAAGGTGATTTTGGATACGCCTCCCGTTTTGGCCGTAGCCGATACGAAAATATTAGGCAGCTACACTGACGGGGCCATTATGGTGATCTCAAGCGGGAAAACGGACAAGGAAAAAGCGGCCAAGGCGAAAGAAGCGCTCGATTACTGCCCGTGCAAGCTCCTTGGGGCCGTGATGAACGGGAAGAAACAAACGAAACATTCGGACTACGCCTATTACGGACAATAATGTCATAATGGGCGCGGTCCATTCTTTTTAAGGAGGGATTGAAATATGATAGATATCCATTGTCACATCCTTCCTTCCATAGACGACGGCGCGGCGGATGATACAGAAAGCCTGAAGATGGCGAGAGAAGCGGTCAGACAGGGGATTGATACGATCATCGCGACGCCGCATCATGTGAAATACCGCTATGACACGGACAGGCATACGGTCAACGAAGCGGTCAGTCTGTTAAACAAACGTTTGAATAAGGAAGGCATTCCGCTGACTGTTCTGCCCGGCCAGGAAATCAGAATAGACGGAGATCTGCTGGCAGGTCTTCAAAGCGGCTCGCTTGTCCCGCTCCATAATACAAAGTATGTGCTGGCGGAATTTCCGGCGGATCATGTCCCGGCCTACGCTGAAAGGCTGTTTTATGAACTGCAGCTGAACGGATATGTCCCCGTCATCGCCCATCCGGAGCGGAACAGGGAAATTCGCGAAAACCCTTCCGTTCTATACAATCTTGTGAAGAAAGGCGCGGCCGCCCAAGTGACGGCCGGCTGCATTGCCGGAGCATTCGGGCGGAAAGCGAAATCCTTTTCGCTGCAGCTGATGGAAGCGAATTTGATTCACTTTCTCGCATCTGACGCCCATAATCTCGGCCCGAGAAATTTTTATTATCAGGAGGCGCTCGGCGTTCTGAAAAAAGAAGCAGGGGCGGAGCTTATTTACATGCTCACGGAAAATGCGGCGCTTCTCGCTGAAAACAAAGCCGTTTATAAGGAACCTCCGCTGCCTGTGGCCCGCCGTAAGCGCTGGGGTCTTTTTTAATCGTCGTCTCCATCCCGTTTAAATGAAGCGTAAGCGGCTGTTTTGCAAGATGATTCTTTTATGCTTATGCTATTATCAGCGGCCGGCGCCGTTTTTTCCTATCATGACCTCAGGCTTCCGGCATTCAGCCGGCGCCGGGATCATATGATAATAACGGTAAGCTGCCCAGCAGCAATTTCTAAACGGTTGGGGGAACACGATGAAAATAACAGTGATCGGAACAGGCTACGTCGGTCTTGTGACAGGAGTGTCTCTTTCAGAAATCGGCCATGACGTAACATGCATAGATATTGACGAACGTAAGGTTGAGCAGATGAGAAAGGGATTGTCCCCTATCTTTGAACCGGGCCTTGAAGATATGATGAAACGAAATATCGGCCGGCATCGGCTGGCATTCGAAACGAGCTACGAAAAAGGGCTTGCGGAAGCGGACGTTATTTTTATAGCGGTCGGAACGCCGCAAAAAGAAGACGGGCACGCAAACCTTACTTATATTGAAAATGTCGCCGAACGGATTGCCGAACATATCTGTAAAGATGCGATCGTCGTGACAAAAAGCACGGTTCCCGTGGGAACGAATGACAGGATCAGAGAAGTTATTCATTCACGGCTGAAAGCGGACGTGAACATTTCAATCGCCTCGAATCCGGAATTTCTCCGTGAAGGTTCGGCGATTCACGATACCTTTCACGGCGACCGCATCGTGATCGGGGCTGAAGACCGGCAGACGCGGGAAACGCTTGACCGGGTTTTCGCGCCGCTTGCGATTCCGGTATATCATACGGACATCAGAAGCGCTGAGATGATCAAATATGCGTCAAACGCATTTTTAGCGGCAAAAATCAGTTTTATTAATGAAATTTCTCATATATGTGAAAAAGTCGGTGCGGATGTGGAATCAGTCGCACACGGAATGGGATTGGATAAACGGATCGGCAATCAATTCTTAAGAGCCGGCATCGGTTACGGCGGTTCCTGTTTTCCGAAGGATACAAACGCCCTCGTGCAGATCGCGGGACATGTGGAGCATGATTTTGAATTGCTGAAGTCCGTCATTAAAGTCAACAATAACCAGCAGTCCATGCTGGTTGATAAAGTGCTGAACAGGCTCGGCGGTGTGACGGGGAAGACCATCGCGTTATTAGGGCTGTCTTTTAAGCCGAATACAGATGATATGCGGGATGCCCCGTCCATTGTCATTGCGGATCGTCTGGCGGCTCTTGACGCCCGGATGACAGCGTACGATCCGATCGCTTCATTCCGGGCTTCCGGACTGCTTCCGGCTGCGGTTTCCTATCGGGAGTCCATAGAAGAAGCCGTCAGGGGAGCGGATGCCGTCCTGATTCTGACAGATTGGGAACAAATTAAACACTTCCCGCTTGAAGCGTACAAAGAGCTGATGGAAACCCCGGTTATTTTCGACGGGAGAAACTGCCACTCGCTTGAGGAAGCGGAACAGGCGGGCGTGGAATATATCTCAATCGGAAGAAGAGCCGTCGTGCCTCAGACTGATTCTGTCACTTGAAAGGCCGGCGGACCGCGCCGGCCTTTTATCATACAATCATTAGAGACGAAGGGGATATTAATCGTGGAAAAAACATGGAAACTGCCGAAGCAAATGGAATCATCCCGCGATCTGCTGGAAACGTCAGCACGGCCTTTTATCAAACTGCACGTCAAAAAAGCTGAAACGGGACGGTATGACAGTAAAATTGCAGGAGACCCCTATTTTCCGAAACATGAACCATATCCTAAAGATGAAAGCGGCAGGCCGATGAAGCTTCTCGCTCAAATCAATTTTGCGGATATGCCCGGACTCCCTGATTTTCCGGACACCGGCATTCTTCAGTTTTACATATCGGTCAGTGATGACGTATACGGTCTGAATTTTGACGACGGGTGCGTGCAAACGGGTTTCTGCGTCAAATATTTTGAACATGTGACAGCAGAAGAAGCGGAGCTCATGGATGATTTTTCTTTCGTTCAGGTTGAAGAGGAGTACGATTTTCCGATTCAATCAGAAGCGCTGATCACCCCTGAGCTATCTGCTGAATGGGTGCTCCCGTCTGATTTTCAATTCAGGCAGTATGCCGGGATGGATGCCTTTGACTATTTCGAGCAGTTTGACGATGAGGTGTATGACGAATATACGGCGAACGCATTCGGCCATAAAATCGGCGGCTATGCGTCCTTCACCCAGGAAGATCCGCGGTCTTACTCCCATCAAAACCATACGATTCTGCTTTTGCAAATTGATTCAGATGATGACATTGATTCGATGTGGGGAGATGTGGGAATCGCCAATTTCTTTATCAGACCGGAAGATTTGAAGAGAAAAGATTTCTCAAACGTTTTGTACAACTGGGACTGCAGTTAACGACAGTATGATGATCATGATACAAGGCAAAGGAGACGGTTAATCACTGTCTCCTTTTTTTAGGGAATTTATCATGGATACATAGAGGAGATCGATGAATGGATATGCCGTTTGTGTGAGTCTTTTGGCGTTAATAATGAGCATCTCGGCTGTTGAAAATAAGCCATTTAACCTATTTAAGCTGCTTTCTGTCTATTTTAAAATATAATATATGGAAATATAGTATGGAAAAGTCTGTGCTTTTTGTACGACTTTTTGCGTAAGACGAGGTGAAAACAGATGAGCCATTCAAGCACATTAAGCCATATTAACAGCACGATCAGCCATAAACTGGGCGAGGTTGAACACCAAATTGATAAATTAAAAGAAGCGAAAAGAGAGATAGAATCTCTGCAGGAAGAGGGCGTATCTGAAATCAGGGACATCCTGAGGCCGCACCTGGACCATCATTGGACCGGCACTTTTGCTGAAGAATTTGATGACCGGCGCGATCAGGCCCATACAGAAGCATACAGAATCGTCACAGACAAATACGACGGTTATATTTACCGAATCGGCTTAAAGATGACACAGCTTGAAATTGAAAAAGGAGGGCTCCTTGCCGCCAGAAGCATCGCGAGAGAGGCAGAGCACCTGCTGACGCTGGGAGAAGAAGCCCTTGACACGGTCGGAGAAAAAATACAATCAATCAAAAAAAGCTGGAGTTGGTTTTAATGGCAGAAATAAAACTCAAATACGGAGCTGTCATGAAGCAGCTTGAATCCGTCAGCAGCGCTTTGGAGGCCGTTTCGATCGGGAACGCCGGTTCAAACGGAAAAAACAAGCTCGACTATACCTCCAAGTACCAATCCCGCGAGGCAAAGCTTGTATCGATGATCAGCGAATACAAGCAGGCCGTTCATAAGAATATCGCGGACGTTAAAGACAACGTAGATTCTTTGAAAGAACAGGACGAGGCGATCGCCGTAAAATAACGAAAGAAAGGACTTGCCGATGAGCAAAGTGTTTGAATCACAATCGTTAACGGACGAAGCAGATAAGAGAAAGAAACAATACGAAGCCCTTGAAGAGCAGCTGCGTGCGCTCAAACAAGCCTTTCAAGGCATGGCTGATCTGGGTGATGCTTTGAAAGGGAAAGGCGCAGACAATATAAAAGATTTTTTTCAGGGACAAGCGGAAATCGCCGACAGCTGGCTGACGCTTGTCTCTGCTCAAATTGCGTTTTTAAATGGCATTTCAGGTGACATTAAAGATCAAGAACTCAGCGATACATATGTGGAGACTTCATTTTTGGAGCATGAGCTGCCCAACGCGGATTTGAAAGCTTCAGAGATTGTCTCCGCTCATAAAGCAGAAATCGATTCAATTTTGTCAGGCATCAGCGATATTATTCATCTCGACACATATACGCTGGATGATTACGCTGATAAAATGGGCGATGCCCAAAAAACCAGACGCGACACGATCACGGCAGTCGATACGCTTGATGAATCCCTGACCGCTGAATATCAAAACTTAGAATCTCTGGACAACGCAGTGCTCAGCAAATATTCCGTTCTCATGCAGGCCACCAGCAACGGGAAAAGCGCATCCCCTATGTACTATGACAAAAAAGCCTTCCACAGCAATGAAATCTACAAAAGCGTCACGGCGACAGAAAAACAGGGAACGGACTATATTGACGCAAAAGCCCAGCAGGCCGAAGCAAGACGGCTTCAGGAAAAGGCTGAAGAAGAAGCCAATAAACCATGGTACGAAAAAACATGGGACGGAATCTGCAACTTTACCGGCGAAGTCACCGGCTATTATGATTATAAAAGAGCAGCCGAAGGCGTTGATCCGGTGACCGGAGAAAAGCTCTCCACCGCAGAACGCGTCACAGCAGGAGCGATGGCCGCCGCCGGATTCATACCGGTCGTCGGCTGGGCGGGCCGCGCTTTCAAAGGCGGAAAAGCCATTTACAAAACCGGAAAAACCGTCATTGCCGCAGAACATGCTTTAGATGCCTATAAAACCGGAAAATCCTTAGACATTCTCAAAATGACAGAAATGGGCGCATACGGCCTTGTCGCCTCAAACGGATTCTCAGAAGCCGTCACAGGCAGAGATATGTTCGGAAACAAAGTGTCCGAGGAGAAGCGGAAGCAAGGGGCACTGGAAGCTGCGCTGAGTTTGGTTGGAGCGGGCAGTCTGGCCAAATCGGTTGATCATAGTGTATCAATGTATCGAAATATGGATAAAGGTTCGACAGTTAAAGTGAAACTATCAGATATACGACATGTCGTGAATCCGACCCATGTGAAAAAAGTAGCTCATCAAACCTATCAATCAGTTAAAAAACGATCTTTATCGGTGATAGAATCAGCTGGTGAAACCGTACGTTTTGCGAAACAGCTGATGGGAACATTCCGAAATCCAGCATACGCATATGCTAAAAGCAGCCACTATACCGAGAATTTGATTAATAAAGAAGCTGTCAAGAAAGTCGCACAGTATCCAGTTAATTACCTAAAACAAGTTGCTAAAGACCATATTCACTATATTACACAAACAGGGAAGGTATTCTATGATGCCTCGTCGAAAGTGTTTCGCACAAGCGATGGAAAATTTGCGAAAAAACCGAAAGCAGATCATGTAGAAGAGCCTAAGGTGCTGAAAGTTGAGAGGCAAAAAACAGACGTTCATAGTGAAGGCACTAAAGCTACTGGTGAACTAAATAAAGACTTAGCGAAAGCATATCTCAGAGATATAGAAGCCAAAACTGGACGAAAGGTTTGTAAAGAGCAGATCGACCATATAAAAGAAGCTTTAAGAAATAATAACTATGAGAAATTAACACCAAAAGAAACAGCTAAGCATAGGAGCAAATTCACATCAAGTTTGAAAGATAGATTGATTGCAGAATGGGAAGAAAAAACCAATCAAAAGTGGCCTAGATATACAGAAGAGGTTTTTGATAAGCATGGAGAAGTTGCCCGAAGTATTGGTCAACCGTACGATGCCCATCATATCATAGAGAACAACTTTGGTGGCCCTCACGAATGGTGGAATATTCATCCGGCAAAATATCCGGATGAACACCAAGCGGGTATACATGGAAAGGGAGCACCATCAGGAAAACTTTTCCCAAGGAGGTAAAAATAGTTCATGGCTGAATTTGAATTTATAAATCATTTAGAAAATAAAACATATAAGGTACCTGAAGAGGATATATTAAAAGCTGAACAAAGAATGAAAGTAGATATTCCAAATGATTTAAAACAATTATACTTAGAAGTCGGTTATGGTTTTATTAAAGGTGAAAGTGATAATGCAATTAATAGGATATTGGGGCCAGGGGCAGTAGCCGACATTAGACTAAGAGAAGGAATTTTTGAGTTTGACCCAGATTTAGATGAACTTTATGATGATGAAAATAAACTTATTTTTTTTGAAGTAAACGAGGGTGTTTATATTTCTATAGATTTACAATTAGAAAACAATCCAATATTTTATTTTGACACTCAAATAGCTGAATCGTTAGAGGATTTTTTAAAAAAGTTCCTCAATGATAACGAATATTATATTGATTTAATATAGGATTAGACTTAAAAATGGGATAGTTAGAAGAATTAATTGACCTTGATTGGCTAGTGAAGCCTTTCAAGGTTTTTTACAAATGAATTGTTATTTTCTGTTTAAAATGACTTAAATGTCTGTTGGGCTATGAACCCCGTCACAGGAGAAAAACTCTCCCACTCAAAGGAGGTAAATAATTGTGAAATATGATTTTATTAAAAATTACAAAGAAAATACATTTTATCCAGTAAGCGAGAATGAAATTTTAGAAGTAGAAAATAAGTTAGGATTAAGGTTACCTTATGATTTGAGACAGTTTCTTCTTGAGGTTGGATACGGCTTTCTGAAAAAATCAGAATATAATATTAATCGCATTCTTGGACCTGCTTCAATTAGAGATGCAAGATTAAAAGTTAATGACTTTGAGTTTTATCCAGATATAGAAGTTTATGAGGAACTTGAAGAAGATAAATTAATTTTTTTTGAAGCAAATGAAAGTGCTTTATTGTTAATTGCATTAGGCAATGAACAAAACAATTCAATATATTACGATGATATAAAAATTGCAGATTCATTAGAAGAGTTTTTAATAGAACTTATGAAAAATGATAAATATTATCTTGATTTAATTGAGGATTAGACTTATAAGAGGGAATGGTTAGAAAAATTAATTAAACTTGATGGCTGCTGAAGCCTTTCAAGGTTTTTTCATAGGTGAATTGTTGTTTTCTGTTTTGTAAATTCTGAATAATTTATTTGGCTTTAGGCTGCGTTCCGGTTACCGGAGAGTTGGTAACCCTACGGTTGTACTTAGGAAAGGTGTATAAAGTAATGAAATACGGACATTATCATAATCAGGTAAAAGAAGTTATTGATTTTTCCAAAACCTTTAAAGCAGTTGCATCACATGATATCTCTTATTTTACTAAAATTATTAATGATGAAGAAAAAGCTAAGTACTATGCTTACGAAGATGTAATTGGTGAAGATGAATATGCATGGAAAGATATAAAAGAAAACGAGATGAGTGAGGTATGGGGAAAATTTTATGAATTAAACGATGATCAAAAACCACAAAACCTAGACATGCTTCTGAAAATTTTTTCGGAAAATGTCAGAAGTACTACGACTGAATTTAATACTTTTCTTGAAGAGATCGTAGCAGATCTAAATAATTGTGCAATAAATAGAGCAGTAAACGGGAAAACAGACAATTTTTTTGAAAAACTTTTCAAAATTTATAAAGCGGGCTATTTTCCATGTGGCTGGGATGGAGATTATCCTTATGGAAGTTTTATTGCGTTGTATATCGAAATGAAGAATTTGAACTGAAAAGACGATTTTAGAAATGAAAATGAGGAAAACCAATTAAATGAAAATACATCAAATTCACGAATTTGATCTAAATGATGAATCGGATTTTATTCAAACACAACAATCCCTAATACATAGAATCAACCTATCCCCCGTCATCCATCCAGACTCCGTCAACACCTGCGCAGGCGTCGACCTCGCTTATTGGGATCAGGACGGGGAACCGTACGGCGTATGCAGTATCATCGTGATTGACGCTGATACAAAAGAAGTGATTGAAAAAGTGCACAGCATGGGGAAAATCAGCGTGCCGTATGTTTCCGGTTTTCTTGCGTTTCGCGAGCTGCCGCTGATCATCGAAGCGGCCGAAAAGCTGGAGGCGGAGCCGGATGTGTTTTTGTTTGATGGCAACGGGTATCTGCATTACAATCATATGGGCGTTGCCACCCATGCGGCTTTTTTTCTGGGTAAGCCGACGATTGGGATTGCGAAAACCTATCTCAAAATCAAAGGCTGCGATTTTGAGATGCCCGAAAATGAAGTCGGCGCCTACACCGATATTCTCATTGACGGCGAGGTATATGGCCGGGCGCTTCGGACACGGCGGGACGTGAAGCCTATCTTCTTGTCTTGCGGACATAACATTGATTTAGAAAGCAGCTATCAGATCACAATGAAAATGATCAATCGAGACAGCAGGCTGCCGATCCCTGTCCGTCTGGCTGACCTTGAAACGCATGTTTTGCGAACGTTTTATCGGAAAAATCACGTGTAACACTTGCAGTCCGGGAGGCTGCAAATGTTTTTTATTGATCAGGCCATCTGGGGGGATGACAGGCACCACATGTAAGAAGCATAGACGAAGAAACAGTTATCTATATCGAACAACATATCGGGACTGAAACAAAAAGCACCTGTCCAGGTGCTTTTTTCTATAAATGAGGAACCACAAGACCTCCATACAAAAACGCCGCGATAATCAGGAAGGCCGGATGCATCTTGAATTTTGTCAAGGCAAGGAGGGAAATCCCCGCAATCACTATCGCTTGAACCCAGCCGATCGCTTTGATGCCGTCTGCGCCGATTTGCCAGGTAAGAATGAGCATCATGACGGCGATGACAGGCTGGACGGACAGCGTCATGCCTTTGATGACGGGGGATTGGCGGAAGCGCTGAATGATGCGCAAGAGGACGATCAATGCGAGCGCCGACGGTACGACGGTGGCGATCAGCGCAATCAGGAACCCGGGCCACCCGCCTGCGCTGTAGCCGACATACGCCGCGATTTTGGTTGCGATCGGGCCCGGCAATGCGTTCGCAAGCGCGAGCATATTTGAGAATTGATCGTTTGAGAGCCAGCTGTATCTGTTGACGACTTCTTCAAACATCAGCGGGATCGACGCCGGTCCGCCTCCATATCCGAGTACGTTTGCGACAAAAAACGCCATAAATACATAAATCATGATCATGAGGCCGACATTCCTTTATCTTTTGAACGTTTATTTGTGATTTTGTCTTTCAATTTAAAATGAAACGCGCCGTACGCTAAGAAAATGATAATGACAAAGCCGGGATTGATCTGCAGCGTTTGCAGGCCGATAAAAGCGATGATAAAAAATAGGATGCCCGTGACCCAGCCGAAACCTTTAAGCGCTTTTTGGCCAAACTCGTACGCCATAATGCCGAGCATGACGGCGATTACCGGCGTGACGGTGCCAATCATACCGGCAACAATTGCTGAGTGGCTTAAGACATTGACAGCCGCAAACAAGCCTACCATAGCAAGACATGTAGGCAGAATATGGGCAAGGGTTGCCACGATTGCGCCTAACGTGCCTTTCAGCTTAAAGCCCAGATACGCAGCCATTTTTGTGGCAATCGGTCCGGGAAGCGCATTAGCGATTGCTAATATTTCTCCGAATTCATCATCATCTATCCATTTGTATTTATTGACGGCTTCATGGCGGATGAGCGGGATCACCGACGGGCCGCCCCCGAATCCGAAAATGCCCGTTCGGACCATCGCCGCCGTAATGTCCCAATAGGGATGTTTCATGGCTATGTCCTCCTTATAGCTTCATGCCCGTTCTGCTTTTATACCGTTTAATCAGCATTTGGCAGTCGACGCTGACGACGCCTTTTTGCGTATAGAGCCGTTTTGTCAAAAACTCTTCCATCTCCTGATCATTTGCGAAAATGCCGTGCATATGCAGCTTGCTCGGTCCGGTCATATGATAAAGGCTTGTCACGGCCGGTTCCTTTTCAAGCTTTAATGCGGTTTCCTCCAAATACTGCGGCTCCACCTCCACATTAAAAAACACGGACACATGGCGGCCGATTTTCGCCGGGTTGATGACAGCGGTGAATTTTTCAATCACACCGGCATCCAGTAAATGCTGAATGCGGTGCTGAACCGCCACTCGCGACAGGTTAACCCGTTTTCCTACGTCTGTATAGGAAATCCTCCCTTCCTCGTGCAAAATCGAAAGAATCTGTTTATCCGTTTCATCAAGGACAAGATTCGGAATGCTGTATTCATGTTCCAACCCGCTTCACCTTCCTTCATTTGGTAGACATTATTGTATCATGAAACGTTACGGTATGAAGGTATAAATTTTTTATTGTTTTCGATACGTAATGATTTAGAATTATTTCTTATCGAAAAGTAAATAGTGTGTGAGATTTTCTTTCAGGAATGTGGATGGCCGCGAAGCCGCTTTTTATAATTGAGAAAATTTGTAAAGGGGCTTGCCATGAATACTTCAACCATCGGAACGAAACAAATGGTCGTCAGTCCGCATTATCTCGCTTCTCAGGCGGGGGCCGGCATTCTGGAAAAGGGCGGAAACGCGTTTGACGCGGCAGTGGCGGTCAGCGCCTGTCTGGCAGTCGTGTATCCGCATATGACGGGTCTTGGCGGGGATTCATTTTGGCTCACTTACCATAAAGAAACGGGACGAATCAAAGCTTATAACGGGAGCGGCCGTTCAGGGAAGCATGTGACGAGAGACTTGTATCGGGGCAGAGAAGCGATCCCTCTGCGCGGGACAGAAAGCGCCATTACCGTTCCGGGAATGGCGGACAGCTGGGATGCCGTGCTTTCGGCGTACGGGCGTCTTTCGCTCGCTGAGGTGCTGAAGCCAGCTCTTGATTATGCGGCAAACGGATTTCCGGTGTCCGCCGACCAGTGCGCCCACACAGAACGCAATCTCGCTCTTTTAGCCTCGACGCCTTACACCTCGGCCATTTTTACGAGAAACAAAAAAGCGCCCATGCCCGGTGAACGGTTTGTCCAAAAGGATCTGGCGGCCAGCTTGGAGCAGCTTGCCGAGAAAGGCAGAAGCGCTTTTTATGAAGGAGACCTCGCTCAACGCATCACATCCTTTCTGCAAAACAACGGCAGCCGTCTGACACTTGATGACTTTAAAGCCCACCGCGGCGAGTGGACGAACCCGGTATCCTCCGATTACCGCGGGTGCAAAATCTATCAGGCTCCGCCGAATTCACAGGGTTTTACAGGCTTAATGACGCTCAATATATTGGAAAACTATGATTTTTCTCAGATCGAACACGGTTCCTTTGACTATTATCATCTGCTGATCGAGGCGCTGAAGAAGAGTTTTCAGCACCGGAATGAAGTGCTGACTGATCCGGCATTTTCTCATATTCCGCTGGATCGGCTGCTTGATAAACGGTATGCAAAGCAGCTTGCGGAAGAAATCGGTAACGTGGCTGCGCCGGCGGTAAGCCGGCCGGTCGGAAGCGACACAGCTTATGCCGCCGTCGCCGATGCGGAAGGAAATGCCGTTTCCTTTATTCAGAGCCTCTATTTCGAGTTCGGATCTGCCGTTACAGCGGGGGAGACGGGTATTCTGCTGCAAAACCGCGGGTCATTTTTTTCGCTGGACGAATCCCATGTCAATACACTTGAACCCGGCAAGCGGACGTTCCACACTCTCATGCCGGCGATGGCCTGTAAAGAAGGAAAGCCGCACATCCTGTACGGAACCCAGGGAGGAGAAGGCCAGCCGCAAACTCAGACAGCGATGATTACGCGCATCATTGATTACAAAATGGACCCCCAGCAGGCGATCAATGAGCCGCGCTGGGTCTGGGGACGGACATGGGGAGAGGAGTATGAAGGGCTGAGGGTTGAAAGCAGAATCAGCTCTGAAACGAGAGAAGCCCTAAGGCAGAGCGGCCACCGCGTCGAGACCGTTGGTGATTTTGACGGGCTTATGGGCCATGCGGCAGCGATCGTCATTGATGAAGAAGGCTTTCTCCAAGGCGGGGCCGACCCGCGCGGCGACGGAGCGGCCGCAGGAGTATAGAGCTACGCTGACTGATGAAAAAAATAAGCACGCCAAGCGCGGCAGAAAGACCCGCGTAAAACGAATCGTACACATATTGCTTTTCCTCCCGCCGGTGCCGCCATTCCATTAAGCCGCTGCAGAAAAATAGCATGAAAACAACTCCCGCAAATACGTACATTTCATTGAAAAAAGTCACCGCTGCGATGCCCGTAATAAGCAGTGTGATTTCGATTAATCGATATTGAGAACTTTGACGGAAAATACTTGAAACATAAGGCTGAGCAAAATAAATACGGCTGAAAAAATCAGTAACTGAATGAAATCCATCGTCTGCCTCCTAAAAATGTGTCACTCGTTTCATACGGGTGAGGACCTTGTAAGTTTCGGCATTCTATAAGACATTAGGCTGAGTTACATGGTAAAAGACTCAAAAAGACCCCTTTTGAATGGGGTCTTTTTGACTAGTTTCTTCTATTATAATGGTTCCTGCTTCAGGTCGGGCGGACAAGTGTATATGTCTTCCCGAGTCTGGCGTATTCATTCCCCGCGAGCCTTGCCGCAGGCTTCAGCTCATCTGTCCGTATGTAGCCTTTATCGGCGTCATATACTTGGTCATTCAAATGAAAACAAACGACTCTGCCGATGATGAGGTCTGTCGTCGTTTCTCCGCTGTCATTTTGGAACGGAAGATGGCGTTCGAGTATACATTCAAACCTGACTTTTGCTTCTTTTATACCGGGAACGCTGATGCAAGCGCTGTCTGTCACAGAAAGGTCTGTCATGCCAAGTTCACTGACATCAGGATCAAGCCTTGCCGCCGTTTTGTTAATGTCTTCAATAATGGACTCATCACTGACGTGCACCACGAATTCCCGATGAGCGAGTGCGTTTCTCGCGGTGTCTTTCTGCCGACCGTCCGCGCGGCTGACTGAGATGGCCAGAAGCGGCGGTTCTGCGGAGACAACGTTATAGAAACTGAAGGGCGCCGCGTTTACGGCGCCGTTGATGGATGACCGCGTCGTGACAAATGCGATCGGCCGGGGAACGACTGTGCCCGAAAGCAATTTGTAAGTGTCTTTTGCGTTCAGTTCGTCTGCTCGTAAGATATGCATGATTTCGGCCGCCTTTCTTTATCGTATGACCTGATTATACAGAAAGAAAATTCGGAAACACAACAAAAGAAAACCGGCTGCATATCTTATCACGTGGCATATATCTGATTGAGGAAAAAGGCTTCCGTTTAGCCGGCAGCCTATTTACGAATGGTGTTACTTGTAGTTTTTCTTTACAACCCAGATGTTCCCGTCTTTCCAGTACTCTGTTTTGCTGCAGTAATCGTCTTTTTTGCAAGGGTCTTTTTTATGAGGACGATAAGGTTTTTTCTGCGTGCGTTTTTTCTTGCGGCGGCATGATTTTTTGTGGCTGCGTGATTTTTTGTGAGACCGGCATGATTTTTTACGGCTGCGAGATTTTTTGTGAGAGCGGGATTTTTTATGGCTGCGAGATTTTTTGTGAGAACGGGACTTTTTATGGCTGCGAGATTTTTTGTGAGAACGGGATTTTTTATGGCTGCGAGATCTTTTGTGAGAGCGGCACGATTTTTTATGACTGCGAGATTTTTTGTGAGAGCGGCACGATTTTTTATGACTGCGAGATTTTTTGTGAGAGCGGCATGATTTTTTACGGCTGCGAGATTTTCTCTTCTTACTGCTTTTTGGTTCTTGGTACAAATAATCTTCCAATCCCTCGGTGCTTGCGGATTTTACTGCTTCTTCGATATCAGAATGGGAATAGTGGCCCATTTTGAAACCTCCTCATGATATATGTTTTAAGGATGCGATCCTTACTACCACATAGTACGCATGAATGAAAAAAGTGTATGTGTGATTCGCTGAGTTTTATATAAAAAGCACAGCCTAAATTAATACAGGGAGGTTTACTGATGAAAGACCAATCAACATTGCCTCTATACCAGCTGTTTATTCACCCGAAAGACTTAATGGAGCTGAAAAAAGACATTTGGGATGATGATCCGGTGCCCGCGGTGCTGAGAGTGAATCAAAAACGGCTTGACATTGATCTGGCGTACCGCGGCTCGCATATAAGAGATTTCAAGAAAAAATCGTATCACATCGCTTTTTATTCGCCGAAAACATTTCGCAGGGCGAAAGAGATACATTTAAACGCTGAATACAAAGATCCGTCGATGATGCGGAATAAGCTGTCTCTCGATTTCTTCGCGGAGCTTGGGACGCTGTCACCAAAGGCGAATTTCGTAACCCTGCAAATCAATGGCAGACATGAGGGGGTGTATCTTGAGCTGGAGTCAGTGGATGAATATTTTCTGGCGAAACGGAATTTGGCGGACGGGGCTGTTTTTTACGCGGTTGATGACGACGCCAATTTCTCCCTCGTCAGTGATCTGGAGCGGGATACGAAAACATCGCTCGAACTTGGTTATGAAAAGAAAACGGGAACGAAAGAAGACGATTTATACTTGCAGGACATGATCTATAAAATTAATACCGTTCCGAAGTCAGAGTTCAAGGGGGAGATCGTCAAACACTTGGACGCCGATAAGTATTTGCGGTGGCTTGCGGGCATCGTGTTTACCTCAAACTACGATGGATTTGTTCATAATTACGCTTTGTACCGGAATCATGAAACGGGACTTTTTGAAGTCATTCCGTGGGATTACGATGCGACGTGGGGAAGAGACATTCACGGTGATCGGATGGAGGCCGATTATGTCAGAATACAAGGGTTTAATACCTTGACTGCAAGGCTTCTGGATGAACCGTATTTCCGCAAAGCGTACAAACGGCTTTTGGAAGAAACACTTCAGACCCGGTTTACCATTGAACATATGAAGCCGAAGGTCATGTCACTGTATGAGCAGATCAGGCCGCATGTCGCGAAGGATCCATATAAGAAAGAAGAGATTGATTGCTTTGACCGGGAGCCTGAAGTGATTTGCGAATACATTAAGGAGCGGTCAGCCTTCATCAGCAGTGAGTTAGAGCGGTGGAATATCTGATTTGGAAATGAAGAAAGATTTTTTACAAATAGGCTGGTGAATCAGTTCCCGAAAATAATCGTGATACGTATATATGCATTATGCTTTTTACATTATGAGAAAAATGACTAGGAGGACAATAGATGAAACGCAATACGAAGCGGCAGCGGTCTGATGACAACTTTTTGCATGCGATGGAAGGAAAAGTAATTACTGTCTACCGGGGAGGCCCGGAGTCCAAGACAGGGAGATTAGCAGACATTCAATCGGATTATATCGCTCTTCAGGTTGATAATAAAATCGTTTATTATCAATGGAAACACGTGAAAAGTGTGACGGAAAATACGAGTGAAACCGTATCGCCGGCCGAAGCGGCAGAATGTGAAAAAGCTGATGATTTTCAAGATCTGATCAGCCGGATGACCAATCGCACGGTGCAATTGAATCAGGGAGGTCCGGAATCGAAAAGAGGAAAGCTTCACGAAACAGGCGATGATTTTCTCGTGCTGGAAACGGAAGATGACGGAATCGTATATTTTAACGCCGATCATGTCAAAAGCATCAGCGCGGAACAAGAAGAGGACGGCAAAGAGGAGGAGCGCCCGGAATTTGAAATGGCTGATGATTTTCACGGCATATTTAAACGCCTGATCCACAAATGGGTATCCATCAACCGCGGAGGTCCTGAAGCCGTTGAAGGTATACTTGTGGATAATTCCGACGGCCACTACACTCTTGTGAAAGATAAAGAAGTGCTGCGGATCTATCCTTTTCATATCAAGAGCATCAGCGAAGGGGCAAAAGGAGCAGCTAAAAAAGAGGAGAATAAAGACGACGAGAATAAAGGTGAGAAAGAGAGCGCCGAAGAAGAAAAGCCGCATGAGGAAGAATCACGCGAAGAGCAGCGTACTTCCTCTAAAAAGTCGAAAAGATCGTCAAGATCGGTTCGATCTTCAAAAAGGGAGGAAGAGAACTCTTATAGCTACGCCACTGTATTAAGGACAATAGATTATCGGTGGAAACACGGCCGTAAATGATTGGAAAGATTGTCCGTAAACGCGGGAGAGGGGGGAATGAAATGGCTGGATTAAGCAGATTTCTGGATAAACAAGTCGATATTGAGATATCGGGGAATACGACATTTTCAGGAACTCTTTTGGATATCGGTCAGGATATCATTGTGATTCATGACGGCCGGACGTTTCTTTATATTCCGCTGCTGCACCTTCAGAGGATGACATTGACGCTCCCGGACGAAGAGAATAAAGAACCGTACGCAAGAAAAAAAAGTCCGCATCCCGAAAAACAGGAACATTCCTTTTCTTACCGGAATACCCTCCAGCATATAAAAGGCAGATTCACAGAAATATTTGTTACGGGAGACCGTTCCATTCATGGGTATGTGACAAGTGTTTTAAATGATTATTTTGTTTTCTTCTCTCCGGTTTATAAGACTCTTTTCATCTCGATGCATCATTTGAAATGGCTGACACCCTATTCCGATGAGCAGACGCCGTATACATTAAACAGTTCAGAGCTGCCGGTTGTTCCCGCTAATGTGCCCCTCGTCCGGAATTTTGAGGAGCAATTAAAAAGATATATCGGGAAGCTGATTATTCTGGATTTAGGAGATATACCGAATAAAGTCGGACTGTTACAGGATGTCTCAGATAATATTCTTGAATTGACCAATGCAGACGGAGATACTGTTTTTTGGAAATTGAATCATTTAAAAACCATGCACCTGCCATAAATGATAAAACTGCCTCTCTTATACAGCAGGCAGTTTTTTTCATCAGGGCTAAAGGTAAATCCAACTGATCCAAACATATAAAACGGTAATGGTAAACACGACGGTGAGAGGGACAACGATAATGGTCGTTTTGATATATTCTGACCAAGAAACTTTTTCGCCGTGCTGTCTGATGATATGCATCCAGATCAGCGTGGCTAATGTCCCGATCGGCAGAAGCAATGATCCGATATCACTGCCGATAATATTAGCCAGATAAATGATTTTTACGGTTAAGGGGTCAATGGACATTTCAGTTAAGGTCAAAGTGCTGATCATTAAGGCGGGATGGTTATTGAACAAATTAGAGAGGACGGATGTAGCAATGCCCATAATAGATGCGGCGTGGGCAATGCTTTGTGAGACATAAGGCTCAATAGACTGAACAAGCAGCGCCGTCAGTCCGATATTATGCAGTCCGTAGATGATAATGTACATCGTGAAGGCAAAAATAAAGATATGCCAAGGCGCTTTCCTTAATAAGTCTGCCGGTCCGATTTTTAAATAAATCCATCTCCAGCCAAGCAGGATGACTGAACTGATGACAGCCACGAGCGAAACGGATATGCCGTTGTAAGAAGCTGCAAACAGACTGATCCGGACGAACAATACAAATGCCAAAACACAAAACATGATGTTCGTACGGCTGTTTTGGGTCGGGTCCGGCGGAGGCTGAAGCGGATGATATCGTTTGTGTTCCAGCGAATCAAAATGAACCGGAATATCGGGGAGCTGTTTCGGCAAACGGCGGTAAAAAACGGCAAACAGCAGAAAGGCCATAAACACCAGTCCCAGCGTGCCGGGGATAAACATCATATTGGTGTACAAATAAAGGTCCATGCCTATCATTTTGAGAGAAATTAAATTGACGATATTACTGACGCCGATCGGGGTGCTTGCCGCCGTCGCAATTAATACGCCGCTTATTAAATACGGTGTTTTCTGATGTCTTTTAAGTCCGAGATATTGTAAGACCAATAGTAAAATAGGAGTGGTGATTAAGACGCTGCCGTCATTATTCAGAAAGAGCGTCATTGAAAAACAGAGCAGGTTGGTCAGCCAAAAAAGCCGGATGCCCGATCCCTTGGCGCGGTGAAGCAGTTTGGCCGCCGCCCAGTTAAAAAAACCGAAGCTTTCCAGCGCGATCGCCATAATCATTGTGGAGATAATGGTGATTGATGCTCCGGTGACTTTTGACCCTATATCCCCCAAATCATGAAAGGAAACGGTTCCGCATAACAAAACGAGAATGGCGCCCAGCGACGCCGGAACGGCTTCATTTAATCCCCCGGGTCTCCAAAAGATAAAAATAATGGTCACAAAGAAAGAAATCAGGGTCAAAATGACGGTAATATGTGTAATGTGTTCTGCCTCCTTTTAGATGGGTCATTGCCGCCCCGTTATTTTTATCCCTCCTGATCAGTTGTACTGTATGTATACGGGTACAGGTCGTAAGGTGTACTGAGCGTTTCTACCAATTTAGTAAAAATCCATAAAAGCACAAAAAAAGAGGCTGCTTTCGGCGGCCCTCTTTTTTATGCATTTTCCTTATCCGCCTGCAATAAAGCCTGGCGTTTATTCATAATATCCAGAAAATGTTTCAGAATCGGATTTTGATTATCCTTGCGGTAGGCAATGACCCATTCGGCAGTGAGCTGCACCTGATTAATGCCGCGGTAGGCGACTTCGAGATTAAACAGCTTTTTAGCAGAAGAAGGCACGAAGGTCACACCGATGCCGGCACTAACCAATCCGATCACCATTTGATACTCCGTCGCTTCCTGAACGATTTTCGGTTTGAAGCCCGCCTGCTCGCAGTAGTTTACAAACTCTAGGTATAAAGTCGGCCATGTTTCTTTCGACAGTGTGATAATCGGTTCATTTTTTAAATCGTGAATGTCGATTGTCTGTTTAGCGGTAAGCGGGTGCTGCTTCGGCAAGGCCAGAATGCACGGACTGCTCTGCACCTTTTCCATATGTAACGCGGAATGCTGTAAAGGCGGATGAAGGATGCCGATATCAATGTTCCCCTTCAGAAGTTCTTCCTGCTGTCTGAAAGAAGAAATTTCACGCAGATCAAGCTTGACGGAGGGGAATTTTTCGCGGAATTCCCGAATGATCGGCGGCAGAAATTCATATGTGGCCGAGCCGACAAAACCGACGACAAGGCGGCCGAGCTCTCCCCGCGCCGTTCTCTGCGCCATTTCAATCGCTTTGTCTATTTCTTCGATCGCGTTTCTGCTGTGTTTTAAAAAACTTTCTCCGGCAGCTGAAAGCTCTACAACCCGTTTCGTGCGCTTTAATAAGGTCACGCCGACTTCCTTCTCAAGCTGTTTGATCTGCTGGCTGAGAGGCGGCTGTGTCATATTTAACCGAAGCGCAGCTTTGCCGAAATGAAGTTCTTCGGCAACGGCAATAAAGTATTGAAGATGGCGAAGCTCCATCCTTATCCATTCCTTTCTCTTTGTTAATTATTCGTGAAACATATTAATCATACGGCGAATTGATATTGGAGGTCAATTTCCAAAGAGTGTATAGTGAATAATATCACAAATTACTTAAAATTTTATATTTAATATGCATAATAAGGAGTGAGGGTGTTGGCAAAAGCAACAAATGAACTAAAAACCTCTGGAAAAAATCGGGGGGCGGAGCTTGTTGTTGATTGCTTAGTGGAGCAAGGTGTCACACATGTTTTTGGCATTCCGGGTGCAAAAATTGATGCAGTATTTGATGCGTTAAAAGATAAAGGACCTGAACTGGTTTTATGCCGTCACGAACAGAACGCTGCATTTATGGCTGCGGCTGTCGGAAGACTGACTGGAAAACCAGGCGTTTGTCTCGTTACTTCAGGCCCGGGGGCATCCAACTTGGCGACCGGCTTGTTAACGGCTAATACAGAAGGTGATCCGGTAGTGGCGCTGGCGGGTAACGTAATTCGCGCAGACCGGTTAAAACGGACACACCAATCATTGGACAATGCGGCGCTATTTCAGCCGATTACAAAATACAGTGTAGAAGTACAGGAAACAGGGAATATACCAGAAGCGGTAACAAACGCCTTCAGGGCAGCGTCAGCAGGTCAGGCAGGCGCGGCTTTCGTGAGCTTTCCGCAGGATGTTGTGAATGAAATCACAAATGTGAAAAACGTACGCAGCGTGCCGGCGCCGAAACAAGGCCCTGCACCGGAAGAAGCGGTCAGCGCGGCTATCGCGAAAATCCAGACGGCGAAACTTCCCGTTCTGTTAGTCGGCATGAAAGGCGGAAGACCGGAGGCGGTAAAACAAATCCGCAAACTGCTTGCCAAAACAAAACTGCCTTTCGTAGAAACGTACCAAGGGGCCGGCACATTGTCCAGAGAGCTGGAAGACCAATATTTCGGCCGGATCGGACTGTTCCGCAACCAGCCGGGCGATCTTCTGCTTGAACAGGCGGATGTCGTATTAACGATCGGTTATGATCCGATTGAATACGATCCGAAGTTCTGGAACGTAAACGGTGACCGTGCTATTATCCATCTTGACGAAATCCAGGCCGATATCGATCATGCCTATCAGCCGGAATTAGAATTATTAGGCGATATCGCCGCTACGGTTAAACAAATTGAACACGACGCTGTGACATTTGATATGGGCAGCCGTGAACAAGAAGTGCTGAGCGAATTAAAACAGATGCTCACAGACAGCGAGAAGGCGCCAAGCGACCATAAATCCGACAGAGTGCATCCTCTGCAAATCGTCCAAGAACTGCGCAATGCAATTGATGACGACGTAACCGTCACTTGCGATATCGGTTCTCACGCGATCTGGATGTCCCGCTACTTCCGCGCTTATGAGCCGCTGAAACTGTTGATCAGCAACGGCATGCAGACATTGGGCGTAGCGCTTCCTTGGGCGATTGCCGCCACATTGGTGAATCCGGGTGAAAAAGTCGTATCCGTTTCAGGAGACGGAGGATTCCTGTTCTCTGCAATGGAATTGGAAACGGCAGTCCGCTTAAAAGCGCCGATCGTTCACCTTGTATGGAATGACAGCACATATGATATGGTCGCATTCCAGCAAATGAAAAAATATAACCGTACATCATGCGTAGATTTCGGAAACATTGACATCGTAAAATATGCAGAAAGCTTCGGCGCCACCGGCTTGCGCGTTGAGTCACCGGAACAGCTGGCAGACGTGCTGCAAAAAGGCTTGAACACAGAAGGCCCTGTCATCATTGACATTCCTGTCGATTACAGTGACAATGTCCATTTATCAAGCGACATGCTTCCGAAGCAATTCAAAGAAAAAATGAAAGCAAAAGCTCTCTAGCACTCTGCGCACCATGACCTGTTTTCTAAAACAGCCCAATTTAAAAGGAGTGAAGGGAATATGAAAAATGCAAGCGACATCCATATGATGAGCCGCGGAGAAAAAGGCTCACCTGAGGATCAGATCTATCAAGTATCAACAATGACATCTCTGCTGGACGGAGTATATGACGGAGATTTTGATATGGCTGACATTCCGAAGTTCGGTGATTTCGGAATCGGCACGTTCAACAAATTGGACGGCGAATTAATCGGATTTGACGGAGAATTTTACCGTCTGCGCGGCGACGGAACGGCTACGCCTGTTAAAGGCGGAGACCTGTCACCATTCTGCTCATTCACATTTTTCACGCCTGATATGACGCATACGATCGACGGCGAAATGACCCGTGAAGAATTCGAGCAGGAAATCGCCAGCCTTCTGCCTAGTAAAAACTTATTTTATGCGATCCGTTTAGACGGCGTATTTAAAAAGGTGCAGACAAGAACGGTAGAACGCCAGGAGAAACCGTACGTTCCGATGATAGAAGCGGTGAAAACACAGCCTGTGTTCAACTTTGACGACATTCAGGGTACAATCGCCGGCTTCTGGACGCCGGGTTACGCAAACGGCATCGCTGTTTCCGGATACCACCTGCACTTCATTGATGAAGGACGCAATTCCGGGGGACACGTGTTTGACTATGTCATTAAAGATTGTAAAGTGACCATTTCTCAAAAAATGAATATGAACCTCAAGCTTCCGAATACGGCGGACTTTTTCAACGCAAATTTAGATAATCCGAATTTTGCGAAGGATATCGAAACAACCGAAGGAAGCCCGGAATAAATTAAAAAAGAAAGCCCCATTTTTCTCGGGGGCTTTCTTTTTATTTGGCTGAACCGGCAAAGATTAGGTAAAATACAGTCAAAAGGGAAAGGTGTGGTAGCTGTGAAAGTATTGGTATTAGCGGTTCATCCTGACATGGATAACTCAGCGGTCAATAAGGCGTGGACAGAAGAATTAAAAAATCATGATGACATCACGGTCCGTGAGCTTTATAAAGAATATCCGGACGGGAAAATAGATGGGGAAAAGGAACGGCAGCTGTGTGAACAGTATGACCGGATCGTATTTCAATTCCCGCTGTACTGGTACAGTGCGCCTCCGCTTTTAAAAACATGGATGGATCATGTGCTGGCGTATGGCTGGGCTTACGGTTCCAAAGGAAAGGCGCTGCACGGCAAAGAATTGCTGCTGGCTGTTTCTGTAGGTGCCGGAGAGGATGCATATCAGGCAGGCGGGTCCAACCATTTTTCACTGAGCGAGCTCTTAAGGCCGTTTCAGGCAATGGCTAATTTTACGGGTATGACCTATTTGCCGGCTTTCGCGATGTACGGGGTAAGCAGCGCCGATGCTGCGGCTATCCGTGACAATGCCAAACGCCTGGCGGATTACATAAAGAAGCCATTTTAGAGTCGTATGCATTCATCTTCATCCGACAATATTTCCTGAGAAATATTTCGAACCTTAGACGTTTCTGACTGCCCAAGAAAGAAAAAACGGATTTCGCGCTGAATTTGCGAAATCCGTTTTGATATTATGTCAGTTTTTGCAGATCTTTTGTGCTGATATATCCCGTTGCGCCCCCGTAATCGACAAGCGCCCAGCCGAAGTCAATGCCGCCGCCGGCTGTCTTTTTCCATCCGAGGAAAGAAACGCTCGTGTTTTTAGCAAGGGAAGCTTTGACCGCTTGTTTGTCTGTATATACTTTTGTTTTTGCCGTTGTTTTTACGGTTGTTGCTTCTTTAACAATATAATGAGTAGATACAAATCCTGTTTTTCCGTTTTTATAATGTACTTTTGCCCAGTCAGCGTTCTGGAATGAAACGATCTTTAAGCTGTCGCCTAAATGAAGGGTATCAGCTCTCGGACTGGCTGCTGATGCTTTTGTTCTGACGTTCAATGCTTCCGCGGAAACGAGATAAGAGTCAAGCGGGTAGCTGTACAGATCGTCAATTTTGACCGCTTCCTGCGCGTGTGTCTCCGAAAGAGGCGTTATTCCGGCAGCTGAAGCCGCTGTTATTCCCGCTGCAAGGGTCAGAATGGATGCCGCTTTGGCTGTTTTCTTCATCTGTATCTCTCCTTTTACTTCATCCTTTCACGTTTTATCGGAAGTCTAAACATCGGCCGGTTATTTTTGTGTTTGAAGTTTCAATGGAGCGGAAATGGTTTTTTTGACTTTTTCTCCTTTGAGCACCTGCTCCGCCGCTTCGGCCGCCAGTTTTCCGATCAGCTCCGGCTGCTGGGCGACCGTGGCTGTCAGCTTTCCGTTTTTAATGGAAGAAATCGCATCTTTATTTCCGTCGAAACCGACGACCAAAATGTGTTTGCCCGAGCTGTTAATCGCTTCGAGCGCTCCGAGTGCCATTTCATCATTATGGGCGAACACGGCTTTAATATCCGGATGTCCCTGCAGCAGGTTTTCCATGACGGTCAATCCTTTTGTACGGTCAAAATCCGCCGCTTGCTTTGTTACGACATCCAGCTTTTTGTCGGCAATATGATGAAAGCCCGTTCCGCGTTCCCGTGTCGCGGATGCGCCCGGCACCCCTTGCAATTCCGCCACTTTGGCGCCTTTTCCGAGCTGGTCGGCGAGGTAGTCAGCCGCCATTTCTCCTCCTTTGACATTGTCAGAGGCGACAAGCGTTTCGACTTTGCCGTGTTCGGCTGAACGATCAAGCGCAATGACGGGAATGCCGAGGGAATTTGCCGATTCGACGGCTGTTGAAATCGCTGATGAATCGGTCGGGTTAATCAGCAGCGCATCGACTCCCTGCTGGATCAAATCTTCTACGTCATTTGACTGTTTAGATGAATCATTTTGAGCATCGACAATAATGACCTTCATGCCCCGTTTTTTGGCTTCCTTTACAACGCCTTCTTTTAATGAAACGAAGAACGGATTGTTCAATGTGGAGACGGAGAGCCCGATAGTGAATTCTTTTTTATGTTTTGTGTTTGACGGTTTTGCCCATTGTGGCGGTTCAAGTGAACAGGCGGACAGCAAAAACAGTGATAATGCCGCGATCGTGATGATGGCTTTCTTCATAATGGTCCTCCTACTATGCCGATTTTTTGCGGTCCAGCAGCACCGCGATTAAAATGACGATTCCTTTGACGACGAGCTGATAAAAAGATGATACGCCGAGAAGGTTCAAGCCGTTGTTCAGCGTACCGATAATCAAAACCCCGATCAGCGTACCGATGATGCGCCCTCGACCGCCGGACAGGCTCGTTCCGCCGAGAACGACCGCTGCGATGGCGTCCAGCTCGTATGATTCCCCGGCCGTCGGCTGTGCGGAATTTAAGCGTGATGTCAGAATCGCTCCCGCCAGCGCCGATAATAAACCTGTCAGAGAATAGATCATGATCTTGATGCGGGGCACTTTGATTCCCGATATCAGCGCCGCTTTCTCATTGCCGCCGATGGCGTATGTCCGGCGGCCGAACGGTGTTTTGTGCAGAAGAACCCACAGGGCCGCAAATGCAATCAGCATCGTAATGGCAGGTACGGGAATACCGAGAAAATAACCGCGTCCGAATAATTGAAATGCGTAATTTGAACCGAGCCCCGTAATCGGATTTCCGTCCGTATAGACGAGGGTCAGTCCGCGAAAGACGGTCATTGTCGCCAAAGTGGCGATGAACGGCGCCATTTTTCCTTTTGTGATTAATAATCCGTTTATCATGCCGAGTACGGCGCCGATTACGCAGCCGATGATGACGGCTAAGATCGGGTCGATGCCTGAGACCATCATACCTGCGACTAATGCGCTCGATAAGGCGAGGATGGCTCCGACAGAGAGATCAATGCCTCCCGTTAAAATGACAAACGTCATTCCGAATGCAATCAGAGCGTTAATCGCAACCTGCCGAAGAAGGTTGAGAATATTGAGGGGTTCAAGAAAACTCGGGTTTAAAACGGAAACGATCAGCACAAGAATCAGTAAGCCGAGAAACGGACCGAGTTTTTGCGTGAAGGTGTGAATGGAAAATCGCTTTTGTTCAGTTGATGTCATTGGTTCAGTTTTCATACTGCTGCCCTCCCGTGGCAAGTGTCATGATGTGTTCTTGTGTTGCGCCGGCCGCATTGATTTCTCCGCTGATGCGCCCTTCGTGGACGACGATGATTCTGTCACTCATGCCGAGAATTTCCGGCAGCTCGGAAGACACCATGATGATGGCGACTCCGCGATCGGTCAGTTCATTCATTAATGAATAGATTTCCCTTTTCGCGCCTACGTCGACGCCTCTTGTCGGTTCATCAAGGATGAGAACTTTCGGGCCGATTCCAATCCATTTGGCGATGACGACTTTTTGTTGATTTCCTCCTGATAAATGCCGGGCGGCGGTTTCCGGAGATGCGGTCTTAATGGTCAGACGCTTGATGAGCAGCTCAACGAACTCCGCCTCGCGTTTTCGGTCAATGATGCCTTTCGGAGAGAAGCTGGTCAGGTTCGGCAATGAGATATTTTCACGAATGGACGTATCCAGCAGCAGCCCTTCATCTTTGCGGTTCTCCGTAATCAGGCCGAGTCCCTTACGGATGGCATCGTACGGACCCCGAATGCCGGTTTTTCGGCCGGAAATCCAGATCTCTCCGGAATCGAGCCTGTCAATTCCGAACAGCGCCCTCATGATTTCTGTCCGTCCGGCACCCATTAAACCGGAAACGCCGAGGATTTCTCCGGCGCTCACATGGAAACTGATCTGTGAAAAGCTTCCTTTTTTTGAGGCGTTTTTCACTTCGAGCACCTTATCGCCGAGTGACGGCGTGCGAGTCGGATACCGATCGGTCAGCTCCCGCCCGACCATTTTTTTGACCACTTCATCAAAATTAGTTTCTTTCATATGCGCCGTATCGACAGTGAGGCCGTCCCGCATAATGGTGATCCGGTCGCAAATCGAAAATATCTCTTCCATTCGGTGCGAAATATAGACGATGGATACGCCGTCCCGCTTTAACGCCGTCATCACGTCAAACAGTTTGCTGATTTCCCGTTCGGTCAGCGCCGCGGTCGGTTCGTCCATAATAATGACTTCGGCGTTTGTCATCAGCGCTTTGGCAATCTCAATCATCTGCTGCTGTCCGACGGAACATTGTCCGGCTTCCCGGTCAAGAGGAAGAGAGACTCCCAGTTTTTCAAGCTGTGATTTTGCTAGCGCTTTCATTTTCTTCGTTTCCAAAACGCCGAACGCCGTCGTCAGCTCTTTGCCGATAAAAAGGTTTTCAAGCACCGTCATGTCCGGCCATATATTCAGTTCCTGATGGATAAAGGCGATTCCGTGCTTTTCGGCTTCCTTTGGATTGGAGAAGCTCATGTTTGTTCCGTTTATCGTAATGTTTCCCTTGTCGAGCCGGTAGAGCCCGGTGAGCAGATTCATTAACGTCGATTTGCCCGCTCCGTTTTCTCCCATTAAAGCGTGGATTTCTCCCGGCAGAAGCTCAAATGAGACGCCGGAGAGCACTTGGTTTTTGCCGAATGCTTTATGAATGTCTGTCATGCCGATGTGCATGCTGGATCCCTTCTTTCTAGAAAATCACACCCGCCTGCAGGATGCAGTTGGCGTATGGTGTCATTTCACCCGTTCGGATGACGGCTTTTGCTTTCTGTGTGAGCCGTTTGAATTCCTCGTGGGACATGTACTCGATCGTCTGCGCTGAGAAATGGCTTTCTATGAAACTTGCATTCTCAGGGTTTGCGTCTTTGATCTCGGAAGCGGCGATCACCTTTTCGACTGCCATCTCCCCGGCTACCAGGCTGGTCACGTCCCGAAAGGCGGGAACGCCCGCCATTAAGGACAAATCAATTTTAGGGACGCCGTCAGGGACGGGGAGACCCGCATCGGCGATTGCGATGAGGTCTGTATGCCCGAGATCGGCTAATACTTTGGCAATGTGGCTGTTTAACATTCCGTGTTTTTTCATGACAGCAGCTCCTCAACTTCTTTTCTGGCCGGCATGCCGCCTTGGGCGCCGAAGTGCTGCACGGACAGGGAGGCGGCGCGGTTGGCAAACAGGAGCGCTTGCTCAATGTCCCGTCCTTCCGCGAGTGCGACGGCAAGTGCCGCATTAAAGGTATCGCCGGCTCCCGTCGTGTCGACCGCTTCTGCAGGGAAGGCGGGAACAAGCCGTTCCGCGGTGCCGTCTGAGTAGCGCACGCCTTGTTTTCCTTCGGTAATGAACAGTTTGCCGGGATAGCCGGCGAGCGCTTCTTCTTTCGTCCGGTCAGGAAATAAAATGGATGCTTCATGTTCGTTCGGCGTAAGATATGCGGCATCCTCAATCGTCGATTGTTTCAGCGGCCGGGCCGGCGCGGGATTCAGAATAACCGGAATTTGCTGCGCGCGGCAGTAGCTGCACACTGCTTCAACGGTTTCTTCAGGAATCTCCTGCTGGATCAGCACGATATCAATGCCGGGAAGTTTTGCCAGCGCACTTTTGGCATAATCGGGGGAGATGTCATCGTTTGCGCCTTTTACGACGACGATGCTGTTGTCTCCTTCTGCGAGCACAATATGAGCCGTTCCGCTTTTTTTATGTGTAACCGTTTCCATATAGTCCGTATTGACACCGTTTGCCTTCAGGTTTTCAATAATCGCTTTTCCGTAGCTGTCATTGCCTGCTTTTCCTACCATATATACGTTTGCGCCCAGGCGGGAAGCGGCTACGGCCTGATTTGCGCCTTTTCCTCCGGGCACGGTTTGAAAGTCTGTGCCCAGTACGGTTTCTCCGGCTTTCGGACGCCGTTCAGATGTGACGACCAGATCCATAGAACAGCTTCCGATAACACAAATTTCACTCATGGTGATCATCCTTTCTTGTCGTTTGTCTTCTTATGTAAGTCACGGGCATTTGAATGGCCGTCTCTTTCGGCGGCTCTTTCTTTATCAATTGCAGCAGCAGGTTTGCCGCTTGTTTTCCCATCTCATATGCAGGCTGGCGGATGGTTGAAAGCGGCGGAAACAAAAGCCTGCTCTGCGGAATATCGTCGTATCCGATGATCTGAATCTCCTCCGGAACTTTTTTGCCGAGCCGCAGCGCCTCATGGAGGACGGCAGCCGCCGCAATGTCGTTGCTGGCAATGACTCCGTCGGTTTCAGGGTATGCTGCAAACAATTCTTCTGCTAAAATGGCGGCATCCTTGATGGAAAATGAAGCGGCGGAGATGACATTGAACTGCGCGTTCGCTTTTTGCAGCACGTTAAGTGCGCCGTTAAAACGTTCCTGAGCGGTCGGAAGGTGGGCTGGGCCTTTGACAAGCGTGATGCTTGTGCTTTTGCCGCGAAGCATTTCCTCAGCCGCCCGTTTTCCGCCTGCCCGCCCGTCACTGAATACGGATGGGGCGCCTTCTTTTGTCCGGTCCAGAAATACGACCGGGTAAAGGCTGCCGCTGTATTCGGGAAGGTCGGGGTAATGGGTGGCCGCCAAAATACCGGCAACTTGATTTTGTTTAAATGTTTGCAGGTAGTCGAGTTCTTTTTCCAATTCTTCATCGCTGTTGCCGATGATCAGCCGGTATCCTTCCCGCTGCAACTCGTCTTCAGCGCCGCGGGCAAGCTGAGGGAAAAAGGGATTCGTAATATCCGGAAGCAAGAGCCCGACCAGTCTGGATTCTCTTTTATAAAGAGAGCGGGCAACTTCATTCGGATAATAATTCAGCTTCTCCATGGCAAGCATGACCTTCGTTCGTGTATCTTCATGCACGTAGCCGTTGTCATTGAGGACACGTGAAACTGTGGCAACAGAGACGCCGGCAGCGCCTGCCACATCTTTAATCGTTGCCAACAAACACTCCTCCTTCAACTATGTAACCGTTTACATAAAAAGAGTAACACGAATCATTTCGGTTGGCAACAAAAAAAGAGACCGGGGTCTCTTTTAGTTCACGATGCCGATTTGTGAGATATTCACTTTAATATCAGGGATTATCTCGATGGAAGGATAGACCCCACGCCAATTGAGCCGCTTGCCCCGCTCATAATAATGGGTTTGATATTTCCGGCCGATGCCGAGGATATCCGAGTTGTGCTCCTGAATATGGCTGATCACCGATCTGGCCTGGCTGTTCAAATTTGCTGAGGCTTGTTTGTTTATTTGGTCGATTGCCGTATAAGAATTCAGCTTGTCCTTTGGATATTCCAAGACGCGTGCATTCAGTTTTAAACGGATTTTCACTTTTATATGCTGCGGATCTGTATCTATAAATACAATCTTTCGCGTGGCATCCGTGATGCCGAGAGAAAGATAATTTTCAATATCCATTTTGTATTTGTCCCACAGCTTCAGATTAATATTAGCCGATTTATTAAATTGCCCGCTTAAAAGGGTCAGGAGGGTCGAATCCTGACCGAGCACCTCAGTCACTTTTCGCTGGCCGCTGAACAGGGCAGAACCCTCTACCTTTATCGTCTGTCCGTTAATCGATAAATAAGGAAGGGCGAAATCCTTATCAGCCGTCAGCATGCTTGAACGGATGGATTGCAAATTTTCCATGCTGATATTTGATTCCGCATTAGCGCTTGTTAATAAATTCGTTAAATACTTGCTGACGATCAATTTCTGCCGGACGATCAGCTTCAGCACTTCAATCGCCTCGCCGTCTTTTACAACCGCCGGATGAGCGAGAAGCGGGCTTTTCGGATCTCTGTAAAAGACATCGAGATAAGGAAAAAGCGGTTTTTCCGCCATTTTCTCACCGATTAATAAGACTCTTTGCTTGGACGTGTCAATGCGCTGATCGACAAGCTTATCCAATTGAAACCGCGCTTCACGGATGGTGTGCCCGGAAGCGCTGAGCACCGTCGTAATGAATGAGCCGCCCGTTTCCTGTTCCGCCTGGGAGGACTGAACCTTCCGATAGGTGATGCCGATTTTATTTTTACCGTCATGATCAACATCAAGGCTTGCGGTCAGCACGAGAGAAATATCTTTCAGCAAATTTTGATCCCAGCAGCCCGCAAGTGTCAGGCTTGCGCACATGAGACTGATAAGAACCGCTTTTTTAATGCGCATGGCGGACACCCTTTTTGCGTACAAGGACAATCAATACCATAAACAACGGAAACAAATACACAAACACAATATCGGAAATGCGGAAAAACTGATCCAGCTGCTGTATCGTTTTATCTGTGCTTGTGGCCCAAATAGACAGAAGGAAGACGAGCAGGGCCAGCGGATAAACAAACCGGCTGTGATCTTTTTGATTGAACAGCTTGGCAATGCCGGTGCTTGCCAAGTAAAACACGTTGGCCAGCGTTGAAAAGACGGTCACGAACCAAAACGTCAAAAAGAGCAGATCCGTCCGTTCGATAATTCTGAATGAAACGGTTTTTAACAGGTACAGCACAGGCTCCGGGATCATTTTTATTTCTTCGGGGCTGATTGTGACAAAGCAAGTAAGGGTGATATACAGGTAATAAAGGATAATCAAGATGTTTGAAATCGTCAGTATTTTGTAGCGCTGGCTGACGGTGCAGTTGATTAGGGGCCCGATCACGAGCGCCGCCTGAAAGCCGGTAATGCTGACAAGTGTTTGCTGCACCCCGGTAAGCATGTCTTTTGCGGTTCCGTGAAAAATCGGCATAATGTATGTGATATCGGCTTTTCCCAGCGTGTATAAAAGCGGCAGAGAGATCAGCAGCAAAAACGGCGTTAAAATAAAGCTGAACCTGGCGATCGCATTCAGCGGAGCCTGGGCGATATAGACAGAACCGAGGATCAGCATTAAGCTGATCACCCAATTCGGAGTCTGAGGGAGCACCCAGATATCCAATATCCGTGTAAATACAGAAAGAATGAGCGTGCAGAGAAACGCGAAATATAAAATATACAGCACCTGCACCCCTTTGCCGGCAAGTGTTCCGAACACCTCCTCCAGCATTTCGTACAGGTTCAGCTTCGGAAACCGGTGAAATAATATCATATACAGGCTGAATGTAAGCTGGACGAGCAATCCGGTAAGCAGAATGGAAATCCATCCGCTGCTTCCCGATTTCATCATCAGTAAATGGGGCAGCGCCAAAATGCCGATGCTGATCTGCGTCTGATTAATGAAAAACACGCCTTGAAGCGGGCTTATTTTTTTAGGCTTCATCTTTTCTCCACCCCCGAACATGTTTCATCTGCTTTGAGTCTTGCGGTCTCAAATAAAAAGGCCTTCTTTTAATAAACCAAGCCGGCAGCCGGATAAATGCATCCTTCAAGTCACTGAAATGAAACGGCGTCAGAGATGATAAATAAGGAACGCCGAGTGATTCAAGCTTGCACAGGTTCATCAGAATAAGCCCGAAGCCGAGTGCGATGCCGATAAAACCGAACGAGGATGCCAGAAACATAAGCGGAAATCTGAGCGTTCGGATGGACGTGCTCATTTCATATGAAGGAAGCACAAAAGAAGAAACAGCCGTAACGGCTACGACGATAATCATCATATTAGAAATGAGTCCCGCCTGAACGACTGCGTCACCGATCACGAGACCGCCGACAATGCCGATCGTCTGACTGATCGGTCTCGGCAGCCTGATACCGGCTTCGCGGATCAGTTCAATCGTAATTTCCATAATCATGGCTTCTATCAGCGGGGGAAAGGGAATATCAACAATCGAATTTTTCATGGTGATAATCAGATCGTTGGGAATGACTTCAAAATGAAACGCAATCAGCGCGATATAAAAAGCGGGCAGCGTAATCGCGATCATAAAGGCGAAAAATCTCAGCACTCTTAAAAAACTGGCAGAAATCCACCTCGTGCTGTAGTCATCCGGAGATTGAAAAAAGGAAAAGAATGTGATCGGCGCAATCAAAGCCGACGGACTCCCGTCCATCATGATCAGTACACAGCCTTCCATCACGCATGCTTTTGCTTTATCCGGCCGTTCCGTATGAATGATCTGCGGAAAAATGGAAAACGAATTATCTTCTATTGATTCCTCGATAATCCCGGGCGCAAGCACGCTGTCTATACGCAAGTATGACAGGCGCCGCTTCACTTCCTCGACAATCTCCGGATTGGCGATATTCTCAACAAAGATAACCGCAACCTTTGATTTGGCTCTTTCCCCGATATCCATATAATGAACGGAGAGATGGCGGTCCTGTATGTGAAACCGCAGCTGATGAATGTTCGTTTCCAAACTTTCCACAAACCCGTCATGGGCGCCGCGGACGATACTTTCAGATTCGGGTTCCATAATGGAACGCAGCGGATTCTGCCCGACGGAAAACAGCTTCGCTTTTCTCGATGCATCGCTGAGAAAAACAACCTGTCCGGCCAAAATCCCGTCAATGAGTTTTCTGATTTCATCCGTTTCCGCACTGCTGACGGCATTCATCGTTTCCTCAAGCGGGCCGTTCTGCAGGGTGTCGCTTAACAGAAACTCATTCAGCTTCTGTTCTTCTATCATTTGTTCAATATAAAAGAAAGCGGTATGACGGTCCTGCAGTTTGATCCTTCGTATTTTAAAATCACCGCAAACACACATCAGCTCCTGCATTTCCCGTACAGCCGATTCAAAATCGCCGGGAATCCGTTTGTTTTGTTTATCCGCAGACATCAGCCCCCTCCTTTCCTGGTTATCTGTAGTTTTCAGCGGGTATTCCTTTTTTATGCATTTTATAAAATAGAGGAGTTCCTCGATGTTTTACCAAGAACTTCACAATTATGGATGAATATTTCTTGAACGAATATAAAGATTTATTAAAATTATTTCAAAAGAGTGATAAACGTCCTGTAAATGGTTTAAAAGGAGAAAGGCTTTCCGCATATAAAATGTGTATTTCTTGTAAACACTCCGGACCCGTCTTTTTCTGTCATGTACCAGTCATTCCGCTAGTTATTTTGGAATGGGACTGAAAGCAGGATACGGGGGAAAAATGAATGACTTTAAGACCTTATCCTTAACAAAACAGGTAGTCTGCACACAGCGGACAGAGAGTCCCGAAACGTATGCGCAGTGCGAAAAACGCTGATACAAACGGGCTGGAAAAGATGGATTATCATTACATCTTTTTCTTCCGGAACGCGAATAGTTCCATTGGTCCAAATGAATTTCTGTGTGAAAATGTAAACGCATTCATTTTTCTTTTGAAAAATTGAAGTAAGGTTGAAGTCCTGCCTATTCCCAAAAAAAGCAATTCGATAATAGGAAGAATAGCGTCACTAATAGAGAAGTTTGGCTCAGTGAAAGCGGGAAGATTATGTTACATAATGCCGATTGAGAATTCATAGTGAAGCTATATACTGATGAATGAATTTATCAATACAGAAGGAGATGTCAAAAATCAATGTGGTTACTCATTATAGCCTGTGCTGCCGTACTAATCATCGGAATCATTGAAAAAAGGCGGCATCAGAAGAATATCGATGCCCTGCCAGTACGCGTCAATATTAATGGTATCCGCGGAAAGTCAACCGTAACGAGGCTGACGACCGGAATACTGATGGAGGCGGGCTACAAAACAGTCGGAAAAACGACGGGAACAGATGCAAGGATGATCTATTGGGATACACCTGAGGAGAAACCGATCAAACGGAAACCGCAGGGTCCGAATATCGGCGAGCAAAAAGAAGTAATGAAGGAAACCGTAGAACGGGGCGCCAATGCCATTGTCAGTGAATGTATGGCGGTAAACCCGGATTATCAGATTATCTTTCAGGAAGAACTCCTTCAAGCCAACATCGGCGTCATCGTGAATGTGCTTGAAGACCATATGGACGTCATGGGGCCGACGCTTGATGAAATCGCTGAAGCATTTACCGCGACGATACCGTACAACGGTCACCTTGTCATTACAGACAGTGAATACACAGACTTCTTTAAAGAAAAAGCCGCAGAGCGGAATACCGAGGTCATTATTGCGGATAACTCTAAAATTACAGATGAATACCTTCGAAAATTTGAATATATGGTCTTTCCTGATAACGCTTCCCTTGCGCTCGGCGTTGCCCAGGCTCTTGGGATAGATGAAGAAACGGCGTTTAAAGGAATGCTGAATGCGCCGCCTGATCCTGGCGCCATGAGAATCCTGCCGCTGCTCAGCACGAAGGAGCCCGGTCATTTCGTAAACGGCTTTGCCGCAAATGATGCATCTTCTACTTTAAATATATGGAAACGTGTAAAGGAAATCGGCTACCCGACAGATGAACCGATCGTTATCATGAACTGCCGCGCCGACCGTGTGGACAGAACGATTCAGTTCGCAAACGACGTGCTTCCGTACATTAAAACGAAGGAACTCATACTCATCGGCGAGACGACAGAACCGATCGTCAGAGCTTATGAAGAAGGCAAGATTCCTGCCGATACATTGCACGATCTGGAATATAAATCAACAGACGAAATCATGGACGTGCTGAAAACAAGAATGCAAAACCGTGTCATATATGGCGTGGGCAATATCCACGGTTCAGCGGAACCATTAATTGAAAAAATTCAAGAGTATAAGGTGAAACAGCTCGTTAGCTAGGAGGAAAAGGATAAATGTTCGGATCAGATTTATACATCTCACTTATTTTAGGCGTGTTAATCAGTTTAATTTTCGCGGAAAAAACAGGTATCGTACCTGCCGGTTTAGTCGTGCCGGGTTATTTAGGGCTCGTTTTTAACCAGCCGGTCTTTATTTTACTCGTATTGTTAGTGAGTCTTCTTACATACGTGATCGTCAAATACGGTTTATCCAGATTTATGATTTTGTACGGACGCAGAAAATTCGCAGCTATGCTGATAACGGGAATCTGCTTAAAAATCGCCCTTGATTTCCTTTACCCGATCGTACCGTTTGAGATATCAGAATTCCGAGGAATCGGTATCATCGTACCGGGTCTGATCGCCAATACCATTCAGAAACAGGGATTAACGATTACATTTGCCAGCACGCTGTTCTTAAGCGGCGCAACTTTTGCCATTATGTTTGCTTACTACTTAATCTAATGTAAGGTGTGTCAAACGATGAAAAAACAATTAAGCTTTCAAGAAAAACTGCTGAAGCTGACCAAACAGCAGAAAAAGAAGACCAATCTTCACGTTTTTATCGCGCTGCCGATCGTCTTTTGCCTGATGTTCGTCTGCATCCTGACAGGGAAGGCGGAAACGCCGAGTGTGAAAAGAAATGCCGATGACCTTGTATCAGCCTCATTCGTCGGAGATATTATGATGGGCCGGAATGTCGAGAAAGTGACAAAGCATAAAGGCACGGAGAGTGTCTTCCGTTACGCAAAGCCATTCTTCGAAGCATCCGACTATGTGTCGGGGAACTTTGAAAACCCGGTTACATATAAAAAGAACTACAAAGAAGCAGAAAAAAATATCCACCTTCAATCAAACAAAGATGCCGTAAAAGTATTGAAGGACATGAATTTCACCGTTCTCACGGCAGCCAACAACCATGCGATGGATTACGGCCCTCAAGGAATGCGGGATACGGTTGAAGAGTTTTCAAAGCAAAATCTTGAACTTGTCGGCGCGGGCCTCACGCTGAAGGAAGCCGAGCAGAACATTTCGTATCAAGATGTAAACGGAATCAAAATCGCAACACTGGGTTTCACTGATGTTTCCGGAAAAGGTTTTGCAGCTAAACGAAATGCGCCGGGTGTGCTTCCGGCCGATCCAGAGCTGTTTATTCCGATGATTTCTAAAGCCAAAAAGAAAGCCGATCTTGTCATTGTTCAAACACACTGGGGACAGGAATACGATAATGATCCGAATGACAGACAGCGCCAATTGGCAAGAGCAATGTCAGATGCCGGAGCGGATATTATCGTCGGACACCATCCGCACGTGCTGGAACCGATCGAAATGTACCACGGCACCGTTATTTTCTACAGCCTGGGCAACTTCGTATTCGACCAGGGGTGGACAAGAACGAGAGACACGGCGCTTGTTCAATATCATCTGCAGAAAAACGGCACGGGACGCTTTGAAGTCACGCCGATGAATATTCATGAAGCGACGCCTGCGCCGGTTAAAAAAGGCAGCATCAATCATAAAACGGTCGTACGTGAACTGACGAAAGAATCGAATTTCGATTGGAGCGTCAAGGATGGAAAATTAACGTTTGATGTGGATCACAGCGATATCTTAAAAAAGAAAGCGGAGTGAAAAACAAATGAAAATCATTAAAGCGGGATGGCCGTTTGCCGCGATCATTATGGTATTTATGTTTATGTCTGCGTTTAAATACAATGATCAGCTCACAGATCAGGAAAAACAAAAAATTGACACGGAAATGCAAAAAATTCAGCAAGAGGACACAGCGGGCGCAAAATAAGCGCATGATTCCGCTTGCCGGCATATTGTTTGTTCCGAATCCAGTAAAGAATGCCCATAACGGGCATTCTTTTTTTGTGTGCTCTCCTAAACATTTGTTAAAAGTTACCGATGTAAAAACTACTAAAAATGAGGAGAGTGAATAGAAAACATGCTCACAAGCTGGAGGAAGTACATCCTTGCCGGCCTTATGATTTGTCTTGTGGCACCTGCAGTAACGAGAACGGAAATTGCTGAAGCGGATTCTCAAGTTTCTGTCCTGATGGTTTCAGACGCGCAAAAACTTGTCGGAAATAAATATGTTTACGGAGGCGAAGAGCCTGAGGACGGTTTTGATCCGTCCGGATTGATGCATTATCTTTTCAGCAGGCAGAACATCCATCTGCCGAGAACGGTCAGTGATCAATGGAAAGTCGGAGCCGCCGTCAAAGAAAATGACCTTTTACCGGGAGATCTTGTGTTTTTCAAAAAGTCGGATTCAACACAAAACGCGCCCGTCCATGACGGTCTTTATATCGGAAACGGAGAGATGATACACAGTTCTCCGTCAGAAGGCGTAACCGTCACACGCTTTCAAAAAAGCAGTTATTGGATGAATTTATATCTTGGCGCAAAGCGGATTACAAAAGATCCGGAACTGGCTGATGACCCGATCGTTCAGGAGGCAGCCCGTTACCTCGACATTCCGTATGTATTCGGCGGAAGCACGCCCGAGGAGGGATTCGACTGTTCGGGGCTGGTCCAATATGTTTTTGAAAACAAGCTTCACATTTACCTGCCGAGATCAGCGGAACAGCAGTGGCTGGTCGGTGAGAAAATCAAACTGAGCGGCATAAAGCCCGGGGACGTGATTTATTTCAGCGACACGTATAAAAAAGGAATTTCCCATGCGGGCATTTATGCGGGAGAGGGAAGGTTCATCCAAGCAAGCCGCTCCGCAAAAGTCACCATTTCTTACTTGTCGGAAGATTACTGGAAAAAACATTTTACGGGGGTGCGCCGATTCAGCAATTTAGCCATTTCTAAAGAAAATCCCGTTGTGTCCACAGCGGCCGATCATATCGGAATTTCTTATCTGAAAGGCGGCGTTTCACCGGAAACCGGCTTTGATACGGCGGGATTTGTTCAATACATCTATCAAAAAGCGAAAGGAATCAGCCTGCCGCGTTATGCGGACAAGCAGATGCAGGCGGGCGTTCCGGTCGATAAACAAGATCTGAAGCCCGGCGATCTGGTCTTCTTTAAAGCGGAAAGCCTGAATCCGGCCATTTATATCGGGAACGGACAAGTGATTCATGTCACCGTGTCCGCAGGCGTTACCATAACAAATATGAACACAAGCGCTTATTGGAAGGACAAATATGCGGGCGGCATCCGGCTTCCGTAAAAAAAGACGTCAGAGAGTGTCTCTGACGTCTTTTTCTTTTACCGTTTCGGCGCTCTGTATCCGGCCGCTACCGCATCCTCTACGGAACAGAACATTTCCGCGGGATCTGTCGTCCGGTCGTAGTATGTACTTCCCGGCGTGTGATAAATGCCGTTCCGGCTGCCTTTAATGTCGCATCCCTGTGAGGTGCCGGCTGCTTTCGTTTCGGCATGTCCGCCGGAGGAAGGGGCGTTGTTTTGCGCCGTTTCCGTGTTTTCGGATGTTTTTGTTTCTGCTTTCTGCCGCTTTAAAGTTTTATTTTCTGACTGAAGCGTTTCAGCGGTCTTTTCGAGCTTCTTTTGTGAATTTTTTAATGTCTCATTGTCTTGTTTGAGTGATTTGTTTGTTTTTTTCAGCTCGCTTATCTCTTGGCTGAGTTTGCTGAGTTTTTCTTCATTGCCGGCTTCGGCTTCGGATTTCTCCTTTTCGGCCGCGGCACTGATGCTTTCATATTTTTTCTCAAGCGCCTGGTGTTCCTTCGTCAGTTTTTGATAAGCGGTATCAAGGGTGCTGTATTTCTCCTCTGCCTTCACGGCCGAGGCGTCCGGCTCTGCGAGGGAGGCGCCGGTCAGAAGCAGGATAAATCCGCCGATGAGAAGGGGCCAAAACAGCTTTTTTGAAAAACGTTTTTCTTTTTTGGCAGCTTTGCATATGAGGTGGAATATTCCGTATCCGACTGCGCAGAGAAAAGCTAAACATCCTATAATAGCGATTGCATTCGACATCATGAAACTCCTTTTTTCTTTATATTACAATTTATTTTCATTTTTGGGAATTTCTTTTTTGGGAAACGTGAAAAGCCAGGCCGTGAAAGACCTGGCTTTTTCCTTTTATTGATCGTTGTCGAGTAGCCGGTTGATGAAATATGCGACGCCGTTTTCATCGTTGCTTTTTGTAATATACGTGCTTTTTTCCTTCAGTTCATCAATCGCATTGCCCATGGCGATGCGGTTTCCCGCCGCTTCAAACATGGAGAAATCATTCGGGCTGTCGCCTATGGCGTAAATATCTTGTTTTTCAATTCCGTACAGTGAGGCAAGCTCCGTCAGAGCACGTCCCTTTCCGGAACCGGCAGGGAGGATTTCGATAATGTGTTTTCCGGAAGATGTCTGGGATAATTTCGGATGATGTGTAATTTCTTCTTTGGCGTTTCTCAGTTTTTCCATATCAAAAGAGAAACAAAGAAGCTTGTAAACATGTTCGTCTCCGTTAAAAATCGCCTGTATATCCTGTACGGGTTTAATGCCGAATTGTTTGAACTGCGTCTTTGCGCCCTCCCATAATGTCTGAATATCTTCCTTGGGATTGGCGCTTTTCAGAATATCCAGTTCTGCCTGCAGTTTGGACTCGCCGTCAAATGGGGACAGCAGATGATCATCTGTATAGACCTCAAAGTAAATATCTTTGTCCGTTAAATAAGCGGCGATATCCTTCCCGGCCTGCTGATCCATTAAGAGCCGGCTGACGAGGCGGTATCCTTTGTCATGGACTGTCCCGCCGTTTGCTGCAATGATCGGAATATCCAAATCCTTCAAGAGCGTTTTTACATCAAACGTGGCTCTGCCCGTGCAGATGGCCACGAGAATGCCCGCTTCATCCGCTCTTTGTAAAGCCGCTCTGTTTTCCGGAGAAATCACACTGTCCGAGTTCAGTAATGTGCCGTCTAAGTCAATGGCTATCAATTTCATATGTATGGATGCCCTCCTTAAAAATAAAGCTGCTTCATGTAGTATGTTCAGCTTTGTGCGAAATCAGCAGAAAGCCTTCAGTTAAAAGGCTATACCTTCATGTCCTTTTTTTCAACAGAAAAACGGCGGGATTTGCTAATCCCGCCGTGACGTCTTACGCGTTTAAATCATTTTTTAATTTCGTTTTCACTTCTTGAAGGTTTTCCTCATTCAGCTTGAAGTAATAAATATTTTTGCCGTACTGAGGAGTGTAAATATAGCTGTCTGAACCTGTCAGCTGCAAAGAATCCACCGATTTCAGCGATGTGATAAACGGGAACAGACCGATGGCGTCATTAAGAGATAAGTTCATTTTTAAGTTTTTCCCTAAGCTGTCGACGATATCGTCATAAGATGGGATCGAGCTTAACGATTTAGATTTTTTAATAATGGCGCTCAGCACTTCCATCTGTCTTTGTCCGCGCATCAGATCGGTGTCCGCTTTGCGTGTTCTTACATAAGCCAGTGCCTGCTCACCGTCAAGCGTCTGGACGCCCGGCTTCAGCACGACTTTTCCTTTTGTATCGACTTTAATACGATCGGCAACTTTCTGGCTTTTCACATTTACCGTAACGCCGTTCAACTCATTGACGACATCGCGGAACGCGTCGAAGTTGCTCTCAACCACATAATCTACCGGAATATCAAGCATGTTTTCTACTGTTTTATAAGTTAAATTATAACCGCCGTAAGCATGTGCGTGCGCGAATTTGTCATAGCCGTGTCCCGGGATGTTGACATAGGAATCCCGCGGAATGCTGAGCATCGTCGCTGTTTTCTTTTTCCGGTTGAAGGTGACGAGCACGTTGGCGTCACTTCTTGCGTCATCTACTGATTCGCCCTTATTGTCACGGGCGTCTATTCCTAAAAGCAATACGGTGAAAGAATCCTTCTTCGGGTCAAATTCTTTGATCCGTTTTACGGACTGGTCGCCGCGGTCAAGGCTGACGTGCGCTTCTTTGGTCGCATTATTCAATTTCACAAATGCGTAGGTGCCGACGGAACCGGCGATCACCAATAAGAAAGCGGCGAATACCAGTACAAATTTCACCCATTTTCTGAGGCGTCTTTTCTTTTTTCTGCGTTGAGATCGTTCTTCCATATCATTACCTCTCGTTTCTATTCTTTGTGAAGCGTACCATAATTGTTGACTTGGAGCAACTCTGCAAATGAGAAAATTCCAAATCTTTCTCTCTATTTCGACAACATCTACTGTTATTTTTGCATCAGGTTCACATTATATTGGACGGCAGGAAGCGGGAAATGTTTCGTCGCTTTGCAAAAAATAATTAGTAAAATAATGGATATTAACGGTGCGGAAGGTTTGAAACGGACGAAAACAGGTAAAAGAAGCAGTAGAACAATTCCGCGCGGATACAGCGTTGGATGAAGGGAGTCTACATAACATGAAAAGCATACACTCGAATAAATGGCTCTATTTTTTCGGCGCACTCGGCGGCGCGTTATACGGATATGATACCGGAGTCATTTCCGGAGCTATTTTATTTATGAAAAAAGAACTGGGACTGAACGCCTTTACAGAAGGCCTCGTCGTCAGTTCGTTATTGGCGGGGGCGATTCTCGGGTCGGGATTCGCCGGCAAACTGACCGACCGGTTCGGCAGGCGGAAGGCCATCATGGGAGCGGCGCTGCTGTTTTGTATAGGCGGTTTAGGAGTCGCTTTTGCCCCGAATACAGAGGTGATGGTTCTTTTCCGGATCATTCTCGGACTGGCTGTCGGAACATCTACAACGATCGTTCCGCTCTATTTATCGGAGCTGGCTCCGAAGCATAAACGAGGGGCGCTTTCTTCGCTGAATCAGCTGATGATTACGGTCGGAATCCTCGTTTCTTATATCGTGAACTATATATTTGCCGATGCAGGCGCTTGGCGCTGGATGCTTGGACTTGCGGTTGTGCCGTCAGTCATTCTGCTGATCGGAATCCTATTTATGCCGGAAAGCCCGCGCTGGCTGTTTACGATCGGCAAAGAAGAGAAAGCAAGAGAAATCCTTTCATCATTGCGGGGAACGAAGAATATTGATGATGAGATTGAGCAGATGAAAGAAGCGGAAAAGGAAAACGAAGGCGGCTTGAAAGAATTGTTTGAGCCGTGGGTGAGACCCGCGCTGATTGCCGGCCTCGGACTTGCCTTTTTGCAGCAATTCATCGGGACAAATACAATTATTTATTACGCCCCGAAAACATTTACCAGTGTCGGGTTCGGCAATTCCGCGTCTATATTGGGAACGGTCGGAATCGGCGCCGTCAATGTCATCATGACGCTTGCGGCTATTAAAGTCATTGATAAAATTGGCCGGAAGCCGCTGCTTTTGGCAGGAAATGCGGGCATGGTCATCAGTCTGCTCGTATTGGCCGCGGTCAATCTTTTCTTTGAACATTCAGCAGCCGCATCATGGACAACGGTGATTTGTTTAGGCCTGTTTATCATTGTGTTTGCGGTCAGCTGGGGGCCTGCCGTATGGGTCATGCTTCCTGAATTATTCCCGCTGCATGTCCGGGGTATCGGGACGGGTGTCTCCACTTTGATGCTGCATGCCGGAACATTGATTGTCTCATTAACCTATCCGATGTTAATGGAAGCAGTCGGCATCAGCTATTTATTTCTCATTTATGCCGCGATCGGGATACTGGCATTCCTGTTCGTCCGGTTTAAAGTGACCGAGACGAAGGGGAAAAGCCTTGAAGAAATTGAGCAGGATCTGAAAAGCCGTAACGGAGGCTCGGGATCAGAATCAAATCGGCGGACAGTTCATCCGTAATATTCAGTTTTAGGGGGGCGGTTATTCACCGGCCCCCTCAAAACGGATGCCGAGCGGGCGCCCGGTCACATAAATGACGGGGATATGTCATACGTTGTATAAAGTCACGATAAAGGCGGGGATGCCGGTGAAAACGAGTATTATTATCCTTACATATAATGAACTTGAGCTGACGAAAAAATGTCTGGCCAGCATTGAACGATACACCGACAAAGATAAGATTGAACTGATTATAGTTGACAACGGTTCCTCAGACGGAACGAGAGAATACATATCAAATCTGCCTGACGTCAAAGTCATCCTAAATGAAAAAAACCTCGGGTTCGCCAAGGGGTGCAACCAGGGAATCGAAGCGGCAGGGGGAGAAAATCTGCTGTTTCTGAACAACGATACGATGGTCACGAAAAATTGGCTCACCTCCATGCTGAGGGTGCTGTATCAATCTGAAAAAACCGGTATGGTCGGGCCCGTCAGCAACTATGTCAGCGGCGCGCAAATGATCCATGACGCATATCAATCGCTTGATGAGCTGGAGTCATTCGCGGAGGCGTATTGCGAACGGGAAAAGCATCATACAAAGCGGGTGCTGCGCCTTGTCGGCTTCTGTCTTCTGGTGAAAAGAAGCGTCATTGAAGACATCGGCCCGTTCGATGAACAATTCGGATACGGTTCTTTTGAAGATGATGACCTATGTCTGCGCGCCCTGCAAAAAGGCTACAGCCTGCACATCGCCCTCGATGCCTTTGTGCATCACCACGGTCACGCGACGTTTACGGCTAATCAGGATATCAATATCAATCAGTTATATTCGGAGAACCGCCAGCGTTTTACGGAAAAATGGGGCACTGATTTTACGTATTTTACTCATCCGAGACCGGAAATTGCGGAGCTCGTTCCCCGGGAGGCGAAACGGATACTTGATGTCGGCTGCGGCGCGGGAGCTACGGGGCTGGAACTTCAAAACAGGCAGCCTTGCGAACTGTACGGAATAGAGCTGCACCCGCTGGCGGCGCAAGCGGCAAAAGGGCATTATAAAGCGGTTCTGCAGGAAGATGTCGAAGAAGTGAAGCTGCCTTATCCGGAAGGCTTTTTTGATTGCATCATTTTCGCGGACATCCTTGAGCACTTAAAAGACCCGTGGCGCGTCATTGAAACGTACTCATCCTATTTGTCGCCTGCCGGATCAATCGTTTGCAGCATTCCGAATATTTCCCACGCCGAAGCGCTGTTTCCGCTTCTGCTCGGTGACTGGACATACAGAGACGCCGGCATTCTCGACCGCACCCACTTGCGGTTTTTTACGCCGCAGACGGTGCGCACGCTCTTTCCGGAAGAGACATTTACTGTGAAAAAGCAGTCCTATACGTATGTTCACGTGGATGAGCGGGTGCAGCTGTTTTTACAGGAAATCACACGAATGGCGCAATCGATGCAATTTCCGGTGACACAGCTGCCCGAACAAAGCCGGATTTATCAGATTCTCCTCCGTGTCGAAAAAACAGGCTGAAGGCTACCGTCCCATCGTTCCGAAGTTGGTAATCTGAATGGAAACATCATAGTCAAAGGCCGCTTCGGAGAAGGTCTCATCCCAGCGGTGCTTTACTTTCTTCCAATAGTCGGGATATTGAATGCGGACTCTGTCAGAAAAGAATACAGGGTCCGTTTCATATTGATTCTGCAGCTTATCGATGACTTCTTTCACATCGCTTTTCAGTTTTTTTTCGAAAATCTTTTCCAGCCCGTTTAAATAGTGCTGATCGAATGAATCTTCTCCGGCATATTGATCCTCTGACAAAAGTCCTTTTGTTTTTACCGCTACATGAAATGACAGCTTCCCGTTTTTCAGCCTGGGAGTGATGGCGGATGTTGATTTTTTGATCTCGAAGGTAATCGGGTGCCCCCCTTTATCCAAAGCGGGCAGCACGCCGCCCCGTATCGTCCCCATCAGCCAATTCAGGCTCTGTATTTCGTATGATGACAGAAAGCCCGCCAATCTGTTTTGTTTTGCGTTTTTGATAATGGCCGCTCCGTCATACACCGTTTTTCCTTTTTGATTGCTGACGGCCTGAATGAGAAAACTGAGTTTATTATGGCAGTAAATTGAAGCTCTCCCGATTCGGAGCGGTTGTAAAATCTTCCCGTTGTAGCCGCCGTTGTTCGTAAGGTCGATCAGCTTTTCCGCGGCCATGGGCTGCTGCTGATTCGGCGTCGGCTCCGTCAGAATATCGGACGCTTTTCCTCTTGCCGCGAAGAGATAGCTGCTCCGCCTTAATTCATCATCGCGGATAAAATGATTCATCATCTGCAGTATATTTTGGTCGGCCAGCAATTTGTCGCTGAATATCAGCACTTTTAAGTGATCGCTGTAAACAGGCGGATCTTTTAAAGCGACTTCACTGACGGCTTCAAGAATGGTATCCCCCCGCGTCGTCACATTGACAAACACGGGCCGGCCGGAAGCCTGGCTGTTTTCGCTTTGGGGCAGCAGGTTTTGATAGGTTAATTTATATCGGCGGTCACTCGTCTCGTCTATCGCCAGCCCCCGGGCGAAAGACAGCTTTTCGACTTCCTTCGCGTCCCAGCATCCTGAAAGCGTCATCAGTATGAAAAGCGCCGCCGCCCATTTGATGAAAAGTGTCATGACGTCTGTTTCCTCCCGGCTATTTTTTTCATCCAGCTGACAAACCAGATGAGAAAAGGAATCATAATGACGGCAAAAAACGCATATCCGAGAATATTCGCGAATGCAAACACACTGTTGATATCATCGGGGTACATTGAAAGGCCGAATGTCACTGCCAATAAGCCTCCCAGCAGCCAGGCATTGTTTTTATTTTTCAGTTTGAAAATGGTGTTTAATCCGAGATGCGCTCCTTTAAAAGAACCGAGCATACAGGTGAACTGCTGGCATGTCCACGTAATTAAAAGAAAGATATCAAACCGCTCTATGAAAATGCCCCGGATTTCCAAGGCATGAATCAGGGATATGGTCGGATACGTCACCGTTTTGGCTTCAGCGACCGACATACAGCCGATGACGACAAGCAGCGTAAAGCTGTAAAAAATGCTCGCGCCAGCGATGCCGAAGACAGCCGCCTTTTTCGCCTGCTTCGGGTTTTTCATAAACGGCACCAGATAAAGAATCACCTCAAGTCCCGAAAAATACAGAAGGGTTTGCGGAAACAGCTCAAAAAAGCTTTTGTAGCCTCCTTCCATGACCGGGCGGACGAAATCCAGCTTAAAAAGTCTCAAACTGAATATGAGCAGCGTAATCAGGATGACGATCGCAATCGGAAACAGATAGGCATAAAGCTTTGAAATGGGATAGACCCCGCCGGTCACATGGTAAATGCCGACCGCCAGAAAGATGAATATGACGACACCCATCGGCGTATTTTTCAGTAAAAAGTAATTGATGACTTCACCGAGAAAACGGGCTTGAAAACAGACAGTGACGACAAAATAACAGCTGATGAATAAATTCAGAAGAGAACCGATGGCGCGGCCCATGATGCTTTGATTCAGCTCATAAATGGTTTCCCCGCTGTTTTTCTGCAAAAACGGCATAAAGAGCAGGACGATGCCGATAAACACGACACTCTGCACAAGAATAATGATCCATCCGCTCGGACTGTCCGCTGTTGCGGCGGAGCGCGGCAGTGTTAACACGCCCGCTCCGATCATTGTTCCGCTTACCATGAGAAGTGTCTGCATAAACGACAGCTTGTCTTCCGGTTTTTTCATGGGGATCACCTTTGCTTGATTTTATCTTTCGTCTCTTTTCTGGTCGGCCGTTTTTTCAAAAGAGGCGTCGGCAGTCTGACGATCGTATCTTTTAAGTCTTGGCCAGGCTGCGCCATGATCGGAATAAGATAGTCCTGACCGAAGCTTTTCAGACGCATCAGATGGCCGACGACAAGCAGGTAGCACATGATCAGTCCGTATAAACCTAATATCGCCGACAAAATCATCGAAAAAATACGGATGAGCCTCAGCGGAAAATTGAACGCATAGGAGGGCGCCGTAAAAGAAGCCAACGCCGTAACGGATACGACAATGACCATCATCGCGCTGACAATATTCGCCTGAACGGCGGCCTGTCCGATCACCACGCCCCCGATCAGGCCGATCGTCTGTCCGATCGGCTTCGGCAGCCTGAGTCCGGCTTCTCTGATCATCTCGATCGTAAAAATCATGATGAACGCTTCAACAAAAGGCGGGAACGGGACATTCAATCTGCTTCCGGCAATCGTAACCGCCATTCTCGTCGGCAAGAGCCCCGTGTGAAACGTAACGAGCGATATGTAAAGGCCGGGTAAATAAATCGTGATTAAAATGCATGTATACCGAAGCAGCCTGAGAAAGGTAACCGGAACCCACCGCTGATTATAATCGTCAGGGGAGTGGATAAATTCATCAACGGTAGCCGGCACCAAAAGGGTAAAAGGCGTTCCGTCTACAAGAATGGAAACCCTTCCTTCCAAAAGAGCGCCCATAACCCGGTCGGGCCGTTCGGTCGTCAAGACGGTCGGGAAAATGGAATACGTGTTATCTTCAATAAGCTGCTCGATCGCTCCTGATTCCGGAATGTCGTCAATGGTGATGGACTCCAGTCTTTTCATCACTTCTTTTACAACATCATCAGGGGCAATATCCCGAATGTAGGCAACGGCGATCCGCTTTTTTGTCCGTTCGCCGAGTGTGATCTCTTTGATCTGGAGGTTGGGATCACCGGACTGCTCGCGCAAAAGCGCCGTGTTCGTCCGAAGCTTTTCGACAAAACCTATCCTCGGCCCCCGTTCAAGCACTTCTGAAGCCGGTTCTTCAATATCACGCATTTTAAATGTTTCCGTCTCAAACGAAAGAGCTTCCTCCCATCCCTCCGCCAGCAAAACCGATTTGCCGGAGAAAATGTCTGCCTCCGCGTCCTTAAGTGAAGAAAGCCGGGTATGACGATAGCCGAATGAGATGGATGACGGCGGTGTTTCAGCCGGTTCCTCTTGATGCCGGGCGGACGCCTGCACGGGCGAAATAATATATTCCGCAAGCAATTGATTGTCGGTCAGTCCGTCTATATAGATAAGACAGGCGTCACATTTGCCGTTTCCGTACGTAAACGAATAAAACATCATGTCATCGCTTTGGCCGAACCGTTTTTTCAGCACTTCAAGGTTTTTGCCGAGCTCCGCATGTATCGTCACAATGTTCCCCCCTTTCCATCAGTTATTTTAATTTGCGACAAACAAGGCATTTTATTCTGGAATAGGAAATGACTGAGCATTCCGCCCCATCCGAATGGTATAATGAGCAGGTCAGCCATTTTATACATATTGTTTTTAACCGCGGCTCCCTCCGTGTTTTAAAAAAGACACAGGGGGAATGGGATATGAGCCGCTTTTTAAGGGGAGGGGAACGAACATGACGCAAGAGCCGATTTTTTTACAGCCTGTATGTAAAGAAAAATTATGGGGCGGCACGTTATTACGCGAACGATTCGGATATGACATACCTTCAGAAACAACCGGCGAATGCTGGGCGATATCAGCCCATCCGCACGGAATGAGCACGGTCAAAAGCGGTCCGTATCAAGGGAAAACCTTGATGGAACTGTGGGATCAGCATAGAGAATTATTCGGCGGAACGGAAGGGGACCGGTTTCCGCTGCTGACGAAAATACTGGACGTCAAACAACATCTGTCCGTTAAAGTCCATCCTGACGATTATGACGCCGAAGAGCATGGACTGGGCGAAACGGGGAAGTCTGAGTGCTGGTACATTATCGACTGTAAAGAAAATGCGGAAATCATATACGGTCACACGGCCCGTTCGAAAGCGGAACTTGTCACCATGATTAACAGCGGTGACTGGGAAGGCCTGCTGCGCCGTGTGAAGATCAAACCCGGCGATTTTTATTATGTGCCGAGCGGTACCATCCATGCCATTTGTGCGGGGGCGCTCGTGCTTGAAACACAGCAGAATTCAGAGGCCGCCTACCGGATATATGATTACGGGCGTACAGATCAAAACGGCCAGGCGCGTGAGCTGCATATCCGCGATGCCGTCAACGCCGCCACCGTTCCTCATGTGGACGGATTTTTAGATGAATCAACTGAAACGAGAAAAGGCGTCACCATCAAAACCTTTGTGCAGGGAGAATATTTTTCTGTATACAAATGGGATATCAGCGGGACGGCGGAAATGACCCAGGACGCTCCGTTTATGCTGTGCAGCGTCACAGAAGGAAGCGGCTCCATCATCTGTGAAGGCAAGTCCGCCAAGCTTGAAAAAGGCGCGCATTTCATACTGCCGGATCAGATGCCTGACTTTACGATAAACGGAGATTGCACGATCATCGTTTCTCATATATAAAACCAAACTTAATCCCGGCTCTGGGATTAAGTTTTTTTTATATATATTTCACTTTAAAAATTGAAGCACTTTCCGATAAAAGTAGTAGTGTGATAGATAAATATAGAGAAGGAGGAGAGGTAATGAAAAAAAGTTTGGCTGCCGCAATGTTATTGTCAGCGGTTACTCTTGAATTTTTCACGATAACAGACTCAGTAAAGGCAGCTTATATTGACAATTCCATTTATCAGTTAGAAACAACACAAAAGTTTGCTTCTGAAAGTGAGGCTTCTCAGGCAGTTGCAAAATTGAAAAAAGATACCGGATGGAAAGCAGACTATCAAAAGAGCGGAACGTCTAAGAACTATCAAATATCTGCTTCAGGTCTGACAAGCGAATCGAATGCTAAAAGCGTACTAAGCGATTTTACGAAGCAGACAGGCATTAAAGGAACATCAAGTCCGACGGGCAGTAAGCAGCCCTATTATACTGCAGTTTCCGGCACTATTTCAGGTGAACAGCAGGCTAATAACTTGCTTGATAAAATGAAAAAGGAAACAGGATTAACCGGTACTGTTAAACCGAATGGTGTGAAGCAGCCTTATATAAGCATTGTTACATCTGAGCTGACAAGTGAGGCCAGTGTAAAGGCAGCTATTCAAGAGTTAAAGAAGCAGACTGGAGTCAATGCTAATTATCAAAAACTTGAACAGGAACCGGAGATCATTCAAATTCAATCCGGAAAAATTCAAGGAGAGAAAACAGCATCCCAAGTGAAAAGCAGTTTTCAAAAAGATTCTGGGCTGAATGCCACGTTAAACATGACTGATAAAGGCCAGTCTTACTACATTGTTACAACGAATTCTTTGATTAATAAAGCAGATGAGGCGAAAAGTCTTATCAAACAGCTTGAACAAAGCACAGGCGTCAAAAGTAGTTACAAAACCATCAATAATAAAAAAACTATCACATCGTATAATATAGAAACGGGTTTTTTTAATGGACTGAGTATGGTTAAGAATGCCATCAGCCAAATAAAAAATAACACTGGAATTAAAGGGACCTACCAAAAGGTTGGGGCTACAAATAATTATTTTGTGAAAATGAAAGATGTCAGCCCGGAAAAACTAAAAAGTCTTCAAGCCTTTTTTAAGAAGAAAAGATGGCATATGACTTATACAGCTGTAAAGAAAACGTCAACACAAACAACTTATCAAGTGATAACAAATGCTGTAACAAACGCACAGGCAGATAAAGCAGTAAATTTTCTTAGCAGAAAAAAATTAAAATCATCAAAATCAAATTCAGGAAAAACAGCTGCTAATCAATATCAACTGTTATCACAACAGACTGCTGACAAAACAAAAGTAACAAAAGGTTTAAACTCTTTAAAGAAAATCGGTATTAATGCAACTGCCAAATCTATAAAACAACCAAAAGGAATAACTTATAAAATTAAGACAGAAGCCTTGCTGGACACAGCTAAGATTAATCAAGTCAAATCTTTCTTCAAGACAAAAAAATTAACGGCAGTAAGTGAAAAAACCGGTAAATCCGCTTATACGCAATATCAAGTCACTGTTAGTGACTTATTAAATCAAAAAGATATAGATCGTGTGTTAACTTTTTTTAAAACAAATAATGCGAAAGGCAACGCCAAACAAAATGGCAAAAGCACATACACGCAATATAAATTAGTTACAGATCAAATCAGCACATCGTCGGCTTTAAACAAAGGACTGAGTTTCTTTAAGGCAAAGAACTTATCAGCAAGCTACACTACTAAAAACAATCCAATATACAGTATAGTGATTACTGAACAATTTACAGGAAAAAGCAATGCTGATAAGGCTGCAAGCAAAGTGAAGCAGCTTTATGGGTGGGCAGTTTCAAGTGTTGAGGTGAAAAGCGGTCCTCAAATAATGGAAACAAATTATAATATTACGATGAGTGAAATGGTCGCGAAGCAGTTAAAAGCGAACCCGCAGACGGATTCAAGTGCCTACGTATCTCTATCTTATATTAATAGTGCAAATTCTACCGTAACCGCAGATTTTCTTAATGTCAGGTCCACTCCAGAGGTAAAGAGCAATAATATTATAGGAACAGTGACAAAAGGTTATAAGGTTAATATCATTAGTGTAGAGAATAACTGGGCCAAAATTAAAATGGGTTGGCGGAAAGCAAGCGAGGAAGAAGTTTCCTACTATGTAAACCCCGCAAACTTTTCTGTGTCAGATAAAAGTTATTTTCAGTTTTTGAAGTTATCGAAATATGCAGGACTGACAGCATCAGAAGTCAATACGAAGATTTTAAAAGGGAAAGGAATTCTTGAAGGAAAAGGTGAAGCTTTTATTAAGGCAGCTGAATCTAACAGTATTAATGAGCTCTACCTGATTTCTCACGCTTTATTAGAGACCGGAAACGGTACCTCAGAGCTGGCAAACGGTGTGACCTATAATGGGAAAAAGGTATATAACATGTATGGCATAGGTGCATATGACGGAGACGCTGTGAACAAGGGTGCCCAATATGCATATAACCAAGGATGGTTCAGTCCTGAAGCAGCGATTACTGGAGGGGCCAAATTTATCGGACAGAGTTATATACACAATGCCGTATACAACCAAGATACCTTGTATAAAATGAGATGGGAGCCTTCTGTAAGCCACCAATATGCATCTGATATTGGTTGGGCGTATAAGCAGGTAAACAGAATGTACAGTCTTTATAGTCTGTTAGATAACTATCAGCTTTACTATGATATTCCTGTCTATAAATAAACGTGTTAAAGAGCTCGGAGTCATACTTCCGAGCTTTTTTCAATATTAAATTGGACAGATGTCTTTTTGTTTGTACGATTATTTTTAAGCACTATGGAGGCAATATAAATATATAAAACACCCGTTCAATTGTGTGAACAGGTGTTTTTGTATGTTATTTGTTCTTCTGCAAATTGGAGCAGTTTGCTGCTCGAATTCCCATCTGAATACATATTCCATTTGTCCGAGAACCGCTTCATTTCTTCTGCATGAAATGGCTTTTTCGTCATTTCCTCCAGAAGAGCTTCGCTGTTATGACAAGCCTTTCCGGGAATGACGGACGTATAATTGTCGATTAATCCGCGTTTTTGATCATATTCCTCCAGATCATATGTGAAAAAGAAAATCGGTTTATTTAAGAGCGCGAATTCAAAAGGCACGGAAGAGTAATCCGTAATTAAAATATCAGCGGCTTTCAAGAGATCATGAAGACGCATGTCAGACACGTTCTTGATCAGTTCGCTTTCAAACGAAGCCGAAATCTGATGCAAAACGGCAGGGTGAAGCTTTACAAGCAGCATATACTCTCCGTTTAACGCGTTTGTGAGCTGTTCTTCGGTGAATGGCAGCCGAAAGGATTGCATATCATAATCCCTGAATGTCGGTGCGTACAGGATGATTTTTTTCGGCCATTTGTGCTTCAGTTCGGGCTTGTGTTCTTCATAATAGACGTCAGTCAGGGGGACACCCGTTTTTAACAGCTGGCCGTCCCGTATGCCGAACGACTTTTTAAAAACGTCAGCCATCGCGTCTGAACCGACGGTGACAAAGTCAAACGAGCGGTACACTTTTTTAAACCGGCTGATATCTGATGCCGGACGGTTTTGATTCGTCACATCCTCAAGGCCGAACTTTTTCAAAGAGCCGTTCGCATGCCACACCTGAATGCATGTCGTTTGCGGCCGGCGGTTTAAGACGCTTGTCATGAGGAAATAGTTATCCGTTATCACCGCTTTGCTCTTAAAAAGGATCAAAACCGCCTTCAAAAGATGCAGCGGATGTTTTTCGTTCAGATAAAAAGAGCCGATACCTTCCAGCTCTTCTTTCAGACTGACGGCATGTCTCGTATACAAAACCGTCATTTCATAAGAAAGCGATTCAGCGTGCGCTTTGTAAGAACGGATGAGAGCCTGCGCATTTTCTTCAAAAGATACCAGCAGGGTCAGGTGGTTCTTGGGCTTTACAGGCTTGAACAAAACGCCGAGAACAGACAGATATATAGAATAAAAAGCGGCGAATAAAGATCGCAAGTTCATAGATTACCAATCTCTTTTGCTGTTTTATTTGTTTAAAGCTGTTTCGTTTGATCTTCTGCCTGCTTGGAATACAGGCTTTTATTTGATTTATTATTTCTCAAAACGGTAAAAGCATACTTCGGAATGTTCAGCATCCTTTTCCATCTCCACGGATTCGTCAACAGTCTGTACAGCCATTCCAGATTCGTTTTGATCATCCATTCAGGGGCGCGTTTCACCGTTCCGCTGAACACATCAAAGCTTCCGCCCAAACCGATCGATACAGCCTGAGGGAAAAGATGTTTGTATTCATAAATAAATTGTTCCTGATGGGGATATCCTAAGGCGACAAACACGAGATCGGGTTTCGCCCGGGAAATCTGTTTGGCGACGAAGCGTTTATCCGCTTCATAACCGTTGCTGGCTCCGACAACCTCAATATTCGGATACTCTTTGCTGATCCGGTTCAAAACGGCGTCAAGCACGTCTTGTTTAGCTCCGTATAAAAATATTTTTTTAGACTGCCGGTTTGCGAGGCCGAGCAGCGCAAGAAACACATCGAATCCCGCAATTCTTGATTTCAGCGGGTGCTGCGTCAAACGTGACATTAACACGACGCCGATACCATCCGGCAGGACGAAATCCGCGGAAGAAATGACTTGATGATAACCTTTGTCTTTCGCCGCAGCGTATCCGATCTCAGGATTGACCGTCGCAATGACGGCTCCTTGCTTTTGTGCGATATAATAAGTGTCTAAATATGAAATAAACTCCTGTAAATTTCCATTAACATAAGAAAGGTTGTGCACCATTTCAGTCTGCATCTGCCGTCCTCCTTTTTGTACGGGATTTTCTTTCACTTTTTCGTGAATTAGGCTAAGCTTTATTTTAACATAATACCTTCAGATAAACTTAACAATAGTTTTACAAAAATATAAATAAGATAACAATTTCTTTAATCATACGCGCAAAAACCCTGCTAAACTCCTATTGTGATAACATTTGTTAATAAGTGGAATGTAACTTCGTTTTACATTGGCTTAACCTTTTCAGGGCTATGTGATATAATGAGGTTCCATGAGTACGAAATTGGCACTTTAGTGATTAAGGATACAGCTGCGCAGCATTTCAGAGCAGTTGCTTGTTATACGTATGATGATAGAAAGGAGCTTTTGTTTCATGAAGAAGGTCATTACTTACGGAACGTTTGATTTACTGCATTGGGGTCATATTAAACTGCTTGAGCGCGCAAAGCAGCTTGGAGATTACCTTGTTGTTGCCATCTCAACAGACGAGTTCAACCTGCAAAAACAAAAAAAGGCCTACCACAGCTATGAACACAGAAAGCTGATTCTGGAAACGATCCGTTATGTCGACGAAGTCATTCCGGAAAACAGCTGGGATCAAAAAGTACGTGACGTAGCGGATCACAACATCGACGTGTTCGTAATGGGAGACGATTGGGAAGGCAAATTCGATTTCCTTAAAGATCAATGCGAAGTCATCTACCTCCCTAGAACCGAAGGCATTTCCACCACACAGATTAAAAAAGAAATTGCCGGGGTGTAATACGGAATTATTGAATGTATGAACTGTTCAAAGTACTTCTTATTTGCTGATAAGGAGTACTTTTTGATGCTTAAATAGGTTTGTTTGTTATAATAATCTGAGGGAATAGTATTATTTTGCAGTGTTTTACTAAATTCCATATGGTGAAAGGGAGAAAAAATTTGTCCAATCAGCCTATTAACGATAATAATGAGCTTCCCGATATGATGTATTATTTTATCTCAGGAGGCCTCCCGGATGATTACGGAGGTCTGACCAAATCACTATTATTGCGTTCTAAACTATTCGGAGAAGAGAGTCAAAAGAATACCGCCTTTCTTACTTTTAAATTTGATTTGGAATTTCGGAGAAAAAAAAACGAACTCTTTGAAAGAAAGAAAACGGACCCTCAATATACACAAGTTATCAACATGTACGATGACTTTTTAAGTAAAAGAACAAAAGGCAAGCGGATTTATTCGGAGAAAATTGAGCTGAATCAAATAAAAAAACATGTCAGTAAGGGGAAAGTAAGCAAAACTATCTCAAAAATGTTCGGAAAATCATCAAACGATTATAATCTTTCCTATTATTCAGGCAGTGATGACGTGCGTTACGTAGATTACCTGAATGATGAAAAACAAGTAATCAAAAGGGAAGAATACAATAAAGAAGGAAAACCCGTCATTGTCTCTCATTTTGATACAAAGACGAATCAAATCTTCCTTCAGGAGTTTATCAACAACGAAAATGTCGTTTATCTGGAAAAGCACTTCATGTGGGATGACCAAAGTGAAGCAGTCAAATTCACACATTTTACTTGGTACTCAGAAGAAGACCCTTTAACATTTAAGGATGAATTTGAGTTGCGCAGGCATTGGATTGATATTCTCCAAAAAGAAAACGATCGGCCTAAACTATTTCTGGTCGACAGCAGACTACAGGATAAACATGTCTTCAGAGTGAAAAAAGCGCCGTCATCTTATTATGCCGCGATTATTCACAATAAACATTATGGTGATAATAAGTTCCAGATCAAAGGACGCTATAAAGAACTTTTCGGTCAAATAAATAACCTTGATGCCGTATTTTTTATCACTGAGGAGCAGATAGCAGATTTCAGTTTGATTTCAGGGGAAAAAGAGACATTCTTTTTTACGCCGCATACGATTAATAAACCGCTTGATGAAGAGGTTTTGAAAGTTCCGAGCGAACGAAATAAAGCGGTTATTATCTCTCGGATTGTACCAATGAAAAACCTGACGCATGCCGTTAAAGCGTTCAAACTTGTTGTAAATGAAATCCCGGATGCGAAACTGGAAATATTCGGTTCTGGAGGAGAAACAGAGAAAATCAAAAAGGAAATAAAAGCTCAAAACCTCAAGAATAATGTATTGCTGAAAGGCTACACGAACAACCCTGATTACGAGTTTCAAAAAGCGTGGCTGACAATTTCAACTTCTCACTTTGAAGGCTTCGGTCTGTCCAATATGGAAGCATTGAGCAATGGATGCCCGGTCGTAACTTACGATTACGATTACGGTGCCAGAAGCTTGGTAGAAGATGGAGTAAACGGCTATGTAATTGAACAATATAATATAGAAAAGCTGGCTGAGGCCATTATCTCTTTAATGAGAGATGACAGCACTCACAAACAATTTTCACGTCTAGCCTTTAAAATGGCGGAGAAATACTCTAAACCAAACTATATTAAAAATTGGTCATATGCTCTTTTCAAAATGGTTGAAGTGAGAAAAGAAAAGGAACGGCTTGCTGAAAAAGTCGGTTCTAAAGAACACCCGATCACATCTTTTGAAAAAAATGCCAACGGATTAGCGATCAGCGTTTCAGTGTCTGACCAGAATGATGCATTTGAAAAAGTCCGAATGGTTGGGATTGATCGGAAAAACAAATCTGAAATCATATCCGTATCCGCTGATCAACCGGCTCAGCCATTTTATATAGATTTTGAAAAGGACATCCAAAAAGAAAAAATTGACGCAAATCATACTTCGGTTCTTGACTTTTACATTCAATATATAACAGCTGACCATATCCGTATTCTAAGAAGGGTATCCAGCCGTGAAGTCAATTTCGGCGAAAAAGATCGGTTTATGAATAACGGATATACTTTCGAACCTTATACGACTGTGAAAGGGAATTTCTCTATTAAATTAAACAAAAAGGATCACATCGATTAAGTGAAATCGGTTAAGTGAAGAGCTTTAATTCAGAGGAGCAGAAAATAAGTATGGATGAAAATACCGTGAGCAAATGTATTTTGAAAAGCTTAAAAAATAATGTGGGAGACCTGGCACTCTCTATTTCACTTGAAAGCGAAGAACCGTTAGCTGAGGAAGTGAAATGTTATTTAAAATTAAAAGAACGGCGTTCCGGCGCCGAGGATGTTGTTATTTTAGAGAAAGAGAGCCCGGCTCAATACAGTGCATCAATTAATATTCACTCGTTTCCTGAACCTTTAGAAATGGGACAGACTTATGATTTTTATGTGGTACTGGGGGAACCGGCAGCGGAAGAAGAACAGCCGAAGCAGGTGCGTTTAACCGTGGAAGCTGAAGCGATTGAGCGTGCCTACCACCTTGATCATACGACTGAGCTGTTAATTTTACCTTATACAACCGATAAGGGCAATTTCTCTTTAAAGGTAAAAAGAGAAGCGAAAATTGTGAAGTTTGATGAGATTCAGCTGAAGGCAGAAGAGATTATAATTTCAGGGTATGCAGGATATCTAAGTTCGGAGAATCAGCTTTCAGTTAAAAACCTGCAATTTGTCATTAAAAAAGGGGGAGAAGATCCCGTAGAGAAACATTTCCCTATTAAAATGACGAAAAAAACGGAGAATATTGAACAGCTTCGGGAAGATGCATTCACCCCTGAAATTTTTGATTTCCAAATAAAAATTCCATTAAAAGATATTCCTTATTCTCTGGAAAAACGATTTGTCTACCGTATGTTTATGGAGTTTCATTGTGAAAACGACGAAGCTGAACCTATTGTTCTCAGCAGCACTCCGCTTGTGCTCGGAGACAGAAAAAATAAACTGAAAGGCCTCATAAGCGTTGTGAATAAAGACAGCGGACCGGTCAGGTATGAGGTATATAAAAAGAAGAAAAAGCAGACTGTTTGTATCCGTGTGAACGACTACAGCCTGAAAACAAGGATGAGATACTTCATAAAAGGGAAGAAAAAACGTTTCATTTCCAAAATGAAAAAACTGAAAAAACGCAGAAATTCCCTCATTACGAAAGGTTATAAAGTTGTTTTCAGAATGGCGAGCAAAATGCCTGTTAAAAGCAAGACCATTATTTTTGAAAGCTTTAACGGCAAACAATACAGCTGTAATCCGAGAGCCATTTATGAATACATGCAAATCAATCATCCGGAATATAAAATGTATTGGAGCGTAAATAAACAGTATGCAGCGCCTTTTAAAGAGAAGGGCATTCAATACATTAACAGGCTTTCTATCAAGTGGCTGTTTGCTATGGCGCGGGCAGAATATTGGGTCGTCAACAGCCGTCTGCCTTTATGGATTCCAAAGCCGGAACATACAACCTATCTTCAAACATGGCACGGCACGCCTTTAAAAAGACTTGCAATGGATATGGAAGAAGTTCATATGCCGGGTACTAATACGAAAAAATATAAAAAGAATTTTATTAAAGAGGCATCCAATTGGGATTATTTAATTTCCCCTAATGCCTACTCGTCTGAGATATTTGCGCGCGCCTTTCAATTCGATAAAACTATGATTGAATCAGGTTATCCCAGAAATGATTTTCTTCATAATGATAATAATAATGAGACAATCACAGCGATAAAAAGAAGGTTAAACCTGCCTGAGGATAAGAAAATCATTCTTTATGCGCCGACATGGAGAGATGACCAGTTTTATGCTAAAGGCCGTTATAAATTTGACCTTGATTTAGACCTGCATAAATTAAGGGAAGAGCTCGGAGATGAATATCTCGTTATTCTGAGAATGCATTATCTTGTGGCCGAAAATTTTGACCTCGTTCCGTTTGAAGGGTTTGCTTACGACTTTTCTGCACACGAAGATATTCGGGAATTGTATATGATTTCAGATCTGTTAATTACCGATTACTCTTCTGTATTTTTCGATTTTGCAAATCTGAAACGCCCGATGCTGTTTTTTGTTCCCGATATTGAAACATACCGGGATAAACTCAGAGGGTTTTATTTCGATTTTGAGAAAGATGCTCCTGGTCCGTTAGTGAAAACGACAGAGGAAACGATCGAGGCAATCAAACATATTTCATCACCGGATTATCAGCACCCGGTTTCATTCAAACCTTTTTATGACAAATTCTGTTATCTTGAGTCAGGACATTCTTCTGAGAAAGTCGTGAAAATTGTGTTTGAATCTGAATAATAGAAAAACCCCTTTGTATCAAGGGGTTTTTCTATTATGATTTACAAACCTTTTAGCAGCATTTGCATGCGGCTTGAAAGTGAAAAAAAATTTGATTTCTGGTACAATTATCAGCGATGCTTTATAAAATCAAATCAACCTAAGGAAGATTAAAATGAATGCTGTAGTGAAAATACTAAAAGAGCAAGTAACATCATTTCCTTTAATCATGCGATTAGCGGCCTATGAAACAAAGTCTAAATATCAAATGAATTATTTAGGCGTTTTATGGCAGTTTTTAAATCCTCTTATTCAAATGCTCGCCTATTGGTTTGTTTTTGGATTGGGGATCAGAAAAGGGGGGCCGATGGCTACAGGTGCCGGAGAAGTGCCTTTTATTCTGTGGATGCTTGCAGGTCTGATACCGTGGTTTTTTATAAGCCCGACAATACTGGACGGATCAAATAGTGTATTTAAAAGAATTAAAATGGTTGCTAAAATGAATTTCCCAATCAGTTCTTTGCCGTCTGTCGCCATCGCTTCTAATTTGTTCAGTTATGCAATTATGATGGTGATCTATATCATTGCATTGCTCGCCAGCGGAATCTATCCGAGCCTTCATTGGCTTCAATATATTTATTATTTTGTTTGTCTGATGGCTTTCTTATTTTCGTTCAGCTTGTTTAATTCGACAATCAGCGTGCTGATCCGAGACTATCAGTTTCTTCTGCAGGCAGTGACAAGACTTTTGTTTTTCCTCCTGCCGGTTTTTTGGGATATTAACTCAAAGCTGGGGGCAGCTCACCCGGAATTGGTTCCTGTCTTGAAGCTGAATCCGCTTTTTTATATAATTGACGGTTTCAGGAACAGCTTATTAGATGGTCAGTGGTTCTTTCAAGATGTGAAATATACACTGTATTTCTGGCTGTTCACCTTATTTTTGTTAACAGTCGGTTCTGTTTTACACATGAAATTCAGAGATAAGTTTATTGACTTTCTTTAATACGTAAGGAGATTGTACGATGAAACTAAAGGTTTCGTTTCGAAATGTTTCAAAGCAGTATCATCTTTATGAAAAACAGTCGGACAAAATAAAAGGTTTGTTTTTCCCTGCTAAAGATAACGGTTTTTTCGCTGTGCGAAATGTCTCCTTTGATGTATATGAAGGGGAGACAATCGGCTTTGTGGGAATTAACGGATCGGGTAAATCGACGATGTCCAATCTGCTTGCAAAAGTGATACCGCCGACAAGCGGTGAAATTGAAATGAACGGCCAGCCGTCGCTGATTGCGATTGCAGCCGGTTTAAATAATGCTTTGACGGGCCGGGATAACATAAAACTTAAATGTTTAATGATGGGGCTGACAAATAAAGAAATCGATGAGATGTATGAAAGCATAGTTGAGTTTGCTGAGATCGGTGATTTTATTAATCAGCCGGTGAAAAACTATTCAAGCGGTATGAAGTCCCGCCTTGGTTTTGCTATTTCCGTGCATATAGATCCGGATATTTTAATCATTGATGAAGCCCTCTCCGTAGGAGACCAGACATTTTATCAGAAGTGTGTTGACCGGATCCAGGAATTTAAAGAACGAGGAAAAACCATTTTCTTTGTGAGTCATTCCATCGGTCAGATTGAAAAAATGTGTGACCGTGTGGCTTGGATGCACTATGGTGAATTAAGAATGTTCGACGACACTGAAACCGTCGTCAAAGAGTACAAAGCATTTATCGATTGGTTTAATAAACTCTCCAAAAAAGACAAAGAGAAATATAAGAAAGATCAGGTTGCTGAACGTAAAAAAGAATCGCCTGAGCAGCAGGCAATTGTGAAGGAACAAAAGAAAAATAGTAAATCCGGATCAGCAGTCAATGCTATTCAAATTGCTATTTTATCAATACTGCTTGTGTTTATGGCAGGAACCATGTTTTTCAGCGCCCCGCTTCGTACGATCGCTTCCTTCGGTAAGATCGGATATCAAGATGATGTTAACAAGGGGAAAGACCAGATATTGGTGAACAAAAAAGGTTTCGTATTAAAAGACCAGACGCAGGCCTATAAAGATACAGAGCTGAAAAAAAAGGCGGACTTCCTTATTCCGTTCGGTGCTCAGGTGAAAGTGGTATCTGAAGACAGGCAATCAGCAAAGATTGAGGCCAATAATAAAACGTACTATATCCCGGAAAATGCAGCGGTCTATAACGAAAAAAGTTCAAATGTGAAAGCATCCGCTTTTTCTCCGTATGTAAAGCAGGGTGATACTGATCAACTTGTGTCACATCTCGGTGAGCGCGTTAATGATATTCAGCAAGAAATGAAAGAGCTGCAGAAAGAAGTAGTGAACGGCCGGGAGACGCTATATCTTAAAAATGGCGAGGTCAGTTATGCAGTGAATAATGGCAAGGCCGAGCAGCTTGTTTTCAGAGGAATATCAGCTATTACTCCGGCAGATCTATCCCTGAATAATAAAGATGTTATAAAGGGCAGCAGTGATCGGCAATTTATTGCGGCAAATGATAAATACGCCTTTATTATCAATAACGATAATCAAACTTTAACCTGCATTATAAAATAAAAAGCTGTTGGAATAAATCCAACAGCTTTTTTTCTTATAATTCATCTTTTCTTAACAGGTCTTCCATGAAAGGGATAAGGTGATCACGCAGTTCACGATCCTGCATCGCAAATTCTAATGTAGTGGTAATAAAACCTAGTTTTTCACCAACATCATATCTTTTGCCCTCAAAATCGTAAGCAAAAACCCGCTGGATTTCATTCAGCTTTTGAATAGCGTCTGTAAGCTGAATTTCCCCTCCGGCACCAATTTGCTGTTCTTCAAGGTACATGAAGATTTCAGGAGTGAAGACATAACGTCCCAGTATTGCCAGATTGGACGGAGCAGTCCCTTGAGCCGGCTTCTCAACAAAGTTCTTCACCTGATATCTGCGGCCTTCACTTGTCAGCGGATCAATAATTCCGTAACGATGGGTTTCTTCTTCAGGCACTTGCTGAACCCCTATAATAGAAGAAAGTGTTTTTTCATATTCATCCATCAGCTGGCGAAGCCCTGGTTTTTCAGCTTGAACGATATCATCTCCGAGAAGGACGGCGAATGGCTCGTCACCGATAAAATTACGTGCGCACCAAACGGCATGTCCAAGACCTTTTGGCTCCTTTTGCCGGATATAATGAATGTCAGCAAGATTAGAGGCTTTTCGGACTTTTTCTAAGAGTTCGACTTTCCCTTTTTCTTCTAGGTTTCTTTCCAGCTCTGGTGAGTAATCAAAATGGTCTTCAATGGCTCTCTTGCTTTTTCCCGTAACAATAATAATGTCTTCAATACCCGCTTCAACCGCTTCTTCAATTATGTATTGAATCGTTGGTTTGTCTACAATCGGAAGCATCTCTTTCGGCATGGCTTTTGTTGCCGGCAGAAAGCGTGTCCCTAAACCTGCAGCGGGAATTATGGCTTTGCGTACTTTTTTCACTTTAAAGCACCTTCCTTAGCATCACTTAAATATAAGTTATGATATCTATACAGACTCAGGCTTGCTGATATTTTCTGTATACCCGATATTTCATTTTTAACACTTTTAATGATATAAGATAAACCATTATTAAACAAGTTTTATCCGTAAAGCCTTAATGATATATCCTTTTTCATTTAGGGGAAAAATAATACAAGATATTTAACCGGCGGATCATATCGTGTAAAATGGGTTGATAATGAAAAATGATCACAAACTTGATACAGGAGAAAGAGATATGAAAAAACTTAAAGTCATGACGGTATTCGGTACAAGGCCTGAAGCGATAAAAATGGCGCCCCTTGTGCTCGAATTAAAAAAACGCCCTGAAATAGAATCATATGTCACTGTGACTGCCCAGCATAGACAAATGCTGGATCAAGTTCTTCACGCATTTCAAATTAAGCCTGACTTTGATTTGAATATTATGAAAGAACGGCAGACGCTGGCTGAAATTACTTCAAACGCCCTGGTAAAACTGGACGGCCTGTTTAAGGAAATCAAACCTGATATTGTTCTTGTTCATGGTGACACGACAACAACCTTTGCCGGAAGCCTTGCAGCTTTCTATCACCAGATTGCAGTCGGACACGTGGAGGCCGGATTGCGGACGGGCAACAAATATTCACCTTTTCCGGAAGAATTGAACCGCCAAATGACCGGAGCGCTTGCTGATATCCACTTTGCTCCGACTCAGCAAGCGAAGCAAAATTTATTGAATGAGAATAAAAAAGAAAGCTCCATTTTTGTTACCGGAAATACAGCGATTGATGCTTTGCATACAACGGTTCACTCTGAATATTCCCATAACATTATTGAGAAAATCGGCAATGACAGAATGATTTTACTGACGGCGCATCGCCGGGAAAATTTAGGTCAGCCGATGGAACATATGTTTAAAGCCATCCGCCGGATCGCAGATGAATTCAGTGATGTGCAAGTCGTTTATCCGGTACACCTGAATCCTGCTGTACGTGAAGCTGCTGATAAGCACTTTGGTGATTCGGAGCGCGTCCATTTAATTGAACCTCTTGAAGTGATTGATTTCCACAATTTTGCGTCAAGGTCGTATTTTATTTTAACTGATTCAGGAGGCGTTCAGGAGGAAGCTCCTTCCTTAGGAAAGCCGGTTCTCGTATTGCGCGATACGACTGAACGGCCCGAAGGAGTGGAGGCGGGCACTCTGAAATTAGCCGGTACTGATGAAGAAACGATTTATCAGATGGCAAAACAGCTGCTGACAGACAAGCAGGAATATGAAAAAATGTCGCGGGCATCTAATCCCTATGGAGATGGCATGGCGTCAAGAAGGATTGCTGAGGGGCTGTTCTATCAATTCGGACTGCGTTCAGAGCGTCCTGATTCTTTTGAAGTGTAACAAAAAAGCAGCTCCGCATAATGTATGCGAAGCTGCTTTTTCTGCATTAGTTTAAAGGTTGAGGCTGCTTCTCAATTCATTAGTAATGGAAGCAAGACCGTTTTCATCTGCTTTATAATAGTAAATTCCGTTGATTTTGGTGCCGTCACCCTTCAGCTCATGCTGAATCACTTTCTTGCGGGCATCTTTATAGCCGGATTGAATATCCCACATATCATCAAAGGTTAAATTCGTTTTTACATTGTTCTCTACTACTTTAAACATATCTCCGAATTTCGTGACAGAAGAGATACTTGCCCCTTTATTGATAATACCCTCTATAATCTGCCGCTGTCTGTCTTGGCGCCCGAAATCCCCTTTAGGATCTTCTTTTCTCATTCGTGAGTAAGCGAGGGCTTCATCACCGTTTAATGAAATATTGCCTTTGCTGAAGGAATAACCGTCATAGTTGAAAGCGAATGTACTGTTGACAGTGATGCCTCCTAAAGTGTCAACGACATCTTTAAAGCTTTCCATATTTACTTTAATGAAATAATCTACAGGAAGGTTCAAGAAATTCTCCACAGTATCTACTGCCATTTGCGTACCGCCAAATGCATATGAATGATTGATTTTATCCATCGTGCCTTTGCCGATAATTTTTGTATAAGTGTCACGCGGAATACTGACCATTTCCGTTGTTTTTGTCTTTGGATTGACAGTAAGGTAAATGAGCGAGTCGGCTCTTCCTTTATCATTTTTACGTTCGTCCACTCCCATGATCAAGACAGAGAACGGTTCGTGTTTATTTATTTTCACCTCAGTGCTGCGTTTATTCGATTTGTTAATGTCTTCGTGAATACTGGCGACGGTTGATGCCGCTTTATGCCATAGATAGTATGTAAAGCCGCCGGAAACTAAAATAAAAATGCCGATGATTGTCAGAAAGACCAGTAACAAAGTCTTTTTCTTTTTTCTTCGTTTACTTCTCATCTCAATACACCCCATCTGTTTTAAATTGGAAATCGAACTCCCAGTAAATGAAATATTTTATAATAGAATACAATAAATCCTAATATAGTCGAATGTTATCGAAAAAAGTTTCAATGTTTCTTAATTTTTCTTTAAAATAGATAATATATTGTCGATAATCCATAATGAGGTGAAAAAAATGAAAAAAATTTTTGGATGTTTGTTCTTTATACTGCTTCTCGCCGGGTGCGGAGTTAATAATGAAAAATCTCAGGGCGAGGATGCGGGTGAAAAGCTGGTAACGAAAGAGGGCACTTATGTAGGACTGGCGGATACTCATACAATAGAAGTCACTGTGGATCATGAACCGGTAAGTTTTGATATCACTGAAGAATCAGCCGACGATGTTAAGAATTTGGATAATGGCGACAAAGTGACAGTAAAATATCAAAAAAATAGCAAGGGACAGCTTATGCTGAAGGATATCGAACCGGCAAATTAATGAACAGGGGGACGCTGTAATCTTGAAAACTTGCAAACATTTAATAGGACTGACTCTAGCTGTTGTTATATTGCTTATACCGGCGGTTTCCTTTGCGGCAGATTCAAATATATCTGTTAAGCTGACAAATTACATAGGAAATCAATCAAGCATTTCTTTATCTCCAACCGGTTTTTATCAGGTTACCGGTGATCATGTGTCTGTAACCAACCGCTTTTCGGGGGCATCCCGATATGAGACGGCGGCTCTTGCATCTGACTCCCAATGGACGAATCCTAAAACCGTTATTCTCGTCAATCGTGATGTTTTTATCGATGCATTACCAGTAATTCCTCTGGCAAAAAAATTGGATGCGCCGGTGTTATTTACACAGCCGGACACTTTGACAAAAACAACAGAAAAACAGATTGCTAAGTTCAATCCCGATAATATTCTGGTCATCGGCGGGGCTAAAAGTATTTCAAAGGACGTTGAAAATAAGCTTAAGTCTTATGGAGCTGTGAAAAGAATCAGCGGGAAAAACCGTTATGTTCTGTCTGAAAACATTGCAAAACAAATGGGAAATTACGATAAAGCAATTGTTGTAACAGGTAATGTTTTTCAAGACGCTTTAGCCATTGCTCCGTATGCCGCTGCAAACGGCTATCCCATTTTACTGACTGAAAAGGATAAATTGCCGGATTATGATCTTCCGAAGCAAGTCATAATTATCGGGAGTTCGTTCAGCGTGAGTGATGCTGTAGAAAATCAAATTAAAAAAACTTCAAATGTGCAGCGAATACCCGGATCAACACGGTATGAATTGACTGCTAATATCATTAATCAGCTAAAGTTGAAGGCTGATAAAGTCGTCATGACTAATGGAACGAAATATGCTGATGTCCTGGTTGGCGCTTCTTTAGCCGCCAAAAAAAACAGCCAAATATTATATATCAAACAAGATGATGTTCCTTCAGCAGCTAAATCAGTGACAAAAGAGAAGGCGTCGTATGCATACGACTTTATCGGAAGCACAAGCTCCATTTCCGCCGGGGTTGAAAATGAGCTTTCAAACCATTTTTACTTAGCCGGCGGAAGCACATACAACTTACAAATCAATAATGGAAAGTTAAATCTTAATCATATTAAAACATATGGGAATTCATTGAGAATAAAACCGGAAACGTACAATGAATCCAACCGGATCAGTTTGAATGGAAAAGAATACTTGGGGACGGTTAATTTTTCAATAGAGTCAGGCAAATATATCAGACCTGTAAATGAAAACATTCCTTTTGAAGATTATTTAAAAGGTGTCGTACCGAATGAAATGCCTGCAAGCTGGTCTCTTGAAGCGCTGAAGGCGCAAACGGTTGCGGCAAGAACATACTCAATTACGAAGACCGGGAGCACTGTTGCTGATACTACTGCTTTTCAAGTATATGGCGGGTACAGCTGGAATGCCAATACAACGAAAGCGGTGCAGCAGACAAAAAATAAGGTGCTGACTTACAAAGGGAATTTAATTACGGCGGCTTATTCATCGAGTAATGGCGGTTATACAGAATCAAGCGGCGAAGTATGGGGTTCAAGCGTTCCTTATTTAACTGCGAAAAAAGACACAAAAGATCCTCAAACTGCCTGGAGTCTGACGCTTTCTAAGCAGCAAATCAATCCGGATTCAATTGATGTAAATAAGCCGGCCTCTTGGTTTGCTTCAAAGAATGAGACAAATGCAGCTCAACTGAGCGGTATTAAAAATTGGATTCTGAAAAATAAGGAAACGGGCGCTTCCGCCATTAAAATTTTAAAAATAGAAGATCTTACATTCAGCGGAACAACTAAAGGACAGCGGGCTAAAACAGCAACTTTGAAAGTGAATTACGCTGTCAAACAAAACAATGGAAATTACGAGGCAAATAAAACATCTGCAATGACTGTGCCGGTGACTGAACTGAGAACGATGATCGGAGCCTCCGTGTTTAAAAGCACTTATGTGACCGTCAGTCAAAACAGTTCTGCTTTTACAATCAGCGGAAAGGGATATGGACACGGCATCGGTATGAGCCAATACGGCGCTAAGGCAAGAGCGGATTCGGGAGATTCATATAGTTCAATTTTAAAATTTTATTATCCGGGCACCACATTGACTGACTATTAAATAAACGAGAGCAGGAGGAAGGCAATTGCGTTCTTATCTTAAAGTCCTGATCATTTCTATGCTGGGACTCATCTTATTTATCCCGTCAGCCTTAGCTGACAACGCGGTTAAAAGAGTAGGGGGAAGCAACAGGTACGGTACGGCTGCTGCGCTTTCCAAGCAGGTGTATTCAACAGCGAGTACAGCTGTTGTCGTCGGAGGAGGTTCGTATGCAGATGCTATATCTGCTGCCCCGATGGCATATCAGAAAAATGCGCCGCTGCTTTACACAAACAAAGATAATTTGTCATCAGAGACGAAAACCCGTCTGAAAGAATTAAAAACAAAAACGGTCATTATTGTCGGCGGAACGCCTGCTGTGTCAGCAAATACAGCAAATCAAATCAAAGCGCTCGGCATCAGTGTTAAGAGAATTTCAGGAAGCAACCGATATGATACGGCAGCTAAAGTAGCAAAGGAAATGCCTGCCGCCTCAAAAGCCGTTATTGCAAACGGATTTTTATATGCTGACGCAATAGCTGCAATTCCATATGCCGCAAAGAACGGATATCCAATTTTGTTTACGAATAAAACAGCTATCAACAGTGCCACAGCAGGAGCTATAAAAAGCAAGGGGATCAAAAGCTCTATTGTAGCAGGGGGAACCGGGAGCATAAATGCCTCTGTCTTTAAAAAACTCCCTTCTCCAAAAAGAATCAGCGGAAGCAATCGATACGAACTTGCGGCCAATCTAGTTCAGCAATTAAATCTTCCGACAGGCAATGTATTCGTCAGCAATGGTTTCGGGTATGCAGACTCCATAGCGGGTGCTGCTCTTGCTGCAAAGAAAAAACAATCTATCATTCTGACAAACGGCAGCAATCTTTCAAAAGAAACAAGAGTCTTTATCGGGAGAAAAAAATTAAGCAGCTTTACCATTATCGGGAATACCCCGGCTGTCAGCTCAAATGTTGCAAACCAGCTGAAAAATCCGGCAGCAGGAAAAACAATTTTAATTGATCCGGGTCATGGGGGAAAAGATTCCGGTTCTATAGGTAACGGCATTTTAGAAAAAGACGTCAATCTTGATATCGCTAAAAGGCTGAATACAAAATTAAATGCTTCAGGTGCTCTGCCGGTCATGACGAGGTCTAATGATACATTTTATTCCTTGCAGGAAAGGGTAAATAAAGGTGCAACCGCAGGAGCGGATTTATTTATCAGCGTTCACGGCAATGCAAATGATGCAACTTCTGCAAACGGAACTGAGACCTACTATGATGAGACATATCAAGCCGCTGCAAGCAAACGCCTGGCAGGACAAATTCAGCCTAGGGTTGTTAATGCATTAAAAACAAGAGACAGAGAGGTTAAAACAGCTCCGTTCTATGTCATTAAGTATTCCAAAATGCCTAGTGTATTAGTAGAGACGGCTTTTATTACGAATCCGTCTGATGCAAGTAAATTAAAGCAAGCATCCTATAAGGAAAAGGCAGCTGCAGCCATCAATGATGGAATCGTGTCTTATTATAAGTAAAACTTTTATATATTTGTGTACGAGCCTGCTGGTCAAAATTGATCGGCAGGCTTTTTCGTTGTGATCCTTTTCAATTATAGTAACCGCTGTTTATGGATATGAATAGATTTACAATAAAAAAACAATAATCGAAACATTCTAATAAACATTAACGCTTCCTTTACTTCCAATTAACATCCATCTGCTAAACTCACGGCATAGGTCATCAAACATCCCAACAAATCGTGAGGTGTGTGTCAGTGGGAGCAGAGAAAAGCATGAATGTAAATAATAACTATGCAGTGCGGCAGGGGACTTCCGCTGCCGTTACGGAAAGAACGGCCCGTTATTTGGCTTTTAAGCGATTCATGGACATTGTGTTTGCGCTTGCGGGGCTCTTGGCGGCGCTCCCGGTGATGGGCCTGTTCTCCATCCTGATTCGTTTGGAGTCGCCCGGCCCGGCTTTTTATAAGCAGGAGCGGGTAGGCAAAGACGGGAAGCCGTTTTATTTGTATAAGCTCCGCTCTATGAAAATAGATGCTGAAAAATCGGGGGCGGTCTGGGCGCTGAAAAAGGATCCCCGCGTGACAAAGGTCGGCGCTTTTATCAGAAGGACCCGTATTGATGAGCTGCCGCAGCTGGTAAATGTGCTTCGGGGAGAAATGAGCCTGATCGGCCCGCGTCCCGAGCGGCCCGTGTTTACGGAACAGTTTCAGGCTGAGATTCCGGGGTTTACGGAGCGGCTGGCCGTTAAGCCGGGATTAAGCGGCTGGGCGCAGGTCAACGGGGGATATGACATGACACCGAGGGAAAAACTAATGTTTGACTTATATTATATCCGCAACCTGACCTTTTCATTGGAACTGAAGATTATGCTCAAAACGTGCAAAGTGATCTGGACCGGTGACGGGGCGCGATAAAAATTCTGGTCAGCAGACAAAAAAGTAGGGAAAACGATGCCTAGTATTACAAATCAAATCTTGAGCGGCGCCAAATGGACAAGTATTTCGACAGCGTGTATTACGGTCATTCAAATCATCCAATTCGCCCTGCTCGGGCGGGTCATGTCACTGGCTGAATTCGGCCTTGTCGGCATGATCACAACGGTAGTGGTGTTTGCCCAAATTGCGCTTGATATGGGTTTTGGCGCCGCTCTCATTCAAAAAGATCATGTGACTGATAAACAGATGTCTTCCTTGTACTGGCTGAATATCATAACGGGGCTTGCGCTGTTTGCGCTGCTGTTTTTCAGCAGTCCGCTCATCGCCGATTTTTATCGGCGGGAGGAGCTTGTCTATTTAATCCGCGTGCTGGCCGTCATGTTTTTAATCGCGCCCATCGGTCAGCAATACCAGTATATGCTGCAAAAAGCGCTGGCATTTAACACGTTAAGCAAGATTGAAATCTTTTCAAATGTGCTGTCCTTCGTGTATTTGGCGGCCGCGGTTTTTTATACGGACCCGATTCTCGCCTATGTGATTTCCCAGGTGCTGCTGCAATCGTCGAAAGGGATTCTGTACTGGATGGCCTGCAGAAAAACATGGAGACCGGCGTTGGTTTTTGATCTGAAAGGAATGAAAGGCTTCTTTTCTTTCGGGGCCTTTCAGCTGTCTTCCCGGCTTGTGAACCGGCTCGGAGCGAATATTGATATGATTCTGATCGGCAGTTTTATCGGCGCTGAGGCGCTCGGCATTTACAATCTGGCCTACCAGATTGTCACGCTTCCGGTATTAAAAATTAATCCGATTATTACGAGAGTCGCGTTTCCCGTCTTTGCGAAAAACAAGCATGAAAACAGCGTTATCAGAGAAGGATTTCTCAATATGACCAAAATACTCGCGCTGATATCCTTTCCGCTTTTGCTCGGTTTGGTTTCAGTGTCGGATGCATTCGTGGCTTCGGTATTCGGAGAAAAATGGCTGGCGGCTGTCCCGGTTTTAAACGTTCTCGCCATCGTCGGGGTATTAAGGGTTCTGATGAATCCGAACGGATCTGTGCTGCTCGCAAAAGGGCGGGCCGATCTGGCGTTTTATTGGGACGCCGGGGTGATGCTGCTGTATGGTGCATCTTTGTACGCCGCCGTGCTGTCCGGAAATCTCTTGACGGTAGCCTGGACGTACGCTTTCATCAGCATCCTGAATTTCCTGATCGGGCGCTGGCTGTTGGCATATGTCATTAAGCTGCGGCTGTCGGCTTACTTCAAAGCCGTGGCCAAACCGTTTCTGCTTACGGCGGCAATGGGTGTCATCGCCTTTACAGCCAGCTTCGGCACGGAGCGGATCAGCCTTGATGTCAAGCTGCGGCTGGCGATCTCCGTAGCCTGCGGCGCGTTGTGTTATTTATTCCTGTTAGGAAAAGCTTATCCGCATATGAAAAGTAAATTAAGAAAAGGACGTTTGCTATGAAGGTATTGTGGATGACAAGTGTCTATCCGAGCAGTGAGAAGCCGGGAGAAGGCGTTTTTCATGAGACGCAGGCCCAAGAATTGAGAAAGCTTGGCGCGGAGATGACCGTCATTTGTCCGCGGCCGAAACTCGCCGCGCCATTCCGGGTGCTGAAAAAGACGTATCGGCAAAAGGATATCAGGCCGGCGTATGAATGGCGGAAAGGCGTGTCCGTCCACCGGCCGTTTTATCAGGCGGTTCCCGGGCAGCTGAAATGGGCGCAGCCGCATAAAAGAATGGCGGAATCCATTCTTTCCGAAATCAAAAATCATGGCCTGAAGCCCGATCTGATTCACGCGCATTTCGCCATGCCGTCAGGCGGAGCGGCCGCCATTGTGTCAAAGGCTTTAGGCATTCCGTATGTGCTGACCTTGCATGGCAGTGATGTCAATGTCTATCCGCATTACAGCAAAAGCGCTCATCGCGCATTTACATTTGCGGTGCGGGAAGCAGCCGATATTTACGCTGTGAGCGGCAGTCTGCGGGAACAAATGAAAAAGCTCATCGAAGCGGAGTGCACCGTGCTTCCGATCGGCATCACGCTTGACGCCTTCCGAAAAAGGAACGAGACGAAAGAAGCCGTCAGAAAACGGCTCGGCCTTCCTCCGGATAAAAAACTGATCGTGTTCATCGGCAGGCTTGTCAAAGAGAAAGGTGTTTTCGACTTATCAAAAGCCGTTCAATCATTGGATGAAAGATATGAAGCCGTCTTTGTCGGTGACGGTCCCGCCGCATCTTCATTGCGTGAAGCCGCTCATATCGTCACCGGGCAAGTGCCGAACGACAAGGTACAGGACTATCTGCTGGCTTCGGATGTAATGGCGCTGCCGTCCTACAGCGAAGGCATGCCGACTGTGGTCATTGAGGCGCTCGCTCTGAAGGTGCCGGTGATCTGCACCGATGTCGGAGGATTGGCTTCTTTATTCGGGAAACACCGGGGGTTGCTGATCAAGCCGGGTTCACCTGAGACGCTGGCAGAATCGATTCTGCAATATGACGAAGGAGAGGCTTGGACGCCGCAAACAGCCGAGGAACTTTATCAAACCGTCCGCACGTATTTTGACGCAAGCCAAAACGCGAAAGCGCTGAAAGAGAAATACCGATCCGTAATGAACCGGGCCGGGCAAGAGGAGAACCTTTCGAAAGAGGGATGAAGCTGTGAAAAAAATCGCTGTATTAGGAACAGGGTATGTAGGTCTTGTATCTGGAACTTGTTTTGCGGAAATCGGCCATCATGTGACTTGCTGTGACATCAATGAAGCGAAAATCAGAAGCTTGCAAAACGGAGTCATCCCGATATATGAACCGGGGCTTGAGGAATTAGCCGAAAAAAATGTCAGTGCCGGGCGCTTATCCTTTACGGCCTGCATTGAGCCGGCTGTGAAAGCCGCTGATATCATCTATATCGCCGTCGGTACGCCGATGTCAAAGACGGGTGAAGCCGATCTGACCTACATTAAGGCAGCGGCGCAAACAATCGGAGAACAGCTGAACGGATACAAAATCATTGTCACCAAAAGCACTGTTCCGGTCGGGACAGGAAAGCTCGTTTACCAAATCGTCAGCGAAGCGTCAAAGGGAAAATATCCGTTTGATGTCGCGTCAAATCCTGAATTCCTCCGCGAAGGTTCGGCGGTGCGGGATACGATGCAGATGGAGCGGGCGGTTATCGGCGCCACAAGCGAACATGCCGCTTCGGTCATTGAAGAGCTTCATAAGCCGTTCCGTACGAAGATCGTAAAGACCAATCTTGAAAGCGCGGAAATGATTAAGTATGCCGCAAATGCTTTTTTAGCCGCGAAAATATCTTTTATTAACGATATCGCCAATATTTGCGAACGTGTCGGGGCGGACATTTCCCATGTGTCAGAAGGCGTCGGTCTTGACAGCCGGATCGGGAATAAATTTTTGCAGGCGGGCATCGGATTCGGCGGATCCTGCTTTCCGAAGGATACAACGGCTTTATTGCATATCGCAAACGCCGCCGGCTATCCGTTTCAAATGATGGAAGCCGTCATTGAAACCAATCAGAAGCAGCGGGTCCGTATTACGGAAAAATTGAACCGCGCCATCGGTCCCTTAAAAGGGAAAACCGCGGCCGTACTGGGGCTGGCCTTTAAACCGCACACAAATGACGTCCGCTCCGCCCCGGCCCTTGATATCATCACAAGCCTTAAAGAGCAGGGCGCTCACGTGAAAGCGTATGATCCGATCGCGATTCCCGAAGCGTCAGCGATATTAGGAGACGGCGGCATTGAATATCACACAGAGCTGTACAGTGCCATTAAAAACGCGGATGCATGCCTGATTACAACAGATTGGCCGGAAGTCAAGGAGATGGATCTTCAGAGGGCGAAGCAGCTGCTCAAACAGCCGGTCATCATTGACGGCAGAAATATGTTTCCGCTGGAGTATATGAGGATTTCAGGATTCACTTATCATTCCGTCGGACGTCCGGCGGTTCATGCCGATCGGCAAATAAAAGAACTGGCAAGATAGAAAAAGATTTGTCTTCAGGCTCTCGGCAGCCCGGCTCGGCTGCCGGTTTTGGAAAGGGGTTTGCCATGTGAGTATCAAACGTTCAGCGGCACATGTTCTTGTGCTGCTTGCCGCTCTCATTACAGGAGGATTCATCATGCTGGAGGCGGTCAGGACGGATGCCGGATTCGGAAAAATCACCGTGCTGCTGCTTGCCGCCATGATCGGTATTGCCGGACTTGCTTTGCTATCCGCCTTTACAACAAACGGTCAGATGTTTATGGGGCTCATTTATATACTGATCGCGTGTACATTTTTAAACCAGGCCTTCTTTGCGATCCATCTCGGATTTTTCAGCTTATTTATATACCGGCTGTTATTAATCGGAGCGGGCGCCCTTCACATCGCCGGCATCCTGACAAACCGTCATCATATTGACAGATGGAATCGGGTGAATGTAAAAGGGGTTCTGATGTTTTTCGCCTTATGGTTTACATACGGTCTCCTATCGTTATTGTGGGCAAAATCCGTGACGTACGGGATTAAATATTTAGCTTTAATGGGAATGGGCATGTTTCTGATTTATCTTATTGTCATGTTCATTCAGCGCTTTGATCAGCTGATGGTTTTTTACGGCATATGGCTTGTGATGACCATTTTTGTGATGGCGATCGGCTTTTACAATCATTTTACACACCACCATCTGCCGAGCTCCACGCTTTATAACGGCCCGCAGTACAAACAGCATTATCCGACGTCCGTTTTCTTTAATCAAAATGATTTCGCGACGTTTTTGTGCATCAGTTTCTTTCTGTATGCGGCGGCGGTGAAAAATATGAAAAACGGTTATGTGAAGGCCGTCAGCCTGCTCTTTGCGATCTGCGCTTTGTATTTAATCATTTTGACCGGTTCGCGCGCGAGTCTGCTGGGCATATACGCGGGGGCGGCTGTATACGTCTTCATCCTGCTGCCTTCCCTGTTGAAAAAACTCGCGCTGTACGCTGCGGGAGCGGGTGCGGCGCTGTTTGCGGTTTTATTTGCGGGCCGTATCACCAATGCCGTCTTGAATCTGTTTTCAGCTCCGCAGGCGATGCCGGGACAGCAACCGCTTCCTTCCAACCTCGCGAGGGCGAATCTTTTAAAGAACGCCTTTCACTATGTGATTGATTCCTGGGGGTTCGGAGTGGGTGCCGGAAACGTCTCTTACTATTTAAAAGCGGAGCCCGTTTATGATACGGGCGGCGTAGTTGAGGTGCACAACTGGATCGTCGAGATTATGGCGAACTTCGGCGTGCTTACGATGCTCGGTTACCTGACAGTCTATTTGTTCCTTTTTTGGACACTTTATAAATGTCATGAAAGAAAATCGGAAAATCAGTCAAGACTGATCACGGAAGGACTTATCACGGCGATGGCCGGTTTTTTGGTAAGCAGCATCAGCCCAAGCTCCGTATCAAATTTATTTTTCCACTGGGTATTTCTCTCGCTCGTGATCGCGGCGGTCAATATATTGAGGCGTTTACAAAAGGAGCCTGCCGTCACGGCGTACTATGAAAAACAGGGAGATGCGAGATGAAGGATATGTTGACAAGAATAACCCGGCGTATCAAAAAGAATATCATTTGGATCATTGCGCTGCCCGTTGTGTTAGGGGCGGCGGGATATGTATTGCCGTCAAAAATCAGCGGAAACAGCAGTTTTACATCAGAAGCCGCGATCGCCGCGGGAAATTATGATCATCCGCTTTATAACAATACAAAAGAAATCCCGCTCCTTTTGACGAGCGATGCCTTTTTAAAGCAGGCTTTGCCTGATCAAACAGACGAAGAAAGAGCGGCCGTGAAAAGTAAACTGACTGTCGAAACACAATCAGATTCATTGATCACGGTCAGCTACAGCGGCCAAAACAAACAGGAGACCGAATCGGTGTTTCAAGCCGTCATAAAAACTTTTCTGAAGAATGACCAGGACCTGTTTGAAAAACGGGCAAAAGTAGTGCGGCAGAGTATTGCTGCGCTTGAAGGAGAAACCGTCAGCGCGGACGCCAAAGTGGATAAGGAACGATTTTTATACGAATTGAAAAATACGCAGCTGAACCTGAAAGCGGCCGGCGTCATCAATTCAGAGCCGATGAATGAAACGGCGGGACAAGGCATGCCGCCGAAAAAGAAAGCGGTTCTGGGCGTTTTAATCGGCATTGCAGTTGCATTTATGTTCATTGTCATTCCTGAGTTTTTTAGAGAGTCCTTGTAAAAATCTGCGATGGAGATGTGACCATGACAAACTGGAAACCTTTCGTATCTGTCATTACACCGTCTTATAACGCAAGTGAATATATCGAAGACACGATTCAGTCTGTTTTACATCAAAGCCACCCGCATTGGGAAATGATTATTGCGGATGATTGTTCAACGGACGGAACGAGAGATATTTTACAGCACTATGAACAAAAGGATGAGCGGATCCGCGTCGTTTATTTAGAGAAAAACGGGGGAGCCGCGGCTGCCAGAAATACAGCCCTTAAACATGCCAAGGGCCGTTATGTCGCATTTCTGGACAGCGATGACAGATGGAAAAAGGAAAAGCTTCAAAAACAGCTTGCGTTTATGGCAGAGCGGTCCTGCGCTTTTTCATTTACGGGCTACAGCGTCATGGAGCAGGACGGAACGCCGACGGACAAAACGATTCAAGCCCCTGAAAGCCTGTCATATGATGAAGCTTTAAAAAACACGATTATCGGATGTTTAACGGTCATGATTGACAGAGAGCAGACGGGGCAGATTCAAATGCCTGATATCAGAACGCGGCAGGATTTAGCGACATGGCTTTCCTTGCTGAAAAGGGGATTTACGGCTTACGGCCTGAATGAGTGCCTTTCAGAATACAGGCTTGTGCAGAATTCGATTTCAAGCAACAAGTGGAAAGCCGCAAAAAAAACGTGGTTTGTTTATAGAGAAATTGAGCGCCTGCACTTTATCAAGGCTTCGTGGTGTTTTATGCAATATGCGAAAAACGCGGTCTTGAAAAGACTGTAGGCGTCAGAGGAGCTGGGTGATGAAGGTGGAACCGATTATTCACGTAATCGTCGGAGCGGCGGAATGGGGGCATGACCGGCTGAGATACAGACGGCACCGGCTGGCTGAATTTCTCGCCCGGCAAAAAGAAACGAAAAGCGTCATTTGGGTATGCCCGTCTCCGCGAGCCAATGATGGTCAGATGGCCGGGATCGCCGAGGGAATCCGGCAGTTCACTGTAAAGGATCTCATGCAGCAAAAAGCTTTCCGCTTCGGCAGGTATACAGACATGTGCTACAGGCATAAGCTTTCACCATTGTTGAACATGCTGAAGGAAGAAGGAGAAGGGGCCCGCTGCTGCTTATGGTACACCTTCCCCGGTTTTCCGCTGCTGGCAGATCTGTTTCCTTGGGATGAAGTGATTTACGATTGCAGTGATCTGTGGGCCGCTCCGATCAGCGGCCGGTCCGGAGTTCTGTCAAATGTTAGAAGAAACATCATTAAACAAGCGGAAATGAGAATCATACAGCGTGCCGATTCCATTACGTGTACATCTGACTGTCTGCACCAAGAGGTCGGAAAAAAGCTGGAGAATCCGCACCAGAAAGTGTTCACCATTGAAAACGGAGTGGAATATGACCTGTTTTCACGGGAAAATAAACAGCCGGATGAAGACATTTTACGGGGACGGAACGGAACGGTTCTCGGTTTTATCGGCGGAATCAAACCGAAGCTCGATTTTGCGCTTATGGCGGAAACGGCAGATGTGAGGCCTGACTGGACGATTTTATTGGTAGGCCCGAACACGGCTAAGGACGATCCGGATTTCAAGTCGCTTCTGGAGCGTCCGAATGTCATCTGGACGGGACCTGCCGCGCCGAATGAAGTGCCGTCCTATATGCAGCTTGTCGACATCGGCATCATGCCGTATAAAAATTCCCCTTATAATGATGCGGTATTTCCGCTTAAGCTTTTTGAATTTTTAGCCGCCGGGAAACCGGTTGTCGGCTGCAACCTTTCTTCTACGTCAAAAATCAAAAGGCCTTTCGTCTATGAATACGTTGAAGGCAGTGACCCCGCAGATTTCATCGTGGCCTGCGACGCGCTTCTGGCAGCGGACCGCAGCGGATCATATGAGGCTTTGCGCCGTGAATTGGCCCGGAGACGGGATTGGAATGTTTTATTCGGCCGAATGCTCGAATGCACGGGTATATTGAAAAATGCGCAATCCCATTAAAAGGGAAAGCGCATTTTTTGATTTGCGTGTTTCTTTTTGATGATGCTTGTTATAATAACTAGTAAGAATTATAATGGAAGGAACGGTTCAATATCAGAAAAGACTTCATATAATTCCAAAGGAGACTTCTTTATGCTTGACGAACGCATGTTTCGCATAGTTGTTGCGTTTTTTGTCTCTCTGCTAACGGTTTTAATCCTAACTCCTATCGTAAAAAAAATTGCGATCAAAATAGGTGCAGTTGACCAGCCCAGCAACCGAAAAGTACATGATAAAATAATGCCCCGTATGGGCGGCTTGGCCATCTTTATCGGCGTAGCGGCGGGTGTGCTCGCGGCCGGCATATATAATGAAACGAAAATGACCGCCATCACGGTGGGTGCGTTTATTATTGTTATTTTAGGAATCCTTGATGATAAATACCAATTAAGCGCAAAGGTAAAGTTTTTCGTCCAGCTGGCCGTGGCCATTATGATTGTGAGCACGGGACTGAAAATGGACTTTTTCTCCGTACCGTTTTTAACGGAACGTTTAGAATTGGGATGGGTCGCTTACCCGCTGACTGTGTTATGGATCGTCGGTATTACGAACGCGATGAACCTGATTGACGGTTTGGACGGACTCGCTGCCGGCCTGTCGGTCATCGGACTCTCCACTATCGCCGTTATGGCGTTGTCCGGAGGGAAAATCCTTATTCTGTCACTTTCACTTGTCGTGATAGGAAGCACACTCGGATTTTTATTTTATAATTTTCACCCGGCAAAGATATTTATGGGAGATACCGGATCGCTCTTTCTCGGATACGTCATCTCAGTACTCTCATTATTAGGTCTTTATAAAAGTGTTACTTTATTCAGTATCATCATTCCGATCATCATTTTGGGCGTGCCGATTTTTGATACGACATTCGCCGTCATCAGGCGGATTTTAAACAAACAGCCGATCTCAGCGCCTGATAAGTCACATATACACCACCGGCTGATGGCCTTCGGGCTGTCACACCGCACGGCTGTCATTATCATTTATTTAATCGGCTTTATTTTCAGCGTCAGTGCCATCCTGCTGAAAAGCGCGACCATATGGCTTTCGCTGTTTATTATTTTTGTATTGATTGTATTTATGCAAATCATAGCAGAGGTCACAGGGTTAGTAAATGAACAATTTAAACCATTTACCAAGTTTTACAAGAGATTGGTAAAGAAAAATTAAAAAGAGCAGATCATGCGAATGGTCTGCTTTTTTGTGGATTCTGCTATTCTCTTATTATATAAAAAAACCCGATCCTGCTCAAAGGATCGGGTTTACTCTTAATAGCCTGTTGTGCCGCCGGACTGTGTGCTGCCCGTACCGTTTTCACCTGCAGTACCGCTGGTTGAATCAGTCGTGCCGCTTGTTCCTGTGCTGCCGGAAGGCGAATCAGCCGTACCGCCTGTTCCCGTGCTGTCGGAAGTCGAATCAGTCGTACTGTCCGTTCCGGTGCTGTCAGAAGCAGGATCGGATGCCGTGCTGTTTCCGGACGGGTAATCCAGATGTTTCTGCAATTCCTGCCGTATTTTTTCGAGATTGGTCGGATCCGGCTGGAAATAATATGTTCCACGCGTAGTTGCGGTTCCGCCTAAATATAAATCTGATCCTGTTATGGTCAGTGTATCAACCTTTTTGCTTGTAAAGCCGCTGTAAATCTGCTGAAGAGCGAGTCCTTCAGTGATTCGGATATTCGTTTGGACGTTATTGCTCGCTGTTTCAGCGATTTTATCAATTTTAGCAATATTTCCAGCTCTGGACATTTGGTCGATCAGTGCGTTTAAGATTTGCTTTTGGCGGTCATTCCGGCCGAAGTCTCCGCGCTTATCCTGTTTTCTCATCCGCGCGTAAGCCAAAGCCTGCTCACCGTTCAAATGCATGTTTCCTTTCTTGAAATAGATCCGTTTCTTTTTACTGACGTCACTCATCTCGTCGAAGTCAAACGGCACTTTTACATCGACCCCGCCTACTTCATCAATAACATCCTTAAAGCCATTGAAGTCGACAGTGACATACTTATCAATCGGTATGCCTAATAAGTCTTCGACGGTTGAGACGGTTTCATCCGCTCCGCCCTTAGCAAAAGCCGCATTGATTTTTGATTTTTTACCGGTTGTGTCGCCGGCAAGCGTCACCCGCGTATCACGCGGAATACTCAGCATTTTCATTGTTTTATTTCTCGGATCAAGGGTAACGACAATAAGAGAATCTGATCGTCCGCCTTTTCCGCTTGTGGCATAATTTTCGATCCCCATAAACAAAATGGAGAACGGTTTTTTCTTCATATTGATGACTTTATCCCGTAATTTTGATTTGTCTCCGCGGGAAAGGGCATCATATGCATTATCTGCCGCATTGATCGTTTTGTATACTTTGTATCCGCCAAACCCGGCAGCGACTAACAAAACGAGGGTAAGCAGCAGCAAAATCCGTTTGAATATGATCTTTCGTTTGCTTTTCTTTTTCTTTCGAACACGCACTCTTACACGTTCAGCCATTACATTAGTCTCCTTTAGGGCTGACGTCTGTTTCTAAATACGTCAGTTCTCCCTCTGTATTCTTACTCTTGCCGTTCGTCAGTTCTGTCATCCATTTGATAAACGCTTCTTTGTCTTTTTCTTCAACGTACGTTTCAAATTCGACATGATCCGCATAATGGATATCTTTCAGTAAAAAAACTGATTCTCTCAGTTCGTTCTCTATCTTGCCGAGCCACGTATAATCCGCTGATGTATGCATAATCCGCATCAGCTTCCGCTCCGTAACTCCTATATGATTTAAGCCTTCAGACACTGACTTTCCATATGCACGAATCAATCCGCCTGCACCGAGCTTTATTCCGCCGAAATACCGGGTAACCACCGCGCAGGTATCTTTCAGACCGCGTTTTTTCAGCACTTCCAGCATGGGGACGCCGGCTGTGCCGCTTGGTTCTCCGTCATCATTCGCCTTTTGTATATGGTCGGTTTCGCCGATCAGATAAGCTGAGCAGTTATGAGTCGCATTCCAGTGCTGTTTTTTTATCTTTTGTATAAATTCCTGCGCTTCCTCTTCAGAAGCAGCACGGCTCAGGTGACAGATAAAACGCGATTTTTCAATCACAATCTCATGTTCACCCGTTTCTTTAACTGTTAAATAGCTGTGCAGCATGATTGCTGGACCCTCCTGACAAGCATTAAAAGACTTGTTTCTACAAATTCGAACAGACTTTAGAATTTTTGCGCATATTTTGGTATCATGAAAGAGTAAGATACTATATAAAAATGTTTTTTTCTAGAATATACGCATTCTTTCATTATAATTCGACATAAATTGCAGTTCAATTACATTTATAATAAAAATACATAACAACACCGTTACGGAGGGAGACAGATGAATAAATCGAAGATGGACTCCAAAGTTTTGGATTCTATACTTATGAAAATGCTGAAAACCGTGGACGGGAGTAAGGACGAGGTTTTTCAAATCGGAGAGCAGTCGCGCCAGCAATATGAGCAGCTGGTTGAAGAACTCAAACAGATCAAACAGCAGGTCTACGAAGTCATTGAGCTGGGCGACAAACTTGAAGTTCATACGCGGCACGCACGAAACCGCTTGTCTGAAGTAAGCAGAAATTTCCATAAGTTCAGTGAAGAAGAAATTCGCAACGCCTATGAAAAGGCGCACAAACTTCAAGTGGAACTGACGATGATCCAACAGCGTGAAAAGCAGCTGCGGGAGCGCAGAGATGATTTAGAACGCCGGCTTTTGGGGCTTCAGGAAATCATTGAACGGTCAGAATCATTGGTCAGCCAAATAACCGTCGTTCTGAATTACCTGAATCAAGACCTTCGCCAAGTAGGGCTTCTTCTTGCCGATGCGCAGGCTAAACAAGATTTCGGTTTAAGAATTATTGAAGCCCAAGAGGAAGAAAGAAAAAGAGTTTCCAGAGAAATTCATGACGGTCCCGCGCAAATGCTGGCAAATGTCATGATGAGATCGGAATTAATTGAACGGATCTTCCGCGACCGCGGCACGGAGGACGGATTTCAGGAAATCAGAAATCTGCGGCAGAATGTGCGGAATGCCCTTTACGAAGTCAGAAGGATTATATATGATTTAAGACCGATGGCATTGGACGATCTCGGGCTGATTCCGACACTGAGAAAATATCTTTATACAACTGAAGAATACAACGGAAAGGTGAAAATACATTTTCAGTGTATCGGAGACACGGAGAACCAAAGGCTTGCCCCGCAATTTGAAGTGGCGCTTTTCCGTCTCGCTCAGGAAGCCGTCACAAATGCACTCAAGCATTCAGAATCAGAGGAAATTACAGTAAAAGTGGAAGTAACCGCTGATTTTGTCGTTCTCATCATTAAGGACAACGGAAAAGGCTTTGATATTAAGGATGCTAAACAAAAGAAAAACAAGTCATTCGGCTTGCTGGGAATGAAAGAAAGAGTAGATCTGCTTGAAGGAACGATAACGATAGACTCTAAAATAGGTCTTGGGACATTTATCATGATTAAGGTTCCGTTATCTCTCGGCCTATAATTTGTTAAATAGAGCCAAAAGACATATTGACCGAACAGCGGCGTATATAGAACAATAGGATAAGGAGGCGTAGCGTGTGACTAAAGTAAATATTGTTATTATCGACGACCATCAACTATTCCGTGAGGGTGTAAAAAGAATATTGGATTTTGAACCTACCTTTGAAGTGGTAGCAGAAGGTGACGATGGAGATGAGGCGGCTCGAATCGTCGAGCATTACCATCCCGATGTTGTCATAATGGACATCAATATGCCGAATGTAAATGGAGTAGAGGCTACTAAACAGCTTGTTGAGCTGTACCCTGAATCTAAGGTGATTATCCTCTCCATCCATGATGATGAAAACTATGTGACTCATGCTTTAAAAACAGGTGCAAGAGGCTATCTCCTGAAAGAGATGGACGCAGATACTTTAATCGAAGCAGTGAAAGTGGTAGCCGAGGGCGGTTCTTACCTTCACCCGAAAGTAACCCACAATCTTGTCAACGAATTCCGCCGTCTTGCGACAAGCGGAGTTTCTGTTCATCCTCAGCATGAGGTTTACCCGGAAATCCGGAGACCATTACATATATTAACGAGACGGGAATGTGAAGTGCTGCAAATGCTTGCAGACGGAAAAAGCAACCGCGGAATCGGTGAATCATTGTTTATCAGTGAGAAAACAGTGAAAAACCACGTGAGTAATATTTTGCAGAAAATGAACGTTAATGACCGGACACAAGCCGTTGTCGTGGCCATTAAAAACGGCTGGGTAGAGATGCGTTAGTCATGTGTGAGAAGACTTGCCTGTTATGGCAAGTCTTTTTTTACAGCTGCATATCTATTAAAATACTTATTAAGTACTTAATAAGGCAGGTAAAGTGATGAAGATTGCAGTTGTAACAGACAGTACAGCATATATTCCGAAAGAGATGAGAGAAGAACATCATATTCATATGATCCCTCTCCAAGTGGTTTTCGGTGAAAAAACATTCCGCGAAGAAACAGAACTCGACTGGAGAAGTTTTTATAAAGAAGTAAAAAATCATGATGAGCTGCCGACTACGTCTCAGCCTTCTTTCGGTGAATTAATCGCATTGTACGAAGAACTGGGCAAAACATATGACGCAGTCATAAGCATACATTTGTCCAGCGGAATCAGCGGAACATATAGCAGCGCCGCCTCGGCAAACACTATGGTTGATCATATTAAAGTTTATCCCTTTGATTCAGAGATCAGCTGTTTGGCACAAGGTTTTTATGCATTAAAGGCAGCACAGCTCATTAAAGACGGTGTTGACTCACCGGAAGAGATTATAAAAGAGCTGGATGATATGAAAAAAACAGTCCGTGCGTATTTTATGGTGGACGATTTATCACACCTCCAGCGGGGCGGGCGTCTAAGCAGTGCTCAGGCTTTTATCGGCGGTCTGTTAAAGGTAAAGCCTATTCTTCATTTTGACAATAAGGTAATTGTTCCTTTTGAGAAGATTCGGACACGCAAAAAAGCGATTTCGAGAATTTTTGAGCTGTTTGGGGAGGATGCAAGTAAAGGAATCCCGATGCGGGCCGCTGTCATCCATGCAAACAGGGAAGAAGAAGCGGCGGATATTATACAGGAGTTAAGCGGTAAGTATCCTCATGTCGAATTCTATAACAGCTATTTCGGTGCCGTGATTGGAACCCATTTGGGGGAAGGTGCCATCGGAATCGGCTGGTGCTTTAAAAACTAAGTGAAAATCTCCGTTTTCAAGGGCGGAGATTTTTTTATTATTAAGTTTTCGTGATTCGACAAAAAAATTCCCGGCAGGCATACTTTGAGCAGAAAGGAGGCAGGGAGATGTCCGAAGGTGCTTCAGAATTTTCAGAGGTGCGGGATTTCTTTTACGGCCGGCATTTATTGAGATCTGAGATACCGTTTTCAGATCAGCGCATCAAGCGTTTTATAGAAAAAGAGTATATAACGGCCGAGCCGTCAATCATCCGCCGGAAAAACCGTTACGTCTGCCAACGATGCGGTCAGTCTGATCAAGCCTGCTTTGCGGCATTTTGGGCGTCCTCTGCCAAAAGGCAGATTACCTATTGCCGTGCTTGTGTCATGATGGGAAGGGCTGATGAACTGACATCATTATATTCTTGGAATCAAGCCTCTGAAAACAGCTGGGAGCCTGTAAAGCTTTCTTGGGAAGGAACACTGACAGACGGACAGAAGCAGGCGGCCGCCGCGCTTACAGATGCGATAAAAGAGAGACAAGAGCTGTTAGTATGGGCGGTTTGCGGATCGGGGAAAACAGAGATGCTGTTTCCGGGTATCGAGTTTGCTCTGAATCACGGTTTGCGCGTCTGTGTCGCGACTCCGCGTACAGATGTCGTACTTGAACTGCTGCCGAGACTGAAAAAAGCATTTGAGAAAGTCGACGTTTCTGCTTTGTACGGCGGCAGCGAGGACAAAGGCCGTCTGACTCCGTTAATGATTTCAACCGCTCACCAGCTGATGCGCTACCGAGACATTTTTGATGTCATGATAATAGATGAAGTAGATGCGTTTCCTTTTTCAGCCGATGAGACATTAAGATTCGCTGTTGATAAAGCGAGGAAGAAAAACAGCGCCCTTGTTTATGTAACGGCAACTCCTTCAGACACATTAAAAAAGAAGGCCGAAGCCGGTTTGCTGAAAAGCGTCCGCATACCGGCCAGATATCATCGGAAACCCCTCCCGGAGCCGCGTTTTTTGTGGTGCGGCAATTGGAAGAAGAAGCTTCAGAAAGGAAAACTGCCGCGCTCTGTAACCGATTGGGTCCGCCAAAAACTTCAATCACAGCTGCCGGTTTTCTTATTCGTTCCGTCTGTAGACGTATTGAAAAAGACAACGGATTATTTTCAGAAATTAAATGTAAGGGCAGAAGGCGTTCATGCGGAAGACACATTCAGAAAGGATAAAGTGAAACGGTTCAGAGACGGCCAACTTGACCTGCTGGTAACGACTACGATTTTAGAAAGAGGGGTTACCGTGCCCAAAGTTCAGACATGTGTCCTCGGCGCAGAAGCACCTATCTTTACTGAGAGCGCGCTCGTACAGATCGCGGGCAGAACGGGAAGGCATTATAAACATTTCTGCGGTGATGTCGTCATGTTTCATTTCGGAATGACAAACGGAATGAAACAAGCAAAAAAACATATAGAACATATGAACAAATTGGCACAAAAAAGTAAATTGTTGGACTAGTTAATTTCAGAAAACGTGATACAGTATACTCATACTTTCCTATGAGGAGCTGTCAGCATGCTTGTCAATTCTAAAGAAATCATATTAAAGGAACTTCTCGACCGCCATATGCCTAAGCTTCATATGAAATGCACATGCCGGGTATGCAAAAATGATGTACTGGCACTTTCACTTAACCGGGCTGAACCGGCATATGTTACAGATAAAAAGAAAGTTGCTTATGCAAAAGCAGAGATAGTTGATAAACAGAAAAATACGGCGCTGCTTGTCATTCTGGCTGAATCAGCGGCGATTGTTTCGGTTAATCCAAGCGAGTTCTGTGAAACTCGGGAAGGGGCGTAATATCTCTGAATTGTTTATTGTGTGACTCACCAATTTCAAGTTCATTGACTTGGAGATCTCTGTTTTCTCTGGCGCCCGAGCAAGAGATATGCAGCATATGCAGCAGCCAATTCGAAAAAATTGAAGGCCCCTTATGCAGTATATGCGGGAGGCCTCAGGAGTCAAATGAAAAATGTGCTGATTGTGCGGCCCGGGAATCAAAAACGGAAAAGCGCTTTTTGCTGCGGCAAAACCGTTCGGTATATTTGTATAATGATGCGATGAAGGACTCATTGGCCCGTTTTAAATTCAGGGGTGATGCGAAAATCATTCAAGCATTTGAACGTGACTTTGCTGCCGGCTTTAAAGCGGCATATCCATCAAATAAACATACTCTCATCCCTATTCCGCTGAGCGGCGAACGGCTGGCGGAACGCGGATTCAATCAATCCGAGCTGCTGGCCTCTCTGCTCGGAATGCCCGTCATTTTCCCCCTCATCCGACTGAACAATGAAAAACAATCCAAAAAGAGCAAAACAGACAGGCTGTCTGCAGAAAAAAAGTTTTCAGCAGCCGAAAACTCCGCCGAAGGTATGAACGTCATTTTAATAGATGATATTTATACGACGGGCGCCACACTTCACCAAGCCGCCGAAGTCCTGCTGACAGCGGGTAAAGCGTCATCGGTCTCCTCTTTTACTTTAATCAGGAGCTAAATCATTCTTTTTTTCTGCCGATATAATTGATAGAAATATAAGGCAGATTAAAGAAGGAATAGGAGTTAATACGATGGGTGAATTGGCGAATTGTCCAAAATGCAATGCTTTATTTTTTAAAACGAACCTGCAGACTGTGTGCCAGGCATGTATTAAAGAAGAAGAAAAAGCATTTGAAACCGTCTATAAATTTTTGAGAAAGCAGATCAACAGACAGTCGACGATGCAGCAGATCACTGAGGAAACAGGTGTGGATGAAGAGCTGATCCTCAAGTTTATCAAACAAAAAAGAATTCAGATCAGCCAGCTTCCGAATTTGGCATATCCTTGCGAAAGGTGCGGAAATCCAATCAGGACGGGGAAATTTTGCAAGTCCTGTCAGACAGATATTGAGTCGCAATTAGACCATATGAACCAAAAAACAGCCGCTGAATTCGAAGATAAAAACAGTACAAAAGACACATACTATGCCTATAATACCAAAAACACCTGATTCCCTAAACTAACTGATAACGCAGTCGATAAAAGAATTAGACTGCGAACAGAAAGCGAGAGGAATCCTATGAAAATCAATCAGTACGGAACACAATCCGTTAATCCATACCAAAAAAATTACGAAAAGCAAGCCGTACAAAAAGAGGCTGCAAAGCCGAAGGACAAAGTGGAAATTTCTTCTCATGCAAAAGAGCTTCAAAATGCGTCAGATGCGGTCACTAAAACACGACAGGAAAAAATCGCTCAGCTTAAAGCGGATATAGAGAGCGGAACATATAAAATAGATTCAAACAGCATCGCTGAAAACATAGTAAATTTCTATAAAAAGCAATAAAAAGGAGAAAGCCAATGTCAGCAAAGCCAATTATTGATCAACTGAAGCGACTTTGCGCACTGCATGAACATCTGCTCACGCTGTCTGAGGAGAAAACGGAAGCGCTGAAAGCAGGTAAAACAAAAGAGCTCTCCAACATATTGACCAAAGAGCAAAAGTATATTCAGGCAATCGGGCAGACTGAGGAAGAACGAATCAGGTTAACTTCTCAGTTTCTCAGCCGCGGTGAGGACAATACAATTGCTGCATGCATCTCCAGAACTTCAGGCAGTGAAAAACAGGAGCTTGAAGGGTTATTTCACTCTTTGTCTGCGCTTCTTGACCGTCTGAAAGAAGTGAATGAGATGAACAAACAGCTCACGATTCAGGCTTTACAATTCATCTCCGGGGCATTCGATATGATCATGCCGGGTGAAAAAGAGAATATGAATTATAAAGAGCCGCAAGCGGCGCGCAAGCCTGTCAGCCGTTTGACATTATTCGATTCAAAAGCTTAGAACGGAGGATTTTCAATGCCATCGACTTTTATGGGGCTGGAAACAGCAAGGCGTGCATTGAGTGCGCAGCAGACTGCATTGAGCACAGTTTCAAATAACGTTGCAAATGCAAATACAGAAGGATACACGAGGCAGCGCGTCACATTACAATCGACGAGCCCTTATCCCGCAGTATCAAAAAACAGTGATCTGACGGCCGGCCAAATTGGAACAGGAGTAAAAGCCGGTTCAGTTGAGCGCGTCAGAGACAGTTTTTTAGACTATCAGTACAGAACTGAAAATACAAAATTAGGGTACTATACAGCCCGTTCCAATTCATTGTCACAAATGGAAGGCGTCATGAAAGAGCTTGACGATAACGGATTAAACGGATCGCTCAGTTCGTTTTGGAATGCCCTTCAGGATCTGGCGACGAATCCGGAAAATACGGGAGCGCGCTCAGTTTTGCAGGAGCAGGGGAAATCTCTTGCCGAAAGCTTTAACTATATATCTACCTCTTTGACTAACATTCAGGGTGATATTAAAAAGAACCTGGATAACACAGCGGATCAGGTCAATTCCATTCTCAATCAGCTGAATGACCTTAACAATCAAATAGCGGCAGTTGAGCCGAGCGGTATGCTCCCTAATGATTTGTATGACCAAAGAGACAGATTGATTGATCAATTATCTTCTATGGCAAATATTAAAGTTTCATATAATAAGTCGGGCGGACATGCCTTGGCGACTGCTGAGGGCACGGTTAACGTCGAATTGCTGAACGGAAACAACAATTCTCTCGGTACGCTGCTCGACGGTAACACAAAAACAGTTTCAGAAATGAAAATCAATTACGACAAGGACAGCGGCCTCGTGTCGAGTGTGTCAGTCGGCAGCAATACGGTCAATGCGGATGCATTTACCGGAAAAGGCTCACTTTTAGGTCTTATTGAATCATACGGCTATATGTCAAACGGAGAAGAAAAAGGTCTTTATCCTGAAATGCTGACGGCTCTTGACAATATGGCGCTGTCCTTTGCTGACGCGTTTAATGCAGTTCATGAAAAAGGGAAGACCTATACAGGCGAACAGGGTGCAGCATTTTTTGATTTCAGCGGTGGTGAAGCGGTGCCGGCAAAAGGTGCGGCAGCGAAAATAAAAGTCAGTGACAAAATCCTTGCGTCTACTGATAATATCGCAGCGTCGTTAAACGGAGAAAAAAGTGACGGCACCAACGCGACAAATCTTGCAGCCGTACAGAACAGCAAGCTGACTATTAACGGTGAAACCACTACAATTAATGACTTTTATGAATCCCTTATCGGAAAGCTGGGCGTTAATTCACAAAAAGCGGCCAATCTTATGAACAACTCTGAAAGCAACACCCTTTCAGCCGATGAACGGAGACAATCAGTCAGTGCAGTGTCTTTAGATGAAGAAATGACAAATATGATTCAGTTTCAGCACGCTTATAATGCGGCTGCGCGGATTATAACGATGCAAGATGAAATATTCGATAAAATTATTAACGGTATGGGCACCGGAGGAAGATAGGAGATAAGTAAATGAGAGTAACTCAAGGGATGATCGCAAAAAATTCTCTTCGATTTATCGGCTCAAGTTATGACAAGCTCGATCGGCTTCAGCAGCAAGTGTCTACGGGGAAAAAAATCACAAAAGCTTCTGATGATCCGGTCGTTGCAATGAAGGGAATGCAGTACCGTACTCAGCTTGCGCAGGTAAACCAGTATCAGCGGAATGTTTCGCAAGGTTTTACATGGCTGGAAAACTCGGAATCAAGCGTAAACTCGGAAACGGATATTATGGGGAAAATCCGAGACTTGATGGTTCAGGCGAAAAGTGATTCGAACGGTGAAACAGAATTGAAAGCAATCGGTACAGAAATCGGCCAGCTGAAAAAGCAGCTCGTTTCTGTCGCGAATACTCAGGTAAACGGACGTTATCTGTTTAACGGAACAAATTCAGACGTCCCGCCGATCACTGAAAATGCCGACGGCACTTATACGTATAACTATGAGAATTATACAGGTGCTTCGGATGTTAACATCAACATCTCGAACGGAGCAGTGTTGAAAGTGAATTCTGATCCAAACTCAGCTTTCGGAGGCGTCGCACAAAATGGAGATAATGTATTTGAATTTCTCAACTCCTTAGAAGCTTCTTTAAGCAAAGGCACGCTGTCCGAAGCAGATTCAAATCAAATTCTGTCAGATATTGACGGTTTTACTGATAAAATGAATGCTGAAAAATCCAATATCGGTGCACGCACAAACCGGTTGGAACTCATTCAGACAAGATTGGAATCACAAGCGGCAACCGCTGAAAAAGTATTGTCGGATAATGAGGATGTAGAAATGGAAGATGTAATTGTTGATTATTTATCTCAACAGACGGTTCATAGAGCAGCGCTGTCAGTGAATGCGAATATCATTCAGCCGTCACTGATTGACTTTCTGAAATAATTTAACTGACCGTCTTCAATATATAAAAAAGCGACTCACACCAGGGAGATCGCTTTTTTTACTAAAATACTATAAACAGGAGGGGTCTCTGTGCAGATGCCGAGATTGATTATTGACAGTGTGCCTGCTAAAATCGGTATAACCTTTCAAAAGGAAGAAATCGAGATGGAACAGCCGCCAGCTGACTTGGAAATCGAGCAGCCGCCGGCAGAGCTGAACATTGAAAGCACGCCGGCCAAACTGACGATTGACCAGACGAGGGCGTGGGAGAACTTGAATCTCAAATCATTTGAAAAGCTGAATGCTGAAGCCGCCCAGAAAGGTGCGGAAGCCTGCAGCGAGTTTATAGCAAAAACAGTCAGGGAAGGGAAGGAAATGGCGGCTATCGAAAAGAAAACGGGCAATGTGATGGCCCGGCAGGCAGCAGATGTCAGACCGCCCGATCCATTCGGCGAATTCAGCGACTTTCTGCCTGCGCAGTTTCTCGTCGACATTGACTGCATTCCTTCAAAGCTTACGATTGATATTGAAGCCCGCAAACCTTCAATTGAAGCAGCCGTCAATAAACCTGTATGGAATTATACGCCGGGGAAAGTTCAGATTGATATGATGCAAGACCCTAAGGTGACGATTTCGGTTGATGATGGCAACGCAGAATAAAAGATGAAAGTGGTAAAGGATTGTGAAGCATGATAATTAAAACAAAATATCACGGAGAAATCAGAATAGACGAAGGGCAGATTATCTCATTTGAAAACGGCCTGCCGGGATTTAATGACGAGACTCAATTTGTTGTTCTTCCTTTGTCGGAAGATTCACCGTTTTTGGCGCTGCAGTCTGTGAAACAGGAGCACATCGCCTTTATTGTCGCCAGTCCGTTTATTTTCTTTAAAGGGTACGAATTTGACATTGACCATGCGACGCTTGAACTTTTGCATATTGAAGATATAGAGGACGTCGAAGTGATGGCGATTTTAACGCTGGAAGAGCCTTTTGAAAACACGACCGCCAATTTAAAAGCGCCGATTATCGTCAATAAAAAGGAAATGAAGGCGAAACAAATCATTTTACATGATGCTTCCTATGAAACAAAACATCTGATAGGAGGAGGATCATGCTAGTTCTCTCAAGAAAAGTGAATGAATCCATTCAGATCGGGCCGGATATTGAAATAAAGGTGATCGCCATCGAAGGAGAACAAGTAAAGCTGGGAATTGAAGCGCCTCAGCACGTAGATATTCATCGGAAAGAAATCTACTTGTCGATCCTGGAAGAGAACAACAGAGCTGTATCTTTTAATACTGATTTATTACTTAACCTATCCTCACAAAAAAAGTGAGGATTTTTTTATTTTCAATATAAACAATAGAAGCGGCCATCCGATATATATAGTGTAGCCAATGAGAGGAAAAATTTTCTTCGGAAATGACGCTGCGCAAATGCACAAGGACGTGCGAAAAACAATTCAGGGAGGAAATACAAAATGAGAATCAACCACAATATCGCGGCTCTTAACACTAGCCGTCAGCTGAATGCAGGTTCAAACTCTGCTGCAAAAAACATGGAAAAATTATCTTCAGGTCTTCGCATCAACCGCGCTGGTGATGACGCTGCGGGTCTTGCGATCTCTGAAAAAATGCGTTCTCAAATCCGCGGTTTAGACATGGCGTCTAAAAACGCTCAAGACGGAATCTCTCTTATCCAAACGGCTGAGGGTGCATTAAACGAAACTCACAGCATTCTTCAGCGTATGAGCGAGCTTGCTACACAAGCGGCGAACGATACAAACACCACTTCTGACCGTGACGAGTTACAGAAAGAGATGGATCAGCTTTCTTCTGAAGTGACAAGAATTTCTACAGATACTGAGTTTAACACAAAGAAATTGCTTGATGGCACGGCTGACAAACTGACTTTCCAAATCGGTGCTAACGAAGGTCAAACTATGAGCCTTTCAATCAACAACATGAACGCTGATTCTTTAAAAGTTATTGGCCAAGTTGGCGAAAAGATAGGACTTGATGGAAACTCTGAACTCGAAGTAAGAAATGATCAAGGTGAAGCCGTTAAAATTTCATTCACTGCGGCTGGAACTTCTGATGTAGATAAAACAACTGCGTCTTATGATGAGACTAGCAAAACAGTAACTGTAACATTAGCGCAAAAAGCTGATGGTACTATTACTGCTTCACAAGAAGACGTTCTAAATTCTTTAAATAAAACAGGGGCTGTTAAAGCTACTGCTATTGATGGCGCAGACTTAACTAAAAAAGCTACTGTAGGAGGCGACACTACAACTTCTACTACAGTAAATAAAGACGCTACAAAAGGTATCGACATCTCATCTTCAGCTAAAGCTGCGTCTTCAGCTCTTACAACAATCAAAACAGCTATCGACACAGTATCTAGCGAGCGCGCTAAACTTGGTGCGGTTCAAAACCGTTTAGAGCACACAATCAACAACCTTGGTACTTCTTCTGAGAACCTGACTTCTGCTGAATCACGTATCCGTGACGTAGACATGGCTTCTGAGATGATGCAGTACACGAAAAACAACATCCTTACTCAGGCTTCTCAAGCTATGCTTGCGCAAGCTAACCAACAGCCTCAGCAAGTTCTTCAATTGCTGAAAGGTTAATGACGGAAAGATCCTGGTTCTCCAGGGTCTTTTTTTATTTCTGCAGCTTTTCCCCCTCAGCATGCCAAAGAATCCTATTGACAAAATGAAACGTTATAATTTGCAGTTAAATTATTGAAAACCTTATAATCTGACCGATATAAGAATAAGATCATACATTTATGGAGCTGTGATATGATAAACAGTCGGAAACTCACTGTTGTCATAGAGCCGTCTACGACTAAACGCCGAAAAGGAGAGGGTACATATGGTCACAAGAATCACAGGCCTTAATTCCGGTCTTGATGTAGATTCTCTGGTGAAAAAAATGATGGATGCCGAAAAGCAGCCGCTTAATAAATTAAACCAGCAAAAGCAGACGCTTGAATGGAAGCGCGATGCTTATCGGGAAATGAATACCCAGATTGCCGACATGTATTCTACTACATTTAATAATATGCTGATGTCTACAAACTGGAATAAAAAAACAGTAACAAGTTCGGATTCCAGTGTCAGCGCGACGGCCGTCAGTGCTGAACAGAATATTTCAACGAGCATGTCTGTACAGCAGCTGGCTACGCCGACGACTTATAAATCATCGGGGGCCATCAATTTCACTTCGGGTCAGGGCCAAACATTGAAATTCAATGTCACAAATCCGGGTGAAACGAAGCCGACTGAGGTAAACGTCACGATCGCGGCAACCGATACGATTGACGATGTCATTTCCAAACTGAACAGCTCGGGTCTCGGAGTGACGGCTTTAAAAGAGAAAATTTCCAACGGCACGGATTATGTGGATACGATTGCGTTCACTTCCAATAAAACGGGGGAAGGATTTACCCTTGCCGCAGGTGATGACGCAACCAAAAGCTTTCTGAAAGATCAGCTCGGTTTTGCCGTTGATGATGCAACAAATGAACTGACGGCCAATGCCGAAGGGAAAAACGCGAAGTTTACGTTCAACGGGCTTGAAATGACCAAAACGTCCAATAACTTTACGATCAACGGCATCAAATACACGCTGAACAGCGTGACGGACAGCAATAAAACGGTTACGATTAACAGCACGACTGATACGGACGGCATTTTTGACAACATTAAAGATTTCGTTGATAAATACAATACGTTAATTAAAAGTGTAAACGAGAAGGCGTCGGAATCAAAATACCGTGATTATAAGCCGCTAACCGATGAACAAAGAGAAGCGATGACCGATAAGCAGATTGAGCAGTGGGAAGCAAAGGCCAAAAGCGGTTTATTACGGAGCGACAGCACGCTGCAGAACGGTTTGGCGGAGATGCGGCTTGATCTGTACTCAACGGTTACGATTGACGGGAAAAAATATCAGCTTGCAGATTTCGGAATTGAGACGTCTGATAGTTATACGGATCAAGGAAAGCTTGTCATTAAAGACGAAGCGAAACTGAAACAGAAAATTACCGAGAATCCTGCTCTCGTGGCTAAACTGTTTAATGCAGACAGCCCTGATACAGCGAAAACCAAAAACCCGGAGGAACAGGGGATTGCCCGGAGATTAAAAGACACATTAAACAAAATGCAGACCCAAATTTCAAAACAGGCGGGTACGGAAAGCTCGGTATCAACCAGCTTTGCCATCGGGAAAAGCCTGAATGAAATAGAAACAAATATTTCCAATATGAAAACGAAGCTGGATGACATCGAAACGAGATATTATAAAAAGTTCAGCGCACTGGATACGGCATTGGAGAAATTGAACAGCCAATCTTCATATCTCACGTCAATGTTAGGATCTTCAACATCATAACCTTGGAGGTTTTATAAAAATGGCAATAAATAATCCTTTTGCTGCTTATCAGCAGACATCCGTCTTTACAGCCGCTCCGGAAGAGCTGACCCTTATGCTTTATAACGGCTGCCTGCGATTTATTAAGCTGGCAAGGCAGGCGATGAAGCAAAACAACCTTGAAGCCAAAAATGAAAATATCGTAAAGGCGCAAAACATCATTCAAGAGCTCAGCATCACGTTAAACCGGGAGATTGAGATTTCCGAGCAGATGTCATCCATTTATGATTACATCCGCCGCCGGCTGATCGATGCGAACGTGCAGAATAACGGAGAGTTTTTAGATGAAGCGGAAAAGCTCGTTACTGAATTTCGCGATACGTGGAAGCAGGCCATGCAGAGTGAACGGAAAAACAGCCATGGCGCGGGCGGCCTTGCCTGATGAACAGCAATGTCTTTTCTTTGTATAACGAAACGAAGAACATGTACGCCGCACTGAAGGACGCCCCGGAAAGCGACGGTCTCATCAGCAGCGTTACGGCATTTACGGAAAAAAGGGAGGAGATGCTTGCGGGCATACAGCCGCCTTTTTCCGAAGAAGAAAAAACGCTGCTTCAGCAGGTGGCCGCGATGGACCGCCTGATTACCGGCGAAGTGAAACGGATTCAGGATGGTATCCGAAATGAAATAAAAACGCTTAAGAAAAAACGAAAATACCATAATACGTATTTCAATCCGTATCATCAAACGACAAGTGACGGCCGTTATTACGACAAACGCAAATAGGTGAGTGTTTTGAGAAGTTTGAACGATTACCATTTGGTGTCAGCCTATTACCAGCTTCTTTTTACGATTGATGAGGGGCTTTGCTACCTGTTGGACACGCAGGATGATTTTTTTAAGACGGAGGGCGAGCGGATTTACAACGATTTGATTCAGGCTTTTTTTCATCTCGATTCCTCTCATGCGCTTCTGCTGTCTATCATTGAGTGCCGATGCGTGGAGACGGCGATCCGCTCATTTGACGAGATCTTTCAGGATTTCAGCATGTTAAATGATTATGATTTCCCGTCCGCACCTTTTCAGGAGTTTTTAAAAACCATCTTTCTGCCGCATTATAAGCTGTGGATGGAGCAGACGCACGACTGCATCAAACCGTATGTTCTTCACTAGACCTGCTGCAAGCGGCAGGTCTTTTGCCTGCGTCCTCCGCATATACTTATAATCCTGGCGGAAGCTGCCGGATAAAACCGACACCATTCGTCATCGTTCACCGAATTTACACATTATTTTAACGTTTCAGCAGGGATCAGAAGGGGTAAAAGAGAAATAGTTACATATCCTTAGATAAAGGGAGGCGTTCTTTGATGAACTACAATATCAGAGGAGAAAACATTGAGGTTACACCTGCGTTAAAGGATCATGTGGAGAGAAAAATCGGCAAGCTGGAGCGATATTTCGAGCAGAGCGTCAATGCCGATGTGAACGTCAACTTAAAATTCTATAATGATAAGGAATCCAAAGTTGAAGTCACCATTCCGATGACTGATCTGGCGCTTCGTTCTGAAGTGCATAACGAGGATATGTACAATGCAATTGATCTCGCAACAAACAAGCTGGAACGTCAAATCCGAAAGCACAAAACAAAAGTCAACCGAAAATTCCGCGAGCAGGGTCTTCCGAAACATTATTTCGAGAACGGCAGCGCTGCTGATACGGGCGTAGCGGTTCAGGACGAAATTGAAGATGACAGCCCGGAAATTGTCCGTCAAAAGCGTTTTAATTTAAAACCGATGGATAATGAAGAAGCGATTCTCCAAATGAATATGCTCGGACATAATTTCTTCGTATTCACCAACGCGGAGACGAATCTCACAAATGTCGTTTACCGCAGAAATGACGGCAAATACGGATTAATTGAACCGACTGAATAAACCCATCCAGCCTTCCGTGAACGCGCGGAAGGTTTTTCTCTATCTTTATCTGCAAATTCTTTGGAAATAGCAAAAGGTATGTTATGATAATGAGAGGTATACATGGACAGAAAATTATCATTTATTCCATGCAAATCTGCATGTGAACATAGAGGAGCGTTATAGATGCTTGGGATTTTAAATAAAATGTTTGATCCGACCAAACGTGCGCTGAACAAATACGAAAAAATAGCAAATGACATTGATGCCGTAAGAGGAGATTATGAAAATCTCTCTGACGAGGCGCTTAAACATAAAACGGCAGAATTTAAAGAGCGGCTTGAAAAAGGAGAAACGACGGATGACCTTCTTGTCGAAGCGTTTGCCGTCGTTCGTGAAGCTTCCCGCCGCGTAACCGGCATGTTCCCGTTTAAAGTGCAGCTGATGGGGGGCATCGCCCTTCATGAGGGGAACATTTCCGAAATGAAAACAGGGGAAGGGAAAACGCTGACGTCCACGCTTCCCGTGTATTTAAATGCGTTGACGGGAAAAGGCGTTCACGTCGTAACGGTCAACGAATATCTGGCGAGCCGTGATGCCCAGCAAATGGGAGAGATTTTTGCGTTTCTCGGGCTTACAGTCGGCCTGAACCTGAATTCGATGTCAAAAGACGAAAAACGCGAAGCTTACGCAGCCGATATCACGTATTCAACGAACAATGAACTCGGCTTTGATTATTTGCGTGACAACATGGTGCTCTATAAAGAACAAATGGTGCAGCGCCCGCTTCATTTTGCCGTTATTGATGAAGTCGATTCAATTTTAGTCGATGAAGCGAGAACGCCATTGATTATTTCCGGACAAGCTCAGAAGTCCACAAAACTGTACGTGCAGGCAAATGCGTTTGTCCGCACACTCAAGAAAGATCAGGATTATACGTATGACGTCAAAACGAAGGGCGTTCAGCTGACGGAAGAAGGAATGACGAAGGCTGAAAAAACGTTCGGCATCGACAACCTGTTTGATGTCAAAAACGTGGCCTTGAACCACCATATCAACCAGGCTTTAAAAGCCCATGCGGCGATGCAGAAAGACGTGGATTATGTTGTTGAGGACGGCCAGGTCGTCATCGTTGATTCCTTCACCGGCCGTCTGATGAAAGGACGCCGCTACAGCGAAGGTCTTCACCAGGCGATTGAGGCGAAAGAAGGCCTGGAGATTCAAAATGAAAGCATGACATTGGCGACGATTACGTTCCAAAACTATTTCCGTATGTACGAAAAGCTGGCCGGTATGACCGGTACCGCAAAAACGGAAGAGGAAGAATTCCGCAATATTTATAACATGCAGGTTGTATCCATCCCGACCAACCAGCCGGTCATCCGTGACGACCGTCCGGACTTGATCTACCGCTCAATGGAAGGGAAATTCAAGGCGGTGGCGGAGGATGTCGCCCAGCGCTACATGACCGGACAGCCGGTTCTTGTCGGTACGGTTGCCGTTGAAACGTCTGAATTGATTTCTAAACTTCTGAAAAACAAAGGGATTCCGCATCAGGTGCTGAATGCCAAAAACCATGAGCGTGAAGCTCAGATTATTGAAGAAGCGGGACAAAAAGGCGCTGTCACGATTGCGACCAACATGGCGGGACGCGGAACCGACATTAAACTCGGCGAAGGCGTAAAAGAGCTTGGCGGCCTTGCAGTCGTCGGTACGGAACGCCATGAATCCCGCCGGATTGACAACCAGCTCCGCGGACGTTCAGGGCGTCAGGGGGACCCGGGTATCACACAATTTTATCTTTCAATGGAAGATGAATTGATGCGCCGTTTCGGAGCTGAACGGACGATGGCGATGCTTGACCGGTTCGGTATGGATGACTCCACGCCGATTCAGAGCAAAATGGTGTCACGCGCCGTGGAATCATCTCAAAAACGTGTCGAAGGAAACAACTTCGATTCACGTAAACAGCTTCTTCAATATGACGACGTGCTCCGTCAGCAGCGCGAAGTCATTTACAAGCAGCGTTTTGAAGTCATTGACTCTGAAAACCTGCGTGACATTGTGGAAGGCATGATCAAGTCTTCTCTGGAGCGTGCAATTGCCGCTTATACGCCGAAAGAGGAGCTTCCGGAAGAATGGAATCTTGACGGCCTCGTGGAGCTGGTGAATACAACGTATCTTGATGAAGGCGCGCTTGAAAAGAGCGATATCTTCGGAAAAGAACCGGATGAAATGCATGAGATGATCATGGACCGCATCATGACAAAATATAATGAAAAAGAAGAGAATTTCGGCACAGAGCAGATGCGTGAATTCGAAAAAGTCATCGTCTTGCGTGCCGTCGATTCAAAATGGATGGATCATATTGATGCGATGGATCAGCTGCGTCAAGGGATTCACCTTCGCGCCTATGCGCAGACAAATCCGCTGCGTGAATACCAAATGGAAGGTTTCGCTATGTTTGAGCACATGATTGAGTCCATTGAGGACGAGGTTGCGAAATTCGTCATGAAGGCCGAGATTGAAAGCAATCTGGAACGCGAAGAAGTTGTTCAGGGCCAAACGACGGCTCATCAGCCGCAGGACGGCGATGAGGCCAAACAAGCGAAAAAAGCGCCGGTCCGCAAAGTTGTGGATATCGGACGCAACGCGCCTTGCCATTGCGGAAGCGGAAAAAAATATAAAAATTGCTGCGGCCGGACAGAATAGTCTCGACTGTATGAAGCGAACATGACCGGGTCTGCGTCTTATGGCGCCCCGGATCTTTTAATGAGGTGAATGGAATGGAATTATCAGAAATCAGGGCAGAGCTCGAAAATATGGCTTCTCGTTTAGCGGACTTCAGGGGGTCTCTTTGACCTCGAATCAAAGGAAGCCCGCATTGCAGAATTAGATGAAAAGATGGCGGAACCGGAATTCTGGAATGACCAGCAGAAGGCCCAAACCGTCATCAATGAAGCGAACGGTCTGAAAGAATACGTGAACTCCTATCATCAGCTGAGCGAGTCTCACGAAGAGCTGCAAATGACACATGATCTTTTAAAAGAAGAACCTGACCAGGACCTTCAGCAAGAGCTTGAAAAAGAGCTGAAGTCATTAACGAAGGAATTGAATGAATTTGAGCTTCAGCTGCTGCTCAGTGAACCATATGACAAAAATAACGCGATTTTAGAACTTCATCCGGGGGCCGGCGGTACGGAATCCCAGGACTGGGGTTCCATGCTGCTCAGAATGTATACCCGCTGGGCGGAAAGACGCGGTTTCAAAGTTGAAACGCTTGATTATCTCCCGGGAGATGAAGCAGGAATTAAGTCAGTCACACTGCTTATTAAAGGCCACAATGCATACGGCTATTTAAAAGCGGAAAAAGGCGTACACCGCCTCGTGCGGATTTCTCCATTTGATTCATCAGGCCGCCGTCACACGTCATTCGTGTCTTGTGAAGTCATGCCTGAATTCAATGAAGAAATCGACATTGATATTCGTACCGAAGATATTAAAGTTGATACGTACCGGGCGAGCGGTGCCGGCGGACAGCACGTCAATACGACTGATTCAGCCGTTCGGATCACCCACCTCCCGACAAATGTAGTCGTCACGTGCCAGACGGAACGTTCACAAATCAAAAACCGCGACCGGGCGATGAAAATGCTCAAAGCGAAGCTGTATCAGCGCAGAATTGAAGAACAGCAGGCGGAGCTTGACGAAATCCGCGGCGAACAGAAAGAAATCGGCTGGGGCAGCCAAATCCGCTCGTACGTCTTCCATCCGTACTCCATGGTGAAAGATCACCGCACCAATACGGAAATGGGGAACGTGCAGGCGGTTATGGACGGAGATATCGATATCTTCATTGACGCCTATTTACGTTCTAAACTGTCGTAATCCGGGAACACACCTGCCTTTGGCAAGGTGTGTTTTTTTATCCGTTCTCTTTTTCCATTTTTCACAACAGCGCTTTAGCAAATTAATACGGTATTTGGCTGTTATTTACTTCTAAGCCGGGAAGACTTAAAATGCTATCGAGAGAAAATCGGAGAACGGAGGATTTTGCATGGATGTGAATCACAATAAGCCGCTCCGTCTGATCAAAGATTATATATACATCATGATCGGCGCGGCGATTACGGGGATCGTGTTTAACGTATTTTTGCTGCCGAACCGTATAGCAGCGGGGGGAGTAAGCGGGATCAGCACCATTTTAGAAACGTTTGGTTTTGAACCGGCTTACGTGCAGTGGATTATTAACATCCCTTTGTTTATCGCCGGAGTGATTATTCTCGGCGGGAAGTTCGGAATGAAGACACTGGTCGGTTCCATCGTTCTGCCGCTCGCCGTCTATTTGACAAGAGATCTGCCTGCCGCGACGACCCATGAACTGCTGGCGGCGATTTTCGGAGGCGTCGGGATCGGAACGGGAATCGGCATCGTGTATCTCGGCAAAGGCTCCACGGGGGGAACGGCTCTGGCGGGGCAGATCATTCACAAATACACGGGGCTTTCGCTGGGAACGTGCCTTGCCATCATGGACGGATTAATTGTGCTGAGCGCGATGCTCGTTTTCGGAGTGGAGCAGGGACTGTATGCGATGCTCGGGGTATTTATTTCAAGCAAAACGATTGATGTCGTGCAGGTCGGGTTCAACCGTTCCAAAATGGCTTTAATCATTACGCAGCATGAAGAAGCCGTCAGATCGGCTGTGTTTAAAGAAATCGACAGGGGTGTGACGAAGATTTCCGCAGTCGGCGGGTATACGGAACATGACCGGCCGATCTTAATGTGTGTCGTCGGCCAGACCGAATTCACAAAACTGAAACAAATCGTCAAACAAATTGATGAGTCAGCCTTTGTTATTGTCGCAGACGCAAGCGAGGTGCTCGGCGAGGGTTTCAAACGCGCGTAAACGGGGTTATAATAGCGAAGGGGTGCATCTTACATATGAAATCAAAATGGGCGCTGCTGGCGCTGGTTCTGACCATGTCCGTCCTGCTGGCGGCATGCGGCGGATCCAATGAATCGAAAAAAGAAAGCTCTGACAGCTCAGGCGGATCAAAAGCTTCTGCGTCAGCAGGAGAAGAGCTTTATCAGCAAAGCTGTATCGGCTGTCACGGAAAAGACTTAGAAGGCGGCGGAGGCCCGAATTTACAGGAAGTCGGCGGGAAGTATGATGAAGCTAAAATTGAAAGCATCATTAAAAACGGACGCGGCAATATGCCGAGCCATCTTGTAAATGATAAGGAAGCCGCTGAGATCGCAAAATGGCTGTCACAGAAAAAATAACAGAAAAACCTTGCCTGTTATAGGGGCAAGGTTTTTTCACGGTCTGGGAATGAAAAGAAACTGTAATAGTAATATGTCTAAATTTGACGTATAATGAAGTGTACTGAGGAAAAGGAACTTTCAGATTTTTCATCTGTTTCCTGGTAAATCGGCCATAAACCGCTGTACGTTTGCGAACTCTATGGCTGCAAGACATAATTAAAAGATTAGGTGATTTCATGATAGAGATGAAAGAAGTATATAAATCCTATCCGAACGGTGTAAAAGCGATTAACGGGCTGTCAGTCATGATTCATCCCGGAGAATTTGTATATGTCGTGGGACCGAGCGGAGCCGGTAAATCTACTTTTATTAAAATGATTTACAGAGAAGAAAAGCCGACAAAAGGGCAAATATTGATTAATCATAAAGATCTCGCGTCTGTGAAAGAAAAAGAGATTCCTTTCGTGCGGCGTAAAATAGGGGTTGTTTTCCAAGATTTCAAACTTCTTCCGAAATTGACGGTGTTTGAAAACGTCGCGTTTGCACTTGAGGTTATCGGAGAGCAGCAGTCAGTCATTAAAAAACGCGTGCTCGAAGTGCTCGATCTTGTGCAGCTGAAGCATAAAGCGCGGCAGTTTCCCGACCAGCTTTCCGGAGGAGAACAGCAGCGTGTTTCCATCGCAAGATCCATCGTCAACAATCCTGACGTCGTGATAGCTGACGAACCGACGGGCAACCTTGATCCGGTAACATCATGGGAAGTCATGAAGACGCTGGAAGAGATTAATAACCGCGGAACGACCGTCGTGATGGCGACACACAATAAAGAAATAGTAAACACCATGAAGAAACGGGTCATCGCGATCGAAGACGGAATTATTGTGCGTGATGAGTCAAGAGGGGAGTATGGTTCTTATGATTAAAATTCTCGGGCGCCATTTGCGTGAGAGTTTTAAATCTCTCGGAAGAAACACATGGATGACATTTGCATCCATCAGTGCCGTTACCGTTACATTGATTTTGGTCGGCGTGTTTTTAGTCATTATGCTGAATTTAAACAACATGGCTAAAAATGCTGAAAAAGAAGTGGAAATTAAAGTATTAATCGATCTGACGTCCAATAAGAAAACGCAGGATACGCTGCAGAATGAGATTAAAGACATCTCGGGAATCCAAAGCGTAGAGTTTTCATCTAAAGATAAAGAGCTTGATCAATTGGTCAAAAGCTTCGGCGACAGCGGAAAGGCCATGAAAATGCAAGATCAGGAAAACCCGCTGAACAACGCGTTTATCGTCAAAACGACAGATCCGCATGATACGCCGAAAGTCGCGAAAAAAATTGAGAAGCTGGATCATGTGTATAAAGTGACATACGGGAAAGAAGAAGTCAGCCGTCTGTTTAAGATCGTCGGGGTGTCACGCAACATCGGGATTGCGTTAATCATCGGCCTTCTGTTCACGGCGATGTTCTTAATTTCAAATACGATTAAAATCACGATTTTCGCCAGAAGAAAAGAGATTGAAATCATGAAGCTTGTCGGCGCGACAAACTGGTTTATCCGCTGGCCGTTCTTCCTGGAAGGGCTGCTGCTGGGGGTATTCGGTTCTATCATACCAATCGCTCTCGTGCTGAGTACTTACCAGTCGATGGTCGCTTGGGTGGCCCCGAAAGTTCAGGGCTCATTTGTTTCACTTCTGCCGTACAGCCCGTTTGTGTTCCAAGTATCACTTGTGCTCATTCTGATCGGCGCGGTTATCGGAGTATGGGGAAGTCTGACTTCCATCCGGAAATTCCTTCGTGTATAAATACAAAAGCCAGTCTGATATAGACTGGCTTTTTTTAATGGTTTCGTTACTGAATGACGGGCAGGGCCGGTGATCCGGGCTTTAATGTAAAGTCATAAGACGATTCGTCACGGTACATCGGGTCCGCATAAATGGAATCCGAATCGTTTGCCGTTCCTTTTTTGTACGCTGTGAATGAATCATATTCTCTGTTCTTCCAATTCCAAATGCCGTCTTTTCCCGCTTCTTTGTGATAGACGTTATGATTAACGGTATTGCCTTCGTTTTTCGTATAATCATTTGCGATAAAAATCCGTGAACCGCTTGCCGTCATGATGTTTTTTTCGATCGTGTTCCCTTTTGTGCCGTACTGCAGCAGCAGCTGGCCGCCATCAAGGTCCTTCGTGTCATTTCGATACATAATGTTATGAGCGATCACCGAATTGATGGTGCCGCCGCGTTTCGTGTCATAGCCTCCGATTGAAATACCGGTGTAAGCATTGCCGTACACCTTGTTATCCGTAATCCGGATATCACGTGCGTATTTCCCTTGATGCTCAGAGGTGGCTTCAATCCCAAGGTCATTGTTGTAAACGGTGTTCTTCTTAATGTCCACATGTTCTGCGCCGTCAACGTAAATACCGCCCGCTGAATATTCATTTCCGTAAGCGGGATTTCCGTAAGAAGAGTTATGGCTCACCGTATTGTTTTCAATAACGCCGTTTCGCGCATAGTCGTTTTGCTTGGACGTTCCTTCGTATCCGATCACGTCAATCCCGATATTGTTATTGTCCCGGATGGTATTGCCGGCAATCTTAAATCCGTCAACATTCCCGTTCAGCACGACCGCTTCGCTTGCGCCGAGCGTCAGTTTTTCAACCGTATTATTTGTGATGCTGACATCCTTCATGGCGCCTGTGCCGTAAAACGCGATGCCGTGTGCATTTCCCTCATCAGCCGTGGTTTTAATGTTTCGGATATGGTTGCCGTCAATGTTGATATGACTGCTTGATCCGGTGACGCAAATTCCCATGGCCGTCGCATCTTCTGATGATACGGAGAGGTTCTCAAGCGTAACGCCGTGAATGGTAATGTACTGTTTATTGCGGATTTGAATTAACGGAGTTTCAGAATCGCTTTTTGGCGCAGATTTGCCGCTGATTGAGACATGCTCATTCTGATAGTTCCGAAATGTAATCGGCTTTTCGGCCGTGCCGCTGTGCTTTACTTCAAACGTTTCATCGTACGTCCCTTCCCGAATCAATACGGTTGTCCCGGCCTCTGCCTTTTCAGCCGCATGTTTTAATGTGCGGAACGGCTTTTCTAACGTTCCTTCATTTTGGTCGCTGCCTGCGGGAGAAACATACAAGGCGTCCGTCTGCGTTTTTTCATTGGCCTCTGTTTTTGGCCAGACAAAGGCGGTAATGCCTGCGGCCAGAACCGCCGCGGATAAAATCGATAATTTTATTTTCATATCGCATTCTCCTGTATATTTAATGAATTGCATACAAAATATTATACGTTACCCATATATATGAAACAATCTCGCGTTTTCATTTTTTTGTTGCCGTTACATGAATTCTTTGCAATTTACACATACTATCTCCAGGTTTTCGTAAAAGGACTAAGAGGAGGTAAACGATGAAGCAGAAAATGATCGCAGTGATAGCGGCCGTCAGCATCATGTGCGGCGGAGCCCATATTGCCGGGGCGGCACAGCCGAATTCATCAGACGCAGAAAGAAGCCGGGCAATGGAAAAAATCGAAAAAGCATATGAGCTGATCTCGAACGAATACGTGGAAAATGTAGATAACGAAAAGCTTCTTGAAGGAGCGATTCAGGGGATGCTGTCTACATTAAACGACCCTTATTCCGTTTATATGGACAAGCAGACAGCTAAGCAGTTTTCCGATTCTCTTGATTCTTCTTTCGAAGGGATCGGCGCTGAAGTCGGTATGAAAGACAATAAAATCATTATCGTATCACCGTTTAAGCAATCTCCGGCGGAAAAAGCGGGACTCAAGCCGAATGATGAAATCATCAGCATAAACGGCGAGTCAATGAACGGGAAAGGTTTAAACGAAGCCGTGCTGAAAATCAGAGGAAAAAAAGGATCGAAGGTTTCTATTAAAATACAGCGTCCGGGTACTGATAAACAGCTGTCATTCCGGATTAAGAGAGCGGAAATCCCGCTTGAAACCGTATTTGCTTCCCGCAAAGAATCAGGCGGTCATCATGTCGGCTACATCGGCATATCGACATTTTCCGAGCATACCGCCCAGGACTTCGCCGCGGCGCTGAAAAAGCTTGAAAAACAAGGGATTGACGGTCTCGTCCTTGATGTAAGAGGGAATCCCGGCGGCTACCTTCAAAGCGTCGAACAAATTTTAAAGCATTTCATCACAAAAGACATGCCGTATATCCAAATTGCGGAGCGTAACGGCGATAAAAAACAATATTTCTCAACCTTAAAACATAAGAAGCCGTATCCCGTCAATGTCATCACGGATAAAGGAAGCGCCTCCGCTTCAGAAATTCTTGCGGGCGCGTTAAAAGAAGCGGGACATTATGACGTTGTCGGCGACACTTCTTTCGGTAAAGGAACGGTTCAGCAGGCCGTGCCTATGGGAGACGGGAGCAACATTAAATTGACGCTTTACAAATGGCTGACACCGAAAGGCAATTGGATTCACAAAAAAGGCATTGCTCCGACAATCGCCGTGAGCCAGCCGGATTATTTTGCGGCGGGACCGCTTCAGCTGAAACAGCCGCTTCAGCCTGATATGAACAGCGCGGATGTCAAACACGCCCAAATCCTGCTGAAAGGCCTAGGCTTCGACCCGGGCAGAGCGGACGGCTATTTCAGCAAAACAATGAAAAAAGCCGTTCTGGCGTTTCAAGACCGGTACAAGCTTGATAAAACAGCAGTCATTGATAAAAAGACAGCGGAAAAAATGAATCAGCTGATGAATGAAAAGAAATCTGACGAAAAAAATGATTTACAGCTGCAAATGGCGTTAAAATCATTATTTGTAAAATAAATGAAGAGGAGGCGTTTTTTACGTCTCCTGTTTCTTTTGTCACACTCTAAAAATGAACTGAAAGACATATAATTATGTCGGTTTTGACAAGATATTAAAAAAATTTTCACATTTAAACATTTATAAAGGACAAACATTACCCGATATTTATAGAGAAGAGAGACTTTATGCCGAGTTAATATGTATTCAAAATGAAACTTTTGAAAGTTGCCTCAGTCAGTTTTAGTTCTTACAATAAAAGAAGGTTCTAATAGAGAACAGTTTTAGTTTGGCAGCTGCATTTCAGTATCGAAAGCAGAAGTGTTTGCGGCGCTTCAGCACGGCAGCTGTAATCACCCGTGCTTATCTGGATAAAAAAATGGGGGTTCACAATTGAAGAGGGCAAGTATTGTGCGTGAAAAAAAATATTATGAATTAGTGGAACAACTAAAAGACAGAACAAAAGACGTCACATTTTCATCAACAAAAGCACTAAGTCTTCTTATGCTGTTCAGCAGATACCTGGTCAATTACACAAATGTTGAATGCGTTCACGAAATCAATGAAGAGTGTGCGAAGCATTATTTCACTTACTTAATGAAAAACCATAAACGTTTAGGAATCAATCTGACGGATATTAAGCGGTCCATGCTTCTGATCAGCGGCGTGATCGAGGTAGAGGTTGACCACTATCTGAAAGATTTCTCTCTCTCAAATGTAACGCTGTGGATGACGGAAGAGAGATAAACGTTTGAGATATTCAAGCCAATGATTATTTGGTAGAATAGAATTAAAATGTTTGGCTTGAGGCGGTGAAAGCAGTGTCTGTTCAATGGGGAATTGAACTTCTGAAAAGTATCGGTCTGTTTTTTTTGCACCCGATGTTCTGGTTTTTTATCATCATAAGTCTCGCATGCGGATATTTGCGGATCAAACGTGAACGCCATACGTTTCATACAAAAATCGCGGATATGTATGACGAGCTTATCTTTACATACATAAAAGGACTTATACCGGGTATTCTTCTCTCCATATTATTTTTTGGACTGGGAATTTCGATTCCATTCGGTCTTCTCGGCATAATCGCGGCCGTGACGGCTTTGGCTTCGCTGACGTTCCGTATGAATTGGCTGTCATCAGCTTATATTGTCAGCGCCGGCATGTTCATTGCGTTTCTCCTTCAGTATACCCACACAGTGCCGTTTGCGGATCGGTTTCCGCAGGCATTCGGCGTGAATTGGGCATCGGCGGCCGTGTTTATGGGCCTTTTGATTATCACGGAGGGAGCGGCTGCCTGCCGTTCAGCGCATCTGAAAACATCTCCGGCGCTTGTCGTCAGCAGCAGAGGCCTGCCCATCGGCCGACAATTGGCGAATCGCGCATGGCTGCTTCCGCTTTTCTTATTGGTGCCGGGCAGCGGGCTTGAGTCACACCTTTCTTGGTGGCCTGTCTTTACCGTGCCGGGCGGCTCTTTCCATTTGATCTGGATTCCTTATATCGCCGGCTTCGGACAGCGTGTGCAGGGGTCACTTCCGGAAGTCAGCATAAGGATAACGGCGAAACGTGTCATGATTCTCGGGGTTATCGTGACCGCATTCGGGGCAGCGGCCCTTTGGTGGACTCCGCTTGCCGGAGCTGCCGCTTGTATTGCGGTGCTCGGACGCCTGTTTTTATCATTGAGACAGCGGCTGAACGATAACGCGGCTCCGTTTTATTTCTCTAAGCGGGATCAGGGTTTAATGGTGCTCGGCATCATTCCGAATACACCCGCGGACGATCTTGAGCTGAAGATCGGTGAGATTATTACGAAAGTAAACGGCATCCCCGTGAAGCATGTGTCGGATTTTTATGAAGCACTTCAAAAAAACCGCGCATTTGTAAAAATGGAGATCATCGGCCTGAACGGTGAGATCCGGTTTGATCAGCGCGCGTCCTATGAAGGCGAACATCATGAATTAGGTATTTTATTCGTGCAGGATGAACACGAGCACGAAGAAATGACAGCATTATGATGTGATTTTTCATAATTATTCGGAATAGTTTCAAGAACTCCTAAACTAGATTTCAAAATCAGTTAGAAAGTAAAACAGCTAAGAAAATTATATTTTCTTAGCTGTTTTATTTTGAAATAATAAAAAAATAAATGAAGGAGAGGTATGGCTTATTGGAAAGGTTATTGCTAACTCCAAAACCTTTAGAAGATGAATCTTTAGCAGGATATATATTAAGAATAACTGATTATAATCGTTATGTTGGATAGGGGGAGTACATTATAAAAAAGCTTTTACTTAAGAGATTACCGTTGATTTCACTTGGAGTTATAGCTTACATACTGACAATATACGCGCAGAACCATCAGGATTGGGCGGAAAAATACAGTAGGTCTGTATATCCGTTATTGTCAAAAATAGTAGGATTTGTACCTTCTTGGGTCAAGTTTTCTGTTAGTGAATGGCTCGTCGTGTTGGTTGTGTTACTTTTTCTATTTTATATCGTTTATTATGTGCGCAAGGTTATCATGAGTAAAGGTGTACGTAGGATGGTAGTTTATCGTGGTGCTCTAGGAATAGTTACGATCTGTAGCGTGATATATTTTTGTTATACTATTTTGGGTGGAATAAACTATTACAGATATTCTTTTTTGTCTTATACCGAATATAAAGAAGAGAACTACAGCAAGGAGGAACTGGTCAAATTGAGTAAGTCGCTTGCCGTTGAAATGGGATTGGCAAGGGAAAAGTTAGCGGACACTGATCTTTTGGCTCAAGTACCGGAGGTTTTTGATTATTATGCACAACACGCAGTGTTCTCGATGCAAATGTTATCAAAGGAATATCCTATTTTGGAGCATTCTTTATACTCAACACCAAAACCAGTTGTGATGTCAAAGCTAATGTCGCATGCAGGGATAAATGGTATCTTTGTCCCTTTTACTTATGAATCCAATATCAATGTTAATGTGCCCGTTTTCTTGGTGCCTGCTACTATGGCACATGAATTGGCACATCAGAGTGGTTTCATGCATGAGGATGAGGCAAATTTTATAGCATATCTGGCATGTAAGCAGCAGGATGATCCAATGATACTTTACAGTGGTTTTTTTCTAGCATTTGATTATTCTATATCTGAGCTAAAGAAAGTGGATCCAGATCAGGCGTCTGATATAATGTCCAGTCTGTCCAAGGCGGTGCAGCATGATATAGAACAAAATGAGCAGTACCGGGATAAGTATGAGGGTGTTATTTCAAGTATTTCAAGAAATGTAAATGATGTATATCTGAAGGCAAATAATCAGACAGACGGTATGAATAGCTATAGTGATATGGTGAATTTGTTGCTGGCAGAGCAGCGAGAGATAGAGAAGTACAATTAAATGTATCTTGAATACTTATAGGTTTATATAGTAATGATAGTGGGCTCAAGTTGAACATAGGAGTGAGTGAAATAAATAAAATAAAAGACGGCGGCCGGGCTTTTTACGGCCGGATTACGATGTCAGCGCCGAACTTGATCGGAACGCTCAGCCATTTACATTCCCCTTTTCTCTTGTAAATCAAAAGATTCTCATAGAGCAAACGGCATTGCGGTGACACTTTGAGAGAGAAAATGAAGAAGGAAAACTAGAAAAGGTTCCGGAAAGCAGATGCTTACGGAACCTTTTTCGTTATGCCGAATGGCTTTTTTTCGTCTGAACGGTTTCCCCGGACTTGATACCAAGCGATACGAACAAGCCGATCACAGAAACTACGATCAATATGATAAACAGAATATGAAACCCGGAGATTAAGCCGATCAGCGCTGAAGAAATAATGCTTCCGAAATAACGGAAGGTGGAGAAAATCCCGGATGCGATGCCGGACATGCCCGGTTCTACCGTCGCAAGAGAAGATACCTGCATGCTCGTCAGCCCCGCACCTGACGCGATGCCTCCGACAATAAGCGATGCCATAAGAAACGGAACGGAATGGGAATAAACCAAAAGAAAAAATAAGAGATTGGCTACGGCCATCAGCCCGAAGGACAGAAAAATCATTCTTCGCGCGCCCCATTTCTGATGCAGCTGAGCTCCGCCCCAGTTGCTGGCGGACATGAAAACAGAAAAGACTGACAGCGCCATGCCGCTGTGCGACGTGTTCATGCTGAAGTGGCCGGTCATAAAGAGCGGCATAATCAATAACACGGCGTACATCATTAAATTGCTTAACAGAACCGACAGATTGGCGCTCGTAAAGGTCGTGTTTTTAAACAGATCAAAATCAATAATCGGATGTTTCGTGCGCAGCTCCCGCCTGAAAAATAGCGGAACAAATACGAGAATGAGCAGTGCGTACACCCAATAGCCCAAAGAGCTTTCATTTTTCGTCAGAAGAATAATAGATACAATGCTTCCGGCAAGCAAAACGGAACCGATGATATCAAGCGGAGCGTCAGACGTTTCTTCTTTATATTTAGGAAACATCACTAATGCCGTCACGAGTGCGATTGCAAGAAACGGAATGTTGACCCAAAAGATCGAATGCCAGCTGAAGCTCTCAATTAAAAGAGAGCCGATAAACGGACCGAGAGCCGCGCCCAGCCCGGCACCGAGGCCGAAAAAGCCGAATACTTTCGGAAGTCGTTTTTCAGACACGACATGGCGGATGATGGCGATGCTGTTTGGCGTAAGCAAAGCGCCGCCGGCAGCCTGAAGCGCCCGGAAGAAAATCAATAAGAAAAGACTTGGCGAGAGGGCGCACCCCAATGATGCGATGAGAAAAAGGCCGACGCCCCATAAATACATTTTTTTGTTTCCGTACATATCACCGAGTTTGCCGGCAATGGGCTGTGTCACGGCCATCACGATTAAATACACGGTCACTACCCATGTGATGCTGGCAATTGATTCGCTGAATGAGCGGGAAATGGATGAAAGGGCGACTGCGATCATCGTAGAATTGATGGGAACGAGTATGGCTCCCAGCAAAAGCGAAACGATCAGCGCCCATTCTTTCTTTGAACCCATCCTTCATCCTCCTTGGAGCCGGAAAATGACCGGCCGGTAATGCCTTTCATGAAAATCTCAGTGCTGTGTTTCAGCATCGTTTCCTCAGAGAGAGTGATGACTCTTTTCCCCAGCTGCAGCCGGTGTATAAAATAACCGAAAATCATCGTCATAAAGACGTCTGCATTAGCTTCTTCGCTGCCGGGGCTTATCATATTTTTCTTTGTCAGCTCCTTAAAGTAAACGATTAAATGCTTTTTCACGGATTGCGGATATACGACAATATCCTGCAGGACGTCTTCGAATAGTTCCGGTTCGCGCAGGCAGATGCGGAATACTTCTTTTTTTTGTTCCAATTGCTGAAGAAGGGTCGCGGCGAAATGAAGAAGATCCTCATACAAATCGCCTTCCGCCTTAGTGATCATGCTTTCCGGAACCGGCGTCTGCTGTTCAATCATGGCTTTCATTAATCCTTGTTTGTTTTTAAAATTACGGAAAATCGTTGCTTCGCTTACTTTTGCTTTTTCTGCGATTTCTTTTGTTGTCGCTGCGCGGTATCCTTTTTGGATGATCAGATTCATCGCGGCGTCAATAATTCTCTTGTTCGTCGTTCTCAACATGTTTCACCTCGCGTAAATACTGGCAGGACAAGTATACACCCGCCCTGCCCGTCAATAAAGAGGGAAACCTAGCATGAAGCGCGTTTGACAATCGTAATCTTGCCGTTTGTCCCGTCCACCGTGACGATATCTCCGTCGTTGAGCCTGTCAGTCGCGGCACGTGTGCCGAGAACGGCCGGGAGCCCGTATTCCCTCGCGATGATCGCCGCATGTGACAGGATGCCGCCCGTGTCCGTAATGACGGCCTTTGCATCCTGGAACAGACTGGTCCACAGCGGTGTCGTCATTTTGCAGACAAGCACGTCTCCTGTTGAAAAACGGGAAAATTCACTTGCGTCACGAATGACTTTCACAGGGCCGCTTGCGATTCCGCTTGACGCCGCAAGTCCGTAAATTTGATGTTCAGTGTTTTTTTCATCTTCTGTGATGGAGCCGGTAATCTGTTCAGCCATTTTCAGCTGTTCCGAAGTCGGAGTCCCGAGATAAGCGGGGGCTTCAAGCAATTGATATTGCTGGAAGAGCTGTTTTCGTTCAGCGGCTTTTTCCTGCATCGGAACCGGCGACGCCAGCGCTTTCTCGACTTCATCGCTGTATAAGTACCACATATCCTCCCGATCATCGATTACGCCTTGTTTTTGAAGCAGCTCGCCGATTTTCAGAAGGCAAAGGCGCGCTTTGGCGTCCAGCATCGCATCAATATAAAAATGGTGATCATCTTTGATGACGGATGAAGACAATGTCCACTGATAATAGCGGTCAAACGTCTCCCGGAAGCCGTCATCTTCAATTCTATCCATAAAGTCGGCGTAGAGCTGTTTTCGTTTTTCTATCGTTTTATGAAACTCACTGTCAAAATCGTATCCGTTCCGGACATAGTTCTGAATGTTGGCCAAAGCGAAATAAGGGTTTTCCGTCCAAGTTTGTTCAATCAGATCATGACTTTTCACGGATCTCCAGCCGTATTCCTGTAAAAATTCACCGACTTGTTCGAGAAAGCGTTTTCCCTCATTTGATTGCAGAAGCGTCTGATGCAGCTCATCGGCATGAGAAACCGTAAAGACGCGCCGCAGCTCAGGGCTGTCTTTTACTTGTCCGGACAGCAGCCAGAGCTGTCTGTCGGTCTCCAATGACTTATTCATGACGCCAGCCAGCATTTCGTACAGAAGGGAGGTGTTTTCTTTCTCAACCTGTCCGTACATGGATTCCAGTATCATGTTTAACGCAACCTGCGGAAAGACAATATTGAAATGTTCTGCGTATCCTTTTAAATAGAAGTCTTGCAGGTTTCGGAACGCATTAAGGGCAGTCTCCGGCGTATGGTCTGTATGCGCCAGTTCGTCCAGCTTTTGATAAAAAGGCAGAAAGGTTTCCTGAATAATATCGTACATGCGGTCAGCCAAGACGGGGAAAAGCGCTTCTAACTGTTCTGCGGGCAGCTTGTCGTCCGTCTTATGCTGTCTGGAAAAAACACGGCCCTGATGAAGTTTGACACGCTCGATTTCGATGCCCATTACAGGGAATGCCTTCGTGCTCTCTTTGAGGCCGTATTCCAAAGCCGGCACAATGAGTGAGGCGAATAACGGGCTGACGGGGCCTTCTATATTGGCCTCCATATTGAGCCAAAAATCTTTCTGATCCCGGGGCGTCATGATAAATTCCCGTTCTTCGTCTGCCGCTTTCTGATCCTGCGCGATCGTTGTAATCGGCCGGGCCTGAAGCAGATACAGCTTATTTTCGGCAAATCCGAATTCGAGATCCACGGGATAACCGTACAGTTCTTCCGTCTTTATCGTCAGCATGGCAAGCTCTTTGATGCTCTCGTCATCAAGGCAGAAGCGGTTTCCCATGTCAGCGGTCGTCTCTTTTTCCGTCACGCCTTCGTCTTTAGAAACGATATACATTTCTTTTAAGCCGATTTCTTTTTCAATCTGAAATGTGTCTTTATTGACGATAAATGTGTCGGGCGTCACGCTGCCGGAGACGATTGCTTCTCCGAGACCGTAGCTCGCGCTGATCATCAGCTCTCCGTCATCGTGCGTGACGGGGTTGCGGCTGAAAATGACTCCTGAAACCTCGGAATTGATAAGCCCTTGCACGACAACGCCCATTAACGGTTCTGCGGTGTCATTGTTCATTTTCTCTTTATAACCGCTGACCCGCGCCGAGAAGAAGGAAGCCCAGCATTCTTTCACTTTTCCGAGAAACTCTTCTTCTGTTTTGATATTTAAATAGGTTTCGTACTGGCCCGCGAAAGAAGCCCCTTCAAGATCTTCGGACGCGGAGGAGGAACGTACGGCGACAGAGGCGTATGATTCTCTCAATTCATAAAACGACGCGGTCAGTTCCTCCCGAAGCTCTTTTGAAAACGTGCCGTTCATAATGGCGCGCTCCATCTGTTCCTGATCTGCTTGAAGCCCGTTGTCTTCCATAAAACGTGTCAGGGCATTCGTCTGAATGATGAAACCGCCGGGAACGGGCAGCCCGTTTTTCGTCAGTTTAATCAGGTTCATTCCTTTTGCTCCTGCAGAGCGGCTCGATTCTTCCGCTTTTTGAAATCGCACTGAATACATGCGGTATGACCCCCTTTTTTTCTTCATCCAAGAAAAATGATAGTAAACACTATCATTACATTGTAAAGAGGGAGGAAGAAACTGTCAAAGATACAAAGACCTAAACCTTCTCATCCTTTCGGCTGAAGAAAGGTCATTCGGTTCATCTGGTTAATGGTTCAATGGATTTATATTCACATTTTTTTTGACAGATGATTGAAGACTGCTGAAAAAGGGTATTGTGATAGCAGGGGAACGATTGTCCGATTCTTCATTTTTTACTATAATCAGATGAGATGAAGAATTCCCGAGGAGGGTTTTTGTGATTACAAAAGCCGTTTTTGCATTATGTTTCCCTTTTATGCTGGTCGTCCTTTTTACGCGCGTCACGTTTAACCACTATGTGGCGATCGCTCTCACAGCCGCACTGCTTTTCGCATCCTATTTAAAGGGTTACACCGAAACGTATTTTATCGTTGGATTGGATGTCGTATCGCTGGTGGCCGGAGGGCTGTACATGGCCAAAAAAGAAGCAGACAAAAAGAAAGACAATGCCTGACATGGTGAATATGAAATAGAATGCCTGCTTTTACGCCATAAAAGCAGGTTTTTTATACAAAAATTGACTTGGTAAAAATAAACCATCGAACTTTAGTTCGTATTTTTAGTGATTTTGCCTGTCATTGTGTTACTATATCAATAGGAAGATTTCGTAAAGAAACGGAGGCTTTTTTGTGAAAGATCGTTTTGAGTTAGTCTCGAAATATCAGCCCCAGGGAGATCAGCCGCAAGCGATTGAGAAGCTTGTCAAAGGCATACAGGAAGGCAGAAAACACCAGACTCTCCTGGGTGCGACAGGGACGGGCAAAACCTTTACCGTGTCCAATCTGATTAAAGAAGTGAATAAACCGACACTGGTCATTGCCCATAACAAAACCCTTGCCGGACAGCTGTACAGCGAGTTTAAGGAGTTTTTCCCGAACAATGCTGTCGAATATTTTGTCAGCTATTACGATTACTATCAGCCGGAGGCATACGTGCCTCAAACGGATACTTTTATAGAGAAAGACGCAAGCATTAATGATGAAATTGATAAACTGAGACACTCCGCGACATCCTCTCTGTTTGAACGGAGAGATGTCATTATTATTGCGAGTGTGTCATGCATATACGGTCTCGGTTCGCCTGAAGAATACCGGGAAATGGTCGTGTCGCTCAGACCGGAAATGGAGATTGAGCGGAACGAGCTGCTGAGAAAGCTTGTAGATATCCAGTATGCCCGCAATGATATCGACTTTCAGCGCGGGACGTTCCGCGTGCGCGGAGACGTTGTGGAAATATTCCCGGCTTCCCGTGACGAACATTGTATCAGAGTGGAATTTTTCGGAGATGAAATTGAGCGGATCAGAGAGGTCGACGCTTTGACCGGAGAAATTCTCGGCGACCGTGACCATGTCGCGATTTTTCCGGCTTCCCACTTCGTCACCCGGGCGGAAAAGATGGAAAAAGCGATTCTGAATATTGAACAGGAGCTTGAGGAGCGCTTGAAAGTCATGCACGAAAACGGCAAGCTCCTTGAAGCGCAGCGGCTTGAGCAGCGGACGAGATATGATCTTGAAATGATGCGGGAAATGGGTTTTTGCTCAGGGATCGAGAACTATTCAAGACATTTGACACTCCGTCCGCCGGGCTCTACGCCGTATACGCTGCTTGATTATTTTCCGGACGATTTTATGATTGTCGTTGATGAATCACATGTGACGATTCCGCAGGTGCGCGGCATGTTCAACGGTGACCAGGCGAGAAAACAGGTGCTTGTCGATCACGGGTTCCGCCTGCCGTCAGCGCTTGACAACCGTCCGCTCCGATTCGAGGAATTTGAGAAACACATGCACAATATCGTGTACGTGTCGGCGACTCCGGGACCGTATGAAATTGAGCATACGCCGGAAATGATCGAGCAGATCATCAGACCGACGGGACTCCTCGATCCCCTCATTGACGTCCGTCCGATCGAAGGACAGATTGATGATCTGATCGGCGAGATTCAGGCGAGGATAGAACGGAATGAACGCGTTCTCGTGACGACTTTAACGAAAAAAATGTCAGAGGATCTGACCGATTATCTCAAGGAAATCGGCATCAAGGTCAATTATCTGCATTCCGAGATTAAGACGCTTGAACGGATTGAAATCATCCGTGACCTCCGCCTCGGAAAACATGATGTGTTAATCGGCATCAACCTGCTGAGGGAAGGGCTTGATATTCCGGAAGTGTCACTTGTCGCCATTCTCGATGCGGATAAAGAAGGCTTCCTCCGTTCTGAACGTTCGCTGATTCAGACGATCGGACGGGCGGCACGAAACGCGGAAGGCCGCGTCATCATGTATGCCGATAAAATCACAAATTCGATGGAAATCGCGATTAATGAAACGAAGCGCCGCCGGGAACAGCAGGAGCGCTTTAACGAAATTCACGGCATTACGCCGCAAACGATCAATAAGGAAATCCGCGATGTGATCCGCGCGACGCAGGCCGCTGAGGATAAAGAAGAATATAAAACAAAAGCCGCGCCTAAACTGGCGAAGATGACGAAGAAAGAACGCCAGAAAGTCGTTGAGCAAATGGAGCACGAAATGAAAGAAGCGGCCAGAGCGCTTGATTTCGAGCGGGCGGCAGAGCTTCGTGATTTACTGTTAGAGCTTAAAGCGGAAGGATGATGAACACATGGCAATTGACCGGATCGAGGTGAAAGGCGCAAGGGCGCACAATTTAAAAAACATTGATGTAACGATTCCGCGGGATCAGCTCGTCGTCGTGACGGGGCTGTCCGGATCGGGAAAATCATCCCTTGCCTTTGACACCATTTACGCGGAAGGACAGAGGCGGTATGTTGAATCGCTTTCTGCCTATGCGCGCCAATTTTTAGGGCAGATGGATAAGCCGGACGTTGATGCGATCGAAGGGCTTTCTCCGGCGATCAGCATTGATCAGAAAACGACGAGCCGCAATCCGCGGTCAACCGTCGGAACGGTAACGGAGATTTATGATTATCTCCGGCTGCTGTACGCGAGAGTCGGGAAGCCTCACTGCCCGGAGCACGGCATTGAAATTACGTCGCAAACGATTGAACAGATGGTTGACCGGATTCTTGAATATCCGGAGCGGACGAAGCTTCAAGTGCTTGCGCCGATCATTTCAGGCAGAAAAGGCGCCCATGTCAAAGTGCTTGACCAAATCAGAAAGCAAGGTTACGTAAGGGTGCGGATTGACGGAGAAATGGCCGAGCTTTCTGACGATATTGAACTTGAAAAAAACAAAAAGCATTCCATTGAAGTAGTCATTGACCGGATCGTTGTCAAGGAAGGCGTTGCCGCCCGGCTTTCCGACTCGCTGGAAACCGCGCTCCGTTTAGGGGAAGGCCGTGTCATGATAGATGTCATCGGTCAGGAGGAGCTGATGTTCAGCGAGCATCACGCTTGTCCGCTGTGCGGTTTTTCTATCGGGGAGCTTGAACCCCGGCTGTTTTCGTTTAACAGCCCGTTCGGCGCCTGTCCGACTTGCGACGGTCTCGGCTTGAAGCTGGAAGTGGATCCTGAGCTCGTCATCCCCAATCCCGAGCTGTCATTAAAGGAACACGCCATCGCGCCGTGGACGCCGATCAGTTCACAATATTATCCGCAGCTGCTTCAGGCGGTCTGCCGCCATTACGGCATTGATATGGAGACTCCGGTCAAAGACCTGCCGAAGCATCAGCTTGATAAAGTGCTGTACGGCAGCGGCAATGAACGGATTTACTTTAAATACGAGAATGATTTCGGACAAGTGCGCGAAAATGAAATTGAATTTGAAGGTGTGCTGCGCAATATTGAGAGACGGTATAAAGAGACAAGCTCCGATTATATCCGTGAACAGATGGAGCAGTACATGTCACAGAAATCGTGCCCGACGTGCAAAGGCTACCGGCTGAAGAAAGAAGCGCTTGCCGTTTTGGTCAACGGGCGTCATATCGGAACCATTACGGAGCTTTCCGTCGGCGACGCGCTTGAATTTTTCAAAAACCTGACGCTGTCTAAGAAAGATATGCAGATTGCCGATTTAATTTTAAGAGAGATTGTGGAGCGGCTCAGCTTCTTAGATAAAGTCGGTCTTGATTATCTGACGCTGAGCCGGGCGGCGGGCACGCTGTCAGGCGGAGAAGCGCAGCGCATCAGGCTTGCGACGCAGATCGGCTCCCGTTTGTCAGGCGTCCTGTATATTCTTGATGAGCCGTCCATCGGCCTTCACCAGCGTGACAATGACCGTCTGATCAGCGCGCTGAAAAACATGAGGGATCTCGGCAACACACTGATTGTCGTTGAGCATGATGAGGATACGATGATGGCTGCCGATTATTTGATAGATATCGGTCCGGGCGCCGGCATTCACGGCGGCCGCGTCATATCGGCGGGGACGCCTGAAGAAGTGATGAATGATGCGGACTCTCTGACCGGACGCTATTTGTCAGGGGTTCAATTCATCCCGATGCCTCCGGAGAGAAGAAAGCCTGACGGCCGGTTCATTGAAATCAAAGGCGCTTCAGAAAACAACCTGAAAAAAGCGAACGCCAAATTCCCGCTCGGCACTTTTACGGCGGTGACAGGTGTGTCCGGTTCCGGAAAAAGCACGCTTGTGAATGAAATTCTGCATAAGGCGCTTGCGCAAAAGCTTCATAAAGCCAAAGCGAAACCGGGAAGCCATAAAGAAATCAAAGGCCTCGACCACCTTGATAAGGTGATCGACATCGACCAGGCGCCGATCGGCCGGACACCGAGATCAAATCCGGCAACTTATACGGGCGTGTTTGATGATATCCGCGATGTATTCGCGCAGACAAATGAAGCAAAGGTGCGCGGCTATAAAAAAGGCCGGTTCAGTTTTAATGTAAAAGGCGGGCGCTGTGAGGCCTGCCGCGGCGACGGCATCATCAAAATTGAGATGCATTTCCTTCCTGACGTGTACGTCCCGTGTGAAGTGTGCCACGGCAAACGTTACAACCGGGAGACGCTTGAGGTCACATACAAAGGAAAAAGCATTTCTGACGTTCTGGATATGACGGTGGAAGATGCTCTGTCTTTCTTTGAAAATATCCCGAAAATCAAACGCAAGCTTCAAACGCTTGCCGATGTCGGACTCGGGTACGTGACGCTCGGCCAGCCGGCGACGACGCTGTCAGGCGGAGAAGCGCAGCGCGTCAAGCTTGCTTCCGAATTGCATAAGCGTTCCACAGGCCGGACGCTGTATATTTTGGACGAACCGACGACAGGCCTCCACGTTGATGATATCGCAAGGCTTTTGGTTGTGCTTCAAAGACTCGTCGATAACGGTGATACCGTTTTGGTCATTGAACACAATCTCGATATCATTAAAACGGCGGACTACATCGTCGATCTGGGACCTGAAGGCGGAGCGGGCGGCGGCACGATCGTAGCCTCCGGGACGCCTGAAGAAGTTGTGGAAGTGAAAGAATCATATACGGGCCGCTATCTGAAACCGGTAATGGAACGTGATAAAAAACGGATGAAAACATTGCTGGCTGAAAAAGAAACGGCAGCCACATAATAGATCAATAAAAACAGCCCAAAACTCACCGGTTTTGGGCTGTTGTGTTACAGGCTTTTTTCTGTTGGGGAAGCTGTTTGCTTAAATGCATTAAGTCCTGCAGAATATGGGTGCTGCTGCTGTCCAGCAGCACTTTTATATATTGGATATCATGGGAAATGGGAAGAGGGGCTGCTTTGATCTGTTCCAATTCAGCCAGCATTTCGCTGTTCATTCTTTTCTGTTCGCGAATTAAATTTCGCAGACTCTCTTCCGTTACTTGGGCGTTTTCGGGATCTTTCTCCATTTGTATGTCCTCCTTGCATACGGTCAGGCTTTGTTACATATTGTAATCGGTTCGGGGAAAAGATTCTATAGTGAAATCTCTGAAATCAAAAATTACGTATAACGAAGCATGTCCTTAGCATGAAAATGAAACCCGCCCATGCGTCATACGTATGTATAAGGAAGGGTTTTTACATTACGGCACAGGGAGTGTTTTTATTGAACCGAAATCAAGCGATTATCGCATCAATCTGTTATTTCAGCGTGTTTCTCGCGCCGCTCATTCTTCCGATTGTGGCTTACTTTGTCGTCGATGAAAAAGAGACGAAGCGGCATGCCATGCGCGCTCTGATTTCCCATATCATTCCGTTTGCGGGATTGCTGATTGTGACCGCGGGTGTTGTCGGCGGATTGATTACGGCTCAGGGGGAGAGTATGGTGCCCGTTTTTGTTATGATAACAGGAGCAGCTGTTTATTTTCTGATCCTCATCGGAATGGTCATTTGGAATATCGTGCAGGGAATTAAGGTGTTACGCCAGGTGTAAGAAAAGTCGGGGGAGGCGTTTTGTATGAAACAGGAGAAAGAACGGATTTTAAAGCTTGTGGAAGACGGCATGCTGACGGCGCAGGAAGCACTGACGCTCATTGAAAAACTGGATCATGAATATAAAGAAAAAGAAGAGCAGATCACCGCATTATCTGCAGAGGTCCAGGAACCTGCGGAAGATTTCGAAAGCGGGGCAAAAGGAAGCCAAAAGCCGTCGCTCGGGGCGAAGCTGTTCGACTGGATTGATTCTGCCGTCAAAAAAGTGAAGGAAGCGGATCTTGATCTGAATTTCGGCCACGCACACGAAGTGCAGCATATTTTTCAATTTAAAGACAGTGAATTCACGGCCATTGATATGCAGATTGCAAACGGCAGCGTCAATATCGTGCCGTGGGCGGATGAAGATATCAGAGCGGAGTGCCAGGCGAAAGTGTACCGGGCGGACAGTCAGGAGGCGGCGCGCACCGCATTTCTTCAGCACATTGAGTGTGAAGTGAAGGGCAATAAGTTTTTTGTCCGCACGGAAAAGAAAACGATGAAAACCAATGTCACGCTTTATGTTCCCCAGAAAGAGTACGATAAGATAAGAGTGAAGCTGTTTAACGGACCGATCAGAGGGGAACATTTACATGTAAAAGAATTCTCGGCGAAAACGACAAACGGCGTTCTGTCATTCTCTCATTTGACGGCTGATAAAGCGTCGGCGGAAACGGCTAACGGACAAATCAAGCTGGCCGGACATCAATGCGGCGCGATTGAAGCGGAAACGATCAACGGCTTGATTGATTTGCGCGGATCGAGTGAATCCATTGACGTTCAAAGCTTTAACGGCAATATCATGCTTACCGTGACAGCGCCGCACTGCCGCTCCATCTACACGAAAACGACGACCGGAAACGTGGAGATCGCTCTGCCTGATGATTCGGCGGTGAAAGCGGAGCTGAAAAGCAATCTCGGCTCTCTCAGCCATGAGCTGATTGATGCGGAAATTTTAAAGGAAAAGAATGATACCATTCAAAAAGAACTGATGCTGGCATCAAATCAAGGCCATGATCAGCATCTCTCGATTTTCTCAGAATCGTTAACAGGAGCCATTAAGCTCAAGCATACTCAGAGGTGATTGGATGAAAAGACTTTACCGTTCAGAAAAAAACCGTAAAATCGCCGGCGTCGTCGGCGGTTTGGCGGAGTACATCAATATGGATGCGTCGCTTTTGCGCATTATAACCGTTGTATTAGCGCTTGTCACGAGCGGAATCGTGCCGATTGTATATATTATCTGGTGTTTTGTTGTACCTTTAGAAGGAGATTTGAAATAAATGATCAAATGGGCAGTCAGCATTTTAGTAAATGCTTTATTATTAATCGTTATCGCGGGATATTTTGATTCCGTCCATATCAGCAGTATCGGAGCGGCTGTCATCGCCAGTGTGATTCTTTCTGTGTTAAATGTGCTGATCAAGCCGATCATCGTCATATTGACATTGCCCGTCACGGTTGTGACCCTCGGCCTCTTTCTGTTTGTCATCAACGCCATTACGTTAATGATGACCGCAGCCTTGATGGGAGACAGCTTTCAGATTGATGGGTTCGGCACCGCCATTTGGGCATCCGTCGTGCTGTCCGTTTTCCACTTGCTGATCCAAAAAGGCATATTGGAGCCGCTTAGAAAAAGGTAAAAAACGAGCTGTCCCGAGAGGGCAGCTTTTTTATGTGTGATTTACATAAGCGGCAGCCTCCTGACGCAACATAATGCATAGGGAGGTAATGAGATGAAACTTGTGATGACGCTCTTTTTTCTGATTGGTTTGCTTTGTGTGAGTCCTTCTGCGGATGCGGCGCGCAAAGAATCGGCAATCCCCGTGAATCAGCAGGAATTCGGACAGCCGCCTCATTACATACCGCTTCTGGAGAATCCTCCCCAAATCGAAGTAAAGGCGGAAATGAAAAGAAACCTGTTCATACAGGCTCATGTACGGAATGCTGACTATCAAGCGTTTTCGGCGTTTCTTTTTTATAAACAAAGCAATGAGCTGGGGTTTAAAATGGTGCCGATGGAGCCCGCGCCAGGCGCAATCCGGCTGTTTACGGCCCAGGTTTCAAAACGGGATATCTGGAATGGAGAATTGGAATATTACCTCGTTTTCACCAACGGCAGACAGCGGGCGGAATCGGAGAAAAAGCTGCTGAAGCTGGACGGCTATCAAGCCGATTTGAATCATATTCCCGAGCTGATGATTACGGAGCTTGCGGTTGATACGAAAAATGAAGACGGCGCTGATGCCTATGAATTTATCGAGGTGTATAACACGACGGACAGGCCCATTCATTTTAAAGACTACCATATCCGCTACCGCTATCCGAAGGAAGGGCCGGAATCAGACATGATATGGAGGCCGAAAGAAGATACCGTCATTCCGTCAGGCGGGACTTACGTGTTTTGGCTGAGGCGCGCCGCATCAGAACTGACGATAGATGATTTCAACCGCTATTACGGGACACGCCTGAAGGAGGGAAAACATCTCGCCGTCATCGAAGGGACGGACGGAATGTCCAACGGCCGCCCGCGTACGGTGGTGCTGTCGGCAAATACCGGAAAGGGTATCGCCTCAGCGCATTACCGGAAACACGCTTTCCGCCGGCTGACTTCTTTGCTGTACAAATATCCGCTGAACGGAACGGGAGAATTGCTGAAGATCTCCACGAGCGAGCATAAGCCGTCACCGGGCTCTGTTTTTCAGGCGCAGATCCCGCAGCAGAAAAGGGTGATCAAACCTGACAAGGAAAAACCGGTCATCGAAGACCTTACAGACAGAAAGCCCGTCCGGCCCGCTGAAAGCATTGAATTAAAGGCAGACATAAAAGACAAAAACCTTGTCAAAACAGCCGCGTTTTATTACCGGACCAATGAGAAAAAACCATTCAAACGAATTCTGGCCGAAAAAGACCGCAACGACAGCTTATACCATCACATTCTTTATTCCCCGGAACTGCTCGGCCAGGATCAGCTTGAGTATTATATCGCAGCCAGTGATGGAGAAAATGAAGCAAAAACGCCCGTCAAAATGATTGACATTGAACAGACGAGCAAATCACACGGACTCAGAATGAATGTTGAACCCGAAGATACGATATCCGGCACCTATCTGCTCAAAGCGACTTCCGACGTCAGCGCCGATAAGATCAAGCTGTGGATTGACGGCAAGCGGCAGGAGACCCGGCCGGCGCTGGAAAAAGAGGTCTATTTCGCCTTCGATGCCCGGAAAACGAATCTTTATTTTCAAAACACCGTCATAATGGAAAATGAGGTGCTGCACATTTTTGACGATCCGTCTCACCGCTTCAGAACGCACTCGGTTCTCCTTCCGGAACGTCTGCTGCAAAAAGGGGGCAAAAGACAGAAAGTATCCATCCGTTCGGGCTCAAAGGTTTCTCCGTATGATACGGGAGAGAATCGGGATGATTTTGTCGTGAAACATGCCCGTCTGGTGCTTTCGGATGGAACGGTGATCAAAGACGGGAAGACGGATCCGGCTGAGCAGCTGTTTATCGGTGACGGCAGGCGGGCGAATCAGCAGAAGAACTTCTCATTCAGCCTGCCGGATCATTTGTTTACGTCACGGCTGCTGCCGTGGAACACGACGAAGCTTTCTGAAGGCTATCACCATATTTTTGTTAGCGACGGTGAGGAGCAGCTGAGCCAATCTGTGCGGGTGGACAATACAGGGCCGAAGATTGTCCCGGGTATCAAAGAAGGCGCGGCGCTGAAAGGTAATGTTGAGCTGAATGCGGACATTCGTGACAAATGGAGCAAAGTGGAAGAGGTCAAAGCGTTTTTGGACGGAGAAAGCATTACGCTCCCGCATCACACGTCATCAGCCGATCTCAAGCCCGGAAAACATACCCTTACCATTATTGCGGCAGACCTTGCCGGAAATGAAACAACGTCCGTCCGCACCTTCTATATCAAACGGGAGGAGCCGAACCAGCCGGAGCTTGCCGATCAAAAAATCGGCGCCCACAAAGCAAAGCTGTCCGTCCGGGTAAAAGACCCGACGAAGGATGACATGAATGTATCATTTTATCGCGGCTTCCGTTATACCGCGCGGAATCCGGGCAGCGTGAAAGTGTATAAACACGCCTCATTAACGGAACCGCCGAGGGGCATAAAAGAAAATGAAATGCCGTTTACCCTGCCGGAAATGAACCGCATCTCGGCAAATGACGGAAAAACCGTATCGGCGGAAAGTATGGAGCGTTTTCCTTATCACCGGTTCGAAGTCTCCGTTGACCCGTCTATCGACGAAACGGATCTGGCTGAGGCGGTCTGGAAAGGAAGCTCTCTGCCCGGCCGAAAGGTAACCATGTATATTTGGAATTACCGGACAAGCCGCTGGCAGGAGGCGGACAGCGTTCTTGCCAAAGATAAAAAGCCGTTTACATTAAAAGCCGCCGTTTCCGCAGCGGATGCGGTGAAGAACTCAAAAATGAATGTCATCGTGCAGGATCAAATACCGGCGAAAGGCAATTACACGTTTATCTGGATGTCGGATACACAGTATTACGCACAAGGGCACCCGCACATTTTTGACAAAATGACGGAGTGGATCAAAGAAAATAAGGAAAAGCACAATATTAAATATGTCTTTCATACCGGTGATATCGTCGATGATTCAATGGTGATGAAACAGTGGAAAAACGCCGATCACTCCATGCGGACACTTGACAAGGCGGGAATTCCGTACGGAGTGCTTGCCGGCAATCATGACGTCGGCCATAAAGACGGCACATACCGAACCTTCGGGGATTTCTTCGGGAGCCGCCGGTTTGAACAGAACATGCATTACGGCGGATCATACAAAAATAACCGCGGGCATTATGATCTGCTGTCGGCAAGCGGGAACGATTTTATTATGATTTATATGGGCTGGGGCATTGCGGAACAAGAGATTGACTGGATCAATCAAGTGCTGAAGAGGTATCCGGACCGAACCGCCATCTTATGCTTTCATGAGTACTTGCTTGTGAGCGGAAACCGAAGCCCGATCGGGGAAACGATCTATCGAAAAGTCGTCAAGCCGAATCGCAATGTGGCGATGGTATTAAGCGGCCATTACCATAACGCCATGAAAAAAAACGATGCGCTTGACGATGACGGAGACGGAAAACCGGACCGCCTCGTCCACCAAATTCTGACCGACTACCAGGACGGTCCGGAAGGGGGGCAGGGCTTTATGCGCATGATGCAATTCGATCAGGCCGCCAATCAGGTTCACATGTTCTCCTACTCGCCGTACACGGATGACATCAATTACTATGACACCGATCTGTTCGCTGATAAAGACGAATTCTCAGCAGAAATGGATTTACAGCCGAAGAGGAAAAGGGTAGCGACCGATTATTTTGAATGCAACGTCTATACGAACGAACTGCTCGGTCATAAAAAACACGTAAAAAGCGGAAAAACCGCAAATTGGGTCTGGGACGGCCTGCAGCCTGATTCCGTTTATTACTGGTACACCGTCGTGAAGGACCCGTACAACGGCAAAACAATATCACCGTTGTGGATGTTCAAAACGGGGAATACGCCGTATCGCCCGGCTCCGGATCAGTTTGATTTCAGGCATGCCTCAAACCCATAACGAAAACATACAGCCTGCTGATCGGTCAGAAGAAAATCTGACGGTCAGCAGGTTTTTTTCTGTAACATGAATGGCGGTACTAAGTGCTTTTGACTTTTTTATGTCCCTTTTCTATACTAAAATCGATTGGTTTTCGTAATATGCAGGAGGAAACATAATGAACAGTAAAACCGGGACAAAAGAAAGAATTATTCAAACCTCTGCATATCTTTTTCAGATTCAGGGATATCATGCGACTGGTTTGAATCAAATTATAAAAGAGAGCGGAGCACCCAGAGGGTCTGTGTATCATCACTTTCCAAATGGAAAAGCAGAACTCGCCATTGCGGCGATCAAATATACGGGAAGATGCGTTGAAAAGCAAATACAGAATAGTATGTCTCAATTCGCGGACCCTATAGAAGCGATTCAGCACTTTATTCATGTAACGGCTGAACAGTTTAATGATCCGCAGAATATTGAGGGCGTGCCGGTTGGATTGCTGGCGGGTGAGACCGCTCTGATCAATGAAACGTTAAGATGCACATGTGTTGAGGTGTTCAAGAAGTGGACGGATGTGTTTGCGGCAAAATTTCTTGAGCATGGGTTTGAACAAGAGGAAGCGGAGAAGCTCGGGCTGACAATCAACTCGATGATTGAAGGCGCAATCATGTTTTCACTGGCTCATAAAAACAAAGAACCGCTGCTGCTGGTTTCAAAGCAGGTTCCGTATATTGTCCAAAACAGAGGGTAGCATTTTATTACTCTTTTCTTTATAAAAATAGATATCAGAACCACAGCCTCTCCATTTTGACAGAGTCATAGAGAACATTCACCGGCTTGATTTGAAAATGGCAGATCAAAAAACATCTCCAACCCGTAACGGTTGGAGATGTTTCATTTCACCCTGTCCATATAATGCACGAATGTGTAGCGGTCGCCTCTGTAGGCGGATTTGACGTGCTCAAAGGCAGTGCCGTCCTGCAGATAAGTGGTCCGCTTGATATAGAGGACGGGGGCGCCGGGCTGGATACCGAGCAGCTCAGCTTCTTCCTCGGAAGCGGCTCCCGGTTCAAGCTCTTGTTTTGCCCGTGAGATCGGCATCTGATTGTACGCTTCAATATGCTCATACATGGATGATTGAAAATGAGAGGCGTCCAGTTTTCCCGCTTTGTCAAACGGAATGTACGAGGCCTCAATCGCCATCGGGATATCATTTGCCAGCCGGACGCGGATGATTTTATGAAGCGTTGCCGGATAGCCGCATCCCAGGATAGAAGATAATTCTTCCGTCGCCTGAATCAGCTGGTATTCGGCAAGTCTGCTCCCCGGCTTCATGCCCCGGCTTCTCATATCTTCCGTAAAACTTGTCAGCCCTTGAAGCGGCTGTTCCATCTTCAGTTTGCTGACGAACGTTCCCCGGCCTTTCTGCCTGTATAAAAATCCTTCATTCACCAGATTGGAAAGCGCCTGGCGCACCGTCATTCGGCTGATGCCGAATTGTTCGGCGTATTCCCGCTCTGACGGAAGCAGCGCATCCGCTTTCAGCTCGCCGTTTTTGATTTGTGTTTTTAATTGTTCCATAATCTGAAAGTAAATCGGAATCGGAGATTGTTTATCAATCTGCATAGGTCAAATCCTTTCAATCGCCGCCCGCAGCCTTTTCATCAATCAAGACCGTCACATCCGGATGCGCGTGCAGGGCGGAGGCGGGGAATGCTTCGCTGATGCGCCCGTCCAGAAGCTGCTTCACCGCTTGGGCCTTGCTTTTTCCGGATGCCATGATCAAAATCCGTTTGCCGGACAAAATCGTCCCGATCCCCATTGTCAGGGCTTTTACAGGGACTTGATCAATTGACGGAAAGTACCGCGCATTCGCCTGTCTTGTCTCTTCATTCAGCTCAACGACATGGGTTCGGGATTCAAATGGCGTCCCGGGTTCATTAAAGCCGATATGGCCGTTGTGTCCGATGCCTAAAAGCTGTATATCCGCTCCGCCGAGTGTTTGAATCAATCGGTCATAGCGTCCGCATTCGGCATCGAGATCGTCTGCCCGTCCGTCAGGGAGAAAGTGGCGGTCCTTTCGGCTGTCGATATGTGCAAAAAAATGTGTATTCATATAATAATGATAGCTGTTTTTGTCCTCGGGAGAAAGCCCGGCGTATTCATCAAGGTTGATTGTCGTGACATCCCCGAATGACAAGCCCTCTGAGCGGTGCATCCGCACAAGTTCTTTGTATACGCCTTCAGGAGTGCCTCCCGTCGCAAGGCCGAGAACGGCATCCGGCTTTTGTTTCACTGTTTCAGCGATAATCGCTGCGGCTTTTTCACTTAATTCTTCATAATGTCTGCATGTGATAACGTTCATATCCAATCAGCCTCCCTTGAGATATATGCGGTGTTTCCGCGGCAAATCGTGGCCAGCACGCCGCACTGTCCGTCCGTCAGAACAACGTCGGCGTCTTTTCCTTCGGCGATGCTTCCTTTACGGTCGAATATGCCGAGGCGGCGGGCCGCATTTGCCGATGTCATATTTGCTATATCCGGCCATGAGCAGTTTGTAAACCTGCGCATGAGCGCTGCGCCTTCATTCATTTTTAAAATGGAACCGGCCAGCGTCCCGTCAGAGAGAAGCGCTTTGTCTCCGCAAACGGTGACTCTTTGTCCGCCGAATTCGTATTCTCCGTCCTTAAGCCCTTTTGCCCGCATGGAGTCTGTAATCATGATCAGGTTTTTGCTTCCTTTCGCCAAATAGGCAAGCTTAACGGCCAAAGGATGGGAATGAATGCCGTCAGTGATCAGCTCCGCCGTGATGCGGCCGCAGGCGAGAGCCGTACCGATGCCCCCCGGCTCACGGTGATGAAAGGAGCTCATGGCGTTGAAGAGGTGTGTCATATGCACCGCCCCGGCATCCGCCGCTTTTTCTAAAAGCTCGGCTCCCGCGTCTGTGTGTCCCATTGACGGGATGATGTTCCGGTCTTTTAAATAACGGATCAGGCTGAAATCAGGATCTTCTTCCGGTGCAAGCGTCACGATTTTAATCAGACCTCCGGAGAGCCGCTCCCATTTCTGAAAGAGCCCGGCATCAGCCGGCGTAATCCATTGTTTCGGCTGTGCTCCCGCTTTTTTCGGAGAGACAAACGGTCCTTCTAAATGAATGCCGATCAACTCAGCGCCTTTTTGGGCCTGCGGTGAGGAAGACGCCCATTTTTTGGCGTTGACGAGTGCTTTTTCAACGTTTTCGTGCTGTTGTGTGATCGTTGTCGCTAAAAAAGAGGTTGTTCCTTCTTCGGGCAGCCGGGCGGACATTGTATCAAGAGCTGCAATATCAGCATCCATCGTATCCGCGCCGTATCCGCCGTGAATATGAATATCAATCATTCCGGGAAGCGCATACGAGCCCGCGGGCGCCTTCCATTCCTTCTCATACGTTTCTTGCGGTCTTGTTTTCCCCGCGTAAGAAATGATGCCGTCCTTTATACCGAGAAAACCGTTTCGGATGATTTCCTCTTCTGTTACGATGTCCGCACCGCTGATTAACAAGCTTTCAGCCACTTTAAAACACGCCTTTCTGGTTAGTTGTTAGTTTTATTTTACTCTTTTTCAGACTAGTTATCTAGACCAGTTATGCCGGAATTGTATAAATCTGTTTTGGTTCAGACGGTAAAGTGATAAAATATAACTGTTCAAAGCTCGGAACATCCCAGAACAGGAGGAACATATCTTGGCAAAGGTTCGGACCAAAGACGTAATGGAGCAGTTCCATTTAGAATTGATCAGCGGAGAAGAAGGGATTAACCGCCCGATTACGATGAGTGATTTATCACGGCCCGGTATTGAAATCGCCGGTTATTTTACATATTACCCGAGAGAACGGGTGCAGCTTTTAGGAAAAACGGAGCTGTCATTTTTCGATCAGCTTCCTGAGGAGGATAAAAAACAGCGGATGGAATCGCTGTGCACCGATGTGACGCCGGCTATCATACTTTCCAGAGATATGCCGATCCCGCCGGAGCTTGTAGAAGCATCCGAGAAAAACGGCGTGCCTGTGCTCAGATCCCCTCTGAAAACAACCAGACTGTCAAGCCGGCTGACGAATTTTCTTGAGAGCCGTCTCGCGCCGACAACCGCCATTCACGGCGTGCTTGTGGATATATACGGCGTCGGTGTGCTCATAACGGGAAAAAGCGGCGTCGGTAAAAGTGAAACGGCCCTGGAGCTCGTCAAACGCGGCCATCGTCTTGTCGCGGATGACTGCGTCGAAATCCGGCAGGAGGATCAGGATACGCTCGTCGGGAATGCGCCTGATCTGATTGAGCATCTGCTTGAAATCAGGGGTCTCGGCATTATAAATGTCATGACGCTGTTCGGAGCGGGCGCCGTCAGAAGCAATAAAAGAATTACAATCGTCATGGACCTTGAGCTTTGGGAGCAAGGGAAGCAATACGACCGTCTCGGACTTGAAGAAGAAAAAATGAAAATCATTGATACGGAAATTACAAAACTGACCATTCCAGTCCGCCCTGGGCGAAATCTCGCCGTTATTATCGAAGTTGCGGCGATGAACTTCAGATTGAAGCGGATGGGCTTAAATGCTGCCGAGCAATTTACGAATAAACTGGCGGATGTCATTGAGGACGGCGAACAAGACGAATAGGAGTTGGCAATAATATGAACGAAGCAGGAACACCAATCAATCCGATTGCCTTGCAGCTCGGGCCATTATCCGTGCACTGGTACGGAATCATTATCGGCGCGGGCGCGTTATTAGGGCTTTGGATGGCCATGAGGGAGAGTGAAAAGCGGGGGCTGAAAAAGGACATTTTTATTGATCTTGTTCTTTTCGCCATCCCGATCGCAATCATTTGCGCACGGGCATACTATGTGCTTTTCGAGTGGAGCTATTACTCGGAACACCCCGGGGTAATCATTAAAACCTGGAAAGGCGGCATCGCGATTCACGGCGGATTGATCGGCGCGATCGCAACGGGAATCGTCTTTTCAAAAGTAAGAGGGATCTCATTCTGGAAGCTGGCGGATATTGCCGCGCCGAGTATTCTGCTCGGCCAGGCCATCGGGCGCTGGGGGAACTTTATCAACCAGGAGGCTCACGGTGAAGCGGTCAGCCGGTCATTTTTGGAAAGTCTGCATCTTCCGGATTTCATCATTAATCAGATGTACATAGACGGACAATATTATCACCCGACGTTTTTGTATGAATCGCTGTGGAGTTTTGCGGGCGTCTTGATTCTGCTTCTGCTCCGCCGCGTGAACCTGCGCAGGGGCAATCTGTTTTTGACGTATGTGATCTGGTATTCGATCGGCAGATACTTTATTGAGGGAATGCGGACGGACAGCCTGATGCTTACGAGCCAGCTTCGGATTGCGCAGGTCATTTCCATTGTGCTGATTGTACTTGCGATTATTTTAATGATTTTCAGACGCATGAAGGGGTATGCCGATAAGCGGTATGCCGACACGGACTGACGCCTGAAATCGGAAAGGACATAAGATGACTGATAAACGTGTAACCGCCATTTTATTCGATCTCGACGGCACGCTGATTGACACGAATGAACTGATTATCGCTTCTTACCTTCATACGCTTGATCATTATTGCCCGGGGCAGTTCAAAAGGGAAGATGTGCTTCCGTTTATCGGCCCGCCTCTGTATGAAACGTTTTCAGGCATTAATGCTGAAAAGTGCAATGAGATGATCAGCATGTACAGAGCATTCAACCATGAAAAGCACGATGAGCTCGTCACGGAGTACGAAACGGTTTATGAAACGCTGGATGAATTGAAAAAAGCGGGCTATCAGCTCGGGATTGTCACCACGAAGCTGAGGGATACAGTCAATATGGGATTGAAGCTGACAGGCATCGGGCGGTTTTTTGATACTGTCGTCACGCTTGATGATGTAAAGCATCCGAAGCCTGACCCCGAGCCTGTGCGGCTTGCTCTCAGCCGGCTTGGGTGCGATCCGTCGGAAGCCATAATGATCGGTGACAATTATCACGATGTCATGGCGGGAAAAAACGCCGGCACGAAAACAGCCGGCGTCGCGTGGACGATTAAAAGCGCACAGACGCTTTCCGCCTATGAACCCGATTATATGCTCGAGAAAATGAGTGATTTATTGCACATCACCGGGGTGAAGTAACCCGTGAGAAAAACAGACCGCCATCCGGTTTCAGGTGCAAATTCATTGTGGCATGTTTATCAGACGGTCCCCTTTCTGAAGGTGATGAAAAATTTCATCATCATTCAGATCGCAAGGTATACGCCGTTTCTAAGCGTGAAGAACTGGCTGTACCGAACCTTTTTGAAAATGAATGTCGGAAAACAGACCTCATTCGCGCTGATGGTGATGCCGGATATTATGTTTCCCGAAAAAATCACTGTCGGAAAAAACAGTATCATCGGCTACAATACGACGATTTTGGCTCATGAATATTTAATACATGAGTACCGGACCGGTGATGTCACAATCGGTGACGAGGTGATGATCGGGGCAAACACAACCATTCTGCCCGGCGTCACCATCGGGAGCGGAGCCGTTGTATCAGCCGGCACGCTGGTGCATAAAGATGTCCCGGCCGGGGCGTTTGTCGGAGGAAATCCGATGCAGGTGATCTATACGGACGAAGAAATGAAAGAACGAATGGGAAAACCCCGCTGATTAACGTCAGCGGGGTTTTTTTATGACTTGATCACAATGGCCTGGCTGCCCATCTGCTTCCAGGCTTTTTCAAAGTCAGATCGGTTTGTTTTTCTGTTTTTATAGCCATAAGGATCATTAACGTATACATAATCGTGATCATAACCGGTAACGGCTACGCTATGCATGCTGAACGTAATGTCGATTTTTCCGTTCGGCGTATTCCAAGTCTGCATATTATCAACCGGCTTAAAGGATGTGGTGGTAATCACCCAGACCGGCCGCCCTTTTTCAAGCTGGCGGTACACTGAAGAAATGTCTTTTCCCGTCAGGTCGTATACTTTGTTTCCCGCATATTCTTTGGCAAGTTTATCAATCGGCTCATGATAAACGCCTAAACCCGGGCCGTTTTCCATATCTCCGGCAAATCCTTCATTCGGATCTCCCTTCAGCCCGCTGCTGTATGTGAGCGGAACTTTATTGATTTTATCCGCCAATGTATTTTTTGACACATGATATCCGGCATTGTTCAAAATCATGGCAAGGCTTGTCACCTCACAGCCATTGTACAGTCTGGGAGAATCCATCTGTCTGTACAGAACGACATTCAGCGGTGACGCGCTCCCTTTTAACGGTGTTTTCTCATCAGGCTCGTCGGACTGCTGATTGAAAAAATTAAAATGAATATCGTTTGTATAGATGTTATATCCCAGATAGACAAGGACGGCTGTCAGAATCAGCACACATAATGTTCCAAGCGTCTTCATTATCAATTCTTCTCCCTTGTTTCTGTTGAAGCTATTCTATGTATTATAGCACTTCTGCTCAATATGATTCGATCGTTCCGATATGTTTACAGGTTTGTTCATTCTTTAGCCATGTTTATGGAAAAGAGTAGGCGGACATTGGGCGTTGCAATTCATTCTTTTATCTGCTAACATATTATCATATTAGCGAACTAAAGGATTCGGAATTTTCCTTCAGACAAAGCGGAGGTGTAAAAGGCAAATGTTTATGTTTGAGAAACCGCATGGCATGAGAGATACGCTGCCCGGTTTATACGAAGTAAAGAAAAAAGTCCGTTCCACACTGACGGATTTAATTGATAAATGGGGTTATCAGTTTATGGAGACGCCGACCCTTGAATTTTATGAAACAGTAGGCGTCCAGTCAGCCATTGAAGAACAGCAGCTGTTTAAGCTTCTCGATCAGGACGGAAAAACGCTTGTGCTTCGGCCTGACATGACCGGACCGATTGCCAGGGTGGCGGCGTCTAAGCTGCACAAACACAATCATCCGCTCAGAGCGGGGTACGCGGCAAGCGTCTATCGCGCTCAGGAGCGGGAAGGCGGACGTCCGGCAGAATTCGAACAGGTAGGCGCGGAGCTGATCGGCGACGGATCAACAAGCGCGGACGCCGAGGTGATTGCGCTGGCGGCCGGCGCTTTGAAAAACGCGGGATTGCACCGGTTTAAAATCGCGATCGGCCATGCCGGACTCGCTGATGAGCTGTTTGTCGAGGTTCTGGGCAATGCTGAGCGGGCGGATGTTCTGCGGCGCTTTCTCTTTGAGAAGAATTACGTGGGATACAGGGAACATGTCAAATCGCTTCCGCTTTCTTCAATAGACAAAAGCCGGCTGCTCGCACTTCTGGAATTGCGAGGCGGGAAAGAGATCTGCGCCAAGGCGGAGGAGATCATCGGCATCTCCGGACAAAGCTTGATTCAGGAGCTGGAAGACCTGTGGGACATTCTTGAGGATTACGGATGTGCCGAGCATATTCGCCTTGATCTGAATATGGTAAGCCATATGAGTTATTACACGGGAATTTTATTCGAAGTGTATGCGGCAAATGTCGGTTTTGTCATCGGAAGCGGCGGACGCTATAACAATCTTCTCGGCCATTTCGGCAGTCCCGCTCCCGCCACGGGTTTCGGGCTCCGTATCGACAGGCTGATTGAAGCGCTCGGCATCCAGGAAGAAACTAGTGAAGCGGACGCCGTGATTTTCAGCAAGGAGCAGCGGGCGCAGGCCATTTTATTCGCGGAGGAAGAAAGGGCGAGAGGCAGAAAAGTCGTCCTGCAGGATCTGGCGGGCATTGAAAATATCGATCATATGACAAAATCATTTGCAAACGTCACATACTTTATCGGTGCCAGAAAGGAAGAGCAGAATGGGTAAGGTACTCACAATGGCAATGCCAAAAGGACGGATATTCGAAGAAGCGGCCGGGTTGCTGCGGCAGGCCGGGTACAGGCTGCCCGAGGAGTTTGAAGAATCGAGAAAGCTGATCATTGACGTTCCTGAAGAAAATCTCCGCTTTATTCTGGCAAAGCCGATGGATGTGACGACTTATGTCGAGCATGGCGTCGCTGATGCCGGTATTGCCGGAAAGGATGTCATGCTTGAGGAAGAGCGTGACGTGTATGAGGTGCTCGATCTGAAAATCAGCAAATGCCATCTCGCCGTTGCGGGGCTTCCCGGAGCGGATTGGAACGGAGTCGCCCCGAGGATTGCGACGAAATATCCGAATGTTGCGTCAAGTTATTTCAGAGAGCAGGGCGAGCAGGTGGAAATCATTAAGCTGAACGGTTCGATTGAATTGGCGCCTTTAATCGGGCTTGCTGACAGAATCGTAGATATCGTATCAACCGGGCGGACATTAAAAGAAAACGGTCTCGTTGAATCAGAACATATTTGTGACATCACATCGCGTTTTATCGTCAATCCGGTCAGCTACCGCATGAAGGATGATGTAATCGACGAAATGGCGGCCAGGCTGGCCAGGGTTGTGGAAGGAGAAACGGCACAATGAAAATAACCGCAGTAAAAAGAAGCGAGCGGTTTTCACTGAAGCGTTCCATCGACAGCGGAACCGAAGAGCAGCGGAAAACCGTCAGGGAGATTATTGAAGACGTCAGACAAAACGGTGACAAAGCCGTTTTGGCCTATACAAAAACATTTGACGGCATCAGCCTGAACCAAATGGCCGTGAGTGCAGAGGAAGTCACCGAGGCGTACCGTCTGCTTGATGATCAGCTGTTGGAAGTGATCAGACAGGCGATTGCCAATATTAAAGAATATCACGAACGCCAGCTGCAATCCTCGTGGTTTTACCATCGCAAAGACGGCTCGATGCTCGGGCAGAAAATAACGGCGCTCGATTCCGCGGGCGTATACGTGCCGGGCGGGACGGCCGCTTATCCGTCTTCCGTTTTAATGAATGTCATCCCCGCTCTCGCTGCGGGAGTGGAACGGATCGTTCTCGTCAGTCCTCCGGGAAAAGACGGCCGCCTTTCGCCGGGCGTTCTGGCGGCGGCGTCTGAGCTCGGCATAAAGGAAATTTACAAAGCGGGAGGCGCGCAGGCGATTGCCGCGCTCGCTTACGGAACCGAAACGATACAGCCTGTTGATAAGATCACGGGCCCCGGCAATATATTTGTAGCACTCGCGAAGCGCGAAGTCTTCGGCGTTGTGGATATTGACATGATTGCCGGGCCCAGTGAAATCGTGGTCCTGGCAGACGATACGGCGGTGCCCAAAGAAGTAGCTGCTGACCTGCTTTCACAGGCAGAACACGATACGCTCAGCTCAAGCGTGCTTGTCACCGACTCACGGAAGCTTGCCGAAGCCGTATCAGATGAGGTGAATAAACAGCTTCAGACGCTGCCGCGCAAAGAAATCGCCGAAGCGTCGATCAGGGATCACGGCCGCATTTACATTACGGAATCGATGGAAGATGCAGTGGACACGGTGAATGCGCTGGCGCCCGAGCATTTAGAAATCATGACGCATTCGCCGGAGGCTTTGCTTGGAAGCATCAGACACGCGGGGGCGATTTTCTTAGGGCGATACAGCGCTGAACCGGTCGGCGATTATTTTGCCGGACCGAATCACGTTTTGCCGACAAACGGAACGGCGCGGTTTTCAAGCCCGTTGAATGTAACAGATTTTCAAAAGAAATCGAGCATCATCTCATACAGCCGGAAGGCATTTGAAACGCACGCGGACAGCATTTCCGCCTTCGCGAGACTGGAAGGGCTTGAAGCGCACGCAAGATCGATTGAAGCGAGAAACGGAGGAATGACCGATGAGAAAAGCGGAACGCGCCAGAACAACAAATGAGACCGATATTAAGCTGGCTTTCGAAATAGACGGAGAAGGAAAAGCCGACATCAGCACGGATGTGCCGTTTATGACTCATATGCTTGATTTGTTCACAAAGCACGGGCAATTCAATTTAACTGTTGACGCAAAAGGCGATACGGAGATAGATGATCACCATACGACTGAAGATATCGGCATCTGTTTAGGGCAGGCTTTTTTGGAGGCGCTCGGTGATAAAAAAGGGATCAAACGGTACGGATCAGCGCTAGTACCGATGGACGAAGCTCTCGCCCAAGTCGCCGTAGACCTGAGCAACCGGCCGCACCTTGAGATGCGCGCTGCATTTCCGCAAGCGAAAGTCGGAACGTTTGATACCGAGCTGGTACATGAATTCTTATGGAAACTGGCGCTCGAAGCGAGAATGAATCTGCACGTCATCGTTCATTACGGCACGAATACGCATCATATGATAGAAGCCGTGTTTAAGGCGCTTGGCAGAGCGCTGGACGAAGCGTCATCCATTGATCCGCGCGTCAAGGGCGTGCCGTCTACGAAAGGAATGCTGTAAATGATCGGTGTAATTGATTACGGTATGGGCAATTTATTCAGCGTGTCGAAGGCGCTGGAACGCGTCGGCGTCCCGTATGTCGTATCAGACCGGCCGGAAGAGCTTGAAAAAGCGGATGCTTTTATTCTCCCCGGTGTCGGATCATTCAGTGACGCCATGGACAATTTACGCAGCGCGAAGCTTGATCAATTCATACACCGTATGGTTGACAAGGGGAAGCTGCTCCTCGGCATCTGCCTCGGTATGCAGCTCATTTTCGAAGAAAGCACCGAAAACGGCTCTGCAAAAGGACTCGGTTTATTAGCCGGAAAAGCTGTGAGACTCAAAGACAGAGATGCCGAAGGAAACAAGCTGAAGGTGCCGCATATGGGCTGGAACCGGCTGACGTTTCACCAAACGTCTCCTTTGCTTTCGGAAGCGGAAGAAGGCTTCGTTTACTTTGTCCATTCCTATTATATAGACGGGATGGAAGACGGCGATCTTCTGGCAAGCGCTGAGTACGGCGTTCGTGTTCCGGCGGTCGTCGGGAAACGCAATGTCTTCGGTGCACAGTTTCACCCGGAAAAAAGCGGTACGGCCGGAATGGCGATCTTAACGCAATTTACAAAAATGGCAGCGGAACAGAAGGTGAAGAAATGAACGCTTTTACATTATATCCGGCAATCGATATGAGAAACGGCAAATGCGTCCGCCTCATCCAAGGCGATTACGGCAAGGAAACGATATACGGTGACTCTCCTTTAGACATGGCGGCGCAATTTGCAAACGAAGGTGCCGAATGGATTCATCTCGTGGACCTTGACGGCGCGAAAGCAGGCAGGAAAGTAAACGACAGGCATGTTCTTGACATTGCGCGGCAGCTTGATGTCAAAGTCGAGATCGGCGGCGGGATCCGTTCTGAAGCGGATGTGTACGGTTATTTATCACAAGGTGTTGATCGCGTTATTCTCGGCAGCTCGGCCGTTTCCGATCCGGCATTTGTGAAGAGCATGCTGAAACAATACGGCGGCAAAATCGCGATCGGTCTTGATGCAAGGAACGGATATGTCTCGACGGAAGGCTGGCTGGAAACATCCTCGGTAAGGGCGGCCGATCTGGGCCGTGAATTGGCGGCCGAAGGAGCGGAAACCTTCATTTTCACGGATATTGCAACTGACGGCATGCTGTCAGGACCGAACATCGAAAGCACCGTTCAGCTCGCAAAAGCAACGGGAAAAACCGTCATCGCTTCAGGCGGAGTCAGCTCAGTCGCCGACCTCACAGCACTGGCCCGCTTCAAAGACGCCGGCGTATCGGGAGCGATTATCGGAAAAGCGCTGTATACAAAACAATTTACATTAGCCGAAGCGCTCAGCGGGGTGAAGGACGCATGATCACGAAACGAATCATTCCGTGTCTCGATGTGAAAGAAGGCCGCGTCGTCAAAGGCATTCAATTTCTCGGGCTGAAAGATGCGGGCGATCCTGTCGAGCTGGCCGAAGCTTACGACAGGGAGGGCGCTGACGAACTTGTTTTTCTCGACATTTCCGCCTCTCACGAAGGATGCAAGACGATGACAGACGTCGTAGAACAAGTTGCGGCAAAACTGGCGATTCCGTTTACGGTCGGCGGCGGAATCAATCAATTAAGCGATATGAAACGGATGCTTCGCGCCGGCGCTGATAAAGTATCTGTTAATACAGCGGCCGTCCTCCGCCCCGAGCTGATTACGGAAGGAGCAGATTTTTTCGGCTCGCAATGCATCGTAGCGGCGATTGACGCAAAGTATGATGAAGATTCGGATTGCTATAAAGTGTACACACACGGCGGCAGACAGAAAACCGAGTGGGAAGTCACGGCCTGGGCAAAAGAAGCCGTCAGCCGGGGAGCGGGTGAAATCCTGCTGACAAGCATGGACGCAGATGGTGAGAAAACAGGCTTTAATCATACGCTCACACAGCTTGTCACACGTGCCGTCCCGGTGCCCGTCATTGCGTCAGGGGGAGCCGGCAGCGCGCGCCATATGCTTGAAGCCTTCACGATCGGTGAAGCGGACGCCGCGCTTGCAGCTTCCATTTTCCATTACAAAGAGACATCTATAAAAGAAGTGAAAGATTATATGAAGAAACACGGGGTGAATGTGAGATGAAACGGGCAGATGAACTGCGGTTTGACGAGGCCGGACTGATTCCCGCCATCGTGCAGGATGCGGCAAGCAAAGAAGTACTGACACTGGCTTATATGAATCGTGAATCCTACGAAAAAACGATAGAAACGAAAGAAACCTGGTTTTACAGCCGTTCACGCGGGGAGCTGTGGCATAAAGGAGCGACGTCGGGGAATACCCAAAAGGTGAAAGCCATCCGCTATGATTGCGATCAAGATGCTCTTGTCGTGCTTGCGGAGCCTTCAGGACCCGCATGCCATAAGGGAAGCTACAGCTGCTTTTCTTCGGAAAAAGCGGACGCGCAGGATCGTTTCGGCATCTTAAATGAACTGGAAAGCGTAATCGCCAAACGGCAGGCGGAGATGCCTGACGGAGCCTACACAACGTATCTGTTTCGGGAAGGCGTCGATAAAATCCTCAAAAAAGTCGGCGAAGAAGCCGCAGAGGTTATTATCGCCGCGAAAAACCGCGACCATGAAGAATTAAAATGGGAAGCGGCGGATTTGCTGTATCATTTGCTCGTTCTTCTGCGTGAGCAGTCGCTTCCTTTGGACGACGTGCTTGACGTCCTTGCGAAACGCCATTCAGCATCTGAGTAAAACAAACCTCACGGAGAGATCCGTGAGGTTTTTAATCTGTCAAACTTAAACATTCAATTAAATATTCCTTATTTCCGCAACCGGAGGCAGATGAATTTGATAATATTGACTAATAGAGTTTATTTTGGTTTTTATTAAAAATATACGTTTTGTTCATATTCCGTTCATGCACATCCGTTATAGTATAAACAGTGATATAGGAGGAAAACATATGCCGAATAAACAACCAAAACCTAAAGGGAAATTCAGCTCATTCTTTTCATTAGTCAAAAAAACAAAACCATCATACGGTATGCTGGCCTTCGCGCTGTCTCTCAGTATTGTGACAACGCTCGTCAGCCTGCTGATTCCGCTGTTGACAAAGCAGCTCGTTGACGGCTTTTCCATGTCGTCGCTGTCAGGCGTGCAAATCGGAATCATCGCAGCCGTGTTTATCGTACAGGCCGCATTAAGCGCCTACGCCACCTACGCCCTGAACTACAGCGGCCAGAAAATCATCTCGGGACTGCGTGATTTGTTGTGGCAGAAATTAATTAAACTGCCCGTCTCTTATTTTGACAAAAACGCCACGGGAGAAACGATCAGCCGTGTCACCAATGACACAATGGTGGTAAAAGAGCTGATCACAAACAATATCAGCGGATTTATTACCGGAATCATTTCCGTTATCGGGTCACTGACGATCTTATTTTTCATGAACTGGAAGCTCACATTGCTTGTGCTGATCGTCGTGCCGCTGGCTGCGGTGATTTTAGTGCCGATCGGCCGGAAAATGTTTAAAATTTCTCGGGAAACACAGGATGAAACGGCGAGATTCACCGGATTATTAAACCACATCCTCCCGGAAATCAGGCTTGTAAAAGCGTCAAACGCTGAAGAAGCGGAATACGGACGCGGAAAAGCAGGCATCATGGCACTCTTTAAACTCGGGCTGCGTGAGGCGAAGGTGCAGTCGCTCGTAGGCCCGCTTATTACACTTGTATTAATGGCGGCGCTGGTCGCTGTCATCGGGTACGGCGGGATGCAGGTGTCATCCGGTGAATTGACAGCCGGCGCACTCGTTGCCTTTATCCTGTATTTGTTTCAGATCATTATGCCGATGGGCCAGATCACTTCATTTTTCACACAGCTTCAAAAATCCGTCGGCGCAACGGAACGGATGATTCATATTCTTGCAGAAAAAGAAGAAGATATCCAAACCGGAAAAGCCATTGAAAACGCGGATCAGCCGATTAAGCTCGAACAAGTCTCATTCGGCTACAAAACAGATCAAACCATCTTAAAAGACATTACGGCTACGATTGAGGCCGGCAAAGTCACCGCGATCGTCGGACCGAGCGGCGGCGGAAAAACAACGTTATTTAAGCTGCTTGAACGATTCTACAATCCGACTGCGGGCAGCATCCTGCTCGGAAATGAACCGATTGATGCGTATTCCCTTGAGTCATGGCGGGAGCATATCGGCTACGTGTCGCAAGAAAGCCCGTTAATGTCAGGCACCATCCGCGACAATATCTGCTACGGATTAAAACGCGAGGTGACTGATGAGGAACTGAGGCAAGCGGCTGACATGGCCTACGCCCTGCAATTTATTGAAGACTTACCGAAGAAATTTGAAACCGAGGTCGGTGAGCGGGGGATTATGCTGTCAGGCGGACAGCGCCAGCGCATCGCCATTGCCAGAGCGCTCCTTCGCAACCCGAGCATTCTGATGCTTGATGAAGCGACATCAAGTCTGGACAGCCAATCTGAAAAATGGGTGCAGCAGGCGCTGGAAGTTCTAATGAAAGGCCGCACCACGATTGTGATTGCCCACCGTTTATCCACGGTTGTGGATGCAGATCAGCTTCTCTTTGTCGAACAGGGTGAAATCACCGGACGGGGCACACACCATGAATTAATGGCATCCCATTCGCTGTACCGCGATTTTGCGGAGCAGCAGCTGAAGCTGAATGCCGACTTAGAAAACAAAGCTGTGTAAAGCAAGACTTTATGAATAAAAAGCAGCTGAAAAAGCTGCTTTTTATTTTGCAGCCGGAATCCTATTCATTGGAAGCGAGGGTTAAATGATGAAAAAACGCACAAAGATTTTTTATTGTCACGCGGCCTTACTGCTCGTATTTATGACTGCCGGGTGTACGGATGGTAACGATGAAGAGCCGAGCCATTCTTCAAGTCCGGCCGGAGAAAGCAGCGGCATCAAAAAGGCTGAAACAGCAACAGCGGCAGAAAAAAAAGAACCCGTAAACAAAGATTCACATCACGTCTCTGCGGACAAAAGCGAACCGGATAACATGTCGGCAGATTATTCTCCTCTGCAAATTGAATATGCCCGCATCTGGCTGCAGCTTGGGGAAAATCAGCAGATAGATGAATTGAACGTTCGCCGCATTCCGGCCGGAGCACTCGTCAATCCTGACGATCATACGAGCGCCCGCTATCCGGAAGATGTTACGCAGTTAGCAGGCTCCCGGTTAGTCGATGGGTCAGTCACTTACAGCAGCAATGGTGACGGCACCATTCAGGTATACAATGTTCCTTTGCGCTGGGAGTCTCGTGAAGATACTGATCAAGGGGTAATGAAAGAAGTGACGGAGGAAATGATCCGCCATACAAAAAAAGTGTCTGTCGATACAGGAGACAATGAAAAAATAAGACGGTTAATAGACATCATGTCGATTCATTAAAAGAAGACAGGCAAAAAAGCAGAAGGAGGGATTTTCATGGCTGTCATATTGGTTGCGGATGATGACTGCCATATCCGTGAGCTTGTCCGCCTTATGATGGAGCAGAGCGGTTTTGACGTCGCAGAAGCGGAAGACGGGGAAGCGGCGGTGCGGCTGATCGAATCAGCACCTATAGATCTCATCATACTGGATGTGATGATGCCGAAAATGGACGGGTTTGAAGTCAGTGAAGCCGTCCGCAGCTTTACGGACATTCCGATTTTGATGCTGACGGCAAAAGGCGAAACGCTGGACAAAGTGCAAGGTTTTACTTCCGGAGCGGATGATTATCTCGTCAAACCGTTTGAGCCGCTTGAGCTGGAAGCAAGGGTCAAAGCATTGCTGAAACGGTACCGGATCACCGCTGAAAAACTGCTGACCATCGGAACGGTCACATTAGATAAGCAATCCCGCACCGTAACGCGCGGCGGCGGAGCGGGATTGACATTGCCCCGGCGTGAATTTGAGCTTTTATTTAAGCTCGCCGGTTATCCGAATAAGACGTTTTCAAGAGAACAATTAATAGAAGATATTTGGGGCTTTGATTATGAAGGTGACGAGCGGACCGTTGATGTGCATATTAAAAGGCTGAGAGAACGGTTTCCGGAAAAAGACTATCCGTTTGCCATCCATACGGTGCGGGGGCTCGGGTATCGGTTTGTGGTGACAGGATGAAACGGATCTTCAGAACGGCTGGAAAAATCATCATCCTTCTCACCGTCACCGCATTCTTATGGCTGGCGGCTCACCTGATTGTTCAGGGATTCGGTCTCATATGGCCGATTTTACTTGTGCCGTACGCCGAGCAGATTCTGACGCTTTGGCTTGTTTTCGGCCTGCTGTTCGTAACGATGTTTATTTTTTCAAAGTCAGCACGTGAAAGACATCATGCGATCTGGGATTCGCTGACCGCCACGATCAAGCAAATGTCGAGCGGCAACTTCACAGCGGCCGCTTCCCAGAAAATGGAGAAGATTGAGCGGAACCATCCCGTGACGAAATTGGCTGATGAACTGTCGACACTCGCCGCGGAACTGAGTGAAATGGAAAAACTGAAACAAGAATTTATTTCGAACGTTTCCCATGAAATCCAAACCCCGCTCACTTCATTAAAGGGCTACGCGCACCTTCTGAAAAAACCGGATTTATCATATGAGGAGCGGGGGCGCTACTTACACATCATCGAAACAGAAACAGAACGATTATCAAAAATCAGTGAAAATCTGCTGAAGCTCACTGCGCTCGAACGCCAAACCGAACCGATACAAAAAAAACCGTTCCGCATTGACAAACAGCTGCGGCGCACCATATTGACCTGTGAGCCTGAGTGGTCCGCCAAACAGATTGAGTTTCTCATTGATTTACAGGAGTCGTATGTGTACGGAGATGAAGCGCTGCTCAGCCAAGTATGGATGAATCTGATTCACAATGCCGTAAAATTTACCGGTGAAGGCGGCCGCATTTCCGTTAAAATTGCAGATCTGCCGGGAGCGGCGGCTGTCGAAATCGCCGACGACGGAATCGGAATGGAGCCTGAACAGGCGGAGCGTGTATTTGAACGGTTTTATAAAGCGGACAAGGCGAGAAACGAAGGAGGAAGCGGGCTCGGTCTGTCCATCGCCCAAAAAATCGCCGAGCTGCACGGGGGTTCGATAGAGGTTGAGAGCAAGCGCGGCGAAGGAACCCTTTTCCGCGTCATTCTTCCAGCCGAGCCTCGTGAAAAAAACAGCTAAAATCTGGTCGAACCAGCCAGTAAAAAACGAAGCCGATCCTGTCTTTTGAACTATTGAGGTGAAACCGTTTTATGGTATACTACTGACGGTAATACGTATAAAACGGAGGATATTTGTGGGAAAACACACTTCTGAACAGAAAAAGCACGCGCAAATTGTCCAGCTGCTTCAGGATGGACAATATTTTTTTCATAAAGGCTTAAAAGCATATAAAGAGCGGAATTTAAAGCGGGCCAGCAAACTGATTCAGCGGGCCGTCCACCTCGAGCCGAATGATTCCGAAATGCTGTCCCGGCTGGCCGTCATTTATTCTGAAATGGGCCACTACCAGCAGTCAAATGAGCTGTTCGACTTTATTTTGGTGAACCTGAAAGAAGAAATGCCCGAGTGTCATTACTTTAAAGCGAATAATTTCGCGCATTTGGGACTCTTTCAGGAAGCATACAAAGAAGCAGCGGCTTATTCAGATGCCGATCCGGACGGTGAATTCAGCGAAGAAATTGAAAGTCTGATGGAGCTATTGGATTTCGGCGAAGCGGGTGAAAACGAATCGCTCTATGACCAGGATGAACTGCTGATCAGGCAGGATCGGGCAAAAACGCTTCTTGAGAGCGGCCAGCTTCATGAAGCGGTTGTCATGCTTGAAGAGATTACGGCCGATTACCCCGAGCTTTGGTCTGCATACAACAACCTGGCGCTCGCTTACTTTTACTCAGGCAATGTCACAAAAGCGAAACAAACGGTATTCGAAGTGCTTGAGAAAAATGAAGGCAATCTCCATGCCCTGTGCAACCTCCTTGTATTCTGCTATTACGAGAGGGAAGATGAAAAAGTCGGAGAATTGAGCGGAAAACTCGCCAATGTGTATCCGATTTTATTCGAACAGCGCTATAAGCTGGGGGCGACGCTTGCGCTTGTCGGCAGACATGATCTCGGTTATAAATGGCTCCATTCTCTTTACAAAAGCGGATTCGAAGGCGACGAAACGTTTTATTACTGGCTGGCCGCCTCAGCCTACGGGACAGGCCGCACAGAATTTGCGGAAACCATTTGGAAAAAGGCCGAAGCCGAATTTCCCGAATCAGACCGGCCCGCGCCTTGGGCGGAGCGGCAGGAACCGCTGCCTGCTTCACTTGAACAGCGGCTTGCCGCCTATTATATCAGCAGCGCTGAAGGAGAGCGGAACCAGCTTGAAAAAGTTCTGACGGCAAAACGTGCCGTTTCACCGTTTGAACAAGATTTCGTCAAACTGCTGCTTTCCGGTGAAAAAGGCGCTTCAGGCGTCTCCGGTGATGCGCTGTTCACGTATCGGACGGTCAAGCTGCTGGAGAAAGCGGAAGCCGACAGTTTAAAAACTGACGTCATGAGCTGCTGGGTTTTTCACGTCATTCAGCACATCCGCGCCGCCGCTGCCGTACAGAATGAGCGGGCATGGGCCGCAGCCATCGCATATGTATGGAAAGAAGCGAACGGCGAAAAAACGACGAAAAAAGAAACGGCCGCCGTTTACGGTATAACGCCGGCAACACTTTCGAAATACATCAGACAAATAGACGATATATTAGAATAAAACCGATTCTTTCTATATAAAGAGTCGGTTCTTTTTTTATCAGAAAGGGGCAAAACAGAACTTTACCGCCGAATAAAGAGGTATTCATACGTATTTTTTTGCTTTTCGAATCGAAATCAGGCCGTAATCACCGTTTATTTTGCAAAATATGAGATTTGCAATCACATTGAAATATAACTGTAATAAAAATTGTCGAAACATGATGGTATAATGAGTCTCGTACATAAGAGATTAGTTTATTTTACATGTGCTGTATAATCTATACCAATTTAAAAGATTTAAAGATTCATACATAAAAATCATCAGCCTCACGGGTATGTGAGGAGCGTAACTTTGATGTTCATAATAGAATTCCAAATGAGAACAGGTTTAAAGTAAAAGGGAGGAAAGAAAAAGTGAAAAAGAGTTTATTAACACTTGGTTTGGCTTCCGTCATCGGGACAAGCAGTTTTTTGATCCCGTTTACAAAAACTGCATCGGCGGAAACATTAGACAACAAAAAAGCAAAAATCGAAAGCAAGCAATCTGAGGTGGCTTCAAGCCTTGAAGCAAAAGAAAGAGAATTGTCTAAGCTTCAGGACAAGCAGGCTAAGATTGAAAAAGAACTGAAAGACATTAACGCTAAAGCGTTGGATACAAGCAATAAAATCGAAGATAAAAAAGCTGAAAACGAAAAAACGAAAAAGCAGATCGCTGATTTGAAAAAAGAAATCAAAGAAACAGAAGCGCGTATTGAAAAACGCAATGAAATCCTGAAAAAACGCGTTCGTTCTTTACAGGAAAACGGCGGTTCTCAAGGATACATAGATGTTCTTTTAGGGGCGACAAGCTTCGGAGACTTCATTTCCCGTGCGACTGCGGTATCTTCTATCGTTGATGCGGATAAAGAGCTGATCAAACAGCAGGAGCAGGATAAAGCGAAACTCGAAGACGCAGAAGCTGAACTTAACGTGAAGCTGAAAAAAGTTCAAGATGATCTTGCGAAACTCGAGTCTATGCAAAAAGACCTGAACAAACAGCTTGATCAGAAAGACAAGCTTTTCGACGAAGCGAAAAACGGTCAGAAAAAAGCGGCTTCCGCTATCTCTGATCTGAAAAAAGAAGCATCAAAGCTTGCAAACGAAAAAGCTGACACTGAAAAAGAACAGAAGCGCATTAAAGCTGAGCAGGCTGCAGCGGCTGCCCTGATCAAAAAACAGGAAGAAGCGCAAAAAGCTTCTGAAGACCAAAACCAAAAAGATGACAGCCAGCCGGCACCGGCGGTTAAAACTGTGAAAAAAGCGGCTGTTTCAACATCATCTGACAGCTCAAGCAAACCGAAGAGCACTTCAGGCGGATCATCTCATAACAGCAGCGGTTCAGATGATTCTGACGGCGGATCTGTTATTTCAAATTCAGGCGGTATTGAAGGCGCGATCAGCGTAGGATCAAGCCTTGTGGGTCAATCCCCGTACAAATTCGGCGGCGGACGCACTCAATCTGATATTAACAACCGTATTTTTGACTGCTCTTCATTCGTACGCTGGGCTTATGCTAACGCAGGCGTTAACCTTGGACCTGCAAGCGGCACAAACACAGATACATTAATCGGAAGAGGTAAAGCAGTAAGCGCGTCTGACATGAAACGCGGAGACTTAGTATTCTTCAATACGTATAAAACAAACGGCCACGTCGGCATCTACTTAGGTAACGGAACGTTCCTGAACGATAATACATCACACGGTGTATCCATTGATTCTATGAGCAACCCTTACTGGAAGAAAGCATTCAACGGCAATGTAAGACGTGTCGTGCAATAATGAATAAGACAAGGGCCTTCTATCCCGGAAGGCTCTTTCTTTATTTGTATACCCGCTCAGGAGCTGCCTAATCACGGTTTCTTAGAAAAATGAGCAAAAAAATAGCGAATTGCCCTCAGATTTAATAGGATATGGGTAAGGAATACGATTGATGGGGATTCTTATCCATATAGGGTGCGCCCCATTTCGAAAAGGAGTGAATCATGGTGTCAGAAGAAAAAATTTATGATGTGATCATTATCGGCGCGGGTCCGGCGGGGATGACCGCTGCTGTTTACACATCACGAGCGAACTTATCCACATTAATGATCGAAAGAGGAATTCCGGGCGGCCAGATGGCCAACACGGAGGATGTTGAAAACTATCCTGGTTTTGAAAGCATTCTCGGCCCTGAACTTTCTAATAAAATGTTTGAACATGCGAAAAAATTCGGTGCGGAATATGCGTACGGCGATATTAAAGAAATCGTTGACGGCAAAGAATATAAAACGGTCAAAGCCGGTTCAAAAGAATATAAAGCGCGCGCCATCGTCATTTCTGCCGGAGCGGAATACAAAAAGATCGGTGTTCCCGGCGAAAAAGAACTGGGCGGCCGCGGCGTATCGTACTGCGCGGTTTGTGACGGCGCGTTCTTTAAAAATAAAGAGCTTGTCGTTGTCGGCGGCGGAGACTCCGCCGTTGAAGAAGGCGTCTATCTGACACGCTTCGCTTCAAAAGTCACCATCGTTCACAGACGTGACAAATTGCGTGCGCAAAGCATTCTTCAGGCGCGTGCCTTTGACAATGAGAAAATTGACTTCAAATGGAACAAAACCGTAAAAGAAATCCATGAGGAAAACGGAAAAGTCGGCAGACTTACTCTTGTGGATACCGTGACGGGAGAAGAGGAAGAATTCAAAGCTGACGGCGTCTTTATTTATATCGGTATGCTTCCGCTTTCTAAACCGTTCGAAAACTTGGGCATCACAAATGAAGAAGGCTACATTGAAACAAACGCTCAAATGGAAACAAAAGTTCCAGGCATTTTTGCCGCGGGAGACATCCGTGAAAAAACGCTCCGCCAGATCGTAACGGCGACAGGCGACGGAAGTATTGCGGCTCAAAGCGTTCAGCATTATGTGGAAGAGCTTGAGGAAACGCTCAAAACCGTTAAATAATCACTGTAATGTTCAGTTTTTGAATCGTTACTGTGTTTTAATTACGCTGTAACACGGGTGAAATACTGATGTTTTAAGATGAATGTAGTAATTGACCCCCTTTTTAATGAATACACTTTGGCACGGATTCCAGTATCCGTGCCCTTTTTTTGCGATTTTCTGTTTTCTGTCAAATAAAAGAAAAGGATGTCGGTGTCTCTGCATTGTGAGAGACATGCCGAAACGGTATAATGAAGAGACGATGATTTGTTGAGAAGGTTAGGTGACGTACTTGTGCAAAGAGTGACAAATTGTGTGCTGCAGACAGATGATCAGGTTCTCCTTCTCCAAAAGCCGAGACGGGGCTGGTGGGTCGCGCCCGGCGGGAAGATGGAAAGCGGCGAATCCGTCAGAGATTCCGTCATCAGAGAGTACAGAGAAGAGACGGGCATTTATATACTAAATCCGCAGTTAAAAGGCGTGTTTACCTTTATTATTAAGGAACAGGAACAAATCGTGTCAGAGTGGATGATGTTTACTTTCGTCGCCGACTCGTACACGGGGCGAAATGTCGCTGAATCAGAGGAAGGCGTTCTGAAGTGGCATGACGTAAAAGATATCCACAGCCTTCCGATGGCCCCCGGAGACGGGCATATCCTTGATTTTATGATCAAGGGCCAAGGGCTTTTGCACGGCACCTTTACGTATACGCCGGACTTCGAGCTGCTCAGCTATCGTTTAGATCCGCAGCTTATCAAATAAAAGAAAGACCGCAGGGGGGAGAAAGATGAGTATGAATGAAAACCATGATATTCAGCTCGTCATCATTACGGGAATGTCTGGAGCGGGGAAAACCGTCGCCATTCAAAGCTTTGAGGATCTCGGCTATTTTTGCGTCGACAATCTGCCGCCTTCCTTGCTGCCGAAATTTTTGGAGCTGATGAAAGAATCAAGTTCAAAAATGAGCAAGGTCGCGCTTGTCATGGATCTGCGGGGACGTGAATTTTTTGACAGGCTGATTGAGGCGCTGGATGAAATGGCGGAAAATCCGTGGATTACACCGCGCATTCTCTTTTTAGACGCTAAGGATTCCATCCTTGTGACGAGATACAAAGAAACGAGGCGTTCTCACCCGCTGGCCGCTACCGGGCTTCCTCTCGAAGGAATCGCGCTGGAACGCCAGCTGCTTGAAGAATTGAAAGGGCGCTCTCAGCTGATCTATGACACATCGGATATGAAACCGCGTGATCTGCGTGAAAAAATCGTGGCGCATTTCGCCACGAACCAAGGTGAAACATTTACAGTGAACGTAATGTCATTCGGTTTCAAATACGGGCTTCCGATAGATGCCGACCTCGTGTTTGATGTAAGGTTTCTGCCGAATCCGTTCTACATTGAAAGCATGAGGCCGCTTACGGGGAAAGATGAGGAAGTGTCATCCTATGTGATGAAGTGGAACGAAACACAAAAGTTTATTGAAAAGCTTGTTGATCTGCTCGGCTTTATGCTTCCGTCTTATAAGCGGGAAGGTAAAAGCCAGCTTGTCATCGCGATCGGCTGTACGGGCGGCCAGCACCGCTCCGTCACGCTCGCTGAATATTTGGCTGACTATTTTAAAAAAGATTTCTATACTCATGTCACTCACCGGGACATTGAAAAGAGAAGCCGGAAATGAATAAGAAGCCGAAAATCGCAATCTTCGGCGGCGGAACGGGTCTGTCCGTGCTGCTTCGGGGGTTAAAGCATAAGCCCGTTGATATTACGGCGATTGTGACAGTTGCTGATGACGGCGGAAGTTCAGGCCGTCTGCGGGATGAACTTCAAATTCCGCCGCCGGGTGACATCCGTAACGTACTGGCCGCTTTGTCAGATGTTGAGCCGCTCGTTGAAAATCTGTTTCAGCACCGTTTCAACAAAGGAAGCGACTTAACCGGACATTCGCTCGGCAATTTGATTTTGGCAGCGATGACAAATATAACCGGTGATTTTTTTCACGCTGTCACCGAAATGAGCAAGGTGCTGAATGTCCGCGGCAGAGTGCTGCCGGCTGCCAACACCAGTGTCGTTCTTCACGCTGAAATGGAGGACGGGCAGGTCGTATCCGGAGAATCGACAATCCCTTCTTACGGCCAGCAGATTAAACGGGTGTTTCTTACGCCTGAAAAAATTGATCCGCTCCCGGAAACGATTGACGTCATCCGTCAGGCCGATTTAATCATTATCGGTCCGGGAAGCCTGTACACAAGCATTCTTCCGAATCTGCTCGTACCGAAAATCGGAGAGGAAGTCGTCAAGGCTGCGGCCAAAAAAGTATATATATGCAACGTCATGACACAGCCCGGAGAGACGCTGCAATACAGTGCGGCCGACCATGTCAAGGCGCTGAACGATCATATGGAGCAGCCGTTTATCGACACGATCTTAATCAACAATGAGGAGATCCCTGACGAAATCAAAAGCAAATATGCGAAAGAGCTGGCCCGGCCCGTCGACTTCAATGTTGAAAAGCTGAAATCCATGGGGCTTGAGGTCATCAGGGATCAGATTATCACGTATAAAAATGGCGTAATCCGTCACGATACACATAAAGTGGCTTCTCTTCTTGTCGATTTATTAAGGGACTAGAGGCCTTTTGAAATGAGGTGGCTAATATGTCATTTGCATCGGAAACAAAAAAAGAACTGACGAATCTGGAAGTGAAGGACTGCTGCTCCAAGGCGGAGCTGTCCGCGCTGATTCGGATGAACGGTTCCCTGTCATTTTCAAACCGCCATCTCGTGCTTGACGTTCAAACCGAAAATGCGGCGATTGCCCGCCGCATTTATACATTGCTGAAGAAACAATATGATGTATCGGTCGAACTGTTAGTCAGAAAAAAAATGCGGCTGAAAAAAAACAATGTTTATATTGTGCGCTTTTCTGAAAATGCAAAGCTGATTTTAGAGGAATTGAAAATCCTCGGAGAGAACTTTGTATTTGAACGGAATATTTCTGAGGAACTGGTGGCGAAACGCTGCTGCAAACGTTCTTATATGAGAGGGGCGTTTTTGGCGGGGGGATCTGTGAATAATCCCGAAACCTCGTCGTACCACTTGGAAATCTTCTCGCTTTATAAGGAACATAACGATTCATTATGCGCGCTGCTGAATGAATTTCATCTGAACAGCAAAACGCTTGAACGGAAAAAAGGCTATATTACGTATTTAAAAGAGGCGGAAAAAATCACTGAATTTCTGAATGTCATCGGCGCTCACAATTCACTGCTGCGTTTTGAAGATGTGCGGATTGTCAGAGATATGAGAAACTCAGTGAACCGCCTCGTCAATTGTGAAACAGCAAACTTAAACAAAACCATCGGTGCTTCGCTCAGACAGGTGGAAAATATTAAATACATTGATGAACGGATCGGTCTTGAAGCGCTGCCGGAAAAGCTTCGCGAAATTGCGCAGCTGCGGATTGATTATCAGGAGGTCACGCTGAAAGAACTGGGGGAAATGGTTGCAAGCGGGAAAATCAGCAAATCCGGCATCAATCACAGGCTGAGAAAGCTCGATGAAATCGCAGAACAGCTGCGTACAGGACAAAGCATCACTTTGAAATAACCGTACAGAAAAGGGGAGATCTTATGGTTCAGGAGAAAGTGGAAGTGCGTTTAAAGACGGGATTACAGGCGCGCCCCGCTGCATTGTTTGTACAGGAGGCAAATCGTTTTGCATCAGATGTGTTTCTTGAGAAAAACGGCAAGAAAGTGAATGCCAAAAGCATTATGGGATTAATGAGTCTGGCGGTCAGCACGGGGACGGAAGTCACTCTGATCGCTGAAGGCGACGATGAAAAGGAAGCGCTGGAAAAGTTGTCCGCTTATGTGCAGGAAGAAGTGTGAACACTTTGTAAGGGGGACGGAACGATGAATGAGTTTCTGAAAGATTGTTATCAAACGATAGGCTGGGAAAAGGATTCCCTCGATTTCAGCAACCTGCCGGAGTTTTTAAAGGCGCTCGCATATCGGTTTCCGTTTGAAAATCGCGCGGTTTTGTCCAAAAAAGAATATGACGTCACGAAAGAAGGACTGTGGCGGCACATGGTGAAGGAACCTCATGGCGGCCTTTGTTATGACTTGAACGGACTGCTTTATTTCATCCTGAAAGATGCCGGATTTGATGTCAAATTGATCCGCGGAACGGTCTGGAAAAACGGCTGGGCGCTGCCCGGCACACATGCGGCCGTACTTCTTTCCGCCGGGGGGAATGAGTACATCGCTGATGCAGGCTTCGGCCTCAATCTCGCCATGCAGCCTGTGCCGATGTCGGGAGACGAGACGGTATCAGCGGCCGGAGCGTTCCGCGTGAGGATAGAAGAGACGGAATTCGGGACATACCTGCTTGAAATGAACAAAGGGGACGGCTGGCAGACAGGTTACGCATTTTCGCTTGAAGAAATCGATGAAAAGGATCTCAAGTCTATGAAACAAACAATCTTTGAACATGAACGCTCTCCTTTCAACAAACGCCTGCTTGCTTCTAAGCGGACACCGGAAGGGCACATGGTTCTGTCTGAACGCAATATAACAATAAAAAAACACGATGGCACGGCGGAAAACAGCAGAATAGACCGGTCAGAGTTTGAAGAAAAATTTACTGCTCATTTTATATGAAGCTCGCAGGTTCTCTGCAAAAAAAAAACGGCCTCCGCAGGGGACTGACCCCCGTTTTTGAGACAGGGATCAAAACACCTTTAAGCAGCCAGCTGTCGGTATGTGACCGGCGGCTGGTTGTTTAGTTTCGTTTGAATACGAATGTTGTTATAATAGTATATATAGGTTTCGACAGTTTGCTCTACGATGGTCGTCGTAGTGCTTTCCAACCTGTCGAGGTAGAACGTTTCAGACTTTAGTGAGGAATGAAACGATTCGATGGAGGCATTATCAGCGGGTGTCCCTTTACGGGACATGCTCATGGTAATGCCTTTTGTTTTAACAGCTTTCTGATACTCATAAGATGTATAAACAGAACCTTGGTCACTATGTAACACGCAGTTCTCTGGGAGTACGGGCAGCTGATCAAGTGTGTGTAAGACAAAATCTGTGTCCTGTCTATCGCCAATCGTAAAAGCAATCACTTCTCCATTGTATAAATCCAATATACTGGAAAGATACAATTGTTTCTGCCCATAAGGCAAATATGTGATATCCGTTACTAGCTTTTCCAGAGGGCGATCAGACTGAAAGTTCCGATCTAATATATTCTCGGCCACGGCATATGGCTGCCCATTCTTCTTGCGCTTTTTCACCTTAACCCGGCATTGCCACTGGTTTTTCTGCATAATGCGCTGAACCGTTTTATGATTAATACGCATTCCCTTTTTTAATATGGCTGTGATTTTCCGATAGCCATATCGATACTTATGTTCTCGGCACAACGTGCCGATTTGTTTTTCTAAATGGTATTTAGGGTTATCTTTCATCAGATTCTTCTTCCAACGATAATAAGATGCTCGTGAGATACCTAAATGAATACAGATATCCTGTATGGTCATTGTGCCGCGCAATGCTTCTACAAGCTCGACTGGCGTTTCGCTATCAGCTTCCTTTCCAATTCGTTGTACTTTTTTAACACTTCATTCTTTTGTCTCAGATAACGATTTTCTGCCTGCAGTTTCTCTAATTCGGAAGAATACTCTGGACCTTTTCCATAAGAATATTGCTTTCCGACAGGTTGTTCGAATCGATGTGTGTCCCCAGCTTTATACCACCTGACCCATGTCTGCACCTGCGTCTTATTCTTTATATTCAATTCCTGCATGATCTCCTTCACAGGCACGCCCGCCAATCTCATTTCTACAGCCTTCTGTTTGACTTCAACCGGATAACTCACTCTTGCCCTCATAGAAAAACACCTCCAAGTCTAATTTCGGATAACAACGATCCGTTTTCAAACTTGAAGGTGTTTTTTGTTTGTCTCATATTATGGGGTCAGTCCCGCAGGGAAGCCGTTTTTTGTATGTGTTTATCTCATTTTTGTAAAGGTTTTATAATGATCTGTCGTCTTATAAATCAGCCAGTCGCTTGAGTAAAGAATCCGGTCTGAATTTCTGAAGCCTGATGTATAGTTAATATCCGCTTCACGCCACGTCCGTCCGCTTTTGGCAGGGAGTTTGCCTTCCCTGTTTGAGAAGATGTCTCCGCCGATGCTTTTCCCCGGAGCGACGTCTGCAAGATTCCCCTTTGATGCCACCCAGCCGAGGGCCTGCGCTTCTGACTTTGTAATGTAATTATCAGGAAGCTTATGATAAGTCTGAAGATAATCCGCAACCCCGTCAAACGTGTTGATAACCTGTGCTTCAGTGTGCGCCTTGTGAGAAGATGTATCCGTCTTGGCAGCCGTGGAAAACAGCATCCCCGCCGCGGAGAACAGCACCAGCAAACAAACGGAAATCCACGATAATCGTTTTTTCAAAGCAATACCTCCCATTTTTATCATGTGAAGCTGATTCCTTTTCATTGTATCAGCATCGAGAGAAAGGAATAGAAAGAATTTAAAAATAGTCCTTTTGATCTAGCGAAAAATAAACCCCGGCTGAAACGGCCGGGGTTTTTCATCTCATTGAAATTCCTTCGTGAGGTTTTTCGGCGTTTTTCCGTATACGGCGTCTATCATGTTTTGTGCGGCCTGCTTGAACATATTCAAGCGGATTTTTGCCGTTGCTGACCCGATATGCGGAAGCAATGTGACGTTTTCCAGCTGCAGGAGCGGATTGTCTTCGGCGATCGGCTCTTTTTCAAACACATCTAAACCGGCGCCTTTTATCCAGCCCTCCTGCAATGCGCGGATGAGCGCTTTCTCATCAACCGTCTTTCCCCGGGAAATATTGACGAAATATGCCGTATCTTTCATCAATTTAAATTCCCGCTCTCCCATCATATGATACGTTTCGTCAGTAAGCGGCGTAATTAACAGCACAAAGTCTGATGTTTTCAGCAGTGTATCTAATTCGGCATATGTAACCCCGAGTTCCTTCTCAGCGTCCGGTTTTCTGCTGCGGTTATAATACAGCACGTCCATATCGAAGCCGAATTTTGCCCGTTTGGCAGCTTGTTCACCGATTCTGCCCATGCCGATAATTCCTAATGTCTGATGGTGGACATCCATACCGAAAAGAGATTCTTCCTCAACGGTTCCCCATTTGCCGGCGCGGACGAATCGATCCAATTCGGCAACCCGTCTGGCGGAAGACAGGATTAATGAAAAAGCCAGATCAGCGACAGTGTCATCTAAGGTGTACGGCGTATGCGTGCCGACAACCCCGCGTCTTTTCATTTCTTCAATATTAAAATTATCATAGCCGACAGAATTATTGCTGACGACCTTCAGCTTCGGCGCGTGATCCAGTAAATCACTGTCAATCGCCGTTCCGGATGTCAGCAGCCCTTCGGCATCTTTCATTTTTTCGTACAGTTCCTCTTTTGGAATGGTATCTTCTTTCCAGATGTCATACCGGCAATGCTCGCCTATCATTTGTTCGACTTCCGGCGGTATCGGTTTCGCGATGAATACATAGGGTTTCAACGGGCTTCTCCTCCTTTGTCTTTCTTCTCTATTTTATTATATAAGAGAAGCGGTAACGTGAGAAATATTCAAACGCATTACGATAAATTTCTGGTTCTTTTGAACTTAAAATGAAAGAAAAAGAAATGTACATGCTTGATTTCTCCAAACAATAACAGAATCCGCCTATATTTCTGAAGGCAAAATGAGCGGAACCGCTGTTTTCAAAAGCTTTATAGGTTGGTGTAAAGATAAATTTTATTATTTTTGAAAGATATAAATGAACATAATCTGAATTTACAGTCAAATTATCGTGTCTTTTTTTGAAAGCGCTTTTGAGTCCTTTTTCTGTGCTATAATTCCTTACTGTAAGCTGGGTAAGAAGGCTTGCAATACGATCGGATGGGAGATGAATAGAAAAATGGTTTCTTTATCAAGCATTTTGGAGCACAACCAGCAGTTTGTCCAAGAAAGGAAATATGAACCTTACCAAACGACAAAATTCCCGAAAAAAAAGCTTGTCATCGTATCCTGTATGGATACAAGGCTGACGGAGCTTCTGCCGCAGGCGATGGGACTCAGAAACGGCGATGCCAAAATCATAAAAAACGCGGGAGCCATTGTTTCTCACCCATTTGGAAGTGTCATGCGGAGCATTTTGGTTGCCGTTTATGAACTGCAGGCAGAGGAAGTCTGCATCATAGGTCACCGCGAGTGCGGAATGTCGGGATTAAATGCGGCTTCCATATTAAATAAAGCGAAAGAGCGCGGCGTGGAGGACAAATGTCTCAGCCTTCTGCAGCATGCGGGAGTCGATTTGGAAACATGGCTGACCGGCTTTCACAGCGTTGAAGAAAGCGTGGCCCACAGCGTGAATATGGTCAGGCATCATCCGCTCTTGCCTGAAGAGGTGCCGGTGCACGGGCTGGTGATCGATCCGGGGACGGGGACGCTGGATGTAGTCGTTGACGGTTATGAAACAGTCAAAGGAGGATGCAGCTGACGATGCAATTTACCGGCAGATATCAGGGATACAATTTGCAGAAATTTCAGAAAGACCTAATCGCGGGAATTGTGGTGGGAATTGTAGCGATTCCACTGGGAATGGCCTTTGCCATCGCCTCGGGGGTCGGTCCGGAATACGGGCTTTACACCGTTATTGTGGCCGGAATTCTGATTTCGCTGTTGGGCGGCTCTAAATATCAGATCGGCGGGCCTACGGGGGCGTTTGTTCCCATTTTATTTGCCATTGTGATGCAGTATGGTTTTGAGAATTTACTTGTAGCCGGTTTTATGGCAGGCGTCATGCTCGTCCTGTTTGGCGTATTTAAGCTCGGAAAGATTATGAAATTCGTGCCGAAGCCGGTGATCGTCGGATTTACGGCCGGAATCGCGGTGCTGATTTTCTCGGAGCAGATTGCCCATTTTCTCGGTCTGCGCGATATCCAAAAGCATGAAAGCTTTATCCTCAACATTGCGGAAATCGGCAAGAAGATCGGAACCTTTAATTTGTACAGCATCCTCATCGCGGGAATTGCTTTGGCCATTTTGCTGTTATCAGCCAGGCTGATGCCGAAGATTCCGGGCGCGCTTGTGGCGCTGCTTGTCTCTACAGCCGCGGCGGTCGTGTTTTTTCCTGACAAAATGGCGACAATCGGTTCTGCTTACGGGGAAATCCCGCGGCAGCTTCCGGCTTTCCAGCTTCCTGATTTCTCAATCGATAACATGATCATGATGTTTCCGTCGGCTCTGATCATTGCGCTTCTCGGCGGACTTGAGTCCATATTATCGGCGATGGTCGCGGACAATATGAAAGGATCACGGCATGACAGCAATAGGGAGCTTGTCGGGCAGGGCATCGCCAATATGGCAGCGCCGCTTTTCGGCGGTATACCGGCAACGGGAGCGATTGCGCGGACCGCAACAAATATTAAAAACGGCGCAGTTTCTCCGATTTCCGGTGTTGTCCACGGAGTCACCGTCCTCCTCGTCCTGCTCGTCTTCGCCCCGCTTGCCGTTCACGTACCGCTGGCAAGCATGGCGCCGGTATTGATGGTTGTGGCTTGGAACATGAGTGAGCGGAGGGAAGTCGCCAATATGATGCGGCTGAAAAACACTGATTCATTCGTACTGGCGGCAACCTTTTTGCTGACGGTTCTGTTTGATTTAATCATCGGCGTTTCTGCCGGTCTCGTGCTCGCTTTTGTTTTCTTTATCAGAAAAATGAGCGAATCAACACGTATCAAAACACCGCATGCCGCTGTCAAATCGGTTAAAAATGATTCGTCCGTCAGCACATATTCCATTGAAGGGCCGCTGTTTTTCGGTTCAATTGATTCATTGGAAACATCGCTGCTGGAGAGGGTTCAGGAAAAGCCGAAGACGCTTATTCTGCTGATGAATAATGTACATTACATGGATACCTCCGCAGAAGCGGTGCTGGGGAATGTGATGAACCGGATCAAACGGCATAACGGGAGATTGATGATCGTCGGATTGCAATCACAGCCGAAAGAGCTGATCCGGAAGACGGGGCTGTTTCATAAAATCGGAAAGCAGCATTTCTTTGAGCATCAGGACGAGATAACGGGATAAATTCAGACACGGCCTGTCCATGAAAAAGCGGACAGGCCGTGTTTTTATTCGGTTTCAAAGCGCTTGATCAGTTTTTCCTGATGGGCTTTCATCGCATCTTCTAACGTGATGCCGTACTTATCAGCAAGGATGGCCAGATTTCCGAGGACGTCACCCATTTCTTCAATCAGCTCCTGCCTGCGCTCAGCCTGGGTCGCGTCCTTTTCATCCGGCCGGTCTCTGCCGATTTCATATGCTCTTACCGCTCGGGCGAGCTCACCCGCCTCTTCCATTAAAAAACCGATTCTGATAAATGGCCCGTACGCCGTCCATCCTCGTTTTTCATAAAAATCTTTCGTCCATTGTTCTGCTTCAGCCATCTGCATGTGAAACACTCCTTATGTCCTGTATGATTCTTATTGATATTATCATATAGAGATGGGACAATATATAGTGTGTTTTGATTTATTGATGTACATATATAGATGCGGAGATGAAAAAATGAAAACCATTTGTGTATTTGCGGGGTCAAATCCGGGGGTAAATGAAGAGTACAAACGCAAAGCGGCCGAACTGGGTGAATATATGGCGGAGCAGGGAATCGGCCTTGTTTACGGCGGTTCACGGGTCGGTCTGATGGGAACCGTCGCCGATGCGTTAATGGCAGGCGGCGGAAAAGCTGTCGGCGTCATGCCGAGCGGGCTGTTCAGCGGAGAGATTGTTCATCAGAATCTTACGGAACTGATTGAAGTCAGCGGCATGCATGAGCGGAAAGCGAAAATGAGTGAACTTGCCGATGGGTACATTGCCATGCCCGGCGGCTTCGGAACATATGAAGAGTTGTTTGAAGTGCTATGCTGGGCGCAAATCGGCATTCATCAAAAACCGATCGGACTGTACAATGTGAACGGGTATTTTGAGCCGATGATGAAGATGGTCAAGTACAGCATTCAGGAAGGATTTTCGAATGAGTCTCATTTGAAGCTGATCCACAGTTCCTCCCGGCCGGATGAGCTGATTGAGCAGATGAATCGGTATACATACCCGATTTTAGATAAGAAATGGCGTGAATTGTAAGGCAGCGGTCTGAAATATGTTTCGGCGGCTGCATCTGATCCATTCTGATGGAAAATTCTCCGCCTATAGAATACCTTTTCTTTCTGGAAATCGTTTTCTCTTTCTCATGCGTATCACACCTTTCTTCATGATAAGACATATGTATGAGAATAAGATGAGAAAGAGAATGCTGTTGGGGTTGAAAGAAGAACATCCATTTCCTCAGAGGAGATGGATGTTTTGCGGTTTGCGACTGTATGCGTTTACAACTTTTGTTGCACGAATGTTTCCTCCGATATGAAATCATCCTGCTGCATCTTTTGTTTTTTTGAACTGATTCCAAATATACCGACTGTCAGTGCACAAAGAAACCAGCAGCCTGTAAAAAACAAGAATACACTTAAAAATCCGTAGCCTGAATACAGGAAACTGACGACAAAGGGACCGGCTACATTCGCAAGACGTCCTACGCCGTAAGTGAGACCATTTCCAGAGGCCCTGGCTTCAACCGGATATAATTCCGGCGTATAGGCATATGCGATCGAACTGAAAGTACGCTCAAACATATGCATGAGAAATCCGCATATGACAATGACCATCGGCAAAGGATTGATGCCGTAAAAGAATCCAAGCGCCATAATAATTAACGATAAAACAGAAATGGCCCACTTTCGATCCACACGGTCAGAGATTTGCGACGCAATGAGAGCGCCCAGCGGGGCACCGATCGTTCCCAGAGTGACGTATACGATAGACTCATCCATTGATACGCCTTCTTTTACCAAAAGGGTGGGAACCCATGTGCCAAAGCCTTGAATTGCAATCGTGGAAGCTGCCCACATCGTCATTAAAACAAAAGTTCTTCCTGCCAAAGGCTTTTGAAATAACGTCCGATATGGAACGGATTTTACAGCGGTTTGTCTGCTTCGTAGAGCCGGAGCTGGTTCAGGCAGTTCACCCTTTTCTTTTTCTGCTTTTGCCTCCAGTTCAAGCAGAATGCGGTGTGCTTGTTCGCTTTTTCCTTTCGTGTCCAGCCATTTCGGTGATTCTTCCAGTTTTCTGGCGATCAGCGGAAAAAAAATACCGACCGCGCCGAATAGAAAGATAAACCGCCAGCCGTAAGAGGCGGACGGCACGACCAATTTAGCCACCCAGCCGGCTGCAGGAATTCCGCATATGCCGATTGTAATACAGATTGCCTGGTACTTACCCTTAGTTGCGGATGGGAAAAATTCGCTGATATACGTACTTGCCACAATCGTTGTGGCGCCGATACCTAAACTCGTAAGAAATCTAAAAACACCGAGTATTTCTGGGTTCCAAGCCAGAGAAGAGAGGAGGGAGAAGAAAGAGAAAAAAGTGACAACCAGAATTAAACCTTTTTTCCTTCCGAAACGGTCTGAAAACCATCCTCCTGCAGAGGCGCCGATAAACATTCCGAAATAGGAGACAGACGTAATAAAAGCGATGGTATGAGTCGAAATGTTCCATTCCTTTAAAAGTGAAGGCGCCGCATATGAAAACGTATTTAAATCGATAAAATCAAAAAAGTAAGCGAATGAAAGGATAACGAGCACTGCTTGATGGGCCCTTGAAAAAGGCAGTCTGTTTAATCGATTAGACGCATTTACATTGATCATCTCGTATTCCTCCGTTTATCTTTGACTTGTCTGAAGACTGGTATTAACCAATGCGATTCAGCGTATTCAGGTTGTAACTTTGCTTTGTAAACACATAGCCTTCAGAGATTTTTCTTGCTGTGCGTACTACTTTAATCGTTGTTCCATCCGGATCAGCATCTGCCTCGGTTTCTAAAATGCCGCTTGGATGTCCCAATCGAATCGTTCTGCCGTAGAATGAAAATTCAGATAATATTGTATCCTGCAATAGCATACCGGCAGTCGTACAAACCGCCCCTGTAATGGCTAAAGCTTGATGCGGTTTTTGCATGGACATCATACGAATGACAAGATCCATCTCTTCTGCGTGTCTCTTTATCCCTTTTGTATCAATATAATCCGCTGGAGACGAGATTAAAGTCAGTTTTGGTACGGCCGGTGATTTTGCAGCAGCCTCATGTCTTGAAGCGAATCTGCATTTCTCGGCTGCAATTGATCGGATCATTTCGAGCTTTTCCAATATATCCGGAGTATATTCGTCCGGAAGCTCTAAGCCGGTAAGCCCCGCGTCCTCTGCTTTTACAAAGACAAGCGGATTGGCGTAATCAATAATCGAGACCGAGATATTTCCATACGGTGTATCGAGAACATCAATAGGCTGACCGGTCGGAAACAGTTTTCCGGTCACCGCTCCTTCAGCCTGGTGAAATGAAAGATAAATAGGAGAAGCTGTACCTGGAACCCCGGGGATAGAGCAGTCCCCCTGGTAATGAAATGTTCCATTTCTGACTTCAACTTCTGCTACGATCACTTTTTGAGTGTTTGTATTTAACATTCTGACTTTTGTAACCGGCTCTTCAGCTTGAACGAGCCCTTTCTCAATAGCATAAGGGCCTACGGCAGAAGAGATATTTCCGCAATTGCCTTTGAAGTCCGTAAAATGGTCAGTCAAACTGACCTGAGCAAACGTATACTCAACATCTGCATCCTTTCTGGCGGATTTCTTAATAATGGCTGCCTTGCTTGTGAGAGAATGGCCGCCGCCGAGACCGTCAATTTGTCTCTCGTCAGGGCTCCCCATAATGTCTAAAAGAAAATCGCTCCATAGGTTTGTATCGTCTGGCATGTCTTTTTGATGAATAAAAACGCCTTTGCTGGTGCCGCCTCTCATGACGGTTACAGGAACTTTTTCCATGCTGTCTCATCCTTACATCATTTTGTGTGGATAAAAAGGTACCGGTCCCTTTGGAAAATATCGTATGATAAATAAGGATTATAAGTAAAACATATAATTTTTATAAAGTTGAATAAAAAACTTTTATAATAGGAGGAAATTTTATAGCAGAAAAATATTTTGGGGGATTTCATATGGATGAAAAGGATTGGATTGTGCTCATTACATTATTCGAAGAAAAAAATATGACGAAGGCGGCAGAGCGATTATATATGACACAGCCGGCGTTAAGTTATCGGCTCAAAAACCTGGAAGCACAATTCGGAGTGCGCCTTTTTTATAAAAGAAAAAAAGGGATGGAGTTCACTTCAGAAGGTGAACATCTGGTTGATTATTCGAAAGAGATGCTGCAGGAATTCAGAAGAGTGAAGGATGATATGCTCAATATGAGCCATGAAGTCAGCGGGGTTCTCAGATTAGGAGTCTCAAGCAATTTTGCTCAGTATAAGCTCCCGGCGATTCTAAAACGGTTTTCTGATCAGTATCCATCTGTTCAATTCCACGTCAATACGGGATGGAGTGCGAAGGTGATGGATCTGCTTCATCATTCGGGGGTACACCTTGGGATTATGAGGGGAGATTATGATTGGCAAGGGAAAAAACAACTGCTAAATGAAGAGAGACTGTACCTTATTTCAAAAACTGAAATCAACAGTGAGGACCTTCCCAAATTGCCGATGATTTATTATCAAACTGATGCTTCTTTGAAAAGTTTGATTCAAAAATGGTGGAATAACCAATTTACTGAACCGCCTTTCATTGCGATGGAGGTAGACAGGCAGGAAACCTGTAAAGAGATGGTGAAAAACGGTCTCGGTTATTCTGTTGTGCCGGAAATCTGTCTTCAGCCTTCTGATGAATTATACACATTGGCGCTATCCTATAAAAATAACGAGCCTGTGATACGCGATACTTGGCTTATGTATGATTCTTCAGCGTTAGAATTATCTGTCGTCAAAGCATTCATTACTTTTTTGAATGGGAATAAAGCATAAAAAAACCTGCAAGAGACATCAGCTCTTGCAGGTTTTTTGGGCATTACTTCTGGTCTTCTGTATTGCGTGTCAGCACTTTATCGATTAAGCCGTATTCTAAGGCTTCATCAGCTGATTTGAAGTTGTCGCGGTCTGTATCGCGCTCAATGACTTCAAGCGGCTGGCCGGTACGTTCAGCAAGCACTTTGTTTAATTTGTCGCGAAGCAAAAGAATGCGTTTTGCCGCGATTTCAATTTCTGTCGCCTGTCCTTGCGCTCCGCCAAGCGGCTGGTGAATCATAACTTCACTGTTAGGAAGCGCGTAACGTTTGCCTTTTTCTCCGGCTGCAAGTAAAAATGCTCCCATAGAAGCGGCCATACCGATGCAGATCGTGGATACTTTCGGTTTAATGAACTGCATTGTATCATAGATTGCCATGCCGGCAGTGATTGATCCGCCAGGGCTGTTAATGTAAATAGAAATATCTTTTTCAGGGTCTTCCGCTTCAAGGAATAAAAGCTGTGACACGATGGAGTTCGCAACGTTGTCATCAATCGCAGATCCAAGCATGATAATACGGTCCTTCAAAAGACGGGAGTAAATGTCATAAGCTCTTTCTCCGCGGTTCGTTTGTTCAATGACTGTAGGTATTAAATTCATAATGCTCCTCCTTCACCTTTTAGGTAAGTATGTATTTACATGATACATTTTTGGTCAATAAAGGTCAAACAAAACGCTGACCAAAATGCCAACCTTTTCTTCTAACACCATTTTTCCCATAAAACAAAAAGTTCAAACAGCAAAGTGGAAATGAGGATGATCAATGCCGGAGCCTTGAGAAAATGATATGGCCGGAGCGCTCAAAATAGACCGCAATCGCGTCGCTACGTACGGCTGAACGGTCTGACTACGTTGTCCGCCCTTCCAAAAGCCGTACCGGCAAATACGTTTCCATCGGCAAATCATCAAATTCGCCTTCAATTTCTTTTGCTAAAATCTCGATGGCTGTTTTGGAAATCAATTCAATCGGCTGCTGGATGGTTGCCAAGTCCGGCAGAATCGATTGAACGGTTTCAGTGCCGTCATAACCGATCACTTTTAATTGATTCGGGATGTCTATTCCCCGTTTTTTGGCCTCGGTCATCACTGCAGCCGCCATGATATCATCGCTGGCAAAAATTCCGTCGGTGTCAGGCTGTTCATCGAATAATGTTGAAATAATGTCATGGTAATGCTGATAAAAGGGTACTTCATATGTAATAGGCTTCCGTCCGTGTTCATGCATGACGTCTTCGTATGCTTTTCTTCTGAGGTTTGCCGGTGTTTCGAGTTCAATCGGGCCGTTGATATGGACGATGTGCCGGCACTCTTTTTCAATCAGCAGTTCTGCCGCCTTTTTTCCGCCGTCATAGTTGTCTGAGCCGACGACGGGAATCGTGTCCGATAAGTAATGATCAATGGCGACAATCGGCAGATTTTGCTTGTGATAATTGAGAATTCCCCGGTTGTAAGTCACGGCGATCACGCCGTCCACTTGGTTTCTTATCAGCATCTCCAAATATTTTTCTTCCTTATCCTTTCGATGTAAACTGTTGCAAAGCAGCAGTTTGTAGCCCATGGACGTACAAATGCTTTCAATATGAAAGGCGAGTTCGCCGAAAAACGGATTGCTGGAGTTTGGGATGATAAGCCCTATTAAATTGGTTCGTTTTCGGAATAAAGAGCGGGCCAGATCGTTTGGAAAGTAATTGATTTCTTCCATCGCCTTGTACACTTTTTCTTTTGTTTTTTCGCTGATATAGCCGCGGTTATTTAATACCCGCGAAACGGTTGTAGATGAAACTCCCGCTATTTTCGCAACATCATGAATGTTAGGCTTCATTCCCGTGCCCTCCTGCTTACTGAAATGGCTTACAATTTCCGTCACGCACTTATTTTAGAGAATCAGGCTGACATGTGCAAGGACATTCCATGTTTCTGTTTTCATATAAAGAGGGTGCGTTTTGTTTGATTAAAATAATCAGAAAATTGTATGTCAACCGATTGACATATGGAACCGGTTGACATACAATTCTTTTTGAAAGCGCTTTATTTACGAAGTGAAGGGAAGTGGCGGGTATGGAGAGATGGCTGGCGGCAATAAAGTGAAAGAATTAAGCAGCGATAGAAAGTAAGCGCTTACTCAGGGCTCGCATGTATGTGATGAAAATGAAGAAGGAAGTATGCGGCTCTAAAACGGCTATTAAAAGGTCCTATTAAAGGAGCGGTGCAAATGAAAAGCTCAAAAAGTCTGTATTGGAAACTGAGTGCTTATTTCTTTTTTTTCTTTTTTACTTGGTCTTCCAGCTATTCTTTATTTGCGATTTGGTTAGGGCAGGAAATCAATTTAAACGGATCAGCGACAGGCATTATCTTTTCTGTAAACGCCGTATTTGCCCTATGCATGCAGCCTCTTTACGGTTTTATCTCTGACAAATTGGGGCTGAAGAAAAAGATATTGTTTATGATCAGCTGTCTTCTCATATTTACGGGTCCGTTTTATATCTTCGTCTATGGGCCGCTTTTACAATACAACGTCTTTCTTGGCGCCGTTGTCGGAGGCTTATATTTGGGAGCCGCTTTTTTGGCGGGGATAGGCGCGATTGAAACGTACATTGAAAAGGTCAGCCGTAAGTATGATTTCGAGTATGGAAAATCAAGAATGTGGGGCTCGCTGGGCTGGGCGGCGGCTGCATTTTTTGCAGGGCAGCTTTTCAATATCAATCCCAATATCAACTTCTGGATCGCGTCTGTTTCAGCCGTCATATTAACGGCCATTATCATGTCTGTGAAAATAGAAATGACCGATCATGAGAAAAACAGAGCGGATTCGGTCCGGTTAAAAGACGTGGGGCGGCTCTTTTTACTAAGAGATTTCTGGTTTTTTATGCTGTACATTATCGGGGTGACTTGCATTTACGGCGTATATGATCAGCAGTTCCCGATCTACTATGCGTCTTTGTTTCCTTCAGTGTCGATAGGCAACCAAGTATTCGGCTATCTTAATTCATTCCAGGTATTTTTAGAGGCCGGCATGATGTTTCTTGCGCCTTTTATCGTCAATAAGTTCGGGGCGAAAAACAGTTTGATTTTAGCGGGGTTTTTAATGGCTTTCCGCATCGTCGGGTCCGGAATTGCAGTTGAGCCTGTAGGCATTTCATCAATGAAACTCATCCACGCACTGGAATTGCCGATTATGCTGATCGCCGTTTTTAAATATTTGGCTGCCAATTTTGATACGCGTCTGTCGTCCGTCCTTTATCTCGTCGGTTTTCAATTCGCATCTCAGGCAGGCGCGTCGATTCTGTCGCCGCTTGCGGGAGGATTATATGACAGTGCGGGGTTCCGTCAAACCTATCTCATCATGGGAATCGTCGTCTTCGGTTTTACCGTCATCTCCTTATTTACTTTATTGGGCCCGAAACAAAACAGCAGGCGTGTCCAGCGTCTGCAAAAAATCGGATAGAGAGGATGTTACAAATGGATAGAATTCAGCAGGCGGAAGAAGCTTTGAAGGAAGCCGAGGGTAAAGTGAAACAAAGATATCGATTGGGGTACCATATTATGCCCCGGGCGAATTGGATCAATGATCCGAACGGGCTTATTCAGTTTAAAGGAGAATACCACGTCTTTTTTCAGCATCATCCGTATGATGAGCATTGGGGGCCGATGCATTGGGGACATGTAAAAAGTAAAGATCTCATTCATTGGGAGCACCTGCCGGTTGCCTTAGCTCCAGGCGATGCATTCGACCAAAGCGGCTGTTTTTCGGGAAGCGCGGTCGATGATCATGGAAGATTAGCCCTCATCTATACAGGACATAATATAATTGATCAAGAGAAAGACCTATTCTATCAAACTCAAAATATCGCTGTCAGCCAAGATGGAATCGTGTTTGAAAAGCTTCAGGAAAACCCTGTTATTGCGGAACCGCCGGAAGACAGCGCCCGTCATTTCCGCGATCCGAAAGTATGGAAGCATCGCGATGTTTGGTATATGGTCATCGGCAACTCTTCAAAAGAAAACGTCGGACGGGTCGTTTTATACCGTTCACCTGATTTGCGTGATTGGGAATACGCGGGTGTTCTCGCCCAAAGTGACGGTAATCTCGGCTATATGTGGGAATGTCCTGATTTCTTTGAATTAGGCGGCAAGCATGTCCTGCTGATTTCGCCTCAGGGGATCGAGGCGGACGGTGATTCCTATCAAAATTTACATCAAACCGGCTATTTAATCGGTGACTATCATGATGGAACAAACAAATTTACACACGGCGCTTTTAAAGAACTGGATCACGGCCATGACTTTTACGCCGTGCAAACATTATTAGATGATAAAGGACGCAGAATTGCTATCGGCTGGATGGATATGTGGGAATCTGAGATGCCGACAAAAGCGGACGGATGGTGCGGTGCACTGACTTTGCCGCGAGAACTGACTTTGCGTGATGATCAAAAACTTTTGATGAATCCCGTGGAAGAAACCAAGCAGCTGCGGAAAATGGAATATCGGGAATGTGCCGGACGATCGCTTTCAGGGAGTTACTTGGCAAAGACGTCCGAAGACCTGCTTGAAGTCCGAGCCGTGTTTGATGTAAACGATTCCGATGCCGAAACGGCAGGCTTTAAGATTCGCGGCCTTGACGAAGAAGAACTTGTGCTGACATACAATCTAACGGATAAAAAGCTGACACTTGATTGCACCAAGATGGGGAAAGCGAAAGACGGTGTGAGAAGGGTGCAGACGGATACAAACGGCAAGCTGGCGCTGCGTATCTTTATTGACAGATCCTCGATTGAAGTATTCGCAAATCATGGAGAAACAACGATGACAAGCCGTATCTATCCGAATGAAGGCAGATTGGGGATTGAGCTGTTTTCTGAGAAAGGCGCCGTAAAGGTTGAGGAATTCACCTATTGGACGTTAAAAGATATTTGGAAAAAAAGCTAAAACGGGTGATTACTGCTTTTTCTGCAGTGATTGAAAATGAACCGAGCCGGGAGGCAGTACGCCTGAAATGGGTTTTTTGTGAAAATCAATGCCGGTAAACGATGCAGGATTATGCTGCATGAGGACGCTGCATAATCCTGTTGTGCATTATCAAAAAAGAGTTGCTTTCTGCGCGTTTCTTTATTATAATATAAAGGTATCTGATTGAAAAAACGTGCGCTCGTAGCTCAGTTGGATAGAGCGGTGGTTTCCGGTACCACGTCTGTCGGGGGTTCGAATCCCTCCGAGCGCGTCTCAGTTAAGAGGATAGGAAAAACCTCGCAGATGATAAATCTGCGAGGTTTTTTTATTTTATCTTGTTTTGAAACTGTTAACAAATGTGTCTCTGTTATGTTCGGTGCCGGCAATCAGCCGCGCACTTTCACTGATCCGCTGTGCGAGAGCTTTTTGCGCCTTGCCTTCAAAGCTGTTCAATAGGGCTGAATACACTTCATATAATTCATCTTTCAATGTGTCCATTTCGAATGTCGGCTTCAGCGTTTGGCGCACTGTTTCCAGTTTTGTTCCCGTTGCCTGCGTCATGACGGTTTTCAGCATTTGCCGCTGCAGCCTTTTCTTCATCGGGTCGTCCTTGTGTTCTAAAAGTTCGTCTAATGTCGGCATTATGTATACACCTCTATCATCTTAACCAGTTTGCGAGCATCTGGTCTTTTTCCTGAAATTCGTCTGCTATTTTATGTAAGAATCCGCCGATCTCTTCAAGATCCGTGATCGCCGCCTGCAAAGAATCAATAAACGCCTGCTCAGCCTGAGTGTCGTAAAAAATCGGGCCTTTATCGTAGGATTGCGCAATATCTTCAATGCTATTGGTCACGTCCTGTGCTTGAAGCTGATCAAACAAGCCGTGTCCGACTTGGCCGTAAAATTCCGTTTTTAGCTCGGCGATTTTTTCATCGTGCTCCTGATAGGCGTTCTGCGCTTCTTTTTTCATCGTCCGTAAATCCTCAGTCATGGCCTGCACCTTTTCAGCCAGCTTCTTTGCGTTTTTTGGTGTTACTTTTATTGTATCTGCGCTTCCGATCGCACCGGCCGGCAGAAGAGCGTCGAGGTTTTTGTCAAAGACTAATTCATCTCCGTTCGGATTTGTGATGCTTCCGTTTCGGTCAAATATGAAATTCGCTTCATTTAAGCCGTGTGTATCCGGATTTCTCAGAATGACGGTAGTGAAGAAATAAGCGAGATTTTTTCCGATCTGCTCGCTCAATTTCCCATCAAGCCGCTGGTTTCGGCTGAACTGTGAGAGCGAGGGGTTTTTCGTATAAATTGTTGTCCCGTTGTGGCGGTCATATTCGTTCCAATAACCCGCCCCGACCATGTCGTCCGGATTGATAATTGACCGGATGTATGGATCGTATATGCCGCTGTTGATTTCTTTCTGTGTTTCTTCATCGTGCAGTTTTACGACGGAAGGGCTGTTAAACGCGACGGCATACACATCATTATTCACTGCGCTGTATTCGGCCTCAGCGCCGCCGAGTGAATGGCCGGTTGTTGAAATAATCGTTGACGTTCCGGCATACTTTTTCTTTACGCTGCGTACCAGCTGATCGGCTTGATCGATTTGCGAAGTTTTCGTCATCAGCTTATACTTTCCGGTTGTGAGCATGGCGTCTTGAGAGGGCGTTCCGTGATAGGCTCCGAGCGTTTTCGAGGTATCCTTTGCGTCTTTTTTTACAATATAATGTACTTCTTTTTTCGGATCATTTCCGAAAACAATATTGCCGCCGTCCGCTTTTACGCCGTCATTGATCGGGTCTTTTCCGATATCGGTTCCCGCAAAGGCGACGACCACGTTTTCGGGGTTTTTTGATTTTATCCATTTTCCGTTTTTGGACTTGATGCCTTTTGAGAATACAAAGGCATCAAGTCCCGTATCAGAATCCTGCTTCACTTTCTCAACGTACCAATATGACGTCTTACTTATTTTATAAGGAGTTTTATATTTCATATGCAGGGCTAACATTTTATAATTGTAAGCTGCTTGACTCAAACGGTAATATTCTTTATCTGTGACATCAGAGACGGTTATTTCTTTTCCTTTTGGCATATATACATCACCTTTCTTATATTGTAAAATAGTTCCGAAAGGATGATACGCATGAGAAAATACATTATTATCCTAATTGTTATAATTATAGCAGTGGGAGGTTTTTTCGTGAAGCATCAATATGATAAACATAAAAACGAAGAAAAACTTGTGATTGAGGCGCAAGATCATATGAGGAATTACTTAAAAAAAGACTATAAAAATGTACAGGAAGTTCACTTTTCAAAAGACTACAATATCGATCCGACAGGCGGAGTTGAAGTTTCAGGCTACATAAATAATAATAAAGAAAAAGAATTTTCCGGTATATATGATCCAACGAACAAGGAGATAGGTATTTCAGTGGTCAATGCCGAAGAAAGGTAAAATACCCACCTCAGGATGAGTGGGTATTTATTTTGTTTAATTATCTTACAAAATTCGTGATATGTTTCTCATACAGTTCAAACCTATTCCTGAGATCAATCGCCTCTACCGTCTCATTTGTCGAGGTATCCCCGATATTAACGGTAAACGCGTACAAATATCATGACAACTCAACGACAGGAAAACGTCAGATCAGCATTTTACTCGCTTTAAGTTCCAATCTTAACTTGTCAGCAACAATCGCGATGAATTCTGAATTGGTTAGCTTTGCTTTTGACATGCTGAAAGTATATTCATATCAAGTTTTCGCTCATTTCGTTTACTTAAGAACGACAGTTATTTATAGGAAAGGATTGATTTCCAAATGAAAAAGAAACAGTACATAATTATCCTTATTTTAATAATTATAGCAGTTGGGGGACTTTTTATGAAGCATCAGTATGATCAAAAGGAAAAAGAGATTGCGTTATTCGAAGAAGCCCAGAATCATATGGAAAAGTTTTTAACAACGAACTATAAAAATGTGGATAATATCCATTTTTCTGAGGATTACCATATTAATCCAATGGGTGGTATTAGTATTAAGGGTTATACGAATGGAAAAAAAGAGTTTGAAGGTCTATATGATCCAGGCAATAAAGAAATATTGTCGTATACGGTTGATGCCGAACCCAAAGAAGAATGTAAAGATAAGCTTTGTACAAGATAAATTAGCCAGCTCAATCGAGCTGGACTAATTTTGTTTTATTGCTCTTACTCTATCTCCTCGACATAAAACAAATCTTCCATAGGTACATTTAATCCTCAGTTAATAATGAATAGTGTTGTGATATCATATCTTGTATTTGTTTTAAATCTGCTTATCGCAGCCTCAGTAGAACCAACTAAATCAGCCAATTCCTTCTGGATTTGAATTCCTTTCTCCTTCATCACTTCATTTAACCTAGATCTAACTATAAGCTTTTGTAGAAATTCGCACACTTTTAGGATAGTCTAACTAACGCTTATATAAAAGTATTCTCGATCACTGATACTTGATACATTGATATTTTTTAGACATGTACAACACTCTGAGGTTGATGTAAATTTAATCTAAGAAAGGATGAGTCTGTGAAGAAATACATGGTTGTCCTGATATTTGTAATAACTATAGCGTCAGGAAGTATCTACATGAAGTACCACCATGATAAAAAAGAAGCAGAGCAAGAACTTTTTAACCAAGCGAAAAATAAAATGGAAAGCTATATAAAAGCTAATTACAAAAATATAAAGCAAATTACATACATTAACGATTATAAAATAAATCCTATGGGTGGTATTTCCGTGAAGGGGTACTTGAATGGTAATAAGGAAAAAGAATTTTTTGGACTTTATGACAAAACGAATGATGAAATAGGAGTTTCGTCAGTCGATGCAGAAGAGAAACCCGAATGTCAGGAAAAAGAATGTGAATACTAAAAAAGACGCTGGATTTGCTGGCGAAAATACAGTTTAGTGATTTTTGAATAATGTAATTCCAAACGAATTTGCCGGTTTATATGATCCTCCAGATGACAAAATAGGGAGCTCCTCTGTGGATACGGAAGAAAAATCTTAAGACGCCTAACTGGCGTCATTTTAAATTATTGGCTGGCCCCAAAAACTCTAACGGATAAATCCCTTTCCTTAAAGAGTAGCCATTCTTGTTTTTCTCCTTGTAATACACTTCTGTTTTCGGATCATTTCCGAAAACAATATTCCCGCAGTCAAAGATCGGGTCTTTTGCGATATCGGTTCCCGCAAAGGTGACGACCACGTTTTCGGGATTTTTTGATTTTATCCATTTTCCGTTTTTCTTTTCAGCTTGTGACAGAACAACCGCATCAAGTCCGGTATCGTTGTCCGATTTTATTTGATCGACGTACCAGTAAGTAGGTTTTGAAATGGAAGAATTAATACGTATATAATCGTTCTTCTCCAATTTCCTTTTAAGATAGTCATAGTTATAAGCACCTTGACTCATCCTGTAATATGTTTCATCTGTCAGGTTTGAAGTCCTGATTTTCTTGCTCAAGATATATAGCGCCTTTCTTGTCATGTAAAATAGGGTAGGGAAAGGAATGATTTTTTTTGAAAAAATACTTTATTATTGTACTGGTGTTAATTATAACTGTTGTAGGGTTGATTATGAAGCATCAATATGATGTGAAAAAGGAAGAAAAGGCTCTTTTTGAAAAAGCCAAAAGTAAAATGACCGAATACTTGCGTAGCGAGTACAAGGGTATAGAGAAAATTTCTTATGATGATTATTTTATTGATCCAACCGGCGGAATTACAGTTGAGGGGTATCTAAACGGTGATAAAACTAAAGAATTTGACGGCTTATATGATCCTGTAGGTGACAAAATAGGGAGCTCCTCTTTGGATGCGGAAGAAAAATCTTAAGACGCCTAAATACACCTGTCACCGACCATTTTTTCCAGTCCGCGAGCTTCATCATCACTCATGGAACGGATGATTCTGTGAAAAAATACATTATTATCTTCATGGTTATCTTGATAGCAGCCGGAGGTTTTATAATGAAGAGTATGAATGATAAAAATGTTCAGGCTGAAGAGATAAAGATTGCTCAAGAACGAATGGAGAAATTCATCAAAGCGAATTATGAAGGCATACATAACGTTACATTTAAAGGTAAATACGAAATAGATCCAATGGGCGGGATAGAGGTATTTGGCTATTACAACGGTGATACATCGAATAAATTCGATGGTATTTATGATAAGGCAAATGACAAGATCATGGGGCACTCAATAGACGCTGTAAGAAAGAATGAATGCAGAGATAAAGATTGTGATTACTAAGAAGACGCTCGTCTGCGTTTTTATAGATGAGCTTAACGAAAAAGACAAGGGTTTCGGCATGTGCCGCCCTTGTCTTTTTTGTTGAACACCTCTTTTTCCGGGTAAACTTTATCAGAGGCAGCTCATTATTTGACAGTCCATTTTAACAGCATTACAATTGAATGTGTAAATAGTTACATGTTTAAGTGAACATAATACCTCGGGAGGTGATACGTCTTGAATGAACCTTCTTTAAAAAAGTCATCAATGATTCAGTGAACCGCATCATTGATCCCGAGTATGTTTACTTCCGCACTGTGCCTGTATTTGAAACAAGCAGCGAGGCATATCAGCATCTGCAGGACCGGCTGTTTATCGGGGCTGCGATCAGATGGCCGGATGACATTCGGTTAGATATTTATGAAGTTCAATAATAAGATGGAGAGTGAGTCAACATGGAAAACTTTATCGGAAGCCATATGATTTACACGTATGAAAACGGCTGGGAGTATGAAATCTATATTAAAAATGATCATACGATCGACTATCGGATTCATAGCGGAATGGTAGGCGGCCGCTGGGTGCGCGACCAGGAAGTGAATATCGTCAAGCTGACAGAAGGCGTATACAAAGTGTCATGGACTGAACCGACAGGCACAGATGTTTCCTTAAACTTTATGCCGAATGAAAAACGGATGCACGGAATTATTTTCTTCCCGAAATGGGTGCATGAGCATCCGGAAATCACGGTGTGCTACCAAAATGATTACATTGACGTGATGAAAGAGTCACGTGAGAAATATGAAACGTACCCGAAATATGTCGTTCCCGAGTTTGCGGATATTACGTATCTCAACAATGCGGGAATCAATAACGAAACATTGATTTCAGAAGCGCCGTACGAAGGAATGACCGATGATATCCGTGCGGGAAAATTAAAATAAGAGAAAAAACCCGGCAGCTTGGCCGGGTTTTTTGTATCCTTTTACGACAGGGTTTTGGTCATGATAAAGTCGACTTGTTTATCATCCCCCATATAAAAAGAGTGTTCTCCGGTTTGGACAAACCCCATTTTTTGATAAAAGGCGATTGCATTTTCGTTTTTTTCCCATACGCCCAGCCAGATGTTCTTTTTATTGTGTGCTGTTGCGATTTTCACAGCTTCATTCAGCAGATATTTGCCAAGCCCGTGTTTCTGATGGCTTTTTCTTATATAAATTCTCTCAATCTCAAGAGAATCTTCCCCCATTTTTTCTGACTGTGCTTCGTTCATGTTGACTTTTACATACCCCGCAAGGTCATCATGATAATAAATAAAATAAAATTGAGAAGACGGATTGGATAATTCCTTTTTCAGCTGTTCAGAGCGGAATGCATTTTCCAAATAAGCTTTCATATTTTCTGTTGAATTTTGATCCTTAAATGTATCATTGAATGTTTCAATGCTTATCTCCCGGAGCTCTGTTATATCGTTAAGGCTGCACTTTTTTAATTGAATACTCATGGTCATACAGCTCCTTTCTTCATTTATCATATCAGCTGTTTTTTTGTTGTATTTGCAATGAAAATACCGTATAGTAAACATACCGTATTTTTGTTGTATTTGCAACATAAAATAAGAAAATGAGGACGATAAAGTGAAATATGTTTTTTATGTTTTAGGAATCATGATCTTGACCTTTGGTATTTCTGTCACGATTCAATCAGATCTTGGAACGTCTCCTTTTGATTCGCTTATTGTGGGATTATCCGTCCATGCAGGGCTTACCGTGGGAAGCTGGGAAATCATCATCGCTTTCCTGTTAATTTGCTGTAATTCAATGTTAAAAAGACAAAGACCGGAATTTACAGGGATGATTACGGCGTTTATAACGGGAATCGGGATTGATATGTGGCTTTTTTTCCTGCACCGAATCATAACGCCTGAACCATGGTACGGAAAGGCGGGCTGTTTTGCAATCGGTTTAGTTGTGATAGGGATAGGAACCGCAACCTACCTGCACACAAATTTCGCACCGATCCCGGTTGATCGGTTAACGCTAATTGTCCGTGATTTAACCGGGAGAAGCATCTTTTTTTCAAGAACGGTCATTTACTTCATATTTTTCATACTGGCCGTGATGCTAAGAGGTCCGGTAGGCATCGGAACGTTATTAACCGTTTGTTTAGGCGGGATCATCCTTCATTTCTTTATGCCGATTACCGGAAGATGGATAGACGGCATATTAACAGCATCTCCAAAGCAGGAAAAAACGAAAACCAGGTAACGGCGGTTTTTACCCGATTCTATCATTTTTCATTTCACCCGCATGTTTAAGGTATAATAAAAAAGGGGGAGGGATTTTTATGAGCGGTCAAAGAAAGCTCGTTTTTTACGGAGCTGTCAGCGCAGATGGCTATCTTGCGCGGGAAAATCATTCTTTAGATTGGTTAATCGGAACTGAAGGTGAAGACGGCACCGATTATGAAGCTTTCTATGAATCTATCGATACGATCATCATGGGCAGAAAAACATACGAGGAAATATTGGTTTTATTGCCTGAGGAATTTCCGTACAAAGGTAAAGAATGCTATGTGTTTTCGCGGACATTGACCGGGGGCACTGAACATGTGCGGTTTATTCATGAAGAGCCTGCCGATTTTATAAAAGCATTGAAACGCCAAGAAGGCAAGCGGATTTGGATTGTCGGCGGGAGTGATCTGCTGCACCCGGTTTTGGAGGAAAAACTTGTCGATGAGTTTATCATTCAGATCGCACCCGTTCTGCTCGGCCGCGGAATTTCTTTGTTCAAACCCGGAGACCGGGAGACAGGTCTGAAGCTGACTGATGTCAGGCGCTATAAGCAATTTGCGGAGTTGCATTATGAAGTAAGATGAAAACGAAACGCCAAGGGAGCCGGCTCCCTTGGCGTTTTTTATGCTTGAAACAGGATGCGGCGTTTTGCTGAATCGGGATCACTTTCGACAGCGGTATCCGTGTTGAAAAGCAAAGTTTCGCGTGAATCGGTATCATATTCAGGCCAATTGAAGTGAGAGGTGTTCGGGTTTCCGGTTTTTGCAAAAGCGAGCCATGAGGATTGGATTTGTTTGGAAAGCTGTTCTGCGTCATCACCGAGCGGTTCTTGCAGCGTCTTTCTCAAAGAATCAAAGTTTCCGAACACAAACGGCAATTCCAGAGCGTGAACGGCTTTATGAAACGGCGGTGTTTCGCCATGCCAATCAAAGCGGTACATCCAGACCGGTGCGTGCTGCGACTGTCCTTGTGCGAAAGCGACAGCCGGCCGCCAGAAAATCAGATCCGTCATCATATCGATTTGTCCCTTTAATGAATGCGGATATAAATCTGCCGCTTGCTCAGTGCAGTTCTCTCCAAGATGATAATGCAAATAATCTTGCTGCTTTTTCTCGGAATGAATGTCTGTATCAGGGGTGAAAAACAAATATGCTTCATCGCGATTGGTTCCGATGATCATAGGTATGCCTTCTGCGGCTCCGTCTGCTATGGCTTTCACCGGTTCCGCAGGCAATGTGGCCGGATCGATGGCGGGCTGAAACAAAAGCTGAAAAATGTTTTGATCTAGTGAGCGCCGCACTTTATCCGCAGTCTTAAGCAGGTCATTAACGGAAAGCTCCTGCAATTGATCAGTGCCGGCTTCATGAATAAATGCCGCCGCGATGTCTTTTGCCATGTCCGCCGGGATCGTATGAGAGGCGCCGCTTTCTAAAATGGCTTTATGAAACAGGCCTTTTGCGTCAGGCATTGCCATAAGGGAGGCGATGCTCATGCCGCCTGCCGATTCACCAAATATCGTGACGTTATCCGGGTCTCCTCCGAATTCGGAGATATTGTCCCTCACCCAGCGCAGCGCGGCGATCTGATCGAGCAGCCCGATATTGGCGGAATACGCGTCATGAATAGAAGACAAATGTAAAAAGCCGAACGGTCCGAGCCTGTAATTGAGTGTCACTACAATGACATCTCCGTCAGCGGCAAGGGCAGATCCGTCGTAAAGCGGTTCGCTTCCGGCACCTAAATAAAATGCCCCGCCGTGTATCCATACCATGACAGGCTTTTTTTCGCCCTCTGAATCGGGGGCGAAAACATTGAGGTAAAGGCAATCTTCAGATTGAGGCGGTACATCTCCGGAAAACGATATAGACAGCATATCATCTGGCTGCGGACAAACCGGTCCGAACGAATCGGCATGTTTTACGCCGTCCCAAGGTGCGGGCGGCTCCGGCGCTTTAAATCTGAGCTCTCCGACGGGCGGCTTCGCGTACGGTATGCCCTTCCATGTGCGGGCACCGCGGCCGGCAGTTCCTTTCAGTGCGCCGGAGCGGGTTTGAACGGTAAGTTTTGTCATGATTTCATCCCCTTTTTTCTTTTCATTATAAACAGAGATGAAGACATGAAGCGAATAAAAGCCTTTTCATCAGCATATCATTAGTAACGCTTCCGTTCTAAAAATGATCTGACTTCCTGAACGGACAAGCCGAGTTCTTTGGCTTCCTGCATCAGCGCTTTCCATTCCTCAATGTTGGATTCAGTCAGTTTTCTGTTGCGGTAGGGTGCGGGCTCCGGGCGTTTTTCAGTCAATTTGTTCGTAAAGGTGAACAGTTCTTCTTTCGGCATGCCCGACTGCACGGCCTGCACAAGGTGGATGCGCCACTCATCTTCCGTGCCTCCCATGTGATGCAGCATCGTTTCGGCATCAAAAAGCTCCGTCAGATCGACCTGCAGGGTGGCGGATACTTTTTTCAGAAATTGGATGGACGGATTTGAGTGAACCCCCCGTTCTATCTTGCTTAAATAAGATTTAGAGACACCTGCTTCAACTGCTAGCTGATTAATAGAGTAGCCTTTTCTTCTGCGGTATAAACGAATTATTCTTCCAATCATTGTGCTGAATTCTCCCCTGTATACTGGCATTTTTTTGTTCATTATAAGAAATTTTTCGTTCTTTATAAAATTTAAAATTATAAGGTAAGTGCAGTAAATAAGAGGAAAATCATGATAATGTTCTCTAAAAAGAACTAAATGGCTTAATTTGAAATTTTCAAATTTCGACCTTTTCTTTTATAATCCAATCATTAACAGAAGGGGGCGTTTAAGCCTGATGCAATAAGGATGAGGCTGTAATTACATGAATGAGAATATGAGTTTTAAAGAATTATTTGACATTATTAAACACAGATTTTTACTGATTTTTATCATGACAGCAGTTGTAACGCTGGTGACGGGATACATCCAATTCCGGGTGATTTCGCCCGTTTATCAGGCATCGACCCAAGTGCTCATTCATGAAACAAGCGGTGAAAAAAATTCGAATCTCAGCGACGTTCAGCTGAATCTTCATTACAACAATACGTTTCAAACGATAATGAAAAGCCCGGTAGTGCTTGAGAAAGTGAAGCAGACGCTGCATCTTTCTGAGACGGCATCCGCTTTAAAAGCAAAGATCACGACAAGCAGCGAAACCGATTCAGAGATCATTACCGTAGCGGTGCAGGACGAGAATCCGAAACAGGCCGCCGCTATAGCGAACACGCTGATGAAGACATTTAAAAAAGAAGTCCGTGACAGGATGAATATAAAAGGCGTCATTGTTTTGTCTGAGGCAAAAGCATCGGAAAGCCCGATGGTCAAGCCTTCGCGCATCAGGAATATCATGATGGCGTTCGGTGCGGCTCTCATGGCGGGTGTGACGCTTGCGTTTTTTCTCCATTTTCTTGATGAAACCGTTAAAAGCGAGCGGCAGCTCAGCGAAAAAACAGACTTGCCTGTTTTAGGGGTTGTGTATGACATCAAAAATCAGCAGACACGGTCTGATGAAAAACATTTCGGGGAGTGAGGCGTTTGGGATTCAGAAAAAAGAAATCAAGAAGGGGACTGGCTCAAATATCCGTTTTACATCACAAATCATTGGTGGCTGAACAATACCGCACCATTCGGACAAATATTGAGTTCTCCTCTGTTCAGACCCATTTGCGCTCTATTCTCGTCACTTCTTCCGTTCCGGGAGAAGGAAAATCATTCAGCGCCGCCAACCTTGCCGCGGTATTTGCGCAGCAGGAAAAAAAGGTGCTGCTCGTCGATGCGGATTTACGAAAACCGACGATACACGAGACCTATCAGCTTGAAAATGTACAAGGCCTTACGAATGTGTTAGTCGGAAACGCTTCCCTCGGCGAAACGGTGCAAAAAACGCTGATTGATAACCTTTACGTCTTAACGAGCGGGCCGACGCCGCCGAATCCGGCTGAGCTTTTATCTTCAAAGGCGATGGGAGAGCTGATTCAGGAGATGTACAGCCGGTACAGTCTGGTTATTTTCGATTCACCTCCGCTTTTGGCTGTGGCGGACGGACAGATTTTAGCGAACCAGACAGATGGAAGCGTTCTCGTCGTCTTGAGCGGAAAAACGAAAATGGATACCGTCCAAAAGGCGAGAGATGCGCTCCAGCAGTCAAAGGCAAAGCTTTTGGGGGCGCTGCTGAATAAAAAGAAAATCAAAAAAACAGAGCACTACTCATATTGAGCGGTGCAGGTGATGTCTCCTTACCTTTATCAACGGAGGCACTCGGCTCTGCTGTGGGCGGCGTTTTCCGCCGCCTTAGATGCTGGTCGTCGGTGGCGGGGTGTGAGGACGGGTTAAATGCCCAATTTTATCTTAAGATGATGCATTGTTATCGGCTTAGCTGTTATGTCTGTTTTTACGAAAACCGTATCAGCTAAACCGATAAATGAGGAGGGGAAAGATTGACTTACCGGAGAAGACTTTCAATGATTTTTGCATTGGATACGTATCTCGTTTTACTTTCCGTTGTTATAGGATATCAATTTTTTGAGGATTCTTATCACTTTTATGACTCCGGAGCGTTGCTGCTGACTGCCGTGAGCATGCTGATCAGCCATCATGTATGCGCTTTTATGTTTCACCAGTATAAGCAGGTATGGACGTACACGGGAATAGGCGAGCTGCTTGATCTGCTGAAGGGGATCACGCTGTCCGCAGCTGTGACAGCCGCCGTCCAATACGGGGTGTTCCACACGATTTTGTTCAGGCTGTTGGCCGTCAGCTGGATGGTTCAGCTATTGTTCATCGGAGGAAGCCGGATGATTTCACGGGTGCTGAAAGAAACGATCGGCAGGAAGCAAAATGACTCTTCCCGGGCGCTGATCATCGGCGCAGGTTCGGGGGGGACGCTGCTCGTCCGTCAGCTTACCCAGAAAAACGATCTCGGAATCATGCCTGTGGCTTTTATTGATGATGATCAGACAAAGCATAAGCTTGAAATCATGGGTCTGCCCGTCATCGGCGGAAAAGAAAGTATTATGCCGGCGGTGCAGAGGCTGAGAATTCACCATATCATCATTGCCATTCCGTCTCTTTGCACCCATGAGCTTCAGACGTTATACAAAGAATGTGTGCAGACGGGCGCCCATATTAAAATCATGCCGCAATTTGACGAGATCCTGCTCGGAACGCAGGCTGCCGGACACATCAGAGATGTAAAAGCCGAAGATCTGCTCGGCAGAAAGCCGGTCACCCTTGATACGAGCAAAATTTCTGACAGCATCAAGGGAAAAACGATTCTGGTCACGGGCGCCGGCGGCTCAATCGGTTCTGAGATCTGCCGCCAGATCAGCGCGTTTCTTCCGCGGGAAATCGTCCTTCTCGGCCACGGGGAGAACAGCATTCATTCCGTACATACCGAGCTGTCCGCACGCTTCGGCAAAGAGGTGCTCTTTCACGCGGAGATCGCCGATATTCAGGACAGAGATAAAATCTTTGCTTTGATGAAAAAATACGAGCCGCACGTCGTCTATCATGCGGCTGCCCATAAACATGTGCCGTTAATGGAACATAATCCGGAAGAAGCCGTTAAAAACAACATTATCGGCACGAAAAATGTCGCCGAAGCCGCCGACATGTGCGGAACGGAAACATTCGTGCTGATTTCTTCTGACAAAGCGGTCAATCCGGCCAATGTCATGGGCGCGACGAAACGGTTTGCGGAAATGGTCATCATGAACCTCGGAAAGGTCAGCAGCACCAAATTCGCCGCCGTCCGTTTCGGAAATGTGCTCGGAAGCCGCGGCAGCGTCATTCCGATTTTCAAAAAGCAGATTGAAAAAGGCGGACCCGTCACCGTCACGCACCCGGCGATGACAAGATATTTTATGACGATTCCCGAAGCGTCAAGACTCGTCATTCAGGCGGGGGCGCTTGCAAAAGGGCGGCAGATTTTCGTTCTGGATATGGGAGAACCCGTCAAAATCGTCGATCTGGCCAAAAACCTGATTCATTTATCAGGCTATACGACAGAACAGATTCCCATCGAATTCTCCGGCATCCGCCCGGGAGAAAAGATGTATGAAGAATTGCTGAATCATAATGAAGTACATACGGAGCAGATTTTTCCGAAAATCCATATCGGGAAAGCGGTGGACGGGAATTGGGCCGTGCTCATCCGTTTTATGGAGGAATTCAGCCGTCTGCCTGAAGAAGAGCTGAGAAAAAGGCTGTTTGAGGCGATCGAATCAGTACATGAAGAAGCGGCCGCAGGCGTGTGATGGGAGGACAGAAAGATGACGAAAAAAGTATTATTCTGCGCCACTGTCGATTATCATTTTAAAGCCTTTCATCTTCCGTATTTTCAATGGTTTCAGGATATGGGCTGGGAGGTGCACGTCGCGGCAGGCGGCAATATGAATCTTCCGTTCGTTGATGAAAAGTTTTCCATTCCGATCCGGCGCTCGCCGTTTCATCCCGAAAATCTTTCTGTTTACAGGCGGCTGAAACGGCTCATTCAGGACAACGGCTACGACATGATTCACTGTCATACGCCGGTCGGCGGCGTGCTCGCACGCCTTGCCGCGAGACAAGCGCGCCAAAAAGGGACAAAGGTGCTGTACACCGCGCACGGCTTTCACTTCTGTGACGGAGCGCCTCTGAAAAACTGGCTTCTTTATTACCCGATCGAAAAATTTCTTTCTTCTTACACGGATTGTCTGATTACGATTAATGAAGAGGATTACGAACGGGCCAAGCAAATGAAAAAAACAGCTTGCGGCGCGAAAAAAATACACGGCATCGGGGTGAATACAGACAGGTTTCGCCCTGTGAGCCGGGAAGAGAGTGAACGTCTGAGAGAAAAATACGGCTTCGGCGCCGGGGAATTTATTCTCGTATACCCCGCTGAATTAAACGGCAATAAAAATCAGGGACTTCTCATTGAGACTGCGGCACTGCTGAAGAACCGCATCCCGGAGCTGAAACTCGTATTTGCCGGAGAAGGCGCGATGGAAGCGCCGTACAGAAAAAAGGCTGAATCACTCGGTGTATCCGACATGGTGCGGTTTTACGGTTTTTGCCGCGATATTCATGAACTGATTCAGCTTGCCGATCTGTCTGTCGCCTCAAGCATCCGGGAAGGACTCGGCATGAATCTGCTTGAAGGAATGGCTGCCGAAAAGCCGGCCGTTGCTGCAGACAACAGGGGGCACCGTGAGATCATCGAAGACGGTGTGAACGGTTTTCTCGTGCCGGCCGGGGACAGCGCGGCGTTTGCCGATCGGATTGAAAAGCTGTACCGCTCACCGTGTCTGCGAAAAGCAATGGGGCAAAAAGGGCGCAGCACGGCGGAATGTTTTTCTGAAACACGTACGGTAAAGGAAATGGCGCACATTTACGCCGGTTATATGGATAAAAAGGAGAAAAGCGTATGAATGCAGGAGCACAACCGAAAATTTCCGTCATCATGGGAATTTATAATTGCGAAGAGACTTTAGCGGAGAGTATTGAATCCATCCTGAGCCAATCTTATAAGAATTGGGAACTGATTATGTGTGATGACGCGTCAACTGACGGAACGTATCAGATTGCGCGCCGTTACGCGGATCATTACGGCGACCGGATCACGCTGATTCAAAATAAGACAAATCAACGGCTTGCCGCTTCGCTGAACCGCTGTCTGACATACGCAACGGGGGATTATATCGCCAGGCAGGACGGTGATGACATCTCCAACCCGAGGAGACTGGAAAAACAGGCCGCTTTCTTAAACAAGCACGCCCACTATCAAGTCGTAGGCACGGGGATGCTCGTATTTGACGAATTCGGCGTAAGGGGCGCCCGGCTTTTGCCGCCCGTGCCGAAACCGGGAATTATGGCGAAAGGCACACCGTTCTGCCACGGCACCGTTATGATGCGGGCTGAAGCGTACAAAGCGCTTGGCGGCTACCGGTCAGTCAGGCGGACGCGGCGGATGGAGGATATCGATTTGTGGCTGCGCTTTTTTGAAGCGGGTTTCCGGGGGTACAATCTCCAAGAAACGCTGTATAAAGTCAGAGAGGACAGTGATGCGTTTAAAAGGAGATCGTTTACGTATTCCATTGATAACGCGGTCCTCGTTTTTCAGGCATGCAGACGGCTGAAGCTGCCGCTTTCCCATTACGCGTATATCGCAAAACCGCTCATCCGCGCCATTACGCCGCCCGCGGTCATGAACCGTTATCATAAAAACAGGGACATCCGCCAAAAAGAAGGGCTTGCCGAACATGACTGACAAACCGATGCGGGTGCTGCACATCTTCAGCGGGATGAACAGGGGCGGCGCAGAAACGATGATGATGAATTTGTACCGGAAGATGGACAGAACGAAGGTGCAGTTTGATTTTTTAACCCATAGGAACGATCCGTGCGCTTATGATGAGGAAATTCTCGCTCTCGGCGGACGGCTTTTTTATGTGCCGAGCATCGGCAGCACAAACCCGATTACATTTGTGAAACAGGTCAAGCGGGTGATTCAGGAAAAAGGCCCGTTTGCCGCCGTGCACGCCCATACCGATTTTCAGTCGGGATTCATCGCGCTTGCCGCTCGTTTAGCCGGCGTCCCGGTGCGGATCTGCCATTCGCACAGTACGTCGTGGCGGGGGCGGGCGTCGCGGCTTGCCGGGATGCAGCTGTTTGTTTTCAGACGGCTGATCACGGCAAACGCCACGGCACTGTGCGCCTGCGGGGAAGACGCGGGCCGTTTCTTATTCGGGAAAGAAAAAGACGTGCATCTTTTGCCGAACGGCATTGATCTCGACTTATTTGCCGGCGGGTGCGCGGACACAGAAGCTGAAAAAAGGAAGCGTGGCATTGCAGGCGGCCGTTTGGTGATCGGCCATATCGGCCGCTTTACAGAAGAAAAAAACCACGAATTTCTGCTCCGGCTGGCCGCTGATATGAAAGAGCGGGGCATCGGTTTACAGCTGATTCTCGCCGGAGACGGTCCGCTTCGCACCGATATGGAAAATCTGGCGGCGAAGCTGGGGCTTGATGATGATGTGCGTTTTATCGGCATAGAAGACCGCGTTCATGCCCTGTTGAAAACGCTGGATGTATTTGTCATGCCGTCTCTTTATGAAGGGCTGCCCGTCACGCTCGTTGAAGCGCAGGCCTCCGGGGTGCCGTGCGTAATATCAGACGGCATAACGGAAGAAGCCGATGCCGGGCTCGGGCTGGTCAAAAGGCTCAGCCTCAAAGAACCGCCCGGACAATGGGCATCCGCGGTGTTACGGGCAGCAGAGGCGGCAAAGCCTGACGGGGCGCGCATTAAAGAAACCCTCAGACGGCAGGGATATGACGCGGGAGAAAATGCGGGGGCTGTTATGAAGCTTTACAATATGAATTGGAAAAAGGAACAGTAACGAATGATTGTATATGTAGTCAATATGGGAATTGTGTATATTTGGTCATGGTTCGCGAAAATGTGCGGCGGGCGTGATCAATCGCTTTCGACCGGATACCGGCCGAATCAGCTCGTCATGATCGTTCCGCTGCTATCGCTCGTATTGGTCTCCGGTTTGCGCTACAGAGTCGGGACGGATTTTCAGACGTACGCGCTGATGTACAAGCTGGCGGGAAATTACGGCAGCATTTGGGAGATCTTCGGGTTCGGAGCGAAAAAAGCAGCCGTTGATCCGGGGTTTACGGCTCTCATCTGGCTCATGAATTTTATCACGAAAGATCCGCAAATCATGTATTTCACCGTGGCGGTCGTGACGTGCAGCTTTATTTTAAAGGGGCTCGTTGAGTTCGGCCGTCCGTTTGAGCTGAGTGTGTTTTTGTTTTTGGGCACGTATCACTATTACGCTTCCTTTAACGGGATCAGGCAGTATATGGTGGCGGCCGTTTTGTTTTGGGCCGTCCGCTACGTGATCAGCGGAAGCTGGAAGCGTTATATGTCAATCGTGCTGCTGTGTTCGCTTTTTCATTCCTCAGCGCTGATTATGATTCCGGTTTATTTTCTCGTCAGAAAAAGAGCCTGGTCGCCTGCGATTTTCGGACTGTCGGCATTGTTTCTTCTTATGACGTTTCTGTATCAGAAGTTCATTTCGCTTTTTGTCGTCGTGCTGGAAAACAGCTCATACGGCCATTATGAGAAATGGCTGATGACCAATACGAACGGGATGAACGTCGTAAAAATCGCGGTGCTGCTTCTGCCGCTGTTTTTGGCTTTCTGCTATCGGGAGCGGCTGCGGAAGCTCTGGCCTGACATTGATGTCATCGTGAATTTCTGTCTGCTCGGCCTGCTCTTCGGTCTTTTGGCGACAAAGGATGTTATTTTCGCCCGGTTTAATATATATTTCGGCCTGTACCAAATGATCTTGATCCCTTATTTTGTGAGGATTTTTGATGAAAAATCAAATGCGCTGATTTATATCGCCATTATTGTCTGTTATTTTCTTTACAGTTACTTGCTTATGCCGGTCGATTCGTCTGTGCTTCCGTACAGAACGATTTTTTCCCGGTAATGGACATTGGAGGTTTATATGGAAACACCCGCGGTCAGTTTATTAATTGCTGTGTATAATACGGAAACTTATTTAGAAAGATGCTTAGATTCATTGCTCAATCAGTCGCTCGCCAATATCGAAATCGTGGCTGTTAATGACGGGTCAACGGATCAAAGCCCGGCGATTCTTGAAACCTATCAGAAGCGGGATGAGAGAATCCGGGTCATTCATCAGCAAAACCGTGGGCTCGGCGCGGTCCGCAACAGGGGGATCGAGGCGGCGCGCGGCGAATTTATCGCTTTTATTGATGCGGACGACTGGGTTGAACCTGATTATTGCCTGCGCATGTATGAAAAAGCGAAGGCTGATCAGGCTGATCTCGTGATTTGCGAATATGCGGCCGAGTTTGCGGATACGGGGAAAACCGCCGTTTCAACGATCGCTTCAGCGTACGCGGGGCGCCCGAAACAACTGTACCTGAAAGATTTATTTGAAGGAAGAGTCAGCGGTTTTTCATGGAACAAGCTGTACAAAAGAACCATGATCGAGCATCATCAGCTGCGCTTTCCGCTTCGTGATGAGCTGGAGCACGTGGAGGATCAGTACTTCAGCCTCCGGGCGCATGTTTTCGCAGGTGCGGTCTCGTACGTGGATCAGCCGCTCTATCATTATCGGATTCACTTGACTTCCATTGTGCAAAGCTATCAGAAAAAGCTGTTTGACTCAGGTCTCGTTCTCTATCGGCTGAACGAGGCTTTTTTGCGTGAAAACGGCTGCTTACAGGAATACCGGCAGGAGCTGGATTTTTTCATCGTTCAGCACGGAACGGTCTGCCTGCTGAATGAATGGAAGCGGAATAACGGCGGCCGGTTTTCTGAGAAGTGGAAGAATATCAGCCGGATATGCGCTGATCCCGTGTTTCGCCTGAGCCTTTCCAAAACCGGAACGGCGCCGTTTGACGCCAAACGCTCATGCCTTCTGCTTTTGGCGAAGCTGAAGCTGATTCCGTTCGTGTCGCTGGCATCAGCCGCGTATCAGCGGGCAATCGAGTACAAAATGAAAATCAGAGGGTGAAGACATGTCGATACAATCTTTAAAAATCAATCTCGCGGAATGGCTGTTGCTTAAGGTCAAATACCCGTCCCAATTTCATTTCGGAACGGCAGCGGATGGGGCGGGGCTTACAGCGGCAAGAAAAAAGATCATTCTGACGCTGCTCCCGTCCCACGATAATCTCGGCGATCACGCCATCGCCTACGCAAGCAAAACGTTTCTTGAACGGGAGTATCCCGATTTTGACATTGTCGAGGTGGATATGAAGGATATATACAGATCCGCAAAAGCGCTGATCAAAAAGCGCCACCCCGATGATATGGTATTCATCATCGGCGGCGGGAACATGGGGGATTTGTACCGGTATGAGGAATGGACGCGCCGCTTTATCATCAAAACATTCCGGCAATATCGGATCGTTCAGCTTCCGGCGACGGCTCATTTTTCTGAATCAAAAAAGGGACGGAAGGAACTGAAGCGCGCCCGAAAAGTGTACAATGCGCATCCCGACCTTTTGTTAATGGCGAGAGATGAGACGACGTATCAATGGATGAAGCGTCATTTTCCCGGAAAAACAGTGCTCAAACAGCCTGACATGGTCTTATATTTGGATAAAAGCGAGCGGCACATCCCGCGGGAAGGGATCTACCTCTGTTTACGGGAGGATAAGGAGAGTGCGCTGACGGCTGAGGACAGAACGACGGTAAAAGAAGCTTTGGCAAAAGAGTACGGAGAGCTGTATTCCTTTACGACGACGGTCGGCCGGAGGGTAAGCCGCCATACACGTGAAAAAGAGCTGGAGGCGCTTTGGAATACGCTGAAAGGCGCGGAAGCCGTCGTCACTGACAGGCTTCACGGGATGATTTTTTGCGCGCTGACGAAAACGCCTTGTGTCGTCATTCGTTCGTTTGATCATAAAGTGATGGAAGGCTATCAATGGCTGAAAAACATACCGAACATGACATTGCTTGAACGTCCTGACCCTGAAGCCGTAACGGCCGCCGTAAACCGGCTGCTCAGCGGCAAGCATGAGGAAGGCGGTTCTTTGCGCAGTGTTTATTTTGCCGGGCTGCGCTCGAAAATCAGCGGTGATGCCCAATGACCGCGCCGCTTGTGAGCGTGATCGTGCCTATGTATAAGACAGAGCCTTTTATGAAAGAATGCGCGGTTTCTTTAACAAAACAGACGCTGAGAGACATCGAAATCATTTTCGTCAATGACGGTTCACCGGATCGGTCAGGCCGGATTGCTGAACAATTCGCCGCAGAAGATGCGAGAATCCGGGTGATTCATAAAGAAAACGGCGGCCTCAGCTCGGCCCGCAATGCCGGAATAAAAGCCGCCCGCGGCCGTTATATCGGTTTTGCGGACGGCGATGACTATGTGACGGAAACGATGTTCGAAAGGCTTTATGAAGAAGCGGAGAAGAACCGGCTGGATATCGCCGGTTGCGGCTATTATAAAGAAACGCCGTCTAAGAAAAGAACATATATGCCGCCGTCCCTTCCGCCGGGCCGCGTCTTCACAGCGGATGAAATGACAGCATTGCTGACCCGTGCGCACGAACATCGGTTTATTTGGTATGTGTGGCGCTATATATACCGGAAAGAAGCATTGCAAGGGCTGCTGTTCCATGAAGATATCCGGTTTGCTGAGGACTCTCCGTTTAACTTGGCAGCGTTCCGCCGAGCCGCGCGTATCAAAGTGATAGACGAAGGGCTGTATATCTACCGGGAAAATCCGCAAAGTCTTACAGAAACACCGTTTAAGCCCCACTTAGATCAAGAACTGCAAAAGCAATATAAAGCGAAAATGGCTTTTTATGAGGAAAACGGGCTGACGGACGCGTGCCGGAGCGATATCGATACATATTTGTGCAAGCATCAGATTCCGATGCTGATCGCCAACGCATGCGCCGCCCCGCAGCCGTCACATCAGATTACGGCGCACATCGGCAGAATCTTAACGTATGACATGGTAAAAACGGCGGTGCGCAGGACGCCGTGCCGCCATAAACAGCTGCTGGCGGGGGAGCGCGTGGTGCTCGGTCTGTGCAAAATGCGCCTTCCTCTTCTTCTGCATGCGTTTTTCGAACGGAAATCGAAAGAGAAAGGCAGTGCGGAAGGAGCATGAAATTTGCCATTAATTTCGGCGCTAATGTGACGGCGTTTTTACTATCGGTGTTTTTATCAGTGTGGATGACGCCCTTTATTGTGAAAACATTAGGTGTGGAGGCTTTTGGATTTGTCCATCTGACACAGAATATCATTAACTATTTCTCTATTATTACCGTTGCGCTGAGCTCTGTCGTTGTGAGGTTTTTCTCCGTCGCCGCCCACAGGGGGAACAGGGATGAGGCCAATGCGTATGTAAGCAATTATTTAGCCGCGTCTGTCGTGATATCTCTATTACTCGCTGTGCCGCTCGCCGGGACTGCTTTTTTTATTGACAAGATTATGAATGTGCCGGCCGGGCTCTTAACGGATGTGAGGCTGTCTATCGTGATCGGCAGCGTGCTGTTTATGCTGACGTTTTTTATGGCGGGGTTCGCGACGGGGCCGTTTTTTGCCAACAAGCTTTATATCACAAGTTCCATTCAGGCCGTGCAAATGCTGGTCAGGGTGCTGTGTGTGCTCGCTCTGTTTACGTGCCTGCCGCCGAAAATCTGGCAGATCCAGCTTTCGGCATTAGCGGGAGCCGTCTGTGCGGCCGTGCTGACTTTTTTCTTCTTTAAGAAATTGATTCCGTGGTTTTCTTTCAGCCGTAAAACCTTGTCATTACAGACGAGCAAAGTGCTGTTTTCGGCCGGTGCCTGGAGCTCTGTCAACCAGATCGGCGTGCTGCTGTTTCTGCAGATTGATCTCATGACGGCCAACCTCGTGCTGGGGCCGTCTGAGGCGGGTGTCTATGCGGCGATTATTCAATTCCCGCTCCTGCTCAGAAGTCTTGCCGGGACGCTTGCTTCACTGTTTGCGCCGGTTTTGACTTCCTATTACTCAAAAGGGGATATGGAAGGTCTCCTGTCTTACGCCAATAAGGCTGTGCGGATGAACGGGCTTCTCCTCGCGCTTCCCGCCGCATTATTAGGAGGGCTTGCCGAACCGTTTCTGGCGATTTGGCTGGGCCCGTCGTTTGTGCAGACGGCGCCGCTTTTATACATTCACGCCGGGTATTTGGCGGTCAGTCTCTCTGTCATGCCGCTTTTTTACGTATGGACGGCTTTTAATAAACAAAAAACGCCCGCCGTCGTTACTTTATGTTTAGGCGGACTGAATGTCGTATTGGCCGTGGTTCTCAGCGGTCCGGCTCATCTCGGACTGTACGGCATCACCATCGCCGGTGCAGTCTCTCTCATTTTGAAAAATGCCGTCTTCACGCCGCTGTATGTTTCGCATATTACCGGTTTTCAGAAAACCGCGTTTTACAAAGGCATGTTCGGCCCGTTGGCGGCGGCCGTATTTGCCTGGGCTGTCTGCCGGGGTATCCGGCTGTTTTCACCGCTTGACAGCTGGGCCGGCCTGATCGCCGCGGGGCTTGCCGTATGCATGAGCTATGCCGCATTCGCTTTTTTCTTCATTTGTACGAAAGAAGAAAGGCGGCTTGCTTTACAGAAATGCCGAAAAGTGAAAGGAGCTGTTCAGATTTGAAGGCGAAACGTGTATTTGATATAGCGGCCGCGGTGTTGTTATTGTGCGGCGCGAGCGTCATCCTTCTCTTCGCCATGGCAGCCGTCAGATGCGCCATCGGGTCTCCGGTATTGTTTAAACAGACGAGACCGGGGCATAACGGGCGTCCGTTTACGTTGTATAAACTCAGAACGATGACGGATGCGCGTGATGAAAACGGTGTGCTGCTTCCGGATCATCTTCGTCTGACCAAAACGGGAAGGCTGATCAGAAAACTGAGCATCGATGAGCTTCCCCAGCTTTTTAATGTGCTCAAAGGAGATATCAGTCTTGTCGGCCCCCGCCCTTTGCTGATGGATTATCTGCCGCTTTACACGGCGGAGCAGGCGCGGCGTCACGAGGTGAAGCCGGGGATTACGGGCTGGGCGCAGATTAACGGGAGAAACGCGATTTCATGGGAGGAAAAATTCAAGCTCGACGTGTGGTACGTCGACAACCGCACATTTCTTCTCGACTTAAAGATTCTGCTTTTAACAGTGAAAAAAGTTCTCGTGTCAGAAGGCATACATCAAGCCGGCCATGTGACGGCAAAGCGCTTCACAGGCAGCGGAGATATGTCATCGTGAAAAAGGTCGTGCTGATCGGAAACGGCGGACACGGAAAAGTCGTGAAGGAAATCGTGCAGGCCCGTTCCGATATGGAGCTTGCGGGCGTATTGGATGACGGATTCAGCGGTTTTGCCGTTCGGAACGGTTTATATACGGGCCGGACGGAAGACGTGCCCATGCTTCGGAAACTCGTCCCCGAAGCCGTGTTCACGATATGCATCGGCCGCAACGGCGTCAGAAAGCAGTTCGCTGAAACGCTTGGGCTTGAAGATGACGATTATGCCGCACTCATTCACCCCGGGGCGATCGTCAGTGAAACGGCTTCCGTCGGACACGGAACGGTTGTGATGGCGGGCGCCGTCATTCAGGCGGGCGCTGACATCGGCGCCCATTGCATCATCAATACGGGGGCGGTTGCCGATCATGACAATGCCATCGGAGATTACGTCCATCTTTCACCGCGCGCGGCGCTTGCCGGCGGAGTGAAAGTCGGGGAAGGAACGCACATCGGAATCGGCGCGTCCGTTATACCGCAGATTGACATCGGCCCTTGGTCCGTTATCGGCGCGGGGGCTGCGGTCATCAGCCGGATTCCCGGCCATGTGACGGCGGTCGGCGTTCCGGCCCGCGTCATCTCCCCTATCCATAATGAAAAAGGATGATTTCATGCAAACAAACAAACGGATTTATTTGTCTCCGCCTCATATGAGCGGAAAAGAACAGGAATACATCGCAGAAGCCTTCCGTTCCAATTGGATTGCCCCGCTCGGTCCGCTCGTCAATTCGTTTGAAGCGCGGCTCGCGGAATATGCGGGAGTGAAAAGCGCGGCGGCCGTAAGCTCGGGAACGGCCGCCATCCATCTTGCCCTGAGGCTTGCGGGTGTGAAAAAAGGAGACGTTGTATTTTGTCCTTCCTTTACGTTTGTCGCCACGGCGAATCCGATTGTGTATGAGCAGGCTGAGCCCGTTTTTATTGATTCGGAATGGGAGACGTGGAATATGTCGCCCGATGCGCTTGAGCGGGCGCTGCGGGATGCAAAGCGGCGCGGCAGACTCCCGAAAGCGGTGATCGCCGTCAATCTTTACGGCCAAAGCGCGAAAATGGATGAATTAATGAGCCTTTGTGACGCATACGGCGTCTGTCTGATTGAAGACGCTGCCGAGTCCTTAGGATCAACATATAAAGGCAGGCAGAGCGGCACGTTCGGCCGTTTCGGCATTTATTCCTTTAACGGCAACAAAATCATTACAACATCGGGAGGCGGCATGCTCGTGTCTGACGATGAGGCCGCGATTGAAAAAGCGAGGTTTCTTGCGTCCCAGGCGAGAGATGCCGCCGTTCATTACCAGCACAGCGAGCTCGGGTATAACTACAGGCTCAGCAACATTCTCGCGGGCGTGGGGATATCGCAGCTGGAAGTGCTCGAAGATCGCGTCCGGGCGAGGAGAGAAATCTTTCACAGGTATCGGGAAGCGCTGGAAACGTATCCGGGCATCCGCATGATGCCGGAGCTTGAAGGAACGGTTTCAAACCGCTGGCTGACGGCTCTGACGCTTGATAACGGCGTGACGCCGGAAGAAGCCGTCGCCTGTCTTGCGGAACAGAACATTGAGGCCCGGCCGCTGTGGAAACCGCTGCATACGCAGCCGCTCTTCTCATCTTCCGTCTTTTATCCTCACAGCGAACATGAGCGTGTCTCTGAGAACCTTTTCAGCCGGGGCATCTGTCTGCCGTCCGGGTCTGACTTGTCTTCTGAGGAGCAGCAGCGCGTCATTGACGCACTTGCGCAATTGTTTGAAACGAAAGGGGAGAAAACATGGACAGCCGCCATGTTATGAGCCGATTAAAAGAGACGCTGACGGGTCTGCTCAGCGTTATACCGCCGCAATCTGACATCATATATGCCGACTATCCCCTCTACGGAAATGTAGGGGATTTATTGATAATGAAAGGGACGGAGGCGTTTTTTAAAGCGCACGGCATCCGCGTGAAACAGCGCTGGAATCCCGACAATTTTCCATTCGGGCGCCGGGCGGACAAAAAGACGATCATCGTCTGTCAGGGTGGCGGAAATTTCGGGGATCTCTATCCATACTATCAGACGTTCAGGGAAAAAATCGTCAAATCCTTTCCGGAAAACAGGATCGTCATCCTGCCGCAATCCATCTATTATCAGGATGAGACACGACTTGAGAAGACATCGGCGCTTTTTGCGGAGCACAAGGATCTCCACCTGTTTACGAGAGATCATGTGTCATACGAGACCGCGAAATGCTTTTTTTCGGCGAATCATATCGGGCTTATGCCTGACATGGCCCATCAGCTGTATCCGATGGCGGCGTCAGCGGCTCCGTCACGCGGCAGGCTTCATTTTATCCGCACGGATGGGGAAATCAATCCGAAGCTGCAAAACAATTCTTCCGTTAAAAGCTGCGACTGGCAGGATGTGCTGTCAGCAAGCGACCGCAGGGGAATCGCTTTTTTCCAAACGCTGAATGTTTTGAATAAAAAAGCGGGAAACCCGCTGCCGATTGCGCGGTTTTGGAAACGCTATTCCGATTTCTTGACGAAAAAAGCGGTTCTGTTTTTCAGCAGGTACGAATCGGTGGAAACGTCAAGGCTCCATGGCCACATTCTGTCCTCACTTCTCGGGAAACCGAATACCGTCATTGATAATTCATACGGGAAAAACGCCAACTATTATCACACCTGGGTGCACGAAGCGCCGGACGTCCGTCTGATCGGGGAAACCGCCGGCACGAAGGAAAACCTTCCGCTTTGAATGAGCGGAAGGTTTATTTTGTTTCTCCGCGTTTTACTTTGTTGTACGCTTCATCCAAATGCTGAATTCTTTTGAGCACAACCGAGTTTTTCGTCAGCTGATCCTGAACAAGGGTTGAGACGACGGAGCGGTAATAGCTGTTCATCGCATGAATTCGGTCTTCATTCGGATTCATTTCAATGTGCTGTGTAAAGTTTTCAATAAAATAAGGAACAGAAAAAAGTTCTGACATCTATAAAGCAACTCCTTTTAATAAGTATATACGGTATGAAACCAATCATGTACAATGAAAAAAGGGGAGTGAGCATGATGGATATCAAACTTCAGCAAACACAAATGTTAAAGCCTCAATTAACGCAAGAGCTTAAACAGGCTATCACATTACTCGGATACAATTCCGCGGAACTGGCCGGATATATTGATGAGCTCTCACTGGAAAACCCTCTGATTGAACGAAAGGAAACAGACACGCCGCCACTATCTTACCATAAAACAAGTAAAAACAGGATGAAAGAACGGGACGGAAGCCAGCAGATCAGACTTACCCGCAAAACGCTGCAGGATTCGCTCAAACAGCAAGCCTTAGATATGAAGCTGTCCGATGATGAGAAAAAGATTTTCAATTATCTGATACATTCATTGGACTCAAACGGATATTTAAAAGAGGACATACAAGCTGCCGCCGACCATGTATCCGCTTCACAAGAGGAGACGGAAGCGGTTCTGAAAAAGCTTCAATCCCTTGAGCCCGCGGGAATCGGCGCCAGGTCTTTGCAGGAATGCATCCTTCTTCAGCTCCGCCGTCTTCCCGAGCGGAACGAACAGGCGGAATGGATTGCCGGCGCCTATTTTGAGCTATTTGCAAGAAAGAACTGGAAAGCGCTTACACTAAAAACGGGCATTTCGCTTAAAGACATTCAGGACATCGCTGACATGATCAGCGCCCTTGATCCGAGGCCGGGGCTCCGTTATGCGCATGAGGAGCCGGGTTTTTACGTGGAACCGGATATTTTCATCACAGTGAAAAACGGCATCATTCAAGCGCAGCTCAACAGCCGTTCGTTTCCTGACATCCAGCTTCATACCCATTATCAGCCGCTCTTGTCAGCTGCCGGGTGCCGTGACACGAAAAATTATCTGTCGGCAAAATATCAGGAGTGGCGCTGGCTGAACCGGGCTTTGTCGCAAAGAAAACAAACGATCACGAGAATTATCGGCGTCCTGACTGAACGGCAGGAATCCTTTTTTCTCACAGGAAAAAGCGGAATGCAGCCGCTGACCTTAAGAGAGGTGGCGGAAACGCTGGAGCTCCACGAATCAACGATCAGCCGGGCCATCAAAGGGAAGTACGTTCAGACGCCGTACGGACTGTATGAAATGAAAACATTTTTCTCGGCGAAAGCTGAATCGTCGGGGGACGGCGGCGCCTCCAATTATGCCGTAAAAGCGCATCTGGAGGCATTGGTCGGTAAAGAAGATAAAAAGAAACCTTTTTCAGATCAAAAGCTTGCCGATCTGCTGCATGAACAATATGACATCCGAATCTCAAGGCGCACCGTCGCCAAATACCGTGACCAATTAAATATTCCACCGTCATCGGCGAGAAAACGGTACAGCTGAAACCTCCCCGAGCCAAACCCCGGGGAGGTTCTCCGTGTTACGGGATCATCCATGAAAACAGATGATGCTGTAAAAATGTAATGAGACAGACGAGCAGAAGCAAAAACAGACTGTGCTTAATCGTAAAACGGAAAAGGTCGGCCTCCTTGCCCGCCAGACCGACAGCGGCACAGGCAACCGCAATGGATTGCGGAGAAATCATTTTTCCGGTGACACCGCCTGATGAATTGGCGGCAACGGAGAGAACCGGGTCCATCCCGACAGAGAGCGCCGTCACCTTTTGCAATCCGCCGAACAACAGATTGGCCGACGTATCAGAGCCGGTAATAAATACGCCGAGCCAGCCGAGCACCGGCGAAAAAAAGGTAAACATCGCGCCCGTCATGGCAAGCGCAAGACCGAGTGTCGTGCTCATGCCGGAAGCATTCGTCACATAAGCAAAGCCGACAACAGAAACAATGGTCACGACCGGAAGCGTTAACTCTTTCACCGTTTCTATAAACGCTTCGCCCCATGTCTTCCACGACATGCCGAGGGCGAACTTGGAGATGACGGCGGCAATCAGAATCGCCGTCCCCGCTGAACCGAAAAGCTCAAGTTTGTACACGGCTTCAATCGGCGTGCCGTCCGCCTGAAGAATCTGCTGATTTACAAATGGGACGGGAGGCGTGAAGGTCAATGCACGCCCGGCTGCATTCAGCCAGGAAAGCCACATTGACGTTCCTTCATAATGACCGGTTAAGGCAGCCTTCACGCCGGGAATCCCCCAGACGGATATCATGGCCGTCAGAAGAAGGAAAGGAGACCACGCTTTAAACACCGCGGCGCCCCCGTACTTGATCTGCGTCCGGTCAGCGGCCGCTGCTGATTCCCGTTCTGCCGCGAAACGAAAGGCCGTTTTCGGTTTCCAAAATTTCAAAAACAGAGCGAGCGCGGCCATGGAAACTAGCGCCGACAGCACATCCGGAAGCTCAGGCCCTAAAAAATTCGAGCTTGCGTACTGCACGGCCGCAAAGGAGATGCCGGAAACAAGAATGGCCGGCCATATCTCAAAAGCCTTTTTAAACCCGCTCATCAAAATGATTAAGTACAGCGGAATAAAGACGGATAAAAACGGAAGCTGCCGGCCGACCATTTGAGAAATTTCCATTGCCGGTATCCCGGTCGGACCTTCGACGGCGGTAATCGGAATGCCGATCGCGCCGAAGGCAACGGGCGCCGTATTGGCAATCAGGCAAATTCCCGCCGCATACAGCGGCTGAAAACCAAGTCCGACGAGCAAAGCGGCCGAGATCGCGACGGGAGCGCCGAAACCGGCGGCGCCTTCTAAAAACGCCCCGAATGAAAAGGCGATGAGCAGCGCCTGCAAACGCCGGTCATCTGTAATTGAGAGCACCGAACTCCGGATAATCTCAAACTGTCCTGTTTTCACGGTGATTTTATACAGAAAGACCGATGTGACGATAATCCAGCCGATCGGAAGCAGCCCGTATACCGCTCCCTGAGAAGCGGACATCACCGCTTTTTCCGCCGGCATGCCGTAAACAAATACAGCGATTAAAAGTGAAACGGCTAACGTTAAAAGCCCCGCGATGTACCCCTTCATCCGTTTCACCGCAAGCGCCCAAAAAAAGAAGATAATCGGCACGAGCGCGCAAGCTGCCGATAAAAGCAAATTTCCCCCTAAAGGAGCGTACCCCTGTGTCCATTGCATCCCTAAAAAACCCCTCCTTATGTCATGTAAGCGATTACTTTTTATGATAAGGTCATCTGATGACCGGGTTAATTAGCATTATATTTTGAAAGTTTTGAAAGTACAATACTTTTCTTGAACAAATTGTCTGAACCTGTCGGCAATACAAAAAAAGAAGTATAATAGACGATAAACATCAAGATTCACAAGTGACGGGGTGATCGCGTTGAAATATAAACAAATTAAAACGAAAAAAATCTACGAGGAAGTCGCTGACGCATTGCTGGAGAAGATAAAAGCGGGCGAGCTTAAGCCGGGTGAAAAGCTTGATTCCGTTCAGGCGCTTTCTGAGAGTTTTCAGGTCAGCCGCTCGGCGGTGAGAGAAGCGCTGTCGGCTTTGAAAGCGATGGGGCTCGTCGACATGAAGCAGGGAGAAGGCACATACATAAGAGAATTTGAGCCGTCTCATGTTTCCCAGCCGCTTTCTTCCGCCCTCTTGATGAAAAAAGAGGACGTCAAACAGCTGCTCGAAGTCAGAAAGCTGCTTGAACTCGGCGTCGCCGCCATGGCCGCTGAAAAACGCACCGAAGACGATTTACAAAAAATCCGCCAGGCTCTCCTGGAGATGAAAGACATTGACGGAGACGAAGAATTGGGCGAAAAAGCGGATTTCTCCTTTCACATGGCGCTGGCGGAAGCATCACAAAACGGGCTGCTCAAGCATCTCATGAATCATGTCTCCGCGCTCCTTTTGGAAACGATGAGAGAAACGAGAAAAATTTGGCTGTTTTCTAAACGAACGAGCGTGCAGCGATTGTATGAAGAGCATGAACGCATTTACAGTGCCGTCGCCGCCAAAGACGCGGATGAAGCGGAAGCCGCGATGACCGCGCACCTGACGAATGTGGAAGACGTGCTGGGGGCTTATTTTGAAGAAAATGTATAGAAGCTGACTTGTGAAAGGGGATAACATCACATGCAGGCCGAATCTTTTTTTTCTGACCATGTAAAGAAAGCTCTGACAAACGATCCTCCCGGGGAATGGATGCCGGCAGTTCCGAAAGCGTGCATCCCCCTGCATTCCGGCTATCCCGATCCCGCACTCGTTCCTGATAAGGAGCTGAAAGAAGCCGCCGCCCGCCTTCTGGATGAGGAGCGCGATCTGCCGCTGCATTATATGGGAAGCCCGAGGACGGCCGTTTTAAAAAAGCAGATTCAAGAACGGTTAGCCACCCGCGGCATTCACTGTCGGGACGATGAGCTGCTCGTGACGTCAGGCGCCTGTCAGGCGATAGATCTGGCTGCACGGGTTTTCCTCGATGAACAAACCGCCGCTGCCGTTGAAGCTCCGGTCTACATGGAAGCGCTCGAGATTTTTAAAAATTACACACCGCATATCATGAGCATTCCGACAGATCAAGAGGGCCTGCAAACGGAAACATTAGCGTTCATGCTTGAGGAAAGAAAACGAAAAGGGCTTCTGCTCCCCCGTCTTCTCTACACGATACCCGCTTTTCAGAATCCTGCGGGAACCGTAATGTCAGCGAAGCGGAGAACCCGCCTGCTTCAGCTTGCCGAAACGTATGATTTTCTCATCTTGGAGGATGATGCATACGGCGAGCTCGGATTCACCGATATTCCGCCGCCCTTGAAAGCCATGGATCAAAACGGCCGGGTGCTGTACGCCGGTTCATTATCAAAAGTCATCGCCCCGGGTATGAGGATCGGCTGGATTGCAGGGGACGCCGCATTCATCAAGGCATTGTCATGGTTAAAAAAAGACTTAGGCCACCCGTTTTCCCAAGCGGTGACCGCCGTCTATCTGGAACAAACGAATGTTGAAAAACGGCTCACCGCCTTGCGGGAAGCATATCAAAGCAAACGTGACGTTTTGCTCGCCGCATCAGCTCGATATCTTCCGGAGTCCGCATCCTGGCACGTGCCTGAAGGCGGTTACTTTGTATGGGTGAAAGCGCCGGGAGCGGATACATCCGCAATGCTGGCGAGGGCTCTTTCTCACGGCGTTTCCTATGTCCCCGGTAAATATTTTTTTCTGCATCAGGAAGACGGTGCGGAATATCTTCGCCTGTCGTTCAGTTATGCCGGTAAAGCCGCGATAAAAGAGGGTGTGCAAAAACTGGGACGTCTGCTGGAAAACGGGATGTAGAGCAGCTTGAGGAGCTTTCGGGCTTCTCTTTTTTTTGTCCCCTTCAGCGCATCGGACGAAAGGATTTTTCAGAAAAACCTTCCAATCCATATTCAGAATAGTGTAGGATATTCATAGAGCTTTCCCAAAAACAGGTCATCAGATGACCGGATCACATATTGAGGATGAAAGAGGGGTTCATCATGAAAGTCTCATTATTTGTCACGTGCCTTGTGGATATGTTCCAGACCAATGTCGGAAAGGCGACGGTTGAGGTGCTGGAACGGCTCGGGTGTGAGGTGGATTTTCCCGAGGGGCAGATTTGCTGCGGGCAGCCCGCATACAACAGCGGGTATGTGACGGATGCGAAAAAAGCGATGAAGCGGATGATTGCCGCGTTTGAAGAAGCGGAGTACGTCGTCAGTCCGTCAGGTTCCTGTACGACGATGTTCCGTGAATATCCGCATCTGTTTCAGGACGATCCGAAGTGGGCGGCAAAAGCGCAGCAGCTTGCGGACAAAACATATGAGTTAACGGATTTTATCGTCAACGTTCTCGGGGTGGAGGATGTCGGGGCGGTGCTGCATAAAAAAGCGACAGTCCATACATCATGCCACATGACGAGGCTGCTCGGCGTGTCGGAGGAGCCGATGAAGCTTTTGCGCCATGTCAAGGGGCTCGAGCTGACCGCGCTTCCCGGAAAGCACCAATGCTGCGGATTCGGAGGAACGTTTTCTGTGAAAATGGCGCAAATCTCTGAACAAATGGTGGATGAGAAGGTCGCCTGCGTGGAAGACACGGAGGCCGAAGTGCTGATCGGGGCAGATTGCGGCTGTCTGATGAATATCGGCGGGCGTCTTGACCGTAAGGATAAAAACGTCAGAGTCATGCACATCGCCGAAGTGCTGAACAGCAGATAACACGAGAAACAACAAGGGGGGAAAATCATGGCGATGAAAATCGGTACCGCCGCTTTTAAAGAGCGGGTATCAGAAGGAATAGATAATGAGTTTATGAGAGGAGCCGTCTCCGGAGCGCAGGAACGGCTCAGGATAAGAAGGCTTCAGGCGGCCGAAGAATTGGGAAACTGGGAGGATTGGCGTTCCCATGCGGAAGAAATCAGACAGCATGTGCTGGACAATCTTGATTTCTATTTGGAACAGCTCGCCGAAAATGTCGCCAACAGAGGCGGACACGTCTTTTTCGCCGAAACGGCGGAAGAAGCGTCCTCCTATATCCGCGATGTCATCCGGCAGAAAAACGCCAAAAAAATCGTAAAATCCAAATCCATGGTGACAGAAGAAATCAATATGAACGAAGTGCTTGAGGAAGAGGGCTGTGAAGTCACAGAAACGGATCTCGGCGAATACATTCTCCAGATTGACGATCACGATCCGCCGTCACATATCGTTGCTCCCGCTCTTCACAAAAACAAAGAGCAGATCCGTGACGTGTTTAAAGAGAGACTCGAATACAAACAGACGGAAAAACCGGAAGAGCTCGTCATGCACGCGCGCAGCGTTCTCCGGAAAAAATTTCTCGAAGCGGATGTCGGCATTACAGGCTGCAACTTTGCGATCGCGGATACCGGTTCGGTCAGTCTCGTGACGAACGAAGGAAACGGCCGCCTTGTGTCCGCGCTGCCGAAGACGCAGATCACCGTGATGGGAATGGAGCGGATCGTTCCGTCATTTTCTGAGTTTGAAGTGCTCGTCAGCATGCTGACGAGAAGCGCGGTCGGTCAGCGGCTTACAAGTTACATTACGGCGCTGACGGGACCCCGGCAGCAAGGAGAAGCTGACGGGCCTGAGGAATTCCACCTCGTGGTTGTGGACAACGGGCGTTCCCGCATACTCGGCACGGAATTTCAATCGGTGCTGCAATGTATCCGCTGCGCCGCCTGCATCAACGTCTGTCCCGTGTACCGGCATGTCGGCGGACACTCGTACGGGTCCATCTATTCGGGTCCGATCGGCGCCGTCTTATCGCCTCTTCTCGGCGGATATGACGAATACAAGGAGCTCCCGTACGCATCTTCCTTATGCGCGGCCTGTACGGAAGCATGTCCCGTTAAAATTCCGCTGCACGAGCTGCTGCTCAAGCATCGGCAGAACATCGTGGAAAAAGAGGGCAAAGCGCCGATCAGCGAAAAACTGGCGATGAAAGCCTTCGGGCTCGGCTCATCATCCCCGTCCCTTTATAAAATGGGATCGAAATGGGCGCCTGCCGCCATGACGCCGTTTACGGAAGATGACAAAATATCAAAAGGGCCGGGGCCGTTAAAAGAATGGACGGCAATACGGGACTTCCCGGCGCCGCATAAATCGAGATTCAGAGATTGGTTTAAAGACCGGGAAAAACAAAAGGGGGAAGAATGATGATGAAAGGGACGGTTACACATCAGGAATCCTTTTTAAACCGGATCGCCAAAAGTCTGGGCAGAGAGCGCAGGAAATCAGGCGTGTCCCTGCCTGAATGGAAGTATCAGCCCCAATATCAAACGCATGCGGGCTGTACGGAAGACGATCTTGTCACGATGCTGAAAGACCACTGCGTCAACATTCATACCGAACTGATCGAAACGGATGCAGCCGGGCTTTACGACGCTTTGCGCACGCAGGTGAACCGCTTTGAAGGAGGGCCTGTCATCATTCCGAAGGACAGCCGGTTTGAAACGTACGGCTTGCAGACCCTTATGACAGAAGAGTGGCCGGATGAAGGGATTCCCGTTTGGGAATGGGACGCGGAACAAGGAGCGAAAAATATTGAAAAAGCGGAACAAGCGAATGTGGGCATTACATTCAGCGAGATCACGCTTGCGGAATCAGCCACCGTCGTTTTGTATGCGTCAGAGCATGCCGGCCGTTCTGTCAGCCTGCTTCCGACCACCTATATCGCAATCATCCCGAAATCTTCCATTGTGCCGAGAATGACACAGGCCAGCGATATACTGAAACAGCAGATCAGAGACGGCGTCACCGTTCCTTCCTGCATCAACTATATTACTGGACCGAGCAACTCGGCCGATATCGAAATGGATTTGGTTGTCGGCGTCCACGGACCCGTTAAAGCCGCTTATATCCTCGTGAATGACCGATAAAAAACAAACCCCGGTTTGCGGCCGGGGTTTGTTTTTATATAAACGCGTTAATGATCATGATAAAACAAATCGCACTGACAGAAATAATCGTTTCCATCGCCGTCCATGTCAGGAACGTTTCTTTTACCGTCATTCCGAAATACTCTTTAATGAGCCAGAAACCGGAGTCATTGACATGTGACAGAATCAAAGAGCCCGCTCCCGTTGCCAATACGAGAAGCTCACTGCTGACGCCCGGCATGACAGATGCAATCGGTGCAACAATGCCGGCCGCCGTCATCATGGCGACAGTCGCTGAACCTGTGGCGACACGGATGACCGCCGCGATCGTCCAGCTTAAAAGAACGGGAGAGAAGCTTGAGTGTTTCGCCATGTCAGCGATATACGTGCCGACGCCTGAATCAATCAGGACGTTGTTAAAAGCGCCGCCGGCTCCGATCACAAGCAGAATGGAAGCAATCGGTCCCAGACAGTCATTGCTGAATTTTAAAATGCTTTCTCTGTCAAAGCCCTGATAAAAACCAAGGCTGAAAAAGGAGTAAACCGTGGCGATCAAAAGCGCCGTGACAGGGTCGCCGATAAATTTAAAAGTTTCATAGAGCGTGCTTTTTTCCGGAAGCGCAATTTCGGCAAGCGTTGCCATAAGCATCAGGATCACCGGTACCAATATCGTAAACAATGTATTTGCGAATCCCGGAAGCTTGCGTTTTTCATTCCGTTCAATAAATTGTTTTTTCAACAGTTCGGGAACGGGTTTATGAATGCGCTTACCAATCCATTTTCCGTAAAGCGGCCCCGCGATGATGGCAGTCGGAATCCCGACGATTAAAGAAAACAAAATCGTTTTTCCGACATTGGCGTGATAAATGCCGACAGCCGCCATCGCCGCCGGGTGGGGCGGAACCAATCCGTGCACGACGGAAAGTCCCGCAAGGAGCGGAATCCCGATCGTCACTAATGAAACCCCGGTTTCAATCGCAATCGTAAACAAAAGCGGCACGAGCAGGACGAAGCCGACCTGGAAAAAGACCGGGATGCCGACGATAAAAGCGACGGCCATCATCGCCCAATGCACTTTCTTTTTGCCGAAGCGGCCGATCAGGGTGTGGGCGATACGCTCCGCACCGCCTGATTCAGCCATCATTTTTCCGAGCATCGTACCGAGGGCCAGCACGATCGCAAGCAGCGACAGCGTATTGCCGAGCCCGGTTTTCATCGAAGCGATAATGTCCGGCAGATTCATGCCCGTTGCGAAACCGACAAGGATGGATGTAATCAAAAGACTGATAAACGGATTTAATTTAGCGACCGTAATCAATAAGAGTAAAACGATAATAGCGGCAATGACAATAAACAGTAACATGACCTTTTCACCCTTTCAAAGAAGAATTAACGGCTTTGTTTGAGCTGAAATTCACTGATGACGTCAAATTCATCTTTGAGCTTGTCATACAGCCGCTCGTATAAGTAAAACAGCTCAATATATGTTTCGCTGTTTTTGACGTTCGGTTCATGGCGGTGAGAAATTCTGATCCAGTCCTGAACATCCTCGATCCGTTCCATTTCGCCAAGGCTGTGCAAAGCGAGGACGGCCGCTCCGAGCGCCGAGGCTTCGTAACTTTCCGGAACGAGGACTTCCCGTCCCATCGTATCGGACAAAATCTGCCTCCAAAGCGGCGATCTCGCAAATCCTCCCGATGCCCGCACGTCTTTTGCAGGGCCCGCCAAATCTCTCAGTGCGACACCGATTGAAAAGACGCTCATGATGACGCCTTCCAGCACCGCTCTGATAAAATGCTCCCGTTTATGGCGGAGGCTGATGCCGAAAAACGTTCCGCGGGCATTCGGATTCCAAAACGGCGCGCGCTCCCCTGATAAAAACGGCAGAAACAGCAATCCCTCAGAGCCTGCGGGCACTTTATCAGCGATATCAATCATTAAATCATACGGATCAATGCCGAGCCGCTTCGCCGTTTCGACTTCCGGAGAAGCGAATTCGTCTCGAAGCCAGCGCAGCATAATGCCTCCGTTATTCGTCGGGCCTCCGATGACCCAATGCTTGTCAGTCAGTGCGTAACAGAATGTCCGCGCTTTTTCATCCGTAATCGGCGCATCCGTCACCGAACGCACGGCTCCGCTTGTTCCGATCGTAACGGCCACTTCGCCTTTGCCGATCGCGCCGACTCCAAGGTTGGCGAGCACGCCGTCATTTGCGCCGATAATAAACGGTGTATCCGCATGAATGCCCATCCGTGCAGCGATTTCCGGCGCAAGGCCGCGCAGCTGATGAGTGGTCGGCACGATGTCCGACAGCTGATCTTCCCGGATTCCGGCAATCCGGAGCGCTTCTTCATCCCAGGAAAGCGTATCTAAACGGAACAGCCCCGTTGCCGAAGCGATCGAATAATCGACGACATAAGTTCCGAAAAACTCGTGCAGAATATATTCTTTAATACTGATGAATTTGGCGGTTTTCGCGAATGTCTCCTTGTCCTGTTCTTTCATCCACACAATTTTGGAAAGCGGAGACATCGGGTGAATCGGCGTACCCGTTCTTTTATAAATATCAAAACCGTTCATCTCTTTTAAAATCCGTTTTGATTGCTCGGCGCTGCGGTTGTCCGCCCAAATGATGCTTTTGGTCAGCAGGCCGCCGTTTTGATCGACAGCTATCAATGAGTGCATGGCGGTGCTGATGCCGATTGCAAGCAGATTGTCAGGGCTCAGTCCGGCCTTTGTGACGGCGCCTCTGATGCTTCCGATAACCGCTTCCAGAATGTGCTCAGGATCCTGCTCGGCCCATGCCGGCTTTGGCTGTATTAAATCATAGTGAACCGAATGCTTGGCTAACACTTTGCCTCTTGGTCCGAACAGAACGGCTTTCGTACTGGTCGTGCCGATATCCAGACCGATAACAGCTTGGGTTTCCTTCATAATATATCCCGCCTAATCTGATTGAATAATAAGATAGATTGATAATGTATGCCCTTACAAAGTCAATTATAGGAATAATTTTTTTATAAATCAACGATGAAGAAGAAAATTTTTTTCATAAAATTGCCTCAATTCCCGCTGTATCGGCATTCTCTCTTTTGAAAAATAAATATTCAAAAAGCGATTACAAACGTTTGTGCGCGATCATTTTTCTGATTTGCTGCAAGTTGGCGAGCGTTTTCTCCTGCCGCAGCCGGGCCGTGGCGAAATACAGGGTATCAATGACCGACAGCTGGGCAAGCCTTGCGGACATTGCTTCCGTTCTGAAAGCCGTCTCCCTTGTTGACGTATACAGCACCACGTCGGAAATCTGGGTGAGCGGCGACTTTTGGTAGCTTGTAATGCCGATCGTGCCGGCGCCGAGCGATTTGGCCGTTTTCACCGCGTCGAGCACGTCCTTGTTGCTTCCCGAATGAGAAATGCCGATGACTGCGCTTTCGGGACCGAGAAGACCCGCCGACATCGCCTGAAAGTGAGAATCCGTGTGCGCGATGCAATTTATACCCGTACGCATAAATTTGTGATACGCGTCTGTGGCGATCAGCCCGGAACCGCCGTTTCCGTAAAATTCGATTCTGTCTGCGCGGTGGATCATTTCTACCGCTTTTTCAACGTCGGCCGGATCTAATAATTGAAAGGTATCGGTCAGACCGGAAATGTTTGTGCGGAAAACTTTCCGGATGATGACTTCGATATCGTCGTCGGGGCTCATTTCTTCATGAATGTGCTGCACCGGCTCCTGAACGATCTCCTGAGCAAGCGCGATTTTTAAATCCTGATAGCCGGAAAAACCGAGCCGTTTGCACAGCCTGAAAATCGTCGCTTCAGAGCTTTTCGTTTTTTCCGCCAGCTGAATGATGGAAAGGTGAACCACGTCTTTCGGTTCCTTCACGATATGGTCTGCAATCGCTCTCAATTTTGGCGACAAACCTTTGCTGGCCGCCTGAATCTTCCCGATGCTGCTTGAATTCACAGGGGTCATGCTATAACCTCCCTACTCGAATGTAAACGCATACTTTTATGATAAAGCAAGTTCTGTCATAAGGGAATCAGGTTTTGTTTTCTTTACCGCAAATGAAAGAAAAGAGAAAAGTATATCGGGGACACCGCCTCAATGACACTTCATACATCCGGTTTTTACAAAAAGTGATCGTTCTCTGAAAAGTGCCGGTGCCCAAGTCGCCGGCCATAAGTGTAAGCTGTCCTGTTACAGTTCAGTTTCTAGTGAGTTGCCAGCGCTTGAAATTCCAGAGAAGGATCATTAAGCAGGAGAACACTTGAGAAGCACAGGTCTAATCAGCTTCTGGAGAAAAACTTCAAATTAATATAATAATCTAATTGCTCTGAAACGCGTACCATACATTATACTTTCAATGATTTTTAAACTCTGAGGAGGAAATTCACATGAAAGTAATTGCAATTGACTTAGATGGCACGCTGTTATCAGAGAACTTAACTATCCAGGAACAAGATGTAAGAGCTTTAAAGCTCGGACAAAAACAAGGTCATCTTGTAACAATCGCTACAGGGAGAGCTTTATTTGATGCAAAACACATCATCAATAAATATGATTTGGATTTTCCGATTATTGCTTCAAACGGCGCTCAAATTGATGTGGGAAATCAGGTAATATTCGAACATTTTATGGATTCAGATGTAATTCAACCTATCATCACATGGTTAAATAAAGAAGAAATCTATTATCAGCTTTACTTATCTGACAAAATTGTCGTATCAAATCAAGGAATTCAGCAGCTTGAAAAAGAACTTTACAATACAGTAATGGAAGAACCTCATTTTAATCAAGAAGTATTTTGGAATTCTATTAAAGCTCAAATCCATCAATACGGGTTAGAGGAAATACCGGGTACAATTGACCCTATCGATTATCGGTATGTCATAAAATGTATGATCGTTTCGCCAAACCAAAGAAAATTAAAAAAAGCTAAAGAATATTTTGGACAACTGAAGAAGTGTGCCGTAACGAGTTCAGGAGCATTCAATCTTGAAATCACAAGTGCAGGAGTAGATAAAGGAGCGTCATTAAATAAACTTTGTGAACATTATGGAACGGATGCGCGGAATGCAATCGCAATAGGTGATAATTTAAATGATCTGCCTATGTTTCATGCAGCAGGAATAGGGATAGCCATGGGAAATGCAGATAAGAAGCTTATTCAATTGGCTGCTTTTAAAACGTTATCGAATGATGAGTGTGGTGTATCTTATGCTTTTCATCATTACATTCTGACGAAAGAAGAAGACCCTAAACCGCGGAGTATACAGCCATGAGCCATTTTGTGAAAAGGTGTTTAATCTATATTGCCGGATTGTTTATTTTATCCGTGGGGGTTGTATGTATGATTAAATCTAATACCGGGATTGCCCCCTGGGATGCTCTGAACGTGGCTTTATCAGAACTCATTGGCCTTACAATCGGATCATGGGTTTTCATTGTCGGAGGAATCCTTATCTTTATAAACAGCCTCATAAAAATGCGGTTTCCTAATCTAGCCGGTTTTATTCCGATTGTTATTATTGGAAGTTTTGTTGACCTTTTAAACCTAAAGGTTCTTTCGTTCTTAAAAACAGATGCTGTCATTCTTCAATGGAGTTTATTTTTGATAGGGTTGTGTATATTGGCTATGGGAATCGCTATTTATTTAAGAGCATCTTTTCCTTCGATACCGAATGATGAATTAATGTTGGCTATTACTGAACGTACAGGTTGGGGTATTAATATTACAAAGACGATAGGGGAAGCTTTAGCTTTTGTGCTTGCAATCATTCTTCAGGGGCCGATTGGGATAGGAACCATCATTGTGCTGCTATGTCTGGGGATATTAGTAGGTTTATTTGACAAACTATTACACAAGATGGGGAAGCCCCGTTCTATCTATAGTGTGGGACAGGAAGGCGCACATATTCATGGAGGCCATGATAAAACAATTCATTAAATGCTTATTTTCCCTTGTGTTGTTCAGTGTAAAATCCTGATAACGCTGTCTAAGAAGGAGTAACAGTAATGACAAACATTACAGAGATAGCAAAGAAAGCGAACGTTTCTCGGACAACAGTTTCCAGAGTTCTCAATAATCATCCTTATGTAAAACCTGAGAAGCGGGACGCTGTGTTAAAAGCTATGAAGGAATTAAATTATGTACCGAATTTCAACGCGATTAACCTATCCAGGGGGAAGACAAATGTATTCGGAGTCATTGTTCCTAAAATCAACCATCCGTTTTTCAGTAAACTGATTGCCGGAATAGGCGAAGAGTGTAATAAACATAATTACAGTTTACTTGTGCACCAATCAAATAACGATCCTGAACAAGAAATGGAGTTTTTTAACAGACTGAAATACAAACTTATTGACGGTCTTATTTTGGGATCCTGTGTAAGCCCCCCTCACGTACTCGACGAGATATCTGGGTTTGGCAATATTGTTTCCTGTGAAGCTTCTGCAAGCAAACAGGTTGCACATATATTTATTAATCATGAGTCAGGAATCAAAATGGCAATTGATCATCTGCGAAATCAAGGACATCAATCCATTGGTCTGTGTATAGGAAATCCTAAGAGCGGTGTTGGCATAAGCAGAAAAAAATCATTTTTTCACTTTCAAAATGAATACGGATTGAAATGGAGTGATAATTGGTACTTTGAGGAACAGTACACTATTGAGAATGGTATAGAAATAGCAAAATTATTGCTAAATAAGTCACCTCGTCCTGCGGCAATGGTTGTAGGAAGTGATTATGTTGCGGCGGGGATCATTTATGAAGCGAAAAGACAGGGAATACGAATACCTGAAGAACTGGCGGTTATAGGATTTGATAATCAGCCGATATCTAAGGTAATAGAACTTTCAACGATACATCAACCTATTAAAGAGTTGGGACAAACAGCAGCAAATTTATTATATAACTTAATGAATAACAAAGATGTCCCCAATATAAATAAGTTGAACCTAAAACTTATGAAAAGAAAGTCAACTTAAAAAGACCACTTTATGGTGGTCTTTTTTGCTTAGCGCAGAACCAGCTCTGGGGCAGGCGCTTTGAAATGAGCTCTTTTTTTCGTTTCATCTATAAAACTGAAGGGCTTCATGGATAGGTTTTCAAGTTCATTTAGGAAATGACAAGCTTTTAATGGTACAAATGATGTCATATTCCATACAACTTTCTCATTAAAACCTATAGCACGAATATTATGCATAAGCCGATCAATTGTGTAAGACCCTGCTGCTACATACCCTTTCCCTTGATACCACAGATTATTCCCTTCAATTTTCTCCAGTGATTGGCCGCACATGGAATCTGTGTCAATGCGATCTGTCATTGCTATAATACCCTTAGAGCCAACAAGTTCTACAACCCGTCGTGCAACTTCTAAGTCTACATGTTCACTATCAAAATTCATACAAATGGTTAGTAAACCTTCTTTCGCGGCTCTCATCAAAGTACCGGGAACTTCTCCGACAAGTGTGTTGATATTATCTATGTTCCATTTATCTAACCGAGCATCTTTTAACCCCTCTAATCTATGTACTCTTTCTTGGGGTGTTCTCCAGGTGTGTTTAAAATTGTTTGGCATATCATTAAACAAATGATCTGTTAAAACGGCATCTGATCCAGTGTAATTGCTGCGTTTTTGCGCTGTATCTATAACTTTCATTATAAGTTCAGAGGTTTCCTCCGGGTATGCTTTTTGGAAGTGACCCAGCGCCGGTTTTACTCCAGCCTCCACAAGTGTATCCACAATCCATTCTAAACTCGGATGTTCTTCTGTCATATATTTCTTTAGATAGGAGTTTTCAGTCATAGCATCTGGGGACAGTACAGTATAAATAAGACCGTATTCTCCGCAAGAAGCGATCTTTTCCCATTCTTCTTTTAAGGGTGCCCAATTCCCTTTTTCCGGTGTGCCTGCAAAGCTGGCCAATAATGGTCCTTCTAGTGAAATACCTAAAATATTACGGTAACGTCCCTTTCTCTTTTGTGTATGGAACTCTTTCATAAAGGCTGCAAATTGATCTAATTGATTATGAGGAAGAAAAATAGAGGGTACACAGAAAATCCCTTCTATTTCAGCTAGTGTATTGATCTTTTCAATATCTAATTGATCTAAATTGCTAAAATCATAGTGACCGATTCCATGACAATGAAATTCTACTGGAAGAGATGGAACTAAATAAGAACCTGATTTCTTAAAAATTCCTTCTCCTCCAATGTCGAAGTTCAGCCATTCGTTATTACTATAGGTTATATCAGCGATTTTCATTACTCCATTTGTTTCAAGGTAAGCTGGGCTGTTAAATGATGTGCTAGACTGCATAGGAAACGCCTCCTGGAAATGTTTATTTAGTATTCAGTGAAGACACATCATCATCTTAAAGTATGAAACCCGTACCATATCAACCTTTTATTATCACTTTTTGTAAAAATATAGGTTTTTTATTCGACTTTCTACATCTGATGTTCTCGTTATTGTTATTTGTATCCTGAAACTCTCCTTTAAACACTCAAAAACACTAGCTGTAACGCCACAAATGCTTCTATACTGTTTCGTGTTACGCCAACTAGTGTTCTCCACGAGTTTAATTTGTGGAATTGGTTTCATGTCAATAGCTTTAATAAATGGAATATGACTTCCGGGTATAGAACCTTGTGGAGTCATTGAAGTTGAACGATTAGAAATGAAATGCAATTACTAAGCTGGGATACCAGCATAAGAGTAAAACCTTTCATATTTCTGCTAACTTTTTGCCGCTCAGTCCATATATCGTAGAAAACCTTTCGTCGGAATTTCTGTTTGAACAATATAAATAAAGTGCTGATTACGCTATATTAGGGGCCGGCTCACCCCGCATATGAATTTAAACATGTTCAGTCAAAATGTCTTATATAGGTGATAAGAAAACCAGCGGCAAAAATTAGTATTGACTTTGAAAATAGAAGACTGTATATTATGTTACTATATTCAGAAAATAAAAACTCAAGAGATTCATTTAACATAAAACACTGTGAACGGGAGCAGTAAAAGAATCCAGTCAGAAAAAGAGAGCCGCGGGTTGGTGCAACGCGGACTGATTGTTCTTTGAACTCGCCCGGAAGTGGCAGGGCGGAACGGAATTGTCGGAATATTCCCTATGTCCTAACGGCTGACCTTCGTTAAAAGGTTTTTAAGCTGGATTCCGGACATTCGGGATCAACAAGAGTGGTACCGCGGCTGCCTGAGGCACGCCGTCTCTTTTCTAAAAAGAGGCGGCGTGCTTTTTTATGTGATGAACACTTTTTGCGAGAGGGCGTGTGATAGATGGAAAAGGACAAGCAAACGTTAAAACGGACGATGTCGTCCAGACACATTATGATGATGGCGCTTGGAGGCGCAATCGGGGCCGGGCTCTTTAAAGGCAGCAGCACGGCGATTGATGAAGCGGGGCCGTCCGTGCTGCTGGCCTACCTCCTCGGCGGAATCATTCTGCTGTTTATTATGCAGGGGCTGGCCGAAATGGCTGTCAGAAACAAACATGCAAGGACGTTCCGTGATTTGGTTCAGCAGTCTCTCGGGTCGTACGCTGCATACTTTTTAGACTGGATCTATTGGAAAATGTGGGTGCTCAATATTGCCGCTGAGGCGGTCGTAGCCGCCATTTTCATTCAATATTGGCTGCCGGAATGTCCGATATGGATATTGGCTTTGATCATTTCCATTGTGGTGACGGTCGTAAACATGCTTTCTGTGAAACTGTTTGCCGAGACGGAGTACTGGCTCGCGCTCATTAAAATTACAGTGATTGTCATCTTTATTTTATGCGGGATTCTGCTATTATTTTTCTCATTCGGCAATCACACGGCGCCGGGGCTGTCTCATTTAACGGATCACGGAGGGTTTTTCCCGCATGGAGCGGGGGGTGTCATTACGGCGATGCTCGTCGTGATCTACTCATACGGCGGAACGGAAATCATCGGCGTCACGCTGGCGGAGACAAAAAACCCCGAAAAGGTGATCCCGAAAGCTGTCCGAAGCACGTTAACGCGGATTGTCGCTTTTTACTTGCTGCCGTTTTTCATCATCGTCAGCCTGATTCCTTGGAATCAAGTCAACAGCGTTCCCGAAAGCCCGTTTGTCATAGTATTTAAGATGATCGGAATTCCGGGTGCCGACCATATTATGAATGCCGTCATTCTTCTTGCGATTATCTCGTCTATGAACTCGGGACTGTACGGGTCATCCCGCGTCTTGTTTACGCAGGCTTCTGACGGCCGGCTGCCGAAAATCTTTTCAAAACTATCGAAGAAAAAGGTTCCCGTTTATGCGATTCTGACTTGTACGTCATTTTTATATGTAGGCGTCCTGATTTCTTTATTCGCAGGAAGCCAGACATTTAATTATTTGATGGGTTCCCTCGGCTATACCGTGCTGTTCATCTGGCTGATTATCGGATTCGCCCATTTGAAATCAAGAAAACATTCAACAGAACAGCCGGCTTATTACGTCAAATGGTTCCCGTATACGACATGGTTCGCGGTGCTTGCGCTTTTGGCCATCCTAATCGGAGTAATTGCGACGACGTCCATCGTCATCACATGCATCACTGCGGCCATCTATCTCCTCATTACGGCTGCGTATCTCGTGAAAGGGAGACGTCAATAAATAAAAAAACTCTTGCCCCGCGGCAAGAGTTTTTTTAATGAACGGCCTTTTTTTCTGCGGCCAGAGCAGGTGTTTTCAGTTTCTTCGGTGTTATATTCACAAAACAAATGCTTGTGACGATCAGAAGCAGTCCGGCTAAAAGGCTGACGGTCAGCGGCTCATGCAGAAATATCGAGCTGACGACAATAGATATGAGCGGGATCAGGAAGGTGTAAGAGGCAACCTTGCTTGCTTCCCCTGAACCGACAAGCGTAAAAAAGGCGAGCCAGCCGAGCGCGATGACAAATACCGAAATGAACAGAAGGCTGAGAATGAACGGAGCTTTCCATTGAATCGCTGAAAAGCTTTCTGAAAAATGGCCGGAGCTGACAAGCAGCACGCCGCCGATCAGAAGCTGAAGAGCGACCATCCAAATAGAGTCCGCGCGTCCGCCCGTTCTTTTCACATATACCGTGCCGAGCGCCCAGCTGACCGCGGAGCCTAAGGCCAAAAGAATGCCGGCGATGGAAATATGGCCTCCGAAACCGGCTGCGCTGATGACGGCGACACCGGCAAAGCCCAGAATAAGACCGGCTATTTTTAAAGGATACATCGATTCCCCGAGCCACAGCCAAGAAAAAACGCCCATTAAAACCGGCTGGAAAAACACGATGGCTGAAAATAAGCCGGCAGGCAGGTAATTCAAGCCGACCGTTTGCAGGCCGTAAAATAAAGTAATATTTAAAATGGCAGAAATAAGATAGATCGGCCACGTTTCTTTAAAACGCAGCTTTTTAAAACGGGGCAGCGCCACCATTAATAATAGAAGTCCGCCGATCAGCGTGCGGATTCCGGCAAACAGAAGAGGCGGCGAATAGGCAAGCGCGGCCTTTGTCAGCGGCCAGTTAATTCCCCACACCGTGACTAGAAACGCCAGCATAAGAGCCGTCTGTATTTTCGAAAGCTGTTTCACGTCGTTCACTCCTTGTAGAACAATTCCATCATATGATACGGTAATCAGTAAGATAAATAAAATGAATCTTTTTTATAAGGAGCATAAGTAAAACGTTATGACGATTACACAACTGCGGGTTTTTGTTCAAATCGCTGAAACGGGAAGCTTTACAAAAGCGGGGCAGGCGCTGAATATGACGCAGCCCGCTGTCAGCCATGCCATCTCTGCGCTTGAGTCAGAGCTCGGCATCAAGCTGATCATCCGCGAGCGCCGCAACGGCGTAAGGCTCACGGACACGGGCGGAAAAATTCTCGTTCATATCAGAGAGGTGCTCAAAGGGATAGAAAAAGCCGAGCAGCTGGCGGCCGCGGAAAGAGGGCTTGAACAGGGAACGATTCACATCGGCACATTTCCGGCCGCTTCCGCTTATTTCATTCCAAAGCTGATCAGCGTGTTTAAAAATCGGTATCCGAAGCTTGAGCTGGTACTGCATGAAGGAACGGCGGACGAAGTAAAAGAATGGCTGCAATCCCGGATGATTGACGCGGGCATTCTGCTGTTCCCGACAGAGGATATGGATTACTTTCTGCTGAAAAAAGACAAAATGGCAGCGGTTATGCATAAAGATCATCCTCTCGCCTCACGCTCCACCGTAACGATAAAAGATCTGGACGGTGAACCGATGGTGGTTTGCGAAGGCGGTTACACGTCACCTTTTGCAGGCCTGTTTAAACAAGCCGGTGCCGAACTTTGCGCCGCCTTTACCGTGTTTAATGTCAGCACGTCCATCAATATGGTGCGGGAGGGGTTGGGCATGGCAATCTTATCCGATATGTCCATGGACGGCAATCCCCTCCCGGAAGAAGTGGTGATTAAAGAGTTTACGCCGGATGTATTCAGGGAGGTACAGCTGGCGGTTCCTTCCATGAAAGACGCATCACTTGCCGCCAAGCTTTTTATTGATGTCGCCGAGGAGCTGTTCATCCGTAAGAAAACCGCCGCTGACTGATTGTTCGAAGATCATCGAATCAAATTGTTTAACTCACGGGAAAAGCTGTGGTAAGGTGTGTGGTAGAGACCTTGTTTAAGATCTGCTTACACTAAACCATAAAGGAGAAAACGATGGCTGAACATACATTGAAAGATACTGCGTTTTCCGTATTGAATTTATCGCCGGTCGTACAGGGGGGAACGGTTGCTGAATCGTTCCGCAACAGCATGGATTTAGCGCGCCGCGCCGAGGAGTGGGGCTATAACCGCTATTGGCTTGCGGAGCATCATAATATAGAAGGAGTTGCCAGCTCGGCAACGGCGGTGCTGATCGGCCACATCGCCGGAGGCACGAAAAAAATCCGCGTCGGTTCTGGGGGTATTATGCTGCCGAATCATTCTTCACTTGTGATCGCGGAGCAATTCGGAACCCTTGAAACGTTGTATCCGGGTCGGATTGACCTGGGGCTCGGACGCGCGCCGGGGACCGACCAATTAACGGCGAGAGCCTTACGAAGAAACATAAACAGCGGGGAAGATTTTCCGGAGCAGCTTGAAGAATTGAGAAATTACTTCAAACCGTCCGGCAATGTGCGCAATCAAGTCCGCGCCATTCCGGGCGAAGGGCTGGACGTGCCGATCTGGCTTTTGGGCTCAAGCGGCTTCAGCGCGCGTCTTGCGGGAGAGCTCGGGCTTCCGTTCGCCTTTGCGGCTCACTTCTCACCGAAAAACACCGTGCCCGCCCTTGAGCTGTACCGCAGCTCCTTCCGTCCGTCAGACGTACTGGATCAACCGTACGCGATGGTCGGCGTCACCGTCATTGCCGCCGATACGGACGAAAAGGCGGAGCATCTGGCAACATCGCATTATCAAAGATTTTTAGACCTCGTCCGCGGCACGCCGAACCAGCTGAAGCCTCCTGTTGAAGACATGGATCAAATCTGGTCGCCGTATGAAAAAGCGATGGTCAATGAACAGCTCAGTTCAACGATCGTCGGCGGACCGGAGCGTGTGAAGGAAAAGCTGGAAAGCTTCATCCGGACAACACAGGCGGATGAAATCATGGTGAATTCAGAAAGCTTTGAGCATGCCGACAGAATGAGATCATTTGAGATCATCGCCGAATTAAAAAGATGAAAAACAGGCAGCACATAATATATAGTGTGCTGCCTGTTTTTGTGCAATAATACGAAATTTCATACTATTATGATATTATTTAATAGAAAAATTTTCTTGAAATATAGGGAGGGAATAAAAATTTGGATGTTTCTTTGAAAGATGTTTTTGGTATATCGCGGAATGTTTTAAAAAGTTATGTTGATAGACAACAAATTGATGAGGATTACCAAGATAAAATTGAACTTACGGATCATCACATCGTAATATATGGTGAAACAAAAGTAGGAAAAACATTATTAAGAAAAAAATATGTAACCAAAGCTGAAAACACTATAGTGATAGACTGTACGAAGGGAGTTGATTTAGCTGATATTTATACACAAATTTTATACAAATCTGGTGTGGAGATATCTGATAACTTCTCCAAAAGTATTGAAAAGTGCTCAAAAATTGATAGTCAAGTAGAGGCAAATCTATTTCAATTTTTAAAAGCGAAAGTGACCGGAGATTCATCTGAAAAAGAGTTATTAAGTGAATCAGGAAAAATGGATCTTCCCAAGACCGTAAGTGTCAGAGTGGCTGAATCACTGAAGGAAAAAGGTATTCAGTTTATCGTACTGGATGACTTTCATTATTTAAATTTAGTCGATCAATATCTGTTGGCTTTTGACCTGAAAATGTTTTATCAAAGCGGCTTAAGATTCATTATAATTGGGACGAAAATTATAAATGGCTATTTTGAAAAATTTAATGGAGAATTATCTCAAAGAATTGATTATATTGATGCTACTAAATGGTCTACTACAGATTTAATGAATATAAAGAGTAGAGGCTGTAAAGAGCTGAACATAGACATTAGTGAAAATGTAACAAATTATTTTATAGAGGCATCTAGCCAAATAGTTGCTGTATATCAACAACTTCTTTTTGACTATTGTCGTGAAAGTGGGATAAGAAAGAGAAGTCAGAATTACATTGTTCTTGACAGTGTTGAATTAGCTAAGGAATGTAATGCTCTGTATTATAAAAGAGTAAGCGAGGAATATCTGACAAAAATTCAAGACATTGCAGATGGAGAAAGAAAAGCGAAGCTGAAGTTATACTATTATATAATGAAAATTGTGTTAACGTCTGATCCAGATATAGCGAGGAGAGGATTTTCTTTTCAGTATTTATATGAGAATATTCACCGAATCCATGAGAAAAAGTCAATAAATCATGGTGCGCTGACCTCTGTGCTTAATCACTTCGATGAATTGCAATCCAAAAAGGATATCTTTCCAAAGGTCTTTACATACTATGATAAAAGACTATATATTTCAGATTCGTTATTTTATTATATTTTAAAGCATTTTAATAAAGAAAATATAGATGATGTTCTTCCACCTCATGATTTTCAGCTTAGTTTTCAATTTAATGACTGATGGGCAGATACTATTGTATCTGCCCATTTTTATTCGCCGATCCGCCTGACTGAATTCCGGATAACGAGTTCCGGTTCATACACGACGTCATCCTTCTTCGGTTTTTTATGCTCTAAGCAGTCGATGACGTATTTTGCCGCCGCTTTCCCCATAATGGATTTCGGATGCTTGACAGAGGTGAGCTTCACCTCGGAAATCTGGGCGAAATGTGAATCGTCATAGCCCATGACCGATACGTCATCAGGCACCTTTAACCCGAATTCCCTGAGAAGATTAATCGTCTTCAGCGCAATTTCGTCATTGTAGCAAAGAATGGCCGTCGGGTGTGACCCGCTGTTTTGCTCAAGGGTATGCTTAATTTTTTGGAGAAGCACGGTTTCTTTTTCTTCAGTCGTGTAAGTGACGATCATGTCCGGAGACGGGAAAATCCCGCGCTCCCGGTGCGCCTGGAGATAGCCGTTCATCCGTTTGACGCCCTGCGTGTCATCCGCTTTAAAGATTCCCATAATGTGCGTGTGGCCGAGGGACATGACGTATTCGCAAGCCATCATGCCGCCTTTGACATCATTGACGGAAAAGCTTGGTGCGGCCAGCTCCGCATAAGAGGCGTTAATCATGGCAAACGGAATGCCGTTTTTCTCCAGATTGAGATAGTAGCCGATGTTGGGCGTCTGCAGCGCGCTTTTCGTAGGCTCGACAATCAGCCCGTCTATATTTTTGGACAGCAGGTTTTCAAGACCGCGCCGTTCACTTTCTGTATTGTTGTTGGTGCTCGTCAGCAGCATGGAATAGCCCTGTTCGCTTAAATAAGATTCGATTCCCCTGATGATGCTCGGGAAAATATAGTCTGATATGTACGTTGTAATGACGCCGATCGTTTTGTTTGAATGCATGGCTGATTTCGCCGTGCGTGAAGCGACGAAGGTGCCTCCGCCCTGAACGCTGTACAGCAGCCCCTGCGAGACCAAATCTCCGATCGCCTTTCTGATGGTATGGCGGCTGACGCCGAACTGCTGCATCAGCTCATTTTCCGTAGGCAGCTTTTCGTCCGGCTGTATTTTTCCTTGATTCAGCCATGAACAAATTTCTTCTTTTACTTGAGCATATTTCGGTAGCATATCAATTCCTCCAAAATGTATACGGACAAATCCTAGTATAACATAGTAAGCCCTTTCATCAAGCTGTAAAAATAATTGACAGATTATGAAAAACTGCTTATTCTTTATTTGTACGTACTAATTTTCCTTATTTTTAGATAAAATTCTTTATAAGTACGTACAAATGTGGCGGTTCTGAAGAAAACAAAGCAACATCAAGCGCCGCACTCAGATTTGTAAGCGTTTTTATTCTATTATTCGCGGGAGGGTAAAATTCATGAAGAATCACCCGGCACCAATTGGCTCAAATGTACCTGTCACTCGGCAGCATTCCAAGTGGTTTGTCATTCTCATCTCATGCGCGGCCGGACTGGGAGGGCTTTTGTACGGTTATGACACGGCGGTGATTTCCGGCGCCATCGGTTTCCTGAAAGATTTGTACCGCTTAAGTCCTTTTATGGAAGGGCTCGTGATTTCGAGCATTATGATCGGCGGTGTTTTCGGCGTCGGGATTTCCGGATTTTTGAGTGACCGTTTCGGACGGAGAAAGATTTTGATGGCAGCGGCGCTGTTGTTTGCGGTGTCAGCGGTTGTCTCTGCGCTTTCTCAAAGTGTGTCTTCCTTAGTGATCGCCAGAGTCATCGGCGGTCTGGGAATCGGCATGGGCTCCTCGCTTTCTGTCACGTATATTACCGAAGCCGCTCCGCCGGCCATACGCGGCAGTCTGTCTTCACTGTATCAGCTGTTTACGATATTAGGGATATCCGGCACTTATTTTATTAACCTCGCCGTCCAGCAGTCCGGCTCGTATGAATGGGGAGTGCACACCGGCTGGCGGTGGATGCTCGCTTACGGCATGATTCCGTCCGTCATCTTTTTTATCGTGCTGCTTATCGTGCCGGAAAGTCCGCGCTGGCTTGCGAAAGCGGGGCGCCGGAATGAAGCCCTCGCCGTGCTGACGCGCATTAACGGCGAGCAGACCGCGAAAGAAGAAATCAAACAAATCGAAACGTCTTTACAATTAGAAAAAATGGGGTCATTGTCTCAGCTGTTTAAGCCGGGGCTGAGAAAAGCGCTTGTGATCGGGATTCTGCTGGCTTTATTCAATCAGGTTATCGGTATGAACGCAATTACGTATTACGGGCCGGAAATTTTCAAAATGATGGGCTTCGGACAGAATGCGGGGTTTATCACGACATGCATCGTCGGTGTCGTTGAAGTGATTTTCACCATTATCGCGGTTCTTTTAGTCGATAAGGTGGGCCGGAAAAAGCTGATGGGGGTCGGATCTGCCTTTATGGCGCTGTTCATGATCTTAATCGGAGCATCCTTTTATTTTCAGCTGGCGAGCGGTCCGGCTTTAGTCGTCATCATATTGGGATTCGTCGCCGCTTTCTGCGTATCGGTCGGGCCGATTACGTGGATCATGATTTCGGAGATCTTTCCGAATCACCTCCGCGCACGCGCCGCCGGTATTGCGACGATATTCTTATGGGGGGCCAACTGGGCGATCGGCCAGTTCGTGCCGATGATGATCAGCGGGTTAGGGCTCGCGTACACCTTCTGGATATTCGCCGTCATTAATATTCTCTGTTTCTTGTTTGTCGTGACGATCTGTCCTGAGACGAAAAATAAATCATTAGAAGAAATAGAAAAACTCTGGATAAAATGAAAGCGTTTTACGACAAAAGTCCGCTCCGGCGGGCTTTTGTCTGTCACCTTCATTCCGTTTCTGTATATAATGACTGTATCAAGGAGATACTGGAAAATCCTGCGAAGAATGTCGAGGAATTGACCTTTAACAGTTGAATTAACAAAGTCATCCTGTTAAAATAATTAAAGAAAGCAGACATAATTTTTTTTGGCTATGATGGGACGTTTTTTGTCATAGCGGGACATTTTCTGTCCAGTATGAATAGGAAGGAACGTTTGAGTCATGAACCAGTTAATACAAGCTCAAAAAAAATTATTGCCTGATCTTTTGCTTGTGATGCAGAAAAGATTTGAAATCTTGCAGTATATCAGGCTTACCGAACCGATCGGCCGCAGAAGTCTTGCAGCCAGCCTCGGATTGACCGAGCGCGTTCTCAGAAGCGAGGTTCAGTTTTTGAAAGAACAGAATCTCATCGATATTAAAACAAACGGCATGACAATGACGGAAGAGGGCTATTCACTGCTTTCGATTCTGGAAGATACGATGAAGGATGTTTTAGGGTTGACGCTTTTGGAAAAGACATTAAAAGAGCGGCTTAATCTGAAAGACGCCATTATCGTTTCCGGAGACAGCGACCAATCTCCTTGGGTCAAAAAAGAATTAGGGAGAGCGGCCGTTGCATGTATGAAAAAGAGATTTTCAGGCAAAAATATCGTCGCTGTAACCGGCGGTACGACAATTGAAGCCGTCGCCGATATGATGACGCCGGATTCAAAAAACCGCGAGCTCCTGTTTGTGCCCGCAAGAGGCGGTTTAGGCGAAGATGTGAAAAACCAGGCGAACACCATATGCGCGCATATGGCGGAAAAGGCTTCAGGCACTTACCGGCTTTTGTTCGTTCCCGGGCAGCTGTCACAAGGCGCCTACTCATCTATTATTGAAGAGCCTTCCGTAAAAGAGGTGCTTCACACGATTAAATCAGCGAGTATGCTCGTTCACGGAATCGGCGAAGCTAGAACAATGGCGGAGCGAAGAAACACGCCTTTGGAAGATTTGAAGAAAATAGATGACAATCATGCGGTGACAGAGGCATTCGGCTACTACTTTAATGCGGACGGAGAAGTCGTTCACAAGGTGCATTCAGTCGGAATGCAGCTCGATGACCTCGATGCCATTCCCGACATTATCGCGGTAGCGGGCGGATCATCAAAAGCAGAAGCAATCGAAGCTTATTTTAAAAAGCAGCGAAACACGGTTCTCGTCACGGACGAAGGAGCCGCAAAGAAGTTATTAAGGGATAACAGTCCCTCAATATAAATATCTCTCACTTATTTAAAGGAGGAAATAATCATGGCAGTAAAAGTCGGTATTAACGGTTTTGGTCGTATTGGACGTAACGTATTCCGCGCAGCATTAAACAATCCTGAAGTTGAGGTAGTAGCGGTTAACGATTTAACAGACGCTAACATGCTTGCTCATCTTTTACAATATGATTCCGTACACGGAAAATTAGATGCAGAAGTTAAAGTTGACGGCAGCAACCTTGTTGTTAACGGCAAAACAATCGAAGTTTCTGCTGAGCGCGATCCTGCGAAACTCAGCTGGGGCAAACAAGGCGTTGAAATCGTAGTTGAATCTACTGGTTTCTTCACAAAACGCGCAGACGCTGCGAAACACTTAGAAGCAGGCGCGAAAAAAGTTATCATCTCTGCACCTGCTAACGAAGAAGATATCACAATCGTTATGGGTGTTAACGAAGACAAATACGATGCGGCTAACCACGATGTTATCTCTAACGCATCTTGCACAACAAACTGCCTTGCGCCGTTTGCAAAAGTACTTAACGACAAATTCGGCATCAAACGCGGTATGATGACAACTGTTCACTCTTACACAAACGATCAGCAAATTCTTGATCTTCCGCACAAAGACTACCGTCGTGCGCGTGCAGCAGCTGAAAACATCATTCCTACATCAACTGGTGCTGCTAAAGCAGTTTCCCTTGTTCTTCCTGAACTGAAAGGCAAACTGAACGGCGGAGCTATGCGTGTGCCGACTCCAAACGTTTCTCTTGTTGACCTAGTTGCTGAACTTAACAAAGACGTAACGGCTGAAGACGTAAACGCAGCTCTTAAAGAAGCGGCTGAAGGCGATCTTAAAGGAATCCTTGGCTACAGCGAAGAGCCATTAGTATCCGGAGACTACAACGGCAATGCTAACTCTTCTACAATCGATGCTCTTTCTACAATGGTTATGGAAGGCAGCATGGTAAAAGTAATCTCTTGGTACGATAACGAAAGCGGCTACTCTAACCGCGTTGTTGACCTTGCAGCTTACATCGCAAAACAAGGTCTTTAATTCATAGCTCCCGGAAAGGGCCGGACTTGGTTCTTTCGGACAGAAACGCTATAATGAAAGCGGACAAGGGAAGGGGACGGACTCCCTTTCCCTTTTTCCATGAGAACCGGCTTTCAGAAAGCGCCGGATTGCTGCAGAACGTCCGCGTTTTGAAGTTTCCGCGGCACTTTCGTTTTCTGAGCCGCCTGCCCTGGCTCAGAAGACGATCTGCCCCGTGCCCGGAAGCTGCAATCTGCCCCGCGGCGGAAGCATCATGAGGCGGTTTCACGTTTCACGTTTTTCGTGCTATGCAAACCATTTTGAAGGAGGATCTCCTAAGGCATGAATAAAAAAACAGTAAAAGACATCGACGTAAAAGGCAAAGTCGTATTCTGCCGCGTTGACTTTAACGTTCCAATGAAAGACGGGGAAGTAACAGACGATACTCGTATCCGCGCTGCGCTTCCAACAATCAAACACCTTGCAGACCAAGGCGCGAAAGTCCTTCTTGCGAGCCACTTAGGCCGCCCGAAAGGCGAAGTGGTTGAGGAGCTTCGTTTAACTCCTGTCGCTGCACGCTTAGGCGAACTGCTCGGCAAAGAAGTGAAAAAAGCGGATGAAGCTTACGGCGATGCTGTAAAAGCACAAATTTCTGATATGAAGGACGGAGACGTTCTTGTATTGGAAAACGTACGTTTCTACCCTGGTGAAGAGAAAAACGATCCTGAGCTTGCTAAAGCATTTGCTGAGCTTGCGGATGTATATGTCAATGACGCATTCGGTGCTGCCCACCGTGCTCACGCATCTACAGCCGGAATTGCCGAGCATCTGCCGGCGGTTGCAGGATTCCTGATGGAAAAAGAGCTTGACGTTCTCGGCAAAGCCGTGACAAATCCTGAGCGCCCGTTTACGGCAATCATCGGCGGCGCGAAAGTAAAAGACAAAATCGGCGTAATTGAAAGTCTGCTTGATAAAGTGGACAACCTGATCATCGGCGGAGGTCTTGCTTACACATTCGTAAAAGCGCTTGGTTATGAAGTCGGTAAATCTCTTCTTGAAGAAGATAAAATCGAACTTGCAAAATCATTCATGGACCGCGCGAAAGAAAAAGGCGTTAAATTCTATATGCCGGAAGACGTTCTCGTTGCTGATGATTTCTCTAACGATGCAAACGTCCAAATCGTGCCGATCTCTGAGATCCCAAGTGATTTAGAAGCGATCGACATCGGAACGAAAACCCGCGAAACGTACGCTGAAGTTATCAAAAACAGCAAACTTGTCGTATGGAACGGACCGATGGGCGTATTCGAAATCGACTTGTTCGCTCAAGGCACAAAAGCAGTGGCTGAAGCATTGGCAGAGGCAAACGATACATACTCTGTCATCGGCGGAGGAGACTCTGCGGCAGCCGTTGAAAAATTCGGCCTTGCTGACAAAATGAGCCATATCTCAACAGGCGGCGGCGCATCCCTTGAATTCATGGAAGGCAAAGAGCTTCCAGGTGTAGCTGCGCTGAACGATAAATAAAAACTGCTATAAGGAAGTGGAACAGATGAGAAAACCAATTATAGCCGGTAACTGGAAAATGAACAAAACACTCGGCGAGGCTGTCAGCTTCGTTGAAGAAGTGAAATCTTCCATTCCAGCAGCAGACAAAGCGGAAGCCGTTGTTTGCGCACCAGCTCTTTTCTTAGAAAAGCTGACTTCTGCTGTTAAAGGAACTGACCTGAAAGTCGGCGCCCAAAACATGCATTTTGAAGAAAACGGTGCGTTCACAGGTGAAATAAGCCCGGTCGCTCTGAAAGACCTTGGCGTGGATTACTGCGTCATCGGCCACTCTGAGCGCCGTGAAATGTTCGCTGAAACTGATGAAACAGTTAACAAAAAAGCGCATGCCGCTTTCAAACACGGCATTGTGCCGATCATTTGCGTAGGTGAAACGCTTGAAGAGCGCGAAGCCGGAAAAACAAATGATCTTGTTGCCGATCAAGTGAAAAAAGGTCTTGCGGGTCTTTCTGAAGAGCAAGTTGCCGCTTCCGTTATTGCGTACGAGCCAATCTGGGCAATCGGAACAGGCAAATCTTCTACAGCGAAAGATGCTAACGACGTCTGCGCGCATATCCGTAAAGTCGTTGCTGAAAGCTTCAGCCAGGAAACTGCTGACAAGCTCCGCATTCAATACGGCGGCAGCGTAAAACCTGCAAATATTAAAGAATATATGGCAGAGTCCGATATTGACGGTGCTTTGGTCGGCGGCGCAAGCCTTGAACCGCAGTCATTCGTTCAATTATTGGAGGAAGGTCAATATGAGTAAAAAACCAGCTGCACTCATCATTCTTGATGGGTTCGGATTACGCAATGAAACAGTCGGAAACGCAGTCGCACAAGCGAAAAAACCGAATTTCGACCGTTATTGGAACCAATACCCTCATCAGACGCTGACGGCATCAGGCGAAGCAGTCGGACTGCCTGAAGGACAGATGGGGAACTCTGAAGTCGGTCATTTGAATATCGGCGCAGGACGTATTGTGTACCAAAGCTTAACACGCGTGAACGTTGCCATCCGCGAAGGCGAATTCGAACGCAATCAAACGTTCCTTGACGCCATCAAAAACGCGAAAGACAACGACAAAGCGCTTCACCTGTTCGGCCTTCTTTCTGACGGAGGCGTACACAGTCATATCAATCATTTATTCGCGCTGCTGAAGCTTGCGAAAAGTGAAGGACTGACGAAGGTGTATATTCACGGTTTCCTCGACGGCCGCGATGTAGGTCCGCAAACAGCGAAAACTTACATTCAGCAGCTGAATGAGCAGATCGAAGAAATCGGTGTCGGCGAAATCGCCAGCATTTCCGGACGCTACTACTCCATGGACCGCGACAAACGCTGGGACCGTGTGGAAAAAGCGTACCGCGCAATGGCTTACGGCGAAGGCCCGTCTTACCGCAGCGCGATGGATGTAGTCGACGATTCATATGCGAACGGCATTCATGATGAATTCGTCATTCCGTCCGTCATCACAAAAGAAAACGGTGAACCCGTTGCGAAAATTCATGACGGCGATTCTGTGATTTTCTATAATTTCAGACCAGACCGCGCCATCCAGATTTCAAACACGTTTACCAACAAAGATTTCCGCGATTTCGACCGCGGTGAAAATCATCCGAAAAACCTGTATTTCGTCTGCCTGACTCACTTCAGTGAATCTGTTGACGGATATGTGGCTTTTAAACCGGTAAACCTTGACAATACGGTCGGTGAAGTATTGGCACAGCACGGGTTAAAACAGCTTCGCATTGCAGAAACTGAAAAGTATCCGCACGTTACGTTCTTTATGAGCGGCGGCCGCGAAGAAGAATTCCCGGGCGAAGAGCGCATCCTCATTAACTCGCCGAAGGTCGCGACATATGACCTGAAGCCTGAAATGAGCGCGTATGAAGTGAAGGATGCTCTTGTAAAAGAAATCGCGGCTGACAAGCACGACGCGATCATCCTGAACTTTGCAAACCCTGACATGGTCGGCCACTCCGGAATGGTTGAACCGACGATTAAAGCAATTGAAGCAGTGGACGAATGCTTAGGCGAAGTGGTTGACGCCATCATCGCTAAAGGCGGACATGCCATCATTACCGCTGATCACGGTAATGCAGACATTCTGATTACAGAAACAGGCGAACCGCACACTGCCCATACGACAAACCCAGTCCCTGTCATTGTGACGAAAGAAGGCGTGACGCTGCGCGAAGGCGGAATCCTAGGCGACCTCGCACCAACGTTATTAGACCTTCTCGGTGTTGAAAAACCGAAAGAAATGACCGGAACATCTTTAATTCAAAAATAAGCGTAAATCAAAAGGAGAGACAAACTCATGCCATACATTGTTGATGTTTATGCACGCGAAGTCCTTGACTCCCGCGGCAACCCAACAGTTGAAGTTGAAGTATATACAGAAACAGGAGCTTTCGGCCGCGCATTAGTGCCAAGCGGAGCTTCTACAGGTGAATACGAAGCGGTTGAGCTTCGTGACGGCGACAAAGACCGTTACCTTGGAAAAGGCGTGTTAACTGCTGTTAACAACGTAAACGAAATCATTTCTCCAGAGCTTCTCGGCTTTGACGTAACTGAACAAAACGCAATCGATCAGCTTTTAATCGAGCTTGACGGAACTGAAAACAAAGGCAAACTCGGTGCGAACGCAATCCTTGGCGTATCTATGGCTTGTGCGCGCGCAGCTGCTGATTTCTTACAGATTCCTCTTTACCAATACCTTGGAGGATTCAACTCAAAAACGCTTCCTGTACCGATGATGAACATCGTAAACGGCGGAGAGCACGCTGACAACAACGTAGACATTCAAGAATTCATGATTATGCCTGTAGGCGCGCCTAACTTCCGTGAAGCGCTTCGCATGGGCGCTCAAATCTTCCACAGCCTGAAATCAGTTCTTTCTGCTAAAGGAATGAACACAGCTGTAGGTGACGAAGGCGGATTCGCTCCGAACCTTGGTTCTAACGAAGAAGCGCTTCAAACAATCGTTGAAGCGATCGAAAAAGCCGGCTTCAAACCTGGCGAAGAAGTGAAGCTTGCTATGGATGCTGCATCTTCTGAGTTCTACAACAAAGAAGACGGCAAATACCATCTGTCTGGTGAAGGCGTTGTGAAAACATCTGCTGAAATGGTTGACTGGTACGAAGAAATGGTTTCTAAATACCCAATCATCTCTATCGAAGACGGACTTGACGAGAACGACTGGGAAGGCCACAAACTTCTTACAGAGCGTCTTGGCAAAAAAGTTCAGCTTGTCGGTGACGACCTTTTCGTTACAAACACGAAAAAGCTTGCTGAAGGTATCAAAAACGGCGTAGGCAACTCTATCCTGATCAAAGTAAACCAAATCGGTACATTGACTGAAACATTCGATGCGATCGAAATGGCGAAACGCGCGGGCTACACTGCCGTTATCTCTCACCGTTCAGGTGAAACTGAAGACAGCACAATCGCTGACATCGCTGTGGCAACTAATGCAGGACAAATCAAAACAGGTGCTCCGTCCCGTACGGACCGTGTTGCGAAATACAACCAGCTTCTTCGCATCGAAGATCAGTTGGCTGAAACTGCTCAATACCACGGTATCAACTCTTTCTATAACTTGAATAAGTAATGGAATGGACGCCGGGAGATATTCTCCCGGCGTTTTTTTATGCTCCCGGGCTTTTCCCTCCTTTTTCATCATCTTCATTTGGTCAATAATATTCATTTTTCCCCTTTTTAAAGGAATCAGTGTTCTTCAATCGAAAGGGAAGAGGTGTTAATAAGAGGAGGGATTATGATGAAATTTTCATTTATGTCAGCCGCGGTGGCAGCAAGCGTCATATGGGGCGCGTCTGCCGGGCCGCTGTCCGAAACTCATGCTTATTCAGCCGTGGCCGCGCCGGTTTTTGATGCTGATGAGGCATTGGACACGATGCATGATCTGAGTGAAACCATCGGACCGCGGGAAACCGGAACTGCGAAAGAAAAGGAAGCGGCTGAATACATATCGAATCGCCTGCGGGCTCAGGGCGCCAGTGTCAAAGTACAGTCATTTCCATTGAAAAAGTACTTTTCAGGTTCAGTCACAGCGGGAGATCATGAATTCCCGCTCCGCTCCGCTGATCAATCCGCTGTTGAAAAAGAGCTGAGAATTGAGGGAGGGATTTTTGACGGCGGCTGCGGATCACGCGATGACGTAATAGGAGCCAAAGGAAAGATTGCAGTGATACGCGAAGGAAAGATCCCCGTTTCTCAAAAGATCAAACATGCCGAACAAGCGGGAGCCAAAGCAGTCATTATTTATAATCAGACAACAAAACCGCTCGCCGTCCGTCCGCATACCGATAAAGGAATCACGATACCGGCGGCGGGTATGAAAAAAGAAGACGGTGAAGCACTGCTGCAGGAAAAGCAGGCAGTCATTCAATTTAAAAACTATAAAAACCGCACCTCACAAAATATTATAGGAACGCGCAAAGCGGCACAGGCCAACTCTTCTGATGCTGATATTATTTATGTCACAGCGCATTATGACAGCGTAAAAGGCGCGCCCGGAGCGGATGATAACGCCTCAGGCACATCTGCCGTTCTGGAAATCAGCAAGCAACTCAAACACATACCGAAAGACAAAGAGATCCGCTTTATCCTGTTCGGTGCAGAAGAATTATGGTCTGCGGGTTCATCTTATTACGTCAGTACACTCACGAACAATGAAAGAAAGCACAGCCAGGCCAATTTTAATGCCGATATGATTGCGACTGACTGGGAAGAAGCGAGTCAAATGTGTGTCACGACTCCTGACGGCAAGGAAAACCCGAGCGTCCGGTATGCTGAAAAAGCCGCTGAAAAATCCCGGTTGGTCAAGCCAAACCTGATTCAGCTCGGTTACTCAGACCATGTCTCTTTTTATGAAGCAGGGATTCCGTCGGCTAACTGGATTTGGCTCAGCCCCGATACACAGGAGCCGGGGCCTTGGTATCACACCGAGAATGATAATATGAAACACATCAGCAAAGAACGATTAGAGAAAGCGGGATCACTCGTTTCTGCGGCTGTAACTGAGGCAGTGAAAGAATAAAAAACAGGCTTCAGCCTGTTTTTTTTATATTGTTTTCTGTATATTCTCTCAATTAAGGGAGATTTTCTCACTCGTTACCAGATATATACCATTTGACAGGATTTTATTTTACAAATAAAAGAAAAATAAATAGATAATACCTAATTTATAAAAGGATGTAAAACTCATTTATCAAATTTTAACTTTTGTTATAATTGCGATATCGATCGATATTTGTTTTAAATTGTAAAAAACAATACTCTTTTCTATCTATTAGGGGGCGAAAAATGAATACTGTCACAAAAGAAGCCAGCAACCTTGGTCAAAAACGGCTGTTACATCTGATTGAAACGAAGCAGGCGATTGTAGGCGTGTTAGGCATGGGATATGTGGGATTTCCTCTTGCGCTGGAATGTGTCGATAAAGGATACAATGTTATCGGATTCGACAAAAACAGTGAAAAGGTTTCCTTGTTAGCCGCCGGAAGCAGCCATATTCAAGATATAGAGGACGACAGACTGAACTCGGCTTTACAAACAAAACGCTTTCAAATCAGCGCCGACATGTCGCTCATCCAAAAATGCGACATCATTGTGATATGTGTGCCGACACCCCTGAACAAAAAAGACAAGATCCCCGATTTAACCTACATCGACAGTGCAGTTGACAGCATGATTGCTTATGGAAGGCAGCATCAGCTTTTAATTTTAGAAAGCACCACCTATCCCGGAACAACGAAAAAAAAGATTGCCGACAGAATGGCATCAAGCCGCGGCATGAAAATAGGAACAGACTTTTTTACGGCTTATTCTCCGGAAAGAATCGATCCGGGCAACAGGCAATATGAAGTTTCAGATATTCCTAAAGTAGTCGGCGGAACCACACAGACTTGCACAGAACTTGCCTCAGCGTTTTACAGCACCATTGTTACAAGCATTCACCCGGTCACCTCACCCGAAGTAGCTGAAACAGCTAAACTCCTAGAGAATACTTATCGTTATGTCAATATAGCTCTTATCAATGAAATGGCGCTTAATTGCCGTGAACTTGATATTGATATATGGGAAGTCATCTGCGCGGCGGACACGAAGCCGTTCGGCTTTCAAAAATTTATCCCGGGCCCCGGAGTCGGAGGCCATTGTATCCCGATTGATCCTTTTTACTTCAAATGGATCGCGAATGAAAAAGGGCTGCAGACAAAATTAATTGATCTCGCGGACGAAATCAATTCCAACATGCCGATTTCTGTCTCTGACTATGCTTTGAAACTGGCGGGCAAAGACAAATGCAGCATCTTAATAATAGGGGCCGCTTATAAAAAAAATACAAATGACCCGCGTGAATCCTCAGTGTTTACGATAATGGAAGAATTGATGGACAAGGGATGCGCGATTGATTATCATGATCCGTTTATCAGCGAGATCCGCTTGAATGACGGAAGCTGCAAACAATCTGTCCCTTTCACAAAAGAACAAATCAATCAGTACGACGTCATCATCATTCATACAGATCACGATGTAATCGACTACAGTATTTTGAAGGATGCCTCACCGATTATCTTTGACACAAGAAATGTATGTAAGGAAAAATCAGCCGACAATTGCAGAGTTGTCACTTTATAGGAGGGAACGGTCATTAGTAATCGATTTATCTCTTTTCACAGACCTGATATGACAAACGAAGAAATCGCAAGCGTAACCGAAACGATTCAATCGGGCTGGATTTCGAAAGGCCCGAAGGTAATCGATTTTGAAAAAAAGCTGGGAGAATGTATAGGAGCCGAACACGTCATCAGCTGTAATTCAGGCACCGCTGCCTTACATATGGCTTTATTGGCGCTCGGTGTGGGAGAAGGCGATGAAGTCATCGTGCCGAGCTTCACGTTCTGTTCCAGTGTCAATGTCATCCTGCACGCCGGAGCCGTTCCGGTGTTTGCGGATATATGCGAGAAAAGTCTATGTGCCGATCCTGAAGATGTCAGGAAGAAAATAACGCCGCGCACAAAAGCGGTAATTGCGGTTCATTTTGCCGGCTATCCGGCTGATCTGGAAAACTTGCAATCCATTTGTAAAGAAAACGGATTGTATCTGATTGAAGACGCCGCTCATGCGCTTGGTACAAAATATAACGGAAGCATGATCGGCACTCACGGCGATGCCGTGTGCTTCAGCTTTTATGCCACCAAAAATATTACAACAGGGGAAGGCGGAGCCCTCGTCATGAAAGACGAACAGGCCGCAGAAAGAGCGAGGCTGTACGGATGGCACGGCATCACAAAAAATGCCTGGAACCGGTACGGTGAAAAAGGCAGCTGGAGATACGACGTTTTACTGCCGGGCTTTAAATATAATATGACGGATATTCAGGCCGCGCTCGGTCTGGTTCAATTGAAGCGCGCAAACGACATTCAAGAAAAACGGGAACAGATCGCTCAATTTTATGTACGTGAACTGTCAGGCCAATCTGACAAAGCGGCGCTTCCGCTTTCTGACATTCCAAACGGCATAACGCACTCATGGCATTTATTTATTTTGCGCATTCGAGAAAACGGCGGTATGGACAGAGATCTGTTTATTGAGAAAATGAAAGAAAAACAAATCGGGCTGAGCGTGCACTTTATTCCCGTGCATATGCATCCTTACTATAAAAAACATTTTCCTGCCGAGCTTCCGGTAACTGAACGTGTTTTCCGGGAGATCGTGTCACTGCCTCTTTACAGCCAGTTATCAGATGAGGATTGCAGCTATATTGTCAAGTCTATAAAAGAAGTTTTGACTATCAGCCAGGAGGTAGGATCATGAAACATATTGCGATTATCGGAGGAGCCGGTTTTATCGGAAGCGAACTGGCGGCATTATTACAGGATAAAGGTTATCACACCATCATTGCAGACCAAAGGAAGCCGGCTTTTGACACTGAATACCGCCAAACGGATATCCTTGACCGGACGTCCCTCCGCGAATCACTGCGGGGAGCGGATGCGGTTGTCCATTTGGCGGCAATGGTCGGAGTGGACAGCTGCCGAAGCAATGAAGAAGACGTCATACGGGTCAATTTTGAAGGAACGAAAAACGTCACTGAGGTATGCGGTGAATTGGGAATCAGCACACTTCTTTTCTCATCGAGTTCAGAAGTGTTCGGAGATTCACCGGATTTTCCTTATACCGAGACAAGCAGAAAACTTCCGAAATCAGCTTACGGAAAAGCCAAACTGCAATCAGAGGAATATTTGAGAGAACAGGCTTCCGACGAACTTCATATTCGGGTCGTCCGGTACTTTAATGTATACGGGCCGAAACAGCGCGAGGATTTTGTCATCAACAAGTTTTTCAGCCTGGCCGAGAATGGCTCTGAGCTGCCTCTTTACGGGGACGGCGGACAAATACGCTGCTTCAGCTACATCAGTGATATCGTCACCGGAACTTATCTCGCTCTCATTCATGAAGGAGCCGTCTTTGAGGACTTCAATATCGGGAACGACCAGCCGATCACGATAAAAGAACTGGCTGAAAAAGTCAATGTGCTCTCAGGCAGAGAGAAGGATAACTATCTGTTTAAAAAGCTGGGCGAAGACGGCGTGAGGGGAAAAGACATCGAAATTTTTAAGCGGGCGCCGTCAATCGAGAAGGCGAAACGTTTGCTCGGTTACGCTCCGAAAGTAAGTCTGAATGAAGGCCTGGAGATCATAAAAGATGAAAGACAAAAGCACAAACTTTCACTTTCCTAAAAACCCGGAAGTGGTCAAATATCCCGTTTATCCCGGACAGTTTTCCGTCAGCGGCCGTCTGCGCGCAGTGAAACACTTGCTTACTGCCGGACAAAGCGGACTGACTGAAAAACTGGAAAAACGTTACGGGAAAGGGGTTGTGCTGACATCCAGCGGCAGTGCGGCACTGGTGCTCGCATTAACTTATTCGGGAGCCGGGCCGGGGAAAGAAGTGATTTTCTCATCCTTCAGCTGCCCGAATGTCATTGATGCCGTACTGCAATCCGGTGCGACGCCTGTGTTTGCGCAGCTGGATGAGCATCTATCCTTATCGTTCGGGGATGTCAAAAAAAAAGCGACAAGGCAGACGTGTGCGGTTATCCTCACACATGTATACGGCCGGAGAGAAAATACCGCTATCATTGACTGGGCGAAGGAAAACGGAATTGCTGTCATTGATGATGCCGCTCAAGCCATGTTTACAAAACAAGCCGATACATTTGCCGGCGGTTTGGGCGATTTCGGCATTTTAAGCTTCGGCCCCTCAAAGCCGCTTGCGAGTATCGGAGGCGGCGCGTTAATCGCGCCGAAAGAATGGCTTCGGCAAAAAGCAAATCTCCCGATGGAACAGCGCAGCCAAGTGGCAGCTGACTATCGAATCTATATCAGAAATCAAAGAATCCAAGCTGTAATGAAACGGAAACGGCATCATCCTATTTCATATATGTTTAGAAAAGCGGGCGCCATGCCTTCCATGAAAGCCACAAAGCTCGAAGCTCTGCCGGATAAACCGGCTGTTGTACCCGTGCTTCGTATGCATCCGGCAAGGGAAGCCATTATTGATGATCAGCTTTCACGTATAGATCAGCTTGTAACAGCTTCGCTCCAAAACTTAGAGACGGCGGGAGAAATCTTTGCAAAGGCGGAAGAAACAAACGGCATAAGAATGATCCAGCCCCAAGAAGGAGAACATCTGAATTATTTAACAATTGTATTTCCCCGGGATGAAGAGCGGTACGGGTGTTCCGTTTATTTAGCTGAAAGAGGCATCCAAACATGCTGGAACTACCTTCCCCTCGGACGTATTCCGATTTATGAAACATACGCGGGGGAAGGCGGGGAAGACCCGCTTTGGAAGAGAGTTCTTTCCCTGCCGTTTAAACCTCCTCTTCAAAAGGAGCAAGTCAGATATATAGCCGAATCCGTTTTATCATATTGTGAGCAACAGAATAAGACTGAATAGTGGTGATAACTATGCAAAAAACAGCAGTATGCACGACCCGCCAGGCATGGGATCGGGCCGCTGACATGTATCAGGCGGGATTGTTTCAAAGCTATGATTGGGGAATCCTCATGGAAGAGCTTCCCGGCACGTCATTTCACCCTGTCAGACTGACAACGGACGGAGGACAAGTCATCTATCTTCCGCTTTTTGAACAGAAGGGCGTATTATCCGGCAACATGATCGGATACGGCGGCGTTATTTCAGATCGCCCCATCTCATTTGAATGGCTTCAAAGTGAAATCCAGGCCATATTCGGCCGGAACATATCCCGGATGCTGCTGCCGTACGGTCAGACTTCTTTTACAGAAGAAATCAGGGAAGGATGGACGGAAAAGGCAACGCGGATTCTTTCGCTTCCGGACACGTTTGACGAGCTTTGGACGGGCATTTCCGGAAAAGCCCGGACGGCAGTCAGATACGCTGAAAAAGAGAATATTGTCACCCGGCTGATCGGGCGAAAAGAACTTGGCGCGTTTTATGACCTCTACAAAGAGCATACGGCGGCAATCGGCGCGGCTTATGTGCTGAGCCAGGGCTTTTTCCAAAGACTGCTTGACACGTTTGCGGACCGAATGTTTTGGGTCGGAGCATATCAGGATGAGACGCTGATCAGCAGCAGTATTTTTCTCTATGACCGCTCTCATTTCTATTATTGGCAGAATGTAAACAGCCTGGCGGGAAAAAAAGCGCAGGCCTCTTACTTATTGATGCGTGACGCCCTGCAATTCGCCATTTGCCGCAAGCTTCAATGGGCTGATTTTGGCTATTCACACAGTAAAGAAATCGCGAGACCGAAACGATATTGGGGAGCTGAAGAAAAACAATGCCGACTTTTTACGAAACCGGAATGAAAACAATAAGCGGCCATCAATCCAGTTATCTGCCGTGGTACGGTTTTTTTGAAAAAATGTATAAGTCGGATCTGTTTGCCATTCATGACACAGCCCAATTTGAGAAAAAAGGATTCCTCAACCGCAACAGAATCAAAACGCCGCAAGGCCCCAGATGGCTGACAGTGCCTTTGCAGATGAAACAATATAAAGACATAGAGCTTCGGCATATGAAAATCGACCAGACACAGGATTGGCGGAAAAAACATTGGATGGCGATTAAAATGAACTATGCGAAAGCTCCCTATTTTGAGCGATACCAGCATTTTTTTCAAGATGTCTATCAGCGGGAGTGGGAATATCTCCATGATTTGAATATGCACATCATTGAATTTTTCCGAAAAGAGCTCCGAATTGAAACGCCGCTCTGTTATGTCTCTGAGCTTGAATGCCGGAAGGAGAAAAAAAGCGATTTTGTTTTAGCGCTTTGTCAGGAGCTGGGGGCGGACCGTTATTATTCAGGCAGTCAGGGTTCCGACTATTTAATAGAAAGCGATTTTGAAAGAAACGGAATTGTCATTGAGTATCAGCAGATCCGACATTTTGGCTATCCTCAATTATTCGGGGAGCATATCCCTCACCTCTCCATGCTCGATATGCTGATGAACTGCGGAGCGGATACAGCTGAAATGTTAGTTAAAGGAGGGCAATATGATGAAAGTAATGGTATTTGCAGCGCATCCCGACGATGAAATTATCGGCGTCGGCGGCACGCTCGCCAAACATGTCCGCCAAGGTGACAGCGTGTCGGCAGTCATTATGGCGGAAGGCAAATCATCAAGAAAAACGGATTACAAAAAGCCTGAAGATTCCGTTATGGAGCATTCTAATCAAGAAACGGAGCAGGCGCTCAGCACTTTGGGCATCCATGATTTTGTCAGGCTGAACCTTCCTGATAACAGAATGGATTCAATGGATTTGCTGGATGTCGTGAAGGAAGCGGAGAAACAAATCAATCGTTTTCAGCCTGACATTGTGTATACCCAGTACGGCGGTGACATTAATATTGACCACTCCGTCGTATTCAGAGCGGTCATGACGGCAACCCGTCCGCTTCCCGGTCATACGGTAAAACGGGTTTTTGCCTATGAAACATTGTCTTCGACGGAATGGAATTACTGTCAGAAGGATCAGTTTCATGCCAATTTCTTCGTTAATATTGAAGACGAGCTTGAAACGAAATTGAAATCGATGGCGTGTTACGGCTCCGAGCTCAGAGACTTCCCTCATCCCCGCTCTTTGCAGGCGATCGAACATAATGCCCATGTGTGGGGAGCAAAATCGGGTTTTACCGCTGCGGAAGCGTTTATGCTTGTGAGAGGAACATGGTGACTGTCCTATGATTGCTCAAATTCCGTTTTTCGGACTTGATCCGAAGCAAATCGATGAGAAATGGGTGGAAGCGGGATACGGTCTGGAAGCGAATATTTTTGACGGCCATTCCTTTGAGGAAGCGGATTATATCAAAACATTTAATCAGACGCTGGAATATGCGAAACAGCTTGATCCTTCATTATTGACGCTGCATTTCCCGACAGATCATGCCGATTATGTGAATGAAGATCACATCAAAAAACAGCTTTATCACTTTGCGGAGCTCGCTGTGAAATACGGCGCCAAAGGCATAACCGTTCATGCGAATCAATTTATGACGGTTGAGGAATTTCAAGTCTATGACCTGGAAGGAAACCGTAAAAAAATCGTTGAGTTTTTCGCGGAGTTTGATGAGCGGCTGAAAGGGACGGACATCTGGATCGGTGTGGAAAACCTTCCGATCATCGGGAATCTGGGAGAGGATTTTGATCCGATTTTCATTTATCCTGAGGATTTTACAGAGCTGGTGCAGATGGATCTGAAGCATGTCGGTATTACGTGGGATCTGTGCCATTGGGCGATTACCTATCAGACTCACTTGTCTTCCGCGCTTATGTTCAGAAATGATCAGCTGAAATATCCCGATTTCTTTCAGTTTCTGTCGATAAAAGAGAACATTAAGCATTATCACTTCAGCTCATTTCGCCAGCTTGCGTTCCCGCATGGCGGCGTCCGCTGTTTTGAGGGCCGCCATCCGAGTGAAGGGACGATCGCTGAGGAGCTGCTGAGACGGGCTGCAGATACTTTGCAGGAGCTTTATCGGAATCAAGATACCGGCATTGTATTTGAGGTGATGGAAGAGGATTATACGGAAAGACGGGAATCATGGAGAACGCTGGAATGGTTCGGCGGTGTTTCTGATGACGAGGATCAAAAAAGGGCCTGATATGACATATCGAACACCGAACTATGCAAAGCTTTGGTGTGCACAGGTGTTTTCTTCAGCAGCGGACGGGGTCTGGCTTATTGCACTGCCGCTGTTAGTGCTGGAATTGACCGGCAGCAAAATTCTTGTCGGCGTTATTTCTTTTATCGAACTCGTGCCGTTGACATTTGGCGTGCTGGCGGGACCGCTGATTGATTTATTCCGAAAAAAGTCGATCTTGTATTTGTGCAATACGGGCCGGGCCGTCATCATGATCCTCTTGGCGGTGCTCAGCGCGAACGATTTATTAACCGTGTGGATAGCCGGGGTGTGCGCCTTTTGTCTATCTCTGCAATCGATGCTGTTTGCGCCGGCGAAAGTCGCGATCATTCCGCTGCTCGTCCGCAAACAGCATCTTGATCAGGCGACATCTCTGATCAATACGAGTGACTTGATCGGACTCATCGTCGGAAAATTGATCAGCGGGATCATGATTGCGGCTATTCCGTTCGGGATGCTGTTTGCCATAAACGGAACTGCTTTTTTTATCTCTGCGGCATTTATCGCGTTTATTCGTATTTCAGAACAGCCCAATGAAAAAAGCAACGGAACTGAAGATGTAAAAGCCGGTTACAGAATGCTGAAAGGAAATGCGGCATGGCTGACATCGGTCGGATACTTTTTCGTCGTAAATCTCGTCATTGCCGGCCTTATTTCAGTAATGGGGCCGATTCTTGCTGTGGAGCGTTTTCAGCAGAACTATTCTGTATGGTTTGCCGTCATGTATTCAATGTTTCAGGCGGGGATGCTTTTGGGCAATCTGGCCGTATTTTTCAAATGGAATACAAAACGCTTGAACCGGCTGTACCCGCGGACGTTAACGGCAGCGGGACTGCTCATTATGCTCCTGTTTTTTCCCCTTCATGGATTTGAGTGCATCATCTTCCTGGTGCTTGGCATCATCATCTCGTATATTGATGTGCAAACGGTGCTGTATTTCCAAAAGACGGTTCCGGCCGCATATTTCGGAAGGGTCTTTGCACTGATTTTTTCCATTGTCAAAATGGGTGAACCGCTGTCGGCCGCTGTCTACACAGGGCTTCTGCTGTTGATGAATGCGGATTATATTTTTGCGGCGGTCGGACTGACCCTTACGATCGTTTTTGCTGTTTTTTCAGTCAGACAAGGGAGTCAAAGAAATACAGAGAAACAAGCGGATCAATCCGTCTGAATGGTAAACGAAGGGGCGCCGATGTCAGCCGGCGCCCTTTTTATCATAAATCCAAATAAAGCCGTATCATATCCCGGCATTGAATGCCGTTTTCAAAAATGTCTTCATCATAATGTCTGATAAAAAAATCATGGTCGACAGCCTGAATGCGGAATCCGCATTTTTGATAGAGTGACAGCTGATGAATACTGGAATTTCCGGTGCCGATTTCAATCGTGTCAGCCCCCGATTGTCTCGCTTTTTCAATGGCGTCCCGCACCAGCTGTTTTCCGAATCCCCTGTTCTGCAGCGATTCTTTTACCGCGATGTTTACGATTTCTATCGTTTTAGGCCTTGTTTGCAATAAAACGTAAACCCCTGCAAGCTCGTCTGACGTCCAGGCCGTATAGCATTCTCCTCTTACAAGATAATCATCGACAATCTCTTTCGACGGATCGGCCAGCAGCAATAGTTCATACAGCGCTTCATCCGGCTCCGCGGCTTTTCGGATGCTCAGTTTTTGCATGTCCGTTTCTCCTCCTCCGTTATGATCGACAGCTATTTTTGAAAATAACTCCAAAATCATTCTACTTTATTATAAAATATGAAACATAGGAAAAGTTATACAAGTTTTGCAGATTGAATAGGAGGAAAGTCATGTTTTTTTGTAAGCATTGCGGCCAGCAGAACAATGAAGAAGCGCATTTCTGTAAAGAATGCGGAAAACCGATCGGGAAAGGAAGCCGGCTGGAGCGGCAGGCGGCTGTAAAAGCGGCTGAACCTGCTTCACAAATGAGAAAGCCGATCCCTAAAAAAACGCTCTTCATGTGGGGCGGCATTGCCGCAGCGCTGATCTTATTGATTGCCGCATATAAAACCGGAGCCTGGCTGACATCTGAAAAAAGGCTCACGGATCAATTCGAACAGGCGGTTCATGACGGGGACACGAAAAAGCTCGCAGCCCTGCTCACTCCTTCAGACAAAAAACTGAAGCTGAATGAGACCAATGTCAAACCGCTCCTTGCATACGCAAAGAAACACGATGAACTGCTGGCAGCGCTTCGCGGCAATTCATCAGAAACAGATGCGGTATATGTCAAAAAAGAGGGAAAAACCCTTCTTTTGTTTGACCATTACGAACTGAAAGTCGATCCGGTTTATTTCCGCGTCACAAGCAATTATAAAGGCGCCGATCTTTATATCAACAGCGAGAAAACAGGTACGGTCAAAAAAGCCGATGAAACCCAAATCTTCGGCCCGTATGCACCTGGTGTCTACACGGCGGAAGCCAAGCTTAAAAATGAGACGGTTGACGTTGTCAAAAAGCAAGAGGCAGAGGCGGCCGGAAGCCGGAATGTTGAGTTTGACCTGCCGTTAGACGCCGAGGATGTGACATTCACTCCGGCAGATAGCTTCAAAAGCGCGAAAGGCGATCTGCTGATAAACGGCAAGTCCGTCCATAAAGATCCGTTTACATCCGTTACATATGGTCCGCTCTTAACTGACGGTTCCATGACAGCCGCCGTGGAGGCTGATTTTCCTTGGGGGAAAATGAAAACTGCCGATGTCCCGATCAACAGTACTGATGTGGACTTAACGCTTATCCCGGATCAAGATACACAGCAAACAATCATGGACACGATTGTCAAAACAACGAAGCAGTATACAAAAGCGATGGCAGACGGAAATACCGATCAGATGACCGAGGCTGGTTCCGCCTGGAAAGAGCAGACGAAAGAAGTGGTATCCGGCATGAAGAGTTCCGGCACCTTTTTGAAGGATCAGTATAAAGAGACAAGCTTTGATCTGGATTCATTTGCGATTTCTCAAGAGAACGGCCGCTGGCAAGTAACTGTTACGGGTAAAGAGCTTCATGAGTCTGCTTATTTCGACGGGAATACGAAGCCTGATATGGAAGAGGCTGAGCCGAGCTTTCACTATGTACTCTCATATGATACAAAACATAAAAAATGGGTTTTCGAAAAAGCTGACCCTGCCTCAGATTCTTCTGGGACAAATGTAAAAAAAATAAAAAACGACCAGCCGAAAACCTATACATCCGCATGGGCATCTTCCAAAGGAAACACAGCTTCAGGCAGCGTGACAAACGAGCAAGTCACATCGTTTATGACTGATTACCTGACAAATCAATCAAGCGCCGTCAGCCTTAACAATTTTGCCATCATGGCGGGTAATTTAGAAGAGGGAAGCCCTTTGTATGCTGATCAGCAGAAACTGGTCAAAAAACTGCACAGCGAGGGGACGACCGAAGTATTTAATGAAGTGAATGTCAAAAGCTTTTCACAGAAAGGCTCTCATCTGACGATTCACACGTACGAGGAGTTTTATATTACGAAAGCCGGCGGCAGTCCGAAGCTCAGAACATATAATTGGACGTATGGCGGCATTGTTAAAGACGGAAGAATTTATTTAACATCCATTCAATAAAAAAACCCCCGCGCCAATCAGGCGGCGGGGGTTTCCGTTTTTAAAAGAAGAAATAATTCATGAGTTCTTTTATATAATGCTTGATCGTGAATTGAAACGTTACGCAAATGATCAAATAGATGACGATAACAGAATAAATGATATCCGCCTTAGTAGTGAGCTGATGCTGATAGCTCGCCAGCATGAGCGGAGGCACGGCAAACGCCGCTCCTAAAAGACCGACAGCCAGAATGGTGAAGCAAACGGTTGTATGAAGCAGCATAAAAATGAGGGCAAGAAGCAAAATAGCTGTAAACGGAATCAAAAATGCCCCGAATCGGGACAGCGAATCTTTAAATGACACCTGCGCGCCGCCGGCCTTCAAAGCAATAAAAATCAAGAGATACAGGCAAAAAACGCATAATGCAAAGGTAAGCGCCGGTTTGACCACAATCGCGGTAAAACTGACGTCACGAAAGCCGTCTGATAAGAGAATATAAAACATAATCGGCGTCACCAGGCAGAAAAGCACCATGTTGATGATGCTGCTGACAAGCTGTTCGCCGCCTGTCGTTTTACATGTTTGGTACGGTCGCTTTAACACATCAAGCACGAATAAGGCAAATTGCTTTGAAGCCTGCTTAGCCGCGGCGCCGGCCTGAGCGGCCTGGCCTTGCGTTTGGCCTGCGCCTCCCTGCCCGGGCTGGGGCGCCCCGCACTTTTCACAAAACTTTCCGCCATCAGTATGATGGCCGCATTGAGAACAATACATTCTAAAACTCCTTTTACAAGTAATATAGGGATTTTGTTCAATATTTACATTATAAAAGAAAATAGGACGGATGTAACGGAGTTTTCTAAAGATATACAAATCACCTTCTCTATGAATTGATAATAGAGAAAAAGTACCCTTTATGGTAGAATTTTATTGGAGCTGATAGATATCATGTCTCTCGGCGCATTGATTCAGAGTGAAAAAGGAAATTAACGCATGCTGAAAAAATTGAAAATGCTTTATCGGCTGTTGAAATTCGGAAAAGGCTTATGGAGATAGCAAACAGAAAAAACCGTCCTTACAAGGACGGTTTTTTCTGTTTCCAGATTGTTCGGCTGAGGTTATAAAAAGCAGCCCCCGGGGTAAAAACCATGCATAAGAAACAGCGGAGAACAAAACATAACTCAATAACGGCAAGTCATAAGGAGGTACGCATGTTTTCATTCATCATTCATGTCTTCATTTCACTGTTTGCAGTCTCCAATCCCATCGGAAACGTGCCGATTTTTCTTTCACTGACGGAAGGGTACCCGGAGAAAGAACGGACAGCGATCGCGCGCAAGGCTTCCGTGCTGTCGTTTATCATCTTGGCGGCTTTTTTAATCTTCGGCCATCTGATCTTTAAACTGTTTGACATTAACATTCATGCCTTACGTATCGCGGGCGGCATTTTTATTTTCGGCATCGCTTATAATCTTCTGAACGCGAAGAAATCTCATGTGCAGTCTCTCCATCATGAAGAGAAAGGGGAGAGCAAGGAGAAAGCAGATATATCTGTGACGCCTTTGTCGATTCCGATTATCGCCGGACCCGGTACGATCGCGACGGTGATGAGTCTGTCGGCCGGCCATGGCGGCATCTTCCATTACATCAGCGTGCTTATCGGCATTGCGGCCGTCATCGCGATGACGTTCATCTTCTTTCACTATTCATCTTTCATCAGCAATAAGCTCGGGAAAACCGAAATGAACGTCATTACCCGGCTGATGGGGCTGATTTTGGCGGTGGTGGCGATCGGCATGATCGGCGCCGGTCTGAAAGGCATGTTCCCGATATTGGTTTCCTGACTTAAAAAAGCAGCGCCCGGTTATCTTCGGGTGCTGCTTTTTTCTATTTTCGGCACATGCTGAAACACTTCTTCACTCTCAAAAAATTCTATCAAACGGCTCAGCCAGTCATAATAATGGAGCCAATCCGTCAGTTCATCCAAAAGCTGACGGGCTTTTTCTTCAATATCGGGACTGAGATTTTCCGATTCCAGAAGCTCAGTCAGCTCGCGGTTCAGCTTTTTATAGAGCATTTTGTTTTTGCTGACCGCCTTTGTCCAATTTGCCGTAAACAGGGAGATAAACGTCTGGTAATAATCACGCTCAACGTCGTAAAGGTCTTTCCGAACGCCTTTTTCAAACACTTTTTCAGCCAGATTGGCATCGGTCATTTCGCGGACCACCTGGCTCATCCTCGTTTTGCTCATCCCGGTCGCCTCTGACAGCTCATTTAACGTCATCGGCTTGCGGTTCATATAAATAATACCGAGCACACGTCCCAGTGTGGCCGGCATTCCGAATGTATGCATATTCTCGGCGATTCTCTCAATGAGATGCTCTTCAGCATGCCCGATGATATCAAGAGCGTTTTTTTCCACGGCTGATCATCCCTTCACTGGCTTTTCATGCTGACAATATATCATATTTTTTACAGTTGATGAAAAAGATGATGCGGCAGGATATGCGAGCTATCGGGAGCGATTGTAAGAACATCCGCATTGTCAGCGGGATAACATGAAAAAATACGTATATTGTATATAATTCCAACACATTGTAAACTTTTTATTTTACAAATTTCATCTTATAATAAAGATTATACTTTTCAGAAAAATAACGGAACCCTTCGGAGGTGCACGGATTGCTGAGATTAGAAAATGTATCAAAAGTCTATAAAGGCGGAAAAAAAGCTGTCAACAGCATTGATTTAAATATCGAAAAAGGCGAGTTTATTTGTTTTATCGGGCCGAGCGGCTGCGGAAAAACGACGACGATGAAAATGATTAACAGACTGATTGAGCCGTCATCCGGAAAGATTTTTATCGATGGCGAAAACATTATGGAGCAGGACCCGGTGGAGCTGAGACGGAAAATCGGCTACGTCATTCAGCAGATCGGACTTTTCCCTCATATGACCATTCAGCAGAACATTTCCCTCGTGCCGAAACTGCTGAAATGGCCGGAACAAAAGCGGAAGGAACGGGCGCGGGAGCTTTTGAAGCTCGTCGATATGGGCCCGGAATATTTAGACCGCTATCCTCACGAGCTGAGCGGGGGACAGCAGCAGAGAATCGGCGTGCTGCGCGCCCTGGCAGCGGAACCGCCTCTTATTCTCATGGATGAACCGTTCGGAGCGCTTGACCCGATTACGCGGGATTCCCTTCAGGAAGAATTTAAAAAACTGCAAAGAACATTGAATAAAACGATTGTGTTTGTAACCCACGATATGGATGAAGCCATTAAGCTGGCTGACCGGATCGTCATTTTAAAAGCGGGAGAGATCGTTCAGGCCGGCACTCCTGATGACATCCTCAGGAATCCGGCTAATGAGTTTGTTGAAGAATTTATCGGCAAAGAACGGTTATTGCAATCAAGACCGGATATTGAACGCGTCGAGCAGATGATGAACAAAAAACCTGTCACCGTTACGGCGGACAAAACGCTTTCGCAGGCGATACAGGTGATGCGGGAACACCGTGTCGATTCCCTGCTTGTCGTTGATGACCTGAATGTGCTGCAAGGATATGTTGATGTCGAAATCATTGATCAGAACCGGAAAAAAGCGAGCCTCGTCGGCGACGTGCTCCGCTCTGATCTGTATACAGTCGAGCAGGGGACACTGCTGCGCGATACCGTACGCAAAATTTTAAAGCGCGGAATGAAATATGTACCCGTCGTTGATGAACAAAGGCATTTAGTCGGAATTGTCACGAGAGCGAGCCTTGTCGACATCGTTTACGATTCAATCTGGGGCGAGGAAGACCAGCTGGTGACAGGCTGACAAGGGAGGAACGCTTACAATGAATGAAATGATCAAGTTTTTGCAGACGAACGGCGGAGAACTGTTATATAAAACGTGGGAGCATTTATACATTTCGATTATCGCCGTCATATTAGGTATTGTCGTCGCCGTTCCGCTCGGAGTGGCGCTGACGAGAATGAAAAAGGGCGCAGGCGCCGTCATCGGCGCCGTCAACATTGTGCAGACCTTGCCGAGTCTCGCGATACTGGCGTTTTTTATCCCGCTGTTAGGCGTGGGAAAGGTGCCCGCGATCGTCGCGCTGTTTTTCTATTCGGTGCTGCCGATTCTCCGGAACACGTATACCGGCATTCAAGGCGTAAACAAAAATCTGCTGGAATCGGGAAAAGGCATCGGCATGACGGTCTGGGAGCAGATCAGGCTTGTGGAACTGCCGCTTGCGGTTCCGGTGATCATGGCGGGCATCCGCACATCCACCATTTATCTGATCGGCTGGGCGACGCTTGCTTCCTTTATCGGGGGCGGCGGGCTCGGAGACTATATTTTTATCGGCCTGAATCTCTATCAGCCTGAATATATTATCGGCGGCGCCGTGCCAGTCACCATTTTAGCCATTATCATTGATTATCTGCTGGCGGCGACGGAACGGAAGGTGACGCCGAAAGGGCTGAAAGGACTGAAGGAAGTATCATAAGGAGTTGGCTGTTGTGAAAAGAAACCAAAAGAGATGGATGTGCGGACTGGCGCTGTCAGCTGCTCTGCTTCTAGGCGGCTGTTCCCTTCCCGGCCTGAGCGGGGCTTCCGATGATACGATTAAAATCGGGGCGCAAAGCATGACGGAATCAGAAATTATCGCCAATATGATCGCACAGATGATTGAGCACAATACAGACTTGAATACGGCATTAATTAAAAACCTCGGATCGAACTATGTCCAGCAGCAAGCGATGCTCGGCGGTGAAATCGATATCGCCGCGACGCGCTACTCGGGAACGGATTTAACGAGCACCCTCGGCATGGAAGCGGAAAAAGACCCGAAAAAAGCATTATCCATCGTACAGAAAGAATTTGAGAAACGCTTCCATTACAAATGGTTTGATTCTTACGGATTTGAGAACACATACGCTTTTACCGTCACGAAAGAGCTCGCGGAAAAAGACCATTTAGACAAAGTGTCCGATATTAAGAAGCATGCGGATCAATTTAAGCTCGGTGTAGACAATGCGTGGCTGAAAAGAAAAGGTGACGGCTATAAGGGCTTTACCGACACGTACGGCTTTGAATTCGGCACAACCTATCCGATGCAGATCGGACTTGTATACGATGCCGTGAAAAACGGGAAAATGGACGCCGTCCTCGCTTATTCAACGGACGGACGGATTAAAGCGTACGATCTGAAAATTTTAAAAGACGACAAGCAGTTTTTCCCGCCGTATGACTGTTCGCCGGTCATTCCCGACAGCGTGCTGAAGCAGCATCCTGAACTGAAGGGCATTGTGAATAAACTGATCGGCAAAATCGATACGGAAACGATGCAGGAATTGAATTACGAGGTGGATGGCAAGCTGAAAGAACCGTCCGTCGTCGCTAAAGAATTTTTGGAGAAACATCATTATTTTGAATAAGAAATGAGGTGGAGCAAATGGAAGTGCTGCAGCAGCTCGGCACTTATTATTCTCAAAACGGCGCCTATGTGCTTCAGGAGTTTTACCGCCATTTTCTCATGTCGGTATACGGCGTTTTATTTGCGGCGATCGTCGGGGTTCCGCTCGGCATCTTCATTGCCAGGTACAGAACATTAAGCGGCTGGGTATTCGCGGTGACAAACGTGATTCAGACCGTGCCGGCGCTTGCGATGCTTGCGGTGCTGATGCTCGTCATGGGGCTCGGCGCCAATACGGTGATATTGTCGCTGTTTTTATATTCGCTTCTTCCGATCATCCGGAATACGTACACGGGAATCGCCAGCATTGAACACGCTTATCTTGAATCGGGAAAAGCGATGGGCATGACCAAATTTCAGGTGCTCCGCATGGTGGAGCTGCCGCTTGCGCTTTCCGTCATCATGGCGGGGCTGCGGACGGCGCTCGTCATCGCGATCGGCATTACGGCAATCGGTACGTTTGTCGGCGCGGGCGGACTCGGTGACATTATTGTCAGGGGCTCAAACGCCACGAACGGAACCGCGATTATTTTGGCCGGCGCCATTCCGACAGCGCTGATGGCCGTTATCGCAGATCTTGTGATGGCATGGCTGGAGCGGGCGCTGAGTCCGGTGAGAAAGAAAAAACGAACCAAAGCGCCGAATGCGGCATGAAAAAAACGCCTTGCGGGTCAGGGCGTTTTTTTCTTATGGCTTCGGAACATGCTTGAAAATTTCTTCGCTTTCAAAAAACTCGATCAGACGGCTGATCCAGTTGTAGTAATCAAGCCAATCCTTTAATTCTTTCAGCAGTTCGTTGATTTTTTCCTCAGCTTCTTCCGGCACGCCGTTTTCAAGGACGGCCGTCAGTTCGCGGTTCAGCTTTTTATGCATCATTTTATTTTTGCTGACGACCTTGCTCCAGGTGGCCGTAAACAGCGTAATAAAGGTTTGGTAATAATCCTGCTCGACGTCGTATAAATCTTTGCGGACGCCTTTTTCAAACACTTTTTCCGCCAGATTGACGTCAAGCATTTCACGGACCGCCTGACTCATTCTCGTCTTGCTCATGCCGGTCGCTTCTGATAATTCAGTTAAGGTCATCGGCTTGCGGTTCATATAAATAATGCCTAAAATGCGCCCCACCGTCGCGGGCATTCCGAATGTATGCATATTTTCAGCGATTCGTTCTATCAAATGATCTTCAGCTTGTTCGATTACGTGTAACGGATCTTTCTCCAACAGTTTCAATCCTTTCAGTCAGCAATTCCGATGTCAATATACCACATTTTTAAACCGGCGGAAATGCTCTTCCGAGAGAATTTGGCAGTAATCCGGAGCAATAAGAAGAACTTTGCCGGTCAATACGGGTTAATCAGTGCTTACACAACCTTTATATATAATATGGACAAATTGTAAACTTTTTAATTTACAAAGTTTAATTTATAATGGAAAACGTTCAATTGTCTGAAAAGTTAAATTTGAATTTAACGAATTGAATAAACTTAATCATGGAGGTGTGAGTGTTTGCTGACATTAGAAAATGTCTCGAAAATGTATAAAGGCGGGAAAAAAGCCGTCAACAGCATCAACCTGAATATCGCCAAAGGCGAATTTATTTGTTTTATCGGACCGAGCGGCTGCGGCAAAACGACGACGATGAAAATGATCAACCGCTTAATTGAACCGACAGAAGGCAGAATCCTGATAGAGGGCCGAAACATTATGGAACAAGACCCGGTGGAACTCAGAAGAAGCATCGGCTATGTCATCCAGCAGATCGGGCTGTTTCCGCATATGACCATTCAGCAGAACATTACGCTCGTTCCGAAGCTTTTAAAGCATCCTGCCGAAAAACGGAAGGAACGGGCGCGGGAGCTTTTAAAGCTCGTTGATATGGGGCCTGAATATTTAGACCGTTACCCTCATGAACTGAGCGGAGGACAGCAGCAGCGAATAGGTGTATTACGGGCACTTGCCGCAGAGCCGCCGCTCATCTTAATGGATGAACCGTTCGGGGCGCTTGACCCGATTACGAGAGATTCCCTTCAGGAAGAATTTAAAAAACTGCAAAAAACCTTACATAAAACCATCGTATTTGTTACCCATGATATGGACGAGGCCATCAAACTTGCGGACAGAATCGTCATTCTGAAAGCGGGAGAAATCGTCCAGGCCGGAACGCCTGATGAGATTCTCAGATTTCCGGCGAATGAATTTGTTGAGGAGTTTATCGGCAAGGAACGGCTGATCCAATCATCCAGCCCTGATATTGAACGGGTGGAGCAGATCATGAATCCCGATCCCGTGACGGTAACACCTGAGAAAACACTGTCAGCCGCCATTCAGCTGATGCGTGCCGAGCGGGTGGATTCGCTGCTCGTCATTGATGAAAAGAACGTTCTCCAAGGTTATGTCGATGTGGAGATGATTGACCGCAAACGAAGACAGGCGGTAACCGTCGCGGAAGTGCTTGACCGGGATCTGTACACGGTCAGAAGCGGCACTCTGCTCCGCGACGCCGTCCATAAAATTTTAAAAAGAGGCATGAAATTTGTGCCGGTCCTTGATGAAGCCGGCCGGCTAACGGGAATCGTGACAAGGGCAAGCCTCGTTGACATCGTCTATGACTCCATCTGGGGAGAAGAAAATCAGCTCGCGGTGATGTCATGAGGAGGCTTCAATTGATATGAATCAGACCGTGCAATTTTTACAGGCAAATGGAGGAGAGATGCTTTATAAAACATGGGAGCATCTGTACATCTCATTAATCGCCGTCATGGCGGGCATTCTCGCCGCCGTTCCGCTCGGTGTCGTGCTGACGAGGATGAAAAGAGGAGCCGGCGCCGTCATCGGCATCGTCAACATCATTCAAACCTTGCCGAGCCTTGCCATTCTTGCGTTTTTTATTCCGCTTTTAGGCGTAGGAAAGGTCCCGGCCGTTGTGGCGCTGTTTTTCTATTCCATGCTGCCGATTCTCAGAAACACGTATACGGGGATTCTCGGCGTCAATCGGCATCTTCTGGAATCGGGAAAAGGAATCGGCATGACGGCATGGGAGCAGATCAGGCTTGTAGAGCTCCCGCTTGCCGCTCCGGTCATCATGGCGGGCATCAGGACGTCTTCGATTTATTTAATCGGCTGGGCGACGCTCGCCTCCTTTATCGGCGGAGGCGGGCTGGGAGATTACATTTTTATCGGCTTGAACCTTTACCAGCCGGAGTATATTATCGCAGGCGCCGTTCCGGTCACGATGCTGGCGGCAGCCGTCGATTACATGCTGGGGATGACAGAACGGAAAGTCACGCCTGACGGGCTGAAAAGCATAAAGGACGCTTCATAAGGAGGAGGTCTCTCATGGGGAATAGATGCAAAAAACGGCTGCTCGCAATCGCCTGTATCGGCATGCTGCTCCTTGGCGGATGCTCGCTCCCGGGATTGAGCGCCGCATCGGAGGACACCATTAAAATCGGCGCGCAAAGCATGACCGAATCGGAAATCATCGCGAGCATGCTCGGACAGATGATCGAACATCACAGCGGGTTGAAAACATCCGTTATTAAAAATCTCGGCTCCAATGCCGTACAGCAGCAATCCTTGATAAACGGTGATATTGATATCGCCGCGACGCGCTATACAGGAGACGCGCTGACCGGGACGCTTCGCATGGAGCCGGAAAAAGACCCGGACAAAGCGCTGCGGCTCGTTCAGCGTGAATTTCAAAACAGATATGACATGAAATGGTTTGATTCTTACGGCTTTGATAATACATACGTCTTTACCGTTTCCGGACAGCTTGCCAGCAAATACCATTTAGAATCGGTATCCGATGTCAAAAAAGAAGCGTCTCATCTGAAATTCGGCGTCGATAACTACTGGATGAAGCTGAGAGGCAACGGATATCAGGATTTTATGAACACATACGGAATGTCATTTGAAGGCACGTATCCGATGCAGATCGGCCTTGTTTACGACGCGCTGAAAAGCAGAAAGATGGATATCGCGCTCGCTTATTCCACCGACGGAAGAATCATCGCTTACGGACTGAAAACGCTGAAGGATGATAAGCGGTTCTTTCCTCCGTATGACTGTTCACCCGTCGTTCCGGATCAAGTATTAAAAGAGCATCCCGAACTGGAGGGCGTGATCAATAAAATGATCGGCGCGATTGATACAAAGATGATGCAGAAAATGAATTACGAAGTTGACGGCCGATTAAAAGAGCCGTCCGTCGTGGCCAAGGAATATTTAGAAAAACATCATTACTTTGAATAACGGAAAGGAGATGTGCGGATGGACACGATGAAGGAGCTGTTTACGTATTATGCTCAAAACGGCAGTTATGTTCTGTATGAGTGCTGGCGGCACTTTCTCATGTCGGCGTACGGCGTCGTTTTCGCCGCCGTTCTCGCCATTCCGGCCGGAATTGTGACAGCAAGGCACGGGCGTCTCGCCGGCTGGGTGTTTGCTGTGGCGAACGTGATTCAAACCGTTCCGGCGCTTGCGATGCTCGCCGTCCTGATGCTCGTCATGGGACTCGGCGCCAATACGGTCATCACGGCTTTGTTTTTGTATTCACTGCTGCCGATTCTCAGAAATACGCACACGGGCATTATCAATATCGAGCACGCTTATCTCGAGTCGGGAAAGGCGATGGGCATGACGAAATACCAAATCCTTCGTATGGTGGAGCTGCCGCTTGCGCTTTCCGTCATTATGGCGGGTCTCCGAACGGCGCTCGTCATTGCGATCGGCATCACGGCAATCGGCACCTTCGTCGGCGCAGGCGGCCTCGGGGATATGATCGTCAGAGGCTCGAACGCGACAAACGGAACCGCCATTATTTTGGCGGGCGCCATCCCGACCGCGCTGATGGCGGTAGCCGCAGACCTGCTGATGGCGTGGCTGGAACGAGCCCTCAGCCCGGTGAAAAAACAAAAAAGAAAGCTGATCGTACGCTCAGCCTCATGAAAAAAAGCATTCTTCCGCGTGAAGGATGCTTTTTTTTGATTTCTTGATTAAATTTTGATAACTGCGCTGTAAAGTCTTACTTATCAAATAACAAAGCAGAGGGGTAATCATATGAGCAACATCTTAGAAACGAGACAGCTGCAAAAATCATTCGGCAGACAACAGGCAGTGGCTGATGTGTCTCTATCGGTTAAGCGAAACAGTATTTACGGCCTGCTCGGTCCGAACGGCGCGGGAAAATCAACGACACTTAAAATATTGACCGGCATGCTGCAGCAAACATCCGGCAAGGTTCTGTTCGACGGACATACATGGAAGCGCGAAGATTTGAAAAGCATCGGTTCCCTGATTGAAGCGCCGCCGCTTTACAGCAACCTGACAGCCGCTGAAAATCTGAAAGTCCGCTGCGTGATGCTCGGACTGCCTGATTCAAGGATTGCGGAAGTGTTGGAAATCACGGGATTAACGGGAACCGGAAAAAAGCGCGCCGGACAATTTTCCATGGGGATGAAACAGCGTCTCGGCATTGCGTTAGCATTATTAAACCGTCCGTCGCTTTTAATTCTTGATGAGCCGACAAACGGATTGGACCCGATGGGAATTCAGGATTTGCGGGAATTTATCCGCTCCCTGCCCGGACAGGGAATGACGGTGATTTTATCTAGCCACCTGTTATCAGAAGTCGAGCAGATCGCAGACCATATCGGAATTATCAGTGACGGCGTTTTAGGATATCAGGGAGAAATCAGCCGGGAAGACGATCTGGAGCGGCTGTTTCTGGAGGTAGTCAAATCAACACGGGAGAAAGCGGGGACAGGAAAATGATTCAGTACATGCAGGCGGAACACCTTACATCTAAAAGAACATTTATCAGAAAGCTGATCATTCTAATCCCGCTTCTGAACACGGCTTTTTCTTTTCTGCTGAATGCCGCCTATTTTATGACGGGCACGTTCAATTGGTGGGCGGTTATTTTCATGCCGCTCATGATTGCTCTAATGTGCGGTTTATCTGTTAAAAAAGAGAAAAAATCAGCGAATGACCGTGCGGTGTACTCACTGCCGGCTGACTTGAAGAGCATATGGTTCTCAAAAATAAGCTTGATCGCGCTGTATTCACTCCTGTCGCAAATCGTCTTTTTAGTCATCATGTTTTTTCTTGGCCTTGTGTTTCCGGCAATTGCTGCGGTTCAGCTGAAAGGTATTGAAGCAAGCTCCCTTTTGTGGCTGTCTACGCTTTGGGAAATTCCGTTCTGCTTATGGATTGCCAGACAGTTCGGGTTTACGGCAGTCATCCTCATGAATATGATCGCCGCCTTTGTTTTAGGCATTGTGCCGGCGTCAGGTTCATTGTGGTGGCTGAGTCCGTGGAGCTGGTCAGTCCGGGTGATGTCACCGATTCTCGGGATCCATCCGAACGGAATTCCGCTTCCCGCAAACAGCGGCTTATTAAACGGAAACGTGATCATTCCGGCTATTATTCTTTCTATTCTTTCTTTTATCGCGGTAAGTTTTGTTTCCGCCGTGTCTTTTTCAAAAGGGGGAAACCGGTCATGACCGTGCTTTTACGATATATGTGGGCCGATGTATTAAAAATGAAGCGTACGCCGCTCATATGGATGCATGCTGCGGCGCCGGTTTTATGCGCGGGATTTTTCCTGTTGTATATGTATGGAAGGGTTCAGGAGCCTTATATGCTGTACAGTGTGTTTTTCAGCGCGATTGCTGTTTTATACCCTTTCATCATCAGTATTGTCTGCGGCATGTCTGCCTCGGTTGAGGAACAGGCGGGCCGTTTTCAGATGATGCTGGCGGTTCCGCATTCTAAAATCATCAGTTTTGCGGGCAAGCTGCTTTTGCTGCTCCTATTGAATGTGTTTTCGGTAGGTCTCGCCATCTGTCTTTATTTGGCGGGGATGAAATTTGTTCTTCACATCAATGATCTCCCGTATCTTCTCTTTTTAAAAGGAGGGGCGTGGCTGATTGCCGGCAGTATTCCGCTTTATATGATGTCTTTTTTTGTCGGCATAAAGTACGGCATGGGACCGTCCGGGCTTTTAGGGGGTGCGGGATTATTAATGGCGGCGCTCATGAATACGGGACTTGGCGATATCATCTGGCGTTTTTTTCCGTGGGCATGGAGCGTGCGGCTTTCAGGCCTTGCAGGACTGCTGCATTTTGACAAAGTCAAAAAAGAGTTCCTCCCTTATGTAAGATACGATATGAGATTCGGAGAAATAATGTTATATTTTTCTATAGTGATATTATGTCTGGCCGGCCTTTATTGGTGCAGAAGATGGGAAGGGCGGCGTTCATATGAATAAAGGCAAGGAGCGATTCGGCCGGTGGCAAACATTTTAGCAATTGATGATGAAAAAGATATTCTCGTTCTGATCAGAAACATTTTACAGCGTGATCAGCATACAGTAACGATTCTGGAAAAAGCGGAGGATCAGTCATTGGATTTTTTTCAAGGCTATGATTTGATTCTTCTTGATGTCATGATGCCCGGAACAGACGGGATTGAACTCTGCCGGCGGATTCGCCCGCTGGTGGACAGCCCGATCCTGTTTTTAACAGCAAAGTCTGACGAAGAATCCATTGTGAAAGGCCTCATGACAGGCGCTGATGATTACATCACAAAGCCGTTCGGCGTACAGGAATTGATGGCAAGGGTAAACGCGCATGTCAGAAGGGAACGGCGGGAAAAGCATCAGACGAAACGGCTGATATCAGGCTTCATGTTTGATTTTGACAATAAAGAAGTATGGATTGATGATCGGAAACTGCCTCTTACGAAAAACGAATATAAAATCGTTGAATGTCTGGCACAGCATAAAAACAGAACATTCTCACGGGAGCAGATTTACGAGGAAGTGTACGGCTTGGACGGCGATGCGCTCTATTCAACCATTACGGAGTTTATCAGAACCATCCGGAAAAAATGTAAAGAACACGGGGCTGATCCGATCAAAACGGTGTGGGGTGTCGGATACAAATGGGAATAGCAAAAGGAAAATCCAGCATCCGCAAAGAGCTTGTCAAATTTACGATCACACTGTGTCTGAGCACGATGGGGGTGGCGGCATTATGTGTCGCCTTAAATGCCATTGCCATGAATGCCGGAGCGATCCTGCCCGCAAACTACAGCGAGCATGAGGCGGAACAGATCAAACCCCGCCTGAAATCAGCGGAAAAGATAACAGAAGACATGATCCCCGCAGGTATGACATACGCCGTTTTTGATAAAAAAACAAAGCGGATGACAAAAGGAACGATGACGGAACAAGATGCGGCCAACGCGAGAAAAAAGATTCAGCATCAGCCGTATTTTAATTATGCACAAAAAGGATTCATGGTGATAAATCGGAAAGATGAATACGGCGTTCTCCAATATTCACTCAGGTCGGAATTTCAGTCGCCGCTGTTAAGGCGCTATCTGCCGAATTATGAATGGACGGGTCTTACGATTCTGATCACTTTGCTTCTTTTGACCGTTTTTATCGTGACGACGCGTTTCGCCAATCAGCTGAGACGGCATTTCCGCACACTCAGCTCCATTACGGCAAGCATTCAAAAACAGAATTTAAATATCAATCCAAAAAGGTCTCGCATAAAGGAATTTGACGATGTCATTGACTCTCTGCTGAAAATGAAAGACGCGCTTCAGGCATCTTTGGCGGCGCAGTGGGAGGCGGAGCGGATAAAGAAAGAACAAATCGGCGCGCTTGCGCATGATATTAAAATTCCGGCAACGATCATTAAAGGAAATGCCGAGCTGCTTCAGTTAACAGAGCCTGATGAGGAGCAGGCGGAATATGCGCAGTATATTCTGGATGCCGGAAACAAAATCGAGCATTATGTCGGACAGCTGATCCAGCTTTCTAAAGCGGAAGAGGCAGTTGCCGTTCATGTGGAATATACCGACCTCAAAGAGTGGATTCAAAACATATATCGTGACGCGGCGGCGCTTGCGGGGCCGAAACAGATTGATCTCGTCCTCAGCGAACGGGGAATTGACCGAATTGAAGCGCCGATCGATCATGAGCTGCTCCACAGGGCGGTCATGAATATCGCGGCAAATGCCGTCGACTATACGCCGGAAGGAGGGGAAATCCGTGTGGACGTCCTGTGCACCGCTTCCGCCCTCCATCTCGCCGTATCCGACAGCGGAAGCGGGTTCTCGCCGGAAGCGCTGAAAAGAGCGACACAGCTTTTTTACACGGAGGATAAAAGCAGACATTCGGCGGGGCATCACGGCATGGGGCTTACATTCGCCCATCATGTCGTACATCTTCACCACGGCGAATTAATACTTGAAAATCAGGAGTCTGGAGGAGCCCGGGCGGAGATTCGAATTCCGCTGGAAGGCGTCAGACAAAAACAAGCCCTGCACGCCTGAGGGCTTGTTTTTCTGTTTAAGAAAAGCAAAAATAAAAACGGCTGTCCGTTTGAGAGATCAGCCGCTTATGCGGAAAAGAGTTTATCAGGAAGGATCAATCCATGTTGAAGACCACTTGGAAATTTCCTCTAAAATAGGGGCTAATGCGCAGCCTTTTTCCGTTAAAGAATACTCAATGCGGACAGGCGTTTCGGGGATAACATCCCGTTTGATGACACCTTCTGTTTCAAGTTCTTTCAGACGTTCTGACAAGACTCTTCCGCTTAAATTCGGAAGCGCCGCTTCAATTTCGCTAAATCGCTGCTGTCCGTTCAATAACTGAAAGACGATTAGAGCCACCCAGCGTTTACTTAGGATGTCGACCGCTTTTTCGAATCTGGGGCACATTTCTGATTGGTTCATGCTTTTTCACCTCGTCTTCTGCTATTATACCGCAAAATCGGAGGGAACGTACGTCTGGCGCTTGTTAAGTTGAGGAGAGGATCAAAAAGAGGATGAGGAATCCGGGGAGCGCTTTTTCGCTTCAGCCGCGATAAAATCAAAGTATTTGCTGACGCTTTCAATATCTTCTTTTGTGAAATGCTGCCACTTTTTGCTGTCAAACAGCGGCAGATGCTCCGCGCCTCTGTCAACGGCGGTCTGATAGATGGCGCAGATGGATTGATAGCTTTCGGAGGTTTCGCGGATTTCTTCCTGAAATGCCTTGATGTGTCCGGCCCGCGCCATTAACTCCTCGTACGGAATTTTTAATGTGTCCGCCAATTTTCGGATGGTCGCGGGTTTAGGAATGCCGCGGTGCCCGTTTTCAATTCTGGAAATGGTCGCCGAGCTGACGCCGGAATAGACGGCAAGCTGATTGACGGTAAGCTTCCGGGCGCGGCGCAGCTCTCTTAATTGCTTTCCGAATGTGTTCAATAAGATCGCCTCACATGTGCAAAGTCATGAGTCTTCATTTGTTCTTTTTTTGGCTTCAGCCGATAAGAACGCAAAGTATTTATCAAGCAGAACCAAGTCTTCTTTCGACAGGTGCCGCCAGTTCTCCCGCTCCAATAGGGATAAATCATGCAGCTCATACGTTTCGGCTTTTTCCAGCAAGGTGCAGCCCGTGTCGTACGGGGCTCTCGTTTCCTGAACGGTCTCTATATATCCCGCCGTCTGCATCAGTTCCTCATACGGGATTTTTAACGCATCTGCGAGCTTTTTAATGGTTGCAGGTTTCGGCACCCCGCGTTTGCCGTTTTCAATCCGCGAGATTCCCGCGGCGCTGACGCCTGAATACGTTGCCAGCTGATTCACTGTCAGATGCCTTTTTTCCCGCAATGTCCGCAATTGTTTCCCGAAACTTTCCACAGTCTTTCCCCCTCCCGCGGTCTATTTATATTCTAGTATGTTTATTGACTAAAGGGAATAGCCAGGCTGGAAAAGTATTGACAAAAGTTAACAAAAGCCGTATCTTATGTATAAGAAAGAAAGTATTTGACAGAACGGAAGGTGAAGAAAGTGGTCGAAAAGATACAGATCAGAAGAGATTATGTGCTGCAGTATATGGTCAATAATGACTACTCGTTAAACCAGCTCGCCCTGGAGATCGGAATATCTCCCGCCACACTGAGCCGTGTACTGAATGGAGAGCGGAGGCCGGGCCAGCTGGTCATCGGAAAAATGCTCTATTACTTTGACATGAAATTTGAAGATCTTTTTTACTACGACTTTGTTGACAAAAGTCAATGATGATGGAAGATTCAAACGCATTTCCGTTTTTCTGACATGATGTGCACCGATACGGCGTGACATGCCTTTGTTTTTCATGTAAAATAGAAGCAATGTAGGCCAGTCAGTCTGGAGGTGTATGGGATGCACACATTATTGATTACCTTATTGGTCATCGTCAGTATTGCACTTATTATTGTCGTATTGCTTCAAACCAGCAAAAGCGCCGGTTTATCGGGTGCAATTTCAGGCGGGGCGGAGCAGCTTTTCGGAAAACAGAAAGCAAGGGGCCTTGATCTGATTCTTCACCGCACAACCGTTGTGCTGGCAGTCTTGTTTTTCGTGTTGACGATTTCGCTGGCGTATATCGTATAAGGCAATGTTTGTATAAGGTCTGATTTAATATCAGGCCTTTTTCTTGTTGAGAGACGGCGTTTGTTTCTCGCAAAACTGTGGAAAACTAAATTGAATGTGCAAAAAAGGGGTTATGAGCATGAAAATTGTGACACCAAAACCATTTACATTTAAAGGCGGAGACAAAGCGGTGCTTCTGCTGCACGGATTTACGGGAAATACGGCAGACGTCAGAATGCTCGGCCGCTACTTGAATGAGCGCGGCTACACTTGTCACGCGCCTCAATATAAAGGGCACGGCGTTCCGCCGGAAGAACTGGTACATACGGGGCCTGAAGATTGGTGGAAAGACGTCATGGACGGTTATGAGTATTTACGGTCTGAAGGCTATGAAAACATTGCGGCCTGCGGACTGTCGCTTGGCGGGGTTTTTTCATTGAAATTGGGTTACACTGTACCCATAAAGGGAATTGTTCCTATGTGTGCGCCGATGCACATTAAAAGTGAAAAGGTTATGTACGAAGGAGTTCTTTCCTACGCGCGCAATTATAAAAAATTCGAAGGAAAACAGCCGGAGCAGATTGAAAAGGAAATGAAGGAGTTTGAAAAAACACCGATGAATACGCTCAAATCGCTTCAGGAGCTGATTGCCGATGTGCGCAAAAACGTCGACATGATCTATTCCCCGACATTTGTGGTTCAGGCACGGCATGACCATATGATTAATACAGAAAGTGCGAACATCATTTACAACGAGGTGGAAACGGACGACAAACAGCTGAAATGGTATGAAGAATCAGGCCATGTCATTACGCTCGATAAAGAACGGGACCTCGTTCATCAGGATGTGTACGAATTTTTAGAGAAACTCGATTGGTAACAAACAGGAGGTCGAATAATGGAAAAAGAAGCGTTTATGGACCGTCTTCTCGCGTTTATGAAGGAAGAGGCGTACAAGCCCCTTACCGTTCAGGAACTTGAGGAGATGCTGAACATCACGGAAGCAGATGAATTCAAAGAGCTGGTAAAAGCGCTGGTGGCGCTCGAGGAAACGGGGCAGATCGTCCGCACCAGAAGCAACCGCTACGGGCTTCCGGAAAAAATGAATTTAGTAAAAGGAAAAATTTCCGCGCATGCAAAGGGATTCGCGTTTCTATTGCCGGAGGATACCTCTTTAAGCGATGTGTTTATTCCGCCGAATGAGCTGAATACGGCCATGAACGGCGATATCGTCATGGTGCGGCTCAATTCCCAGTCAAGCGGATCGAGACAGGAAGGCACGGTCATCCGCATCTTGGAAAGAAGCATCGACCGCGTCGTGGGCACATACACAGAAACGAAAAGCTTCGGTTTTGTCATCCCGGATGATAAGAAAATCACGAGTGATATTTTTATTCCGAAACATGCCAATAACGGGGCTGCGGAAGGTCATAAAGTCGTCGTCAAACTGACAAGCTACCCTGAAGGCAGAATGAACGCCGAAGGAGAAATCGTTGAAATACTCGGCCATAAAAATGATCCGGGCATCGATATTTTATCCATCATCCATAAGCACGGCCTGCCGGGAGATTTTCCGGCTGAAGCGATGGAGCAGGCAACAAGCACGCCCGATACCATCGATGAAAAAGACATCAAAGACCGCCGTGATCTCCGCGATCAGGTCATTGTCACCATTGACGGCGCGGATGCGAAGGATCTGGATGACGCCGTCACCGTGACAAAGCTTGATAACGGCAGCTACAAGCTCGGCGTTCATATTGCCGACGTCAGCCATTACGTCACGGAGAATTCCCCGATTGACAAAGAAGCGCTGGAAAGAGGGACAAGCGTGTACTTGGTTGACCGGGTCATTCCGATGATTCCGCACAGATTGTCTAACGGAATCTGTTCTTTAAATCCGAAGGTCGACCGGCTGACGCTTTCCTGCGAAATGACAATCAACCAGCAGGGCCAGGTGACAGAGCACGAGATCTTCCAAAGCGTCATTAAAACGACGGAAAGAATGACCTATTCAGATGTCAACCAGATCCTCACAGAAGACGACGCCGAGCTGAAAGAAAGATATGAGCCGCTCGTCCCGATGTTTAAAGACATGGAACGTCTGGCCGAAATTCTCCGGGCGAAACGGATGGACCGCGGCGCCGTGGATTTTGATTTCAAAGAGGCGAAAGTGCTCGTCGATGAGGAAGGCGCCGTTAAAGACGTCGTCATCAGAGAGCGCTCAGTAGCGGAAAAGCTGATTGAAGAATTCATGCTTGTGGCAAACGAAACGGTGGCCGAGCACTTCCATTGGATGAACGTGCCGTTTATTTACAGGATTCACGAAGAGCCGAACGCCGAAAAACTGCAAAAGTTCCTGGAGTTCGTCACGACATTCGGTTATATCGTCAAAGGGAAAGCCGGAGACATTCATCCGCGCGCGCTGCAAAGCATTCTTGACGAAGTGCGGGACCGTCCGGAAGAAACGGTGATTTCAACCGTCATGCTCCGTTCCATGAAGCAGGCGAAATACGACCCGCAAAGCTTGGGCCATTTCGGGCTGGCGACTGAATTTTATACGCACTTCACATCGCCGATCCGCCGCTATCCTGACTTAATCGTTCACAGGCTGATCAGAACGTATTTGATCAACGGACAATCGGACGAAGCGACTCAAGAAAAGTGGGCCGAACGCCTTCCGGAAATCGCTGATCATACGTCAACGATGGAGCGTCGCGCCGTTGATGCAGAGCGGGAAACGGACGATCTGAAAAAAGCGGAATATATGCTTGATAAAATCGGCGAGGAATTTGACGGCATGATCAGTTCCGTCACGAATTTCGGAATGTTTGTCGAGCTGCCGAATACGATTGAAGGGCTTGTGCACGTCAGCTTTATGACGGATGATTATTACCGTTTTGACGAGCAGCATTTCGCCATGATCGGCGAACGCACGGGCAACGTTTACCGGATCGGAGACGAAATCACGGTCAAAGTCGTCGACGTCAATAAAGATGAGAGAAACATCGACTTTGAAATTGTCGGCATGAAAGGCACCCGCCGTCCGAGAGAAACGACAGGCGACCGCAGAAAACGCGGCAGACCGGCGCGGAAACGCGTGTTAAACAGCAATACCCCGGCTTCACCGCCGAAATCGGAGGAAAAAGGGGAATGGTTTACAAAACCGAAGAAGAAAAAGAAAAAACGCGGTTTCCAAAACGCGCCAAAACAAAAACGCAAAAAGAAGAAGTAAATGCGAAAAGCAAATGGGGCAAAATGCTCTGTTTGCTTTCTTTCGCAAGCCGCATTTTCATTGTCGCGGAACGCTCCATTTGCTAAAATAAAGCGTATCGCACACATGAACGGTTTTTGCGGAGAGAGGAGGATAAGGCATGCCAAAAGGATCAGGCAAAGTATTATCACAAAACAAAAAAGCAAACCATGATTACTTTATAGAAGAAACCTATGAAACAGGCATCGTGCTGCAGGGGACGGAGATTAAGTCCATTCGCGCCGGCCGCGTAAACATGAAGGATTCCTTTGCGAAAATCGAGCGCGGCGAAGTGTTCCTCCACAACATGCACATCAGCCCGTACGAGCAGGGAAACCGCTATAACCACGACCCGCTCCGGACGAGAAAGCTTTTGATGCACAGGAAAGAAATCAATAAGCTGATCGGCCTGACAAAAGAGAAAGGTTATTCTCTCGTGCCGCTGAAGCTGTACTTGAAAAACGGCTTTGCCAAAGTGTTAATCGGCCTCGGAAAAGGGAAGAAAACATACGATAAACGCGAAGATTTAAAACGAAAAGACGCCAAAAGGGAAATCGAAAGAGCGTTCAGAGACAGACAAAAAGGCTTCTGATGCCTGAGCCTTGATGTGATAACTGCCGTATGCTATACTGTTCACACATCAAATTCACAGGCTGTTTATTGAAGACATTCCCAATTGAATTTGTCTGTGATCATGATATAATAACAGTACAGCCAGTTGAGCAAGAGCTTGATAGATCTCCCGTATACCCTTAACAAGGGGACGTTACGGATTCGACAGGGATGGATCGAGCTTGAGCTGCGAGCCGAGAGGCGATCTCGTTAACACGCACCTAAATATAACTGGCAAAACTAAAAGTTTTAACCAAAACTTAGCACTAGCTGCCTAATAAACGCAGCGAGCTCTTCCTGACATTGCCTATGTGTCCGTGAAGAGCACATCCAAGTAGGCTACGCTTGCGTTCCCGTCTGAGAACGTAAGAAGAGACTGACAGACTAGCTCTCGGAAGGCCCGCCCGCAGGCACGAAGACGAGTGAAACACGAAATATGCAGGCTACGCTCGTAGACGCTTAAGTAATCGATGTTTCTGGACGTGGGTTCGACTCCCACCGTCTCCATACATAACAGAGGAACCGCAGTGCCGTCACATGACGCACTGCGGTTTTTTCATGCCGAAATAAAGGAGTCCATTTGAATGATAGTCGTCATCATAGACGGAAAAGATATTACAAGCACAGAAGCATTACACCGAATCTTAAAAGATCAATTAGATTTCCCGGACTTTTATGGCGAAAATCTGAATGCCTTATGGGATTGTCTGACAGGCTGGATCGAACTTCCGCTGACTTTGGTGTGGAAGAATTTTGACATCAGTCAGAAGGAATTGGGTTCGGATGCTGATAATGTATTAAGGATATTAAAAAAGGCTCAGGCAGAATTAGATGGTGAATTTTTCATTCAAATCGATCAGCCGTCAGCCGGGACAACGGACAGGCACTAAAAAGTGCGTACTTCCCCTCATCCATTTTTCTATCTGATAATAGGGACAGAAGGTTTCAGGCTTTCGATTTCTGTCCATATATAAGAAGAGACTTGCGATAGGGAGGAATGGATGATGGATTTGCAGTTGAAAGGGAAGACGGCGCTTGTGACGGGATCTACGTCAGGCATCGGGAAGGCGATTGCGGCTTCGCTGATTGCAGAAGGTGCGGCCGTGATTATTAACGGCCGCCGTGAAGAAAAGGTGAACGAAACGATCCGGGAACTAGAGAAACAGACGCCGGATGCCCGTCTCTATCCGGCCGCATTTGATTTAGGCACGGCGGAAGGATGCGGCGCGATTTTTCAGCAGTATCCGGATGTGGATATTCTCGTCAACAATTTAGGAATCTTTGAACCTGCGGAATACTTTGATATTCCTGACGAAGAGTGGCTCCGGTTTTTCGAGGTGAATATCATGAGCGGCGTGAGGCTGACACGCCGGTATGCAAAGCGGATGATTGAACGGAAGGAGGGGCGGGTGATTTTTATCGCGAGTGAAGCGGCCGTCATGCCTTCTCAGGAAATGGCCCATTACAGCGCTACGAAAACAACGCAGCTGTCGCTGTCACGCAGTCTGGCCGAGCTCACGGAAGGGACGAATGTGACGGTGAATACGGTCATGCCGGGCTCCACGAAAACAGAGGGCGTCGAAACGATGCTGGAGTCGCTTTATCCCGGTGAAAACCTGACAGCGGCTGAAGCGGAGAAACGATTTATGAAGGAGAATCGTCCGACGTCGATCATTCAGCGGTTGATCCGTCCGGAAGAAATCGCTCACTTTGTCGCCTTTTTAAGCAGCCCGCTGTCGTCTGCCATTAACGGATCTGCATTGCGGATCGACGGCGGCTTGGTGCGGAGCATTATATAAGATGAACGTACAAAAACCCCCGTAAAGCGGGGGTTTTTTTAATGCGGATCACGCTGAAACCGGCTGATGATCCTGCTGATTAAATCTTTTGTAGCACAGTCAAAATGCTCTTCTTTCTGGTTTGTCAACAGCCCGACCGGCGGTGAAATCGTTAAGTTATGGATCGGAATGACCTTCGTGCCCTCGATCGGTTCTGAGTGCGCCGTCGCCGTAAAGATTGAGACGCCGATATTTTCCCTGACATAGTATTGGTGAGCCATGCTGCTGGTCAGCTCCATTTTTCGATAGCGGCTGCCGATGGCCCGCTGCAGGTGCTGTTCAATTTGAATCCGGATCGGGCAATTGGCGGGCGTAAAAATCAGGCATTCATTTTCTAAATCCTCGAGATTGATGCTTGTTTTGGCTGCAAGGGGATGTCTGTCGGACACGATGACATTGAGCGAGTCATGGAAAAACGGATCGAAGTAATTTTCCAGAATCAGCTCCGGCTCGCCGCATACGGCAAAATCAATGGCGCCTTCCAGCAGTTTGCGGCTGCATGTATTGGCGTCATCCACGCTGACATTGACCGACATGTCCGGATAATCATTTAAGAAACCCCGCAGTACGGCAGGGAAGATCAGGCTTGCCGTCGGTTCGGATATGCCGATCTGAATAAGGCCGGCCTGCCCCTGTCTGATATCGGCCAGAGTATGGTCAAGCACCTCGTATTGCGCGAGAAGCTGCCCGGCCCGCTCATGAAACAGCCGCCCCGCCCTTGTCAGCTTCAGCTTCTTTCCCCGTTCAAACAGCTGCGCGCCTACATCCTGTTCCAGCTGTTTAATCCGCATTGAAATCGTCGGCTGTGAGTAGTTCAGAATTTCGGCGGCTTTATAAAAGCTGCCTGACTGTACGATCGTATGAAACGTTTTAATGGTGCGTAATTCCAACGAAATCCCCTCCCGGCTGTTCATTAATTTTCTTGAACCTTTCCTTTACTTTTTTTGATTAGTCAAATAAATCAGTTTGCTTTATAGTATAAACAATCAAAGATTAGTAAACAAATGGGAATTATATATTTTGCGGGGAGAGTGACCGGAATGAGTGAAGACATATTTCGATTGGCTGAGAAAAAGGATGCGCCGGAGTTTTTAGAGCTGCTGTACAGCGCGTTTCAGCCGATCCGCAATTTGGAGATTGACTGGCCGTCGGCGCGAGCCGACATCGATATGGTAACAGAAAATATTGAAAATCATTCAGCCGTCGTGCTCGAACGGGACGGACGGCTTCTTTCAACCATTACGATCCGTTTTCCGTGGGAGAGTGACACGCCTCCGTCAAAATATCCGTTTGTCTGGTGGTTTGCAACGCTTCCTGAGCTGAAGGGGCAGGGCATCGGCAGCAAACTTTTGACTTATGTGGAGGAACACGTGCTGCGGGATACGCTGAAGGCCCCGGCCATCACGCTCGGCACTTCGGCGCGCAAGCATCCCTGGCTTGTAGATATGTACAGACGGAGGGGGTATGAAGTGTATTTTGAGCAGGAGAAAGACGGAGACATCGGAGTCATGATGAGAAAGGTGCTCATACCGGAGCGGTTTGACGCGTCGCTGTTAGGCACACCGAGCTGGGCGCAATGATAAAAAAACGGATCAGAGCCGGCTGTCTGCTTCTGCTGCTCGGCGTGCTGGCCGGGTGCGGGCAAGGAGAAAGCACAAAAGCGGAAAGCGGCGTGCAGACCGTCATTGTCGGCACGGGAACTGATTTTCCGAACATTGCTTTTATGGATGAAAAAGGCGAGCTGACCGGCTATGACATTGAAGTGATGAAAGCCATTGATGAACAGCTGCCGCAATACAAATTTGTCTTTAAGACGATGGATTTTTCGAATCTGCTTACAAGTCTCGGAAACCGGAAAATTGATGTGATCGCGCATAATATGGCGAAAAATAAGGAACGGGAGAAACGCTTTTTGTATCACAAGATCCCATATAACTACTCGCCGATGTACCTCACGGTGAAGGCGGATAATGACGCGATACACACGCTCCGGGATTTAAAAGGGAAAACCGTCATCGTCGGCGCGACGTCAAACGCGGCGGATTATATGACGGCATACAACAAAACCCACGGCAGCCCGATACATTTGAAATACGCCGGGCAGGGCGGCAATGATACAGCAAACCAAATAGAGACAGGACGCGCTGACGCCACCGTATCCACGCCGTTTGCCGTCGATTTTCAAAATAAGACGCACGCGTTCAAACAAAAAACGGTCGGTGATGTGCTGCTGGATACCGAGGTGTATTTTATGTTCAATAAAAACAGCCAAACCCTGGCGGACGATACGGATCGGGCGATTCAAAAGCTTGAGAAGGACGGCACATTGAAAAGACTGAGTGAAAAATGGCTCGGCGCGGATTATTCAAAATCAAGTTTCACGAAATAATTGAGGCAGAAAACGGGGCGATCACATGAAAATAAGATTGGCGGTCATGTCATTAACAATTGCCGCAACGGCGGCGTTATCAGCCTGCGGCGCGGGCGGGGAGGCGGCATCAGGCAATCAGAAAAACGTGAAGAACATTACGGTCGGCACCGGCACTCAATTTCCGAATATTTGCTTTATTGATGATGAAGGCAAATTGACGGGCTACGACGTTGAGCTGGTGAAAGAGCTTGACAGGCGCCTGCCGGACTATCGTTTCACTTTTAAAACGATGGATTTCTCCAACCTGCTTGTCAGCCTCGGCCAGCATAAAGTCGATATCGTAGCCCATCAAATGGAAAAAAGCGCCGAACGGGAGAAAAAATTTCTGTTCAATCAAGTCGCGTATAACAACTTCCCGCTGAAAATCACGGTGCTTCAAGAAAACGGGAACATTCACGGCATTGATGACTTGAAAGGAAAGCGGGTCATTACAAGTCCGACGTCAAACGGCGCGCTTGTGCTGAAAAAATGGAATGAAAAACACGGCAGTCCGTTTGAAATCGCTTATGCGGGCCAAGGTTCAAACGATGCGGCCAATCAGCTGAAATCCGGCCGCGCCGATGCGACGATTTCTACGCCGTTTGCCGTCGATTTCCAAAACAAAACGAGCGCGATCAAAGAAAAAACGGTCGGCGGGGTGCTGTCAAATGCCAAAGTGTTCTTTATGTTTAACAAAAATGAACAAACGCTGAGCGATGACATTGATAAAGCCCTCAAGGAAATCATTGATGACGGCACGCTTAAAAAGCTGAGTGAAAAGTGGCTCGGCGCGGATTATTCAAAGGAGCAATATTAAGTGAAAAAGAGAGGGATCGGTAATGGAAAAAGCGTTTGATATCAGTATGATCGCGTCCTTTGTGCCGACATTGCTCGGGTATTTGCCCGTCACGCTGTATATATTGGCGGTGTCTCTGCTGTTCGGCTTTCTATTGGGGCTGCTTTTGGCGCTGCCCCGCATCTATCGCATTCCCGTTTTGAATCAGTTTGCGAAGCTGTATATCTCTTTTTTCAGAGGAACGCCCATCATGGTGCAGCTGTTCATTGTATTTTACGGCATTCCGGCGCTCACGGCGCTCGCCGGAATCGATACCTCTAAAATGGACCCTTTATATGCGGCCATCGCCACGTATGCGCTGAGCAGCGCGGCAAGAGCGGCCGAAATCATGAGGGGAGGTGTGAACAGCGTCGACCGCGGGCAGGCGGAGGCGGCTTTCAGCATCGGGCTGAACGGGGGGCAGACATTCCGGCGCATCATTCTGCCGCAGGCGCTTGTGCAGGCCTTTCCCAACATCGGGAATATGGTGATCGGTTTCTTAAAAGATACATCGCTCGCTTTTTCGATCGGGGTGATGGATATGTCGGGCAGAGGACAGACCTTGATTACATCGAGCAATCATTCTTTAGAAGTGTATATCTCGCTTTCTGTTCTGTATTATGCGGCCGCCCTTTTATTTGAATGTGTCTTCAGATGGGCCGAAAAACGAATCAAGAAAGATGAGACGCGCCTTGTGACGGTTTTTGACATGAGCGCGCACGGCTGAAAAGGAGGGAGAACAGTGGAGCTGGACATTCCATTTATCGGCACTGCGATCAAACAAATGATGAAAACCGTTCCGCTTACATTGGCGATGACGGTCATTCCGATTATTGCCGGATTTTTCATAGCTCTCGGCAATATCACGGTGCGTATATTCCGCATCAAATGGCTGCTGGCCTGCTCATCGTTTTACGTGTCTTTTTTCCGCAGCACCCCGGCGATTCTCCATATTATGCTGATTTATTTAGGGGTTCCGCTGATTGCCGATCAATTCAGCCGCGCGTTTCATCTCGGCTGGTCGGCCAATCAGATTCCGGTCGCCGTGTTTGTCATCATGGCACTGTCATTAACGGCAGGCGCTTATATGACGGAAATTCTCCGTTCCGGGATCATGGCCGTCGATACGGGGCAGGCGGAGGCGGCATATTCAATCGGCCTGACGCGGGGGCAGATGATTCGGCGCGTGGTTCTGCCGCAGGCGTTCATGATATCGCTGCCGAACTTCACCAACATAGGCATCGGCTTTTTGCATACCACTTCCATCGCGGCCATTGTTGCAGTGCCTGAAATTACAGGAACGGCGACGATTGCGGCATCCGATAACTATGCATTTCTGGAAGCATTTATCGGGGCTGCCGTGATTTATTGGGGATTAACGCTGATTCTCGAAGCTGTAAACAGTCTGGCGGAAAAAAGGGCAGCCAGATATCAAGGAGGCGCATTATGATCGAAATCCAAAACATTCAGAAACATTTTGGCAGTCATCACGTGCTAAAGGGCATCAATTTAAGTGTCCGGAAAGGAGAAGTCGTGACCATCATCGGCCCGAGCGGTTCCGGGAAAACCACGTTTCTGCGCTGCCTTAATTTACTTGAGCGGCCGGATGAAGGCGCCATTTCGCTGCACGGTGAAGTCATTAACTACAAAAAGCCTGCCAAAAAAGACATTCTCAGACTGAGGAAACAGACGGCGATGGTTTTTCAGCAATATCATTTGTTTTCGCATAAAACGGCGATTCAAAATGTTATGGAAGGCCTGACGATCGCAAGGAAAATGAAAAAAACAGATGCGTACGCCATTGCCGAGCGGGAACTGGCCAAGGTGGGGCTTCAGGATAAATTGCACGCCTATCCGAATCAGCTGTCGGGAGGCCAAAAGCAGCGGGTCGGAATTGCCAGGGCGCTTGCCATTCATCCTGATGTGATGCTGTTTGATGAACCGACCGCAGCCCTCGATCCGGAGCTTGTCGGCGAGGTGCTCGAGGTGATGCTTAACATTGTGCGGACCGGCGCCACCATGATCATTGTTACTCATGAAATGGAATTCGCCAGAAGAGTGTCCGACCGAATTGTGTTTATGGATGAAGGAGCAATCGTGGAACAAGGAACGCCTGAGGAAGTCTTTTACAAGACGAAAAAAGAAAGAACGAAGAAGTTCCTCCGCCGCGTGCTGCCTGATTACGGTTATGACATAAAAGAGCGCATAAAGGAGCCTGTCGTATGATTCGTTTAAGCATTTTAGACCAAAGTGTCACCGCGGAAAACCAAACCGCAGAAGAAGCCTTGCGGCAAACGGTGAAATTGGCTCAGGAGGCCGAACAATACGGATATGACCGTTTCTGGGCGGCGGAGCATCATAACAATGAAGAGATAGCGGGATCAGCGCCGGAAATTGTTCTGGGGTATCTTGCCGCAAGCACGAAAAAAATCCGTCTCGCATCCGGCGGGGTGATGCTGCAGCATTACAGTCCTTATAAAGTGGCGGAGCAGTTCCGGGTTTTGTCCGCTCTTGCTCCCGGCCGTGTGGCGCTTGGTGTCGGCAAAGCGCCCGGCGGATTTCAGCTGTCAACCGATGCGCTGCAGCGGGAGCTTATCCAGCCCGCCCGTTTATTTGAAGAAAAGCTTGAGGAGCTGACTCATTTCATCCGAAATGATTTTCCGGACTCGCACCGCTACGCGTCATTGCGGCCGGCGCCGCATACTGAGTATGCGCCTGACCTCTTTTTGCTCGGCGGCAGCGCGGAAAGCGCGATATCCGCGGCCAAACTCGGCATTTCCTTCGTTTTCGCCTATTTCATAAACGGTGAAGAGGCTGCGTTAGAAAAAGCGCGCCACGCCTTTGACGAGCATCTGCCGATAGGATCGAAGGCGGAATTTCACCTTGCGCCGATGGTCTTTACCGCGCATACAAAAGCAGAAGCGGAAAAACACGTGGTATCGCGTGAGTCGGTCAAAATCATTCTCGAAGACGGCAAAAAGGTGAATGTCGGTTCCCGGGAACAAGCGGAAGCGTTTCTTGAACAAGTCACGCAGCCATATAAGCTGATTACACAAAAGACGGGTGTGATTGCCGGGACAAAAGAAGAGACTGCCGCCGAGCTGCGACGATTATCCGTTCAGTACAGCATTACTGATTTTGTGATTTTGTCGCCTATCAGAAACGCTGAGGAAAAACGATTGTCTTACCGGCTGTTAAGCGAAGCGGTGCAGCCGGTAAGACAATTATAGGAGGGATGAACATGAGTCATGAAGTAAACGTTGTGGTCTGGAGCAAACAGGGCTGTGCGTATTGCGATGAAGTGAAAGGATATTTGCGGGAAAAGGCCATTGCGTACGAAACAATTGATGTGACAGAACGGGACGAATTGCGTGACGTGCTGCAGATGAAATACGGCATCCGTCATGTTCCCGTCGTTGAACTCGGCAGCGGTGACAGCCGTGTGTATCAGGCCGTTACTCAAGTCGGCATTGAACATGTAGAACGGGCGCTTGCCGATTACGAGGGGAAAAAGGGGGAGAGAAAATGAGCCGGACGGATCTTATTCAATTCGGAGCCATGATTCACGGTGTCGGCGGCACAACGGACGGCTGGCGTCATCCCGACGCCGATCCGACAGCAAGCACGAATGCGGCGTTTTACAGGCAAAAAGCGCAGACTGCTGAAAGAGGGCTGTTCAGCTTTGCTTTTATTGCGGACGGCTTGTTCATTTCTGAAAAGTCCATCCCGCATTTCTTAAATCGGTTTGAGCCGATCACTATCTTATCGGCGCTTGCCGCCTCTACAACCCATCTTGGTTTAATCGGCACATTTTCCACATCGTTCACTGAGCCGTTCACCATCGCAAGACAGCTGATGTCTCTTGACCATATCAGCGGCGGCCGGGCGGGCTGGAATCTCGTCACCTCTCCGCAGGCGGGAGCCGCGCGCAATCACAGCAAGGAAAGCCTTCCCGACCACAGCCGGCGCTACGCCATCGCCCAGGAACATGTGGACGTGGTGCGCGGTCTGTGGAATTCCTGGGAAGAAGATGCCTTCGTCCGCAACAAAGAAACCGGGCAGTTTTTTGACCCTGACAAACTGCATCGCCTGTATCACAAAGGCGAGTATTTCAAAGTGGAGGGCCCGCTGAATATCGGCCGGTCCAAACAGGGAGAGCCGGTCGTTTTCCAAGCGGGGTCTTCAGAAACCGGCCGGTCGTTTGCCGCGAGGAATGCAGATGCAGTCTTTACGCACTCCAATTCACTTGAGGAAACGAAAGCTTTTTATGATGATGTGAAGAAGCGGGCGGCGGATTACGGCCGGGACGCTACCAAGCTGCGGATTTTTCCGGGAATCAGTCCGATTATAGCCGGCTCACAAGAAGAAGCGGAAGCGAAATACCAAGAATTCGCCGAGCTGATTCCGATAGAGAACGCTGTTAAATATGTGGCCAGATTTTTTGATGATTATGATCTGAGCCGTTTTCCGCTGGATGAGTCGTTTCCTGATTTGGGCGACGTCGGGAAAAACGCGTTTCAAAGCACGACAGACCGTATCAAAAGGGAGGCGAAAGCCCGGAATCTTACGCTGCGTCAAGTGGCGCGCGAAGCCGCGTTTCCGCGAACCCATTTTATCGGTACACCGGAACGTGTGGCATCATTAATTGAAACATGGTTTCAGCGGGAAGCGGCGGACGGGTTTATTATTCACTCTGACATCCCCGGCATGCTTGAAGCCTTTGTGGATCAAGTCATACCGATCCTCCAGGAAAAGGGGCTGTACCGAAAAAGCTATCCGGCCGATACACTGCGGGGGAATCTCGGATTGGATATTCCGATCTGTAAATCAAATCCGATTTTGAGCAGAAACTAAATGTTTCTGCTTTTTCTGCTGCTTGCCATTCCCGTCATTAAAGGGATCCCGCCAGCATTTTGGATAAGAAAAGAGCCGATTTACCCCGTTAACCATTAAGAGTAAATCGGCTCTTTACTATTAAAAGACGTAAGGAATGAAAACCTGTTGAATGCAATCCTTCAAACTTATATTCCCTAAGAAATTGTTATAAAAATAAGTTAAATCTTTAAGAGGTTAGCAATATTTCCGCCCAGTACTCGTTGTGCGACTTCTTCACTTGAAGCATGGCGTTCAACTGCCAACTTATTTAGGAATGGATCACCATATGGAAAATCAGAACTAAATAAAGTTTTCTCTGGGAGTTCTTTTATAGCCAAAGATAATGCATAGGTTGTATAAAATGCAGAAATATCCAGGTAGGCGTTCTTTGTTTCTTTTGTTAATGCAATAACTTGCTGCCAATGAATCCCTCCCAAATGGCCATAGATTACAGGGACAGTGGGATATTTACGAGTTAAAGCGAACAATTCCCGAATATCATTTAAATTGAGTGGATGGAATGTATGCACCCAAATCGGAAAGGAATTATAATCACCAGCTGCCTGGAATACAGGCTCAAGCATTTTAATTTGGCCTGAACCAAGGGTGAATTCTCCAAGTCCCTTCATTTTATAATCTTTTACAATCTTCTCAACCCAATCATGCAGTTCTCCGGAGGAACTTAAAAGGGGAACTGATCCAAATCCAATAAAACGGTCAGGATATTTTGCGATAGCATCCCTCAATTCTTCTAAAGCTTTTGATCGTGCTTCTAGGGGATTTATTTCGTTATTTAAAATTTGATTCAGTACATCCATTTCCTGAATAAATTCATCGTAGCTTTCACTTTTTTCTGGATGAACAAGCGTAGAGAATAAAATAGTTTTATCTATCCCGCTTGAATCCATCATTTCAATGTGTTTTTCTACAGGTAGAACTACGTGGGCATGACTATCAATAATCATTTTTTACTCTCCTTCCAATAAATTGGCTGACAGCTGATTTCGTCTTTTAGAAAATACTTCAGTAGCTATTGTTAAAATGGTATTTAATGCGACAGGAAAGCCTGCATAAATTAACATTTGCATCATAGCTTCCACAATTTCTTCTTCGGTCCATCCGACATTTAAAGCTCCGTTAATATAAAATCTTAATTGTTCCGTATTTCCTAAAGCAGTCAGACCAGCAACTGCTGCAAGAAGGCGGGATTTTAAATCTAATCCCGGTCTGGAAAAAATTTGACCGTAATTAAATTCCACAGCCAAAGTTCCCAAGTCGGGTGCTGCTGAATCTTTAAAACTGTTCACGATATTTTGATAGTTGTGCGGATCTATTTTTGATAGAACTTCCAATCCCTTTTTGAAGTTTTCTGTATTTTCAGACATTAGATATGACTTCCTTTCTCGAATTCTCTATTTTTTACTGTTCTTTTTTTAGGTAAGCTAAATAAGGAACTAAAAGCAATACCTATCATGAGTATCCCAACTGTACATACTCCATACCAATGCCATTTGCTCCAAGCAAGTACACCTAGATATGATCCTAAAGATCCGCCTAAGAATGTAGATACCATGTATAAACCATTTAATCTGCTTCTCTTTTCAGGAGATAGTTGAAAGATAGCAGCTTGACAAGCAACTTGATTTGCTTGCGTGCCAACTGTTACTAATAGTGCGCCAAGAAGTAATCCCGGTAACCAATATCCTAAGAATATTAAGGTCAGAAAAGCGATTAAAGAAATAAACATACATAAGGTATTAGCAAATTTTGATCCTTTTTTATCGATCACCCGGCCAATCATGGGAGTTGCAAAGGCTCCAGCTATTCCCACTAAACCTATTAAACCTGCCGCGGTGCTCCCATAAGAATACGGAGAAGTATTTAATAAAAAAATAAGAGTTGTCCAGAAGGCACTAAAGGAACCAAACATCATTCCTTGACTCAGGCAAGCTTTTTGCAACACTTTTTCTTTTTTAAATAACGGGCCTAAAGATGCAAGTAATGTTTTATACTGCATTGCATGATTTCCTTTGCTTTTTGGAAGATACATTGCCATTAAAATGATCATTATCATTGTGCCAGCAAAAGAAGCCCAATACATTGATCTCCATCCAAAATGGGAATCTGCAAAACCACTGATAAATCGAGCGCCTAAAATCCCACACACTAAGCCAATGGCAACATTCCCTAACACTTTTCCTCTGTTCTCTTCTGAAGCTAAATTAGCAGCAAGAGGAACAATAATTTGAGGGACTATGGTAACAAATCCAAGAATTAAGTTTGCTGCAATCAGCCAAGTTACATTCATTGATAAAGCAGTTGCGGCTAAAATTATACATACAATAGATAATAAACTTAGGATCAATTTTCTCCGTTCAAAAATGTCACCTAATGGTACCAATAAAAGATTTCCCAATGCATATCCCACTTGAGTTAAAGTTGCTACAATTCCTATATAGTTTTCAGAAACGTGAAAAGTATTTGCCATACTGACTAAGAGCGTTTGATTTAAATAGACATTAGCTACTGTAAAACCACATGCTGCAGCCATGAGGAGAACTAATCCTTTCGGGAAAGGCTCAGCCCTATTTTTGAAAACCATAAAACTCACCTCCTTCATTTATTAGAATAGATGAAGGTTTATAATGGGAATAGGAGTGTGTTTATCCTATTATTAAAACTACTACTTATAAGGGGAGAAGTTCATGTTAAGTGACAAAGAAAGAAGGAAAGAACTAGGGGATTTCTTAAAAACACGACGGGCGCGATTATCTCCTCAAGACTTTGGTTTACCTATTGGTCCGCGCAGAAAAACAGAAGGACTGCGCCGAGAAGAAGCAGCTCAGCTGGCAGGAATAGGAGTAACCTGGTATACATGGTTAGAGCAAGGGCGTGATATACAGGTATCTTCAGACGTATTGGAGGCTATTTCGCGTGTATTCAGGTTAAATGAAGAGGAAAAAGAGCATCTATTTTTATTAGCAAATCGGCCATTGCTATCTAAGGTGGGAAGACCTCTCGTTGAAAGTGTAAATAGCGTCCTGAAAAATGTATTGAGTCAATTAGAATACTGCCCTACATATGTAACCGACGAAAAATTGAACATAGTAAGCTGGAATAAAGCTGCTGCCGTGGTTTTTGGTGACTTTAATAAAATGAATGATCGAGATCGTAATGCAGTCTGGCGTTGCTTTACGTCTAAAGAATACCGAGACCTCTTTCTTAATTGGGAAGATCATGCGCAACGCTTGATTGCTCAATTTCGTTTAGCCTATACACGTTTTGTCGGTGATGAGTGGTTTAAAGATATCATTAAAGAACTTACCAATAAGAGCCCTGAGTTTCGTAATTGGTGGTCCAAACATGAAGTTCTAGGTACTCCTTGCGGCAAAAAAACACTGCTGCATCCTTTAGTTGGAGAAATGATTATGGATCATATTACTCTTCAAGTGTACGATGCCCCTGAACTAAAATTAACCATTTACCAACCTCGCCAAGAAGGTGAAACAGAACAGAAAATGAAGCATTTGTTAAACTGGCAAGCAGACCTGCAATAAAAGAGTGTGATAAATTCGAACGTATGAAGCGGAATTCGTTTGTCTCTAATATAAGAGCAGGAACATTTTGCATGGATAAATTCCACACAACTGTCTGAAATGAAACAGCCGATTTAGGCTTAACATGGTCAAAATCGGTCTTTTCTTTGTCGAAATTTGCTTAACGCGGGTTTTTTTCGATTTGCTGGAGGTACTTCTTGCAGCCTTTTCAAAAAAATACACTGATTTCGAGATATTATTGTTGCGAAAAGATTTTTTTGTAACTATAATTATTACAGAACTGATCAGTATAAAAAAACATTCATATTTCATAATAAATGTGTGTGTAATCTGAAAACGAAAGGGCTGTTTACAATGGCAAAAGTACTTTATATCACTGCTCATCCTCATGATGAAAAAACATCTTACAGCATGGCGACAGGAAAAGCGTTTATCGATTCTTATAAAGAATCAAACCCGAATGATGAGGTTGTACATATCGACCTTTACAAAGAGAACATTCCTCATATCGATGCGGATGTATTCAGCGGCTGGGGAAAACTTCAATCCGGCACAGGTTTTGAAGAGCTTTCTGAAAACGAAAAAGCGAAAGTCGGCCGTCTGAACGAGCTGAGCGATCAATTCGCGTCAGCTGACAAATACGTATTCGTCACACCGCTTTGGAACTTCTCATTCCCGCCTGTTATGAAAGCGTACCTTGATTCTGTGGCTGTAGCCGGAAAATCATTCAAATATACAGAGCAAGGCCCGATCGGTCTGTTGACAGACAAAAAAGCGCTCCACATTCAGGCGCGCGGAGGCTATTACTCTGAAGGGCCGGCGGCTGACATGGAAATGGGCCACCGTTACATCGGCATCATGATGAACTTCTTCGGCGTTCCTTCTTTTGACGGATTAATCGTTGAAGGCCATAATGCTGAACCGAATAAATCACAGCAAATTAAAGAAGATGCGATTGCCCGCGCGAAAGAAGCCGGAAAATCATTCTGATCTTAAAAAAACCTCCCCGCCGTACGGCTGGGAGGTTTTTCATATTAAAGGGCAATCGTCCGTTTTTGTTCGCTGCTTTTCATCGCCGCTTCAATGACACGGATGACATCGATGCCTTCTTTTGCCGTAACGGGAAGCGGTTTTCCGTTTAAGATGCTGTCTGCCAGCAGTTTGTAGTACGTAAGGTAAGAGCCGTTCTCAGAGGGGATTGTTTCTGTATGCCTTTTCTCATCCGCTGCGATTGTCAGCTCTCCGAAGTTGTCAGGGGCATCGGCGCCCCAGCTGTCGTCAATCGGCTTTTGGCCGGCTGAAAGCGCAGCTTCCTGTCCGTCCTTTCCGTATTTGATAAAGCTTGCATTCCGTCCGTGAATCTGGTAGCGCGGGCCGCTTGCCGCATTCATGGAGCCGGATTGAAGAATGACCTGAAGCTTGCCGTAATGAAGCGCGGCCAGAAAATTATCAACGGTTTCGCTGTTGTCCCGCTGTTTCATCACATGTGCGGTGACGGATTCCGGCATTCCGAAAAGCAGAAGTGTCTGATCAATGATATGTGAACCGAGATCATACAGCGTTCCCGTGGCGGGTCCGTTCTTTTCGCGCCATTTTTCCTGTACAACCGGGTTGTATAGATCGTAGCTGACTTGATATGTATGAATGTCTTGAAGCGCCCCGTCCCGAATCAGCTTTTGTATTGTTAAAAAGTCATTGTCCCAGCGCCGGTTGTGGTACACGCTCAGCAAGACGCCTTTATCTTCAGCCGTTCTTCTCAGCTCCTCCGCTTCTGCTGAAGTCGCCGTCATCGGTTTTTCCACGACGGTGTGTTTTCCCGCCAGGAGACATTTCATCGCTGATTCATAATGCATTCCGCTCGGTGTCGTGACGATGACGAGATCAATGTCAGGATCACCGGTAATGTCTTCAATCGCGCGCACGGCTTCAGCCCCCGGCAGATCACGTTTAGCCTCCTCCGTTCTGGACGTCATGACTTTTTTGATCTGATAATCATCAAGGACGTCCAAAAGCGGCGCATGAAAGACTTTACCCGACAAACCATATCCCAATATGCCGACTTGTATCGTTTTCAATGAGTTTCCCCCTCTTGATAAGTGATAACATTATATACCCCGCGGGCGTACTGGTAAAACTTGTGTGTTGAAAATTTTTTACACCGGATTTTCAAGTCTGTATAATGAAGATAACGAAGAAAAAAACCGAGGTGGAAAATGGACAAACATACCGAGCATCAATCGTTAAATCATAAAAGCGCCAAGGAAAAAGACCAGATCCTGAACCGGCTGAAACGGATTGAAGGCCAAGTCAGGGGCATTCAGAATATGGTGGATAACGAACGATACTGCGTGGATATTCTCGTGCAGATTTCAGCCGTACAGGCGGCCATGCAGAAAGTCGCGTTTCATCTGCTGGAAGATCACGCCCATCACTGCGTAGCCGGCGCCATTGAGAGCGGAAACGGGGAGCAGGCGATTGCCGAGCTGCTTGATGTTGTGAAAAAAATCGCAAAATCGTAAAATAAAATGTTTTGAAATACCCTACAGGGGTATGGTAACATAAAGAAGAAAAAACAAGACGTGGAGGGAATCATCATGGAACAAAAAACACTGCAAGTCGAAGGCATGTCATGTCAGCACTGCGTCAAAGCAGTAGAGACCGGAGTAGGAGAACTGAACGGAGTGACGGCGGTGCAGGTGAAATTGGAAGCCGGACAGGTAGATGTGACGTTTGATGAGAACAAAGTCTCCGTATCAGATATAAAAGACGCGATTGAAGATCAAGGTTATGACGTCGTATAGGATTTATCGCGCTGCGGAAACGGGCGCGGTTTTCTTTTATCATACTTATACCCCCATGGGGTTTATGAAGAGAGATGAGGACATTGAGTGAACCGAAAGAAATGACCATTCAAGTGGGGGGCATGACATGCGCCGCCTGCGCTTCTAGAATTGAAAAAGGACTGAAACGGATGGACGGCGTCAATGACGCTTCCGTCAATCTTGCGCTTGAGACCTCAAATATTTCCTATCAGCCTGACAAAATCGAAGCTGGCGCCATAAAGGATAAAATTGAAAAACTCGGCTACCATGTTGTGACGGAAAAAGCCGAGTTTCAGATTGAAGGCATGACGTGCGCCGCTTGCGCCAATCGGATTGAAAAGCGCCTGAACAAAGTAGGGGGAGTTGACAGCGCACCGGTGAATTTCGCTCTGGAAACGGTCACCGTTGAATACAATCCGAAAGAGGTGACACCGAAAGAGCTGAAAGAGACCGTGGCAAAACTCGGCTACAGATTAGACGAGAAGCAAGCGGTTGATGGAGATGGCGGATTATCCCAAAAGGAGAAAGAGCAGCGAAAACAGCTGATCAGGCTGATATTTTCTGCAGTTCTCTCATTTCCGCTTCTATGGTCGATGGTCAGCCATTTTTCTTTTACTTCTTTTATCTGGATGCCGGATATCCTGATGAATCCGTGGCTGCAATTCGCGCTTGCCACCCCGGTGCAGCTCGTCATCGGCTGGCCTTTTTATATGGGAGCGTATAAGGCGCTGAGAAACAAAAGCGCCAATATGGATGTTCTCGTTGCGCTCGGAACGACGGCCGCTTACGCATACAGCCTGTACATGACGATTGCGTCTCTCGGACGAGACGGACATGTAGAGGGGCTTTATTATGAAACGAGCGCCATTTTGCTGACTTTGATTTTGCTTGGAAAGCTTTTAGAGATGAAAGCGAAGGGCCGCTCATCAGAAGCGATTAAAAAGTTAATGAAGCTTCAGGCGAAGACGGCGGCGGTTGAGCGGGAAGGGAAGGTACAGGTGATTCCGATTGACGAGGTCCGGACGGGGGATATCGTATATGTGAAACCGGGAGAACGTGTTCCTGTCGATGGCGAAGTGATTGAAGGCCATTCCGCAATTGATGAATCGATGATTACGGGGGAGAGCATGCCTGTCGATAAGTCTCCCGGAAGCACTGTCACCGGGGCGACGATCAATGCAAACGGCTTTCTCAAAATCAGAGCGGTGAATGTCGGGAAAGATACCGCGCTTGCACACATTATTAAAATCGTGGAAGAAGCCCAAGGATCAAAAGCCCCCATTCAGCGGCTCGCAGATCACATTTCAGGCATTTTCGTCCCGATTGTGCTGGGGCTGGCCGTGCTGACTTTTCTCATTTGGTATGTATGGGCGGCGCCGGGACAGTTTTCTGAAGCGATCGGCAAATTCATCGCCGTGCTTGTCATTGCCTGTCCGTGCGCACTCGGGCTCGCCACTCCGACGAGCATTATGGCGGGCTCCGGCCGCGCAGCTGAATTCGGCATTCTTTTTAAAGGCGGAGAGCATTTAGAAAAAACACAGCGTCTGACGACAATCGTACTGGATAAAACAGGAACGGTGACAAACGGCAGACCGGTTCTGACAGACGCCGTACCGGCAGCGGGAATGAACGAAGAGGAACTCCTGCGGCTGGCGGCGGCCGCCGAAACGGGATCAGAGCACCCGCTTGGAGAAGCCATCGTGTCAGGAGCCGAAAAACGGGGGATTGTCATCCCGAAAATCACCCGGTTCCAAGCCCGGATCGGTTCCGGAATATACGCCGAGGCTGACGGCAGAACGATTCTAGCCGGATCAAGACGGCTGATGGAATCGGAACACATCGAACATGAGGCGCTGCTTCCTCACATGGCCCGCTTGGAGGCGGAAGGAAAAACGGTGATGCTTATTGCGGCAGACGGCAAAGCGGCGGGGCTTATCGCAGTCGCCGATACAATCAAAGACACATCTCCGGCCGCGGTGAAACGCCTGAATGATATGGGGCTTGACGTCATCATGATGACCGGTGACAACAAAAAGACCGCGGAAGCCATTGCAAAAGCCGCGGGCATCGGCAGCGTGATCGCCGAAGTGCTTCCCGAACAAAAGGCGGCGGAAATTTCCCGGCTGCAAAAAGAAGGCCGGCGCGTGGCGATGGTCGGTGACGGCATCAATGATGCTCCGGCGCTGGCTGTGGCCGATATCGGAATGGCCATCGGCACCGGCACAGATATCGCAATGGAAGCAGCCGATATTACGCTGATCCGCGGTGACCTGAACGGCATTGCCGACGCCATCGGCATGAGCAGGCTGACCATGAGAAACATCAAGCAGAATTTAGGCTGGGCATTGGGATACAACAGCATCGGCATTCCGATTGCGGCGGCCGGCTTTCTGGCCCCGTGGGTGGCAGGCGCTGCCATGGCGTTCAGCTCAGTATCGGTCGTCCTTAATGCTTTGCGTTTACAGAAGGTGAAAAAAGACAAAATGGGCTGATGCCTGTTTTGTCTTTTTTATTGACACTTTATTCAAATCCTGCATATAATAGAGAAAACACATATATGAGTATATGTTCATATATATAAATTCGTTTAGCTGTATTGATGTTATGGGAATCCTATTACGGAAAGTAGGGTGAGTCGAAAATGAAAGCAGCCAAAGGTGAATTTGTATTAGACGGACTTGATTGCAGCAACTGTGCAAAAAAAATAGAAAACGGCGTAAAAGCCATTGACGGCATAGACGGCTGTGCTGTCAATTTTGCGGCAAGCACCATCACGGTCTCAGCCGGCGGCAAAAACGAGCAATGGATGAAAGACGAAGTCGCGAAAAAAGTAAAGTCCATTGATCCTCATGTGACCGTTCGTTCGAAGCACGAAGACAAACCCGGCGAGGATGAGTACCGCAAAAAGCTGCAGCTGATGTTAGTGAGGCTGGCGGCGGGAGCCGTTTTGGCCGTCATCGCTTACTTCGCGCACACGGGCGCCGTCCTTGAGTTTCTGCTCTTTTTTGCTTCATATTTGATTATCGGCGGCGATATCGTAGCCAGAGCGGGAAAAAACATTGTCCGCGGCCAGGTATTTGATGAGCATTTTCTGATGGCGCTTGCCACGATCGGCGCATTTATGATTCATCAGTATCCGGAAGGCGTCGCGGTCATGCTGTTCTACCAAATCGGTGAACTGTTTCAGGGAGCGGCCGTCAGCCGATCCAGAAAATCGATCAGCGCGTTATTGGACATCCGTCCTGAGTACGCCAATGTGAAAACGGAAAACGGCATGACTGCCGTTCCGCCGCAGGACGTCAAAGTCGGACAGGTCATCGTCGTGAATCCCGGAGAACGGATTCCGCTGGACGGAAAGGTGCTGAGCGGTTCCTCGATGGTTGATACATCCGCTTTAACGGGCGAATCCGTGCCGAGAAAAGCGGAGCCGGGGCAAGATGTGATGGCCGGATTTATGAATCAGAACGGCGTGCTTCATATTGAAACCTCTAAAGGATATGAAGACTCTGCCGTGTCAAAAATATTGGATCTGGTCGAAAATGCGGCCGGACGCAAAGCGAAAACGGAAAACTTTATTACGAAGTTTGCCAAGTATTATACACCGGCCGTTGTCATTGTTGCGGTGCTTCTCGCCTTTTTACCGCCGCTTCTCGTGCCTTCAACCGCGCTATCCGACTGGGTGTACCGCGCGCTGATTTTCCTTGTGATTTCTTGTCCGTGCGCACTCGTCGTCTCCATTCCGCTCGGGTTTTTCGGCGGTATCGGAGCTGCGTCTAAAGCAGGGGTGCTCGTGAAAGGCAGCAACTATTTAGAAGCGCTCAATCAGGTGGCATACGCCGTGTTTGATAAAACGGGAACCTTAACGAAAGGCAATTTCGCCGTTACTGATATCAAGCCGGCGGCGGGATTTACGAAAGACAGCCTGCTTCATGCGGCCGCGCTTGCAGAAGCCCATTCCAATCATCCGATTGCTTCTTCCATCCGTGAAACTTACAATCAACCGCTCTCGGCAGACGAGATTGAAGAATATGAAGAAATACCCGGACACGGCATTCGGGTGAAAACCGGCGGATCAACGATTTTAGCCGGAAATCAAAAACTGATGGCAAAAGAACAAATCGCTTCCGGCACAGCTGAAAACAACGGAACCGTCGTCTATGTCGCCGTTGATCAGCAGTATGCGGGGGCGATCGTGATCGCCGATGAAATCAAAGAGGACGCCAAACAGGCCATTGCCAATTTAAAAGCGCTCGGCGTGAAGCGGACAGTGATGCTGACGGGTGATTCAAAGCAGACCGGAGAAGCTGTCGGCCGAGAGCTCGGTATTGATGATGTGTACACAGAGCTTTTGCCGGGTGACAAGGTAGACCGCGTCGAAGAACTTGAAGCGGCGCTTGCACCGAATGAAAAACTGATGTTTGTCGGCGATGGGATTAATGATACGCCTGTGCTTGCCAGAGCTGACATCGGAGCTGCCATGGGGGCTCTCGGCTCTGATGCCGCCGTCGAAGCGGCCGATGTCGTCCTGATGACAGACCAGCCGTCAAAAGCAGCCGAAGCCATCCGGATTGCACGCCGCACACGCCGGATCGTCTGGCAGAACATCGGATTTGCTTTAGGCGTAAAAATGATTTTTCTCCTGCTTGGCGCATTCGGATTCGCCACCATGTGGGAAGCGGTCTTTTCAGATGTCGGCGTCACGCTGATCGCTGTTGCCAACGCGATGCGCGTCATGAGAGTGAAAGCGGAATAATTGTCAAAGATAATTCGTTTTTCAGGGTTTTCTTAAACAAGGTTGTCTTGGTAAAATAGAGAAGCGGGCCATCCGGCATCCGCTTCTTTTTTATTTTAAAAACAATGAGGTGTCTGAGTGAAAAAGAAACAATCGTCTGCGAAATTTGCGGTGATACTGACGTTAATCGTTGTCGTTTTATTTGCGGCCATCGTAATTATTAACAACCAAACGGAAAAAGCGGGCGAAACAGTCGCCGAACAGCCTTCCATTAAAGGACAGCCCGTGCTCGGCAAAGACAGCGCGCCTGTTACGGTAGTTGAATTCGGAGATTACAAGTGTCCGTCATGCAAAGTATTTAACAGCGATATCTTTCCGAAAATCAAAAAAGATTTTATCGATAAAGGCGACGTGAAATTTTCATTTGTGAACGTCATGTACCACGGAAGCGGCTCGCGTCTGGCGGCTCTTGCTTCAGAAGAAGTGTGGAAAGAAGACCCGGCATCATTCTGGGCATTCCATGAAAAGCTGTTTGAACAGCAGCCGTCAAGCGAACAGGAATGGGTCACGCCTGCATTGCTTGAAAAAACGGTCAAAAGCACCGCGAAAAAGGTTGATCCTGACAAGCTGAAGGAAAACCTTGATAAAGAGACATTTGCAAAAGAGCTGAAAGCTGACACTGACCTGAATGATAAATTAAACATAACGGCGACACCGACGATTTACGTAAATGACAAGGTGATTAATGACTTCTCTAAATATGATGAGATTTCAAAAACGATTAAGAAAGAGCTGAAAAATGAAAAATAGAATCGTATTTTTATATGCTTCTTGGGTGATTGCTCTTGCTGCTATGCTCGGCAGCCTATATTTCAGCGAGATCAGAAAATTCATACCGTGCGAGCTGTGCTGGTATCAAAGAATTCTCATGTACCCGCTTGTCCTGATTTTAGGAATCGCCACCTTCCAGGGTGACACGCGCGTGAAAAAATACGTGCTGCCGATGGCCGTCATCGGCGCGTTTATATCGATCATGCATTACCTTGAGCAGAAGGTGCCCGGTTTCAGCGGCATCAAGCCGTGTGTCTACGGCGTGCCTTGCTCATCTGAATATATAAACTGGTTCGGTTTCATTACCATTCCTTTCCTGGCATTGACGGCATTTATTCTCATTATTATCTGCATGTGTTTTGTCAAAACGGAACGCACGGCAAAATAAAGAGCCTGCTCCATGGGAGCGGCTCTTTTTCTATTATTTGTACCAAGCTTTGTTTGTCTCAATCTGTCTGTTATGGGAGCTGTCCCAGATATCCACGGAATAGGCATAATCATAATTCATGACGCAGCGGATGCCGCTGCCTTGGGCGTCATGCTGAAGTCCGAAGTTATGGGAAAACTCGTGCTGTGCCGCTTTCGCCGTGTTGGCCGTTCCTTGATCAAGGTTCACGCTGAAAGCCGGGCCGCTCGGTTTGCCGTTATATACATACGCGATCCCGCCGGCGTCAAAACTTGATTTTGCGGTAAAACCGACGACAAAATGATAATTTTGATTTCTGAAGCTGCCTTGGAGATTCGATAAAATCTGAGAACTGTTTGAGCCGGAGGAATTCCAAGCCTGCACAGCCTGTACGACGAAATCAATGTTGTGATCACGGTTAAAAGCAACATCCGCCTGCTCCACGATCTGGACGATTCGCGTTTGCCAGTCGCTGTATTTGGCGCGGTATTCAGCGTCCGCCACCGCCAGCACTCTGACCTTCTGGCTGCCCGTGCTGGCTTTAGTTGAGGCTTTATCCTGACTGACATTGGCATTGAATCGTTTCGTGCCGACCTGCTTGCCGTTTTCATCCAGAATTTTTGTGTCAACCGTCTGTTCGACTTGGACCGGGCCCTTCAGATCTTTAAAATGATCGGCTTTCGGAAGCGGGTCCGTATACACCGTTTTCGCCGGCTCCGCATGAGTGTGCGAATGCGTATGGCTTTCGGCTGACGGCAGGCCGGGAATTAATCCGGCGGCCAATAAAACAGGAAAAACAAGTGAACTGATTTTCATCTCATAACCCCCTTTTTGTTAGAGAAAGTATTCAATGAAACTTCCAATAAACCTCCCAAAATAGTATAAAATAGGTAAATGTTCTTGCTCCCAGCCGTTGCGAGTGAGGTAGTCCCGGGTTAGGAATCAGAATCTTTCAAAAATAAGGTTGATTTTAAGAGAAAGCGATTATAAAATCTAATGGTCGTCAGAAAATTTAACAAATAAAAAGGAGCATATGGAATGGCCTGGGAGCTGCTTAGTGTAATCGGCATCATTGCGTTTGCGGTCAGCGGAGCGATTGTTGCGATGGAAGAGGAGTATGATATTTTAGGCGTGTATATCTTGGGGATTGTAACGGCGTTCGGCGGAGGAGCGATCCGAAATCTGCTGATCGGTGTTCCGGTCTCCGCCTTGTGGGAGCAAGGCGCGTTTTTTCAAATCGCTCTCGCATCAGTTACGATTGTCTTTTTGTTTCCGAAGCTGCTGTTAAGGCATTGGAGTAAATGGGGCAACCTATCCGATGCCATCGGGCTTTCGGCGTTTGCCATCCAAGGCGCTTTATATGCCGTGAAAATGGGCCATCCGCTCAGTGCTGTGATTGCGGCAGCGGTCCTGACCGGCAGCGGGGGCGGCATCATACGGGATTTGCTCGCGGGCAGGAAGCCGCTTGTGCTCAAGGCGGAAATTTACGCGGTCTGGGCCGCGCTCGGAGGGTTAATCGTGGGCCTCGGCTGGGCCGGGGATGCCGCCGGTTTGTATGTGCTGTTTCTTGTGCTTGTGGCATGCCGCATCTGCAGTTATGTGTTCAGGTGGCGCCTGCCGAATCGTTCCTATCATATAGATCAGTAAAAAACCGATTTCACAAACGAAATCGGTTTTTTTTGCATAACGGCTTCTGATAAAAAAAGACGCCCGATATGATAAGAAAAAGGGTATTTGACCATAATGCTGAATAATATGTTGCATATATGTTTGTATGATGAAAGCCGGATTTGTCAGCTTGATGTCGGAGGTGCCGCTGATGGCAAAACGTGATAAAGAGTGGAAAGAAGAGCAGGAAAGAATCAATTTTGTCATGAAGGAACTGGAACAGAAACAAACTCATCTTGAAGCCTCATCGGGCGGATTGAAGCAGGATATTGTCGGCCTGAGAAAAACGTTTTGGGATGATGTCACCGTGAATATGGATGATGCCCATGAAGCGGCTGAGACATTTTCAAGCATTAAACAGCAGGCGGAAATGCTTTCAGAACGTGAACGGACGCATCGGCTTCAATACCGGCAGCTTCAAAAAATCCAAAAGCTGAAAACCTCTCCTTACTTCGGCCGTGTCGATTTTACGGAAAAAGGGGAGTCCTCTTCCGAGCGGATTTATATCGGGCTGACTTCTTTGATGGATGAAAACAACGAGCAATTTCTCATTTATGATTGGCGCGCGCCCATCTCATCTCTTTACTATCAATATTCCCCGGGAAAAGCCCGCTATGAAGTTCCCGAAGAAACGATAGAAGGAGACATCACACTGAAGCGGCAGTTTATCATTAAAAACGGGACGCTTAAAGCGATGTTTAACACGGATATGACGATTGGTGACGAAATGCTGCAAGAGGTGCTGAGCGGCCATTCCGGACAGCATATGAAAAACATCGTGTCAACCATCCAAAAAGAACAGAACGAAATCATCCGGGATGAAAAAAGCAAATATCTCATCGTTCAGGGAGCCGCCGGAAGCGGGAAAACATCCGCGGCGCTTCAGCGGGCCGCTTACTTGCTGTACCGCGGTCGCGGGGTGCTTGATGCCCGTCAGATTGTATTGTTTTCCCCGAACATTTTGTTCAACAGTTATGTTTCCGCCGTATTGCCGGAATTGGGAGAAGAGAATATGGAGCAGGCCACCTTTCAGGAATATATCATCCGCCGGCTCGGACGAAAGTTTGATTGTGAAAGCCCGTACGAGCAGCTTGAATATTGCCTGACTGAACAAAATCAGGACGCACTTTCCGTAAGGCTCGCAGCCATTGCTTACAAAGCGTCATCAGCTTTCCAGGCCATGATTGACCGCTATGCCGGCTCGCTTTCCGGCTCGGGCCTGATGTGTAAACAGATCAGCTTCCGGGGAGACATCCTGATTTCAAAAGAGCGGATTGAAGCCTATTTTTATTCGCTTGATCAGCAGCTGCCGATTCCGAACAGAGCGGAGCTGACAGCGGAATGGCTTCTCGCGGAAATCAGCGCTCTCGAAAAAAAGGAGCGTAAAAAGGAATGGGTCTTGCAGGAGAGCGAGCTGCTTGATAAGGAAGACTATGCTGAGGTTTATCAAACACTCAAGAAGCAGGCGGCAGATGATGAACCTGCATTTGACGACCATCAGCGCGAACAGCGGCTGCTTGGCGCCATTATTGTCGGCAAAGCCTTTAAACCGATTAAGCAGGCCGTCAGACGGCTCGGCTTTCTCGATATAAAACGGATGTATCTCCGGCTGTTTTCAGATTGGGGAGCTGATGAAAAGCCCGATCATTGGGAGAGCATCGGCGCTTTGACCAGAAACGCATTTGCAGAACGGTCACTTCCGTATGAAGATGCCGCTCCGTATCTGTATTTGCAGGATCTGTTAGAAGGAAAAAGAAAAAACACACAAATGAAGCACGTCTTCATTGATGAAGCTCAGGATTATTCCCCGTTTCAGCTCACGTATATTCAAAGCATCTTCCCGGCGGCAAAGATGACGGTGCTCGGTGATGTCAGCCAGTCGATTTATGCCCACACCATTACGGGCCCTTCTTCCCTCGCCGGCTGCTTTCGCAATGGTGCAGAAAAGTATGTCAGCCTGAAGCGGACTTACAGATCGACGCGGCAGATTGTTGAATTTACGAAAGCGCTGCTGGCTGACGGCGATGACATTGAGCCTTTTAACCGGAACGGGGAAAAACCGCGTGTTTTGCGGACGGATACAGAAAATGCGCGGCAGGAACAATTGGCGGATACAATCCGGGAGCTCAGACAAAAAGGCTGGGAGACGGTCGCCGTCATCTGCAAAACGGCCGCGGAAGCCAAAAAAGTGTTTCAGGCAGTCAGCGCCGAGAGCGGTGTCCGCTTGATCAATAAAGAAAACCAGCCTTTTCAAAAAGGGGTATGCGTCATTCCCGTTTATTTGGCAAAAGGCATTGAGTTTGACGCCGTCATTGCCGCTGACGCCTCTGCTGTCCAGTACAAAAGCGAACATGACCGTAAGCTGTTATATACGGCCTGTACGCGGGCGATGCATCATCTGACCGTTTTGTCTCCGGGAGAACCCTCTCCTTTTATAAAAGAAGTGCCCGCCGGCTTATTCGTGTAAGCCCTTTGCCAAGTGCAAAGGGCTTTTTATCATTAGGAATCTTAATCATTGTCATCATGATTATATATTTTACTTACATACAAACTTTCGGTAAAGTTTCAATTAGAATATTATTTTGACAATTCCTATAGAAATAACGTACGTTACGTTTAATTCCTTGTGAGGTGGATATCGTTGCAACTTCAGGTCATGAACAGTCCGTTTAATCAGGAGCAGGCAGAGCTCCTTAACCGCCTTCTGCCGACCTTGACAGAATCACAGAAAATCTGGCTGAGCGGTTATTTGGCTGCGGCCCGGTCCGAATCCGGTGAAACAGCCGCACCCGCTGCTCCGGCTCCTGCAGAAAGCCCGGCAGTCTCGAAAGAAGTGACCGTATTATACGGATCGCAAACGGGAAATGCGGAAGGTCTTGCGAAACAGACGGTAAAGACGCTTGAGGAACGGGGATTCCAGGTCACCGTCGCATCGATGAACGATTTTAAGCTGAATAATCTGAAAAAAGTAAACAATTTATTGATCGTGGTGAGCACGCACGGAGAAGGCGATCCGCCGGATAACGCGCTGGCCTTTCATGAATTTCTTCACGGCAGACGCGCGCCGAAGCTTGAAGCGCTCCGTTACTCCGTTTTGGCGCTCGGGGACAGCTCGTATGAATTTTTCTGCCAGACCGGCAAAGAGTTTGACGAGCGTCTTCAAGAGCTCGGCGGCACCCAGCTTGCGCCGCGGGTTGATTGCGATCTTGATTATGATGAGCCGTTTTCTGAATGGCTTGACGCGGTCATCGGCGGTTTGAACGAAGGAGCGGGAAATCAAACAGCCGAAGCGCCTGCCGAGACGCCGGCTCTCGGTGAATCCGTTTATTCCAGAACGAACCCGTTTCGGGCGGAGGTTCTTGAGAACATCAATCTGAACGGACGCGGTTCGAATAAAGAAACACGCCATCTCGAGCTTTCGCTTGAAGGGTCGGGCCTCGCGTATCAGCCCGGAGACAGCCTCGGCATCTATCCGGAAAATGATCCGGCGCTCGTTGATGAGCTGATCAATGAGCTGAAATGGGACCCAAAACAGGAAGTGGCGGTGAATAAACAAGGAGAGCGCCTCCCGCTGAAAGATGCGCTTACTTCTCATTTTGAAATAACCGTCTTAACAAAACCGTTCCTGCAAAAGGCCGCACAGTTTACGGCTGACCAAAAGCTGAGTGAACTTTTGGCCGAAGGAAACGAAGAGCAGCTGAAAGCGTACATCAACGGCCGTGATCTGCTTGATCTCGTCCGGGATTTCGGGCCGTGGGAAGCGACAGCGGAAGACTTTCTTTCCATCCTGCGTAAAATGCCGGCCCGGCTCTATTCGATCGCAAGCAGTTTAGAAGCGAATCCGGAAGAGGTGCATCTGACAATCGGAGCGGTCAGATATGACGCGCACGGCAGAGAACGAAAAGGCGTCTGCAGCATTCTGTGTGCGGAAAGACTCCAGCCGGGAGATACGCTTCCGATTTACATTCAGCACAACCAAAACTTCAAGCTGCCGGACAATCCGGATACACCGGTCATTATGGTCGGGCCGGGGACAGGCATCGCGCCGTTCCGTTCCTTTATGCAGGAGCGTGAAGAAACCGGAGCTGAAGGGAAAACATGGCTGTTTTTCGGGGATCAGCACTTTGTCACTGATTTTCTGTACCAGACGGAATGGCAAAAATGGCTGCAAAACGGTGTTCTCACAAAAATGGACGTCGCTTTTTCCCGGGATTCGGAGGAAAAAGTATATGTGCAGCACCGCATGAAAGAACAAAGCAAAGAGCTTTATGAATGGCTGCAGCAGGGAGCCGCCGTATACATCTGCGGTGATGAACAGCATATGGCGCATGACGTGCACCAGGCGCTTCTCGATATCATTCAGGAAGAAGGCGGCATGAGCCGTGAAAAAGCGGAAAGCTTCCTGGCAGACATGCAGCAGAAAAAACGCTATCAGCGTGACGTATATTGATTTTGGTTTGAAAGGAGCATATTCAGCATGGTGAACAACATTTTAAAAGCGCCGGAAGGCCCTCCAAGTGATGTTGAGGAAATTAAAGAAAAAAGTGATTATTTGCGCGGCACATTGAAAGAAGTCATGCTCGACCGGATTTCAGCCGGCATCCCGGACGATGACAACCGGCTGATGAAGCATCACGGAAGCTACTTGCAGGATGACCGCGATCTCCGTAATGAACGTCAAAAACAAAAGCTTGAACCGGCTTATCAGTTCATGCTGCGCGTTCGGATGCCAGGCGGCGTGTCAACTCCGGAACAATGGCTTGTCATGGATGAACTGGCGCAAAAATACGGAAACAATACATTGAAGCTGACAACGCGTGAAACGTTCCAAATGCACGGAATTTTAAAATGGAACATGAAAAAAACGATTCAGAAAATCAATGCGGCGCTGCTTGATACCATTGCGGCCTGCGGAGATGTCAACCGAAACGTCATGTGCGCTTCAAATCCGCACCAGTCTGAAATTCATGCGGAAGTATACGAATGGTCGAAGAAATTGAGCGATGACCTTCTTCCGCGCACGAGAGCCTATCATGAAATCTGGCTTGATGAGGAACGTGTAGCGGGCACTCCTGACACGGAAACGGAACCGATGTACGGGCCGCTGTACCTGCCGCGGAAATTCAAAATCGGAATCGCCGTGCCTCCGTCCAATGATATCGATGTCTTTTCTCAAGATCTCGGCTTCATTGCCATCGTGGAGGAAGGCCGTCTTATCGGATTCAACGTTGCAATCGGCGGCGGTATGGGAATGACGCACGGCGATACGGCCACTTATCCGCAGCTTTCAAAAGTCATCGGCTTCTGCAAACCGGAGCAGCTGTATGATGTAGCGGAAAAAACCATTACGATTCAGCGCGATTACGGAAACCGTTCCGTCAGAAAGAATGCCAGATTCAAGTACACTGTTGACCGTCTCGGGCTGGAAAACGTAAAAGCCGAGCTGGAAAACCGCCTCGGCTGGCAGCTTGATGAAGCGAAACCTTATCATTTTGACCATAACGGCGACCGTTACGGATGGGTGAAGGGTGTAAAAGGTAAATGGCACTTTACGATGTTTATCGAAGGCGGCCGCGTCACGGACTATGAGAATTATAAGCTGATGACGGGATTACGTGAAATCGCCAAAGTCCATACGGGAGATTTCCGTCTCACCTCTAATCAAAACCTGATTATCGGTAATGTCTCGAGCCAGAAAAAGAAACAAATCAGCGCATTAATCGAACAATACGGTCTGACAGACGGCCGGCAGCATTCCGCCCTCCGCCGCAGTTCAATGGCTTGCGTCGCGCTTCCGACATGCGGGCTCGCCATGGCCGAAGCCGAGCGCTATCTGCCGAAATTGATTGATAAGATTGAAGACATTGTTGACGAAAACGGGCTGCGGGATGAAGAAATCACCATCCGTATGACCGGGTGCCCGAATGGCTGCGCCCGCCATGCGCTCGGCGAAATCGGATTTATCGGAAAGGCGCCCGGAAAATATAATATGTATTTAGGAGCGGCGTTTGACGGCAGCCGTTTGAGCAAAATGTACCGGGAAAATATCGGTGAAGAGGAAATTCTGAATGAGCTTCGCACCATTCTCCCGCGCTACGCGAAAGAGCGTGAGGAAGGCGAACACTTCGGCGATTTCGTTATCCGCGCCGGCATCATTAAAGCGACGACAGACGGCACGAATTTTCACGAATAAGATGAGCACTTAAAACCAAGGATAGAGACACACTGACGGTGCGTTCTCTATCCTTTACTAAGCAGCATAAACGCTGCACCGCGTCATGAAACAGATGACGCAGCTTGCGAAAAAGCCTGTTTTCAGAGAAAACAGGCTTTTTCTTTTTCTGGAAAAAATGTAGCCGAAGGCAAAAAAAGTTCGCCGTGAGCACGTTATGAGAAATTTTAAATAAAAACGGGTAAAATAAAAGAAGAATGGTTGCGTGCGGAAAATATATTGAATCTGCCCGATCATCGGCTCCGGCCTTTGGCAAAGGCAGAGAACAGGCAATAATGATATGATGCAGCAGATGAAGGAGGTCATGCTTTGGACATATTTTTAGTCGTACTCGTACTTTTAACCATCATCGCGATCTCAAATATCGTAAATCGGTTTGTCCCCTTTATCCCAGTGCCTCTGATTCAGGTGGCGCTCGGTATCATTGCGGCGTCATTTCCGCAGGGGCTTCATTTTGAACTGAATACCGAATTGTTTTTTGTTTTGTTTATCGCTCCGCTGCTTTTTAACGATGGAAAACGGACGCCGCGTGCGGAACTTTGGAATTTAAGAGCGCCGATTCTGCTGCTTGCGCTCGGGCTCGTGTTTGCCACGGTGATTGTCGGCGGTTACACGATTCATTGGATGATTCCGAGCATCCCGCTGGCTGCCGCGTTCGGGCTGGCGGCGATACTGTCACCGACTGACGTTGTCGCGGTCAGCGCGCTGTCAGGGCGAGTGAAGATGCCAAAAGGCATTCTGCGTCTCCTTGAAGGAGAAGGACTGATGAATGACGCATCCGGCCTGGTCGCTTTTAAATTTGCGATTGCGGCTGCCGTGACGGGCGCATTTTCGCTGGCGCAGGCCGCCTTCAGTTTCGTTCTGATTTCAGCCGGCGGTTTACTCAGCGGTGTCGTCATTTCTTTTTTGATTATCCGTTTCCGGCTGTTTTTGCGCCGCCTCGGCATGCAGGATGTCACGATGCATATGCTGATTCAAATTCTGACGCCGTTCGTCATCTATCTCGCGGCTGAAGAAATCGGCGTTTCCGGCATTTTAGCTGTTGTGGCCGGCGGCATCACGCATGCGGTGGAGCAGGACCGTCTTGAATCAACGATGGTCAAACTGCAAATCGTCTCTTCAAGTACGTGGAATATTATTTTGTTCATTCTGAACGGTCTTGTTTTCGTTATTTTAGGTGCGCAAATACCGGATGTGGTTTCCGTCATCTTTAATGATACCGCGTTTAACAATATGATGGTCATCGGGTACATTATCGTCATTACGCTGACGTTAATGATTCTCAGGTTTTTGTGGGTGCTATTTTTTTGGAACGGCAAGTGGTTTTTTAACAAGGATCAGAGCATTTATAAACCCGGCCTGCGCTCGACCCTGCTGATTTCGGTTTCAGGCGTCAGGGGAGCGGTCACGCTTGCGGGTTCCTTTTCCATTCCTTACGTGCTCTCTGACGGCTCACCGTTTCCTGAACGGAATTTGATTCTCTTTTTAGCCGCGGGTGTTATTATGTGCACATTGGTGCTGGCGACAATCGTACTGCCGATTTTGACAGATAAGCCGGAAGACAATGTGAAAGAGAAGAAAGTCAAATTGCTGACAGCGAGACGGAAGCTGATAAAAGCTGCCTTAACCGCCATTAAAGAAAATATGAATGAGACAAACAAAACGGCTTCTTTTGCGGTCATTGCCGAATACAATGAGAAAATGAAAAATCTCAGGTTTCAGCAGTTCACCGTCAAAAACCGCACGAAAAAAGATGAGCGGAAAGTCCGCGCCCAAGGGATACAGGCTGAACAGGAAGAATTGCTGCGGCTGATTGAGCGGGGCGACATACCGGAAGAAACGGCTGACAGCCTTCAGGAACGGTTTGATGAACTGGAAGTGCTGTATACGAACCCGTTTAAAGTCGGCTTATCTAAGAAAAAGCTGAAACGCCTGATGTACTGGATCTTTTTCGGTGAACAAAAAAAGCCGGAAATGTCAATTTTAAATGAAGAAGGCCTCATCCGCACCACAAGGGTTAAAACGGCAAAAGCGGCCATTGAAAGCCTGAAAAAACACATGACTGAAGAAAATAAAGATGTGACGCTTGCCGTCATTTCCTTTTACAATCACTTGATTTTCAGGCTGGGGCACACGTATCACGAACAGAGTCCAAGCCGCCGTTTTGAAAATCAAAAACTCGAAATCAAACTGCGGGCCGTGCAGGCCATCCGCAACGAAATCCAAACATTATTCGAAGAGCGGGAAATTTCCCGCGATATGTCACATGAGCTTCGCCAATACATCAATGATGTGGAAGCGGCCATGCTTGACGGAGATGAATAAATCAAAAAAGTCCGGCATCTGTCGCCGGACTTTTTTTGATTACGGACGATGGAATTCGACGTGATCGCCGTCGCGGTCAAACCAGCCTCTGAAGGCCCAGTTGATCCAGCCGCCATCACCTTTATTGGTGAAGCTTCCGTCTTCAAACACCCAAATGCCGTACGTGATGCCGTCATAAACGGCGGAACCGTAAAACTGAACACCGTTAAAATGATCTTCATATTCCTGGCTTAAATTAAACACCATGACGTTATATTTTTGTCCGGAAGCGTAGAATGAAGATTCCATTAAGTTTTTGACGAAGCCGTCACGGTTTTGCGCCGACTTAATCGCGTCAGCAATCGAATTGCCGATGCCGAGCAGGTCAACGTCAATGTTTAATCCGACATCTTTTGCTGAGACATCTGATGATTGCTGTGCCATGTTTTGAGGGACCGGGGTTTCTTTTGCGGATACAAAGGACAGAGGAGTCAGAGACAAAGCGGCGCCAAGGGCAACGGACATCGGGATACGCATACGTTTCATATGATTTCCTCCTTCAATTGTGTGGTGGCTACAGTAGCGATTTACCCGGACAGTTAACCGGTTAACCGGAATTTTTGAAAAATAGGAAAATAATAACGGAAGTGGTGCTTGGGCACTAAAGATGGTTTTTGTGATAACGATGAGCGTATAATTGGTTTCTTACGGCGGAAATGTGAGATAATAATAACCGTTTACATAATGACTAGAAAGGATGGTTCAACGTGGCAAAAAGCTTAAAAGATACTGTAAAGCTTCATAATGGCGTTGAAATGCCGTGGTTCGGCCTTGGCGTCTTCAAGGTGGAAAACGGAAGCGTAGCGGCGGACTCCGTCGAAGCGGCAATCAGAAACGGCTACCGCAGCATTGATACGGCGGCTATTTACAAAAATGAAGAGGGTGTCGGCGAAGGCATCAGAGCTGCGGGCGTTGCCAGAGAAGAGCTGTTCATCACGTCAAAAGTGTGGAATGAAGATCAAGGATACGAAACGACACTTGACGCGTTTGAGAAAAGCCTTGAGCGCCTCGGCCTCGATTACCTCGACCTGTACCTGATTCACTGGCCGGGCAAGGATAAATATAAAGACACATGGCGCGCTCTTGAAAAGCTGTACAAAGACGGCAAAATCCGCGCCATCGGCGTCAGCAACTTCCAAGTGCATCATTTAGAAGAACTGCTGAAAGATGCTGAAATCAAGCCGATGGTCAACCAGATTGAATTCCACCCGCGCCTGACTCAAAAAGAAGTAAGAGATTTCTGCAAAGCGCAGGGCATTCAAGTGGAAGCATGGTCTCCATTGATGCAGGGACAGCTTCTCGATAACGAAGTGCTGTCACAAATTGCGGAAAAACATAACAAATCGGTTGCTCAAGTGATTTTGCGCTGGGATCTTCAAAACGAAGTCGTTACCATTCCGAAATCGATTAAAGAGCACCGCATCATAGAAAATGCCGATATTTTTGATTTCGAACTGTCACAGGAAGAAATGGAAAAGATCAGCGCATTGAACAAAGACGAGCGTGTCGGCCCGAATCCGGACGAGCTTCTGTTCTAAGAAAAAACAGCCCTTTACGGGGCTGTTTTTCTTTACATAAATGTCTGTGTCTGACGTTTTACGCTGAACCTGTATGCGGCTATTAATAACAGGGCGGCGGCGAAGGCTCCCAAAATGATGATGTTCAGCACCAGGCTTTGGAACGTGCGGCCTTGCTGCAATTGATCCACAGTATCGAGCACCCAGCGCTGAGGCAGAAATTCGGCGATTGTCTGCACCGTTTTCGGCATAATATTGCCCGGAAAGAAGCAGCCGGCCAGCAAGCATGTCGGCACGACGATCAAATTCAAAAGCGCCGATGCCGAAGCGCTGCTGTTGGAAAAACCGACGGTAATAAAGGCGATCCCGATCGCGCTTAATGCAAACAGCATCATCAGGATGAACAGCTGCCACAGCGGGAATGACGGATGAATATGAAAAGCGGCGCCCATAAAGAGAACGGCGAATAGAATTTGGACGGCCATGATAATGATATTCACCGCCGCGTTCGCCAATACATACTGCTTTGATGTGATCGGCGTTGACAGAAGCCTGTAGTATGTCCTGTTTTCCCGCTCTTTAATCATCAGTTCCGTCAGGTTGCCGGCGGAATAGAGCATAATGATAATGAGATACCCGATGACTGAGTAAGTCATTTCTTTATGGTTCGATGTATCTTGTAAAACAGCGGACTCCGTTTGAATGGGAGAATGCTTGAAATCGGCGTACATCGCCTGAAAGGCCTTTGCGTCTCCGCCGGAGGATTTGCCGATTGAGGCGATGCTGTTCATATAATTGTACAAATAAGAGCTGACATATCCGGTGACCTGGGCGCCTTTCAGCGAGGTCATGCCGATGTGAGACGGTTTCCCGTCTTTTACGCTTTGGGAGAAGCCTTTTTCAAACGTAATGAGCGCCTCCATTTTTCCTGAAGCGATTTTTGATGAGGCGGACGCAGCTGTTTCCTCCGAAATCTTCACATGATCCAGTCCTTTTAAAAACGCGGCCGTATCCTGTGCCACTTCTCCGCCGTCTTGATTGAGAATGCCGATATTGAGCGTTTCGGCTCCGCCGTTGGCATTGGTCATGAAGGAGAGGAAGACGCCGATCAGCGGAGCCCCGATATAAAGAATGAGCTGTTTTTTGCTTTTTGTAATCCCTTTGAGAGTGTGCGCAAACAGCCACCAGAAGTTTTTCATATTACAGTCCCTCCCGTCTTTGAAACGTAAATGCAGCGATCAGCAAAAAGAGTGCCGCCAATGCTGTATTTAAACCGAGTGCAGGCCATGCCGCTGATACATCATTTGCGTAAATGATGTTGTTAATCGCCTTATTGATCCAGGATAAGGGCGACAGGGCGGAAATTCCTCCGCCTTCATATTTGTAATAGGCGCCGCCGATAATGGACATCACCTGAACGATGATGACGGTGATTAATCTGGCGCTTTCGGGTTTTCTGGTCAAATAGCTCAGACTGAGCCCGAAGCTGACGGCCAAAAGAATTTCAGAAACGAGAATCAAAAGCACAAGTCCCATGTGGCTGCCCCAATTCGCTTTTAAGATAAATTTGCTGAAGGCGACAACGGCAAGAATCGTCAGGACATTCACAGCCAAAATGCCGAGCATCTTTCCGAGAAAGATATCGCTTTTCCGGAGCGGGGCGGCGATCAGGCGATCTGCGGTGTGCCGTATTCTTTCCCCGCGGAATAAGGTGCTTGCAAAAATCGAGGCGTACAGCCCGATCATCGTCGTCATGGATATCGCGTAAAAATCTTTCGCTTTCGGTTCTTTCGCTTTGTGTAAAGACGTCTGCTTCATATAATCGCTTTTGATTTGTCCGGCGGAAGGCGCCTTATGCGCCTTGTAAGCGGCGGCGCCTGCTTTGTATTGATTGGTAAAAGCGGTCAGCATGCCTTGGACGATCGTGCCGTTTATGCCGCTCCGGTCATTTGTAAAGACTTGAAAACCGGTGTTTTTTACAGTGACGAAAGCATCCGCCTGATTTTCTCGAACCTCGTTTTTGCCTTTTGCCTCCGTGTCCGCTTTTTGAAAATAGACATGCTCTTTTTTGGCGGCTTTCATAAACTCAGTAAAATCATGAGAAAGAGGGCCGTTTGACTGGTCCGTATATACCACCTTGATGTTTCCGACCGTCACCTCTGAATCAAAGGCGTTTGATAATGCCGCAGTGAAAATCAGCATGAAGACGATCGGAAAAGCAAGCATGAAAATAAAAGTCCGTCTGTCGCGGAAACTGATTTTGATTTCTTTCCCGGCGATGTGCAGAATATTCATTTGCAATCCTCCTTTCAGTGAGGTCAGTCGCGCAGGCTTCTGCCTGTCAGCGTGAGAAATACCGTTTCTAAGTCAGGGGCCTGTTCCTGCAAGGAGCGGATTTCAATTCCTTTGTCCATGAAGTACCGGATCAGGCGGTTTAAATTGTTGACCCCTGTGTCAGAGCTGATTTTCACGCTGTTTTCTTCCAGTGTGGCGGCTCTGACGCCGGGCAGCTCCTGAATGTCGCCGAGGCTGATGCCGTTTCCGGATGACAGCTCAATCACGACGTCCTTCGTGTCGGTAATGATGGAGGTCAGCTGTTCTTTTGTGCCTTCTGCGATGACCTTTCCGTGGTCGATGATGGCGATGCGCGTGCATATTTCTTCCACTTCCTCCATGTAGTGGCTCGTGTAGATGATCGTGCAGCCCATTTCATTCAGCTTTTTCACTGATTGCAGAATATAATTTCTTGATTGCGGGTCAATGCCGACCGTCGGTTCATCCATGATGATCAGTTTCGGCCGGTGGGCAAGAGCGCAGGCGATATTGAGCCGGCGCTTCATTCCGCCTGAAAAATGCTTCGGCAAATATTTGTGTTTATCGCTCAAGCCGACGAATGTCAGGGCCTCCTCGACCCGTTCTTTCAGAGCCGCCCCTCTCAGGCCGTACAGCCCGGCGAAGAACTTCACATTTTCATAGGCGTTTAATTCTTCGTAAATCGCGAGGTCCTGAGGGACGATGCCGATATTCATTTTCGTTGCTTTGCTATATTTGAAAATATCTTTTCCGAGAAACAGAATGTCTCCGCCTGAAGGTTTTAAAAGGCCTGAGATCATATTGATCGTCGTGCTTTTTCCGGCTCCGTTTGCGCCGAGAAACCCGAAAATCTCACCTTCTTTTACGGCAAGCGACATCTGGTCAACGGCGGCATAATCACCGAATTTCTTACTCAGCTGTTTGAGCTCCAAAATGTTCATGTTTCCACCTCTATGTCTTATGATGCTCTTATTATAAAAAAAAGAATGAACGGCCGTTAGTGCAGCTGTTCATTCCTTTGACATGAGAATCTTCATATTTTTCACATGAAAACATTCACTTATTCAACCGGAAGCAATGTCGTGACGGAAAAACCGGCCGTGCCGTCAAAAATAACGGTTCCGTGCAGGACGGCCGCCCGTTCTTCCATACCGAGCATGCCGAGGCCTTTTTTAAAGCGGGCGGCGCCGTTTCCGTTATCTTTCACTTCCGCTTTCACGGCTTTATTCAGCACATGGATATCAATGAAAATCTGCGTGGCATCGGCGTATTTCATTGCATTGGTCAAGGCTTCGGTTACGTTTTCCTGAATGACTCTCCAATGCATTTGCGTCAGCCTGTCCAAATCGCCTTGATGCGTAAACGGAACCGGCATCCCGTTTTTGGCCGAAAATTCATCAATAAACGTTCTTAATCTGTGAATGCCCATTTGTTCAGCGGGCGGTTTCATATTTTTCAGCGTTATGCGGATATCCTCAATGCCCTCTTTGGAAATGGTAATGGCGTTTTGGAGCAGTTCAGCCGCTTTGTCCGGATGGGAGCCGAGCATCCGCTTCGCCGCTTCCATCTGAATGAGCGCGCCTGTCATGGAATGGCCGATTTTGTCATGGATGGCTTGGGACAATCTGTTTCTTTCTTCGAGTTTGCCGGTATACTCCGATTGTTTGATATATTCCGTGCTGCTGTGCAGCTGTTTCGTCAGTTTTTCAATGCTTGAGCGCATGTTGTCTGACTGCTCTTCATATTTTTTCAGCCGGTCGCTGGACCGGGCGGCCAAAACGAATATCGCCAAGCAGAACAAGGTCATGACGATATAAGTCGGAAGGTCGCCGTACGGGATAAATAAAAACGGCAAAAATACGAGCAGGCAGAACACATAGCGGTGAACCGGATATTCGGCAAGAACCGCAAAAATGGCGGGCGGTAAAAGAAACAGAAACGCCGGATGGCCTAAGGCGGAAAGCCAGGCGGTCAATGCCAGCAACATGAGGGTGATCCCGCGCCTCCAAGCGGGCGGCCTGATCATGCAGACCGCAATGCCCAAAGACAGATAAAGCAGCAGAAACAAGACGGCGTACGGCGTGTAGGGGCGGTCTGCCGAGACGAACAAAAAAGCCGTATAAAAAATGGCGATCAGTCTGCTCATCAGCATCCAAAAATCCATACCGTTCAACGCCCGTTATCCACCTTCCCGGTGATATAATAAATCGCGATCTGCGTTCTGTGCTCAAGCCCCGTTTTTCCTAAAATAGATGAAATATAATTGGCCGTCGTCCCTTCAGAAATGAAAAGCTGTTTTGAAATTTCCCTGTTCGACAGTCCTTTCGCAATAAGCGACATGATGCTGAGCTCTCTTTCAGTAAACTGGCTTTCATCAATCTGATGCGCGGCTTCCGCCGGCCGGAAAAGGCTGTCTTTTATTTTATCCAGCACGGTGTCCTGAAGAATGCTGTGTCCGTTGAAAACGCTTTTGATCGCATCGCGTATCCGTTCCGGTTCGGTGTTTTTTAATAAATATCCTTTCGCGCCGTTTTTAATCGCTTCTAAAATATACTCATCGTCGTCAAATGTCGTCAGGATCATCGGCTTCGTATCCGTTTCCTCCGCGATCCGTTTTGCGGCTTCGACGCCGTTCATCACCGGCATGCGGACGTCCAGCAAGGCGATATCGACGGGATTGTGTTTACAATACTCGGCCGCCTCCAGGCCGTTTTCCAACGTTGCCGATACAGTAAATTCCTCATATGTATGCAAAATGATTTTCATTCCTTCTCTGATGAAAGAATTATCATCCGCGATAATGACATTAATCTTCATGGCCGCACCCTTTGTGTGTTTTTTGTTTCATTATATACCATCCGATTTTAAATCAAAAAGCCTCCCGGCGAAAGGTGCGCGGAAGGCGGATCGGTCAAGCGGGTTTTTTCAATTGGATGAAAAACAGCATCAGGAAAGAAATGATCACAATACAGATCACCCACACCCAGGCGAGTGTTTCATTGCCGGAGTCCATCGCGACGTAAATCGCTGTCGGCAGCGTTTGGGTGACACCGGGAATATTTCCCGCAAACATTAAAGTCGCCCCGAATTCACCTAGCGCACGTGCAATACTGAGAATGCTTCCGGTCAAGAGGGAGGGAAAGGCAAGCGGGACGGAAATACGGGTGAACACCTGCCACCTGCCGGCTCCGTCTACTTTCGCCGCTCCCTCGATGTCGGCATCAACCGCGGCGAAGCCCGTTTTAGCGGACTGATACATAAGCGGGAAGGCGACAATGGCCGAAGCGATCACCGCGGCCGACCACGTGAAAATGACGGGCTGGTGAAAAATCCGCTCAATCGCCCGGCCGATAAAGCTGTGTTTGCCGAAAATAATAATGAGAATGAAGCCGACAACGGTAGGCGGAAGAACGAGCGGGAGCATAAACAGGGTCTCCACAGCCGTTTTTCCGGGAAATCGCGCTTTCGCCATCCAGGCGCCGGCAAGCGTCCCGAGAATGATGACGGCGATGCCTGATGCCAAAGCCACCTCAAAAGACAATACGACTGGGGTGAAAAATTCCGAAGCCGTAATGTTACTTGGCAGTAAATCCATATTTCTTAAACACTTTCATTGCTTCATCTGACTGCAGATACTGATAAAACGCTTCTGCTTCTTTACGGTGCTTTGTATCCTTGACGATGCCGAGCGGATAAACGATCGGATCGTGCGTTTTCGCCGGCGCTTCATCGGTGATTTTCACCTTTTTCGAAATCAGCGCGTCTGTTTTATAGACAAGCCCGGCATCGACATTTCCGGTTTCAACATAAGAAAGCACCTGGCGAACGTCTTTTGCATAGACGACTTTATCTTTTACCTTGTCCCACAGGGATAATGCCGTCAATGACTGTTTGGCGTATTGTCCGGCCGGAACGGATTCAGGCGTGCCGAGCGCAATTTTTTCCGTGCTGTCTTTTTTCAGGTCATTCAGATGTGTCAGGTGTGCGCTGTTTTTCTCAGGCACGATCATGACGAGATCATTTTTCAAAAGATCCGTGCTGTCCTTTTTATCGATATCTCCGTCATGAACGAGCTTTTCGAATTTATCTTCGGCTGCCGAGAAGAATAAATCAGCTCCCGCGCCTTGTGAAATTTGTTTTTGCAATGTGCCTGATGATCCGAAGTTGTCTTGAATGGTTACGTTTGAATGAGATTTTTCGTAGTTGGTCTGGATTTCTTCAAGTGCATCCTGAGCGCTGGCTGCCGCAGAGACGGTCAGCGTGACTTTTTCGTTTTGTCCGCCTTTGGACGATTGTCCGGATGAGCAGCCCGCAGTTGCAAGGAAAACGGCCATAGCCGCAGTTGTGAGTAGTGTCGCTTTCTTTTTCAACATTGTGCACCCCTTATAGCTAAATATCATTAGATCAAACTAATTATAACGCAATTGTACGTGATGGTGCGGTTTTTTTTCAATATCTGAACAGTTATAATAAAAACGGAGCGTGATAATATGACGGAAGCCACTTCCTATACAATAGAAGAAGTTGCGGGCCTTTTGAAGGTCTCCAAACTGACAGTATATGATTTGATAAAAAAAGGACTCATTCCGGCGTACAGGGTCGGAAGACAGATGAGGGTCGATGAAGAGGACTTAAAACAATATAAAGCAAACATGAGAATGTCAAAAAAGCCATCCGCAGCAGAAGCGCCTGACCCGTCCCGCGGGCGGGAGCCGGAAAAAAGGCAGTCCGTTATCATCAGCGGGCAGGATGTGTCGATGGACCTCCTCAGCAAACAGCTGGAACAAACAATACAGGCGGCTCCGCTCCGCAAGTACAGCGGCAGTTTGAACAGCCTGATCGAGATGTACCGCGGGGCCTGTGACATCGTCAGTCTGCATTTATACGATGGGGAGACGGGGCAGTATAACATCCCGTACGTGAAGCGCATTCTTTCAGGGGAGCCGTTTGCGCTTTTTCATGTCGTGCTGCGGCAGGCCGGATTATATGTGAAAAAAGGTAATCCGCTGAACATTCAGGGTTTTCAGGACATGAGCCGAAAAGATGTCCGCATCGTCAATCGCGAAAAAGGATCAGGCGCGAGGGTGCTGCTGGATGAACAGCTCAGATCTTTCGGCATTACGCCGTCTGATGTCGCCGGCTATCATGACATTGTCACGGATCATCTGTCAGCGGCTTCACAAGTATCAAGCGGAAAGGCGGATATCGGAGTCGGGTCGCAGCATGCGGCGCATATGGCGGGCACGGACTTTATCCCGGTGATCAGTGAGCAGTACGATGTGGTCGTCTTAAAACAAAACCGGGAGCTTGTTCAAAGCGTGCAGGACATTCTTAATTCTGAGGAATTCAAGTCTCAGCTTTCTCAATTATCCGGATATGATACGAAAATGACCGGACGGCTTATATATGAAACATGAAAAATCCCTCCATATAACGGAGGGATTTTTTTATTGCTTATAAAACCGCAGCAGGTCGCCGTTTAATATTTTATCGGAAAGCATCAGCTCTTGTTCCGCTTTTTCTTTCTCATCGCTGCACGCGCTCATGTCAGAAAGCGGTTCACCCGTTTTACGGCTGTAACACGTATTTTTCGTATAAATATGATCATCCGTGATAAAGCTGCCGTTTCTCAGCACCGCAAAAGGGGTCCGCTCTCCGGAAAACAGATCATTGCCGAACTGAATGCTGCCTTTCGTTTCAATGCCGAGCAGGTGAAGCAGCGTCGGTCTTACATCAACCTGTCCCGCGGCGGAAGCAATCGTTTCCGGCGCACGGTCGGTCACCCCTGGAATATGAATGATAAACGGCACGCGCTGAAGCTGAACCGTATCAAACGGAGTGATTTCCTCTTTCCCTAAGAATTCGGCAAGTCCTTGATTATGGGCTTCGGATATACCGTAATGATCTCCCATCAGGACGATCATCGCGTTGTCATACAGTCCTTCTTTTTTCAGCTTCTTGAAAAAGTGTTTCAGGGCCTCATCTTCATAGCGGACCGTCGTCACATAGCGGTTTAATAACTCGCTGCTTGTGTCCGGTTCCTCAATGAGCTGATCCTGTTTATCAATTTCAAAAGGAAAATGGTTGGTCAAAGTCAGCAGGCTCGCGTAAAACGGCTGCGGAAGCTTCTTTAATTTTTCCGCTGACTGTTCGAGAAATTCCTTGTCCTTCAGGCCCCAGCCTGTTGAATTTTCCTGTGTCACCTTAAATTCATCCGCGTCGAAAAAACGGTCGATTCCGAATGCCCCGTACATCTCATCCCGGTTCCAAAAGGCCTTATGATTGGCATGCAGAACGGCTGAATAGTATTGACGGTCTTTTAACATATGGTACATCGTATTGAACCGGTGGCCGCTTTTTGTGAAAAAAACGGCGCCGCTTGAAGACGGATACAGCGAATTCGCAGTAATGAATTCTGAATCTGAGGTTTTTCCCTGTTCAGTCTGCTGATAAAAATGAGTGAAGTCATAACTTTTTTTCCGCAGTTTATTTAAAAACGGGGTAATCTTCCGCCCGTTGACCCGCTCATCCATTACAAAACGCTGTGTTGATTCGAGCGTAACAAAAATCACATTGCGCCCCTTTGCGAGCCCGAACTTTGATTCGGACGGCCTGCTGTAGTCGGCTTGAGTGTAATTCGCGACCGCCGCAAGGCTGTCTTCATCGGCAAACGCTTTTGCCCCTGCATTCAGCGTCTGCGAAATGGTGTCATACAAATGAAAGTGGAACAGGCCGATTCCTTTTACGAGCGCTTCACGATCAAAAGGGTGCTTGAACAGCTTCGGCTGCTCGGCCTCAGACAGTGCAAGGTTGCACAGCATGAGGCCGGCTGATGCCCACGCATACGCTTTAACGGTACGGGTGCTGGCTTTCCCTTTATCGGCTTTATGCCTTTTACCAAGGTAAAACAAAACCGCAATATCCAAAAATAAAGCGATATAAAGCGGGTGAAACAGCTCTTGGACGCTGCTTCCCATATCACCCATATTGCTCGCCTGAAACAAAACCGGTATGGTGATAAAATCAATATAAAACCCGTAAAACACCGTATTCGCGATTAAAATTCCCGTCAGCATCACATTTGCCGAAAGCAGAAAGATCCGCTGTTTTTTTTCTGTCAGCAAGAGGGCGATGCCGAACAGCGGCACAATGAAGCTCAGCGGATTAATGAGAAGCAGACATTCCTCAAGAACCGAATTGTTCTGCAGATCAAAACCGAGCTTATAAACGGCATAGGTTTTCATCCACATGAACAGGATGGACAGGCATAAAAACCGATGATTGCTGAAAAAGGTTTTCTTCATATGTATGACTCCTCACCCTAAAAGCGAAAGATGCTTTTTGTTTAAGAGATACGGCCGTGAACCAGTTCGTATAAATAATAGCAGGATACAATCGTTAAGCCGGCCAGCACAAGCTGCTCCGAAAAACTCCCCGTTCTCATATAAAGGGGAAGACGGAAGCGGATGGCGGACGGAAACAGCAGTTTAATGCCGTTGACGGTCCATGCGTCAAGCACAAGATGGCTCGCCATTCCGATCATCAGTCCGGCGGAAATGCTCGGATTCGGAATATAGGTTGCCGTAATGAAAAACATAATAAGCATAAACAGCAGGCTGTGTGTAAACGTTCTGTGGCCGAACACCGTGCTTACGATTTTGGACAGAACGGGCAGCGTTCTGCCGATTTTGCTTTTCGTATGGCATATGTCGGGAATCAGCGCCCCGAGGGCACCCGCTGAGGTCATAAGGACCGGATCATACCCGTAATAATACGCAATTGCGGAACAAGAAGCGATGCCTCCCATGATGTGTGTTTTTCCTGTCATTTTTCGCTTCTCCTTTTTATTTTTGCCAAAATCCCCTGAATTACAAATATATCAAGAGAATGCATGTTTGATCAACAAACTTTACCTGTTCCGCCAAAAGGAAGGAGACGGGGATTCCGCATATTCTGCCGCGGAAAAAGACACATTATAGGTGTACCTATATTTGATAAAGAGGTGATACAGATGGCTTTCTTTAACAAAGAAAAAGGAAAAAACAGCGATAAAAACAAAAACGTCATTCAAGGCGCGCTTGAAGACGCCGGTGCAGCTCTGAAAGACGATCCGCTTCAAGAAGCTGTTCAAAAGAAAAAAAACAACCGCTGACCATATAAGACGGGTAGGGCGAACGCTCTATCCGTTTTCCATCTAATTTTTCCCTTTGACAGATCTTTTTATCTCTGATAACCTCTGAGTAGAATTGAATGATAAAAATCCTCACTCTTTCTCGGTGAGGTAGAGGTTGCGCTTGATGATGAGTCGCACATGCCAGGCTGATAGGGGCCGCAAAACATGTGTTAAAGGCATCAGCGCCGAAGTGTAAAGAAAGCCGATCCTTCTTTATGCTGGGACTGTATCTGAATAAGTGCAGGACTGCCGCGTGCTTTTTCGCGGAGGGCTATCCGGAGATCAAGGGTGTGTGTGTTTCTTTAAGCATGGACTTTTGTTCAGGCTTTTTTTGCGTGTAAATATGATCTCGGGGTCTGGTCCGTACGAATGAACAACCAGGAGGTACAGGAATGGAACAGACGAAAAAATGGGGTTTTTGGTTATTAACGGCGTTTGTCGTAGGAAATATGGTAGGCTCGGGCATCTTTTCGCTTCCGAGTACGCTCGCAAAAATCGCGAGCCCGTTCGGCGCCACATCGGCATGGCTTTTAACGGGAGCCGGTGTGTTAATGATCGCGCTGGTCTTCGGCCACTTATCCATCCGCAAGCCTGAGCTGACGGCGGGGCCGCAAAGCTATGCGCGTGCGCTGTTCAGCGATCGGAAAAAAGGGAATGCAGCGGGCTTCACGATGGTCTGGGGCTACTGGGTGGCGAGCTGGATCAGCAACGTGGCGATCATCACGAGCCTTGCCGGATATTTAACATCATTTTTCCCGATTTTAACGGATAAGCGTGAAATGTTTTCGATCGGCGGTCAGGCGGTTACGCTCGGCCAGCTGCTGACGTTTGCCGTATGTACGGTTTTATTATGGGGCACTCACACGATTCTCGTCACCAGCATTAACGGTGCGAGTAAATTAAATTTTGTCACGACGTTTTCAAAAGTATTAGGATTTATCTTCTTTATCATTGCAGGTTTATTTGTGTTTCAAACGTCGTTTTTCGATCATTTTTATTTTCCGGTTCAAACAGGTCCTCACACAGTTGAGGGAATCGGCGGACAGATCCACAATGCGGCGATTTCAACATTATGGGCGTTCGTCGGAATTGAATCGGCAGTCATCTTATCCGGGCGCGCCCGTTCGCAGCGCGACGTGAAACGCGCCACCATTACCGGATTATTGATCGCGCTTGGCATCTATATCATCGTGACATTGATTACGATGGGCGTGCTTCCGCATGGTAAGCTTGTCGGCTCGGAAAAACCGTTTGTTGACGTATTGTACGCGATCGTCGGCAATGCGGGAAGCGTCATCATGGCGATTCTGGCGATTTTGTGTCTGTTCGGAACGATGCTCGGATGGATTCTTCTCGGCTCTGAAGTTCCGTATCAAGCGGCGAAATCAGGAGACTTTCCCGCTGCTTTTGCAAAAACGAATAAACAGGGCAGCCCAGTTGTGTCGTTAATCGTAACGAACGTGATGTCACAGATCTTTATCTTTTCAGTTATTTCCCGGACGATCAGTGACGCGTTTACGTTTTTAACGACGGCGGCGACGCTCGCTTATCTGATTCCGTATCTCGTTTCAGCGTTTTACAGCCTGAAGCTCATTTTTACGGGTGAAACGTATGACGAGATAAAGGGTTCAAGAGTAAGAGACGGTATCATCGCCATCCTTGCTTGCATTTATTCTTTTTATGTCATTATTACCGGAACGGCCGATTTAACGACCTTTATTCTCGGTATCGGGCTGTTTTTCGTCGGTTTGCTGTTATATCCTTTCGTCTCAAAGAAATTTGCAAATAACAGACAATCGGTATGACAAAAAGACATCTCACGTCTGTGAGATGTCTTTTTTTGTTTGCGGCAGCTGATTACTTTTTGACGGCATGTATATAATGAATGGTCTCGAATGCGGTTAAATGGTCAGTGCGTCCGCTGAAAAAACGGTCATTGACGTCCGCCGGAGATAAATGTTCATAAATAAGCAGACCTGATGATTCTAATATTTTTTCGATTTCTTTATAACTGAAACACGATAACATCGGTTCTCCGCTTGCTGCAGCCATTTTCACCATGTTTTCCACTCTGTTTGACAGTCCTCTTTCTTCAAAGAGCGACTCATCTGCATAATCAAACACGATAGAGCTTCCTGGCGGGACTTCGGCAAATAATTGTGTGAGCAGGCGGGCGAGATGCTCTTTCGTAAGATAGTATGACACACCGAGCAGGCTGAAAAAGGTTTTTTGGCGTGAAAAACCTTCCTGATACAGACGGCTGAAAGAAAGCGAAGCGGCGAAGTCCATCGGTACAAAATGAAGATGATGGGAAATGTCGAGATTCAGATGTTTCAATCTGTTTATTTTGTCTTCTTGTGAAGCGGGATGATCGATTTCAAATATGTCTAAGGCGTTTGTCATCTCAGGATGCCTGAAACAGAAAGTATCGAGCCCCGCGCCAAGGATAACATACTGTTTGGCCCCGAGCTTCACTTCATTCAAAAGCACTTCTTCACAATATGCGGCACGGGCTAACGGTGTAGGAGACAGCTGTACTTGAGTCACCCATTTTAAGATGTCATTCGGTTGGCCTTGAAGCCTCTGTGCCATGTCTTTACTGAAAAATGATATACCTTGCATCAGATGATCGCGGATGTCCGAATGCTCTTTTTCGGAAATCAGATCTTGTGCCATAAAATCATCAAATATCACCGGGGTGTCGTATTTACTGTGGTACGCCCTTCCGAAAGCGGACAGCAGGGAAGTCATACTCGCCTTGTTTTCTTTCATATAAAGATCCTCCGTTATTTACATCAATCTCCGGCCGGGAGAATCTTATTATACATGTTAATCCAAAAATGTAAATTATAGCATAAATAAATTTTTTTTGTCAAGTTTTAAGCGTAATAAAAAGCCGCTGTGACAGCGGCTTCGGGGTTACTTTGTTAAGCTTTTTGTGATGTAGTCGAGCTGGCCTTCAAGTGAGATCGGGTCTGAGAAATAGAAGCCGATCGGATCAATGCGGTAGACATGGTTTTGTTTGACGGCATCGAGGTTCTTCCAGATTGAGCTGTCAAGCACGCCTTTGTCGTCACCGCCGGCCTGCCATGGCCCCATAAAGATGTAGTCTCCCGCAAAGTCAGGCAGTTTCTCGAGTGAAATGCTGGCGTAGCCCGGCCCTTGATTAATGGCTTTTTCCTGCGTCAGTTTTGTGGCCTTCAGCCCGAGTTTGTCATAAATGATGCTTCCGCCGCGGCCGAAGTCTTTACCGAATACATAGATGTCTTTTCCGTTTGTCTGCATGATGGAGATGGTTTTTGACCCGACCGCTTTTTGAACCTTTGTTTTAGCGGCAGCGGTTTTCTTGTCCCATTCAGCCAGCCATTTGTCTGCTTTATCTTCAGTGCCTGTCATTTTCGCAAACTCTTTGAATTGATCAATGTTGCTGAGCTTGTCATATTTAATGGCGATGGTCGGCGCGATTTTTTCCAGTTTTTCAATATCGGCGCCTTGTGTCGTCCAGACCACGATTAAATCCGGCTTTAAGTCAATGATTTTTTCAACGGACGTGCCGTCGCCGATGTTTGTCACACTTTTTGTTTTCCCTTTGTAATAAGGGTTTTTAAATACGTTTTGCGGCGCGCCGACAACATTGATGCCGAGCTGTTTAAAGTCGCCGTAGTAGCCGTCAGCCATGACGACGACCCGTTTCGGGTGCTTCGGAATTTTAATATTGCCGTTTTCGGCTTTATACGTGATGGTTTCTTCTTTTTCAGAAGAACCTTTCGTGTCTGAAGAATTGCCGCATGCGGCCAAAGCGGCGATGAGCAGCATGGCAATCAGCGCTGCGCCGATTTTCTTGTATGTATGGAACATCTGACATTCCTTCTTTCATGAAAATTAGTGATAAAGAGAATCATTATCAGTGTGATTATATCACTGCTTTCATAGAGAAGCACGCTCTTTTTTAAGAAAAACTTTCTTTTTTTATATGAAATTAGGTCTATTAAAAGAGAAGATAAAAGTGCTATACTGAAACAAGTCATTGATAATCATTATCATTACCATTCTTGTTTTGAGAAAGGAAGAACGAGTGTTGGGTCTATTGAAAAAGAAACAGACAATGACGGCTCTAGGGGCATCAGGGAGTGAAATCCAGTGGACGGCGCGTTCATTCAGAGCGGCTGTGCTGCTGTGTGCCGGGATTGCGGTTTTATTGATCGGCGCGGCTCTGTCTGTTTCCATCGGAGCTGCCGATATTCATCTGCGGACGGTGTGGGATGCTCTCTTTCACTTTCAGCCGCAAAATACATCTCATCAAATCATACGCGATCTGAGGCTGCCGAGAACCGCCGCCGCCGCGCTCGTCGGGGCTTTTTTAGCTGTGTCCGGGGCGATTATGCAGGGGCTGACGCGGAACCCGCTTGCTGAGCCTTCGATTATGGGCGTGACGTCGGGGTCAGGATTTGCGATCGCATTGGCGTTTGCTTTTTTTCCGGGCCTGTCTGCGGCGGGACTTGTTTTGTGGTCCTTTGCGGGAGCGGGAATCGGAGCGCTTATTGTGTTTGGCATCGGCCTGTTTTCAAAAGGCGGTCTGACACCGGTGAAGCTCGCGCTGGCCGGTACGGCAGTCGGTTATTTCTTAACGGGGCTTTCAAGCGCGATTGCGATCCGTTTTGATGTCGCCCAGGATGTGAAGTTCTGGTACGCCGGAGGAGTCGCTTCCGTGAAATGGGAAGGCGTGCAGCTGCTGTTGGCGGTCGGGGTTATCGGACTTTTGCTGGCATTTCTGATTGCGCGCTCAGTGACGGTGCTGAGCTTGGGTGAAGAGCTGGCCAAAGGGCTCGGGCAGTACACATCGCTTGTGAAAGTAATCGGAATGTTTGTCGTTGTCCTCTTGACGGGGGCTTCAGTCTCAGTCGCCGGAGCCATTTCTTTTATCGGCTTGGTGATTCCGCATATCACCCGATTTTTAGTCGGGGTAGATTACAGGTGGATCATTCCCTGTTCGGCGGTATTCGGCGCCGTTCTGTTAGTCTTCAGTGATATTGCCGCAAGACTCGTCAATGCGCCGTTTGAAACACCGGTCGGCGCTTTAACCGCCCTTATCGGCGTTCCCTTTTTCTTTTATTTGGCGCGCAGGGAAAGGAGAGGGCTGTAATGAATGTAAAATCGAAAAAACCGCTGGCGGTCATGGCCGTTACGTTTTTGCTCATATGCATCGTCTTTTTTATCAGCTTAAACATGGGTGTGATCCGGATTGCGCCTCTTGATACGCTACGTGTCTTTTTCGGACAGGGGGATGCCCGGGATCAGCTCGTTTTATTTGAATTCAGACTGCCGCGCATGGTGCTGTCATTGCTGGTCGGCGCCGGAATCGCGGTTTCAGGCGCGATTTTTCAAAGCGTGTCTCAAAATGACTTGGCGGAGCCGGGCATTCTCGGGATTAACGCCGGGGCGTCTTTGGCGGTCGTTTTGTTTATCTTCTTTTTCCAAGGATCAGCTGTTGATTTAAGCATGGCCGGTACATGGCTGCTTCCGGTGAGCGCTTTGGCGGGGGCTTTTCTGGCTGCGCTGCTCATCTATGTGATGGCTTGGAAAAAAGGCGTTTCACCTGTCCGGCTCGTTTTGGTCGGGATCGGCGTCAATGCGGGGTTTAATGCGCTTCTCTTGATTTTTCAGCTGAAAATGGACCCGCGGGATTTCATGCAGGCGCTTGTATGGATTTCCGGTTCGATTTGGAACGCCAATTGGAAAATGGTGCTGTCCATTTTGCCGTGGCTGCTGGTTCTTTTACCGTTCAGCCTCTATAAAGCCAGGTATTTAAATGTGCTTCAGCTCGGTGATCAGCTGGCGGCGGGGCTCGGCACCCGGGTTGAAAAGGAGCGGCGCGTTCTGCTGATGTGCGCCGTTGCCCTGACCGCGTCATGTGTTGCGGCAGCCGGCGGAATCGCTTTTCTCGGACTCATTGCGCCGCATTTGGCCAGAAGGCTTACCGGACCGCGCCACCAGACGCTTATCCCGGTTTCGGCTTTAATCGGAGCATTTTTATTTCTGCTTGCCGATACGCTGGCGAGAAATGTGCTTGCACCGTCCGAAGTTCCCGTCGGCCTGGTGATTTCCGTGCTCGGAGCGCCTTATTTTGTATATTTGCTGATGAAAACGAAATAGAGGAAGGAGACTGCCGCGATGAACTCATTATCGGCGGAACAGCTTACTGTCGGTTATGGCGACCGTTTGATAGCGAAAGAATTGGATATCGCCATCCCGAAAGGAAAAATTACAACACTGATCGGTCCGAACGGCTGCGGAAAATCGACGGTTCTCAAAACGATGTCAAGAATCATGAAACCGAAATCCGGCGCCGTCTATTTAAACGGACAGGCGATCATGCAAAAATCCACGAAAGACATCGCCAAGGAAATGGCAATTCTTCCGCAGACGCCTGAAGCGCCGAGCGGGCTGACGGTGTACGAACTTGTTTCTTACGGCAGGTTTCCGCATCAGTCCGGAATGGGCCGTTTGAGTGATAAAGACCGTGACATGATCAAATGGGCGCTGGAAGAGACGGGGATGGCCGAATTTTACGACCGGCCGATCGAAGCGCTTTCCGGGGGGCAGCGGCAGCGTGTGTGGATCGCCATGGCGCTCGCTCAAGAAACGGAGCTGCTGCTTCTTGATGAACCGACCACTTATTTAGATCTCGCCCATCAGCTTGAAATTTTGCAGCTGCTGGACAAATTAAACAAGGAGCAGGGCCGCACCATCTTAATGGTCATTCATGATCTGAACCATGCCGCCCGTTTTTCCCATTACATGATCGCCCTGAAAAAAGGGCGCGTCATCAAGGAAGGAACGGCGGAGGAAGTCATGACTCCCGGAATATTGGAAGACGTTTTCCAAATTGACGCACAGATTGTAAAAGATCCGCGCACGAACAAACCGGTCTGCTTAACCTACGATTTAATCCGGCATGAAAGCGCAACGGTATGATGAAAAAAACGCAGAGCCATTCCGGCCTGCGTTTTTTTATTGCGCCCGGGGCTGCTTTTGTCCGGAGACGCATTTATCCAAAACGAAAAAAACCCCCGCCACAATCAGCTCCTCCGTCGTTGACAGCCAAATCTTTTCAATCAGTTTATCCGTCGTATACGCGGTCATCCAGAGGAACAGCAGCTGAACGGTGCTGGCTAAAAGGAGAAAAGGCAGCCTGCCCGTCCCAAAAAAGGTAAAGCTATGTATCATCAGCCGCTCAAGCGGTTCAAAACATAAACCGAGAAGAATAAAAAGCACGGAAAAAAGCAGGACGTACGCCATCGATCCGTAGCTCGTCCCGGCTAATGAAAATACAGCCATCATCACGATGAAATACCCGAATAATACGGCAGCGGCTGCCAGGGCATACCGGAGCACCTGAAGAAAAAACATTTTCGTCCCGTTTTGATTGATCATCTGTTCAGCTCCTTTTCACACAGAGGAGACTTGCAGAGACGGAACTCTGCAAGCCGGTGTGTATCTTCAGCATTTCTTTTTGACGACAGGGTGTTTCTCTTTCGAAAGAATATCCGTAAAGTCTTTGCCCAGATCCAGATGCTGCTGGACGAATTTCTCAGGGAGCATGGCAAGCCATTGGTTCAGGGACACATCGGCATAGTGGTCATCCTTGAAGATTTCCAGGAAGACGAGCGGCTCATCTCCCAAATTCTCCACATAGTGGCCCATTGCGAACGGAACGTAACCGACATCCCCGGCCTGATAGTTAAATGTTCTTGCATGGCCGTCCGATGCAAAAACCGTCATCCGCCCTTTACCGGAAATATAATACTGCCATTCATGCGTGTTCGGATGCCAGTGCAGCTCTCTCATTGCGCCCGGTTCGACCACGACAAGCGCTGAAGCGATCGTTTTGGACACTTTGAAGTTTGTGGAATCCGCGATATATACTTTGCCGCCATCCGTCTCAGCAGTCGGGCCTTCATCCAGCAGGCGGTAAGTGAACGGATAAGGCACTTCACCGTTCGGGCCTTCCACAATGTCATCTTTCAGCTTCCCGGGAACCGGCTCTTCAAAGATATATTTTTCTTTCCCGGGCAGGCCGGCGAGGTCTTTTTCTGAAACCCCGAAGTTGTTGGCAATGACATCAAGCGGTGTGTGTGCAAGCCAGTCAGTCACTTGGAATGTGCTGTTTTCTGAGAAAGAACCGTCATCAAAAACCAAGAGGAATTCACAGCCTTCTTTCAGCGCCTGAATGGAGTGCGGCAGGCCTGACGGGAAGTACCACAGATCTCCTTCCTTCACGTCATCGATAAAACTGCGTCCCTGTTCATCAACAATCGTGACCCGCGCTTTGCCTGTCAGCATATATGCCCATTCCGCTTCTTTATGCCAGTGCAGCTCACGGATGGCGCCCGGTTTTAAACGCATGTTGACAGATGCCAGATTCTCAGAAATCGGCAGCTCGCGAACGGTCACCTCACGCGCGTATCCGCCCTTTTCCAGCCGGTTGTGCACATCTGAGAAAGAGAATTTCATATTATCCACTGTGCCGTGATCCGTTTCCGGCGGCGTCAGCATATCCGGATTTTGGCGGTCTCTTTCAAGGTTGCGCGGAATCGTGACGGTCGCCCCTTTGTCTCCTCTGATCGGCTGCGGGATATTGCAGTTGTTTTCTTTTGACATGTAAATCGTCTCCTCTCAAGCTTTGTTTTTTCAGAAAGAGAATGTGAAAGGCCTTTCGTTTTCCCTTCTGCTTTGTTAAGTGATGCGTTCCGATGAAAAGTCAACTTCGTGTGAAAATTAATTTTTCATTTTCTGATCTTTCAGTTCCGTCATCAGTTCGATCAGGGCGTCAAACTTCTTCTCAAACCGTGTGAGAAGATACATGGCAATCAGAGCCGGAAAGCCGAGATTGCCGATCTGTCTGACCGCTTCTTCTATAAAAACCTGATCCATTATCAGCCACCTCCTGACTTGACCTGCAGTCATGTATATAAGTGAAAGAAAGAGCGGCTCCTGTAAACCTGATATCCCGGTTGAGGGTCTTTTTTTTGTTCCGGCAAATCCGGGACATAAGGAGTGCGGAATCTTAGTCGGAAAGGAGTAGTTTACTTTTTTTTGCTTTCTTTCATTTAATTTAAATAGGGGGCGGTTTTATGGACTATCAAGTTCTTTTACGGTCAAAATGCAAGGAAATTATGAAACATCCGATCGTTAAACATTTTTTAAGTGACCCAAAGCATTACGAGAAATTTAAAAATGTGCTGGAACATTCAGACGAGAAGGATGCAAAATCACTGGACGACCATTTTAAACAGTTTTATAAGGAAATCCGGATCATCAAATATATGAACTCTATGATCCGGATTTTCTCCATCGATTTTGACAAGCGCATCCGTAAAAATCAGAAGCGCTATCCGCTGACGGTGGATCAGCCGGAGGGAGGTGAAGCGCTTCCCTATGAAATGGGAAAAGACGCGTATGAAGAGTTTCTGCGGAAGCAGGGGGATTTGAGCCAGCATGTCCAAAACCGTGATTTATACGAAGCGCTTCAGACGTTAACCGATAAACAAAAAAGCGTGCTGACGAATATTTATCTTCACGGAGCGACGATGAAGGAGATTGCCGAGTCGCTGGGTGAATCACGGCAGAACATTTCCAATATTCATAAAAAAGGGCTCGACAATCTCAGAAAGCAGCTGGACAAGCAAAAAAAGGGGGAAAATAAGCAGTGAACGGGCCATTTGACTTCAACAAAGAGAACACAGATACCGACGAAATGGAACTTTTGATTTCGCGTTTTTCGCCAATGATAAAAAAAAAACTGAGCAATACATCATACCAGGAAAGAGAAGATCTTGAACAAGAATTGAAGATTAAAATCGTTGAAAAAGCGGACATGCTGTTATGCCAGGAAGTGCCGGGTTTTTGGGAATTTATACTTCATCTTATAAATGAAAGCTCCTGACAAAAGCGGCGGAATGATGGATATTCCGCTCTGACAACGTGAGAAAAACGAGAAGAGATGTCCGGTCTCGTTTTTCTTTTCTGTTTCCCCGCAAGACCTCCGCACTAAAAAGGTACCAAATCTTATCCATATAATGATATGATGAAAAAAACAAAGAGAAAGGAACGTCCAAGGTGGAAAATGCATCAATTTTAATTGTAGACGATGAGAAGGCGATCGTTGATATGGTCAAACGCGTTCTCGTCAAAGAAGGCTATCACAACATTAAGACAGCCGGAAGCGCTGAGGAAGCGATCGAGTTTGTTAAACATGAAACCGCGGATCTGCTCGTGCTGGATGTGATGATGGAAGGCATGTCCGGTTTTGAAGCATGCACCGAAATCCGGAACTATACCGACGCTCCGATCTTTTTTCTGACCGCCCGTTCTTCTGATGCGGATAAGCTGTCAGGATTTGCATTGGGAGCTGACGATTATATAACAAAGCCGTTTAATCCGCTCGAATTGGCGGCGCGGATCAGAGCGACGTTAAAGAGAACCTATAAGCGCGAAGAGAAAACGGCGGTAAAGACGTATTCATACAGTCATTTTTCCTATTCACCGCAAAACGCCGAGCTGATCGTCGGGGGAGAGCCCGTCAGCTGCTCCGCACAGCTTCTGCAATTGCTTCAATATTTCTGTGAACACCCTGATGTGGTGCTCTCAAAAGATCAGATCTATGAAAAAGTATGGGGATATCCGTCTTACGGCGACAACAACACCGTCATGGTGCATATCCGCAAGCTCAGAGAAAAAATTGAAAAAGACCCCAGCAATCCGTCCTATATTGTAACGGTGCGCGGCCTCGGTTATCGGTTTATTCCCGATCAAGGAGAAAAAGGAACCCGCTCATGAGAATGCGCGGAAAATTTCTGCTCCACTTTTTCGGACAGCTTCTGCTTGTCATCCTGCTGATGTCCGTTTTGGCCGTCGCTTCTTTCTTCTATTTGGATTGGCGTTTCAGCGAAGCGGAAGCCAATGCGGGACTGACCAAAGCGACCGCGGACTCGTTTGAAGCGTGGCTTGATAAAAACGAAGACGGCACATGGGATGTCGATGAGTTTTTAAAGATGTCGGTCCGAAAGCAGAAGGGCTGGCTGCAGATCATTAATGACAATGAAAAAACGGACTACGCGTACAGAGTGCCGAAAGACGTCCCGAGCCATTACAGCAGAAAAGATCTCTTATCCATTTACCAGTACCGGAATTTTGACAACTACAAGCTGAATTACTGGACGGTCACGATAAATGATGAGACCTATTTGATTCTGTTCGGCTGGAAATCCGCCAGTGAGCAGCTTCTCACTTACATCGAATCACAGGAGCCATCCCTCGCTTCCCTTTCTCAATATAAAAAGAGCACGATTGATTATATTAAACGGGAAAAAGGGGCGGTCTACCTTCTCGAAGACAGCGGCAGACTGCTCGGGGATATCAACAGCACGAAAAAAGAACGGAACACCGTCAATGAGCTTGAATTGCTGAAATACAGTTCCAAGCCGTGGAATTACAAACGGGAAATTTCTTTTAAAAGACTCGATAAAACGAAATGGATGGTCGCGTCGGTGCCGAACCCCGTGTACATCCCCGATCACGAGTTTAACAAATCATTTTTGAGAAATGTGATGAAAACCCTCTTCCTCTTGATCGGAATCCTGGTATTTATGATCTGCATCCTGACCATCTGGTACTCTTTCCGTTTCGGCTGGCCGCTGTTTCATACCATCAAATGGCTCGTCAATTTATCAAAGGGCCGGCTTGAAGAGCCGAAGAACCGCAAAGGACAGCCGGTCAGCAAAAACAAAAAAGGCAAAACAAAACAGCCGTTCCGCTTTTTCGCCGAGATTTTCGAATCGATGGATCAGCTGACCGACACGCTGAAGCGGGATAAGAAAAACAGAGAAAAAATCCAGGCGACAAGGGAAGAGTGGATCGCCGGGCTGAGCCATGACTTAAAAACCCCGCTGAGCACGATTTACGGCTACAGCATGATGCTTGAATCGAAGCAATACGACTGGACCCCGGAAGAAGTCAAAGAAATGGGGCAGATCGTCCGGGAAAAATCAGAATATATGTCGAAGCTGATTGAGGACTTAAACTTAACATACCGCCTCAAAAACGCGGCCCTCCCGATCGAACGGCGGCTGATCAACGTCGTGCCGTTTATCAGAAACGTCACGAACGATTTCACGAAAAACACGTTCTCGGAAGGCTATGACATCGCCTTTGAAACCAAAAAGGAAGACATTCTTTTCGCCATTGATGAAGCGTGGTTCCGCCGTATTCTGGAGAATCTGCTGGCAAACGCGGTTAAGCATAATAAGAAAGGGACCGCCATTCGGGTCGTGCTTGAGGAATCAGCCGAACAGCTCATTCTGAAGGTGAAAGATAACGGAAGAGGAATGGACGACGAAACGATTCACCAGCTGTTTAACCGTTATTACCGGGGAACGAATACGAAGGGACCGTCAGAAGGAACGGGACTCGGGCTCGCCATTGCCAAGGAGCTGGTTCACCTTCATAACGGAACCATCCATGTCAACAGCAGAATCAGCGCCGGAACGGTGATTACGATTCTTTTTAAAAAAGATTGAGTTTGGACGCCGCTTTGTCGGGAATAACAATAGAAGACTGACAAGCAAAAGAGGTGTTCACACATGGAAGCAGCATTACGAGCAGATACGAGAGCAGTTATCGGAGAAGGCCCTTTATGGGACAAGGACAAGCAATGCCTGTACTGGGTGGATATACTGGGCAGCCAGCTGCATATCTTCACTCCGGCTGACGGAATCAACCGTTCCGTTAAATTCAAATCATTTGTCACGGCTCTGGCCTTGTATTCAAAGGAAGAGCTGGTGATGACGATGAAAGACGGTTTTTACCTGTACAATCTTCGGGAAGACACATTGACGAAGATGAAGCAGCCGAAAGACATGCGGGAAGATATCCGTTTCAATGACGCAAAATGCGATCCGTCCGGCAGATTATGGGCGGGAACGACGAGCATGGAAGGCAAAGAAGAGGAGGCTTCGCTGTACCGTCTGAATACGGACGGCAGCCTTGCCAAAATAAAAGACCAGGTCTCCACCTCGAACGGTTTGGATTGGGATCGGGACCGAAACCTGATGTACTATATCGATACTCCGACGCAGGAAATCGTCTGTTATTCATATGATCCTGAAACCGGAGCCGTATCAGATCCGAAAACGGTCTACCGCTTTCCGGAGTCGCAAGGATCTCCCGACGGAATGACCATTGACCGTGACGGAATGCTGTGGGTGGCTCTGTTCGGAGGCGGCCGTGCCGTCCGGATTGACCCGTTTTTGCATAAGGAAATTGCATCTATCGAAGTTCCGGCGAAATACGTCACCTGCTGCGCGTTCGGAGGCAGAGACTTGAACACGTTATACATTACGACCGCGACGGAAAAATTGACGGAAGCCGAAAGACTTGAGCAGCCGCATGCGGGCGGCCTGTTTTCAGCAGAGCTTGAGACGGGCGGCTGGGAGCCGGTTCCGTTTGCAGGCATGATGTAAAAAAAAGCCCTGGCATATGGGGAAGTTCCCATTGTGCCGGGCTTTTTTGTGTTAAATGGAGCGGATGATGCCGCCTTCAACCCGCTGTGCGGTGCCATTAATGGCAGAAGCCGCTGATGAAGCGAGAAATACAATCGTATTGGCGACTTCTTCCGGGGTTGCATAGCGCTGAATCAATGATGTCGGTTCATTCACTTTAAAATAATCCCGGACGAAGCTGTCTGTGTCTTCTCCGGCAGCCTTTGCGGCTCCTTCCATGTAAGAAGCGACGCCTTCGGTCCATGTCGGTCCCGGCAGCACGGAGTTGACCGTGACATTTGTGCCTTTCGTCATTTCCGCCATTCCCCGGGACAAGCTGATTAACGCCGTTTTCGTCATTGAATACGGAATCATTTGCGCAAGCGGTTTGACACCGGCTTCACTGGAGATGTTCAGAATCCGTCCGCTGTTTCTTTCGAGCATTTGCGGGAGAAAACGCCGGCACAGGCGCACGGCGCTCATAACATTCACTTCAAAATACCGAGTCCATTCGTCATCAGACACCTCAGTGAAGTCCTTTACTTCAAAAAAACCGAGATTATTGACGAGAATATCGACTTCCCCGATTCCGCCGGCGCGCTTTATCAAGTCATCCGCCTCATCCTGACGCGATAAATCCGCAGCGATGCCGTGAACCGTTCCGTAAGCGGAAAGCTCCTCAACCGTCCGTTCCACAGTTTCTTTTTTTCTTCCGTTTATAATCACCTCGGCGCCTTCGGCTAAAAAGCTTTTTGCCGCGGCTTTTCCGATGCCTGAGGTTGATCCTGTAATCAACACGAGCTTTCGTTCAAGCTGTAATTCCATGATAATCCTCCTTTTTACACCATTGTGTAACAGTATACATGATGAATTTTAGTGTGTACGAACAATTTGCTTTCATGCAAAAAGGCCGGATATACAAGCCTTAAAGACTTATAGTATAATTACTGCGAAAAAAGGATACGAATGTCAAAGAGACAATCGTTTACCATAATCAGGGGGAGTTAAAAGAATGAAGAAGATCACTGCCGTCTGGGCGGCGCTTTTGGTCACCGCCTTTGTGATCGCCGGCTGTTCCGGCGCACAGGAAGAAGGAAGCGCGGCCAAACAAAAAGCCGTCTCAACCGAAGCATTCCCGGTAACCATTAAGGATGCCGCGAACGAAAAAGTAACCATAAAGCAGGCACCGGAAAAAATCGTTTCCCTCATGCCGAGCAATACGGAAATTACATACGCGCTCGGACTGGGAGATAAGGTCGCAGGCGTCACGACAAATGATACATATCCGAAAGAAGCGGTAAAAAAAACGAAAGTCGGAGATATGAATGTGAACGCTGAAAAAGTCATCGCGCTGAAGCCGGATCTCGTGCTTGCCCACGCGTCCTCTATGTCCGCTTCCGCCGATGCGATGAAGCAGCTGAAAGATGCGGGCATCACCGTCTTAACGGTCAATGATGCGCAATCGTTCCAAGATGTGTACAAATCAATCAGCATGATCGGAAAAGCGGCCGGCAAAGAAAAGCAGGCGGATAAGCTGATCAAATCGATGAAATCCGACCTTTCCGGCATAGAAAAGAAAGCGGCGGCCATTTCTGAAAAAGACGAAAAGAAAGTATTCGTCGAAGTGTCTCCTGACGGCTACACGACGGGGAAAGGCACGTTTATGAACGAAATGCTTGAAGATATACACGCGAAAAACGCCGCCGGCAGCCAGACCGGCTGGGTTCAGCTGACGGATGAAGCGATTGTCAAAATGAATCCGGACGTCATCATTACGACAGACGGCGTAAAGGCCGCTGAAGTGGAAAAACGCGCCGGCTGGGGTGCCGTCAATGCGGTCAAACACCACAATGTCTATTCTGTTGATCCCGACCTTGTCACACGCTCAGGCCCGCGCCTTGTCAAAGGGGTCGAGAAGCTTGCAGAAAGCGTTTATCCTGAAACGTTTAAAAAGTAACCGCCCGCTGGCCTACACGGTCAGCCTGCTGTTTTTAGCCGTTTGTACGGCACTCGGCATTTCAATCGGCAGTCTGCATATTCCTTTATCCGACGTTTTTTGGATCGGGATCGGCCGGACATCCTCGGCTGACCCTATGAATGTAAATATTATGATGAATATCCGCCTGCCGAGAGTCGTTCTGGCTGCCCTTGTCGGAGCCGCGTTATCCATTGCGGGAGCGGCGTTTCAGGGACTTCTGAAAAATCCGCTCGCCGACCCTTATACACTCGGGGTATCTTCGGGAGCCTCAGCGGGAGCCGTTATCACCTTGTTTTTCGGCATTCAGATTCCCGTCATCGGCCGGTTCACACTACCGGTTGTCAGCATCGCCGCAGCCATTGCGGTCATGGCGGCGGTTCTGTTTTTCAGCCGCCTCGTTCATGCGTCGATGTCGGTTTCGACGCTCATTTTGACAGGCATCATCATGAATTCTTTTCTCGGGGCTCTCATATCGCTTGTGATCGCTTTAACGGGCAATGATCTGCTCCCGATTGTCCGCTGGCTGTTAGGAAGCGTGTCAATGAGGGGCTGGGGCTATGTCGCGCTGTTTCTGCCTTTTTTTCTGGCCGGGACGGCGCTTCTGCTTATCAATGGCAGAGAATTAAACATTATGACTTATGGAGAAGAAAAGGCAAGGCTGTTAGGCGTCAGTACGGGAAAAAGAAAATGGCTGATGATCGCCGCCGGATCTCTGCTGACGGGAGGAGCGGTTGCCGTCTCGGGGACGATCGGATTTGTCGGCCTTGTCATTCCCCACGTGACACGGCTTTTGTGGGGGACGGATCATCGCCATTTACTGCCGCTGTCAGCATTGACGGGCGCCGGGTTTCTCATTTTGGCGGATTTGTTTTCCCGCACCGTCATTGAGCCTGTCGAATTGCCGATCGGCATTATGACGGCTTTGGCGGGAGCGCCTGTGTTTGCCTTGATTCTGCTTCGCCAGCATCATGGAGGGAAACGCTTATGATCAGGGTGAGCAGCCTGTCCGGCGGGTACGGAGGCCGGATGATTGTGGAAGATGTCAGCTTTACCGCGGGAAAAGGTGAATTTGTCGGCATACTCGGTCCGAACGGCTCGGGAAAAACAACGCTGTTGAAATTGCTGACGGGAATGCTCTTTCCGTCAAAAGGCGAGGCGCTCGTAGCAGGCAGGCCCGTCGGCGGATACAAGCCGCGGGAACTTGCGAAAATCATGGCCGTTTTGCCGCAGCATACGGAGCAAGCTTTTACATTTACCGTTAAGGAAACAGTGTCTTTCGGCAGATACCCGTATCAAAAAGGACTCTTCAGACAGATGGATCAACATGACGAAGACATTGTCCGGGAAGCGATGGAAATGACGGGCATCGACCGATATGCGCAGCAATCCGTCTGCAATCTGAGCGGAGGGGAGCGGCAGCGCGTCTTTCTGGCGCAGGCGCTGGCTCAGCAGCCTGAGGTGCTGTGTCTGGATGAGCCGACAACCTTTCTTGATCTCAAATATCAGAAAGACCTGCTTGATACGGTGAAGCGGCTGACGAGAGAAAGAGGCCTGACGGTCATCAGTATTTTTCACGACCTAAACGCCGCAGGCCAATATTGTGATCAGCTCCTGATGATGAAAGACGGGCGCGCTTTTCCGAAGCAGACGCCGGATCAGGCTTTGAAAAAAGAGACGATTGAAGACATTTACGGCATCACCGTCAGCGCTGTTGCCCAGCAATCGTCGCCGAAACCGCTGATCGCGTTCATGCCGGAAGCGCGGGAGGAAAGAGAGCCCGTCAACGTTCCGTTCGCCTCTCAGATAAACAAAAGCGGAAATACCGTAACGCTTCATACAGAACGGCCGTTCAGAATGTTGTCAACCGCATCTGACGGCCCGGGCTTTTCGTGGAGCCGCCGGCTTTCCGGTTCAGCGGCCGCTGGTTTGATCTGCCGTACGTTTGATTCGGTCACAATTGCCGTGACTGCGCAGCATACCGTTTGGGTGCTGATCAGCGGACGTTTATCGGAACAGGGATTTGTACGGCTGTTAACGGCAGCGGCTGAAGCGAGAATGCAGGCTCTTTCCGGCAGACAGGCAAAAGGCGACATTGTCATTTGTGCCTTGCAGACAGGAGAGGCGATGGACGTCCCTCGCGCGGAAAGAGCCGTCAGAAGAGGAACCGCGGCATGTGTAAAAGCGGCGGAAGAAGGAGGAATACAACGATGAAGCTGTATACGAAAACCGGTGATAAAGGACAGACAAGCCTGATCGGCGGCAGAACGGATAAAGACAGTCTGCGGGTTGAAAGCTACGGGACGATTGATGAGCTGAACAGCTTTATCGGGCTTGCGCTTGCGGAGCTTGATGATTGTGAGAATTGCGGTGATGTGAAAGCCGAACTCCGAAACATTCAGCATGAGCTGTTTGACTGCGGCGGCGACTTGGCGACGGTCACTGAACATAGAAGCTATACATTAAGAGAGACATCTATTTCCGCATTGGAAGACTGCATAGACCGTTACACGGCTGAAGCGCCCCCGCTTGAGAAATTTATTCTTCCGGGCGGGCATAAGGCGGCTGCTCAGCTTCACATCGCGCGGACCGTCACGAGACGGGCTGAGCGTCTCATCGTGAAACTCGGCAAAACAGAAGAGATAAACGATACGGTGATGCGTTACTTGAACCGCCTGTCTGATTATTTTTTCGCGGCGGCAAGAGCGGTTAACGCAAGACAGGGCGTTCAGGATATAGAGTATGAAAGAAGCGCCGCGGTATTCCGTGATGATGAATAATGTTTTGTTCAGCCGGCAGCAGCAAGCCGGCTGTTTTTTTATAGAGATATCCATCAATTGAACCTTTATTGACAGGAGGAAAATGTATCTTATGCATTATTGACTGAAAAATTAAAAAATGAGATATTATAAGAAACATTGTAAAATAATGGGGGATTTGATAGATGGATACATATAATAAGAGCGAGAGCATCTGGAATAAAAATTTCACCCTTCTGTTTATCTCAAGGCTGGTTAAATTGTCAGGCGACGGTTTTGCCTTTAATTCCATTCTGTGGTTTTTGATTTTTGACGGGGAAGGCGCGATCGGCACGTCCCTGCTCATTGCGGTCACGTTCCTTCCGGAGGCGATGCTGGCGCCGATTACCGGGCCTTTTATGAAGCAGCATACGCTGAAATTCTGGATGTATTTCTCCGACCTGACGCGCGCGGCGGTCGTGTTGATCATTCCGGTCTGTTACTTTAACGGTTTTTCTCCTTTATGGTTTGTCATGCTTCTCATGATTGTGCATTCAGCCACGGGAGCCGCTTATAATCCTGCATCTATCTCATTAATCCCCAATATTGTCAGAGAAAACAGCCTGCAGAAAGCGAATGCGGTCATCCAGTCATCAGGCCAGATCGTCAGGCTTGCCGCCATTACGCTGAGCGGGGTGTTCTTAACATTTATCAGTCCCGCTTATTCTTTGTTTATCGCTCTTATATTCTATCTTCTATCAGGTTTTCTCGTACTCTTTATGTCATACCAAGTCCAGCATGCCAAACAGGATACAGTCGCCGTCAGACAGCGCGGGACGTATTTCGGAAGGCTCAAACGGGGTTTCGTTCTTGTCAGGAAACACCAGATTTTATACCCGCTCGCCATCTATTGTATCTTCATGAATTTTGCGGCCGCTCCGTGGGAGGCGCTCTCTGCCGTTTATGTCGCCGAAGATTTAAACATGCCGCCGATCATCTACTCGCTTTTGAAAGCGACAGGCACGGGCGGAGCCTTTTTAATGGGTTTTATTTTGGCTAAGGTGAAGGTGAACAAATACGGCCTCCTGTTTGTGTCAGCGGGAATCATAGAAGGAGCGGCATTTTTCATCACCGGCCTCAACACTTTTCTGCCGCTCGTCTTCCTCGCCGCGTTTGCGTTCGGATCTGCCGTCAGCGCTATTAATGTGCCGGAATATACGATTATTCAGACGTCTGTGGACCATGATGACCAGCCGCAAGTCTATGCCGTCATCCATATGATCTCAAACATATCCATTCCGCTCGGCGCGGTTCTTTGCGGATACGCGGCTAACGCCTTCGGTCCCGGAAAAGTCATTGCCGCAGGCGGTCTCGTTGAAGTCCTGTCCGGTCTCGGAATATTGTTCTTTACGAAGCTGGCCAAAGCCGAACGCTCAGATCTCATCAGGGAAAAAGAAGCGAGCATCAGAATATAGATTTTTCGTGAAACGCCCTGCGCCGTCCGGTGCAGCGGCGTTTTTTTATGCGAAGGTCCGGGGGCTTATACGACTCCGGTCTGATATGAAAATCAATCTCTGACTCGTTTTGCCGGCCGCGGGATTTGTTTATAGTAAAGACAAGGAAAACGAAAGGAGGATCTGCATGAATATAAATGGTAAAACGGCAGGCGGCTTTCTGCTGATTGTGTTCGGACTTTCTGTCTTTTTCGGAGGAGGCCATTTCGCATTTATCATCCCGCTGGCGATCGGAGGCCTGATGCTTTACTGGGGAATCAAACGTTTTTCAAAAGGCCGGGCGGTATCGGGTATCATCGCGGGCGTCATCGGAGCTATGATTCTCGTCGGTTCTCTTCCATTTATCGTTGCGATCGGACTGGCCGGCGCCATGGTGTATTTCGGGTGGAAGATGATGAAGCAGGGCGGCTCAGATACCGCTTCCCGCCAGTATGAACCGGAAGCGGCATCACCGGGCTATCAATCCGGATTTGACTCTGAATGGGAAGAATTTCTGAAGAAAAAATAAGGAGGAAGACAAAATGGTCTTAAAAAGAATAAGAAATATGTTCGTCGCATCTGTTAACGAAGGGCTTGATAAATTAGAAAATCCGAAAGTCATGCTGAATCAATATGTGCGTGATATGGAAAGTGACATCGCTAAGGCGAAACAAACGATTGTCAAACAGCATACGATCGTCCATCAGTTTAAGAAAAAACAGGAAGACGCCTCCGAAACGGCGGCAAAACGGAAAAACCAGGCTCAGCTTGCTTTTGATGCCGGGGAAGAGGAGCTGGCGAAAAAGGCGCTGACTGAAATGAAATACCTTGAGGGAAAAGCGGCCGAACATGAAAAAGCGTATGAGCAGGCGAAAACACAGCTGGCAGAGCTGAAAGAGCAGCTGGAAACTTTAGAAACGCGCCTCCGCGACGTAAAGGATAAAAAACAGGCGCTCATCGCCCGCGCAAACGCGGCAAATGCGAAGGAACATATGAACGCTTCTTTCGACAAAATTGACAGCGAAAGCGCCTACAGAGAGTTCCTTCGAATGGAAAGCCGCATTGAAGAAATGGAAGTCCGCGTCAAATACGGCACTTCAGCTGAGGCGAACACAGAATACAGCCGCTCCCAATATTCAGACGAGGTGGAAGCTGAGATTGAAAAAATGCGCTCGCTTTCTCTGGAAAAAACAGAGCGTCAAAAAGCGGCTCATGAATAATGTGCACAAGGGAAGATCGGCGCGTTTACGCCTCTTCCCTATACGCACGTATCAATTCTCCGGCTTTTCCTTTATAATAAAATGAATGAAAAAGGATGGAACGTAATGAAGCGTAAGATTGCCAAAGGACTGATGGCGGCGTCCGTTCTGATCTGCTGTCTGTTTTTGGTGAAAGAAGTGTTTGCCGGGCGTTTTTTTCCGCTGTGCGAAACAGAAGCGGAATCGGCAAGCATACCGCCGCGTGCCGTCAACAGCCTGTCGGTTTCATCGGAACAGACGGATGTAAAAATCATCGCGGAAGCGCGGAATGATATCGCGGCAAACATGACGGGACCGGCGGGGAAAATGTTTGTCCAAAGCAGGGGAAAGACCCTCAATCTTAAAGCGAAGGAGAAAGGGTTCCAATTTCTGAATCTCTTTCAGCGCCCTCTGCTGATTGTCCGCATTCCGTATGATTATCATCGGGACATCACCGTCCATACATCAAGCGGCAGCATTGCCGTCGACGGAAACAAGGGGCTGTCTCTTGCGCACCTCGGCGTCCGTTCTGTAAGCGGGAACATGTCGCTGAAGCACGTGAAGACGGATGTGTTTGAAGCGAAGGGGCTGTCGGGCAATCTCACAGCAGCAGGCCTTGCGGCAAAAACGGGGGCTGTCCGTTTATCCTCGGGACATGTCGGGCTTCAACATGTGGCGGGCGCCCTTGACGTGCGGGTCGCTTCTGGCAGTGTCGATGCCTCGCTTGAGACGGCGGATGCTCCCGTATCCGTCAGGCTTGCGAGCGGCAGCGCAGCGATCAGCCTGCCGAAAGACGGAAGTTTTACGGTGAACGCCGAGACGGCAAGCGGAAGGATTCGGCCGTCTTATTCCTTTGAGAAAACGAGTAAGGAAGGCGGGGCATTTACCGGCATGAAAGGCAGCGGCGCCAGGCCGATTGATATAAAAGTGACGAGCGGCAATATTGCACTGCAATAGTCAAGGAAAGGAGGGGCAAGCAGCTGATGGCAAAAAAACAGATTCTCGGACTTATCATCGCCTTATTAGGCGTCAGCATGTTTTTGCGTATTATCGGCATCGGCGACTTCTTGTTTTGGCCGCTCTTTTTTCTGATCACAGGTTATATTTTTAATAAATATTCCCGCGGCTGGCTCGGCTCCGTCCTGTATATCTTCGCCGCTTTTTTATTTTTGAGGAACCTGTTCAGCGCCACCTTTAACCTGTTCGGCTATGCCTTCGCCGCCTTTCTCATATACGCGGGCTACAGGCTCCTGAAAGGAAAGCGCGTGTATGAACATAAAGAGAAGAAAATCAATCTTGAAAAAGAAGAGCAGCCAAAGCCTTCCGCCCAGACGGAAAGCAGACAGCCGGACCTCCGCAGCTTTTTTATCGGCGAGCTCCGGATGATGAAGGACCCGTTTGAGCTGAATGATTTAAATGTTTCCGGATTCATCGGCGATGTGAAAATTGATTTGTCAAAAGCGATGATTCCCGAAGGAGAAAGCACGATGACCATCAGCGGTGTCATAGGCAATGTCGATGTGTACGTCCCGCCGGATATCGAAGTGTCCGTCAGTTCATCGGCTTTTATCGGCGATATGAACCTGCTCGGCTCTAAGAAAAGCGGCATGAGCCCGAATCTGTATAAAGTATCGTCTGAGTACGGCGACTCGCCGCGGCGGATTAAAATTTCAATTTCGTTATTCATCGGCGATGTGGATGTGAAGTATTTATGAGGAAAAAATTACTCGCCAATATTCAGTGGCGCGCCATGCGGATGACCGCGGGACTCAGTCTGCTCCTTTGCGCGGTGTTTATTACGCTGATGCTGCTGTATTACGGGCTTGACCCGATGCTGCTGTTTTCTTCCGGCTGGTTCGGTATTCCGTTTGTGGTGATCCTGCTTCTGGCGTCTCTTTCGGCGGGATTGATTTCCGGTTATGTATACGGCGGCCGCCTGAAAACAAGGATGGATACACTGATTGAAGCGGTTTTGAAATTTGAAAACGGCAATTTTGCTTATCGGGTGCCGCCGCTCGGCGATGATGAAATCGGTCTGGCGGCAGATCAGCTCAACGAAATGGCCAAGCGGGTCGAGCTCCAGGTCACATCGCTGCAAAAGCTCTCCAACGAACGTGCGGAATGGCAGGATCAAATGAAAAAATCGGTCATCACTGAAGAACGCCAGCGGCTGGCGCGCGATCTGCACGATGCCGTCAGCCAGCAGCTCTTTGCCATTTCTATGATGACATCCGCCGTCTTAGAGCAGGTGAAAGATGCGGATGACAAAATCGTCAAACGGATTCGCATGGTTGAACATATGGCGGGGGAAGCGCAAAACGAGATGAGAGCGCTGCTATTGCATTTGCGGCCCGTCACTTTAGAAGGAAAAGGCTTAAAAGAAGGGCTGATTGAGCTGTTAAAAGAGTTCAAAGCGAAGCAGCCGCTGGATATTGAGTGGGACATCAGCGATACGGGTGTGTCAAAAGGCGTTGAAGACCATCTGTTCCGCATCGTGCAGGAGGCGCTTTCCAACGTTTTCAGACATTCAAAGGCGACCAAGGTCACCGTCAGGCTCGGCGCGAAACATCAAAAACTTCAGCTTAAAGTCATTGATAACGGGGCGGGTTTTACGATGGATCAAGTGAAAGCATCCTCATACGGCCTGCATTCCATCAAGGAAAGAGCGAGTGAAATCGGCGGCATAGCGGAAATTATCTCCGTAAAGGGAAAAGGCACGCAGATCGACGTGAAAGTCCCGATTTATCAGAAAACAAAAGGAGAGAACGACAGTGATTCGAGTGTTACTGATTGATGATCATGAAATGGTCAGGATGGGTCTGGCCGCATTTTTAGAAGCACAGCCGGACATTGAAGTCGCCGGTGAAGCATCAGACGGGCAGCAGGGCGTCGATCTGGCCGCAAAGCTTTTGCCGGATGTGATTTTAATGGACCTCGTCATGGACGGCATGGACGGTATCGAAGCGACAAAACAGATCTGCGCGACACTCAATGACCCGAAAATCATCGTGCTGACGAGCTTTATTGATGACGACAAAGTGTATCCGGTGATCGAAGCGGGAGCGCTCAGCTATTTGCTGAAAACGTCCAAGGCGGCAGAAATAGCCGAAGCCATCAGAGCGGCTGCCAAGGGCGAACCGAAGCTTGAATCGAAGGTGGCGGGAAAAGTGCTGTCAAGGCTGCGCCATTCAGAGAATCAGCTTCCGCATGAAACGCTGACAAAAAGAGAACTGGAAATCCTCTGTCTCGTCGCGGAAGGCAAGACGAATAAAGAGATTGGTGAAGAGCTGTTCATTACGATTAAAACGGTGAAAACCCACATTACGAATATATTGTCAAAGCTTGATGTCAGTGACCGCACGCAGGCAGCCGTATATGCCCACCGCAATCATCTCGTGACATAAGAAAAGGAGAGCGGTGCCAGCACACTCTCCCGAGGAACGGGGTCATTGGGACATTCCCTTTGTTCCGAAATCCCTGATGGCGACTTTGACTTTGTATTCAATATCCGATTCACTGAAGTGATGATCCCAGTCAGAGGATATCTTTTTCCATTTATCGGGATAATGAATCCGGACTTGATCGCCTAACCCGGTAATATCCACTTTCAACTCATGCTGCATGTAATCAATGAATGCCATGACATCTGAATGAATGCTGCGTTTTACCGCGTTTTTGATTTCATTTATATAGGACTCCTTGAAGGAATCTTCTTTCGGGTTCCAATCCTCAGATAGACGGCCTTCAACAAACCGGGTAACGATAAACTTGAATTTTCCGTTTTTATATTGTGTTTTTACATCATATTTGCTGGAAAATACCTCGAAAGACAAATAATAATTGTCATGCTTTGCAAACGTAACGCCTCCCTTTACCGTGCCTGTGAACAGGTTCATATTCTGGACTTGTAAAGGAGTTAGATTCGCATACCAGAATTTATTTTTAATAATGGTAGCGCCCCAGATTTCCAGTCTGCTGCCCACTTTGCGAACTTGAGGAAGGGCAAAGGTCTCGCCCTTGGCGATTCTCTCGGATATTTCCCCCAATGTCACGGGCTCCATCATCCGGATGGTGACCGTATTATTCTCCGTTAAGTCATAGATCGTATTTGACGCAGGCTCTCCCTGGTCACTGATTTTGAAAATATCTTTCGTTTTATCCGGCACCGTCATCACATTGCAGCTTCTTCTCGTACCGTTGTCCCTGATAAATTGGTTCATCAATGCGTCAAGCGGGATGTCGTCCTTTAACAGCGCCTCGGAAAACAGCATGATACGCAAGTGCTGGGAGAAAGCGGGGTGATTTTTTAATGATGCCGTTCGTAAGGCTTGATGGACGGTTTCTCCGGAAGTGGAAGTCACCTTTGTCGTGTCGCTCCCTGACGACGACTGCTGGGAACTTGCTTTTTGCGGAACCAGAATCTGCTGCGTCACTTCCACGTTTTCTTCCTCGGGTTTATCGAGCCCGACGCCGATAACGAGACTCAAATCTTCTATATTGCGGCTGTCCCAGCATCCGGCCAAAAGCAATGTGCAAAGAATGATTACGATATATTTCTTCATTGCGCTTTTTTCACCTTCCTTTTCACAGCGACGACTGCAAACATCAGTAAAGGCAGCAAAAAGAAAACCAAGAAGATATAGCCTAGAATATCACTGAACAGCATCAGCTTGTTAGCGTCTTTGGGCATCAATGATCCGAAGAATGTCGCAATGCCTACGAAAATGATGCCCTTTTTGTGCTTCAGCCCGAAAATTTTATTAAGACCCGATGTCGCGAAATATCCGTACGATACATAGGTGGCGAAAAATTGGATAATCCAGACGGCAAGCAAAAAAGACTCGAATCTTTCGATAAAAAGCCCTTTGATTTCAAATGATTGAAAAAGCGCAATCGTAGGCCAGATCATTGTTTTGACATCCTGGGTGGTTAAGGCGCCGACGACGAGCACGTAGGTAATGATGTATAAAATAATCGGGATGCCAAAGCCCATGGCCGACATACGGAACGTGTGCTTTTTATTTTTGATGTGCTCAGGGAGAAACAGCATAATCTCAATTCCTAAGAATGAAACAGAAACGACGGTCAAGGAAGCCATAACGGGAGAAAACCCCTGTCCGAGCACCGGCCGCAGGTTGTCCAGATCAAATATTTTAAAGCTGAAAGAAAACACCACCAGCAAAATAATGATCGTAATCGTTAAATAGAAAGGAAAGAGCCTGCCGAGATCGCTCATGCCGCCGATAATTAAATAAACGGAACAGGCGATAAAGATAAACAGCGTAACCGGCACAGGCGTTCTCTCCAATAAAAAGAACTTGACCATTTCCGCCATCGCCCGGGCTTCGAAGCTGGCGACTCCTATAAAATAGAGACAGATCATAAGATTGACGATATTTCCCGCCCATTTGCCGAGGCCTTCGTTCATATAATCAAACAATGATCCGTACTGATGCTTTTTCATAATGAGCGTATTGAGATAAATCAAAAAGATAAAGATGACGCCTTCCAGACATAATGCAATCCAGCCGTCCGGCGAATTCGCCCTTGATGACAGCGACCGCGGCATGGTAAGGAGTCCCGCCCCGAGCATCGTGTTGGAAATCAATGCTGTCCCTTGATAGCTTGTAAGCTTATTGAGAGTTGTTTTCTGGCTCATTTACGTTTTTCGCCTCTTTTGGTTGATTTTTAATAGGGAGACGGAGAATAGAGTCGTTTGCGTTTTTTAAGCTGAAAAATCCATTCGGCGAGAAATACGGAGAACCGAAGCTTCGCTGTCTCGATAAATGAGTGTAGATCGCCAGCATAAATAAAATCATGCCGTACAGCCCGAAAGCTGCGGCGGTAAACATCGAAATGAAACGGAGCACACGGAATGACAGACCCATCCCGTACTGCGGCACCGTAAATGAAGCGAGCGCGACAATGCTGACCACGATGACCATGATGGAGCTGACAATATTCGCTTCAACGGCCGCCTGGCCGATGACGACTCCGCCCACCAATCCGATCGTCTGGCCGAGCGGGCTGGGAAGCCTCAAGCCCGCTTCTCTCAGCAGCTCTATCGTAATTTCCATTACCATCGCTTCAATAATAGGCGGGAAGGGAACGTTTTCTCTGTTCGCCGCGATGGTGACTGCAAGCGACGTCGGCAGCAGCCCTTGGTGAAACGAAACGAGGGCGATATAAATGGACGAAAAAAACAGCGTAATAAAAATAGACGTAAACCGCAGCACCCGGATGAGCGAGGCGGAAATCCACCGTTCATAATAATCATCGGGAGACTGCATTAAAATTCCTAAAGAAGCCGGAACCACCAGCGCAAACGGCGAGTTGTCGACAAGGATGGCGACGCGGCCGTTGAACAAGGCGGAAGAGACTTTATCAGGCCGTTCCGTATTTTGTATTTGCGGAAACGGCGAATACTTATTATCCTCAATAAGCTCCTCAAGCGTCCCGGAATCCTGGATGTCGTCCATCTTCACTTCGCTGAGGCGCTTTACAACATCGCTGACGACAGATGGGTCCGCCTTATCATCTATGTACATGACCGTGGCGTATTTTAACTTATTTTCTCCGATCGGAACCTTTTTCGTTTTCAGCTTCGGATGGTTCGTGCGCTGCCTGATCATGGCGACGTTTGTATCAGAATCTTCTATGAAGGCGATTTTCGGACCTCTTACGACCTTTTCGGATGTGGGTTCATTCACGCTTCTTTTTTCTCTTTTTCCCGTGGACAAAATGTATACGCTGTCAAGTCCGTTAATAAACACGGCGCATTTTCCCCGCAGAATGGAGATGACGGCTTCCTTCGACGTAAAGACGGGACGGGCGTCGATCTTATCAAGACGTTTCGTAACCGTATCCAGCGTCAGAGTGTCTTCCTCCCGAAGCAGCGTTTCAATCGCCTCTTTTATTTTGTCTTCGTCGTTCATTTCACTCAGATACATATAATAAAAAACAAGCCCGTTCGGAAGCATCTTTTTATTTTGAACCAGGTCATCATTCTGCTCTACGTGGGGAAGCACCAGTGCCAGATTAACGTGTATGTATTCCTTGAATTCCGATTGCGCCATCGACAGTCACCCGCCTTCCAATCCTTAATTGAGGTTATCTTTTCCTGTTAAAAAAATGATATACTATGATAAAGTATTTAATGGTACAAGTTTTTTTATGAAAGCGGAGGAGAGATGTGGCACAAGTCAGACTGGCAGGAAATGCCGAAGAAATTGAACAGCTCATCAAATCATTTGAAGCGCATTACGAAGTGGCTTACACGTCGAAAGAATACCGTAAAACAAATCCGAAGTATAAATACTCTAAGGATTCGCGCGTCTATCTTGAGCTGAAATTAAAAACGGCCAAGGCCGAAAAATAAAAAGGGTTTCATCTGTTACTGGCGAATAATACTCAGGGTGAAGCAACTGTTATGGAGGGATACATAAATGGATTACAGAATTGAAAAAGACACCATGGGAGAAGTTAAAGTTCCGGCAGATAAATTTTGGGGCGCTCAGACACAGCGCAGCAAAGAGAACTTCAAAATCGGTTCAGAAAAAATGCCTCAGCGTGTTGTGAAGGCGTTTGCAATATTGAAAAGAAGCACAGCGATCGCCAACGAACGCCTCGGCAACTTAGAGTCTGAAAAAGCACAGGCGATTGCCGCTGTATGTGACGATGTTTTAAACGGCAAATACGACGATAACTTTCCGCTCGTTGTCTGGCAGACGGGAAGCGGCACGCAAAGCAACATGAACATGAATGAAGTGGTGGCCAACCGCGCGACTGCTTTATTGAAAGAAAAAAATTCCGAGCTGAAGATTCATCCGAATGATGACGTTAACCGCAGCCAAAGCTCAAACGATACATTCCCGACGGCGATGCACGTTGCGGCGGTTCTTGCCGTATATGAGCAGCTCGTTCCGGCGCTTGATCAGCTGCGCGCGACGCTTGATGAAAAAGCGAAAGCTTATCAGGATATTGTGAAAATCGGACGCACGCATTTGCAGGACGCCACTCCGCTGACGCTCGGACAGGAAATCAGCGGCTGGGTATACATGCTTGACCGTTCGAAAGAAATGATTCTTGAGTCAACGGAAAAAATCCGCGCGCTTGCCATCGGAGGCACGGCAGTCGGCACGGGAATCAACGCCCATCCGCAGTTCGGTAAATTCGTCGCGGAAGAAATCACAAAAGTAACGGGGCAGACATTCAAGAGTTCGCCTAACAAATTCCACGCGCTCACAAGCCATGATGAAATCACTCACGTTCACGGCGCGTTAAAAGCATTGGCTGCCGACCTGATGAAGATTGCCAACGATGTCAGATGGCTGGCAAGCGGCCCGCGCTGCGGAATCGGCGAAATCGTCATTCCTGAAAATGAGCCGGGAAGCTCTATCATGCCGGGCAAAGTCAACCCGACGCAAAGTGAGGCGCTGACAATGATCGCCGCGCAAGTGATGGGAAATGACGCGACAATCGGAGTTGCGGCCAGCCAAGGAAACTTCGAGCTGAATGTCTTCAAACCGGTTATTATTTATAACTTCCTGCAGACCGTGCAGCTGCTCAGTGACGGAATGAATTCCTTCCATGACAAATGCGCTGTCGGTATTGAGCCGAACCAAGAGACGATTCAGGAAAATCTCTCTAACTCATTAATGCTTGTTACGGCGCTTAACCCGCACATCGGTTATGAAAACGCCGCGAAAATCGCCAAGCTTGCCCACAAAGAAGGCCTGACGCTGAAAGAAGCGGCATTACAGCTGAACCTTCTGACAGAAGAACAATTTAATGAAATGGTGCGTCCGGAAGATATGGTGCACCCGAAAGCATAAAAAGAAAGAACGGCTGCAGTCATTGCGGCCGTTCTTCTAAATAAACTGCTGTTTCAGTAAAAATCTGAGCTGTTCTGCATCTTCAGCCAGCAGGTCGGATTCCTTCAAATTCAAAATCATTCCTTTGATGATTGCCGGTTTCGGCGACTTTTTCTTCATTTCCGCTTCCAGAATATCCAAGCTCTCGGTGAATTCAGATGCTTGCGTCTTGTCCATCGTGCCGATGCGCGTGCGGAGGGTCTGCAAGATCGATTGGCTTAAAGGATCGGGCTGCCCGTTATGAAGGGGGCCAAACAGTGAGCTTGCCTCATCAAGAGAAATAAACGCTTCATCATGTCTGTCCGCCATTCCGTTTACGATGTCATCAATTCTGTGAATCACGGTATTTGCCAAAAGCGAAGGCTGTACGGACCGGCCGGTCAGAATGAGATATTCAAGATACATCTGACTGATTCCTTCTATTAAAAAACAAAGCTCGGCTGTGTATGGTTCAGCTTTTTCTCCGTAAATCGCAAGAAGACTGTCGATATGAAACTGCAGGATCGACCGGCGGATTCTCTTTCCGCACTGCGCCGCTTCTTCGGTATAAGGAAGTGAACCGTCTTTCATCTGCACGGTAATAAAATCCTGATGGGCGAGAATCGATTCGTAAAACACCGCAAGCTGTTTTTGGTAAGCGGCTCTCGGACTGTCACCCTCCGTTTGGATCGTCGTGATTCGGGTAAACGTTTTATCATAGTAGTAATTCAGCATGGATAGAAGCAGTGCTTCTTTGGAAGGAAAGTATAGATAAAAAGCGCCTTTTGAGATTTTGCATTCATCGGCGATTTCCTGAACCGATGTAGATTTGTACCCTTTTCGGGCAAACAGTTTGATTGCTGCTTCAATGATCAGCTTTTCTTTTTCCTTCAATGGTTCCACCCTTTCGGAGCCAGGAGGCTGGCTTGTGCTTCTCATGTATGACTATATGGTCATATTGATATTCCGTAAATTTAACCTGATTGTAACTTGTTTTTTTGTTTTGTTTTATTTATATTATAAAGTGAGCTGACCGAATGGTCAAAGTTCTGGCGAAAGGGTGAATCTGAAAATGAAAGAATTAGATGAAATGATCAGCCGCTTGCGAAACAGAGGAATTAAAGTCGAAAAGGTGAAATATCCGAAAAAGACAATTTGTGAAAAGAAATGGGTTCATCAATGCCAAAAACCGCTGAAAGCAAACTACAGAGATTTTAACGGCTATTCCTTCACATAAAAAAGACTGCAATGAAACACTACAGTCTACTTTGGTATGATAATTCGGTAGATTACACCCGATTGGTCATTTTCAATTGAAATTGATGCTTTATGCAAGGTTAAAATCCGTTTTACGATGCTGAGTCCTATGCCGAACTCGCCTTTCTTCCCTTTATTAAAAGGCTCGTACAAGCTGGATAGCATCTCATCCTCAATCGGAGGCCCGTCATTTTTAACCGTCATGACAATCTGCTGCTGATTTTGGCTGATCCGAATGTGAATCGCCGTTTCTGCATAGCGGATTTGATTTTCGAGAATGTTTTCAAGAAGTTTGCTCCATTGTTCCGGATCACCGGGCATCATTAATGCATCTTCTGTTTCAACGGTCCACGATAATTCCTTCCGGGCCCATTTGAGCCGTTCAATGACTTCTTCCGTGACCTTCACAATGTCAAATGTCTCATGGTGCACCCGCTGCTTCATTAAATAATCAAGCTTCGTTAAATATAATAAATCCTTAATTTTCTTCTCAAGTTTTTCTGCTTCGCCTTCAATGACATCAATTGTGGTTTCCAGATCCCCCTTAGGAAAAATCCCGTCCTTTATTGATTGAGTATAGCCCCTTATCACCATGACAGGCGTTTTTAAATCATGAGAGATATTTTGCAGGAGCGTTCTTTCCGTTTCATCCTTTTGCACCAGCTTGCTCCGCATGTCTTCAATGGTATGGCCTAATTTTCCGATTTCGTCTTTTCTGTCGACGATGACCGGATCATCCCAATCCTGTTTTGAAATCCGTTTGACATGCTTTTCTAAGGAAACGAGCGGGCGCGAGAGATATTTGGCAAGCCAAATCGCCGGAATCCAGCTTAACAAAATCACGCCGGCAATGATAAAGAGCAGCTGCTTGAACAGGGTGAATGCGAGATCATCACGATAAGAATCAAGGGCGTAAGACAGCATCATCGCATCCTGGCCGTTAATGGTGAGGCCTTTTTTAATGACGAAAAATACTTTTTCACCGCTGATATCCGCGCTGTATCGTTTCGTGACGCTGTGCTGGCGGCCCGCGAGCTTGTACACCTTATGGATAAAGGAAGAAGAAAAGTAGTTCAAGTCTTTGTCACTGGCCGATTCCTCCCGTTGCGGCAGAAGAACGTGCTGAACGGATCGGAAAGTCGTCGGCGCGGTCGCATCCTCGCTGTAATATCCCCGCTCGATCGATCCGGGCAGCCGGTACTCCGTCAGTACATGCTGTTCATTTTCAATGGTCGTATACGTTTCATCCGTGAAAAAATTACGCAGCGTATTTGAGAACAGCACGAGAAGCAGAATCGAAATGGCTAAGAGGATGCCTGAGATGACCACCCATATTTGAAAAGCAAGCGGCTTATTTTTCATGACGTCATCATCCTGTAGCCGAATCCGTAAATGGTCTCAACCTTTAACCCGGGCATTTTTTTTCTCAGCCTCCGCACAAGATCATCGACCACCCGGTCAGTGCCGAAATAATCATGGCCCCATATTTTCAGCAGGATATCTTCCCTGGAAAAGGGGTGTCCTTTATGGTGAAGAAATAAAAGCAGCAGATCAAATTCCTTAGACGTCAAATTGACCAGGCTGCCGGTTTCATCATAAACCTCTCGGGCATCTTCGATCACATTGTAGGAAGAAACGGTGATGCCGGTTTTCTTTGCGGCGGGCTGTTCTTTATACACGAGCTCCAGCAGCTTCTGGACCCGTATAATAAGTTCTCTCGGCAAAAAGGGCTTGGCGATATAATCATTGCTTCCGAGCTCCAACCCGAGGACTCTGTCAATATCGGCATCCCGCGCGGAAATGAAAATAACCGGCACATCGGGATCTTTTTCTTTTATTTCTTTTATCAGTGTATAGCCGTCCGTATCCGGCAGCATGATGTCAAGAATCCACAAGTGGGGAGACGGCTGCATCTGCTTTCTGGCATCTTCGCCTTTTGTGAAAGATGTAATGTTCCAGCCTTCATTCTCTAAATATTTTGTGAGCAGTTCATTCAGGTTATCCTCATCTTCAACTAGATAAATGGTGTATGACAAGGCATTTCACATCCTTTCAACGTCATTATACTAGTTTTAACACACTCAAGCCGCATTTTCATAATTTCACATATTCTTTTCATTTTTATCCCACAATGTTTGTTTATGATGTGTATAAGGGAAGAAAGGAAGAAAAAAAGCGGGGAAGATAACATGTTCAAACACATTTTGTTTTGGAGCTTTGCTTTTCTCCTTATTATTGGGACAATAGAACTTGTACATGCGATGAATATGTAATCGATAGAATGAAAACATGCTGAAGGAGTGTGCGTGAATATGAATGATCATCGAGATGACGGCAGAAGCCGCGATCAGTCAGATCTTTCACATACGGAACAAAACAGAAATGAACAGCAGCAGATCAGCCATCAGGAGCCCGAGCTGCTCGAAGGGCCCGTCTCGAAAGAAGCGGAAAACGAGACGGCGGCCGGTACGGAATTTGAAAAAACGGCTGCCGTGAAAAAAGAAAAAAAACGGAGAGCCGCTTGGCTGAGCCCGATTTTAGGCGGCATTATCGGCGGCGGCCTCATGCTTGGCATTGTGCCAAACCTGCCGGGTGAGCAGCATAAGACAGAAGCCGTTTCTGATACGAAACAAGTTCAGTCTTCGAATTTTACGTCAACGCCTTTGAAAAATACCTCAAGCGTAGCGGATATGGTAGAAGATTTGGAGCCTGCGATTGTGGGAGTGTCCAACTACCAAGCTTCGCAAAGCAGCCAGTTCGGACTTGACGGCGGTTCAAGCTCTGAAACGGAAAGCGGCACGGGGTCAGGCGTCATCTTCAAAAAAGACGGCGAAAAAGCGTACATCATTACAAACAACCATGTCGTAGAAGGTGCGAACAAACTGTCGGTCACTCTTTACAATGGGAAAACCGAAACGGCAAAGCTTGTCGGAAAGGATGCCATCAGTGACTTGGCTGTATTGGAAATCAGCTCGTCCAATGTCAAAAAAGCGGCCAGCTTCGGGGATTCCTCCAAGCTCCGCATTGCCGATAAAGTGATTGCAATCGGCAACCCGCTCGGCCAGCAGTTTTCCGGCACCGTCACACAAGGTGTCATCAGCGGGCTGAACAGAACGGTAGACGCCGATACATCCCAAGGCCCAGTGGAAATGAACGTGATTCAGACGGATGCGGCGATTAACCCCGGAAACAGCGGCGGCCCGTTAATCAACTCAAGCGGCCAGGTTATCGGGATCAACAGCATGAAAGTCAGTGAAAACGGCGTGGAATCACTCGGCTTTGCCATTCCGAGCAATGATGTAGAACCGATAGTCGACCAGCTGCTTGCAAAAGGAAAAGTCGAGCGCCCATTTTTAGGTGTGCAGATGATTGACATGGCGCAAGTGCCGGAAACTTATCAGGAAAACACGCTCGGACTGTTCGGCGACCAGCTGTCTAAGGGTGTTTACGTAAAAGAAGTGCAGTCCGGCTCACCGGCTGCGAAAGCGGGCATCAAATCAAATGACGTCATTGTACAATTGAACGGCAAAGATGTCGGCAGCAGCGCCGATATTAGACAGATCTTATATAATCAGCTGAAAATCGGCGATAAAACGACTATTCAAGTTCTCAGAAGCGGAAGCAAAAAGACGCTGAACGTCACATTATCAAAACAAACTGAAAGCGCAAGCTGAACGCATAAAAAAAGCTGAACCTGCAACTGAGGTTCAGCTTTTTTCGTTATTCTCCCAAGTAGGCTGACAGCATCCACACATGCTTGTCCGCTTCTTCAACTAATCCGACAAACAGGTCGGCAGTTGACGGGTCATTTTGTTCCTCGGCGATGCCGATGACAAATTTTGATTCGCGGCTGATTTGTTTATAGTCTTGAACCAGTGATTCTACCATTTCAGAAGCCGTTTTTTCCTGGCCTTCATCCGTAATGGAAGCTTGTTCAAGGTAATTGTGTAAAGTCGCCGCAGGCTGTCCTCCGATGGCCAGAAGTCGCTCTGCGATGGCATCCGCCGTTTCCGCCGCTTCGTTATACAGCTCTTCAAATTTTTCATGAAGCGTAAAGAAATGAGGGCCTTTTACATACCAATGGAAGCGGTGCAGTTTAGAGTAAAGGATAAACCAGTTTGATAATTGTGTGTTCATTGATTTCTCAACAAGAGTTTCAGTTTTTTTCGCATTTTGTGTATTCATATTCATCGTCCTCCCTGTGATCTGATAATTTAATTATATCACGTATTAAATAAAAATCAATACTAAATTATAATAATTATAATTTAGGTTTAAGTGAACAGCTTTTTCTTTATAATCGATTCCCAGGCGGACCACGGAAAGAGTGAGCGGAAAGCCAATGTCAGCTTAACGCCCCTGCCGATCGGATACCGCAGTTTCTTCAGCCGTTTCCTTTGTGCCAATTGATAAATCAGCTCCGCTACGTCATCAGGATCGCCGCTTTTGGATGCGTTGGCTTTGAAGTAAGCTTCGATTTGCTGATAATAGCGGTAATAAGGCGAATCTTTGCCGGGTGCCGTAAGATGATTGGAGAGAGACGTTTCCCATATAGATGTTTTGTAGGAGCCCGGTTCTATTAAAGCGGCATCAATTCCTAAAGGCAGCAGTTCGAGGCGCAGGCTCTCTGTAAACCCTTCAACCGCGAATTTGGAAGAGACATACGGAGATAGAGCCGGGAAACCGGTCAGTCCGCTGATACTGCTGATATTGAAGATTTTCGCCCCGCCATGTTTTCGCATATAAGGCAGCACGGTTTTTGTGACGTGAATCAGACCGAATACATTTGTTTCATACTGCTGCCTGTAATGTTCCATCAGCACATCGTCAATAAACCCCCCGTACGCAGTGCCGGCGTTATTGACGAGCAGGTCAATCGGTCCGAAACCGCTGATGGTGTTCCCGAAGTCAGACACCGACTGTTCATTTGTCACATCTAAAGAAACGACCGTAACATGTTCGGATGCACCCGCTTGAGCGGCGGCCTCTTTCAGTATTTCAGCTTTCTCCGGCTGTCTGGCTGTTGCGATGACGTGATAAGACCGGGCGAGCTTCAGCGCTGTCAGCAGCCCGAATCCGCTCGTCGCGCCGGTTACAATGGCAATTTTTCTGTTCATCTTATAATCCTCCCCGTTTGTTCTTTTCTCATAGTGTATAACATCTCGCGGAAAGAAGGAGAAATCGTTCGGAAATATGTCAGAATTGTTTTATAATGGAGTCAGCTTCGGATAGAAAGGGGTAAAGAAAAGATGGCATTAGAGGGATTGAAGGAAACATGGGATTTAAACTCCATTTTTGAGGGCGGGAGCCGGTCGGAAGAGTTTCAGCAATACATACAAGAGCTCAAAAATCATCTAAGCGCTTTTCAACATGCGGTTGAAGCGTTTACAGCTCCGACGCATGCGGATGAAAGCCGGGAGCTGATCAATCTGATTGATAGGTTTGAACGGTCAGCGATCATGATCAGGCAGGCGGGAGCGTTCGTCGGATGTCTTCAGGCTCAGAACACTCATGATCAGAAAGCGAATGAATGGAGGGCGCGGATCAATCAGCTGAGCAGTGATTTTAAATCCGCTCTGGTCACCTTTGACGATACACTTGCCCGGATTGACGAGCCGGTCTGGGAGGAGCTGCTGCAAAAACCGGAACTTCAGGATCTCACATATGTTTTAAATGAAAGAAGAGACCGGGTCAAAGAGAAGCTCAGCGCTTCAGAAGAAAGGCTGATTGAAGGCCTGGCCGTTGACGGCTATCACGCATGGGGCGACCTGTATAATGCGGCTGTCGGCAGAATGAAGATTCCGTTTGAGGATAAAGAGCTGTCGGTCGGCCAAGCGGAAAATATGATGGCGCACCCGGATCGCCGCATCAGACATCAAGTGTTCAAAGAGCTTAATGAAGCGTGGAAAGGAGAAGAGGAGCTTTTCGGCAGCACGCTGAACCATCTGGCCGGCTTCCGTACGGAAATCTATAAAGCGCGGGGCTGGAAAAGCGCTTTGGAAGAGCCGCTTGCGATCAACCGGATGAAAAAAGAAACGCTGGATGTCATGTGGCAGGTCATTACCGATCATAAAAAGCCTTTTGCCGAATACCTGAATCGAAAGGCATCTCTTTTAGGGCTTGAGCGGCTGAACTGGTATGATGTGGGCGCGCCGATCGGCGAGGCTCCGAAAGAATACACATTTGATGAAGCGGCCAATCTGATCGTCAGCCAATTTTCGACGTTTGGCAAAAAGCTGTCCGCATTTACGGAAAAAGCATTCCGTGATCGGTGGATAGAAGCGGAAGACCGCAGCGGCAAACGGGTCGGCGGTTTCTGCACCAGCTTTCCCGACAGCGGAGAATCCCGGATTTTTATGACGTTTTCCGGAAGCGCTTCGAATGTATCGACGCTGGCGCATGAGCTCGGTCACGCGTTCCATCAGGAGGCCATGCTTCAAGTGCGGCAGCTGAACAGAGCCTACGCTATGAATGTGGCTGAAACAGCCTCGACCTTTGCGGAAATGATCGTCGCCGACGCCGCTTTGAAACAAGCGGAGACAAAGGATGAAAAGGTGTTCTTGCTTGAAGATAAAATTCAAAGAAGCGTAGCCATGTTTATGAATATTCATGCGAGATTTTTATTTGAAACGCGTTTTTATGAAGAGCGCAAGCAGGGCGTCGTTCCGGCTGAGAAACTGAATGAACTGATGGAAGCGGCGCAGAAAGAAGCATTTTGCGATTCATTAGGGGAATACCACCCTCATTTCTGGGCGTCAAAACTGCATTTTCATATTACGGGAGTGCCGTTTTACAACTTTCCGTATACGTTCGGTTATTTATTTTCGCTTGGAATATATGCAAGAGCTCTTCGGGAAAAAGCGGATTTTGAAGAAAAATATATCGCGCTTTTGTGTGACACGGCTTCGATGACTGTTGAGGATTTGGCGATGAAGCACCTTGGAGCAGATCTGACGGAACGGTCGTTTTGGGAAGACGCGGTCCGCCTTGCCGTACAGGATGTGCAGGAATTTTTAGAGCTGACTGAATGATAATCTTGAGATGAACCGGCCGGAGTGTTATCGCTCCGGTTCTTTTTTGTTTAATGAATGACAGCCGCCTCCCTTGGAAATACCTAAAAACGATCGGAATGGAATGGGAGTGAATCGCATGAAATGGATCAGAACGGCGGGCGTTTTATGTCTTACGCTGATGCTGATTGCCGGCTGCCGATTGAATGAAGAAAAACGGGAAGCGGAACAAGATAGCACACCCGTATCATCCGCGAAGCCGGTTCCTTACAGCAGCTTTGCACTACGCGTCAGCTACGGAGCCGGAGAGCATAACCGCTATGAAGGTTTGTATGAAAGTAAAGGCGGTCATGAAAAGGCTGACATCCGGGACAAGCTCTCAGGGGTTCACAGAGAGGGCGAGGAAGCGCTTGATGAAATGAAGATGATCCTTGGAGAACTTGCTGTAAACAGCCGGATGCAGGAAAGCGAGATCGTCCGGCAGGTGCTCTCGGCTTTTAATTTGGACAGCCGCTATGACCATTTTTATTTGAAACTGAAAAAGAACGACGGAGAAATGACGGAAATAAAAAAATAACTGCCGCCCGCTGCTTTTTTGCCCAAAACTAATTGATAATGATATTCAGAGTCATTAATTTCTGTTACAATATAATCATGATCTCACGTTGAATGTTTAGGCAATTTGTTTATATACATAGTGTTGGGAAACTCAAAAAAGGAGCGGTTAGCGGTATGAGTGCAATTTCTACAGAGACGCTGAGCTTAGGGTACGGAGAAACTGTTATCATTGACGAATTGGATGTTGCGATTCCAAAAGGCGAAATCACTGTATTGATCGGAAGCAACGGCTGCGGAAAATCGACACTTTTACGTTCATTGGCCCGGCTGATGAAACCGAGGGGCGGTTCTGTGCTTTTAGAAGGAAAAGCCATCGCTAAGCTTCCGACGAAGGAAGTGGCAAGAGAGCTCGCTATTTTGCCGCAGAGTCCGTCAGCTCCCGAAGGCCTGACGGTGCATCAGCTTGTGAAGCAGGGAAGATACCCTTATCAAAGCTGGCTGAAGCAATGGTCCAAAGAGGACGAAGACGCAGTGGCAAAAGCGCTTAAAGCGACGAAGCTTGAGGAAATGGCCGACCGTCCGGTGGATTCCTTGTCAGGCGGACAGCGCCAGCGCGCATGGATTGCGATGACACTCGCTCAGGATACGGATATCATTCTGCTTGACGAGCCGACAACCTATCTCGACATGACGCATCAAATTGAAATTCTTGATTTGCTGTTTGAATTAAATGAAAAAGAAAAACGCACAATCGTCATGGTGCTGCACGACCTGAATCTGGCATGCCGTTATGCCCATTATCTGATCGCCATTAAGGATAAACAGATTTACGCAGAGGGCCGTCCCGAAGAAGTCATCACTTGCGAGCTTGTACAGCAGGTCTTTGCGATGAACTGCCAGGTAACGCAAGACCCGCTGTTCGGCACGCCGCTTTGCATTCCGCACGGACGCGGCAGATGTATCGTGCAGGAAGCGGCCCTCACCGCCCGATTGTCATAATCATGAAAAAGGGAAGGGAACGGTATGGAAGAGAAACTGCAGCAGCAGCTGGACGGCCTGCTTGAGAAATACACGGAACTATTGCTTGGCGAAACAAACCCGGATGTAAAGGAAGAAGTCAGGCAGTGGATTTTGTATACACATATCGCAAAAAGCATGCCTCCGCTCGTGAAACATTGGAATCAATCCTACCCGGACGCCAAAGAGGGCATAAAAGCTGCGATACAGCATATTAAACAGCTCAATGAAGCACACAGAAAAAAACAATAAAAAAGCTTTCGGCATCAAAGAGAGGTGCCGGAAGCTTTTTTTGCTGAAAAGGGAATCAATAAGAGCTTCGTTCAATTCATAGGCGAAGAACTTTAATATAACTAATGCACCCGTTTGTTTACGTATATTTCTTCCGCTTGCTGAACCAAGAAAAAAGGACCGCCGCAGCAATCCCTTTCTCTCTTTCCTATATATCACATTTCCTTTCGGATACGTAATAACTCTTCAAATGCTTTTATATTTGTATCAAAATTGGGCACTGTTAGAGATTCTTCGGCACATTTGACTTGTGCTACAACCAAATCATGAAAAGGTGTTGAAATGCCAGTACCTTCTGCCATTTTGGGAATAACTCCATTAATATAATCAATTTCAGTTTTGCGTTTTTTCTCAAGATCCTGAAGCATACTTGCTCTTAGCAGCCTAGATGGTTCCATGGCTGACCTAAATGTTTGGATACGTTCAGGAATATCATTTTCGCTTCTTAATTCCAAAGATTCTAAATCAAGGCCGCCCATTTTCGCAAATTTGACACCATTGGCGTGTCCCACCTTAATCGTCTCATCTGCGATATGGACTGCACTGACAATGCCGATTTCATGGTCAAGAATGTCTCCGTATTCTCCGTTTAATGCAGCCGATAAACCACTGAATGCATTATTGATAAGTAATTTTGACCACTTCGTTCCAACTAAATTATCGGAAATATGTGTTCCGCCGATAAGGTCTAAAACCGATTTAATACGCTGGATTCTTTCTGTTGTTTCACCATGTAATTCTCCAATTTGAAAAGCGTACTCTTTAAATTGAGTATACTCAGTTGTAAGTCTGGATACGCCCGGTTCAATAAATGTAGCCCCAAATTCAACAGAACCTGCAATAACACGTTCATCACCAACGATCGAAGCAACTTTCTGTTCAGGTATACCGTTTTGCAAGGAACATACTACACTGTCATCCTTTAAAAAAGGCAGTAACTCTTTAAGGATGGAGTCATTATATAATTGTTTCGTCAGGAGTAATATTAAATCATACTTGCCTGATTTGTTTTCAGGGGTGATGGCTTTCACCTTTGCTTGAAATTCCGTTGTACCAACTACTTTAGCACCTATTTGATTTAGAGTATCTACATGTTCTTTGTATGAATCAATCAATTCGACATCCATTCCGCCAGCAGACAGATATGCCCCAACTATGGTTCCTAAAGAACCTGCTCCTAAAACTGCAATTCTCATTGTAAACGCTCCTTATTTTTCCTCTAAGTAGTTATAAACCGGCTGTGCTGCATTTAAGGTTAAATCTGTAAGGATATGAGATGCTGAAACGACTTCTAATACAGGCAAATCTGCAAGAGGTGCCAGAGCATGTTCAAATAATTGAAGCCGCGCCGGTCCAGTCCAGGCACCTTTAACTTCTATATTCGTTATTTGCGTCCGCACCAAATCACAAACCCTTAAATCACCATTGTAATCAGTGGCAATCTTAACCATAAAATTAGGTCGGCAAATTTCCCTTTTCGCTTTTTCCTTATCCATTTCGAAATGTTTATATCCCATAGTCGCAGTTGCCACACGAAGACTGCCATAATCTAATGTGCCAACAAGAGTATCAGAGTCTATATACAGCTTAGGGGCACCCAATTTCTTTGGATATGCAGTAAGTTCCCGTCCGCTTGCAATAGCCGGGAAATTGTCAACATACATAGAATGTACATAATCTCCTTCTTCACCATTAAAGCTGACAGGGATGACTTGTCCAGCCTCTGTATAGGCGCCAAGTCCGGAAACATCGGGCATCCGCATCACTTCGAATTTCACTAAAGGTTCAGTAATTTCAAGAGGTTCCGGCACTGCTGCACGTAAAGCTTTTTCATCCGTTCGGTAAATAATATTTAAATATTCACGGTTAACAAATTTATAATTTGGTATAGGATAAGCAGGGGCTGTTAGTGGCGTATTTAAATTTTTTGCTATATCTTTCACATCAATTTTCATTGAATGACACCCTTTCCTTTTCTTTAACTATGCTATTATCTTACATTCGCATTTACATTTAATCCAATACATAATAAGGTATATATATATTTATTGAAATAAATGAGGGGGTGCAGACAGATGGAATTGCTGCAGCTAAAATACTTTCAGACAGTTGCCTATACTGAACATATATCTAAAGCAGCAGAACAATTAAAGATTGCCCAGCCTTCTTTAAGTCTCACTATAAAAAGACTTGAGAATGAACTGGGAACAACCTTGTTTGAGAGAAAAGGCAGAAATATTAAGCTGAGTTCAGCAGGGAAAATTCTTTTAAAACATGTAAACAGGATTTTTACTGAGATTGAAAATGCACAAACGGAAATTCAATTGGAGGAACATCAAATTTCTGACACCATCAGAATATCTATTTCCAATCCAAGATTCCTTGCAGGACTGATGAGTGAATATATCAACCGCTCCCCTCAATCAAAAATTCTCCAAGCAATCGGAGTTAAAAGCGAGATCATAACAAGTTTAAAAAAAGGGGACATTGATTTAGGAATAACAGGTCATCCGATTCAAGATGAAGAGATAGGGAGTTGGGTGCTGGTAAATGAAGATATTGTTCTGGCTTTGCCCTCAAACCACCGATTTACGGGTAAAACAGAAATTTCTTTACGCCTTGTCGCCGATGAACCATTTATTACCCTTGCTAATAATGAAGAGTATAGCGGTTTTACAGCCTCGCTTTGTGAGAAAGCCGGTTTCACCCCAAATATTGCGTTTGAGGCAGATTCTCATTTACTGGTCGAGATTATAAAGCTGGATCAAGGTGTGGCGTTGCTTCCTATTTCAGTTTGCAGAACATTGGGGCTGAATTTTATAAAAGTGACTGATCACTCTGCTTCATATCCAGTCGGCTTATCTTGGATGAGACATAAGCTGTTGTCTTCTTCGGTAAGAAATTTTCGTGACTTTATTATGTCGTACTATAAAGATAACTATGAAATGTTTAAGGTTTATTAAAGGGTTTCATCATACTCCTTACTCAACTGCACCGTTAGCGGCATAAGAAAAAGGACACCCTTCTCCAGCTTTTGATGTTTTCTTTTTAGGGATGTAATGATGGGGAAACTTGTTGCTTACATTCATTTCCCGTTTCACTTGTTGCGGGGTGGGTACTTGCGATTGTTAGTTTAATGCCGGCTTCCTTTGACACGCTGTTAAAAATTAATGTTTTTAGTTGGTAAGCCTGCTATTAGAGCCGTTTTGCTATACGGATCTCGTGGATTTTTTCAATTGTTCTTTTCAATCATAATTAGATATTTGCTGAACGGTAAAACATTGGAACCAATCCAGCCCGGACGCCAAAGAGGGCATCAAAGCCGCGGTACAGCACATTAAACAGCTCAATGAAGAGCACAGAAAAATACAATAAAAAGCTTCCGGCATCAAAGAGAGGTGCCGGAAGCTTTTTTTGCTGAAAAGGAATCAATAAAGGCCCGTAATGCACAGCTCATATATGAATCCTTCCGCGTGACGAATTCCGTTTTCATCATGCTGAAAGATTCGGGAATGGTCCATATCCGAACCGCGCCTAGTGCGGCGTGCTGAGTAATTACGCTTCGCGGGAGCAGCGTAATGCCGAGCCCCGCTGTCACTCCCCCGATAATCGCTTCAAGGGTGCCGAATTCCATAATGGCCGGATGCGCCGTTCCAATGGAATGAAGCCACCGCTCTAATGTGTCACGATACGTGCAGCCCGTGCTGTACACAAGAAGCGGCTTTTTTACCGCTTCTTCTATAGCGGTGACGGCAGCGGGAGTCACGACAACGGCTTCTTCTTCAAAGGCCGGGATGGAGTGCAAATCCGGATGATGAAAGTGACAGCCGATAAATGCGCCGTCCAATTCATAGCGAAGAACTTTATCGGTTACATATTGTGTATGTCCTGTCGTAAGGGACAGCTCCACATCAGGATACCGCTCATAATAAGAGGCTAAAAGTTTTGGCAGCCTGACGGCGGCTGTTGTCTGGGTGGAGCCGATCATAAGCGGTCCGCTCGGCTTGTCTGTTGAAGCGAGCGCCATTTTGGCTTCTTCTATCAGACCGACGACCTGATCCGCATAATGGAGGAGCACCGTGCCGCTTGAAGACAGCGTCATCCCGCGGTTATGGCGGAAAAACAGCTCGGTTTTCAAATCTTCTTCCAGCTGGCGGATTCTGGCCGTCACGTTTGACTGCACATAGCCGAGACGCGCAGCCGCCTTTGTAATGGAACCTTCACGGGCCACCATCTGAAAAATCCGCAAATCTCCGCTTTCCATTGTCATCTCTCCCTCTTTGCTATCATTTTTTGTGATATGAAACATCTTTAACAATCATTATACGAAAATGCACATCTCCATTACAATAAACATATCAGCTGATGAACATCGAACGTAAGAGGAGAAGAAGCCATGAATTTACAACATAAAACGGCACTGGTCACAGGCGGCGGTACAGGAATCGGAAGAGCGGCGTGCCTTGCCTTAGCAAAACGGGGAGCGGCTGTTGTCATTAACTATTCACATTCAAAAACGGAAGCGGAACAAACGGCAGAATTCATAATAAAAGCAGGCGGACACGCGATGACCATTCAAGCGGACGTTTCTATAGACAAACAGGCGAGAGACATGGTGAACGAAGCGGCCAGCCGATTCGGAAGCCTTGATTTACTCGTAAATAATGCGAGCATCACCAGACATATTCCGCTTCATGATTTGGAATCTGCAACGAAAGAAGTATGGGATGAATTATTTGGTGTCAATGTAAACGGGATGTTTCATTGCGCCAGAGCGGCAGCGCCTCATATGAAAAAGCAAAAGTCAGGTGCTATTGTGAATGTCGGGAGCATCGCCGGCCTGACGGGAGCGGGTTCTTCCCTTCCGTATGCCGTTTCCAAAGCGGCCGTGCATGGCCTGACAAAATCATTGGCCCATGCGCTGGCGCCGGACATCCGTGTATGCTGTGTCGCGCCCGGAGCCGTTGCAACAAGATGGTGGACGGGGCGGGAAGAGACGATGTACCGGCTTGCCGGAAGCCTTCCGCTGGAACGGATCGCCGCTCCGGAAGATATCGGAGAACTGATTTGCTCTGTGCTGGAGCAGGAATCACTGACGGGACAAATCATAACAGCCGATTGCGGCCAGACGATGTGACGAAAGGAGAGAGAAATGTGCCGTTTGTACAGATCCATTTACAGAAAGGAAAAAGCGGACTTTGGCTCAAAAAAATGAGCACTGTTATTCACACCGCCATGACGGAGATGATTGATGTTCCGCATGATGACTATTTTCAAGTGGTGCATCAGCACGAAAAAGGGGAGTTTTTCTATGATCCGTCATATCTTCAAGTCGAGCGGAGCGATGAACTGATGTTTATCCGCTTTACTTTGAAAAACTCCAGAACAACTCATCAGAAACAAGCATTCTATCAGCATTTGGCTGACCGGCTGCACGAAAAGCTGGGCGTCAGAAAAGAAGATGTGTTTATCGTCCTCTCAGGCAATGCGGCGGAAGACTGGTCATTCGGAAACGGGGAGGCCCAGATGATATAAAAAAATCCCGCGGCATCCGCGGGATTTTTCTTTGTTAAACGGCTTTCGCCTTTTCTTCTTGTTTGCCTGTCTTTTTGTTTGTCAGTTTAATTGATTTAACAAACAGCGTGAGGATCAATCCGGCAGCGATAAAGGCCAGGCCTGTGAAAAACACGCTGTGAAGCGAATCCATCAGTGACGTTTTCAAAACCGGCACGATATGGGAAGAAAATGCGGCCGGAATCTGCTTAATCGATTCCTGGCTGAACAAGGATTGAAGCAGCCCTTCAGGATTCTTGTCAATCATACCTTTAAACTGGGCGGCAAAGGCACTTGCCTGTTTCGGGAGTGAGTCTAAGTAAGGCACCAGTCTGTCGGTTAAAAGGCTTCCTGATCTGGCATTCATGACAGCGCCGAGCACCGTAATGCCGAACGTTCCCCCGATCATCCGGAAAAATTGGCTTGAAGAGGTCACAACACCCAGCTCTTCTTTTGAAAACGTTTCTTGCAGAGCGAGTGTGAGAAGCGGCATGACGAGCCCCATTCCCAGACCGATCACGGCCATATAGCATGTAGCCGCGAGCTTGCTTGTATCCAGCTGCAAAGTCGTTAATAAGAAGAAGCCGACGGCCATGATCAGCATGCCGATCATGATTTGCGGTTTAATACCGATCTTATAAACCAACTGGCCTCCGATAATACTTGTGATAATCATAGATACCATCATCGGCGTCATAATCGTGCCGGACGCGGTGGCGCTGACTCCGATAATTCCCTGCATAAAGAAAGGAACGAACGTAACGGCGCCGAACATGCCGATACTCATGAAAAAGCCGATCAGATTCAGTACGGTAAACGTTCTGTTTTTAAACAGGTACATCGGCAGAATCGGTTCTTTTGCTTTGATTTCAGCGAAAATGAATCCGACAATCCCGGCAAGTGCAAGCGCAAAGAGACCGAGAATCTGCCAAGAGCCCCATGCGTAATCCTTTCCTCCGAAGCTGAGCGCGAGGAGGAGGCTGACGATTCCGACGATCATTGTGAAAATGCCGGCGATGTCAAAGTTAATCGGCCCGGTCTGTTTTCTGCCTTGAAGTCCTCTTGCGATAAAGATCACGGCTAAAATTCCGACAGGCAGGTTGATGTAGAAAACCCATTTCCAATTTAATGAGTCAACAATCCAGCCCCCGATTTGCGGGCCGATCACGGAAGCAAGCCCGTAAATCGCTCCGAAAAGCCCTTGGAACTTGGCACGCTGTTTCCCTGTGAACAAATCCCCGATGACGATCATAGCCATCGGCATCATGACACCGCCGCCGATTCCCTGAAGTCCGCGGAAAATAATCAGTTCCGTCATGTTGCTGGCCATTCCGCACAGTGCGGAAGCTCCCATAAAAATCAATAAACCTGATACATAGACGACGCGGCGCCCCAATAAATCTGCAAGTTTCCCCGCAATCGGAACGATCGTCGTCGAAGTTAAAAGATATGCCGTGGTCAGCCACGTCATCATGCTTAATCCCCCGAGGTCACCCACGATTTTAGGAATCGCCGTTCCTACGATGGTGCCGTCAAGGGCTGAGAAAAACATGGCGATAATTAAGCCGGTTATTAATAATGTGCGTTTTGGATCTTTCTTTTCAATGCTCATGTTTCGGCAGCTCCTCTTTTCTATTCGTTTTCTTTTTGATCAGCCGCGTATTTCTCGGCGGCTTCCGCTACTTTGCGGATGATGTTCACGGACTGAATCAGTTCATCGTCAGTCAGAACGGATAGGTTTCGCGCCAGTATCGCTTTCCGTCCTTCCACAACATCTTCGAATTTTGTTTCGCCTTTTTTGGTGAGGCTGATGTCGATGACGCGTCTGTCCTGCTGGTTATGTTTGCGGACGATAAGTCCTTTTTGTTCGAGGCGGTCGGCCATCAGCGTCACTGCGCTCGGCTTTACCTCCATGCGTTCCGCAATTTCGGAAACTTTGCAGCTCCCGTGTTTTTTCAGGCTGGCTAAAACAAATAATTGGGCAGGCGTCACCTCGTGTTTTGCCATGCTTTCCACCATTTCAGGCTGTATGTTTTGCAGCAGCGTCTGAAGAGATTTCTGGATGTCAGACACATATTGATCCGCGTTTTTCATAACTCCTCCTCATCTTGTTCCTCGAGAAAATAATTAACATTAGTTAAATATAAATAAGGATTAATGACAAGTCAATCTTTTTGTGCAAAAATAAAAAAAGGATTGATGCTTGTCGAAAACATCAAACCCTTCTTCGTTTTACTGCTGGTAGGGAGACTGCTGCTGAATGGTCTGCCGGAACTTCTGATACGATTGCTGAAGCTTTTGGGTATCGGCTGCTTCAATGGAATACCAGCCATTTTGAAACATCACATCGTATAATCTTCTTTGCGCTTTTTGTGACTCATCGAAAATCGCCTGAATATCTTGATAAAGAGACTCGTGGCTGAACTCGTGCAGGGCTGTGCAATATGAAGCCGTGATGTATTTTTCCGTCGTCAGCAGCTCATTCACCAAGTCTCTGTCATTCATTTGCGCCGTATTGGGCACGGGCGTTTGCGGATTCGTGATTTTTTGGTTTTGCTGTTCCATGTATTGTCCTCCTATTGCATATAGCCTGTTGTTGTCTGTCCGCCTTGATCGGGGTTCAAGCGGCCTAATATGTGCTGATAATGCTTCTGATGCATCCGGCCGATCTGATCAAGCTCTTGTTTTAACGTCTGATTCTGGCAGTGTTCCGCCATAAAATGCGCTTTTTTCATGGCAAGCAGATTCCAGTTCAGCATGTCCTCAAGATACAAATGGTCTTTCGTTGAGATGACGGCAGGCGGCAAGTTTCCGTGCTGCTCTTGGTTGTTCATATAAACGCCTCCTTCAATTCTGTTCTTTTTAGCTTTCTCTGCGATCGGGATTTCATACAGATAAATTAAAATAACCACGATTTGCAGCAGAGACATCAATATTTACAATAAAAAAAGACACTATCAGAAGAATAAACCTTCGGATAATGCCTGTTCATGTTAACAGTTCAATATATGCGAAAGTCAGCAGCGGCACTAGGATTGGACTTCAGCTGCCGGTTTATTGTCTAGATCAGTGCCGGCTTTTCTTTCGGTTATTTTTATTTTTGGTAAAAGAAAAGCAGAAAATACTCCGGCAATTAATAGTATAAGCCCTGCGAAAAATACACTGCGAAGAGAGTCCATTAACGCTGTCTTCAGTATCGGTATGATGTGCTTTGCTATAGAATGCGGAAATTGTTCGAATGAATCAGAACTGAATAGCCTCTGTAGCAGGACTTGAGGATTGCTGCTGATCAAGTCTTTGAGATGAGTTGCCAATGCGTTTTCTTGTTTTGGGAAATTGTCTAAAAAAGGAACTAATTTATCGGTTAATATATTTCCTGACTTGGCATTCATCACTGCTCCCAGAATCGTAATTCCAAACGTACCTCCGATAGAGCGGAAAAATTGGCTTGACGAAGTAACCACGCCGAGCGTTTCTTTAGAGAAACTCTCTTGAAGTGCCAGAGTAATAATGGGCATAACAAGGCCCATACCGAAGCCGATGATAGCTACATAAGTAGTTGCAGTTAATTTGCTGGTGTCAGCTTCTAATGTGGATAATAAAAAATAGGCAAAGGATATGATTGCCATCCCCGTGATAATCTGAGCTTTAATGCCGATTTTAAAGACCAGCTGCCCGCCTATAATACTGGACATAATCATTGCGACCATCATCGGCATCATGATTGTCCCGGACTCTGATGCACTCATGCCGATTATTCCTTGCATGAAGAAAGGGACGAAGGTGATTGCTGCAAACATCCCAATACTCATAAAGAACCCTATTAAATTTAGGAAGATAAAAGTTCTGCTTTTTAGAAGATGTATAGGCAGAATTGGTTCTTCAGCTTTTTTTTCTGCAAATACAAAACTAATAATACTTATAGTGGCCAAAGCTAACAGACAAAATGTCTGCCATGATAACCAGTCAAATTCTTTTCCGCCGAAACTGAGTGTAAGCAGCAAACAGACTACACCCGTAATCATTGTAAACATCCCGATGAAATCAAAATGAATCGGACCCGTGTATTTTCTGGCCTGCAATCCCATCGCAATAAAGAACACAGCTACCATTCCCACGGGTAAATTGATAAAAAATACCCAATGCCAGCTGAAAGAATCTACAATCCATCCCCCAATTTGCGGTCCGATTACAGAAGCAAGAGCGTAAATACCGCCAAATACGCCTTGAAATCTGGCACGCTGTTTGCCTGTGAATAAATCTCCAATGACAATCATAGCCATCGGCATCATAATGCCTCCGCCAAGACCTTGTAAACCTCGAAACACAATTAATTCTTTAATATTATCAGCCAAGCCGCACAGTGAAGAGCCAATCATGAATATAATCAGCCCGGCCACATATACTGCCCGGCGGCCTAATAGATCTGCAAGTTTTCCAGCGATCGGAACGATGGAGGTAGATGTTAATAGGTAGGCCGTAGTCAGCCAAGTCATCATGCTCAGGCCGCCGAGATCTCCTACAATCTTAGGCATAACCGTTCCTACGATTGTTCCGTCTAGAGCAGAAAAAAACATGGCTATAATAAGTCCAATTAATAAAAGTGTACGTTTAGATTTTCCTGTTGAATCCACTTGAAGGTTCCCTCTTTTCATATGTTTCGAGCATAGTGATTCTTCAAAATTAGGTGAATGGATAACTCAGGCAGGTCCCTTCTTTAAATTCCGTTAGGGAAGAGAAGCCATCTTTAAAAATGAAGGATCGTAAAGCTATTAGAAAGAAATAATAATGCTTTGGAGGTATGTTTGTGAGGCAAAGATAAATTCAGCAGAATTAACATTTTGAAATTCTGCTTTTCCTTCTTAATAGATACGTTCAATAAACTGAATTATCAATTTTAAATATAAGCCATTGTAAATTATAAATCAATTATCTTTTAAGGAATATTTTCAAATTATAAGGGGATAAAGAAATATAAATTAAAAGTTTTTCGGGGCAAAATTTAACGAAGAAGCGGAATTATAGCTCGAAAACTCAATTTAAGAAGTAGTGATTTTTATTGACTCTTTTTGTGACTCATTAAAACCGTTTGAATATCTTGATAATATAATACATTGCTTTGACATCAGAGTCTGTATGGATATATGAACTGATATCTTGGCAATTTGCATAGCTTTTGTGTTTTAGCTTTCTCTGCGATCGGGATTTCATACACGAATAAAAGAAAAAGGAGGGAGTTCATCCTTGCTGCGGAGCATATGTTTATTTTTGTCGAAAAATAAAATGCTTACAAAATTCGCCCAGGCTTACGGAATCCGCTTCGGTGCGGGAAGGTTCGTTGCAGGGGAAACACTCACGGAAGCTGTGAAAACGGTAAAGCGGCTGAACCAAAAAGGGCTGTCGGCTTCGATTGATTATCTAGGTGAATATGCGGGGTCAGAGAAGGATGCGAAAAGGACGGCGGAAGAATGTAAAGAAGCAATCAGGGCGATTGCCGAGAATCAACTGGATTGTGAGCTGTCGCTGAAATTAACATCCATCGGTCTGGATATTTCCGAGAAACTCGCGGAACAGCATGTCAGAGACATATTGACGGAGGCAAAAGAACGCGGCGTGCCTGTAACGATTGATATGGAGGACTATTCAAGATGCGGCCGTACGCTTGAGCTGTATAAGCGGTGCAAGCCGGATTTCCCGATGCTCGGCACCGTCATTCAGGCTTATTTGTACCGCGCAGCTGAAGACATCAGCGGTCTGATGCCATACAAGCCGCGGCTCAGGCTTGTAAAAGGCGCTTATAAAGAATCGGCGGCCGTTGCATTCCCTGATAAAAAAGCAACCGATCTTCATTTTCAGCAGCTGATTAAGCTGCAGCTTTTGAGCGGCCATGAAACGGCGGTGGCGACACATGATGATGACATCATTTCTTATACGAAAACACTCATCAGCAAACATCAGATTCCCCGGGAGCAGTTTGAATTCCAAATGCTGTACGGCATCAGAACGGAGCGCCAGAAGGAGCTTGCCGAAGAAGGATACAGGATGAGGGTGTATGTCCCGTACGGAACCGATTGGTACGGGTACCTGATGAGAAGAATTGCCGAGCGCCCGGCAAATGCGGCATTTGTGCTGAAAGGGATCTTCAAAAAATAACGGCTGCTCCAAAAAGCAGCCGCAGCATGTTATTCCATGTTGTCTTTTTTATATTGCTGATTTTGGCTCGTCCGTTTGCCGCCGCCGTATTTTTGCTTCGGTCCCGCATTTCCTTTCATGCTGGCCGCGCTCACTGCGGCAGAAGACGGATCTTTTCTCCCTCGCACCATTCCCTTCACCTCCGGGTTTAAGTTTCCCGCCCGCGCCACGGAACATGCGGAAGCAGAAAAATTTAAAAAAATTCCATATTTGCTATTGAAGTCATCCTGAAAATCTTTTAAGATGTAAGAAGAAAAGGGTTTCATTTTTTTTGCCGAAAAAATGAATGACTATTCATTCAAAGTTCAAGGGGGATGACTCATGCACAAGTTTATAAAGAAAGCAGCCGTTCTCGGATCAGGCGTCATGGGGTCCGGAATTGCCGCGCACTTGGCTAACATCGGAATTCCCGTCCTGCTGCTTGATATTGTGCCAAACGAGCTGACAAAGGATGAGATGAAAAAAGGGCTGACATTAGAAAGCCCGGAGGTCCGCAGCAGACTGAGCCGATCGGCCATGCAAAAGCTGCTGAAGCAAAAACCGGCGCCGCTGACTTCGGCTGCCAATCTCGACTATATAACGGCGGGGAATTTGGAAGATGACGCAGCTCAATTGAAGGATGCTGATTGGATTATTGAAGTCGTCGTCGAAAATCTTGACGTAAAAAAACAGATTTTCTCAATCGTTGATGAATACCGGAAACCGGGAAGCATCGTGTCGAGCAATACGTCCGGTATCTCCGTCACAAAAATGGCGGAAGGCCGATCTGCCGATTTTAAAGCTCATTTCTTAGGAACCCATTTCTTTAATCCGGCCCGCTACTTAAAGCTTCTGGAAATCATTCCGATTCAGGAAACAGATCCTGACGTGCTGGAGTTTATGACTTCATTTGCAGAAAACACGCTCGGGAAAGGGGTCGTCATCGCAAAAGACACGCCTAACTTTATCGCCAACCGCATCGGTACGTACGGCCTGCTGGTCACGGTAAGAGAAATGCTTTCTTCCGGCTGCCGCATCGGCGAGGTGGACACGGTGACCGGGCCTTTGATCGGCAGACCGAAAAGCGCGACCTTCAGAACCCTTGACGTTGTGGGGCTTGATACTTTCGCCCATGTGGCAAAAAATGTGTATGATAAAGCCGACGGCGCTGAAAAAGACATGTTTAAGCTTCCTGAATTTATGAATGACATGTTGAAAAACAATTGGCTGGGCAGCAAATCAGGCCAAGGTTTTTACAAAAAAGAAGGTAAAACAATATATGAACTCGATCCGCTGACCATGACATACGGTGAGCGCTCGAAAATGAAGACGCCCGCTTTAGAAGCCGCCAAACAGGCAAAGGGTGCCAAAGGCAAAATGAAAGCGCTTATATACTCTGATGACCGCGCCGGACGCCTGCTTTGGAATATTACATCGCAAACACTCTTGTACTCAGCCCGGCTTTTAGGTGAGATCGCTGATGATATCAAAGCGATTGACGACGCCATGAAATGGGGCTTCGGATGGGAGCTCGGACCGTTTGAGATGTGGGATGCCATCGGCGTCAGAAAATCAGCGGAGCGGCTCGAAGAAGAAGGCGCGGCACTCCCCGTCTGGGTGAAAGAAATGCTTGATCAGGGCCATGAAACATTTTATATGAAGGAAAACGGAACACCATTTTACTATTCAGACGGCCAATACAGGGCTGTGAAAGAAAATCCGAAACGGATCAGCCTGCAAACGTTAAAAGAAACAAAAGGCGTGATCAGTAAAAACAGCGGCGCAAGTCTGATTGATCTCGGCGATGATGTCGCGCTGCTGGAATTTCATACGAAAAGCAACGCGATCGGCTTAGACATTATTCAGATGATTGACAATGCGCTTGAGGAAACGGAGCGGAATTATAAAGGTCTTGTCATCGGAAACCAAGGCAGACATTTCTGCGCGGGGGCAAACCTTGCGATGATTTTGATGGAAGCTCAGGATGATAACTTTATGGAAGTCGATTTTGTCATCCGCCGTTTTCAGCAGACGATGCTGAACATCAAATACAGCGCTAAACCCGTTGTCGCGGCGCCATTCGGGATGACACTCGGCGGCGGCACGGAAGTCTGTCTCCCGGCGGCACGCGTTCAGGCGGCGAGCGAATCGTATATGGGTCTTGTTGAAACCGGCGTCGGCCTTATTCCGGGCGGCGGAGGAAACAAAGAGCTGTACATGAATTATTTGGACGGCGGAAGTGAACTGATGGACGCAGCGATTAAAACCTTCGAAACAATCGCGCTTGCCAAAGTGTCCGGTTCGGCACATGAAGCCCGTGATATGAAGATTTTGTCCGCGGCAGACCGTATCAGCATGAATCAGGATCACCTGCTGCACGATGCGAAACAGCTGGCTGCTTCCTTATATGACAGCGGATACCGCCCGCCTGCCCGCAAAAACGTGAAAGTCACCGGGGAAACCGGATGTGCGGCATTACTGCTCGGAGCAGACCAAATGAGACGGTCGGGTTATTTATCCGATCACGATATGAAGATTGCGAAGAAGCTGGCCCATGTCATTGCCGGCGGAAGAGTCCCGTTCGGCACGGAGGTTTCAGAAGAATATTTGCTCGAGATTGAAAGAGAAGCCTTTTTAAGCCTCGCTGGCGAGGCGAAATCTCAAGCGAGAATGCAGCATATGCTCGTCAAAGGCAAACCTTTACGGAACTAGGAGGGTGTTTATGAGAGAAGCAGTCATTGTGGCCGGTGCGAGAACCCCGGTCGGTAAAGCGAAAAAAGGATCGCTTGCAGCCGTTCGTCCTGATGATTTGGGCGCGCTTTGTGTAAAAGAAACGCTGAAACGGGCAGGCGGATATGAAGGAAATATCGATGACTTAATTATCGGATGTGCAACACCTGAAGCCGAACAAGGATTAAATATGGCGCGGAATATCGGTGCGCTGGCGGGGCTTCCTCATACGGTGCCGGCTATTACGGTGAACCGCTACTGCTCTTCCGGGCTCCAATCCATCGCTTACGGTGCTGAAAAAATTATGATCGGCGCGGGTGACACCGTCATTGCGGGCGGTGCGGAATCCATGTCGCAAGTTCCGATGATGGGGCATGTGACCCGCCCGAATATCGCTTTGGCGGAGCATGCGCCTGAGTATTACATGAGCATGGGGCACACAGCGGAGCAGGTCGCCGAAACGTACGGCGTATCCAGAGAAGACCAGGATGCATTTGCCGTCCGCAGCCATCAGAATGCCGCAAAAGCCCTTAAGGAAGGCAAATTCAATGACGAGATCGTGCCGGTTGAAGTATCGCTGACAGAAGTCGGTGATGACCATAAGCCGCGGAAAAAACAATTTATCTTTTCTCAAGATGAAGGCGTTCGTCCCGGCACATCAGCTGACGTCTTGGCGAAGCTCCGTCCGGCTTTTTCTAAAACGGGAACCGTGACGGCCGGGAACTCTTCACAAACAAGTGACGGCGCGGCGGCTGTCATGCTGATGGATCGCGAAAAAGCTTCGTCGCTCGGATTGGCGCCGCTTGTCAAATTCCGTTCCTTTGCCGTAGGCGGCGTTCCGCCTGAGGTAATGGGGATCGGTCCTATTGAAGCCATTCCGCGGGCGCTCAAGCTTGCCGGACTCGAATTACAGGATATCGGGCTTTTTGAATTGAATGAGGCCTTTGCTTCACAGGCCATTCAAGTCATCAGATCGCTTGGGATAGATGAAGAAAAGGTGAACGTCAACGGAGGCGCCATCGCGCTCGGACATCCGCTCGGATGCACGGGAACGAAGCTGACCCTGTCACTTATTCATGAAATGAAACGGAGAAACGAGCAATTCGGCGTGGTGACGATGTGCATCGGAGGCGGCATGGGAGCTGCCGGCGTATTTGAACTCATTTAAAAAAAGGGGGAAACGAACATGAAACAGGAAACGGTCAACGTCAAAAAAGGCGGCAGCTTTCTGATTGAAGAGACGGGATATGATCAAATATTCACTCCGGAGGACTTTACAGACGAACACAAAATGATCGGCAAAACGACCGAAGACTATGTCGTAAACGATGTGCTTCCTTATATCGATGAAATTGAAAACCATCAGTTCGAGCATTCGGTCAGACTGCTGAAAAAAGCCGGAGATCTCGGCCTCCTCGGAGCAGACGTGCCTGAAGAGTACGGCGGAATCGGCCTGGATAAAATCAGTTCAGCCTTCATTACGGAAAAGTTTTCACGTGCCGGCAGCTTTTCGCTGTCTTACGGCGCCCACGTCGGTATCGGCTCATTGCCGATCGTGTTCTTCGGAACGGAAGAACAGAAAAAAACCTATTTGCCGGACTTGGCTTCAGGACAAAGAATCGCGGCATACGCCTTAACTGAGCCCGGTTCAGGTTCAGATGCCCTCGGCGCGAAAACCACGGCTGTTTTGAATGAAGCGGGTACACACTATATTCTTAACGGAGAAAAGCAATGGATTACAAACTCCGCCTTTGCAGATGTCTTTGTCGTCTACGCTAAAGTGGACGGAGATAAGTTTTCCGCATTTATCGTAGAAAAGAACTATCCGGGCGTGTCAACGGGACCGGAAGAGAAAAAAATGGGGATTAAGGGTTCATCGACAAGAACGCTGATTTTAGATCAGGCGGAAGTCCCAAAAGAAAACCTTCTCGGCGAAATCGGAAAAGGCCATGTCATCGCTTTTAATATTCTGAATATCGGGCGCTACAAGCTTGCCGTCGGCACAATCGGCGCTTCAAAACGGGTGATTGAGCTGTCTGCCGCTTATGCAAACCAGCGCCGGCAATTTAAAACGCCGATCTCAAGCTTCACGCTCACTCAGGAAAAGCTTGCGACGATGTCAGCTCGGCTTTACGCGATGGAGAGCTCTGTATACAGAACAGTGGGCTTATTCGAAGATAATATGAGCAGACTGACGGAAGCGGAGCAAAAAGACGGACGCGAAGTCGCGAAGTCAATCGCCGAGTACGCGATTGAATGCTCGCTCAACAAAATGTGCGGTTCTGAAACGCTTGATTATATTGCCGACGAAGGCGTTCAAATTCACGGCGGTTACGGATTTATGCAGGAATATGAAGTGGAGCGCGCCTATCGCGACTCAAGAATCAACAGAATTTTTGAAGGCACAAATGAAATCAACCGCCTGATCGTCACGAGCACGTTCCTGAAAAAAGCCGTAAAAGGTCAGCTGCCGCTCTTTGAAAAAGCAAAAGCGCTCCAAGAAGAACTCATGATGCTGATGCCTGAAGAGCCGGGCTCAGAACCTCTTGAACAGGAAAAATACATTGTCAGACAGGCGAAAAAGATCGCCCTCTTGACAGCGGGTCTCGCGGCGCAGAAATACGGCAAAGAGATCGAAGGCGAGCAGGAAATCATGGTGAACATTGCCGATATTGTCAGCGCGCTGTACGCTTTGGAATCAGCCGTCCTCAGAACGGAAAAAGCAATTGCGGCGGACGGTGCCGAAAAAGCCGCGCAGAAGCTGTTATATACGGAAATCTTTGCCCAGGAAGCCCTTCAGAACATTGAAGCGCACGCCAAAGAATCACTGATCGCCATGGAGGAAGGAGATTCCCTCCGGATGATGCTTTCCGTGCTGCGCAAACTGACGCGCCTGACGCCGAAAAACCTCATTCAGAAAAAACGTGAAGCGGCAGCCGCCGTCTTCCGTGAAGAAAAATATACGGTCTGATCACATGCTGAAAGCGCTCCTTCATCAGGGGCGCTTTTTCATGAAGCAACGTTATAGGTTTTTACAAGTGATTGTGTTAAAATAACGACGATCATTTACAAGGGGTGAAGAAGATGTCGTTAAATTTTTACTGGTACCCTAAATGCGGAACGTGCCGTAATGCGAAAAAATGGCTGGAAGACCGCGGTAAGGAAATAAACGAAATACATATCGCGGAGGAAACTCCGTCGAAAGAAGAAATTAAAGACCTCTATGAAAAGAGCGGTCTTGAGCTCAAAAAGTTTTTCAACACGAGCGGAATGAAATACCGCGAGCTGAACTTAAAGGAAAAACTGTACCATATGTCAGAGGATGAACAGCTCGAACTCCTGGCATCAGACGGTATGCTCCTGAAACGCCCGATTACGACAGACGGCGAAAAAGTCACTGTCGGCTTTAAAGAAGACCAATTCGAAAAATATTGGATGTAATGCCAGGTTCAAAGAATTATGGTATCTTCTTATTATAAGAAAAAAATGGAGGGATTTAGATGAGCACACCGAAAGATATGCGTTATTCCAAAGAGCACGAATGGGTCAAAGTTGAGGACGGAAAAGCCCGCATCGGGATTACACATTTCGCGCAAGCCGAACTTGGCGACATCGTCTTTGTCGAGCTTCCGGAAGTCGGCGCCGAAATTAAAGCGGACGAGCCATTCGGCAGCGTGGAATCCGTCAAAACCGTTTCCGAACTGTACGCACCGATTAACGGAACGGTGACGGAAGTGAACGAAGACCTTGATGACAGTCCCGAATTCGTAAACGAGTCTCCGTATGAAAAAGCTTGGATGATCGTCGTGGAACCGGCTGATGCTGAAGAAATCGAAAACCTCATGACTTCCGAGCAATATGACGAAATGACACAAGAAGACTGATCGGATAGCAAAGGGGCCATTTGGACATTCTATCTGTAACGGGAGGTGTCTAAAATGGCTTTTGATAAACAAAAGGTCGATGTGACGGAGAACGTTACGGGCCGCTTTCAAAACGGCCGGTTTTCCTTATTTCATGAAAATGAAGCCATCGGCGAGATGACAGGCATGGACCAGTACGAGCTCAAACAGGGCTTTTCATTTGAAAATCAAAAATTTTATAAAACAGCCGATGTCATAAACGGCAGAGATCCGAAATATGTCGATTGCGATTATGAGAATGGCTGGTGTTAACAGTTGGCGGTGAATTTCACTGCCTTCTTTTTCAATCTGACGCTAAAACAATCGGCAGGTGACGCGCTTATGTACAACGGAGATGAAAAGGTCATTATCGTAGAAGGAAAATCTGATAAAATCAAAGTCAGGGAAGTGCTCATCGAACCCGCGGAAATCGTCTGTACAAACGGGACAATCGGCCAAACCGAACTGGAAGATTTGGCGGACCGCCTGTTTGACAGGGACGTCTATATTTTAACGGACGCAGATGACTCCGGAGAAAAATTAAGAAAACAGCTGAAACGGGAGCTTCCCGACGCGCGCCATATTTATATAGACAGAACATACAGGCAAGTCGAGTCGTGCCCGGGCCATCATCTCGCATCTGTGCTGATCAGAGCCGGCTTTGATGCTGACACTGTATTTTTGAAAAAGAACGACCTGAGGTGGTAATCATGAAAGAACTCCAAGAAAATGAACTTGAATCGATTCAGGATGACGTTTATCTCCTGTATTTGTACACCCCGTTTTGCGGCACATGCCAGCTGGCGTCCAAAATGCTTACTGTCGTCGAAGAAATGCTGCCCGGCGCCGCCTTCTATAAAAACAACGTGAATTATTCCCCCGCATTCGCCAAAGCCTATCAGATTGAAAGCGTTCCGTGCTTTTTGCTGTTTAAAGGCGGAGAGCTTGTTGAGAAAGGATACGCCTTCCGCTCCGTTTCCTATTTATATGAGCTGATTAAACAAAAAACATCGCAAACGTTCCCGATGTGACAATATTTACAGGAAAATGTCGTGCGGTTTATAAAGGGTTCTGTCCGTTAAAAAGAGAAAGTGTATGTATGGCCATTAAAACGGGAGGTTATACGAGTGGAGAAAATAGAAGTTTCAGAGAATGACGGACAGCATCTGTTTTTGAAACCGCTATTAAACGCCTCAACGCTGCTGATTACATTCCAAGGAGAAACAGAAGCCTTAACGGTCTCAATTAACGGACAGGGAGAAATGAGAAAAACGTCGGTCTCAAAGGAAAAATCTAATTTGACCTTTTACGGAAACCAGACGGAAATCATCCATCTCCTGCATGGTGATGTCTCTTTGCAAAAGCTTATCCAAAGCGGAAAACTCAAAGTGAAAGGATCATTCAGAGCTCTGCTGAAGCTGGAGGCCATCCTCTGGCTGACAAACGGATTTTTTCAGGCGATCAGTAAACGGCCGTAACTGCCAATCTACTATGTGACAATAGCTTCCAATATTTATTTTATTGACTTTTTATCATTCGCCGTGCTATTCTACAGTAAGAATTTCCGGACGAAAATACGATATGTTTTCTCTTATCAAGAGAGGTGGAGGGAAGTGCCCTATGAAGCCCGGCAACCATCAACAATGTTGAAATGGTGCCAATTCACTCGAAGCGGTCTGCTTTGAAAGATGAGAGAAAGGCCTTTTTCAATAAGCCTTTCTGCTCATTTTTGCAGAAAGGCTTTTCTTTTGCGGAGAAACCCGGAAGATTTCTTAGAATAGTGTAAGGCGGGTGATTGCTTTGATCCATCTTCAAAATGTTTCAAAAATTTACAAAGCGAAGCATGGGGATGTCAATGCTGTCCAAGATGTCACTCTTGATATCAAAAAGGGCGAAATATTTGGAATTATAGGATATAGCGGAGCTGGTAAAAGTTCCTTAATCCGTCTCCTGAACGGCCTTGAAAAGCCGACGTCGGGAACCGTGGAAGTCGCGGGGACGGAATTAAATAAAGTAAGCAGCCGCGGGCTGAGAAAAGCGCGCCAGGAAATCAGCATGATCTTCCAGCATTTTAACCTTCTGTGGTCGCGCACCGTCCGGGAGAACATTATGTTTCCGCTGGAAATCGCCGGCGTGAAAAAAAGCGAACGGGTCCGCCGCGCTGATGAATTGATTAAACTGGTCGGATTAGAGGGGAAAGAAAAATCTTATCCGTCGCAGCTGAGCGGCGGTCAAAAGCAGCGTGTCGGCATCGCCCGGGCGCTCGCCAATAATCCGAAAGTCCTTCTGTGCGATGAAGCGACATCAGCGCTCGATCCGCAGACGACCGATTCAATTTTGGATCTTTTATCCGATATAAATGACAGACTCGGTCTGACGATCGTGCTCATTACCCATGAAATGCATGTCATCCGAAAAATCTGCAACAGAGTCGCCGTCATGGAAAACGGGAAAGTCGTTGAAGAAGGCGAAGTACTCCAAGTTTTCAGAAACCCGCGCGAACCGATGACCAAGCGTTTCGTTCAGCAGGTGACAGAACCGGAGGAGACGAAAGAAACCATCCAGCATTTTCTGCAGGAAACAGCGACAGGAAAAACGATTCAGCTTTCATTTGTCGGGCAGGCCGCCGAGCAGCCCCTCATTACGGAAATGATCCGAAACTTTGATGTGGACGTCAATATTCTGCAGGGGAAAATTTCACAGACGAAGGACGGAGCCTACGGTTCTTTATTCATTCATATTGACGGTCAGGAAAAAGAAGTAGAAAACGTGATCCGGTTCATCAAAGACAAACAGGTAGAAGCAGAGGTGATCACAAATGTTTGAAAAATGGTTCCCGAACGTTGATATAACCGAGCTGTGGACGGCCACATACGAGACCCTTTATATGACGGTCATCGCATTAGTTTTTTCATTTGTCATCGGAGCGATTCTCGGTCTTCTGCTCTTTTTAACGGGCAAGGGAAGCTTATGGGAAAATAAAATCATTAACACCGTGATTGCGGCGGTCGTTAATATTTTCAGGTCTATTCCGTTTCTTATTTTAATTATTCTGCTTCTCGGCTTCACTAAGATTTTGGTCGGATCGATTTTAGGACCGAACGCCGCATTGCCGGCGCTGATTATCGGCTCCGCGCCGTTTTACGCCCGTCTTGCGGAAATTGCGCTGCGCGAAGTCGATAAAGGAGTCATCGAAGCTGCCAGGTCAATGGGAGCAAAGACATCGACGATTATCTTCAAAGTGCTGATTCCTGAATCAATGCCTGCGTTAATTTCAGGCATCACCGTTACGGCCATCGCCCTGATCGGATCTACCGCCATTGCCGGCGCCATCGGTTCAGGCGGACTCGGAAACCTTGCATATGTAGAAGGCTACCAGTCCAATAATACGGATGTAACGTTTGTAGCGACAGTATTTATACTCATCATCGTCTTTATCATTCAGATTATCGGTGATGTAATTACAAATATAATAGACAAAAGATAAGGGAGGATTTACATTGAAAAAGATTGTATTAAGTGCGCTGCTGCTTGTGTTCGCGGGAGTTTTGGCCGCCTGCGGATCAAACGGCTCAAATAAAAAGGAAATCGTCGTCGCCGCGACAAAAACACCGCATGCTGAAATCTTAAAAGAAGCGGAGCCGCTCTTGAAGGAAAAAGGCTACACATTAAAAGTAAAAGTGCTGAACGATTACAAAATGTACAACAAAGCGTTAGCTGATAATGAAGTGGATGCGAACTACTTCCAGCACGTTCCTTACCTTGAACAGGAAATGAAAGAAAATAAAGATTACAAACTCGTGAATGCCGGAGCCGTTCACCTTGAGCCATTCGGAATTTACACGAAAAAATACAAATCACTGAAAGACCTGCCTAAAGGCGCGACCATCATCATGACTAACAATGTCGCTGAACAAGGCCGTATGCTGGCGATGCTTGAAAAAGCCGGACTGATCACACTTGATCCGAAGGTAAAAACGATTGAAGCCACTACGAAAAACATTACGAAAAACCCGAAAAACCTGACATTCAAAAAAATCGCCCCTGAATTAACGGCGAAAGCATATAATGAAGAAGAAGGCGATGCAGTCTTCATTAACGTCAACTATGCGATTCAAAACAAACTGAATCCGTTAAAAGATGCGATTCAAGTGGAATCAACGAAAAACAACCCGTACGCAAACATCATCGCCGTACGCAAAGGTGACGAAAAATCAGAGAAAATCAAAGCGCTTATGGAAGTGCTTCACTCTAAGAAAATCAAAGACTTTATTGAGAAAAAATACGACGGAGCCGTGCTTCCCGTATCTGAATAAAACGAAAACCCCGGATGAATCATCCGGGGTTTTTTTCGGGTATTAATCGGAGAACTGTCCATAATAAAAAGGAAGGTTAACTTATTGGAGGGAATGGCAGTGGCTCAATACCAGGATAACGGCAAAAGCGTGCATGACGCATTGAAACAATATAAAGAAGGTTTAGGCATATTCGAGCAAAAAATGCCGATGATGGGGCGGAAGTTTAATGAATTTACTGAACAGTGTTTCTCAGCGGATTCATTAACTGAAAAAGAGAAACAATTAATCGCTCTGGGCATCAGCATCAGCGCTCAAGATGAATTTTGCATGATTTATCATACGAAGGGCTGCCTTGACCAAGGGGCGACAGAAGAAAACATCCTTGAGGTCATCGGCGTCGCGGCGGCATTCGGGGGCGGCGCGGCTCTCAGTCAGGGAGTGACCCTCGTGCAGCAGTGCATTCAGGAATTCGGACATACGACGCATTAGAAAGAGCAATCGTGTGAATACCGTTTTTCAGATAAAGCGAGCGCCGATTTCCGGCACATTCGAAAGGATTCAGGGGCACACTCTCTTTGGCCGGAGCAGCGGATCATTGTTACAATAGAAACAAATAGATGAAGGGATTGATTCATTATCTGCACCAGCCACGAGAGACTGGACCTTGACTATACGCCTGAAATGGAAAAAGCGATGCAGAAGTCACACGGCATCGGCTACGAGGAATACGGACGGCGTCTTTCAAAAAGGATGGAAGTCGAACGGCAGAGGGAGCTTGAATATCAAAAAAGCAAGTTCCTCGCAGCGCAGCTTAATGAGAAAATCGGTCAGTAAAAAAGGGTGGATTTCCGCCCTTTTTCTGTTTCAAACAGCTTTAATTACGCCTTGATCTTTGATAAACTTTAGGAATGTTCCGGGTAATATAAAAAGTTGTATTTACTTTTCATTTGTTATAAAATTAGAATGAGAATAAATTGAGAATAATGATTATATATTTTGGAGGTATAGATATGGCTGCTTCAACATTAACGATCAAGGATCTTCACGTTGAAATCGAAGGAAAAGAGATCTTAAAAGGTGTAAACCTTGAAATAAAAGGCGGCGAATTCCACGCTGTCATGGGGCCGAACGGTACCGGTAAATCCACGCTCTCAGCAGCGATTATGGGACACCCGAAATACGAAGTTACAAAAGGCAGCATCACGCTTGACGGCAAGGATGTACTGGAAATGGAAGTGGACGAGCGCGCTCAGGCGGGTCTTTTCCTGGCGATGCAGTACCCAAGCGAAATCAGCGGTGTGACAAATGCCGATTTCCTTCGCTCTGCGATTAACGCACGCCGTGAAGAAGGCGATGAAATTTCTCTTATGAAATTCATCCGCAAAATGGACGAAAACATGGAGTTCCTTGAAATGGACCCTGAAATGGCGCAGCGTTACCTGAACGAAGGTTTCTCAGGCGGGGAGAAAAAACGCAACGAAATCCTTCAGCTTATGATGATCGAGCCGAAAATCGCCATTCTTGACGAGATCGATTCAGGTCTTGATATCGATGCGCTTAAAGTCGTTTCTAAAGGAATCAACAGAATGCGCAGCGAAAACTTCGGCTGCTTAATGATCACTCACTACCAGCGCCTTCTGAACTACATCACGCCTGATGTCGTTCACGTTATGATGCAGGGACGCGTAGTGAAATCCGGCGGCGCGGAGCTTGCACAGCGCCTTGAAGCGGAAGGTTATGACTGGATTAAACAAGAACTGGGCATTGAAGACGAAACTGTAGGCCAAGAAGCGTAAGCGTTAGGGGGATAATCATGACATTGGAAACGAAACTATCCGTAGATCAGGAATATGTCAAAGGCTTTTCCGAAAAGCATCAAGAACCTGCCTGGCTGAAAAACCTGCGCTTACAGGCTCTTGAAAAAGCTGAAGATCTGCCGCTGCCTAAGCCTGATAAAACAAAAATCACAAATTGGAACTTTACAAAGTTCAACAAGCATACAGTAGAAAATGCGCCGCTTGCTTCTTTAGAAGATTTAGCTGATGAAGCAAAAGCGCTGATCGATATCGAAAACGAAGACAAAACGTTATACGTGCAGCGTGACCAAACGCCTGCTTTCCTTTCTCTTTCCAAAGAACTGAAAGACAAAGGCGTCATCTTTACGGACATTTTAACGGCTGCCCGTGAGCACAGCGACCTCGTTGAGAAGTATTTCATGAAAGACGGCGTTAAGGTCGACGAACATAAACTGACTGCGCTTCATGCAGCATTAATGAACGGCGGGGCATTCCTTTATGTTCCTAAAAACGTTCAGGTGGAGACGCCTGTTCAGGCCGTATACGTTCATGAAAGCAATGACACGGCATTGTTCAACCACGTGCTGATCGTCGCTGAGGACCACAGCTCCGTCACTTACGTTGAGAACTACATCAGCACGGTGAATCCGAAAGAAGCTGTATTCAACATTATCAGTGAAGTGGTCACAGGTGATAATGCCAGCGTGACGTACGGCGCCGTTGACAACCTGTCAGCAGGCGTCACAACATACGTCAACCGCCGCGGAGCCGCGCGCGGACGCGACAGCAGAATCGAGTGGGCGCTTGGACTGATGAACGACGGCGACACGATTTCTGAAAACACGACAAACCTCTACGGAGACGGCACATACGGCGATACGAAAACCGTAGTTGTCGGAAGAGGAGAACAGACGGAAAACTTTACGACGCAGATCATCCACTTCGGTAAGGCTTCTGAAGGCTATATCCTGAAGCACGGAGTCATGAAAGATGCCGCATCTTCCATCTTTAACGGAATCGGCAAAATCGAGCACGGCGCTTCTAAAGCAAACGCTGAACAGGAATCCCGCGTTCTGATGCTGAGTGAAAAAGCACGCGGAGATGCAAACCCGATTCTTTTAATTGATGAAGACGATGTAACTGCAGGACATGCGGCATCTGTCGGCCGTGTGGACCCGATCCAGCTTTACTACTTAATGAGCCGCGGAATTCCGAAAGAAGAAGCGGAGCGCTTAGTCATTTACGGATTCCTTGCTCCGGTGGTAAAAGAGCTTCCGATTGAAGGAGTTAAGAAACAGCTCGTCTCCGTCATCGAAAGGAAAGTAAAATAATGAATATCACCGATATTCGTGAACAGTTCCCGATCCTTCATCAGCAAGTGAACGGACATGACCTCGTGTACCTTGACAGCGCGGCGACTTCTCAGAAGCCGCGTGCTGTCATTGAAGCAGTGGATCAGTATTACAGCAAATACAATTCCAATGTCCACAGAGGCGTTCATACTCTTGGCACGAGAGCGACAGACGGCTATGAAGGTGCGCGTGAAAAAGTCCGTAAGTTTATCAATGCGAAATCAATGGCTGAGGTCATTTTCACAAAAGGCACGACAACTTCACTGAATATGGTGGCGCTGAGCTATGCCCGCGCCAGCTTAAAACCCGGTGATGAAGTGGTCATCACCCAAATGGAGCATCATGCGAATATCATTCCGTGGCAGCAGGCAGTAAAAGCAACCGGCGCGACTTTAAAATATATCCCGATGCAGGAAGACGGCACGCTTTCGTTAGACGACGTCCGGCAGACTGTCACAAGCCATACGAAGATCGTGGCAGTCGCTCATGTGTCAAACGTGCTCGGCACGATCAACCCGATTAAAGAGATCGCCAAAATCGCTCATGACAATGGCGCGGTCATCGTGGTAGACGGGGCGCAAAGCACACCGCACATGAAAATCGACGTTCAGGACTTGGATTGCGACTTCTTCGCGCTTTCTTCCCATAAAATGTGCGGCCCGACGGGAATCGGCGTGCTGTACGGCAAGAAAGAACTGCTTGAGAATATGGAGCCGGCCGAATTTGGCGGCGAGATGATCGACTTTGTAGGGCTTTATGAATCAACTTGGAAAGAGCTTCCGTGGAAATTTGAAGCAGGCACGCCGATTATCGCAGGCGCGATCGGATTGGGAGCTGCGATTGATTTTCTTGAAGAGATCGGACTCGACGAGATTTCCCGGCATGAGCATAAGCTTGCAGCCTATGCGCTTGACCGTTTCGAGCAGCTAGACGGCGTGACGGTATACGGTCCGAAAGAGCGGGCGGGACTTGTGACATTTAATCTTGATGAGGTTCACCCTCATGATGTCGCGACTGTCCTCGATGCTGAGGGCATTGCGGTCAGAGCCGGACATCATTGCGCCCAGCCGCTCATGAAATGGCTGGATGTATCTGCTACTGCGAGAGCGAGTTTTTATCTGTATAATACAGAGGAAGAGATCGATAAGCTCGCGGAAGCCCTCCAAAAGACAAAGGAGTACTTTACAAATGTCTTTTAATGCAAATTTAGATACATTATACAGACAAGTGATCATGGATCATTACAAAAATCCGCGCAACAAAGGGGTTTTGGATGACAGCATCGTCGTCGATATGAACAACCCGACTTGCGGCGACCGGATCAGACTGACAATGAAGCTTGACGGCGATACCGTTCAGGAAGCGAAGTTTGAAGGGGAAGGCTGTTCTATCTCCATGGCTTCAGCTTCCATGATGACGCAGGCGATTAAAGGAAAAGATATTGATACCGCCCTTTCCATGTCTAAGATTTTCTCAGACATGATGCAAGGGAAAGAGTATGACGACTCGATAGATCTCGGGGATATTGAAGCTCTTCAAGGCGTTTCGAAATTCCCGGCCCGGATTAAATGTGCCACCCTTTCATGGAAAGCACTTGAAAAAGGAGTCGCTGGCGAAAAAGGCGGCAATTAAAAGATTGGAGTGAAAATGGATGGCTAAAAAAATGCCTGAAATTGGTGAATACAAGTACGGTTTTCACGATAAGGACGTTTCCATTTTCCGTTCAGAGCGCGGATTGACAAAAGAAATCGTAGAAGAAATTTCACGCATGAAAGAAGAGCCTCAATGGATGCTTGATTTCCGCCTGAAATCTCTTGAGCATTTCTACAACATGCCGATGCCGCAGTGGGGCGGGGATTTAAACTCTTTAAACTTTGACGAAATTACGTATTACGTAAAGCCGTCTGAGCGTTCAGAGCGTTCTTGGGATGAAGTGCCTGAGGAAATTAAACAGACATTCGACAAACTCGGTATTCCTGAAGCTGAGCAAAAATACCTTGCTGGTGTTTCTGCACAGTACGAATCCGAAGTTGTTTACCACAATATGAAAGAAGATCTTGAAGAGCAAGGCATCGTCTTCAAAGACACAGACAGCGCGCTGAAAGAAAATGAAGACATTTTCCGCGAGCACTGGGCGAAAGTCATTCCGCCGACTGATAACAAGTTTGCGGCGCTGAACTCAGCTGTTTGGTCCGGCGGATCTTTCATCTACGTGCCTAAAGGCGTGAAGGTTGAAACACCGCTTCAAGCTTACTTCCGCATCAACTCTGAAAACATGGGTCAGTTCGAACGTACGCTGATCATCGTTGACGAAGAAGCAAGCGTTCATTACGTAGAGGGCTGTACGGCTCCTGTGTACACAACAAACTCGCTTCACAGCGCGGTTGTTGAAATCATCGTCAAAAAAGGCGGCTACTGCCGTTATACAACAATTCAAAACTGGGCGAACAACGTTTACAACCTAGTAACGAAACGTACGGTTTGTGAAGAAAACGCGACGATGGAATGGGTTGACGGAAACATCGGTTCTAAATTGACGATGAAATATCCGGCTGTCATTCTGAAAGGTGAAGGCGCGCGCGGCATGACGCTTTCTATCGCTCTTGCGGGTAAAGGACAGCATCAGGACGCAGGCGCGAAAATGATTCACCTTGCACCGAATACGTCATCCACAATCGTATCAAAATCGATTTCTAAACAGGGCGGAAAAGTAACATACCGCGGTATCGTCCACTTCGGACGAAAAGCGGACGGTGCCCGTTCAAACATCGAGTGTGATACGCTCATTATGGATAACAAATCGACTTCTGATACAATCCCTTACAATGAAATCCTGAACGACAACATTTCATTGGAGCACGAAGCGAAAGTATCAAAAGTTTCTGAAGAACAGCTTTTCTACTTGATGAGCCGCGGTATTTCTGAAGAAGAAGCAACAGAAATGATCGTTATGGGCTTCATCGAACCATTCACAAAAGAACTTCCGATGGAATACGCAGTTGAAATGAACCGTTTGATTAAGTTCGAAATGGAAGGCTCCATCGGTTAATAGTAAAACCCCGCCATATGGCGGGGTTTTTTTGTTTATTGAATAGTGAAATTACCGTATTCGCTTGACCGGACATGAATCGGCCCGTTTAAATTGTAGTTCTTCTCTTTGACAATATCGCGAAAAACGTCGACACGGGCAACCGATTCTCTCCATTCATCCTGGGTGTCCTCATCTGACGGATTCATCAGATCGTCATAGCGCACATCCAAGAATTTATTGAGCCATTTCTTCTCGTCAGTTCCGTCTTTCGGTGACCCGCCCATTTTTTTGTTCGTGCGTTTAATCAGGGCATAAAAGGAGTCTGGATCATCCCCGTCGCCATGCTGAATCACCGTATCGTACATCACTGCTTTTGCCAAGGCCGTTTTCAGTCCGGCATTTTCTGAACGTTTCATCGCCGGCTGATAATACAAGCTGTCATTTACCTTATCCTGGGCAGCGCGGAAGGCTTTATCATTGCCAAGTGAGCGCCAGGCAGAATCGAATCCTTTCAGATTGCTGATGTCATCGCTTTCGTCCTTCGCAAGACGCCGCAATTCAGGCAAATACTTTTTCAATTTGTTATTCGGCACCGCTTTCGTGTATACTTCGACTACTTCCAGCGCATCTCCGGTAGCCGTCGTAAAGCCGGCCCGCCCGCAAGTGTAACCTCTTCCGTCATCCAACGCTTCAACATATCCGTATTGGATTTCCGTCTTTCCGTTTTCAAAGATGCTGGTCAGCTGTTCCGCCCGGCGCTTCTGATCCTTATTCAGCCCGGCCGCAAAAACCGTACCGCTCATCATCAGGGTAAAAAACATGGTGAAAATAAGTGACGAAACCGCCGTCTTCTTCCAAAAATCTGCTTTTTTCTTCAAGCTGATTTTCATTGCCATACCCCTTTCATATGTAAGTTACGCACTCAGTATACATGAGGGGGTTGTTTTTTTGTTAAAACACACGAATTTGTCAATATTTTGAATCCTAAGCCCTATCAGGTGCTTCATAAAAAGAACGCACCTTCATCAGACAGACAATCCCGTTCTCGCGTCATTCTCATCTGTAACATAGTCAACGCGGTGAAACCCGCATTGTACAGCCTGCTGATAAAGGGCTTCGAGCATATCCGGATCTTTGCAATATAACGTTACATACGAGCAATCTGCAATGAGAAGCACAAGCTCACAGGAACTCTCCAAATACTCCTCGTACGTATTGATTTCCGTTACCATCCCGCCCGGGAAAGCTTTCAATTCAGCAAAAATCATATAATAAGGGTTTCCTTCCAGACGCTGACGGAGTTCTTGACCCTGAATGATGCGCTGATTTTGCGGAAACAGGTCTGTATCGGTGTCTTCTTTGAATTCAGTATACGCCTCTCCATCACCGATAAACCACGTATAGGAAGAGATGGGGAACGGTTGTAATATATCTGCCGCAAACCGTCCGAATTGATTTGGGATGTTAAATGTAATGCCGCGTTTCACATGGTCGTATCTCCTTTCGGCTTTTGAATATTATGGTATAATAGTTGGATAAATATTGAAAGGACTTGACAGTATGACAACACGATACGGAATTGATGCGCCTTATGGAGCGTTTGGATTTATCTTTCTTGCGCTCCTTTATGCTGCAGCCACGTTATGCGGTATGATTCCTCCTTACTGGGGCTGGCTGACGGGCACCTTGTTTTTATTGCTCGGTCTTTGGATGCTCTTGTATTCAACGGCCATTAAACTTTTACACCGCCATCGCATTCTTGCGCTTTCCGGTTTAAAGCCGGACATGAAGGTGCTTGATGTCGGTACGGGGCGGGGGCTATTAGCGATCGCCGCGGCTCAAAAAGGCGCTGACGTCTCAGCGATTGACAAATGGTCAAGCTGGGATCTGGGCGGAAACGGGAGAGACGCATTCGAAAAGAACAGACGGGCAGAAGGAGCGCCGAAAATTGATTTGTATGACGGGCTCGCGCAAGCCATGCCGTTTCCTGATAAAACGTTTGACCTTGTCATTTCGCATTTTACCGTACACAACATTTCAGGCAGAAAAGAGAGGGAACGGGCGATTGCGGAAATGGTGAGGGTGCTGAAGCCTGGCGGCACATTGGCCGTGTCAGATATAAAAAATACATCACAATACAGAGCAATTCTTGAAGAAAACGGCTTTCACACAAGAACGTATTCCTTTTATTATACGTTTCCGTTTTCAAAACTCATTGTCGCTGTCAGGACTCCGGTAGGAACCGGGCGCTCCATTTGTTAAAATAAATAAGACAAAACAGATAGAAAAGGTGTTACACATGAAGTCTTATATAATTATCGGAGCCGGCATTCTCGGTGCGTCCGCGGCTTATCATCTCGCAAAGGCCGGTGCGGATGTAACGGTCATTGATCGGAAACACCCGGGGCAGGCGACTGACGCCGCGGCGGGGATCGTCTGCCCGTGGCTGTCGCAGCGCCGCAATCAGGCATGGTATGCGATCGCAAAAGGCGGAGCCCGCTATTATAACCAATTGATACAGCAGCTTGAAGCGGACGGAGAAACAGAAACCGGTTATCAAAAGGTCGGTGCCGTCAGCCTCCATACGGATGAAAAAAAGCTCAGCCAAATGGAGGAAAGAGCTTATAAAAGAAGAGAGGACGCCCCTGAAATCGGTGACATTACAAGACTGACTCCGGAAGAAACGAAGGCGCTGTTCCCCGCGCTGTCGGAGGAATACGGGGCGGTTCATGTCAGCGGCGCGGCCCGGGTGAACGGGAGGGCGCTTCGTAAGGCGCTGTTAAACGCGGCCGTTAAGCACGGCGCGATTGTTTACAATGAAGAAGCGTCAATATTGACAGAGGACGGTGCCGTCATCGGTGTGAAAACCGCAGAACGCACGCTTACTGCCGACCGGGTTCTCGTAACGGCCGGCGCTTGGGCGGGAGAGCTGCTTGAGCCGCTCGGCATCCGTTTTTCAGTATCATACCAAAAGGCGCAGATCGTTCATTTAGAGCTTCAGGGAGAGGATACGGGCGGCTGGCCCGTCGTCATGCCTCCAAACGATCAATACATTCTCGCCTTTGACAGCGGCAGAATCATAGCGGGCGCGACTCATGAAAACGATACCGGCATGGATTTGCGGGTGACGGCCGGCGGTCTCCGCGAGATTTTTGACAAAGCATTAACCGTGGCGCCGGGGCTTTCAGAAAGTACTGTAATAGAGACAAGAGTCGGTTTCAGGCCGTTTACTCCCGGTTTTCTTCCCGTCATCGGCAAAGTGCCGAATATCAGCGGACTCCTCGTTGCCAACGGGCTGGGCGCCTCAGGACTTACGAGCGGGCCGTATCTGGGGGCTGAACTGGCGAAACTCGCGCTCGGGCAGCAGACGGAAATTGATGTAAGCCTTTATGATCCGGCCGGAGCGCTTGAATAAAAAATAGCTTTTGGCGCATTCTTATGATAGGATGGAGCTTTAATGAATAAGAGGACGTGACCCATTTGATAAAAATAAACCTTCCTGCTCCTGATGTAACCATTACGGAACGGCAGCAGTCACCGTCGGAGAATGAACCGGCGATTAAAGCGATTTACGGTTTCATTGATTTTCACCAAATTCCGAGAGACAAAGGCGGCATCTTTATGTTTTATAACATTCATGATGAGCTGCTGTTTGTCGGGAAAGCCCGTAAATTAAGACAAAGAATCAAAAAGCATTTTGAAGACAATGTGTCGCCTGTTAAACATCACAGGGACGAAGTGTATAAAATTGAAGTATGTGTCGTAAATGATCCGATGGAAAGGGAGATTTACGAAACGTACGCGATCAATACCCTTCAGTCGAAATACAACATTGAGAAAGTATTTTATAAATAAGAAAAACCGGAGCTTAAGGGCTCCGGTTTTCTTTATGTTTACAGTGCCAGCCACATCACGGCAATATGCACGATCAGCAGACAGTAAACGATGAGGAACAGCTGGACGACCTTTTTTCTGAATAACATGCAGATCATCATGAGCACGGGAAAAATCAGGACGCCGGCCGTTTTATTGATTGATGTATTCGGACGGTTCGACACGTCATAGTGAATAGCCATATCAGCAGGAAGAAACGGATAAAACACAATCGACAGAATAAAGGCGAGAACTACAGCACCCCACAGCACTTTATCATTCATTAAAAACATATGAACACTCCCTTTTTTTAGTGTGAAAAATTTCATTAGTTTCAGTATTTATCTTATGGGTGTTTCCGATCAGGTGATCGCTGATATTAAAAAGTCATCGCGGGATTATTTTAAAGAGTTGAAAGCGGCGGTCTACAGCGGCGATTATGAGAAAGTGAACAGCGTCATTGATCAAGGTTCGCAGATTATGGCGAAAGTGCTGAAAGAAGAATTTGACAAAAAGAGCATGGACAAAGGAAAATCAACGGCCATCGGCCAATGCGCAACGGCTGTATAGGTATTTTTAAACGCGGCGGCCGCCATTGAGACGATCGCTCTTGCGGTAGCGGCCATCATTTTGACAGTAGCAAGCGTTGACGAAGATTCCGACTTAGGAAAAGAGCAGCTCATCGCTAATGTCGTTGACCGCATTAACGCGCAGCACTGAGGATGAAGAAAGAAAACGCTAAGGAAACGAACCTTAGCGTTTTTTTGATTGAAGCATCTCTTTTAAATATGCTTCTGAATCAAAGCCGAGTTCCTCGTCGGCTTCTTTTTTCAGTTCAAGCTGAAGTCGCACGTACGTGTCATATTTCGGGCTGAGCTTTTGAAGAAGATTGCTGAAAGGCGATCCCGCCTTCAGCGCGGGCAGATCAGAAGCGGATTCTCCGACCTTGATCAGGCTTTCCCTGTATTCTTCATCTGTCTGCACTCTTTTCACAAGCTGAATGATGATGTTTTTATGAGTGTCCCAAGTGGCGGGGTCTCTCTCCAAAATCCGCTCGATAAATTGGTCATGCTGGACTTTGTGCTGCTGGAGCTGAGCCGGATCCTCCTTGCCGACCAGCTGCATCATCGGGTGTGCAGCCGGAACTTCTTCCATATCATCCAATACTTTAATAAGCTTTGCCCATATCGTTTTTTTCTCATCTGTATCAATAGAAAAGTCGAGGAACGGTTCAAACAGCGCGGCGATAAATTTTCCGAAATCTCCCGGGAACAGTTTTTTCAGCTGAAGTCCCATATACTTCGGTTCATCTATTTTGACCTCGCCGATATCATGCAGAATTGAATCGACATTTTCCGCATCTTCCACGCGTTTGATCAGCATTTCAGTCAGTTTCCGTTCCTGCTCAAGCTCTTCAATCTGCCGACTGAGCTTTTGATGCTGCCGGCGCAGTATATCATGCAGACTGCTGCCCTCTAAGAGGAACGCTTTAATATCGCTTACAGACAGTGCCAGCATTCGGAGGGCGGCAATCATTTTCAGCGTATTCACGTTCTGAGCGGAATACTCACGGTATCCGTTATCAGGGTTTTTGCTGACGGTGATTAAACCTTCCTGCTCATAATATTTGATGGCTTTTTTCGTGAGACCCGTCTGCCTTGCGGCTTCTTTTATATTCATTCTGAATCACTCCCTGTTTTTCATTCTAAACGTGTCTCTAAGGGTCAGGTCAAGAGAGGGCGGCAAATAAGACGGGTTTATTTCATATTTTAGAAATTTCAGAAAATATGATTGACAACGCACCTTTGTTGCGATTAATATAACGTTATATAATGTTATATAACGTTATATAATAAAACACTGAGGAGTGAAGGATTTGAGTCAAACTGCCGCACAAGTGAATCACAAAGTTCAGGCTTTCTTGGATGATCTGAAAGGAAAAACGATTGACCACGTCTTTTTCGTCGCTTGCGGGGGTTCTTCAGCCATTATGTATCCGAGCAAGTACGTGTTTGACAGAGAGGCGAAAGCCATCAGCTCTGATCTCTACAGTTCAAATGAATTTATTCAGCGCAATCCCGTTCAGCTCGGGGAGAACTCTCTCGTGATTTTATGTTCTCAGTCAGGCAATACGCCGGAAACGGTGAAAGCCGCCGGTTTCGCCAGAAAAAAAGGCGCGCTTACGATTGCGATGACCTTTGAGCCTGATTCTCCGCTAGCGAAAGAAGCCGAATATGTCGCGGTGTATGACTGGGGTGAGAATGCACAGGCGATAAACACGAATTACGGGGTTCTGTATCAAATCGTGTTCGGCGCTTTACACGTGCTGGAAAACCATACCGCGTTTGAGCACGCGATCGACGGACTCAATAAGCTCCAGACCGTATATGACAAAGCGCTTAAACAAGAAGCGGATCACGCAAAGGCATTCGCGAAAGCCCACGAAAAAGAAGATATCATTTACACGATGGCAAGCGGTGCGAACTACGGCGTCGCTTACTCCTACAGCATCTGCATTCTCATGGAAATGCAATGGATTCATTCCCACGCCATTCATGCCGGAGAATATTTTCACGGACCGTTCGAAATCATTGATGAATCCGTTCCATTTATTATCCTGCTCGGCTTAGACGAAACAAGACCCCTTGAAGAGCGGGCGCTTTCCTTCTCAAAAAGATACGGCAAAAAACTGACTGTGCTTGATGCGGCAGCATATGATTTTTCCGGAATTGACGATTCTGTAAAAGGCTATCTGGCTCCTCTCGTATTAAACCGGGTGCTCAGAAGCTATGCGGATGCGCTGGCGGAAGCAAGGAACCATCCGTTAAGCCAGCGGCGTTACATGTGGAAAGTCGAATATTAAGAACGCGCATTATATTTCACCGGACTATAATGATATATAACGTTATAGTCCGGTGACAAAGGAGGAAAAGCATCTGAAAAAGCTCATCTGCCTGTTCGTTCTGTTAGCCGTATGTCTGTCAGCCGCCGCCTGTTCAAGCCAAAGCAGTTCCTCTGACGGAAAAGTGACCTTGAAGTTTTTTCACAGGTGGCCGAAGGAGCCGGAAAAAAGCTATTTCGAAGAAGCGGTCAAAGAATTTGAAGCTGCTCATCCGGATATTCATATCCAAACGGAAGCGGTCTTAAACGATTCTTATAAAGACAAGGTGAAAGTCATGCTCGGAACAACGAGCCCCCCTGATATTTTCTTTTCATGGAGCGACCGGTTTGCTTATAAATTCATCAAAGGAGATAAAGCCCTCGATCTGTCGTCTTACTATCAGCAGGATAAAGATTGGTCCTCACAGCTTGTGCAGTCACAAATCAAACCCTTTACGCATGACGGAAAACAGTACGGTGTTCCGTGGCAAATGGACGCTAAATCATTCTTTTATAATAAGGACATTTTTCATACATTACATTTGAAGCCCCCGGCGACATGGGATGAACTGATCACAGTCTCTGAGAAATTGAAAGAGAACGGATATATTCCGATCAGTTTCGGCACAAAAGCGCCTTGGACGATTTCTCATTATATCGGGACGCTGAACCAGCGTATGGTGGATGAAAAAACGCGGGCGAAGGATTACAGCCCGGAAACCGGGGAGTTTACGGACGAAGGCTATGTCAAAGCGCTTGAAAAGCTTCAGGAACTTCTGCCGTACTTTACAAAGCACGTGAACTCCGTTGATCACGAATACGTGCGCCAGCAGTTTACGAGCGGCAAAGCGGCGATGATTTATGCGGAAACGGCAGAAATTAAGCTCGTCGAACCGGTCAATCTGGGCTTGTTTCCTTTCCCGAAACTCAGCGGCGAAAAGGGATCTCCCCGTGCACTGACCGGATCTCCGGAAGGATTTATGATTTCCTCAAAAACGAAGCACCCGAAAGAAGCCATGGAATTTCTACAGTTTTTAACCTCGAAAAAAATGGGAGAGAAGCTGATAAAAGACGTCGGTAAATACAGCGCGGTTCAAGGAACGGCGACAGAAAACAATTCCGCCCCGATCCAGCGTGAAGCCGTGCAGGATATCGTCCGCGCCGAATCAATGGTGCCGTGGTTTGATATGGATGTTGACGTTGAAATCGCCGATGTGTATGCGGCAGGCGTTCAGCAGATGCTCGGCGGCACAATGACACCGCGCGAGGTGATGAATTCCGTGCAGAAAGCGGCGCGTCAGGTCAAAGCGTCATCTGAATAGAACAGATTTCTTTGGAGAAAGGAGATGAGGATTTCCTTGGTCAGCCGAAAACGTTTCATTCCGTATCTGTTTCTCGCGCCCGCGCTGATTTTTCTGCTGTTCGTTTACATTCCGATTATTGAGAATGTGTTTTTCAGTCTGTTTGAATGGAGCTCATTTCAACCCGAAAAGACGTTTATCGGTTTGAAAAATTATATTGACCTGTTTCACGATCCCGTGTTTTTTACAGCACTCCGCAACAATGTGCTGTATGCGGTCATATCGCTGATTTGCCAGGTTGGCGGCGGCTTAATTCTGGCGGCCGTGCTGGAAGACAGATTGGTAAGAAAATGGTCGCCGTTTTTCCGCACGGTCTTTTTTCTTCCGGTTGTCATTTCCATGACCGTTATTGCGCTGTTGTTTGATTTTATTTATAACCCGGAAATCGGTCTCTTGAATCAGCTGCTGGAAGCCGTCGGACTTGATGAACTGACCCGGGCGTGGCTGGGCGATGAAAACACCGCTATGCTGTCTGTCATTTTTGTGTCTCAATGGCAGTCTGTCGGTTACATCGCCATGCTGTACATTGTCTCGATTCAGAGCATTCCCGCTGAATTATATGAATCGGCGCAGCTGGACGGAGCCGGAAAAATCCAGCAGTTTTTTCACATTACGGTGCCGCAGACGAAAGAAATGTCGTTTGTTGCCGTGGTGATGACGCTGACCGGCGCATTTACCGTATTTAATGAACCGTATATTCTGACCGGCGGAGGGCCGGGCAATGCTTCAGAAGTGCTGAGCACATTTTTGTATAAGAGCGCTTTTACAAAGGATATGATGGGCTACGCTTCTGCGATCGCGACGGTGGTGCTTTTGCTGACGCTTGCTCTGTCGCTTATTCAGATGAAATTCTTTAAGACCGGAAAGGAGGAGTAGCCGATGCTTCCTGAAAAGACGGACTTGCGTCATGCCCGTCAGGCCGTCAGAACAGGCGGAAAACCGAGAAAATGGTATGTCGGGGAAACGTCTGTGTGGCTGTTTCTCTTAATCTACCTCATTGCCGTTGCTTATCCGCTGTTATGGATGGCGGTCAGCGCCTTTAAAAGCTCGGATGAGATTTTTGAGCACAGCTGGTCGCTGCCCTCTGTCTGGCATCCCGAAAACTTCGTATCCGCATGGAACCAAGGGATTTCCGCTTATTTTATGAACAGCGTCATTGTGACCGTGCTGACTTGTCTCATCACCGTATTTGTGAGCGCCTGGGCGGCATACGGGCTGGCCCGTTTTCAATTTAAAGGAAAAGGGTTTGTGCTGATCATTTGTCTTGGCGGCTTGATGCTGACGCCGCAGGTCAGTCTTGTGCCGCTGTACTCCATTATCCAGTCATTGGGACTGTACAATACGTATTGGGCATTGATTCTTCCGTACGCCGCCTACCGTATTCCGTTTACCGTGATTCTGATCCGTTCCTATTTTTTGTCGATTTCCAAAGAGCTTGAGGAAGCTGCCTATCTGGATGGATGTACAAGTTTCGGAATATTTTTCAGAATATTCTTACCTATGAGCGTGCCGATTCTGGTGACATCAGGCATTTTGACGGCTTACCATACATGGAATGAGTTTATGTTTGCGATTATTTTTATCGATGATGAAAATTTACGGACGATTCCGGCCGGGCTGATGCAGTTCAGAGATGCGCTGCAGACGGATTGGGGCGTGCTGCTGGCCGGGCTGACGATTTCTGCTGCTCCGATCATCGCGCTGTTTTTATTGATGCAGAGATATTTTATCCGCGGCATTGCAGCGGGAAGCGTAAAAGGATAAGGAGGATGAAAAGATGAAACTGATAGCGGCCGGAGATAATGTAGTAGATTATTATCAGGATCAGGAGACGTTTTACCCGGGCGGAAATGCGTTAAACGTAGCCGTGCTTGCCCGGCGCTTAGGCCACGAAACTTCTTATATCGGGATTCTCGGCAGTGATGAAGCGGCGGATCACGTATTGAATGTGCTGAAACTGGAAAAGGTGAATGCCGATCTGATCCGCCGGGCATACGGAGAAAACGGGATGGCGGTCGTCACGCTTGATGAAAGAGGGGACAGGATATTTGCCGGATCAAATAAAGGCGGCGTGCAATCGCGTCTGACGCTCGCTTTTCAGGAGAATGACATCTCATTTATCGCCGGACATGATCTGCTGCATACGAGCGTATACAGCAGGATAGAACGTGACCTTCCGATGCTGAGCGGCCATGTGCCGATTTCCTTTGACTTCTCTGTAAAACGTGACGAAGCCTATTTAGAAGCGGTCTGTCCGTACGTGACGTATGCGTTTTTTTCCGGGAGTGATTTGAGTGAAAGTGAATGTATGCGGCTTGCCGAAAAAGCCCGCGGTTTCGGAGCGAAAATCGTCTGTCTGACAAGGGGAGAACATGGCGCGGTGTTATCGGATGGGGAACGCGTCTATCATCAGCCGGTGGTAAGAGCTGATATAATAGATACATTGGGCGCGGGTGATTCTTTTATCGCCGGGTTTCTTACCGATTTCTTCGAGCATCAGGATATTCGGCGAGCGCTTACTGCGGCCGCCGGGACGGCTGCCAAAACATGCGGAGGGTTCGGAGCGTTCGGTTACGGGCATCCCTACAGGCCGGGCGGCGGGAAAAGCAGTGAAAAAACGAGAATACGATAAGCATTGTCTCGTTTTTTATACTTGTTACGCATAGGGACTGTTAATGGTAAACGTGACGCGGTCGGTATGCATTAAAAACAGCGAGCTGTATATCGGCTGGTCTTTTGACATAAAAGCGGTTTTGTCAATTTCAAAAAGCGCATCCCCGATATCACAAGCCAGATAGCGGCTTTCTTCCTGCTTGGCGTATACGACATTTAACAGCTTCGTATTATGGGTGGGCACCACCTGATAGTGCTGTTTCAAAATGTCATGCATCGACACGCCGCCTTTAATATGCTTGCCGATGTCGGGAAATAAACTGAGCGGATAGTGGGCGATTTCGAATGAGAGCGGCTGGTCGTCGTGAAATAAAATGCGTTTTAATTCAAGAACGGGACTTTCGGAAGCGACGCGAAGTTTTTGGGCGATGGATTTAGGCGCTTCAATGATTTCATGGGAAAGGATCTGGTGTTTCGGTTTTTTCCCCGTTGATTCCATAAATTCAGAGTAGCCGTTGACCGCGATGAGCTCCCGCTTCAGTTTAGGGCTTTTAACGAACGTTCCCTTTCCCTGCTGCCGGATGAGCCAGCCTTCTTCCACAAGATCAAGGATGGCCTTCCTGACCGTTATGCGGCTGACGTTGTACGTTTCGCACAGCTCATTTTCGGTCGGCAGTTTCACGGACGGCGAATAAACGCCCTTCTTGATATCGTCCGCGATAATTTGTTTCAGCTGAATATATAAAGGTTTCGAGCTCCCGTTATTTAACAATGGGACGGACCTCCTTTGTCAAGTAGTAGTACTATTATATGTATTATGACGTTATAATACAAATTTGCTTTTTATTTATGAATCTGTCAGAAACCCCGAGCATTTTTAACATAACAGAAAGATGTGGCGGTTTCCAGTATTGGAGGAGGTTTCGAATGGCATCATTAACATTTGACCATATCAAAAAAACATACGGCGCCCAATCGGCGGCAGTGAAGGATTTTCACTTAGATGTAAAAGATGAGGAACTGCTGGTGCTAGTCGGTCCCTCCGGCTGCGGCAAATCTACGACACTCAGAATGATTGCCGGACTGGAGAGCATTTCTGAGGGGAAGCTTTATATCGATGGAGACGCGGTGAACGATCTGCCCCCGAAGGATCGCGATATCGCGATGGTTTTTCAGAATTACGCGCTGTATCCCCACATGACGGTGTTTGATAATATGGCGTTCGGTTTGAAGCTCAGAAAGCTGCCGAAAAAAGAAATCGCAGAGCGAGTCCGGACGGCCGCCGATATTTTGGAAATCGGGCATCTGCTCCAGCGGAAACCGAAGGCTCTCTCAGGCGGGCAACGGCAGCGGGTTGCGCTCGGCCGGTCGATCGTGCGGGAGCCGAAAGTGTTTCTGATGGACGAGCCGCTTTCCAACTTAGATGCGAAATTGCGAGTGACGATGCGCGCCGAAATCAGCAAGCTCCATCAGCGTTTGAAAGCGACCATCGTTTATGTGACGCATGATCAGACGGAAGCGATGACAATGGGCGACCGGATTGTCGTGATGAATGAAGGAGATATTCAGCAGGCCGCAAGCCCCCATGAGATTTATCATTATCCGGCGAATCTGTTTGTGGCGGGTTTTATCGGTTCTCCGAGTATGAATTTTATAAAAGGCGTCATTGAAGGAAGTCACGGGCAATGGTATTTTGCCGCTTCGTCCGTTCGTCTGCCCATTCCGAAAGAAAAAGCGGCTGTTCTTGTGCAGAAAGGATACAGCGGTAAGGAGATGATTGCGGGGCTGCGTCCGGAGCATTTGACGCTTGCCGGACAATCAGAGCACCCGCCTGAAGCGGTGTGCCGCGCTGTGGCGGAAGTATGTGAAAACTTAGGCGCGGAGATGTACGTTCATGCGGTGAGCGGAGATGACCGCATGACGATCCGTCTTGACGGCGCTTCACAGGTGAAACCCGGCGATGCCATTCTGCTTGCGGTCAATATGAACCGGGCCGTCTTTTTTGATGCCGACACTGAAAACGCCGTATATTGAAAAAGGGAGCCTGATGATCGGGGCTCCCTTATCACTTCTTATGATACGATTACCAGATTTCGTCCGCCCATTCCGGATGGTCGATAAACGGATTGCGGTTATGCTGATAGTCTTCGTAAATGATTTCGTTCCGCCGTTTTTCCTTACTGTCGACGGGGTCTTGTTGATTCCATTTGAGCAAAACGGACAGTTTTCCCATGTAAGGAGCTGAGCCGTTTCCGGTTTTATCATTCAGCTCAAGGTCGGGATACCCGTCTTCTCCTTCATAACGCACCGCCATGTAAAACAGCATGCGGGCGACGTCTCCTTTAACCTCATCGCGCGGCTCCCAGGAATCGCCGTCGTAATAATTGCCCGGCGCTTTCGGGTATTCTGAGCCGCCGTTATCAAAATCCATATTTCCTCTGGCACTGTTCACCTGAACGTCTGCAGGGCGCAGATGATGAATGTCCGTCCCTGGGCCGGCAGCTGTTCCGAAGTTTCCGTGTGACTTTGCCCACACGTGTTCGCGGTTCCAGTCCCCGACGCTGCCGCCGTTTTTACTTTTGGCCCGTGATTCCTGGGTGTAGAGCAAGATGACATTGTTCGGGTTTGCCGGATCTTCGTCAGTTTCCTTCAATGCATTCCATACTTGGCTGTAAGACAGCTTTGTATGTCCGCTGATGATGCGGTGCAGGGCGCTCTTTAAGTCCGTTCCGCTTTTTCCGGAAGCTTCTTTGTAATATGTGTCCGTATCCGCAGACGGAGTGATGACAGCTGAGGCAGTTTGCGGAAAAAGAGTTGTGCCGCCGGCAGTTGAAACCGCCATCCGGCTGTACAGATTCGTGTCAGCCGGCGCGCCCGCAGAGGCTGACGGCGCGGCCCATCCAAAAATGAAAAACAGGCAGACAATCGGCAGAAACCAAAGTTTTTTTGTCATGACTTGCCCTCCTTTACCTCTATTATCCAAAAAATAAATCTAATATTCTATCTTTTTTGAAAAATGGTTCCTTCGGCTTATTGGTCAAAGTATCCGGAAAATCATTGATTATTTAGAGGATATGATAATGAACTCGTTATGCGCTCCTTCTATAATGAAGATCATCTTGTCAGTTTTTCAGTTTAAAAGGAGGGCGTGTATGGAACATCAGCAGCTTTCGGCGGCGAATATCGGGATTTCCGATGACATACAATGGCTGTCTCAATTCGGCGCTTCCGCTTCCGGCGGAGTGACGAGGCTTTTATATACGAAAGAATGGATGGACGCCCAGCTTGCCGTCAAAAAGAAAATGGAGGCGTTCGGGCTGGAAACGGCATTTGACGATGTCGGAAACGTGTTCGGCCGGCTGAACGGCACAGAATCGCCTGATGAGGTGATTCTGACCGGGTCGCATATTGACACCGTTATTGACGGCGGCAAATATGACGGTGCGTTCGGCGTGCTGGCGGGCATGCTGGCGATCCGGTATTTGCATGAGACGTGCGGGCGTCCGAAAAAAACGCTGGAGGCTGTGTCGCTCTGTGAAGAGGAAGGGAGCCGTTTTCCCATCACTTATTGGGGCTCCGGCAATATCACCGGTGCTTTCTCGCTTTCAGATGCGGAAACGCCGAAAGACGCGTCCGGCATTTCTCTGAAAGAAGCCATGCGGCAGAACGGCTTCGGTGCAGGCCGTTATCCAGCACCGCTGCGCACAGATATCAAAGCCTTTCTGGAAATTCATATTGAACAGGGGCAAACGCTTGAACGATCGGGAAGGGATATCGGGATTGTCACCGGGATTGCCGGACAGAGACGCTATACTGTTACGCTTGACGGTGAATGCAACCATGCCGGCACCACTTCAATGAAATGGCGGAAAGACCCGCTCGCGGCGGGAAGCAGCATCATCCATGAACTCATGCTCTCAGCGGAAAGACAGCCGGAAGAGCTCCGCCTGACGTGCGGGAAAATGACGGTTGAGCCGAATATGGCGAATGTCATTCCGGGCCGTATCCAGTTTTCCGTTGATATTCGTCACCCGGAGGAAGACGTGCTGGCAGCCTTCCATCAGAAACTGGTGTCGATTGTTGAAAACATCAGCCGCAGCAAAGGAGTCAGACCCGTTATTGATGAATATATGAGGATAGAGCCGGTTCAAATGAATCAGACACTGACGCGTACCGCAGCGGAGGCTGCAAAAGAACAGGGGGCGGACCCGGAGAAAATCGTAAGCGGAGCGGGACATGACGCCCAGATGCTCGGCAGAACCTTTCCGGCCTGCATGCTGTTTGTGCCGAGCCGTGGCGGGATCAGCCACTCGCCGCTTGAATTCACACCCGTACATCAGCTTGAAACCGGCGTCCTTACGCTGGCGAATGTATTACATAAACTTGCCTATTAACGTAAAGGGGGAATCGGCGTGCCGACCAGAAAAGAATTGTGCATTCCGCAAAGAACGATTATGACACCGGGACCGACAGAAGCTGAACCGAGAGTGCTGAGGGCGATGGGCGCTCCGATCATCGGCCAGTTTGACCCGGCATTTACCGGCATCATGAACGAAACGATGCAAATGCTCCGTGAATTGTTTCAAACGGAAAACCGCTGGGCCTATCCGATTGACGGTACATCAAGAGCGGGGATTGAGGCTGTTCTCGCAAGTGTGATAGAACCGGGCGACAGCGTGCTCGTTCCGATATACGGACGCTTCGGATACCTGCTGACTGAAATCGCCGAGCGGTACGGAGCGGACGTTCATACGATTGAGTGTGAATGGGGAACGGTCTTCCGGCCTGAAGAGATTATCAGCGAGATGAAAAAAATTTCCCCGAAAATCGTCGCTATGGTGCACGGAGAAACATCAACGGGGCGGATTCACCCGCTGAAAGAAATCGGGGAAGCGTGCCGCGCCCAAGACGCACTCTTTATCGTGGATGCCGTGGCCACGATCGGAGGCTGCGCCGTAAAAACGGATGAATGGAAGATTGACGCAGTCATCGGGGGAACGCAAAAATGCCTGTCGGTCCCTTCCGGAATGGCGCCGATTACTTATAATGACCGGACGGCAGCTGTCATTGCCGCGCGTAAAAAGGTAGAACGGGGCATTGCGACGGCAGCCGACGGCAAAAGGCTGTCCGGTCATCGGCCGGTTACGAGCAACTATTTTGATCTGAGCCAGCTCGAAGATTATTGGAGTGAAAGAAGGCTGAATCACCATACAGAAGCGACAGCAATGCTTTATGCGCTGCGGGAGGGTGTGCGCCTTGTCCTGGAAGAAGGACTTGAAGAACGGTTCCGCAGGCATCGGCGTCATGAAAAAGCGCTTACGGCGGGACTTGCAGCGATGGGCCTTGATTTATTCGGCGATCCGGAGGCGAAGCTGCCTGTCGTCACATGTGTGAAGATTCCGCCGGAAGCAGACGGCGAATCGATCAGAAGTATGCTTTTGTCTCAATTCGGAATTGAAATCGCCAGCTCGTTCGGTCCGCTGCAGGGGAAAATTTGGCGAATCGGAACGATGGGCTACAGCTGCAGAAAGGAAAATGTGCTGTTTGTGCTGGCCGGACTTGAAGCGGTTCTGATCAGACACGGAGTTGCCGTTAAAGCCGGGGAAGCGCTGCAGGCGGCTCTTAACATATATGATCTGCCGGCTGAAACCGGTGTGCTGTCATGAGACTTGAAAACGAGATTGAAATCATCTGGACTTTTTTCCCTTTTGCCCGTTATACTGAGTGGTATAAAAAATGACAAATATGGAATGATCATCTGTTTGTCTGGGGAGAAGGTAAGAAATCATGGCGTACATAGGCCGATTGTCAATTTTAATGCTGAATATGTTTATTGCGATGCTTGGAATCGGATTGATTATTCCGATTATGCCCACTTATATTACCGAATTCGGAGCGACGGGCAGCACGATGGGTCTGCTTGTTGCGGCGGCGGGGCTTACACAGCTTTTATTTGCGCCTATTGCCGGGGAAATAACCGACAAATACGGACGGCGGAAACTGATTATTTTCGGCATCGCCGCCTTTGCCGTGTCACAATTGATCTTCGCCTTTGCCGGAAGCCTCTGGCAATTGTTCGCATCCCGCCTTTTGGGCGGAATGGGCGCGGCGTTTTTAATGCCGTCAATGTTCGCTTACATTGCGGATATTACGACCGAAGAAGAACGCGGGAAAGGAATGGGGCTGTTCAGCGCGGCGATGACGCTTGGTGTCGTCATCGGGCCCGGTGTCGGAGGCTATTTGGTTCATTACGGCATGTCTGTGCCGTTCATCGTGTCTGCAAGTCTTGCCTGCTTTTCAAGTGTGCTTTCATTTTTCTTTCTGCCCGAAACGCTGGGGCGTGAAAAGCAGCTGGAAGCCCGGGCAAAAACGGAAAAACGTGAGCATCTGTTTAAGCAAATGTCACGCGCGCTCAAATCGCCGTTCGCGTTTATGCTGATTCTGGTTTTTGTGCTGAACTTCGGAATTATGAACTTTGAATCTGTTTTCGGCCTTTACGTTGACCATAAACACGGATTTAAAGCGTCTGATATTGCCTTTATTATTACGGCTGCGGGTCTCATCGGCGTGTTTGTGCAGGCGGTCGGCGTCAGTTATCTCGTCCGCAAGTTCGGGGAAAAACGCGTGATTAACGTGACGTTGATCGGGGCTGCTGCAGGACTTGTGTGGTGCCGGTTTGCGGGTTCATATTGGGCCGTTTTTGCCGCAGCAATCTTTTTCCTGACGCTGACATCGCTGCTCCGGCCGGCGGTTAATACGATGCTGTCGAAGCTCGCCGGTGACCAGCAGGGGTTTGCCGGCGGGATGAACACCTCATTCATCAGCTTAGCGAATATCGCTGGACCGTCAGCCGCCGGTTTTCTCTTTGACGTAAATATGGAATTTCCGTATATGCTGGGAGCGGCTATTCTCGCCATCAGTTTTCTGGCCGCGCTTGGCTGGGGCAAAAAGACACAGACCCGGCCGTTCACGCAGCAAGGATAGAATCAAAAGCCTCCGGGTATCCGGAGGCTTTTTGCTATCTCATAGGGAGGAAAAAAATGAGTAGACTTAAAACCCTGTTTATTTTCATTTGTATACTGATCGTCACAACCTCTTGCGGTCTCATCCAAACTGGGAATGAAAAAGAGGAAAGAAGCAGCAATAAAAAGACTGTATTAAAGGATATTGACAATGCAAAATTTATTGTTGGTTTTTCTAACACTTTAGATAGGGGAAGTGAGATTGGGGTTTACAGTGAAGATGGTATTAAAATGGATAGCTTGGAATTGAAAGATGGTATAAATTTCACGATGTCTTCACATAACAAAAATAATACATTCTTCTCATCAAATAGAAGCAATAATCACTTAATGATAGACAATAAAACCGGAACAATAAACAAAATCAATGAAAAGAGTTTGTCAAAAACAACTGAAGATGAAGGTGCTTTCTTTATAAATAGTTCTGACGGTTATATCATCCATGACATTAACGTTGGATATACAGACAAAGGGCTGGAAAGTGAACTGGTATATTGGAAGGGAAACAGCCGAAAAAACAAGAAACAAATAAAGCTTGACGGAGAACTTGGATCAGCAATCGTCGCTAAAAATAAAATTTATGTCATTTCAAGTGATGAAGAAAGTATGTCCATCCTTTCAATTAACCCAGAGACAAATAAGCAAGAGAACAAGGCATCCATACCGAATAAAGGGATATACTTCATGGATGAAAAGGATGCATTCCAAGCTCTAAATGCAAATACATTTATACTGACGGTTAATGATAACGTGAATGAGAAAGAGAATTCTAAGCTCATATTAATAGACAGAGAGACGCTAAAGGTAAAAAAAGAAGTCGAGATGGAGAAAGGGTTTCATCCTGTAAAATTGAAAATATTAAAAGATAGCATCTTAGCTGTTTCTTTTGATGGAAAGCTGCAGGTGTTTGATAAAAAAATGGTTAAGAAAAAATCTTTTGATTTTTATGCTGGGGATGATAACAAATTAATGAATGATGTTCAATTCACTGATAGAGAGATGTATGTTTTACTTAAAAACTTTGATATCCAGCGCGATAAGAAGCTTGGAGACATCACGTCTTATGATTTGAAATCAGGCAAAAAGCTAAAAACAATCCCGCTAAAAGTAAACAAAGAGTGGGAAATTGCACGTTTTGAAATTTTAAAATAAGTTGAGATGATTAGATCAGCTCCAGTTACATTCTGCATATATTATACTCATCATTACCGGGAGATTCCAGCATGGTTCAGGTTACCCTGTAAAGGGCAATAAGATAAGCGAAGGGATGGATTGACATGAATAGTATCAGGTACATATTGTATTTTGTGATTTCTTTCGTTTTACAGCTTCTCTGGTTCTTCTTAGTAAAAGAAAATTCTAATGTAACTATACTAGACATGTTGATAATGTCTCTGTTATTCACATTATTTATGTTCATCTTAGATAAATTTCTCAAAAAAAAGCAGGCTGCATAGGGACTGCTTTTTTGTTGTAGACTTAAAACTAAGATTTATGATCAAGCCGAATGAAATTTTGCGGTTTTATTGCGGGCATACATAATTTTGGAAATGTTAGAATATGAAATAAAAGGAGGAGTGGCCTTGTGAGTTCTGTTTTACCATCATCGGAGGTTGGCGTTAAGATTAATGAATGGTACAAAATGATACGTCAGTTCAGTGTTCCGGATGCGGAGATTTTGAAAGCGGAAGTGGAACAAGAAATAAATGAGATGGAAGAAGACGAGTATCTACTGATTTACTACACCCTCATGAAATTCCGCCATCAGCTTATGCTGGATTATTTAGAACCGGTGACTACCCGCGTGAGACCGACAATTGACGAGCTGCTGGAAACAATCGAAGCATCAAATAAAGGAATTTCCGGCCTGCTGTGCTATTATTCTTTATTTTTCCGCGGCATGTATGAATTTGATCAAAAGCAGTATGTAAAGGCGATCGGCTTTTATAGAGAGGCTGAAAAACAACTCGTTCATGTGCATGATGAAATTGAGAGAGCGGAGTTTCATTTTAAACTGGCTGAAGCATATTACGGTATGAAACAAAGCCACGTCTCCATGCATCACGTAAAGCAAGCGCTCGATATTTACGATCAGTATGAGTTGTATAAAGTCCGGAAAATTCAATGTCTATTTGTCATATCAGGAAATTATGTTGACTTTAAACGCTTTGAAAAAAGTTTGCCGCATTTAGAAAAAGCTTTAGAGTTGTCGAAACAAGTAAACAATAATGAAAGGCTGCTCAGTTCTGCTTATTACAACATAGGAAAGAATTACGGAGACCTGGAAGAATACAGTAAAGCTGAAATCTACTTAAAAAAAGCAGCGGAGATATCCGAAAAGTATAAATTGGGTAACCTTCCGCATTCCTTGTTTACATACGCAAAGCTTCTATTTAAACAAGGGAAAACAAGCGAGGCGATTCAAATCAGCAAAAAGGGACTTTCATCAGCGATATATCAAGGGGATAAGCTGTTTGAATCTCTGCAAAAATATTTGGAGGCTTTATATATTAATGCAATAGACCAAATGGGAATCAAAAAAACAATTGATTACCTTGAGAAAAATAAAAACTATTCGTATGTAGAAGATATTGCTCTTGATACGGCTGCTGTTTTTGCAGAGTCAAAGCAATATGACAAATCTTATTTTTATCATCAAAAAATGATTCAAACGCAAAAACAAATTCAGAGGGGAGAATGCCTGTATGAATTTTAGAAAAGGCGTATTTATCATTGTGTCGGCTGTCGTTTTAATGTCAGGGGCCGGTCTAACGGCATCGTCTGTTTCATTTGATGGATCATATCAAGTTTCGTCTGATCGTAATCAAACCTAAGAAGGAGAGTGCCAGTATGAATTTTAAAAAGAGCATTTTCATCGTCCTGGGTCTGTCATTGACTTTAGTATGTGGATTGGGTATGAACACAGTGGAAAAACAAACACATGCTACCTTTCAAACTGCTTCTGATCGTCTTCAAACTTGAACAGCTTACGCCTTTTCTTCGGGAAAGGCTTTTTTAGTTTAGATTAGAGTCTGCTGAAATCATAACTAACGCCTGATGACATCACTGGAAGCAGATGTTGATGGCAGCATTTTTTGAGGATTAAGCTGAATCAATCCCTCTTAAATAGGATGCGGGAGAACACCCCGCATCCCTGTCTCTAACCATTTCTTAACCGATCAGCCGCTGCATTCTCAGCGCGAGCCGCAGGCGCATCGTCGTTTCCGGATCTTTTAAGCTTTTGCCGAGCAGTTCCTCGCATTTTTCTAAACGATAGATCACCGTATTTCGATGGACGTACAGGCGCTTAGCCGTTTCTGAAATCTGGCAGTGGGTCTCCAGATAAACAGACAGCGTATGAAGCAGGCTCTGGTCCTCCTTTTGCCGGTCGGCCAGGCTTTGGAGGGTGGCTTCGTAAAATTTCTTCACATCTTCCGCCGGAAGCAGGCGGAGCAGCTCCGGCACGTCTTTGGCATGATAGATTTGAATAAACTCCGCGCTTCTGGACAAATGCCCGGATGAAATGGCGTCTGAAGCTTCAGTAAAAGCGTCAGGGACGTCGATCAGCTTTTGGCATATGTTTGAGATGCCGAAGGAGACAGTCCGTTTAAATTGCGTCCGGACCTGCTTTTGAAACTGCTCCAAAAAGCTGATGACAGACGCGTGCATTTCATTCCAGCTGTCTGTCGCTTCAATTAAAAGAATACCGACATTTCCTTTAATAAAGAGATGAGGGGGAAACGGAAAGGATGACAGCTCCCCTTCAAGCAGATCAAATACATGATCGGAAACGAGCTGATTTTCGGTAAAGCTGATCGTTTTCTCATTTCGGTCAAGCTTTCCGCAAATGCACATGTATTTCTGATCCCAGCGGAGCCGGAATTCTTTGGCGCGGCTTTTGATTTCTTCATGGCCGGTAAACGAGCGGTCGATGAAATTGCTGAAAAATTCATTGCGCGCCCGTCTGCCGAATTGTTTGACGGCATTTTCTTTCAGCAGTTCAAAGGAAATGACGTTGGCCGCCTGTTCAATTGTCAAAATCATGCCTTTATCAGCGGTCTGCACGAGCTCCGGAATCACCAGATAACCGCAGTTTTTTTCAACATTCAGAATCGGCAGGACAGAATACGCCTTTCTGTCGGACAGCATGGAAAAGCAGGTGAAATAAGGCCCGGAAAGGGAATAACAGATGTTTTTCAATAAAGACGTGTCAATGGGTATGCGGTGGGACGATGATAAGAGTTTTGTATGCTGATCCAAAAGCAGCACGGGAAGCCGGAGAATGTCTGAGAGCTTCTTAAGCAGGGATTGCAGCCCCTTGCCGCTCATGATGTGGTTTGTGAATTTTTTATGGGCGTAAATGGCCTGCTGGAGCTCATTTGAACGCATATCAAGAATATGGCTCAGTGTGGCGTTGACGATATCTCCGAGCCTGATGTCTTCCGGCAGCTCAATAATCGGAAATTCATACCGGTCGGCAAGCTCCGCGGCATCTTTCGGAATGACATTAAGATAACGCTTCGTTTTGATCCCCAGTCCCGCGCAGCCCCGTTTTGCCATGAGGCGGATCAAATCTTTCAACAGCTGCGGGCGGTCCTTCAAGTGATAAGCCGTGGTGACGAGCAATTCGTTTTTATGTAAAAAATCAGCGATGTCCGGCGCATCCATCATGTTGACGTGCTGCACCCCCCTCCATCCGCCGGATCTGCCTGCGATTAATGTTGCCCGCTCATAAGCGGGAATCTTCATCACGTCATAAATGTTCATCAGTCAGTCTCCTTTCAGGTTCTAAAGACAACCATTGGTTAATATGAATAAAAATCATCAAAAATTATAGCGGTTTTGCTGATGTATTACGATCATAGTAGCAGTAAACTGGCAATCATAGACGCATGTTGTGATAAAAACTGACAGAAAATCGTCATCCTTACAGGGAGGAAGATAAAATGGCCTATGACGTAATTGTAAAGGGTGCGAAAGCTGTGCGAAAAGGCGGAACAGAGCGGGCTGATATCGCCGTCAAGGACGGGAAAATCGCCTTGATCGGACCCGGCATTGACGAAAACGCGGAACAAGTGGTGCAGGCGGACGGCATGTATGTGTTTCCGGGCGCGGTCGATTGTCACGTCCATTTCAATGAACCCGGCCGAGAAGAATGGGAAGGCATTGAAACCGGCTCAAACATGCTGGCTGCCGGCGGCTGTACGTCTTATTTTGATATGCCGCTTAACTGCATCCCTTCGACGGTAACTGTTGAAAACCTGCTGGCAAAGGCGGAAATCGCCGAACGGAAGTCATCGGTTGATTTTGCGCTTTGGGGCGGTTTGATGCCCGGATATACCGAACATATCCGGCCGATGGCAGAAGCGGGGGCAATCGGGTTTAAAGCGTTTCTGTCTAAGTCGGGAACGGATGAATTTCAATCAGCCGATGAACGGACTCTTTTAAAGGGAATGAAGGAAATCGCGGCGTGCGGCAAGATTTTGGCCCTGCACGCAGAAAGCGACGCCCTCACCCGATTCCTTGAAGCCGAGTACGCGCTCCGAGGGAAAATTGATGCCCGCGCTTACGCTTCCTCACGTCCGGAAGAGGCCGAATGCGAGGCTGTGCAGCGGGCGATTGAATATGCAAGAGCGACGGGATGCGCGCTTCATTTTGTACATATCAGCACGAAACGGGCTGTGCTCTCCATTCAGCAGGCGAAAAAAGACGGATTGGATGTCACCGTTGAAACGTGTCCGCACTACTTATTATTCAGCTTTGAAGACTTCCTCAAAAAAGGGGCGGCAGCCAAATGCGCTCCGCCGCTCCGCTCAGAGGCTGATAAAGAGGAATTGATCGGGGTTTTGGCAGAGGGCCTGATTGATATGGTGTCTTCGGATCATTCTCCCTGTCATCCGTCTTTGAAACGCGAGGATAATATGTTCCTGTCGTGGGGCGGGATCAGCGGAGGCCAATTTACGCTTCTCGGCATGATTCAATTAGCGATCGATCATGGGATTCCGTTTGAACATGTGGCCCGATGGACGGCCGAAGCACCTGCCAAGCGCTTTGGGTTAACGAATAAAGGCCGGCTTGAAGAAGGATTTGACGCTGATTTTGCCATCGTTTTGCCGGAACCTTTTACCGTCACAAAAGAAACGATGTTTTCCAAACATAAGCAAAGCCTGTATGAAGGCCGCACCTTTCCATACCGAATTGCTGCGACCTACAGCAAGGGGCGCTGTGTGTATCTGGATGGCGGCCGTAAGCAGAGCGGGGCTTTCGGAACATTCCTGAAGCCTTCTGAAATAAAAGAGCCGATTCTCTGATGAGAATCGGTTTTTTTTGTCGTTTGGAAAGCGGGTCTCGTGGTATCTTTTTATAAAAAGGAGTAAAACACATTGTATGATCAAATCTTGAACATATTAACGGCATCCTGGTCGCGCAAGACCAGTACAAAATGGACGGAAGATTGCCCGGCCAAAGGCCAGTGCGGCGTAACGGCTTTAGTCATCCAAGATGTTTACGGCGGTGACATTCTCAAAACAAAAACCGGCACAAGCTGGCATTTTTATAACCGAATAGACGGGGAGATATATGATTTCACGAGCGGTCAGTTTTCAGAGCCGATCGTCTATCAGCACATTCTTTCTTCCAGAGATGAAGCATTTTCGGACACCAATGAACATCAGTACCGGTTCCTGAAAAGTGCATTCAGAAAAAACATGGAAAAAGAAAGAGAAAAACACCTGTGATAAACTAGAGTGAGAGGTGAAGGATTGTGATTTATATCGGACTGACGGGGTGGGGGGATCATGACAGCATCTATCCGCCGAAAACAGCGGGCCCGCAAAAACTGCAGGCGTATTCCTCCCATTTTCCCATCGTTGAGCTGGACGCGAGCTTTTACGCGATACAGCCCGCCCGCAATAATGAAAGGTGGGTCAAAGAGACGCCGGAATCTTTTCAATTTGTCATTAAGGCATATCAAGGAATGACAGGCCATCAGCGCGGCGATATTCCCTTTGAATCGAAGGAAGAAATGTTTGAGGCGTTTAAGCTGTCATTATCGCCGTATATAGAGCATGGAAAGCTTGCCATGGTGCTGTTCCAATTCCCGCCGTGGTTTGACTGCAAGAAAGAAAACGTCGCATATTTAAGATGGTGCAGGCAGCAGATGGGCGATATCCCGTGCGCGCTTGAATTCCGCAACCGGTCTTGGTTTTCCCCGCCATTTTACGAACAGACGCTTTCCTTTATGAAGGAGGAAGGCTGGATTCACAGCATATGTGACGAGCCGCAAATCGGCGAGGGCAGCATTCCGACCGTCCTGAAAGCAACGGATGAAGAAAAAACGCTTGTCCGTTTTCACGGGCGGAACAAACAGGGCTGGATCAAACCTGACGGCGGACAAAATTGGCGTGAGGTCAGATATTTATACCGCTATAACAAACAGGAGCTCAAAGATTGGAAAAACAATCTTCAGGAGCTGAAAAAACAGTCGCGCAATCTGTATGTGCTCTTCAACAATAACTCAGGCGGAGACGCCGCCGATAACGGGCTTGAGATGCTTGAAATGTTAAATATCTCATATACCGGACTTGCTCCGAAGCAGCTCGACCTATTCAGCTAGAAAAGAGGTTTCAAGACACATGTCTTATCTTATTTTGATTATATTGGGATTTATCGCGGGAACGGTCGGCAGCCTGATCGGGCTTGGGGGAGGAATTATCATCGTGCCGGCAATGCTCTATTTAAGCACGATGACTCCGTTTTTCCATGACGTAACACCGCAGACTGCCATCGGCACGTCCCTTTTGGTGATTATTTTTACGGGCCTGTCATCAACTTTGGCCTATATGAAATATAAAACCGTTGACTACAAAAGCGGACTGATCTTTTTTATCGGTTCCGGCCCGGGAAGCATCATCGGCGCGTATTTGTCTAAACTTTTTAATGCGCATACGTTTTCCGTCTGGTTCGGACTTTTTATGATTTTGATTTCCATTACATTAATGCTGAAGGCGAAAGCAAAACCGGTCAATAAAGCGCATAAAGGCATGATCCGGACATATGAGGATGAATCGGGTGAGCTTTATACATATTCGTACCGTATTTTCACCGGTATCGTGATTGCCTTTTTCGTCGGTTTATTGGGCGGTCTTTTCGGCATTGGCGGCGGCTCTCTGATGGTTCCGGCCATGATGCTGTTATTTTTGTTCCCGCCGAAAGTGGCTGTGGCGACGTCAATGCTCATTATTTTCTTATCCTCCGTGACGGGTTCCGTGTCACATATCGCAGAGGGCCATGTCAATTGGCTGTATGCGCTGTGCCTCGTTCCGGGCGCGTGGTTCGGCGGCAAAATGGGCGCGTGGGTTAATAAGCGGGTGCAGACGAAAACGATCGTGCTTTTCATGCGGGTCGTCTTGATTTTGATCGGCTGTGAATTGATTTATCAAGGGATATTCAGCTAAAAGGTAGGAGAGATGGTATGTTAGAGAAGCTCCGTTTATATCATACGAATGATTTGCACAGCCATTTCGAAAATTGGCCGAAAATCGTACATTATATTGAGCAGAAGAAAAATGAACATGAAAAAGACGGGGAGGAAACACTCGTATTCGACATCGGCGATCATATGGACCGATTCCAAATGATAACGGAAGCGACCTTCGGCAAAGCGAATGTCGACTTATTAAATCGGCTTGAGATCGATGCGGCTGCCGTCGGGAATAATGAAGGAATTACGCTGCCTCACGATGAGCTGGCGGATTTATATACCCATGCCGCGTTTCCCGTCATTGTGTCCAACCTGTTTGACGCGGACGGACAGCGGCCGGAATGGGCCGAGCCCTACGTGATCAAAACGCTGAAAAACGGGATGACCGCCGGCATACTGGGCGTCACGGTGCCGTATTATCCCGTCTATCAAAAACTCGGCTGGACGGTGACGGATGCGGAAAAAAGCATTCAAGAATCACTTGACGATATTAAGGGCAAAGCGGACATCATCATTCTGCTTTCTCATTTAGGCCTGATCGATGACAGGGCCGCAGCGGAAAAATTTCCGGACATCGATGTCATTCTTGAATCACATACGCACCACCTTCTTGAGGACGGACAGGACATAAACGGCGTATTGCTTGCATGTGCGGAAAAATACGGGAACTATGTCGGCTGTGTCGAGCTGACGATAGAAAGTGAATCACGAACCATTGTCAGCAAACAGGCATCTGTACAGAAAATGGCTGATTGGCAAGGGGAATCTGAAGATACGGCGGCTTTTCTGAAAGAGAAAGAACGGGAAGCGGAAAACCTGCTCTCCGAACAAGTCGCCAATCTGAATGAAGAAGCCGGCGTGAAATGGTTTGAGGAATCGCCCCTCCCGCTTCTATTAGCCGAAGCGCTGAAAAGCTGGTGCGGCTGTGAAGTCAGCATGGTGAATTCAGGCGTTATTTTGGGGCCTTTACAGAAGGGGCCTGTCACAAAGCTTGACCTGCACCGTATCTGTCCTCATCCGATCAATCCGGTGGCCGTTCGTCTTTCAGGCAGAGAACTTCAGGAAACAATCAGCCAGGCCGCCTCGGAACAAATGGAGCAGCTGCGGATAAAAGGCCTCGGCTTCCGCGGGGAAGTGATGGGCAGGATGGTATATGCCGGAGCGGAGGCAGAGGCCGGCATTCTTGAAGACGGTGTGACGCATCTCCTCAATGTGAAAGTGAACGGAGAAGAGGTTGATCCGGAGCGGATATACTCGGTTGCCGTTCTCGACATGTTTACACTCGGAAAGCTGTTCCCTTACATCCGCGATTCAAAAGAAAAGCAATACTTTATGCCGGAGTTTTTAAGGGATCTGCTCGCCTGGAAGCTCGCGCGGCAGCCGTAATGTCAGAATCCGCCGGCCGTTCCATTACATCCGAGTGAAGGTAAGCGGGACTTTTTAAGTGTGAAAATAAAATACTATGTCCCCCCTTACAAGCATACATTGTGATATGTAAGGGGGGATTTTTCTTGCCTAGATACCGGAGCGCTCTTCGCAAGAGAGGGCCTTTGCCTTTTCGATATGTGCTTCTTCTGTCGTTTGCTTTTTTTATCATATCGACGGTCATCAGCCTTTGGATGATCAACTCCTCAATCAAACCGGTGCTGATGAACATAGGGGAAATGGAAACCAAACGGGTGGCGACAGAGGTCATTACGGAATCCATTGAAGAATACATGTCTCACAGCGACAATGTGAAAGATATGGTCGATATGAAAACGGATGAAAACGGAAAAGTCACAACGATGGATTTTAATACACAAATGGTCAACAGTATGAAGGCGAAAGTGACAAAGCAGCTTCAGGCTCATCTGAAGGAAGCGGAGTCGAACAATAAGCAGCATGAAACGGAAAAAGACGCGAAAACGGCCGATGAAATTATGATCGATATTCCCTTAGGGCAGGTCACGGGAAACAGCATTCTCGGAAATCTCGGGCCGAAAATCCCCGTGCGCTTTAACCTGATCGGTGATGCGTTAACTGATGTGAAAACAAAAATAAAGCCGTACGGCATTAACAATGCCCTGATCGATATCAGTATTTTTGTGGAAATAAAAGTGAAGGTCATTATTCCGTTTGCCAGTAAGACATCAGTCGTGACAAATAATATTCCGGTCTCCATTAAAGCGATTCAAGGAGAGGTGCCGCAGTTTTATAACGGAAGCGGCGGGTCAGGTGTGACGCCTTCCGTCCAGCTGCCGAATGAAAAACAGAAGAAAGATAAATAAAAACACACAGCCGCAATCTTTCCTGGCGGCTGTGTGTTTACTTTTTCCTGCGGATTTCTTTACGTTCCCATGCCCTTAAATGAGGATACGGATCAAAAGACCATTCCGATCTGCCGTTATCTTTATACATCCCGTAGTGAAGATGCGGCGGAAATTTTCCCGCGGTGCCCGGCGGTCCGTATCCGGAACTGCCGACAGAGCCGATCACCTCTCCGGGTTTGACGATCTGGCCTTTATGCACACCTTTTGCAAAGCCGTTCAGGTGAGCGAAGTAGTGATACGTGTTATTGATATCCCTGATACCGATTCTCCAGCCGCCGAAACGGTTCCAGCCCTTCATTTCAACAATACCGTAGCAGGTCGATCTGACGGGGAGCCCGTAATGAGCGAACAGATCCGTTCCTTCGTGAATCCGGCGCCCGCCGAAACCCCGTGCGGCGCCCCATGTGCTGCGGTAGCTGTAATCCGTCTTCACGGGAAGCGGAAAGGCGTGCTCTCCGAGATCAAGGCGGCCGAACGTTTTAAACAGTGTCATGAATTCGGTGATAATGCCGACCGTCTGATCACGGCGGTAATAATTCCAGAGGCCGATGCGGATATGGTCAAGATCCGTTCCGAATCCCGCTAAATACTGAGCAAATGTATAAAGGATATCCTCATCATTGCTTACCTCGGCTTTTCCGTCGCCGTCGCCGTCCAAGCCGATCCCGTCAAATACTTTAATGCTGAGAGGCGCATCGTCCTTAGGATTTGGATTTTCAGGGCCGCTCCACAAATGATCCGGAATATAAATGCTGATGATTCCCGCTTTTTCCGGCAGATCCTTTCGGTTCGAGCGGACATTTTCTTCATATTGATCAACCGCCGCAAGCACATACCAAGGAATCTGCGTGACTGCTTCGGCTTTGCGGTACAACTGCATCCGTTCGCCGTAAACAGGAGCCGATTGTTCTTTCCCGCTTGCAGCCGGACAGAAAACTGAAAAAAGGAGAAGAGCAGATAACAGAACTTTCACAACATGATCTCCTTTCAGGATTGAATACAAATAGTTTGCGGCAACAATCCGAGAAAATGTAAGTAATTCTCTTCCCTTGTCGAGAAATTTTTCCTATGTTAAAGTGACTATTGAATAGAAATCCGCAAGTTTTATATCCATCGTGAAATAGAAATTTTTCGCACACGAACATGAATAAAGGGATAATGGAGATGATGGGGAAATGGCAAAGAAAGACGAGCATCTGAGAAAGCCGGAATGGCTCAAAATAAAGCTGAACACGAATGAAAACTATACGGGTCTGAAAAAATTAATGCGTGAAAATAATCTGCATACCGTATGTGAAGAAGCAAAATGCCCGAACATCCATGAATGCTGGGCTGTCAGACGTACGGCGACGTTCATGATTCTCGGTTCCGTCTGTACGAGAGCATGCCGCTTCTGCGCTGTAAAAACGGGACTGCCGACTGAGCTGGATCTGCAGGAACCGGAACGCGTAGCTGATTCCGTCGCGCTGATGAATTTAAAACACGCCGTCATCACGGCCGTAGCGCGTGATGATCAGAAAGACGGCGGAGCAGGCGTCTTTGCGGAAACGGTCCGGGCGATCCGCAGAAAAAGTCCGTTCACGACAATTGAAGTGCTGCCATCCGATATGGGCGGAAATTACGACAACCTGAAAACATTAATGGATACCCGTCCTGATATTCTGAACCACAACATTGAAACCGTCCGCCGCCTGACACCGAGAGTCCGGGCCCGCGCAACATATGATCGTTCTTTGGAATTCTTGCGCCGTGCGAAAGAAATGCAGCCTGACATCCCGACGAAATCAAGCATTATGATCGGTCTCGGCGAAACGAAGGAAGAAATTATTGAAGTGATGGACGACCTGCTTGCGAACAATGTCGACATCATGGCGATCGGCCAATACCTGCAGCCGTCGAAAAAACATTTAAAAGTCCAAAAATATTATCATCCGGACGAATTTGCCGAACTGAAAGAAATCGCGATGCAAAAAGGCTTCAGCCACTGTGAAGCAGGCCCGCTTGTCCGTTCTTCCTACCATGCGGATGAACAAGTGAACGAAGCGTCTAAAAAACGCCAGGCCCAAGCATAAGATAAGCCGAAAAAACCCAAAACGCCGCAGGTTTTGGGTTTTTTGTGATGGAGCCGTTTTTGCAGGGAAAAAGTCATTCTTGAATAAGGATCGTCTGAACCGCTACACTGGATATAAAGAGGAAAAATTCTCCGTCCGTCCGAACCGTCTCATTTTGCAATTGATGGACAGAAGTCAATGAATTATGATAGTAAAGAGTGATAAAAGAGGTGAAGACATGATTCTTATTCAAAATGCCGAGTTTGAACTCGTACACGATTTTAAAAACGGCTTCAATGAAGAAGCGTTCAAAGCCCGCTATTCGGACATATTAAATAAATATGATTACATTGTGGGAGACTGGGGATACAGTCAGCTGCGGCTCAAAGGCTTCTTTGATGACCAGAATCAAAAAGCAACCTTTGAAACGAAAATCAGCACATTGGACGAATACATTTACGAATACTGCAATTTCGGCTGCGCGTATTTTGTTTTAAAACGAATCAGAAAATAATTGATGCAGAAGGGGATGCTGTCACGTGTATTTTGTTGACAGAAATAATATCGAACAAACACTCCGTTTTTTTGAGACCCAGCTTGCGCTGTTTGACAGCACGCCTGCATGGGAGAGCGAGATCGAAAAAAGGGCGCTTGAGCGGATCAGCCATCTTATGATCGAATGCATACTCGATGTCGGAAATGATATGATTGACGGCTTTATCATGCGCGATCCGGGCAGTTATGACGACATCATGGATATTCTGACGGATGAAAAGGTGGTAGCTGAGGATGAAGGAAATAAGCTGAAGCAGCTGATCTCTTCCAGAAAGCAGCTTGTCCAGGAATATCAGCGCGCCGACCATCAGGAGCTGTTTACGCTGATCACGTCAAACAGGGACGTGCTGAAAGCCTTTCCAGCCCGTGTAAGAACCTACCTGGAAACAGAATTAGGGCCTGTTTCCGCATTTAAATAACAACGAGTGAGAAAATCCACAGGAGTGTTGAGTATGAAGGATTATAAAGGATATTTGATAGATTTGGACGGCACAATGTACAACGGGACGGAAAAAATCGAAGAAGCGTGTGAATTCGTGAGAACGCTTAAAGCGCGCGGCATTCCGTATTTATTCGTGACGAACAATTCTTCCCGGACGCCGAAGCAGGTGGCGGACAAGCTGATGAGCTTTGACATTCCGGCATCTGAAGAGCAGGTCTTCACGACGAGCATGGCGACTGCGCAGCATATCGCCCAGGAGAAAAAAGACGCGTCGGTGTATGTGATCGGCGAAGAAGGCATCCGTCAGGCCATTGAAGAAAACGGGCTGAGCTTCGGAGAAGAAAACGCGGACTTTGTCGTTGTGGGAATCGACCGCGGCATTACATATGAAAAGTTGGCAACGGGATGCCTTGCGATCAGAAACGGCGCCCGGTTCATTTCAACAAACGGCGACGTCGCCATTCCGACTGAAAGAGGACTTTTACCAGGGAACGGTTCGCTCACATCCGTTTTGACGGTGTCAACGGGCGTTGAGCCTGTCTTTATCGGCAAGCCTGAATCCATTATTATGGAACAGGCGATGCGTGTGCTCGGAACGGATATTTCCGAAACACTCATGGTCGGCGATAACTATGCAACGGATATTATGGCCGGCATCAATGCGGGCATGGATACGCTGCTGGTTCACACCGGAGTGACAAAGCGTGAGCATATGGCAGATTACGGCCAGAAGCCGACATATGCGATTGATTCTTTAACCGAATGGATTGAACATCTATAAAAAAAGGGACGGCCATGACGGCCGTCCTTATTCTGTATTTCTGGCGCTGTGAGCAAGCCGGCTTGAAGCCGCTGCTGCGATTGCGCCGACGATATCATCAAGAAACGTATGGCATTCGCCAGTAGATTTATCATTTAACCGCCCGAGAATACCGGGTTTTTCTTTGTCAATGTAGCCGTAATTCGTAAAGCCGATCGAGCCGTATATATTCACGATAGAGAAGGCGAGCACCTCGTCAACCCCATACAGGCTTTCATCAATCGCCAGAATGGTCTGAAGCGGTTCAGACAGCTTTTTTTGTTCGGCGAGCACATCTAATTCTATTCCCGTTAAAATGGCGTTTTGCACCTCGCGTTTTGCGATGACACGGTCCACATTGAGCCTGCATACTTCCATCGTCAAATCAGGATGATATTTTTTTTGAAGGAAATACACCAGCTCGGCAATATCGTCCGTCTCAACCCCCCGTTCTTTTAAACGCGCCCTGGCGACAGCTTCCACCTGATTCAGTTGTTCCTTTTCTGACATTTGCTTCACCCAATCTTTTTTTACTAGTTTATACAACACTCTTCCGATGTGTACGATGTTTCTCAACTTGATTCAAAGGATTACAATATGTATTCATAATTCCGCCGGCGTATGACTACGATGTGAATAGCTCTAATTTTTCAGGCAGGTGATTATGATGAAAAGCATCATTAAAGAAAAATACGGCATCCACGTCAGACAGCTTTCCGTTTATCAGAAATACCAATGCTTCCAGACGCCTAATTCCTTCTTTCTTATAATTCCCGTTTCCGGGTTTTCGCAATCAGAGCTGACGGAGCTTTACTACATGAGTCAGTATTTACAAGAACAAAGTGACCCATACGTTTCAGTGTTTATCTTTACGAAGGAAGGAGAACTGACCTTTGAGGACGAGGGCAAAACGTATGCGCTCTTAAAAGCGCCGATTCCCGTCTCAAACCGGTCGTTTTCTGTCGGAGGGGAGCTTGCCGAATTTCACAGAAAAGGGCGGGGTTTTCCGTACGAAGTGAAAGAAGCGGGCAGGATCGGCCAATGGAAGGACTTATGGGGAAAACGGGTGGATCAGCTGGAATCATTCTGGATGCAGAAAATTCATATGTCTCCGCTTGAACCGTTCGAAAAGAAAATGATCGAAGCATTTCCTTATTATTCAGGCTTAGCGGAAAACGCCATTCAATATTTAGTGGATACGGAGCTGGATGACAATCCCGGCGCAGAAGACTCGGGGACAATCTGCCATCAGCGGATGGAACGGGATACCTGGTCGGAGGAATCATTGATCCGCATTCCGGGCGATTGGGTATTCGACCATGCCGCCCGTGATATTGCGGAATATATGCGCAGCACATATTTGTATCATCGTGACGACCTGCTCAAAGATGGATTTTTGTTTCTGCAGGAATATGAGCAAGTTACGCCGTTATCCTCCTTTTCCAAACGCCTGTTTTACAGCCGCCTGCTGTTTCCGCTCCATTTCTTCGAGACGGTGGAGAGCTATTACATTTCTCATGATTCTGAAAAACAGTTTTACGAAGAGCAGCTTGACTACATTCTTGCCGACTGCACTCGCTATGAACAGTTTTTACAGACATGTCACAACATGATGAATGTCAGGTCGGCGCAGGTTTTTGTCCCGCCTGTGGCGTGGCTCGGAAAAGGAATCAGTTCGTAAGAAAATATGACGTAAAAATATTTAGAAAATAGGGAATCTTGTCATATCAATGTGTTAAGCGTTTTCATAGCCGTAGAAACAATATTCAGCCGCTTGTCAAAACAAATGCGGGCTTATATAATATTTGTAACTTAAATGTCTGTGAAGGGTTAACAATTGTCCTTTTCTAGTGGACAAAAGGAAGAAAGGTGGAGTTTCTCTTTGGAAGCGATTCGTATTGGACTGTTAGGACTGGGAACCGTGGGAAGCGGAGTCGTCAAAATTATACAAGATCATCAGGATAAGCTTATGCACCAGGTCGGCTGTCCGGTGACGATCAAAAAAGTGCTAGTTAAAGATATTGATAAAAAACGAGACGCAGATCTGCCGAAAGAAGTGCTGACGACAGAAGTCTATGATGTGATCGATGACCCTGAGGTCGACGTGATTATTGAAGTCATCGGCGGTGTCGAACAGACGAAGCAATATCTTCTTGATGCCTTGAAAGCGAAAAAACATGTTGTGACCGCAAATAAAGATCTGATCGCCGTATACGGGTCAGAGCTTTTAGCCGCCGCAAAGGAAAATGGCTGTGACTTGTATTATGAAGCGAGTGTCGCCGGCGGAATCCCGATTTTACGCACGCTCGAAGAAGGCCTTTCTTCTGACCGGATCACAAAAATGATGGGAATCGTCAACGGAACGACGAACTTCATCTTAACGAAAATGATTAAAGAAAAAAGCCCGTATGAAGAAGTGCTGAAGGAAGCGCAGGATCTCGGATTCGCGGAAGCGGACCCGACCGCCGATGTAGAAGGGCTCGATGCCGCACGCAAGATGGCGATTTTAGCCCGTCTCGGCTTCTCTATGAATGTCGATCTGGACGATGTCAAAGTAAAAGGAATTTCCCGGATTACGGATGAAGATATCAGCTTCAGTAAACGGCTCGGCTATACGATGAAGCTGATCGGCATCGCCCAGCGTGATGACAATAAAATCGAAGTCAGCGTTCAGCCGACACTGCTTCCGGATCATCATCCGCTCTCTGCGGTGCATAACGAGTTTAATGCCGTTTACGTGTACGGAGAAGCCGTCGGCGAAACGATGTTTTACGGCCCCGGAGCCGGAAGCATGCCGACTGCGACATCGGTCGTTTCCGATCTGGTCGCGGTCATGAAAAACATGCGTCTCGGCGTAAACGGAAACAGCTTTGTCGCCCCGCAGTTTGAAAGAAATCTGAAGCAGCCGTCTGATATCTATGCCCAGCAGTTTTTAAGAATTCACGTCAAAGACCAGGTCGGCTCTTTTTCAAAAATCACATCGGCCTTCTCAGAGCGCGGCGTCAGCTTTGAAAAAATTCTGCAGCTGCCGATCAAAGGCCATGACGACCTCGCGGAAATCGTCATCGTCACGCATCATACATCGGAAGAAGATTTCAGTGACATTCTGCAAAACTTAAATGACCTCGAAGTTGTACAAGAAGTAAAAAGCACATATCGCGTAGAAGGGAACGGTTGGAGCTAATGTGGAAAGGACTCATCCATCAATATAAAGAATTTCTGCCGGTGACGGATCAGACGCCGGCCCTGACATTGCATGAAGGCAACACACCGCTGATTCACCTGCCGAAACTTTCCGAAAAGCTCGGAATTGAACTGCATGTGAAAACAGAGGGCGTTAATCCGACGGGATCCTTTAAAGACCGCGGCATGGTCATGGCGGTCGCCAAAGCGAAAGAAGAAGGCAATGATACCATCATGTGCGCCTCTACAGGGAACACATCCGCGGCAGCTGCGGCATACGCGGCGAGAGCCGGCATGAAATGCATCGTCATCATCCCGGACGGAAAAATCGCCTTCGGAAAACTTGCGCAGGCCGTCATGTACGGTGCGGAAATCATCGCGATTGACGGAAACTTTGACGACGCGCTGGCCATCGTCCGGTCGATTTGCGAAAAATCACCGATTGCATTAGTGAATTCAGTAAACCCTTACCGGATTGAAGGGCAAAAAACAGCGGCCTTTGAAGTATGCGAACAGCTTGGCGGAGCGCCGGACATTCTGGCGATCCCGGTAGGTAATGCGGGGAATATCACGGCCTACTGGAAAGGGTTCAAAGAATATCATGAGAAAAACGGCACCGGACTTCCGAAGATGCGCGGTTTTGAGGCGGAAGGTTCTGCGGCTATCGTCCGCGGCGAAGTCATTAAAAATCCAGAGACCGTTGCGACGGCAATCCGAATCGGGAATCCTGCCAGCTGGGACAAAGCGGTGCTCGCTGCGGAAGAATCAGCCGGAAAAATTGATGAAGTCACAGATGAAGAAATTCTTCACGCTTATCAGCTGATTGCCCGTGAAGAAGGCGTGTTTGCCGAACCGGGCTCCTGTGCATCCATCGCCGGCGTTTTGAAACAGGTGAAATCCGGTGAAATTCCAAAAGGCAGCAAGGTTGTCGCAGTTTTGACCGGGAACGGCCTGAAAGATCCGAACACGGCTGTAGACGTATCTGACATAAAACCGATTACACTGCCGACAGATGAGGACAGTATTCTGGAATACTTAAATGGAGCGGCGCGTGTATGAATGAGGCGGAGATGCTGTTTTCCATTACGGTTCCGGGAAGCACCGCCAACTTAGGGCCTGGGTTTGATTCCGTCGGGATGGCGCTCAGCAGATATTTGAAGCTTTCGGTTTTCCGAAACGATGAATGGCAGTTCTCGGCGGAAACCGAAACTGTCGCGGGCATCCCTCAAGGAACGGACAACCTCATCTACCAAGTCGCCAAACGGACGGCTGACCGCTATCAGAAAGAGCTGCCGCCCGCCCATGTCAAAGTGTGGAGTGACATCCCCCTTGCGCGGGGTCTAGGAAGCAGCGCGGCCGCTATCGTCGCCGCCATTGAGCTTGCGGATGAGTTATGCGGCCTGCAGCTGTCGGAAAGCGACAAGCTGCACTTAGCCAGTCTTGAAGAGGGGCACCCTGATAATGCCGCTGCTTCCCTTGCAGGAGGGCTTGTGATCGGCCTTCACGAAAAAGATGAAACACATATCGTGCGTGTTGCCGAAGCGGATATCGACGTTGTGGCAGTGATTCCGTTTTACGAAGTTCTGACCAGGGACGCAAGAGACGTGCTCCCGAAAGAGCTGCCGTACCGACGCGCCGTTAAAGCAAGCGCCGTCAGCAACCTTCTCGTTGCTGCGATCATGTCAAATGACTGGGCGCTCGCCGGGAAAATGATGAGAAAAGACATCCTCCATCAGCCGTACCGCGCCATGCTTGTTCCTGAGCTTTCAAAGGTGGAACATGCGGCCGAAATGAAAGGCGCCTACGGGACGGCGCTGAGCGGAGCGGGACCGACGATTCTTGTCCTGATTGAAAAAGGAAAGGGAGAAGAGCTGAGAAAGCAGCTTTCTGAGCATTTCCCCCACTGTGAGATTGCGGCGCTTACCGTCCCGTCAGAAGGAAGCGTAATTGAACGGAATCCTTTAGAGCAGGTGAAAAGTGTATAATGATAAAAAAGCGTTCTTCCCATCAGAGAAGGACGCTTTCTTTTTCTGGAGAAGGATTTTTATTTAGGGAAGCGAAATAAAAAAGAAAAGGAGGAGAAACGATTTGAAAAAACTCATAACCGAGGAGGACATTGCGACTCTCGTATCCGTGACAGACCCGCAATATGCCCCTGACGGCAGAAGAGCCGCTTACGTCCGGACAACAGTCAATCATAAGCGTGATTCCTATTCCTCAGCCATTATGGTATATGACACAGAATCCGGCATCTCAAACCCGTGGACTTTCGGGGACAATAGAAATACAAGTCCGCGGTGGTCGCCTGACGGACGGCGCCTCGCCTTTGTTTCTGACAGGGAGAATGGCGTCCCTCAGCTGTACATCATCGACGCTGCCGGCGGAGAGGCGGAGCAGGCGGCCGATATTCCTTGGGGCGTATCAGATCCGATATGGGCGCCCGACGGCAGATCCGTGCTTGTGTCCGTCAGTCTGACATCAGCGGAGCGCGCCGATGAGAAAGAAAAAAAGAAGCATGACGAGTATGAGCCGGTTGATATTCAATCATTAACATATAAACGTGACGGGAAAGGCCTGCTGAACGGAAGCTGGGCCCAGCTTGTGCTGATTCATCTTGAAACGGGTGAGATTCGGCAGCTGACGGATCATGAAGCGGATCATTATGGCGCGGCCTTTTCACCGGATGGCAGGCAGCTTGCGTTTACCGCCAATTTATGCGAGCCGGGTGACGCCGGAAAGCCGAGCGATGTCTATCTGATGAATCTGGCGGACGGAAGCCTGAAGCAGATTACGCCGCACCGCGGTTCTTTCGGTTCCTGCGTGTTTTCACCGGACGGGTCTTATATCGCGATGCTGGGCCATGAAAATGAATTTCGCAATGCGACTTTAGAGAAAGCGTGGCTGTACGACGTGAAAACTGAGCGGCTCTCCTGCCTGACCGACATGCTGGATGTTCATTTGAGCGATGCGCTGATTGCGGATTCAATCATAGGAGGGGTGACGCCCCGGCCTGTATGGACAAACGACGGGCAGGGTTTTTACGTTCTCGGGAGCGAGCAGGGAAGCACCGGTATTTATTATATCTCGATTGACGGCCTCGTCTATCCGATCCGATTAGAAGAAGAGTACGTGAACGGTTTTGCTTTTCATCCTGATCAGAAAAGCTGTATCGCTGTCATTGCCAAACCCGCACAGCCTTCCGAGCTTTACAGCATTTCACTCGAAGAAGGGGAAGAGAAGCAATTGACATCCGACAATGATCGGTTTATTGAGGAGCGCATCATATCCGTGCCGGAAAAGCTGCAATATGAAACAAAGGACGGGCTGACGGTAAACGGCTGGTTTTTAAAGCCCGCCGTTTTTGAAGAGGATCAAACTTATCCGCTCATTCTATACATACACGGCGGGCCTCACATGATGTACGGCCATACGTATTTTCACGAATTCCAAGTGCTGGCCGCACAAGGATATGCTGTCGTGTATGTCAACCCGAGAGGAAGCCACGGCTACGGGCAGGATTTTGTCAATCGTGTCAGGGGTGATTACGGAGGCGGAGATTACCGTGATGTCATGCAGGCGGTGGATGAAGCCGTTCAGGCGTATCCGTTTATTGACAGCGGCCGTCTCGGTGTGACGGGCGGAAGCTACGGAGGGTTTATGACGAATTGGATTGTCGGGCAGACCGGCCGTTTTAAAGCAGCCGTCACGCAGCGCTCCATTTCAAATTGGTTCAGCTTCCACGGTGTCAGCGATATCGGTTTCTTTTTTACTGACTGGCAGCTCGGACATGATTTGTTTGAGGAAGCGGATAAGCTTTGGGATCGTTCTCCTGTAAAATATGCGTCCCGCGTTTCGACGCCGCTTTTGATCCTGCATGGTGAGCGAGATGACCGCTGTCCGATAGAGCAGGCGGAGCAGCTCTTTACCGCATTGAAGAAACTGAACAAAACGACGTCGTTCATCCGGTTTCCGAAAGCCACGCATGAGCTGTCGAGAAGCGGCCATCCGGAACAGCGGATGAAACGCATCCGTTATATTTGTTCATGGTTTGATGGCTATTTGTAAAAAATAAAAAACCAGGCTGTCATGCAGCCTGGTTTTATGATTAAAATACTTGTTCTACTTCAACGACACCCGGTACTTCTTCAAGAAGGGCGCGTTCGATTCCGGCTTTCAGCGTAATCGTTGAACTTGGGCAGCTGCCGCATGCGCCAAGGAGGCGAAGCTTTACAATGCCTTCGTCTACGTCAACAAGCTCACAGTCACCGCCGTCACGAAGCAGAAACGGACGTAATTTATCCAATACTTCCTGTACTTGCTCTTTCATTTCAACCTCAGTCATGAGATTCGCTCCTTTCATATACATAAAACCATTATATTCACAGTAACGGTAAAAATCTAATGTTTGGTTTGCAAAGCTGCTTTCCCCATTATAGCATATTTAAACTTGAACATAAAAACCGTTTTTTATACAAAAGCTGCCGCGTCCTTTGTATACTGGTGTAAAGGGGATGATATACATGACAAAGCCGGTTACGCTCAGTGTTTACGGCGCTGAAACGCTTTGCGCAAGCTGCGTGAATATGCCGAGCGCCAAAGATACGTTTGAATGGCTGGAGGCGGCGCTGCAACGGAAATATCCGGAGCAGCCTTTTCACATGCGGTATATTGATATTGACGCACCGCCTCAGCAAAAGGAGACAGAAGAGCTTGCGGAGCGCATCAGAAACGATGAATTTTTCTATCCGCTCGTGCTGGTGGAGGATGTCATTGTGGGGGAAGGGAATCCGCATTTAAAAGATATATATGAAGAAATGGAAAAGCGCGGCTATGTTGCGGGCTCTTAAAAATGGCCGCTGATCGCAATCAGCGGCTTTTTTCTTATCAGCCGTTATGATGCTTGTACATCCATAAAAGGCCTGATTTTAATAAACGGGGCACACGCCCGATGAGCGGACGGTCGTTGACAAGACCGAAGCCCGCTTTTTTTCCGAGTGAACCGAGAACGCCTTTCAGCTTAAATTGCGGCATTGTTTCCGGCAGCTCTTCATTGTTCCAGCGTTTCAGGAGGATCTGCACAATTTGTTCCGCTTGAGCTTCAGCCAGCTGGGCGCTCGGCGCATGCGGCAGGCTTGCGCAATCACCGACGACGTAAACATGCTCATCGCCCGGAAGGTTGTGATGCGGTGTTAAAACGATGCGGCCTTGCGGATCTTTTTCAGCGTCCAGTTCTCTGACGGCTTTATTCGGCTGAATTCCCGCCGTCCACACGATGGCATCGGCCGGTATTCCTTCATCATGATTATAAACGATCCCGTCTTCCACTTTTGTAATATTCGCATTATTGATAATGGTGACGCCGTGTTCTTCAAACCATTTCTGAACATACTTGCTGAGTCTTTTCGGAAAGCTTGATAAAATCAGGTCGCCCCGGTCAAATAACATAATCTTCAGATCGTCACGGCTCTCTCTTAATTCACTGGCAAGCTCCACGCCGCTTAATCCCGCTCCGACGATAGCGACAGATGCATTGGCGCCGAGGTTGTTCAGCTTTTGATAGGCTTCGCGTGACTGATCAATGGTCTGAATGCTGTAAGTATGTTCCGGCGCGCCGGGCACGTTATGATACTTATCCTCGCAGCCCAGTCCGATCACCGCGTCATCGTAAGAAATCGGTTCGCGGTCATGAAACAGAACCTGTTTGTTTTTCGTGTCGACGGAAGCCACCTCACCGTATTGAACATCCAGATTCGGATGCTCAGGAAAAGACACCCTGATATGATGATCAGAAATCGTGCCGGCGGCGAGCGCATAATATTCTGTTTTTAAGCAGTGATACGGGTTTCTGTCAATCAGCGTGATGGATATATCTGACGGAAGCTGGTTCGGCAGTAAGCGGTGCAGCACCCGCATGTTTCCGTAACCCCCGCCGATCAAGACCAATTTTTTCATAATGATTCCCCTTTTGCCCGAAAAATATGGTAGTCAATGTTGTTACAAAATAACGAACTATGTAAAATAACATCTAGAATTATATCGAATTTGATCTAAAACCACAATAATAGTTTTAAAATAACCTACAAATTGACCAGAAAACACGTAATAGTAAAACCTTTAACCTGAATTAATATGTTACGATAACATTGAGCGTGAAACCGGATCTTTGACGAATAGAGGAAATTCCGTTAGGATAAGGTACATATGTGAGGTGAAACCGCATGAATCCGATGATTGAATTCTGTGTCAGCAATTTAGCGCGCGGTTCCCAGGAAGCACTTGAGATCTTAGAGAAGGATCCGAACTTGGACGTGCTTGAATACGGCTGTTTAAGCTATTGCGGGAAATGCATGGAGTCCCTGTTCGCCCTGGTTAACGGCGAAGTGGTCACGGGAGGCACGCCTGCTGAACTGGTTGACAACATATATACATTCATAGAAGAAAATCCGATGTTTTAATCAGAGGCTCCGAACGGGGTCTCTTTTTTATTGCGCCCGGGTTTTGGCAAAATAAAAAATTTGTAGACAGCAAAAATAAATATTGTTATCTTAATAAAGACTTTTTTTAAATAAAATTTTAGAGGTGGATTCATTGAATATCGTTTGGGGGCTGCTCGGGGCAGTTGCTATATTAGCCATTGCTTTTTTGTTATCAGAGAAGAAAAGCAAAATTAACCTGCGAACCGTCATTGTCGGTTTATGTTTACAAATGGCCTTCGGATTCATCGTATTAAAGTGGGACGCCGGACGGGCCGTATTTTTATGGTTCTCAAGCCGTGTGCAGCTTCTCATTGATTATGCGAACGAAGGCATCAGCTTTATTTTTGGCCCGCTGTTAAAAGTGGGCAGCAGCCCGGCTTTTGCGCTGAGCGTTCTGCCGGTCATTATCTTTTTCTCAGCGCTGATTGCCGTTTTGTATCACTTGAAAATCATGCAGCTCATCTTTCGCGTCATCGGAGGCGGACTGTCAAAACTTCTTGGGACAAGCAGAACGGAATCGCTTGCGGCGGCTGCGAATATTTTTGTCGGACAGTCTGAATCACCGCTTGCCATTAAACCGCTGATTGCGGGATTGACCCGTTCCGAGCTGTTTACGATTATGACGAGCGGCCTTTCGGCTGTAGCGGGTTCGACGCTTTTCGGTTACGCCCTGTTAGGCATTCCGATCGAATACTTGCTGGCGGCCAGCTTTATGGCGGCTCCCGCCGGTCTCGTGTTCGGAAAAATTTTAATACCTGAAACGGAAAAAACGCAGACGATAAAAGGCGATTTTAATATGGACGAAGAAGGCGAAGGCGCCGCTAATGTGATTGATGCAGCGGCAAAAGGCGCGTCCACGGGCCTTCAGATTGCTCTAAATGTCGGCGCCATGCTGCTTGCGTTTGTCGCGCTCATCGCCGTAGTGAACGGAATTCTCGGCGGAATCGGCGGCTGGTTCGGTTTCAAACATATTACATTAGAATCCATTCTCGGTTACGTGTTTTCACCGATCGCATTTGTAATCGGCGTTCCTTGGCATGAAGCGCTCGGAGCGGGAAGCTATATCGGACAGAAACTTGTGCTGAATGAGTTTGTCGCTTATTCAAACTTCGGTCCGCATATTGCGGACTTTTCTAAAAAAACGTCTACGATTATCAGCTTTGCGCTGTGCGGATTTGCCAACTTCTCTTCGATTGCGATTATGCTCGGCACACTGGGCGGTTTGGCCCCAAGCCGCCGTTCGGACATTGCGCGCCTCGGATTAAGAGCGGTTATTGCGGGAACACTCGCAAACCTTCTCAGCGCGGCGATTGCCGGCATGTTTATTTAGTAAACGATAAAAGCTCCCTGCATATGCAGGGAGCTTTTATGTATGAAAAACGGGGGATATTTGTATTGTGTCCGAGCAGAAGAGCTTTTATACTAAGTAAAAGAAAAAAAGTTGGAGGCCGATATGAATTCATTCCGTTTTACCAAGATGCACGGTCTTGGAAACAGTTATATATATGTAAATCAATTTGAAGAACAGCTGCCGGAAGAACGGCTGGCTGAGATTGCCGTTAAAGTGTCCAGTATTCACACGGGCATCGGCTCTGACGGAATGATCCTCATCTGTCCGTCAGAAAAAGCGCCCGTCAAAATGCGGATTTTTAATAATGACGGCTCAGAAGGGAAAAATTGCGGCAACGGCCTTCGCTGTGTGGCAAAGTACGCATACGAACATAAGCTGACAGAAGAAACGTCCTTTTTCATTGAGACGCTTTCAGGTCTTGTGAAAGCAGACATTACGGAGGACAACGGGATTGTGCGTGAAGTCGCCGTTGATATGGGCGAACCGCGCCTCACCAAAAAAGAGCTGCCGATGCTCGGCAATGAAGATGAACGGACGATCGATGAAACCTTTGTTTTTGGAGAAACGGAGCTTTCCGGAACAGCCGTATCAATGGGAAACCCCCATATTGTTTTTCCGGTTGCGGATATCAATCAAGCGCCTCTTACAACGCTCGGTCCCGTCATTGAAAAAGACCCGAGATTTCCGGAAGGCGTCAATGTCGAATTTGTGGAAACCGTCAGCGCCGATGAACTTCATTTCCGCGTATGGGAACGCGGCTCCGGCATTACACAGGCTTGCGGAACAGGCGCCTGTGCGGCGGCTGTCGCATCCGTATTGAACGGTGTTTCCGAACGAAACCGGGATATCACCGTTCATTTAGCGGGAGGCGACCTTGTGATTAATTGGCAGGACAACGGGCACGTGCTGATGACGGGACCCGCCGAAACCGTATGCAGCGGCGTCTATTATTTGTAAACAGCTCGTTTGAGAAATACTCTCCTCAAGGTTTATAATAGATATCAGCATCCGTTTTTAAAAAAAGGAGGTCTACCTATGAGTGTTCCAGTAACCATCACTGAAGCAGCGGCTTTGCATATAAAAGATATGATGAAAGAGCATGAAGAAGAAAACGCGTTTCTCCGTGTGGGCGTAAAAGGCGGCGGCTGCAGCGGCCTGTCTTACGGAATGGGATTTGAGCACGAAAAAGGCGAAAAAGACAGCATGTTTGAACAGCACGGAATCACCGTTTTGGTCGACAGCGAAAGCCTTGATATTATGACCGGCACGATCATTGACTTCAAACAGTCCATGATGGGCGGCGGTTTCACCATTGACAACCCGAATGCCATCGCTTCCTGCGGCTGCGGTTCATCTTTCCGCACGGCCAAAAACGCCGGTACGCCGGAAGAGTGCTAAGGGTCAACCCGCCATTCTTAGGATGAAAAAAATATGACGTCTTTCTTTCCGGTGGCGCTTGCACCATTGTTAAAAAAGGCGTTTATCTGTTTAATAAAAGGAAAACCCGCTCAACAGAAGCGGGTTTTCCTTTTTCAAAGAGGTTATTCAATTGTATGTTTCATCGCATGGTACATATTTGCCGTATGTTCATCGGCTTTATCCCGTGACATGCGCAGCCGTTCTTCTGAAGAACCATATCCGATTTCTTGTTTGCCCTCTTTCAGTCCTTTAAAAATCCCATCAGCGAATTCATCCAGCGGTTCTCCTTGAGTATGCAGCCCTGCTCCGCCTAAATCTGTATTCACCGCCGGAGGCGCAACTTCAATCACTTCTACAGATGAATCAGAAAGCTGATGTCTCAGACTCATTGTAAATGAGTGAAGCGCCGCTTTCGTTGCTGAATAGATCGGTGCAATGGCAAGCGGTGTAAAAGCCAATCCCGAAGAGACGTTAATGACAGCCGCATCTTCTTTTCCGGCAAAAAACGGAGCAAACAGCATAGACAGGTGGAAGGGAGCTTCAATGTTCGTTGTGATTTCTTTATTGAAATAGTCCCAATTGTCCTTCGCATCCGCTTTCAGCACATGAAACCGTTGTTGAATCCCCGCGTTATTTACTAACACATTCACTTCCGGATAATTTTCTTTCACCCAATCAAACAGTGATATACGTTCAGATGGAATGCTCAAATCACTGACATATGTAATAAGATCCGGGAATGTTTCCTTTGCTTTTTGAAGAGCGTGCTCACGCCGTCCGGTCACGATGACTTTATTTCCCGCTTTTAAAAACCGTTCTGCGAAAGCCAATCCTATTCCGGCATTTCCGCCTGTAATCAGTATTGTATTTCCCGTCAGTTTCATATTAACTCCTCTTTTCTGATTGTTTTTACATTTCTTTGTCACATTTCAGCTTTGATCCAATCAATATATTCATCCCGCAAATAGGCATGAAATAAGACAGCAGTGATTCTGTAAAATTGATTTTTAGATCATCGGGAAACCCGCCAAAACTATTCTTTCCTTGTCACAATATGATGATACGGCTTAAAGCACGGTTTAAGTCAACAAAAGAACCTTGTGCTTCCGTTTCGGTTACTCACATCAGACATAGGTCACGACAGGAAAGGGGAACGTAAAGTCTTGGAATTTTCTTGATGCGATAAAGCGTACCGTATCACATGGGTGAGAGGCAATTAAAAAATGTTTCTGATCAAAACAAAAGGACGGCGATGCATATGCAGGAAGGTATCAGGCCGCTCAGCTTGAATGATGCAGAGCAGGAACTGATTTTGCAGAGGGAAAACCGCATGTTTTTTGAACGGTTTGCCATGTCGAGACAAGGGGATTTTTATACGCTGGAAGGCCGGAAAAAACGAATTGAACAATCACTGAAGAATGCAGAAAATGATACTGAATACAGCTTCGGCATTTTTCTTCAGGATCAGACCCTGATTGGCACGATCAGCCTTTTTCAGGTGGTTCGGGGTTCCCTCCAAAGCGCTTTTATCGGTTATTTTTTAGATGGCAAATATAACGGGAAAGGCTATGCGACGAAGGCTGTCAAGCTGGCAGTCGATTATGCATTCAACGAGCTGAAACTGCATCGGATAGAAGCCGGAGTCATGCCGAACAATAAGGCGTCAATCCGGGTGCTCGAAAAAGCTGGCTTTCATAAAGAAGGCATTGCGAGAAAAAATGTAAAAATAAATGGAAAATGGGAAGATCATCAGGTGCTGGCGATCATACATCCGGAGGATACATGACGATATCCTCCTTTTTTATATCCTGCGTCTCTTTCGACAGATTCTTCCTAAAACTTCAAATCAATTGTCTAAATCATACTATTTGCAAATTCGAAAAAAAATAAAGGGTACATAGCACCGAAAACTCTGAAAGATGTGCTCTTTGTCAACACGTTCTAAAGTCATATTTTTCGAAAGGATATTGATTTTTTGATAGGATTAAACTAAATTGTAAAAGTATAGAATAGTTAATTTATTTTGTAAGAAAAGGATGATAATATGATAGGTCAATTGAGCAATAAAAAAATATTTTTAAGTTCTTTTTTCATCATTTTGATCTGTTCATTACTCTTCCAATTCAGTATTTCAGATAAAGTTCTGCAGTCGTATTATTCTTCCGTCGGAGAAAATACCTACGATATCGGGGAGAAAAGTGTTCGTACGATTGTCATGTTTCTGCAAGGGTTTATGATCTTCACAACTTTTGTGGAAATTCTGATAGGCGGATTTCTGTTATTCGTTGCCGCTTTTATTCTCGGTACAAAAAAACCGAAAAAAATATATTTGCTTCTATATACGCTGACTTCTTTAATCTCGGCATTTAAAATGTTGATTCTTTCAGTTGTTAACTACTTAACGGCTGATTCCTCGCTTATATATTCTGCCGGCGGCACCAGCTTGAGTCTGCAGCTGCTGGATCCATTTCTGCTCATATCAATCGCGGCTCTTTATGCTGCTGCGGGAAAACTGACCGATCTCAGTAAAGGCAAGAGAATCATTTTGACTGGATGTTTTGTTTTACTAAAACTCTTTACTATTTTCTTAAACTATTTTATGGCGGATAAAATTTAGCTCGGGAGAGAGTCAATTAAGCTGAATTTTATTATAAATTAAAAAACAGAGTAGGGAGATGTTATGATGAACTTAGTAAAATCTAATAAAAAGTCTTTCATTTTGTTTGGCGCGGCTCTTGCTGCAGCAACATTGGTTTATGCACTATTATTAACGGGAACTGAATTAAACGTGGCGGCGGCTCATGCATTCTCAGCCAATGCTGAATTAGCTTCTACTCTCGGCATCTCTACAGCCGCAGCTAAAAAAGCAATTGATATTATTGATGCGGCATCAACAATTGCTTCTATCATTTCTCTTATCGGTATCGTTACAGGCGCAGGCGCGATTTCTTATGCAATCGTTGCAACAGCAAAAACAATGATTAAGAAATACGGCAAAAAATACGCAGCTGCTTGGTAAAATCGATCAATAAATAATTGCTCTTTTTGTACAAGCTGCAAAAAGAGCCTCTCTCCCAAATACATATGTAAGGATTGAAAGTATGATAGTCAAACAAATTGCGGCTCTTATCAAATATAATACCCTGTCATCGTTTCGAAAAAGAAAGGAAGATTGGGGCATTCCTCAACTCAACAGCAAACTGCTGTCTGCCATTATTATTTCTCTGTTATGTTTATATCTCGTTTTCCTGGGATGCGGTGTTGTATTCGGGACAAAACTGATTCAGCTGCCCCTAAGCGCATGGGGGCAATTTGTTTTAATCGCCGTTTCACTTGAGCAGCTTTTTTGGGCTGCCGGCTTCTTTAAAGAACACCACAATGCCTTTCTGCTGGATACGCGCAAGGTCATTCATCAATTAAAAAAGGTTCGTTTTTTACAGCTGTTTTCTGTTTTTGCCGGCCAGGCGATCAAAAAAACCATTTTCGTATGGTATCTTTTTGTTTTTCCGGTCTTTTTGTTTTTATCAAGCGCAGGCATGACCGGGTCTGCGGCGGTCATCGTATTTTTCTTGGGCTTCGTTTATTTTCTTCTCAATTTATTTTTATCTATGCTGTTTTCTTATGTTGTTTATCTTCTTACAAATATGTGGAGCAAATTGTTTTACTTGAAAATCATGAAAGGCATTTTATTCAGCGTCAGCCTGCTGGTTCCGCTTGCAGTCGGGTATGCCGTTTATCTTCTCGTGTTTGGGGAGTATACCGCAAAGGATATTTCAAGCTTTACGGAGTCACCGGCTTTCCGGAACATCCTCATGAATACGCCGTATGTATGGTTAGCATTCCGCTCACATTCCGTGCTCGTTTTCGCCGCGGTGTTTGCGGCCGCCGTCCTTTTAACGGCGGGGATGTTTAAACTGTGGTCGGCCACGCTGAAGAAAATGGACCTTATTCCTTATATGTTTTTGACAAACGCAGATTTTGCGCCAAAGCTGAAATTATATAGAAATAACAAAATATTTCATGCCGTTTTTCAAAAGGATCTGCTGTTTTTATCGAGAATTGACGGGTTTTTTATCAGGAACTTCGGCAGTATGCTGTATTTGTTCATGCTGTTTTTAGGTTTTTGTATTCCGCTTCTGTCGCATCATTTTATCGGGTATTCGGCAGCCGCCATCGTGTCTGCGGCGGTTATCATTGCGAACTTTTCGTATCAGCTCGTCGGAGATGCGCTCAAAACAGTATTATCAGTTGACGGAGAAATAAAAAATCAGCATCTGTTTCACCGAAATATCAAACATGCGTGGCAGCTGGTGTTTCCGAAAGTATGTATTTATAATCTCGCCGCTCTTATCTATTCGTTCATCATCACCATTTTGATTACGGTGTTTTTTCCGTCTTCCGCTGCGCTGACGATTTACTTGTTTATTGTGTTTTTATGTTCGGGTTTTTTATACAGTCTTGTCCAGATTTCAAGCACCGCCCTGTATCCTAAGAAAAACTGGGAGCATATGTACGAAATTGGAGAAGCGGGGAAAGCAAAGACGTATAACAACTTATACGGATCTTTCATTTTCATTGTGTCGCTTCAAATCGCTGCGATCACGTCGTATTTTATCTATAAAAAGCCGGAACTTGAAACGATGCTTATTCATTCTGCATCAGGTATTTTTGTCCTGTTCACACTATTAAACTATGGAGTCATGTTTCTGTTTCTTCGCAGAATCAATATGGCGGAAAGGTTTGCGAACAATGATTAAATTAGTGAATATACAAAAAAACTATAGTGAAAAACAGGTGTTGAAAGATATTTCGTTTGAGGTGAAAAAAGGCTCAATTTATGCTTTGCTGGGGACTAATGGAGTCGGGAAAACAACGACTTTGAAAATCATTTCGGGCCTGCTTAAACCGACTTCAGGCAGCGTCATGATTGACGGTAAGGAACTGGATTCAGAAGAGGGGGGGCAAATATCGGCTGATATCGGTTTTGTGCCCGACCATGCCTTTTTATATGATTACTTAACGGGAGTCGAATACTTGCGTTTTACAGCGGAGATGTTTGAAGTACCGTCTCAGCGGACAAATGAGTATATAAAGAATATGTTAGAGACGCTGAAGCTTGCTCAAGACGGAAATCAGCTGATTAAAACATATTCACATGGAATGAAACAAAAATTATCAATTTCGGCCGCGCTCATTCATCAGCCAAAGATATTAATTCTTGACGAACCGCTGACGGGCATTGATTTAATCAGCGGTAAAACGATACGGACGTTATTAAAGGAGTACGTCAAACAGGGACATACGGTCCTGTTATCGACTCACTTGCTGGAGCTGGCGCATTCGCTGTGCGATACAATCGGTATTATACATGAAGGCGTTTTTGCGGCGGAGTATCAGTCATCCGAGCATTCATTAGAAGAGATTGAAAAATTGGCTGAGAGTATTTATACATGATGAACCGCATGTTGCCGGCAATCAGGACGTCCGTCATTCCGTTAACCGCATCATTGCTGTTTTTTTCAGGCGGTGTGATCGCTGCGTTTTTTTCCGATCACTTTGTTTCAACAGCGTCTTACAACGGCTCGTCAGGCGCGGTTGAACTGCTGAAAAACAATGCAATCGCTTGTCTGTTTTTAGCCGCGGGTTTTTTTACCTTTGGGTTGACCTCAATCTTTTATTTATTCACCAACGGGTTTATTTTAAGCGGCTCTATTATAGAAAATCTGCATAGCGGGGTTCCTTTTTATCAGATTTTTTTACTGCTAATTCCTCATGGTATATTTGAAGTTCCCGCGTTATTATTAAGTGGCGCCATTGGTTTTAAGGGCGTTGAATTGGTCATCAGGCTGTGTTTTTCTAAGGAAAAAAAGATAATGGCTTCAATGTTCAGGCATATTGGAATATTGGTGCTCATAATTATTTGTCTGCTGATCGCCGCTGCCATTATTGAAGCTTACATCACACCAATTTTTAAGTAAAAGGGGCAGAAATCATATGAGAAGTAAATTATCATTAATCGGTGTGCCGATTGTTATGATTATCGGTTATATCATTTCTTTATCCTTTGAGTGGCTGTTTCCTGTTCTTACTTTTGGGGTGGCAGGACTGTATCTCTTTATATTTGCACCGGTGCAAAATAAATTCATTCGTTACATCTTTTTGTTTATTTTTGTGATTAATCTGTTGGCCAGTGCGGCTCTTTATTTCGGTATTTAATAAAAAAATGACATTCATATTGAATGTCATTTTTTTATTTTTTTTTGCGGCTCTGCTGCGTGTTAAAATCTGTCGCCGTTGAAAATAGAGTTTTTTACGATCACGTAGTCGACATTGCGGATGGCTTCAAGTGTATTGCCGCCGGCGTAAGAGATGGAAGATTGCAGATCCTGCTCCATTTCAACCAGCGTGTCCTGTAAAGACCCTTTATGTTCGACATGCATTTTTTTGCCTTCGACGTTTTTCTTTTCGCCTTTTTGAAATTCAGAAGCGGAGCCGAAATATTCTTTGTACAGCTTGCCATCGATTTCGATCGTTTGTCCCGGTGATTCTTCGTGGCCGGCGAATAATGATCCGATCATGACCATGGATGCGCCGAATCGGATGGATTTCGCAATATCGCCGTGCGTGCGGATGCCGCCGTCAGCAATGATCGGTTTGCTCGCCGCTTTTGCGCACCAGCGAAGCGCGGCTAATTGCCACCCGCCGGTTCCGAAGCCGGTTTTAATTTTGGTGATGCAGACTTTCCCGGGGCCGATTCCCACTTTTGTCGCGTCGGCGCCCGCGCGTTCCAGCTCCCTTACGGCTTCAGGCGTCCCGACATTCCCTGCGATGACAAAGCTTTCCGGGACATGTTCTTTAATAAATTGAATCATGCTGATCACGGCATTGGAATGGCCGTGCGCGATATCAATGGTAATATAATCCGGCACAAGCTCCTGGGCTTTCAGCTCCCGGATGAATTCATAATCATTTTCCTTCACGCCGACACTGATGGAAGAAATCAGTCCGCGCGCTTTCATATCCCGGACAAAAGCCAGGCGTTTTTCCGGCTCGAAGCGGTGCATGATATAAAAATACCCGTTTTCCGCGAGCCAGGCCGCGATGTTTTCATCTATAATCGTCTGCATGTTGGCCGGCACGACCGGAAGTTTAAACGTGTGTCCGCCCAATGTAACTGATGTATCACATTCAGATCGGCTGTCCACAATGCATTTTGCAGGAATCAGCTGAACATCTTCGTAATCAAATACATTTTCCATATATAACACCCCTAAAAGCGAATAATAGAATTAAATAAAATTAAAATGTTCGTCTTTTTATAATGTACTTTGTTTTGTCAGGAATGTCAAATGATTTCATGCTGCCTCATATGCGGTCAGCTTGTCATCCATTTGCAGTTTGGTTATCATAGTAGTATTGGGTGTTGTAAGACATTTGTTACGATAGATAGATTTGCAAAGAAGGGAGGGGCCGGTGTGGAACAAAAACAGCCCGGGCACAGCCCGAAAGCCCAGAAAATTCAGGACCGGATTATTTTAGGCACGATTTGGGTCGTGTCGGCGCTTGTCATTGCGCTCGTTGTCGGAACCGTCATGAATTATATTTGGATGTTTAAATAAAAAAGAGTCTGTGCCGGTATGACACAGACTCTTTTTTATATTATTTTTCAAACATGCTTGTAGAATGCATTGGCTGGACACGCGCTTTCGGGTCCATGTAGGCCTTCGCGTTGTTCACGGCTGTCGGAGCTTCGCCGAAACCGCTGGCGATCAGCTTGACTTTGCCTTCATATGTGCAGATATCTCCGGCGGCAAAGAAGCCTTCAATATTCGTTTCCATCGTGCTTTTGACGACGATGGAATTTTTCTCGATGTCAAGGCCCCAGTTTTTAATCGGGCCGAGAGAAGAAACAAAGCCGTAGTTTACGATCAGGTCATCAATTTCAATGATTTCTTTACGGTCGCCTTTCACTTCTTCGAGAACGAGCTGTTCGATCCGGTCTTCACCGACAAGTTCAGCGGGAACAAACGGTGTCAGCACGTTGACTTTAGAATTATGCAGGTTTTCGACACTGTGCTCATGCGCGCGGAATTTATCACGGCGGTGGATGATGCTGACTTCTTTCGCGATCGGCTCAAGCATGAGCGCCCAGTCAACCGCGGAATCGCCGCCGCCCAGAACGGCAACGCGTCTGCCTGCGAATTGATTGAGGTCGTCAATGAAGTAATGCAGGTTTTTGCCCTCATATTGTTCCGCTGATTCCAGCTCAAGCTTTCTCGGCTTAAATGCGCCGTTTCCCGCGGTGATAATAACCGTTTTTGAATAATGCGTTTCTGAATTCGTGACAAGCTTAAACACACCGTCCGCCTGTTTTTCAACAGATTCAACGGCCTGCTCTAAGCAGATGGTCTGATCGAACTTTGCCATTTGCTCTTTTAAGTTGTTCACAAGTTCTTGGGCGCGGATTTTCGGGAATCCGGCTACATCATAAATATATTTTTCAGGGTACAGCGCGCTGAGCTGGCCGCCAAGCTGAGGCAGGCTCTCGATGATTTTGACGCTCGCCTGTCTCATTCCCCCGTAAAAAGCGGTAAACAGGCCGACCGGGCCGCCGCCGATGACCGTAATATCATAAACCTTTGAATCCTCTTGCATACCAAATTGCCTCCTAATTGAAAATTGTTATTAATTATAACATACAATTTAAAAGGATGACGAGTGCCGAAAACCGCCCGGCCGCTTCATTCTTGAAAAAAATTGCGGCCGCCGCTAATATGGGGACAAATTCCAATCTGTTTTTTCCTGAATGTTTTCTGATTCTTCCGGATAGTATGGTGATATGCAGACATGTGCGGTTTTCTAAAAAATTTTATATTTCATTTCATAAAATCCCGCCAATAAGCTGAAGCTAATACAAATGTTGATTTGATTATGCGTCTAACAGCAAAAAAAAGAAGGTGGATGTGATGGCATTGAATAAACCCAAAATCGTGGTTTTAGGTGCAGGTTATGGTGGATTAATGACAGTAACAAGGCTTCCGAAGCATATCGGGGCAAATGACGCTGACATTACTTTGGTCAATAAACACAATTATCATTATGAAACGACATGGATGCATGAAGCGAGCGCAGGAACGCTGCATCATGACCGCTGCAGATATCAAATAAAAGATGTAATCAATGAATCACGGGTCAAATTTGTGCAGGATACCGTAAAAGCGATAGATGTGCAAAATAAAAAGGTGACGCTTTCACAAGGGGACATCCCTTATGATTATCTTGTCATCGGGCTTGGCGCCGTCCCTGAAACATTCGGGATTAAAGGCTTAAAAGAATTCGCTTTTCCGATCGCGAATATTAATACGTCGCGCCAGCTGAAAGACCATATTGAGCTCCAATTTGCGACATACAATACGGAGGCCGAAAAACGCCCTGACCGCTTAACCATCGTTGTCGGCGGAGCGGGCTTTACGGGAATTGAATTTCTCGGTGAACTTGCGAACCGCAAGCCGGAGTTATGCAGATATTATGATATAGATGAAAGTCTCGTCCGGATCGTCTGTGTCGAGGCCGCCCCGACGGTTTTGCCGGGATTTGATCCGGAGCTTGTCGATTACGCCGTTCAATACCTTGAGAGCAAAGGCGTTGAATTTAAAATCGGCACCGCGGTTCAAGAATGCCGCGCAGACGGTGTCACAGTCGGCAAGAAAGATGAAGAGCCGGAAGAAATCAAATCCCAGACCGTTGTCTGGGCGGCGGGCGTGCGCGGACATCCGATCGTGGAGGAAGCGGGTTTTGAAAATATGCGCGGCCGTGTCAAGGTCAACCCTGATCTTCGGGCGCCGGGTCATGATGACGTTTTTATACTCGGCGACAGCTCGCTCTTTATCAATGAAGAGACGGAACGGCCGTACCCGCCGACTGCTCAGATCGCGATGCAGCAAGGAGAAACGGTCGCCAAAAATCTGGGCGGTTTGATTAAAGGAGGCCAGCTTGAAGAGTTCAAGCCTGACATTAAAGGAACCGTCGCCTCCCTCGGTGAGCATAACGCCGTCGGAGTCGTATACGGCAGGAAGCTCAAAGGCATGCCGGCGTCCTTTATGAAAAAGGTCATTGACAACCGATCGCTCTTTATGATCGGCGGGCTGGGCCTGACGCTGAAAAAAGGGAAGTTTAAATTCTTCTGAAAACCCGCGGCCGCGGGTTTTCTCTTCTTTTAAAAAAGAGCGCTATCAAAAGAATGTAAAAGAAAAAAATGAATGTTTTCGCTTACATGAGTTATTTTGTTACATATTCTGACTTGGTGCTTGACAAGTAAATATGATATATTATCAGAAAATTAAGAAAAAGGGTGATCCGCATGAAAACGACAGCAAAAAGCACGGCGGCGTGTCCGTTCTGCTCAGGTAAAGGGTATTTTCAATTGCTTCTTGGCGGCTCCGAAACATGTCCCTCCTGCCAGGGAAGCGGCAAAGAGAGACGATGATTTTTCCAGACGTTGACTTTTTTACCGCCCCCGAGGTACACTGAAAGTGCTGTAGGGGGGTGGATGTTTGTGATTAGTTTGCCGGTTGTCCTGATCTCAATCGTACTATTTTTCGTACTGTTTTTCGGCATAGGCTTTCTGTTGAACATGCTGCTTAGAATGTCGTGGATTATGGCTGTTGTCTATCCGATTGTATGCCTTTTCATTATCAGCAATAAAAAGATGATCAGTTACGTGCAGGCGCCGGGGGAATCCTTTCAAAGCCTGTTTCAGCGCATCATGTCATTAGCGGTTGCGGATGTCGTGATTTTGGCGGGCGGACTGGCGGGAGCCATCATGTCAGGCATTGCCATAAAGGCGCTCAGAAAAAGAGGATATCAAATGTTTTAAGCCGCTTTCTTATTCGAGAAAGCTTTTTTTGTGCCGCGGCGCTTTTTGTATAGCACCTCACCGAGTTGGGAACAATGACTCGGAGGAGAGTGATTTCAGATTGACGATAATCAGACGCGTATTCATGATCGTGCTCTTTTTGGGCGCATGCCATGCGACATACTTTTCCATAACCGGTGTTGAAGCAAAGGATCTGACAAATTGGATGACGGAACATCGCGGCGCCGTTTTGAAAAACATCGGCACTCCGTTTCAATCCTTACAGAATCAGCCGGAAAAGAAGGCATCAGGCAGGATAAAACCGCTGGAAGAAGCTTTTGACTGGGAACGCTATCCGTCACAAAAGGTGACGGCCACCGGTTATACCGCCGGAGCGGAATCTACCGGAAAATCTCCGGGTCATCCGCAGTACGGAATTACATATTCAGGCGTGAAGGTCAAACGCGATTTATATTCAACTGTTGCGGCCGATCCGTCTGTTTTCCCGATCGGGACGATTCTGTTTATACCGAATTACGGATACGGGGTTGTCGCCGATACCGGCTCAAAAATTAAAGGCAGCCGCCTTGACCTCTACTTTGACACCGTCAAGGACGTCTATAACAATTGGGGCAAAAAAACACTTGAGGTCTACATGATTAAAAAAGGGAACGGCACAGTGACCGAGGACGAACTTGTAAAGCTGAACGAAACCAAGTCGATGCAAGTGTTCAGAAATCAATACAAAACGGTAAAAGAATAAAAACGCTTCAGCATCCGCTGAAGCGTTTTTTACATAAAGAAATAATCTAAAATCAATGTCAGCACAATACCGGTGACGCCGCCGAAGAACACTTCAATCGGCTGATGGCCGAGCAGTTCTTTCAGTTTCTTCTGTTTTTCCTTCTCTTCCGCTTTCTGAAAGTCCTTCGCTTCGCTGACAAACCGATTAAAGTCGATGACCAGTTTATTAATGACCGTCGCCTGTTCACCCGCATGCCGCCTGACACCTGTAGCGTCGAACATCGTAATGACGGCGAAAATCGCGGCGACTGCAAACAGGGGCGAGTCCAGCCCCTGTTCCAAAGCGACTCCGGTTGACAGCGCAGTGACGGCGGCGGAATGGGAGCTCGGCATGCCGCCGGTGCTCGTCACAAGAGACCAGTCAAGTTTTTTGGATACGATAAATTGAATAGGCACTTTTACAACTTGGGCAAAAATAATGGCGGCAAAACTCGCCAGTAAAGGAAAATTCATAAGTACATCCATATGCGACATCCTTTCTGTATCTGCTGATTCCGATCGTATCGAAAAACTGCAGAAAACGCCCTTAGTTTGGTAAAATAAAATCAATGAAAAATGTTTTTTCATTATACCACTTTACATAACAAATACCCACATAAGGAGTGTGTACTCATGTTTTATGCATCTGATCAACTGCGGCATCCTGAAACACTGGTCATCGGTCTTTTTCAAAAAAGCACGCTGAACGGATTTACGAAGGAATTGGATGATAAATTGGACGGTCATCTGACCCAGCTGTTAAAGGATGGTGATGTGTCCGCCAAACGCAATCGTGTATCAAAAGTATACCCTCCGGCTGCGACCGGTATGAAACGTATTTATTTTATCGGCCTGGGAAGAGAAGCGGATTATTCGTTTGAAGATACGAAAGAATGCTTTGCACGAGTATTTCAGCAGATTCATCAAGATAAAAAACAGGAAGTATCCGTTTTGCTCGATACATTCGTCTCCGGGGAAGTGCCTGCCGCCGATGCCGCTCATGCGCTTTCAGAAAGCTGTCTGCTTGCGGTTTACGAAGTGCAGGATTATAAACATAAATCGAATGAGCCGGATCAGGAACTGAAATCAGTCTGCGCCGTGACCGAAGAAGACCTGAGGGAAGTGCAGGCCGGCCTGAACGTCGGAGCGGCATACGGCCAAGGGACGAATTCAGCCCGCACGCTTGTGAATATGCCGGGTAATATGCTGACGGCCACTGATTTGGCGTCATATGCCGCCGAGCTTGCGGCAAAATACGATTTCGAGTGTGAAATTTTAGAAAAAGATGAAATGGAAGAGCTCGGCATGGGCGGGCTGCTTGCTGTTAACAAGGGCTCATCCGAACCGCCGAAAATGATCGTTCTGAAGTATCAGGGCAAAGATCAGTGGGAAGACGTCATCGGCCTGGTCGGTAAAGGAATTACCTTTGATACGGGCGGATATTCAATTAAGCCGAAAACCGGCATCGTCGGCATGAAAAGCGATATGGGAGGGGCCGCATCGGTATTAGGGGCAATGGAGATTATCGGCGAACTGCGGCCTGAACAAAACGTGCTCGCCGTCATACCGTCTACGGACAACATGATTTCGTCCGATGCGATGAAGCCGGATGACGTCATCGTTTCGCTCAGCGGAAAAACCATTGAAATCCTGAACACCGATGCGGAAGGGCGTCTCGTGCTTGCCGACGGCATCACATACGCCAAGCAGCACGGAGCCTCTGTCCTTGTAGACGTCGCAACGTTAACGGGCGGTGTCATTGTCGCCTTAGGGAACGAAATGACGGGCGCCATGACCAATCACGCCGCGTTTTATGAACAGGTGGCGGAATCGGCGAAAGAATCCGGCGAGCCGATCTGGCAGCTTCCGATTACAGAAAAGGATAAAAAACGGGTGAGAAACAGTCAGATGGCTGATTTGAACAATTCTCCGGGAAGAGAAGGCCACGCGATTATGGCGGGGGCATTCATTGGTGAATTCGCGGAAAACACGCCGTGGGTTCATCTCGATATTGCGGGAACCGCGACGGCGAATAAAGCGACATGCTTCGGCCCTGCCGGCGCAACAGGCGTCATGGCAAGGACGTTGGCTGTTTTGACTGAGCGCTTTACGCCCGAAAGATAACAGCATCCCGCTGCCTTGATGCAGCGGGTTTTTTGATTTCCAAAATCTTTAGTTGACTAAAGCGCAGAATATATGGTAACTTTAATTATCTACTACATTAGCAAACTAAAGGATTTTTGGAGGGACTCATCAATGAATGCTGTTGTTGTCGCAGTATTGCTTATGCTCGTCTTAAGCCTGCTGCGTGTCAATATTATTATAGCTTTAATGATCGGCGCGCTTGCCGGCGGGCTGACCGGCGGCTTAGGCCTAGGAGAGACGGTGAAGGCTTTTACGGACGGTCTCGGCGGAAATGCCACCGTCGCGGTCAGCTACGCGCTGCTCGGAGCATTTGCCGCGGCGCTGACAAAGACGGGGCTTCCCGATGCAATGGTGGAAGCGTCTGTCAAACTAATCGGAAAAAAGGAAGATTCGCGGAAAAAAGCACTGTCAAAAGTGTTAATCGTATTGATTATTTTAATCATATCCTGTTTCTCGCAAAACGTGGTGCCCGTTCACATTGCGTTTATTCCTGTATTGATTCCGCCGCTTTTAAAAATATTTAACGAACTTGAAATAGACCGCAGACTGATCGCGTGTGTGATGACATTCGGACTGACTGCGCCGTATATCGTTCTGCCTGTCGGATTCGGACAGATTTTCCAGGGGATGCTGAGAGATAATATGGCGGCAGCCGGTTTAAAGGTGCCGCTCAGTGATATCCCTTATGCTTTAATCATTCCGACGGCCGGGATGGTAGTCGGTTTAATTTTAGCCGTCATCGTCTTCCGGAAACCGAAGAAATATGAGACGAAGGAGATTGCCGGACTATCGTCTTCTCCTTATACGAAAAAAAGCATTGCCATCGCCTTGATCTCCATTGCCGTGTCGCTTGCCGTTCAGCTCTATCTGTCACAAGTGCTCGGAGTGGAAGGTATGATCATGGGCGCGCTTGCCGGCTTGTTTACGCTGTTTATCAGCGGAGTCATGAAGCGCAATGAAGCGGATAAGCTGATCACGGACGGCATGATTCTGATGGCTTTTATCGGGTTTGTCATGCTTGTTGCGGCCGGTTTTTCAAATGTATTGAATAAAACGGGTGATGTGGCTTCCTTGGTCAAAGCATCAACAGGCTTTATCGGCCACAGCCAATCATTGGGCGCGCTCCTGATGCTGGTGGTCGGTTTATTAATCACGATGGGAATCGGATCATCATTTGCAACCGTACCCGTTATTACGACCATATTCGTTCCGCTGTGCGCTCAGCTCGGATTCAGCCCGATGGCGACGATCGCCGTAATCGGAGCGGCCGCCGCGGTCGGTGATGCGGGTTCTCCTGCAAGTGACAGTACGCTCGGCCCGACGTCAGGCCTCAGCGCCGACGGACAGCACCACCACATTTGGGATACGTGCGTACCGACATTTATTTTCTATAACATTCCGCTTGTGATATTCGGCTGGATTGCCGCACTTGTCCTGTAAAAAAAGGCTCCCGGAAAGGGGAGCCTTTTTGTATGCTGAGAACATCTTACGCCGGGTTTCTGCTGAACCCCGTCGCTTTATGAATAGACCTGTAAACGGCAGGCGCGATTGATGCCAATAACAGTGCTAAAACGATATCTTTTATGAAAAACCATATCATGTAAAACCAGGCCATTCCGTAGCTGATCGGAGCATGAAGCCATAATTTCAGCGCAATATACGTATAGGTCGTGCCAATGATATAAATGACGGCGGTACCGATCAAAGAGGCCCATGCATAATGCAGGCGGCCGGGTTTTTTTGTTTTTTCCAGCAGCCATCCGGCTGCAAATGCCGCCGGGATATAAGCGAGAATAAATCCGCCGCTCTTTCCGATAAACGGCGCAAAGCCTGCTGAGAATTGAGCGAAAACAGGCGCCCCCGCGAGTCCGGCCAATGCGTATACCGTCATTGCAATGGCTGCCCGTCTGGCGCCGAGAAGCATCGCGGCTAACAGACAAAAGAAAGGCTGCAGCGATAACGGAATTCCCGCAACTTGCAAAAAAGGAGCCATTGATGTAATGTTGGCGCCGACGGCCATCAGTGCGGCAAACATGCCGATAAGCGCCATATCGCCCGCGCGAAGGTTGCGTTGTTTCATTTGTTTTTCCCCCTTACACTTGTACCAGATTAGCGTAATCGAAGGGTGATTGATTGTCAACAAAGATTTAACACAGGTTTACTAAATGGAGGGAGCCATATGTTTTTCGGGAAAACGAAACAAACAAAACAGTCGGAACGGATTCCGCCAAATCAAAATGTCACAACGAAGTTTCCCGTGCTTCACGCCGGAAATGTTCCTTATTATGAAGATATGTCAAAATGGAATCTGCAAGTGTACGGACTTGTTGACCGTCCTATGCTGTTAAGCTTTGAAGATATCAAATCCTTTCCTGAAGCCGAAGTGAAAAATGATATTCATTGCGTTACGGGCTGGTCCCGTCTTGATAATATCTGGCAGGGAATACGCGCCAAAGACATCGCTGAGAAAGCGGGCGTGCACAAAGAAGCGGGATTCGTCATTCTGCACGCTGAAGAGGGCTGGACGGCCAACCTGCCGCTTTCTGATTTTGCGCGGGAAACATCCCTGCTGGCATATGCGCATAACGGCGAGCCGTTAACGCCAGAGCACGGCTATCCGCTCAGAGGCGTTTTCCCCCATCTTTATTTTTGGAAAAGCGCAAAATGGCTGCGCGGCATTCAGTTCACAAAGGAAAACCACCCCGGCTTTTGGGAGAAAAACGGCTACCATATGAGGGGAGATCCATGGAAGAATGAGCGCTTTACATGGGATTAAGCCCCTATCACTATATAGTTCTTAGGTACCTTATTGAAATAAGGTGCTTTTTTTATATCAAAAATCCATTGACTTTGTTTGGCAAAAAACCTATTATTTGAGGTGTCTTTTGATATTGAAAATCATTATCAATAAGCATAGATAAAGCAATTGCCGCAAAGGGGATGAACACATAATGGACGGAAAACAAATAAAGCGGGGTTTCGCGCCGGCCGGCCGATACGCGGTTCCGGGCACAGAAGTAAGAGAAATGCGCTCAAAAGGAGGCCGTATGTATCGTATCTTTGTCTCTTTTCCTCAGGAAGAACCGCCTGCATCCGGCTTCCCCGTCATATACCTGCTCGATGCGAATTCCGTATTCGGCACAATGGCCGAAGCTTTGCGGGTGCAAAGCCGACGGCCTGAAAAAACAGGCGTTGTTCCGGCGGTGATTGTCGGAATCGGCTACCCGACAGATCAGCCGTTTTCCGCCGAACGTCACAGTGATTTTACGATGCCGCTTTCTGAATCAGAACTGCCGGTGCATCCGCGCGGCGCGGCATGGCCCGAACAGGGAGGGGCGGAAGCGTTTCTGAGTTTTATAGAAGAAGAAGTAAAGCCCGCGATGGAGCGGGATTATCCGATCGACAGAGGCAGGCAGACGATTTTCGGCCATTCGCTGGGCGGTCTTTTTGTGCTGCAAGTGCTTTTGATGAGGCCGGACATGTTCCAGACCTATGTTGCCGGGAGTCCGTCAATTCACTGGAACAAGCGTTTTATTCAGGAAAAAGCGGAACGTTTGTCAGACCGGCTCTCTGCGGAAAATCTTCAAGTCAGCGTATTGCTGGCTGCGGGAGAAATTGAAAAAACACATAAAAGCAGAATCCCGCAGCACGCAGAGGCGCTGTACTCTTTATTATCCGGATTTGAAGATGATGGAGTCCGTGCTGAATACAGCGAGTTTGAAGGAGAGGGCCATATTTCTGTCCTGCCCGTTTTAATCAGCAGGGCCCTGCGTTTCTGCCTGAATCCGGGAGGACCGCATACCCCGTATTCTCCCGCATGAGAAAAAACAGGCCCTTCGAACTAAATGCGGCTGATTCTAATTTTCTAATTGACTGCGTGTTTTGATTTGGATATGATTGTCTTGAATCATAATTGATAATGATAATCATTATCAATATAGAAAGGGAATGATAATATGGACGCATTGGGAATGAAAGGGAAAACGGCCGTTGTCACCGGCGCCGCTCAAGGCATCGGAGAAGCAACAGCGCTTGCCCTTGCTGAACAAGGCGTAAATGTGGCAGCTATAGATACAAATGAAGACTTGCTTCTCGGGCTTACTGACAGACTTCGGCAAAAAGGCGTGCAGGCGCAGGGGTTTGCCGCAGATGTATCTGACAGTGCGGCTGTCAATGATATCATCGCCGCCGTTGAACGCGACATGGGGCCTATTGAAATATTGGCGAACGTTGCGGGCGTGCTGCGGCCGGGTCCGGTGCAATCCCTCAGTGATGAAGATTGGGATCAAACATTTTCTGTTAATACGACCGGCGTATTTCATGTGTCGCGGGCTGTAAGCCGGTACATGATTGAGCGTCAAAAAGGCGCCATCGTTACGGTCGGTTCGAATGCAGCCGGCGTTCCGCGTGCTTCCATGGCGGCTTATGCGGCGTCAAAAGCGGCTGCCGTTATGTTTACGAAATGCCTCGGACTGGAGCTTGCGGCCCATCATATCCGCTGCAACATCGTATCTCCGGGTTCAACGGAAACCGACATGCAGCGGGCGCTGTGGCAGGACGAGAACGGAGCCCGGGACGTCATCAGAGGTTCGCTTGATACATATAAAACGGGAATTCCGCTTCAAAAGCTGGCGAAGCCTTCTGATATTGCAAATGCCGTTTTGTTTCTGGCTTCTGAACAGGCAAACCATATTACGATGCATGATTTATGCGTTGATGGCGGCGCTACTTTAGGCGTTTGATGTAACGAGAAGGAGGGACAAACATGACAAATCAATATTTATTGGCGGAAGTGTCTGCAAAAGAGGTGCTGGATGCTTACAAGCCCGGGGCGTTCTTTTTAGCTTCCCCGAAAAGTACGATACTTGCGGAAGGAATGTTTGCGGAAGTGCCTGATACAGACGCGGAAAGTCAGCTGGATTCACTGCCTGAACGCGTGAGACAGACGCTTCTTGAGGCAAAGCAAGCCGGCATCAAACATCCGATTGCGGCCGGCGCCATTCCTTTTGACGGCAGAAAAGCTTCCCGGCTTTTTGTACCGAAGAATGTCCATACGGCAGGCCCGCTTTCGTTTGCGGAATCTTCCGCAGAAAAGCCGCAATCCAATACATATGACATCCGTCCCGTTCCGGAGCCTGAGGGCTTTATGAGCGGTGTGGAACAAGGCGTATTCAGCATTACGGACGGTCCGCTCAGCAAAATCGTGCTGTCAAGGACGCTTCATCTGACCGCTGAAAAGGATATCGACATTCCACAGGCCGTCAAGCATTTGGCGCAGCACAACCCGCGCGGCTATACATTCGCTGCGGATGTGACGGGAACGTCAGAAACAAGAAAAACGCTTTTCGGCGCAAGTCCTGAACTGCTGCTGTCCAAAAACGGAACATCGATTCTGTCCAATCCGCTGGCAGGTTCCAGACCTCGCAGCACAGACCCCGCCGAGGATCAGAGAAGAGCGGAAGAACTGCTGCAATCAGCAAAAGATCTGCATGAACATGCCGTAGTCGTGGCCGCCGTGGCCGCCGCCCTTAAACCGTTCTGCCGTGTGCTTGATGTGCCGGAAAAACCGTCACTCATTAAAACTGAGGCGATGTGGCACCTGTCCACCGAGGTAAAGGGAGAGCTGCGTGATCCGTCAACGACATCACTTGAGCTGGCCATCGCCCTGCATCCGACGCCCGCGGTATGCGGAACACCGACAGATGTGGCGAGAGAAGCGATTCAGGATATTGAGCCGTTTGACCGCAATTTCTACACGGGAATGGCGGGCTGGTGTGATGCTGAGGGTGACGGAGAATGGATTATCGCACTCCGCTGCGCCGAAGCGGAAACAAGGTCTCTCCGGCTCTTTGCGGGTGCCGGGATTGTCGCCGGATCAAAGCCGCAGGATGAACTGGACGAGACCTCGGCCAAATTCCGCACCATGCTCCGGGCGATGGGGCTTTACCAAGATGAGTTGTAAAAAAGGAGGGAATGGATCGTGCTGACTGGATTTACGCCATGGCCGGAAGAATGGGCTGACAAATACCGAAAAGACGGCTGCTGGAAGGGTGAGACGTTCGGAGGAATGCTGAAAGAGCGTGCGGCTTTATACGGAAATCAAACTGCCGTGACGTGTAAAGATGTACATTGGACCTACAAAGAATTAGATGAAAGGGCAGATCGTTTAGCGGCGGGGCTGCATAAGCTTGGAATTCAAAAGGAAGACCGCGTTGTCGTTCAGCTGCCGAATATCGCTGAGTTTTTTGAAGTGATTTTCGCGCTGTTCCGGCTGGGAGCGCTGCCCGTTTTCGCGCTGCCTTCTCATAGAAGCAGTGAGATTACGTATTTCTGCGAGTTTGCAGAGGCGAAAGCATACATCATTCCTGATATGCATTCAGGTTTTGATTACAGGGCGCTTGCCAGACAGGTGAAAGACAAACTTCCGGATTTGGCGCATGTCATTGTGGCCGGCGAAGCTGAAGAGTTTCAAGAACTGAGCAGCCTGCATAGAGAGCCTGTTCAACTGGAAGATATAAGCCCGGCGGAAGTCGCCTTTTTACAGCTTTCAGGAGGCAGTACGGGGCTGTCCAAGCTGATTCCGCGAACACACGACGATTACATATACAGTTTGCGCATCAGTGCGGAAATATGCGGCTTGGATCAACACAGCGTTTATTTGGCCGCTCTGCCGACAGCGCATAATTATCCGCTCAGCTCGCCGGGTGTGCTGGGAACTTTATATGCCGGGGGCCGGGTCGTTCTGTCACCGACGCCGAGTCCGGATGACTGCTTCTCGTTAATTGAAAAAGAACGTGTCACGATTACAGCGCTCGTCCCGCCGCTTGCGATGGTGTGGATGGACGCATCCGGTTCGCGAAGTGATGATTTATCAAGCCTTCAAGTGCTGCAGGTGGGAGGCGCCAAATTCAGCGCTGAGGCGGCCCGCCGCGTGAAGAGCGCTTTCGGATGCACCCTTCAGCAGGTTTTCGGAATGGCGGAAGGATTGGTGAATTATACGAGACTGGATGATCCTGAAGAGATCATTGTCAATACGCAAGGCAGACCGATGTCACCTTTTGATGAGGTAAGGGTTTTAGACGATGACGGGCGGGATGTCGCCCCCGGTGAAGCGGGACATTTGTTTACACGCGGCCCTTACACGATTCGCGGATATTATAAAGCGCCTGAACATAATGAAAGATCATTCACAGCCGACGGATTTTATCAGACCGGCGATATCGTCAAACTGACGGCGGACGGCTATATCATCGTCGAAGGACGTGCGAAAGATCAAATCAATCGGGGCGGTGAAAAAATAGCCGCTGAGGAGGTGGAAAATCACCTTCTTGCGCATCCTGCCGTTCATGATGCCGCCATGGTCTCAATGCCGGATGATTTTCTCGGGGAGCGTTCCTGTGTGTTCGTCATCCCGAAAGGAGAAGCGCCGAAACCGGGAGAGCTGAAAGCATTTTTGCGTGAGCGCGGACTGGCGGCATATAAAATCCCCGACCGGATTGAATTTATCGCTTCTTTTCCGAAAACCGGCGTCGGCAAGGTCAGTAAAAAGGATCTTCGCGAAACGATCGCCCAAAAAGTAAAGCCGGCTGAAATCAAACAATCTTAAAAAAGGAAGTGTTTACATTGGCTATACCGTCTATTCCCGCATATGCGCTGCCGACAGCGTCAGATATGCCTGAAAATAAAGTATCGTGGACGCTGAATCCGAAACGCGCGGTGCTTCTGATCCATGACATGCAGAATTATTTCGTCGATGCTTTTGCGAAAGGTGAAGCTCCGATCACGGAGGCGGCTGAGAATATCAAAAAAATAAAAGAGCAATGCAAAGCACTCGGCATTCCGGTGGTGTATACCGCGCAGCCGGGCAGCCAAGACCCGGCGGACCGTGCGCTGCTGACGGATTTTTGGGGGCCGGGGCTAAAAAGCGGGCCTTATGAAGAAAAGGTCATTCCGGAGCTTGCACCGGATGATCAGGACATTGTCCTCACAAAGTGGAGATACAGCGCGTTTAAACGGACGAATCTCCTTGAGATCATGCGTGAAAGCGGCAGAGACCAGCTCATGATTACGGGAATTTATGCACACATCGGCTGTCTCGTCACAGCCTGTGAAGCATTTATGGATGATATCCAAAGCTTCTTTATCGGAGACGCCGTTGCTGATTTTTCTTCAGAAAAACATAAGATGGCCATCGAATATGCGTCTCAGCGCTGCGCTTATACGGCTTTGACAAACGAAGTGCTGGAGCTGCTGGGCGGCGCGCCGGTTTCTGAAGGAGAAGAGAAGACTTCCGCCGTATTGACAAAAGACCGGGTGCGTGAACAAATTGCGGCGATTCTTCAAGAATCACCGTCTGATATTCCGGATCATGAAGACCTGCTGGACAGAGGTCTTGACTCCGTCAGAATCATGAGCCTTGTCGAACAATGGCGCCGTGACGGAGCTGAAGTGACGTTTGTGGAACTGGCGGAGAACCCGACGCTGGAAGAGTGGTGGAGACTTCTTTCTTCCCGATCTCAAAAAGTCTTGCCGAACGCAGATTATTTATAAAGGGAGAGAATAGAATGCATGATACACAACAGCTGCCTCTGACAGGCGCACAGGCCGGTATCTGGTTTGCGCAGCAGCTTGATCCTGATAATCCGATTTACAATACAGGCGAGTACGTTGAGATAAACGGCGCGATCGATGTGAACATATTTAAAACCGCTCTCGAACGCGTGCTGACGGAAGCCGCGTCATTACACGCCCGCTTCGAAGAGGGAGCAGACGGGCCGAAGCAGATCATCAATCCTCCATTTGAAGCTGCGATCGATGTCATAGATGTGAGTTCAGAAGCTGATCCGAAGCAGGCCGCACTCAGACTCATGCAGACAGATTTGGCTGAGCCCGTTGATATGGCGACCGGGCCTTTGTTCCGCGACATTTTATTTCAGGCGGGACCGGAACGCTTTTTCTGGTATCAGCGCATTCACCACATTGCGATAGACGGCTACGGTTTTTCACTGCTGGCACGGCGTACGGCGCAAATGTACACCGCAATACGGGAGGGACGTCCGGATAACGGGCGCTCCTTCGGTTCTTTGGAGGAGCTGGTAAAAGAAGAACAAGAGTACCGTGCGTCTGATCAATTCCTGAAAGATCGGGAATTTTGGATGGAGAAATTTGCGGATGAACCTGATGTCGTCAGTTTGGCAGAAAGAGCGCCGCGAACCTCAACACGTTTTCGGAGAAGCACGGCTTATCTTTCTGAAACGGCTTTACAGCATGTAAAAGCGATTCCGAACTGGCATGAAGCCGTCACGGCCGCAGCGGCGGTATATGTCCATCGGATGACAAACGCAGGGGATATCGTGCTCGGTTTACCGATGATGGGGCGGATCGGCTCAATTTCACTGAATATTCCGAGTATGGTCATGAATCTTCTGCCTTTACGGCTTTCTCTCCGCCCGGATATGAATTTTCATGAGGCCGTCAGCCAAGTGGCAAAAGAAATCCGAAACATCCGGCGCCATCAGAAATACCGCCATGAAGACATGCGCCGCGACCTTAAATTGCTCGGAGAAAATCGCAGGCTGTTCGGCCCGCAAGTCAATGTGATGCCGTTTGACTACGCGCTTGATTTCGCCGGAGCGCGGGGGACCGTTCATAATTTATCAGCAGGGCCCGTTGATGATTTGTCAATTAACGTTTACGACAGAGCGGACGGAAGCGGAATGCGTGTGGACTTTGATGCGAATCCGGAAGTGTACAGCGCCGAAGATATTGAAAACCATCAAAAACGATTCCTGCTTCTGTTGGAATCCGCTGTGAAAGACCAGACACAAAAAATCGGCACACTCAACCTTCTGCTTGAAAGTGAACGTCTCCGCGTACTGGAAAGCTGGAATGACACGCGCAAGGCCGAGAAGCAGAAAAGTCTGCCGGAGCTGTTTTACGAACAGGCCGTAAAAACACCGGACCGGCCGGCAATCATCACCGAAAACGAAGAGCTCAGCTATGCCGAATTGAACAAGCGCGCGAACCAGCTTGCCGGCATGCTAAAGGAAAAGGGGCTCGGACCGGAACAATTTGCCGCTTTGCTGCTTCCGCGGTCACAGGAGTTGGCCGTGAGCATGCTGGCCGTTTTGAAAACGGGAGCCGCATACCTGCCGCTTGATCCTGATTTTCCTTCTGAGCGGATCACATACATGCTCAAAGATGCACAGCCTGCATGCCTGATTACAACGATGGAATTATCCGGCCGCATGCCGGAAGACAGTGATGTAAAAAGGATCATTCTCGATGACCCGGATACGGTAAAAACCGTTGCCGCTCATAATGCTGACTGTCCCGCTCAGGCGGAATGTTCGCCTTTGCACCCCGCTTATATCATCTATACATCGGGTTCAACGGGCAAACCGAAAGGCGTAGTCGTCACATTAAAAAGCGTAAGCAATTTCCTCTTATCCATGCGGGAAATGTTCCCCCTCAGCGAACAAGACCGCCTGCTTGCCGTTACGACTGCGGCGTTTGATATTTCCGGACTTGAGCTCTTCCTTCCGCTCATCAGCGGGGCGGGGTGCGTCATCGCACGTAAAGAGACGATTCAGGAACCGCGGGCGCTTGCGCACATGATTCACTCATACGGTATTTCAATCATGCAGGCAACGCCGACATTGTGGCATTCATTAGTCACCAATGAACCGGATTCTCTCCGGGCGCTGCAGGTGCTTGTCGGAGGTGAGGCGCTTCCGAACGCGCTTATGCATGCTCTGCTTGAATCAGGCTGTACGGTGACGAATCTGTACGGGCCGACTGAAACAACAATCTGGTCGGCCGCACAGCCGCTTGCAAAAGGCCATACAGGGGCGCCTCCGATCGGAAAGCCGATTTGGAACACGCGGGTATATGTGCTGGACGCCGCATTGCAGCCCGTCCCGCCGGGAATCGCGGGCGAGCTTTATATCGCGGGCGAGGGGCTTGCCAGAGGTTATTATAACCGTCCTGATTTAACAGCGGAAAGATTCATTGCCGATCCGTACGGGTCCGCGGGCGCGAGGATGTACCGGACGGGAGATCTCGTGCGCTGGCGTGAGGACGGCTCGCTTGATTATATCAGCAGAGCCGATCACCAAATTAAAATCCGCGGGTTCCGGATAGAATTAGGAGAAATTGAGTCAGTGCTGTCGAAATATCCGGGTATTTCGCAGGCCGCCGTCATTGTCCGTGAAGACCAGCCCGGAGATAAGCGGCTGGTGGCTTATGCTGTCGCGGATCAGCCCCTTGATATCGGCGGACTTCGTGAATATATGGACGAAAGCCTGCCGGATTATATGGTGCCGGGCGCGTTTGTACAGCTGGAAGAATTGCCGCTGACACCGAATAAGAAGCTCGATCGCAGCGCTCTGCCTGCACCTGATTTTTCCGCTGTCCTGTCTGACAGAGGGCCGCGGACGCCGCAGGAAGAAATATTATGCGATCTGTTTGCCGAGGTTCTCGGTCTTGCACGGGTCGGGATTGATGACGGGTTCTTTGAATTGGGCGGACATTCGCTCTTAGCCGGACGCCTGATGAGCCGGGTCCGGGAGACGATGGGCGCAGAGCTTGGCATCGGCCGTCTGTTTGATACGCCGACCGTTGCCGGGCTCGCCGCACAGCTTGATACCGCAAAGAGTGCGCGGCCTAAGCTCAAGCCGTTTGACCGGCCGGAGCATATCCCGCTGTCATTTGCGCAGCTGCGTCTATGGTTTCTCTACTGTCTTGAAGGGCCAAGCCCGACTTACAACATTCCGGTGATTGTCCGCATGTCAGGCAAGCTTGACCAATCAGCGCTGAAACACGCCTTTTACGATGTTGTCAGCCGTCATGAAAGCCTGCGCACCGTTTTTCCGGAAAATAAGGGATCATCTCATCAGCTCATTTTATCTGCTGAAGAAGCCCGCCCTGTGTTTACAGTGACACGTGCAGACAAAAACGAGCTCCAAGACATGCTTGCCGCTGCGGCACGATATCGGTTTGATCTCGCTAAAGAGCCGGCCGTCCGAGCCGAGCTGTTTGATCTTGGTGACGGCGAGTATACGCTGATGATTCTCCTGCATCACATCGCAGGTGACGGCTGGTCCTTGAATCCGCTCATGCGTGACTTATCCATAGCCTATATCGCCCGGCAAACAGGTGAAAAAGCAGAATGGGCGCCGCTGGCGGTTCAATATGCGGATTATGCGCTTTGGCAGCAGCAGCTTTTAGGCAGCGCGTCTGATTCTGAGAGCTTAATTGCGCGCCAGCTGGATTTCTGGAAGAAAACGCTTGAAAATGTACCGGATCAGCTGGAGCTGCCGTCTGATTTTCCGCGTCCCGCTGAATCAAGCTACAGGGGCGGCGTCATTCGGGTCAACATCGGCCAAGAGCTTCATGCCCGTCTTCTCTCACTTGCCAGAAATCAGCGCGTAAGCCTGTTTATGGTGCTTCAATCAGGGCTTTCCGCGTTACTGACCCGGCTCGGTGCAGGGACCGATATTCCGATCGGCAGTCCGATAGCCGGCCGCAGTGATGACGCATTGGGAGACCTTGTGGGTATGTTCATTAATACACTCGTACTGAGAACCGATACCTCTGGCGATCCGAGCTTTTGTGAGCTCCTTGAAAGGGTCAGGGAAATGAATCTCGCAGCATATGAACATCAGGACGTGCCGTTTGAACGTCTCGTGGAAGAATTGAATCCGGTTCGTTCCCGGTCAAGACATCCGCTGTTCCAAGTGATGCTCGCATTCCAAAATACGCCTGACCCTGTACTCAGTCTTCCTGATATGGAAACAAGCCTGCAAATCAGCAGTGTCGGATCGTCCAAATTTGATTTGACGCTGGAATTGGCTGAACAGCGCCATGACGACGGCACGCCTGCCGGTATTGAAGGCCTGCTGGAGTTCAGTACGGACTTATTTAGAAAAGAAACGGCTGAAGCACTTGCCGGACGCCTGCTTCTTCTGCTCGAAGATGCCGCATCACATCCGGAAAAACCGATCGGAAGCTTAACCATTCTTTCTGATGAAGAGCGCCGGAAGCTTTTGCCGGTTAAACGGGCAAAACAGCATATTCAGCCTCGGCAGACACTGCCTGAACTGTTTGAAATACAAGCCGCCGCAAAATCGGATGAAACGGCGGCAGTTTTTGAAGAGAGCGGACTCACTTATAAAGAGCTGAATGAAAGAGCCAATCAGCTCGCGCACATGATGATTGCCCGCGGCGTCGGCCCGGAGCAGTTTGTCGCACTGGCGCTGCCGCGTTCTTTAGATATGATTGTCGGGCTGTTAGCCGTCCTGAAGACGGGGGCAGCGTATCTGCCGCTTGATCCTGATTATCCCGCGGACCGCATTGCTTTTATGTTACATGATGCCAAGCCCGTATTTATGCTTACCAACCGTGAAGGCGCAAGTAAGCTCTCTATCGAAAGCGGCATGCCGGCCTTCATCTTGGATGACCCGCAGAATAAAGAAACACTTCGGCAATATGCCGTCACGAACCCTGCGGACGCTGAGCGGATTCGGCCGCTGTCACCGCTTCACCCGGCCTACGTCATTTACACGTCGGGATCAACAGGTGTGCCGAAAGGTGTCATCATTCCGCACAGCAATGTTATCCGGCTGTTTGAGTCGACGCGGCATTGGTATCACTTTCATTCTGATGATGTATGGACGATGTTTCACTCCTACGCTTTCGATTTCTCTGTCTGGGAAATGTGGGGGCCGCTGCTTCACGGCGGACGTCTCGTCGTCGTGCCGCATGACATCAGCAGATCGCCGGAAGCGTTTTTACATCTCCTCGTGAAAGAGCGGGTAACCGTGCTTAACCAAACGCCGTCAGCGTTTTACCAGCTGATGCATGCGGAAAAAGAACACAAAGAGCTGGGGCGTCAGCTCGCACTCAGATATATCATCTTCGGCGGCGAGGCGCTTGAGCTGAGCCGGCTTGAGGATTGGTACAGCCGCCACGCAGACAATCAGCCGGTGCTCGTGAATATGTACGGCATTACGGAAACGACGGTGCACGTCAGTTACCTTGAATTAGACAAAAACATTGCCGAACTGAGAGCAAACAGCCTCATCGGCTGCGGCATTCCTGATCTGAACGTATATGTGCTTGATGACCGGCTGGAGCCTGTGCCCCCGGGCATCACGGGCGAAATGTATGTGGCCGGAGGAGGCGTGGCACGCGGTTACTTAGGACGGCAAAGCCTGACCGCCGAACGCTTTGTGGCTGATCCGTACGGCCCGCCGGGAACGAGAATGTACCGGACGGGGGATTTAGCCCGTGTGCGGACGGACGGTTCTCTTGATTATATGGGCAGGGCGGACCACCAGATTAAAATCCGCGGCTTCCGGATTGAATTGGGAGAAATCGAAGCGGTTCTCGTCAAACATCCGGATATCGAGGATGCCGCCGTAGTCGTCCGTGAAGACCGGCCGGGAGATAAACGGCTGGCCGCCTACCTTGTCCGATCTGCCGGCAGCACCTTGGACACGGGAAACATGCGCCGGTTTGCCGAAGAAAGCCTGCCGGATTACATGGTTCCGTCAGCTTTTGTCCAAATGAATGAACTGCCGCTGACACCGAATGGAAAGCTTGACCGAAAAGCGCTCCCTGCGCCTGACTTCCAAACGGAGGTCACCGGCCGGGGGCCGAGAACGCCGCAGGAAGAAATGCTGTGTGAGCTGTTCGCAGAGGTGCTTCACCTGCCGCGTGTCGGTATTGATGACAGATTCTTTGATTTAGGCGGCCATTCTTTGCTTGCGGTTCATTTAATGAGCCGTATTCGGGAAGCGATGGGAGCCGAGCTGAGTATCGGAACATTATTTGAAGCTCCTACGGTGGCAAGTCTTGCTGAAAGACTTGAGTCAGGAACGGGCGCAAGCGCGCTTGATGTTCTTCTTCCGCTCAGAACGGCAGGAGAAGAAACACCGTTGTTCTGTGTCCATCCGGCCGGCGGTCTCAGCTGGTGTTATGCCGGGCTGATGTCTTCTTTAGAGGCTGATTATCCGATATACGGCTTACAGGCGAGAGGCATCGGAAAAAAAGAATCGCTTCCGCAAAGCCTAGATGACATGGCGGCGGATTATATTGAAAAAATCCGTACCGTGCAGCCGAAAGGGCCGTACCGTCTGCTCGGCTGGTCTCTCGGAGGGAATGTCATTCAGGCCATGGCGACACAATTACAGAGCCGGGGTGAAGAGGTTTCGCTTTTGGTGATGCTTGACGCGTATCCGAATCATTTTCTGCCGATAAAAAATGCGCCTGATGACGAGGAAGCCGTCATCGCGCTGCTCGCCCTGGGAGGGTACGACCCGGACAGCCTCGGGGATCAGCCGCTTGATTTTGACACCGCGCTGACCATTCTCCGCCGTGAGGGAAGCGCATTAGCCAGCCTGGACGAGTCAGTGATGATGAATCTGAAAGACACGTACATTAATTCTGTCGGGCTGTTAGGAACATACAAGCCGAAGCCGTTCCACGGAGATGTGCTGTTCTTCAGATCCACAATTATTCCGGAGTGGTTTGACCCGATTGAGCCGGATACTTGGAAACCGTATATTACGGGGGAAATCGAGCGGTATGACTTAGACTGCCGCCATAAAGATATGTGCCAGCCGGGCCCGCTTGCCGACATCGGCGCGATTCTGGCAGAGAAATTAAACGGACGGCGTACAGTCCGGTAAAGAAAGGAAAGAGATGATATGACAAATCCATTTGAACGGGAAGACGGCTCATACCATGTGCTCGTCAATGCTGAAGGCCAGTACTCACTGTGGCCGGCCTATCTGGATGTGCCGGACGGCTGGGAAACCCGCCTCACGAATGAAACCCGCCCCGTTTGTCTCGAATATATTGAAACAAACTGGCGTGATATGAGGCCGGAAAGCCTGAAACAGGCCGAAGCCGCTAAAATGTAATAAGAAAAGCCTGCCGTTATTTCGGCAGGCTTTTTATGCGGACATCAGCCGTTAAGCTGTGTATGATCACAAAATGTATAAGGGTTGCCTTCTTCATTCGTGCACCATGACTGAGACAGAAAAGCCAAAAAGACCGCGGCCCACTGGTCTGCAAACTGGATTAAAATACCGCCGTCGTGCCACGTTCCGTTATCCTTCTTCCAGCGTGTATCAATTGGGTTTCCCTGATTCATATGAATATTATGCATGCCGTTTGTCGGCTTGAACCCGAAAATCTTATCAGCGCCCGGCTCCGGCCCGAATTTAGAGCCGTAAATATAGACGGTGGCTTTTTCTGATTTCGCTTTTTGCATGTACGTCTCAATAAAGTCATTTAAGTCATTATCCGGACCGGTGACTTCATGCGGGAGGGGCACCATGTTCCGGGGATCAAATAATCCGCCGCGGACATAATCCAGCGCCAGCTCACGGCTGGTTTCATCAATTGGGGTATATCCATACGGAATGTTGGGCAGCAGGGTGATCGCGCTTGCGTCAAAATGATCGCGTGCCGCATACAGAACCTCTGATTCTTTTGAACTTGACATGACATTGATCGCACAGCGATAGCGCGTATCAGGCTCGCCTAGCACCTCGACTTGAAAATGTGGAGAATCATCATCTGTTTCCCTTTTCATATCTGACACAGTGCCTTTTAATACACCATAGTGCTGAACAGCCATATGAATCCTCCTTTTTCTTCCGGGATAAGAATTGATATTCGAGACAGGGGGCCTTTTTTCCTTTTATGAGAAAGAAAAAAGGACAGCCCGCTGATCAGGCTGTCCTCTTCATATCTATTAAGCTTTTGCAGCCGAACCTTGCATTGCTTTTTCAGCAGGCACGTAGTCATAGCCTAAGTCTTTGGCTACCGCTTCATACGTGACATGTCCGTTAGCCGTATTTAAGCCCGCTTTAAGCGCAGGGCTGTCTGCAATGGCCTGTGCCGCGCCTTTATTGGCGATTTGAAGCGCGTAAGGAACGGTTACATTCGTTAATGCGAGCGTAGACGTACGCGGTACGGCGCCCGGCATATTGGCGACAGCGTAGTGAACGACGCCGTGTTTTTCGTAAGTCGGATTATCGTGGGTTGTAATATGATCAACGGTTTCCACAATGCCGCCCTGATCGATGGCAACATCAACAATGACGGAACCCGGTTTCATTTGTTTAACCATTTCTTCCGTAACGAGAGTCGGCGCTTTGGCTCCCGGGATGAGCACGGCGCAGATCAGAAGATCCGCTTCCGCGACGGAATCTGCAATATTTACAGGGTTTGACATCAATGTTTTAATCTGATGCCCGAAAATATCATCAAGCTGACGCAGGCGGTCTGCGTTCAAATCGATCATTGTCACATCGGCACCGAGTCCGACAGCCATTTTCGCGGCATTTGTTCCGACGCCGCCCCCTCCGATGATCGTGACTTTTCCGCGGGATACACCCGGTACGCCGGCTAATAAAATTCCTTTTCCGCCCTTTGGTTTTTCAAGAAACTGAGCCCCGATTTGCGCGGCCATTCTGCCGGCCACTTCGGACATCGGCGTAAGCAGCGGAAGGGAACGTCCGTCCGTTACCGTTTCGTACGCGATAGCTGTCACGCCTTTTTCTGTAAGCGCTTTAGCTAATTCCGGCTCTGCAGCTAAATGAAGGTAAGTGAATAAGACCAGACCTTGACGGAAATACGCATACTCTTCAGCCAGCGGTTCTTTTACCTTCATGACCATTTCCGCATCCCATACTTGCTTTCTGTCCTCCAGAATTTCCGCCCCTGCTGATACATAATCTTCATTTGTAAAGCCGCTTCCGAGTCCCGCTCCGGATTCCACAAGAACCCGATGGCCGTTTCCGATAAGCTGTGAAACGCCTCCAGGTGTTAATGCCACTCGATTTTCATTGTTTTTGATTTCCTTTGGAACCCCGATAATCATGTCTGTTTCCCCCAATGTTTGTGTGATGCTTCAAGTGTAGCGCGATTTTTGCGAAAATTCTTTGTTTGAAACAGAAAATAAAAAAACACGGATTTGTGAAATTTCACGAACCCATGCTGCGAAGTTTGATATCAAGGTAAATCGTAAACTTTTCATTCACATTTTTTAAGTCGATTTCTGCGATCTGGCTGATTCTTTTCAGCCTGTAATTCAATGTATTGACATGGATGTTAAGCGCTTTAGCGGCGGTGTTGACATTGCTGTCGGCATCAATAAAATGTTCGAGCGTTTTTACCATATCGGCTTGGTGCTCCCTGTCATACTGCTCAAGCTTTGACAGGGAATAGTTCATATAGCCGCTGTGCTTGCGTTTTTCATCCAACACATCCAGGTACTGATAAATGCCGAGTTCCGAAAAGCTGAAAAGGTGTTTGGTTTCTCTCACAAACCGCTCTTTCGCTTTTAATACGGAAAGCGCTTCCTGATAGGAGCGGTAAACATAAGAAATCGATTCGTAAATACCGCCGACCGCAATCGACGCATCCTCAATTTTATATCGTTCCTTCAGCTGTTTTTGAATATGAAGGGCGAAGTGCTTTACATCTTTAAAAGGCTGATCGGTTTTCGGCGCGGCTAATAAGATTAATTCATTTGAATCAACAGTCGCCAGCATGACATGAATCTGCTGTGTCGTTTCCTGCAAATATTGCAGCTGCTGTTCCGTCTTTTCAGTCAGCTCATCATGTAAACGGATGATCATGACGCTGAACACGGACGGCAGCGCCATTCCGAGCTTATGAAACCCTTCGGCCATTTCGGCTTCCTGATAAATATGGCCGGTCAGCATTTTCCAAAAAAACTCCTGGCCCCGCTCTTCGATTTTCGTTTTGCGGATCTGCAGGTGCAAAAGCTTGTTCCGCACCGCTTTGGCTGCCAGCTGAAGTGTCTTCAGATCTTCGTCATTGAGCTTTTTTTTGATCTCAAGCGCCCAAATAAATCCGAGAACCTGACTGTTTTTCCAGATGGAAATCGCCACGCGGTTGCTCAGGCCCACCTCGTCAATTTCTTTCACTTTGATCGGCTGGTCCGTTTTTAAAAGGGCCGGAATGGTTCCGTCTTTCCAGAGTTTGTTGATGACTTTTTCCGGCACCCTCCGCCCGATAATCGTCGACGTCCGGGCCGGATCTGTACAATCGCTGTGCGTGCTGTATGCAAGCAGTTTATGATTAACGTCTTCTATTGTAATGGGGCATTGAAGAACTTCACTGATATGGTCGGCAACATCTTCAAGCCTGTCGAAACTGTACTTAAATGGATCCTTTGGATTGGTCATCTGTATCCCTACTTTTTCATAGCTTCATATCTTGATCTTACCATCTTGCTTTTCAGACTGAAAGGCATCTTTGCAGGGAAATAGACTAGGACAATAAGATCATTCGATGAAAACGAAAATAATAAGAAAATCATACTACTACATTTACAAAATGTGTAAATATACCGAAAAATCCAATATATCATAAGACTCATTTTGTAAAATTAAAACAGATTTGTTTGACTGTGCCGAATGGTTGTTTTTATAATAATGACGTTCAAAAAATAAGTGAATTAGCCCATATTTAGGCTGATGACACAGGAGGGTATAAGGAATATGTCTGGATTAATTCGTGTCACACCCGAAGAGCTAAGAGCGATGGCTAAGCAATATGGCGTTGAAAGTCAGGAAGTCATGAATCAGGTTGACCGCCTGAACCGCATGATTTCTGATTTGAAAGGCATGTGGGAAGGTGCTTCAAGTGAAGCCTTTGCAGATCAATATGAGCAGCTGAAACCTTCATTTATTAAAATGTCTGAATTGCTTCAAGATGTGAATCATCAGCTCGATCAAACGGCAAATACGCTTGAGTCTACTGACCAAGATATCGCTAACCAAATTCGCGGATAATAAGATGAATGAAGAAACGGAGCGCCTGATTCAATCAAGAAGACGGCGCTCTTTCTATGTAAGGGTGATATGAATATGTATATCGATATTACAATAGATTTAACACATTATAACGGCAGCGTCTTCGATCTCAGATTGTCAGATTACCATTCTGTGAAAAAAGTCATTGATATTGCCCGGCAGGCTCAGCATGTATCCGTTCCGCCGCGTGAAGGCTATTGGATCAGAGTGGTCAATAAAGAAGCGGTTTTTTCCGGAGAACAAAAGCTATCTGACTGCGGCATTACGAACGGAGACCGCCTTGAAATTTTATGAAAGGACATGGTGGAATGACAGGTCATAACAGATCTTATTTAGAAACAGAATTAGACGCCGTCCGAGAAGAAACCGAATCAGGCTTCACGTTCACCTTCCAGCGGGAAAAAATCAAGCTTCTTGACGGGCTGGAAGCAAACGTGATTAAAGATGCTGATCCTTTTTTTCAAAAAGAGGTCTCAGTTTCAGAAGACGAAGTAACCATCACAATCAAACCTCCTTCTTCTTATCAGGCTTTCCGCTATATAAAAGGAAAAGATAAAAAAAGCAGGTGGCAATTTGCCTACCGTCTCGTCCAAGCCGTGAAACAGCATAAGCTGAAACGTCTCAATCTGATTGCCGCCCCTGAAAATATCGTGTTTGATAAAGCGCTGACGCCTTACTTTCTTCATTACGGCGTAAAGGAGAGCCTTCCGCCTTATGAGGAAGATAGAGAAAGGGTGTTAAAAGAGCTCAAAGCCTGTGCGGCGCTTGCAGCTGACGGGGCGTACACCTTCGATGAATATTTGAAGTACAAGGAGACGCTTCACTTCTCTCCTGAGGTGAAAAGCGTGCTAGAGGCGGAGACGATTGAAGAACTGGAAGAAACCATTCAAACCGCAATTGATTCCCTCGAAGAAAGGGACAAGACATACATAAAACTGCCGAAAAAGAAATGGAAAATCCAAAGATACGCCGGTCTGGCGCTTGCCGTCCTCCTTGTGCCGACACTTCTTTACTCCTTATACGTTCTGTTTTTCGCCCAGCCAAAGCAAGAGGCAATTACGGAAAGCAACCGCTATTTTTTAAATCAGCAGTACAGCAAAGTCATTGACACACTCGCCAAATACGATGCGGAAAGCCTCCCGGAATCTGTGCAGTACGAGCTTGCTTCTTCTTATGTGGCAGTTGAAAATCTGAGGGAAGAGCAGCGGAAAAACATCGGGAATCTGGTCACGCTGCAATCAGACCCGAAGCATTTCCTTTATTGGATTGATATCGGCAGAGGGGAAAATGAAGAAGCCATCAAAATCGGCCGCAATCTTGAGTACAACCCGTACATCTGGCTCGGACTTACAAAATATAAACAGCAATTATTAGCGGATGACAGTATGAAAGACGACGAAAAGCAGAAAGAACTGGACGCCGTGGAAAGCGAGCTTGCGAAGGCGAAAAAAGAGGCGGAGGAGCAGCATAAAGAAGCGGAGGAAAACGGTGACACCGCCGAAGCTTCCGCCGGACAGGATGAAAGCAAACAAGACAAAGCGAAAGATAACAAAGAGAACGACAAGAAAGATGAGAAAAAAGATGAAAAAAAATAACAGCACACATCAAATGGCCGCAGGTAACGATCAGGCTGTCAGGAGGTTCGCCATATGAGTCTGTTATGGGTCTTTTACCGAGAGCACGTACAAAAGATTCAGCTGTCTGAACTCCCGCCGTCTCAGCCGATTACGATCGGTCCGGATATGAAAGATACAATCACGGTCGGCACACTTCCGTTACGGCAAAACGCCGCAACCCTTTATCGAAAAGAAACAGATCGTTATGATGTTTTCCTGGGAAATAACTGTGCCGGCGAATTGACAATAGGAAATGAAATGCCCTGCCGGATTGAAGAAGAGACGATGCGGCTTCTGCTCACCCCTGACAAAGAAGAATCCTCCGTTTATTTTATCGGCGGGAAGGATGAGATCGTTTTCTCATCAGAAACAGAGGAAGCGGATATATACAAAGAGCCGTCCTCCGCTCAAACAGGGGCTTTTTATCTGCGAAAGTCGGGAGGATGCTGGTCTGTCGTCCCTGATGGCCAGGACGTTTATGTGAACGGAATACTTGCAGAAGCTCCCGAAAGGCTCCGGACGGGAGATGAGCTGCTGTGGAATTTTCTGCGTGTGAGGCTGACGGAGGACGACCTTTTAGAAGTCGTTCATCACGAAAAGCTTCAAACCGGTTTAACCAAAACGGTAAAACCAAGCACCGAAATGAAAAAGAAATACCCGCAATATCGAAGAACGCCGCGCATGGTCTACGATCTTCCAGAAGACCGCGTTTCATTCAGCTTTCCCTCGCAGGAAAGCGAACAGAATAACCGGGGGCTGTGGCTCGTCATTCTGCCTCCTTTGGTCATGCTGGTTGTAATGGGGGTTGTCGCCATTATACAGCCGAGGGGCATATTCATCCTTGTCTCTTTGGCGATGTTTATGATGACTCTCATTACGTCCACCGTGCAGTATTTCCGTGAAAAAAACCAGCGGAAAAAACGGGAGGAAAAACGGGAGCGTGTGTACAAGCAGTATTTGGAAAGCAAACGGAAAGAGCTTCAGATGCTGTCGGAAAAACAGCTGCAAGTGCTGACGCATCATTTTCCCCCGTTTGAAAAAATGAAATATTCAACTTCTGAAATCAGCGGCCGCATTTGGGAGAAATCGCTGGAAAGCAGGGATTTTCTGATGCTTCGACTCGGAACGGGCACGGTCCCGGCAAGCTACGAGATTTCAATGAGCGGCGGAGACCTTGCGAACCGTGATGTGGATGACTTGATGGAGCAGTCGCAGCACATGCAGCGTGTGTATAAAGATATCCGCCATGCGCCCGTGACCGTTGATTTACAAGAAGGGCCGATGGGGCTTGTCGGGAAACCTCAGATCGTCAAAAATGAAATTCACCAGCTGATCGGCCAGCTCGCGTTCTTCAACAGCTACCATGATCTGCGATTTGTCTTTATCTTTCATGAGGACGAATATAAGGAATGGGAATGGATGAAGTGGCTGCCGCAATTTCAGCTGCCTCATATGTACGCGAAAGGATTTATTTACAATGAACAGACCCGCGATCAATTGTTATCGTCCATTTACGAGCTGCTGCGGGAGCGGGATTTGGAAGAAGATAAAGAAAAGAAGATCTTCCAGCCGCATTTTGTCTTTGTCATCACAAATCAGCAGCTGATCGCAGAGCACGTCATTTTAGAATACATCGAAGGCCGGCATGAGCATCTCGGCATCTCGGCAATCATCGCCGCGGAAACGAAGGAAAGCCTGGCGGAAAACATTCACACCCTCGTCCGCTACATTAATGAAGATGAGGGAGACATTCTCATTCAGCAGAAAAAAGCGGTGCAGATCCCGTTTAAGCTGGACAGGCACGAACGGACAAACAACGAGCGGTTTTCCCGGACGCTTCGGACATTGCACCATCAGGTCGGAATGACGAATTCCATTCCTGAAACGGTCTCATTTCTGGAGCTGTTTCATGCGAAGGAAGTAAAAGAAATCGGCATCAGGCAGAAGTGGGAGACAAGTGAGTCTGCAAAATCGCTGGCTGTTCCGATCGGCTATAAAGGAAAAGACGACATCGTCTATTTAAACCTGCATGAAAAAGCGCACGGGCCGCACGGATTGCTGGCGGGAACGACCGGCTCCGGGAAAAGTGAATTTCTGCAAACGTACATCCTGTCATTGGCCGTTCACTTTCACCCGCATGAAGCGGCGTTTTTGCTGATTGACTATAAGGGCGGAGGAATGGCCCAGCCGTTCCGCAAGATGCCGCACCTTCTCGGAACCATCACGAATATTGAAGGAAGCAGAAACTTCAGTATCAGGGCGCTTGCATCCATTAAGAGCGAGCTGAAAAAACGGCAGCGTCTGTTTGATCAATATCGCGTCAATCACATCAATGACTATACAAAGCTGTATAAACAGGGAGAAACGGAGATTCCGATGCCGCACCTGTTTTTGATTTCAGATGAATTCGCCGAGCTGAAAAGCGAAGAGCCTGACTTTATCAGGGAGCTTGTCAGCGCGGCCCGCATCGGACGGAGCCTTGGTGTGCATTTAATTCTCGCCACGCAAAAGCCGGGCGGCATCATTGACGACCAAATATGGAGCAACTCACGCTTTAAGGTCGCGCTGAAAGTGCAGGATGCAAGTGACAGTAAAGAAATCCTGAAAAACAGTGATGCGGCGAATATTACGGTCACCGGACGCGGCTACTTGCAAGTCGGAAATAACGAAGTGTATGAGCAGTTCCAGTCTGCCTGGAGCGGCGCCCCTTACATGGAAGATGTATACGGCACCGAGGATGACATTGCCATCGTTACCGACACCGGCTTAATCCCGCTGTCTGAGGTGGATGCGGATGATGCGGCGAAAAAAGACGCCCCGGCAGAAATAGAAGCCGTAGTCGAAGAAATCGAGCGGATTCAAAATGAAATGGGCATTGAAAAGCTGCCGAGCCCGTGGCTTCCGCCGCTTGCCGAACGTATCCCGCGCACGCTTTACCCTGCGCAGGAAAAAGACCGCTTCTTCATCGCCTGCGTGGATGAGCCTGATCAGCAAAGACAGGCGCCTCTCGCTTATACGATGATGGATGACGGTAACATCGGCATTTTCGGCTCATCCGGCTACGGCAAGTCAGTGGCTGCCATCACCTTTCTGATGAACTTCGCGGAAGGATACACGCCGGAAGAGCTTCATATGTACATCTTTGATTTCGGAAACGGCACGCTTCTGCCATTGGCAAAGCTTCCGCACACCGCAGACTATTTCTTAATGGATCAAATGAGAAAGATCGAAAAATTCATGATCCGCATCAAGGAAGAAATCGAGCGGCGGAAACGGCTGTTCAGAGAAAAAGAAGTCAGCCATATCAAAATGTACAATTCGCTCAGTGAAGAAGAGCTGCCGTTTATATTTATCACAATTGACAATTTCGACATCGTAAAAGATGAAATGCATGAATTAGAAACGGAATTTATCCAGATTTCACGCGACGGGCAAAGCTTAGGCATTTACTTCCTGCTGACTGCAACGAGGGTAAACGCCGTCCGCCAGTCGCTGTTAAACAACATAAAAACGAAAGTCGTCCATTATTTAATGGATCAGTCAGAAGGATACTCCATTTACGGGCGTCCGCCGTTCAGTCTCGAACCGATCCCGGGCCGCGTGATGATCCAAAAAGAAGAACTGTTTTTCGCGCAAATGTTTCTTCCGGCTGAAGCGGAAAATGACCTCGAGATGTTCCAGGCGCTGAAAGCCGATGTCAAAGCATTAGCTGAGCGCCACGCCGGAACAGCCGGCCCAGACCCGATTCCGATGCTTCCGGATAGGCTGACGGCCGGCGAATTTTCACTCCGTCTCGGCCCGGATCAAGAACCGTTCCGCATTCCTGTCGGGCTTCATGAGGAAAAGGTCAGCCCTGTGTACTTTGATCTGGGCAAAAATAAGCATTGCCTTATCTTAGGCCAGACACAGCGGGGAAAAACAAATATCCTGAAAGTGATGCTGAATCACCTGCTGCGTGAAGGTACGGAACAGGTCGGGCTGTTTGACTCGATTGACCGCGGACTGTCGCAGTATGCGCAGGAAACAAAAGTCAGCTATCTGGACACAAAAGAAGACGTCCGGCAGTGGATCGAAACGGCAGAAGCTATTTTCACGGAGCGCGAAGCTCAGTATGCGCAGGCCGTCAAAAATGGCGATGTGCACAAACTCAGTTTCTCTCCGGTCGTGTTAATGGCCGACGGCATTACAAGATTCCAGCAGACGATCGACACCGCCATTCAGGACAAGCTGGCGATGTTTATGAAATCTTACGCGCATGTGGGCTTCAGTTTTATCCCGGCGGGCAATCACAGCGAATTCTCAAAAGGCTATGATTCCTTAACGACGGAAATGAAACAGATCCGCCACGCGATGCTGCTTGTGAAAAAATCCGAACAAAATGTCATTCCGCTGCCTTACCAAAGGCAGGAACCGGACATTCAGCCGGGCTTCGGCTATTTGGTTGAAAACGGGAAAGAGCAAAAAATCCAAATACCTTTATGTTCAGCGGAAAGGGAGGCCGTCAGATGACTGAACAACGAAAAAGCCTGATCAAATTAATAGCCGCGGTCGTCATCATTCTGCTGCTGCCGGTGCTGTTTTTCCGGTTTATCGGCGATGACCCGGGAAAACAAAAAATCAACGCCACCCGCCAAATCGCAGTCGTGAATGAAGACATGGGCTTACAAACAGATGAAAATGAGGAAGAGGAATCCGTCCATTTCGGCAAAGAAGTAGCGGCCGCTCTCGGCGGCCGTCCGGATTATTCATGGACGGTTGTCAACAGGAGCGCGGCTGAAAACGGTCTGGCGGCTAAGAAGTATGACGCCGTCGTTTACATTCCATCCGATTTTTCAAAAGACATCTTAAGCTATGACAAGGAGCGTCCGCAAAAAGCCACGCTGACATTCAATATTCAAAGCAACCTGAACGCCGTCAACAAAGAAAAGGTGCAGCGTGAGCTAGAAGACGCCCAAAAATCAATGAATAAAAAAATGTCGGCATTATATTGGAATTTCGTCTCGCAAAAAGTGAACAATGTCCGAGGCGATTTTGACAAGATCGTCAATAAAGAATCAGAGTTTCAAAACGTCATGTACAACTTTTACAAGCCGAGCTCCAATGACTTGGCAGGTGAAATCAAACGGCAAAAAGACCTGATTGACGAACTGAAAAAATCAATGAATGAAGCGCAGGGCGCGGCAAAAGAAAAATTGACTTCGGCAGATGAAGCCAAAACCACGCTTAAAGACTTTGCCGACACGGTCGAGCGCTATAAACAATATCAAGAAAATCAGAAAAAACTGCTGATGGCCGCGCAGGAACAAAACCAAAAGCAAATCACAACCGGACTGAATGCCATTAAAGCACAGCAGGCCGCCAACCAGTTCAGCACGATGATGAGCGGGCTGTCTTCAGGCATAAACCGGGCGCAGACACAGCTTGACCAGACGGGATCGGCTCTTCTTGCCGCTCAACAGGTGAGAGAAGCGCAGGTTCCTGATCAGGAACACGGGATGGCGAATATTCAATCCAATTTACTGGACAATTATTTGACTCAATATAAAGCTCAAGCAAGATTTGAAACACTGAACAGTATCCAAACCCTTATGAAAAGGGATCGGCCGGCATTAACCGTTCCGGAAAAGGACCCGGGTGATGACGGCTCGGATGAACCGAAAGAAGAAGAAAAACCGGAAGAAGAAAAACCGGAAGAAGAAAAACCCGGCGATCTGAAAATGGACCTTGACGATCAGCGTGACGAATTAAAACGCATCTCCGCTGAAATCAATCACATTTCTGACGGATTAAAAGAACCGGAAAAAGAAAAACCGGAACCGGAAAACCCGGGCCAAGGCGATGACGGTGAAAACTCCGGCGATACCGATCCGGATAACGGAACGAATCCCGGAGAAGACGGAAAAACGGAAGACGGCACAAAAGAAGAGCAGCCTGCTTCCGATAACACAGGCGATCAGGAGCCAAAAACCGTCCAGACCGCGACAGCCGCTAAAAACGTCACTCCGCCTGCTGATGAGCCGGCGGACGATCCAAACGATTCTGAAGGGGACGGCGGCACGGACATATCTGAGGCGAAAGAAAGGCTGAACCAAGCCGCAGAGCGCATTCAGCAAATTGAAAAAGAGCTGGAAGAGAAACAGCAGACTCATAATGAAGAACTGAAAAAACGTCTCGATGCTCTTGATGAAGAAATCCAAGGCCTTCAAGACCAGATTGATGACGTCAAAAAACGTGCAAAGAAAAAGCTAGAGGAATTGAAAGAAACGAGAAAACAAGACTTCAATACCGTTTACAGATTGATTGTAAGAACAGAACAGAACATTTTGAACTACCCGTCATTGGATAGCGGCCGAAAATCTGCTCTTGAACAGATATTTGCCGCTGACATCAATACAAAAGAAATATCCGATTTAATGAGTTACTATAATGATTTATCCCTGTATGAGGCGACACTCTATCACTCTCTTGACGCGGGCTCGCTGCCTGATGTGAAAAACCGGGTGCTGAAAGCCCAGCAAGGCGAAGTCCAAACCGTTCTCGCCATCAAACCGGAAGAAACGGCAAGCTGGGAAAATCTGAAAAACAATAAAATGCAGACAGATGAAGACATCAGCAATTTCATTAAAGGCATGACCGAATTCTCGGATAACTACAGCTCGTATATCAGAGATGAACAAGCCGGAGTGCTCGATGAGCTCGCCAGCATTTCAGACAGCGCGGCGAAAGCATCCGATCAGCTGGCTGAAGGCGCCGTGCAGGAAGCGGCCGCGTTCAGCGGAGACGGATTAACCGGAACGATGGCGCTCGGCGCTCAGGATACCGTCGGCCGCGAAGTCCTGCAAATGTCTGACACGATGGGCCATCTGTCAGAACGCCAGTCCGGCATCATCAGCTATACCGACAATATGCAGCAAAGCGTAAATGACGTCCAGCATAAAGCGGACACCCTGAACAGCAACTGGGGCAAAAACGTCGATTCCACGAAATTGATCAGAAATGACGTGTACGGCATTTTAGGGAACGCGCTCGTTGACGGACAGGAAAACGGCTACGTTTACGATTATCTCGCCAACCCGCTTAAAATCAGCGGAGAGGTGCCGGAAGACCGGGTTCAGAATGTTCCGCCGGTCGTCATTTTGGTAATCGTTCTGATCAGCAGTCTTCTGATCGGCTATTTCAGCTCGTATTATCAGCAGGCGCCGCTTCTTGTCAAAGGCGCGCTCTTTGGGATTTTAAACATTATGGTCGGATTGATGATCAGTCTGTTCGGTCTGAATATCTACTCGCTTCCGGACGATCAGACCATTAAATGGTCAGTCTTTACGATTCTCTTGCTTGCGGCGAGTTCAGCTTTTATCCGGGCAGCCTTTGTCTTTGGCTCAATCACCGGATGGATTGCATCATCCGCGCTCATTCTCTTTTATGTGGCGCCTTTGATCGACCTGATTATGCCGAACTTCACCTTTGACAGTCCGGTTTCGAAAGTCTATATCGATATTCAATACGGAACGGGCCATCTGTTTGCGATGGGGGTAACGGTTCTTGCGATCATTACGCTGATTGCGGCGGCGCTTCCGCTCGTCATTCGGCTGTTTGCGGAAAAAACGGAGGAAAGTGATCAGTCTTATGAGGCGTAACACGTTCATGGAAAAAGGATTGCTGCTGTTTGCTCTCTCCTTTTTCCTTTTCCTTCCCCAAGCCGCAGCCGCGAATGAGGAAAATACTGATGTCAAGCCGAATGAATATGAAAAGAAAGACATTGAAATTCGTACGGATTACCTGCACGACGATGCCTACTCCGAGGAAAAAACGGCGCTTCCGAAAGAACAGAAGGATATTACCTTTGATCAGCCGGCCGAAAACCCGGATGACAAACTGATATCAAAATTGTTTACATCGTCAGACACGGAGCCGAATACGATCAAAGCGCAATCGAAAAAACTGGGTATCACATTTGCCGAGCCTGCGGTGCGGCATACCTCGGCAGATATGGAAACGGAGGAGAAAAAGACTTCTTATCTGCTGCCTGTCATTTATGCCGTCTTGATCCTCCTCGGGATTGCGGCGATGATCTATTTGATCCCGAAAGTCACGGCGCAGGAAAAGGCAAAGCGGTAAACGGATCGCTTGTGTTTGCGGGAAGACAGCCCGTAAAATAAGAAAAAAAGGAGGAGTTTCATGCAGTTTTTTCTTATAACAGGCGCGTCAAAAGGCTTGGGCCGGGCGCTGACGGAACAGGCGCTGCAAGAAGGAGCCGAAGTCGCCGCGCTTTCAAGAACGATAAGCGGGGAAAAGCGTGAGGGGCTGACAGAATACAGTGTTGATTTAACCGATCTGGCAGATACAGAGCGGCAGATGAAGGCGATTCTTGATCAAGCAGAGGAGAAGGGGTACTCCGCCGTCACACTGATCAACAATGCCGGCATGGTGGAACCGATCAAGCGGGCGAAAGAGGCTTCCGCAGAAGAATTGAACCGCCATTACACCCTTAATCTGACGGCGCCCGTTTTGCTCAGCCAAATGTTCACAAAGCGTTTCGAAGCGTTCAGCGGCAGCAAAACAATTGTCAACATCACATCGGGCGCGGCGAAAAATCCTTATAAAGGCTGGAGCGCGTATTGCAGCTCAAAAGCGGGGCTTGATATGTTTACGAGAACATTCGGGTTTGAACAGGAAGATGAAGAGCTGCCGGTCCGCATGATCTCATTCTCGCCGGGAGTGATGGATACAGACATGCAGGCCGTCATCCGTTCTTCGTCAAAAGAAGATTTCCATGACATCGAGCGGTTCCGCAATCTGAAAGAAACGAAAAACCTCAGAAGCCCGGAATACATCGCCGGCGTCATTCACTCACTGATCGCGGGTGAGCCGGAAAACGGACGGATATACGATATCAAAGAATTTTTGTAGAGCAGCTTTTACGCTGCTCTTTTTTGTTTGTACAATCACTTCGGGGTCCGGCGGCATATGATGAATGAAACAACGTATAAGGGGTATAAGAAATGTATCAGATGAATTGAGTTTCTTCTCGATTTATGTTAGGATTCTAAAAATATAAATAAGGAGGGGTTTCCATGAGAAATGTAACGTTAATGGATGTCTTCACCCATCCAATCGCACAAAAGTATTTACAGCGTTCCGGTGTCGCCCATGCGATCGCCTGCGCGTTTCATGCATACCGTCTTGCCGTAAAAGCAGGTGTCAGCCCGGATCTTGCGGCGAAAGCGGCTTTACTGCATGACGTCGGCCATTATGAATGGTACACAGACGGCAAATGGGATTATGAAAAGTACAGAAGAAACGATATCCATGCCATTAAAGGCGCGGAACGGGCGCATAAGCTGCTCATCCGGCTCGGTGAAGAACCAAAAGCGGCGAAGGACATTGCGCTGGCGATTCTGCTTCACACCGATTCCTATCTGCCTGAAGGCGAACTGGACAAGAATACGCTCCAGCAAATCGTGAAACAAGCAGATGAACTCGATGAAGAACCCGGCGGGCATCACCATTACCGCCAAATGGATCACACGGCCGCGCTCAAACAAATCCAAAAGCTTGATCAGTTAATTGACCAAGCCCAATATCCCATAAGAAGCTCAGTCTAGGCCACTCATGCGGCCTTTTCCGCTTACATAACTCCGCATGCTCACTAACACCTTTTCCGCTCCGATAGACGTACTGTGTCAAAGCCTTTGTCCGCTGCATATGCTGAAGGAAAACATAGTAAAGGGGATCAGCGAAAATGGCCCATCAAGGAAGCCCGCAAATCGTCTCGTTAGTGGACCCTTACGTTTATCAGACCATCCATAAACTTATCGGCTCAAGGTTTATCATTCAAACCGTCAGACGCATTGTCAGAGGACGGCTGATTGATGCCACTCCGGATCACATCGCCATTGAAGAAACGCATGACCGTGTATTTTATATCAGAAACCGCCATGTGGTTTCCGTCATGCCTGATTATACCGAACGCGTGTAACAGCACGAATAAGGCGCAAACCGGAGGCGGCCCTATAGAACCCCGGTGCGTCTTCTTTTTTGAGATACATAGATGCACGGCGGCTTTTTTTGGTACAATCACAGTACAAGTTCACATGACAATAGGAGGAAACCGCTTGTTGAAATCAAAGGTCCATTTTTGGACGCTGCAAATTTTGCTCGTTTTGCTCATTATTTACGTATCAACGAAAGTTTCGTTTATTTTTCAGCCGTTTTTCGGTTTTATCACCACGCTGTTTTTTCCGATTTTGATCTCGGGCATTTTGTTTTTCATTTTTAATCCGATCGTACGCCTGCTTGAGAAAAAAATCCCCCGGACATTGGCGATCCTGCTCATTTATCTCGTTTTCATCGGCCTGATTGCCTTTATGTTCACCGCCATCGGACCGATTGTGGCTTCCCAGGTCACGGGGCTGATTAACAATTTCCCTGATTACATTCATCAGATTCAAGTCTTGACGGCGCAATTATCCCATTCCAAATGGTTTACGTGGATGATGACGCAGGATTATGTGTCGATAGAAAAAATCCAGCAGTCTCTGACGGGATTTTTACAAAGCCTTCCGCAAAATATTACGGCAAGCCTGTCGGCCGTGTTCGGCGTCGTTACGAATATCACGCTTGTCGTGATCACCGTTCCGTTCATTTTGTTTTATATGCTGAAGGACGGCCGGCGGTTTCCGCTCTTGGCGGTTAAAATCCTGCCTACTTCCTACCGGGCGGAAGGTCGGAAAATATTTAATGACTTATATGTCACATTGGCCGCCTATTTCCAAGGCCAGCTGCTGATTTGTCTCTTTGTCGGAACGGCATGCTTTATCGGATATTGGATCATCGGCCTGCAGTATGCGTTAATTCTCGGGATGGTGATCGCCGTCACCAATATCATTCCGTACCTGGGGCCGTTTCTCGGGGCGGCGCCCGCGGTGATTATCGCGTTTATGGATTCGCCGGCTAAGGCGCTGTTTGCCGTTATTGTTGTCGTTGTCGTCCAGCAGCTTGACGGGAACCTGCTTTCTCCGCTTGTCATCGGGAAACGGCTGAATACCCACCCGCTCACCATTATTCTTCTGCTTATCGGAGCGGGCAGTTTCGGCGGCATTCTCGCAATGATTCTGGCCGTGCCGGTTTACGCGGTTTTAAAAGCTTTTGTCTTAAATATCGTCCGGCTTATCAAACTTCGTCAGCGGTCAAAGCTCGAAGACAGCCGCAAGCCGAAATAAAAACGGGCACAACTCCCGATGCAGCGCATAAAATGCTGTAAAGAAAAGCGGAGGTGTGGGTATGCCTGCAATTGTGGGACCGATTTATATTATGAGTTTAGCCGGAGACGCTGCGGCGAGCTTCGGTGACGTGTTTGCCATTTCTCCCAAAGCCGTTGACCACTCAGGCGCGGGGGCAGGGGCGTTTCATTCCGGAGATTTTGTCAAAGTCACTAATAAATTCAGCAAAACGCGCTTTGAAGACATCGATGTGTTTGACGAACCTGATTGGTTTAACGCGTGACAGCCTCCTTTTAGGAGGCTGTCGCTTTTTTGTAGTATAATAGAATCAGTCTTTATAAAAGGGGAATTTTTTATGAAAATCAGAAAAGCGAATATTACCGTGCAGTCCGGAATGATCGGTGATGTATATCTGCATGAAAATAAAAAAGAACAGCATACCCTTGTAGCCGTTCCGGAACTTGAGTGGAGCACGATCATTTCCTATGAGGAAGAGAAAAAGGCGCTGGCGCAGCGGCTTTTACAATCATTCAGCAAGCTGATTGAAGAAGAACCCGCCGGAGAGCTCGCCGGCAAGATCTCCCATTGGGTGGCTGAAATGTAACGAAGCGGTTTACCGCGTCCCGTCCGGGGAGATAATTGTAAAACAAGCTGAGGAGGGACAGGCCGATGAGCGACAAAACGGTTGACCTTTATTTACAGCAGGGGATGTACGGCCCTCTGCAGACGAAACCGGATGAACGCCATTTATTTTTAGGCTCGCTGCGTGAAAGAGTCATCATTGCCCTGACGAAGGGGCAGGTGCTGCAAAAGCAGCCGTATGAAGAAGTGAAACAGGCGCTGAAAAGCCGAAAAGACGCGGTGCTCTATATAAACGGAAGGCTCCCGTATCATGCTTATTCGCCATATATGAAGCTTGCCGCACTTGCCGGTGTCCGAAGCTCCGTCATATCGGATCTTCAATTCGAAACGCCGCTCGGCCTGGTTTTTGCCGCCGATTATGCCGTGAACCTTGACGGCATTTACGTACAGGATGACATTTTTCAGCGCTCACTCCTGAAATCTTAAAAGGGCAAAACACCGTTTGTCATTTTACAATGCCAATTCACTTACAAGTGGAGATAGGATATAATGGTTTTCATATGAATGGCGGGGAGGCCGGCTATGAAAAAAGCATTTATATGCATTGATTATACGAATGATTTTGCAGCAGAGAACGGGGCATTAACCTGCGGAGAACCCGCGAGACAGATTGAAGATACGATTGTCAGTTTGACGCAAGCATTTATAGAAAACGGTGATTACGTTGTCTTTGCGGTTGATTCGCATGATGCAGACGATGACTTTCATCCCGAGACACGCCTGTTTCCTCCGCATAATATCAACGGCACGGAGGGCAAAGAGCTGTACGGAAGGCTATCGCCTCTTTATGAGAAACATAAACACGCAAAAAACGTAAATTATATGGAAAAAACGAGATATTCTGCTTTTGCGGGAACGGATTTAGAGCTGAAACTGCGGGAACGGCAGATCACTGAGCTGCATCTTGCGGGCCTGTGCACGGACATCTGCGTTCTTCACACGGCGGTTGACGCCTACAACAAGGGCTTTCAGATCGTCATTCATCAAAACGCTGTGGCCAGCTTTAATCCGGAAGGGCATGAATGGGCCCTGTCCCATTTTAAGAACAGCATCGGAGCGCAAGTGGCAGAGTAAGGAAGGGGAAAACAATTTTGGTGGAGCATGGTTTTAAAGACGACAGTTTGTCTTTACATACAGATCTTTATCAAATAAATATGGCCGAAACGTACTGGAGAGACGGCATTCATGAGAAAAAAGCGATTTTTGAGCTTTTTTTCAGAAAGCTTCCCTTTGAAAACGGCTATGCGGTATTTGCGGGCTTAGAAAAAGCAATCGAATACTTGGAGAACTTCAAATTTACCGACAGCGATCTGAATTATTTAAAAACGGAATTGCACTATGCTGATGATTTCATTGAGTATTTACGGGATCTTTCTTTTACCGGATCTCTTTACAGCATGAAAGAAGGCGAGCTCGTTTTTAACAACGAACCGATTATGCGGGTCGAAGCGCCCCTGATCGAAGCCCAGCTGATTGAGACGGCTCTGCTTAACATTGTGAATTACCAAACATTAATCGCCACGAAAGCGGCCCGCATTAAAGGCGTTGTCGGTGACGAAGACGCCCTCGAATTCGGAACGCGGCGCGCCCATGAAATGGATGCGGCCATGTGGGGAGCGAGAGCGGCTTTGATCGGCGGCTTCAGCGCGACGAGTAATGTAAGAGCCGGAAAGCGTTTTAATATACCGGTATCCGGCACGCACGCTCATGCGCTCGTACAAGCGTACCGCGATGAATATACGGCATTTAAGAAATATGCGGAGACCCACAAAGACTGCGTGTTTCTCGTAGATACGTACGATACGATCCGTTCAGGCATGCCGAATGCGATTAAAGTCGCAAAGGAATTCGGCGACCGGATCAACTTCATCGGCATCCGCCTGGACAGCGGGGACTTGGCGTACCTGTCAAAAAAAGCGCGTGAAATGCTTGATGAAGCGGGTTTCACAGACGCAAAGGTCATTGCTTCAAGCGATCTTGACGAGCACACGATATTAAATCTGAAATCCCAAGGAGCGAAAATCGATACGTGGGGCATCGGCACGAAGCTGATTACCGCATACGATCAGCCGGCTCTCGGCGCGGTTTACAAGCTTGTCGCCATTGAAGAGGACGGCAAACTGACCGACACCATTAAAATTTCGTCAAACCCTGAAAAAGTGACAACGCCGGGAAGAAAGAGAGTATACCGGATTATCAACAAGCTGAATCACCACTCGGAAGGTGATTATATCGCGCTTTATGACGAGCGGGTAAATGATCAGAAACGCTTAAAAATGTTCCATCCCGTCCACACGTTCGTCAGCAAATTCGTCACTGATTTCTATGCGAAAGACCTGCATGAGCCGATCTTTGAAAACGGCGTTTTATGCTATGATAATCCCGAAATTACCGACATCCAGCAATACGTGCAGGATAACCTCAAACTTCTGTGGGAGGAATACAAACGGATCAGCAAGCCGGAAGAATATCCGGTCGATTTAAGCGAAGACTGCTGGAGCAACAAGATGCAGCGGATTCATGAAATCAAAAGCAAGCTGAAACGGGAACTTGAATAGAAGACAAAGCGGCCTTTCCTTTCTCTGGAAAGGCCTTTTTGTTGTGATAATATTTTTCACATTTAGACAAATTTCGTCAAGTTATTTGATATACTTATGTTCGAAGGCCGCATCTAAGGGGGTAAATGAATGAAGGTGTTTGTTGCGAGACAGCCTATCTTCAACAGAAACGAACAGGTTGTTGCTTATGAACTTCTTTACCGGGAGAGCGAAGAGAACCGTTATTCGGCCGCTGATGGAGATAAAGCTACGACGGATCTCATTATTAACAGCTTTATCAACATCGGAATCGAAAAGCTGACTGAGGGGAAACGCTGCTTTGTGAATTTTACAGAAAGCCTGATGTTTTCAGATCTCCCTACCTCCTTTGATCCTGACCAGCTTATTATCGAAATTCTTGAGGACATACCGATCACTCCGGCACTCATCTCAAGATGCAGACAGCTGAAGAAATTAGGATATACATTAGCACTTGATGATTTTTACGCCATCAATCCGGAAAATGAAGAGTTAGTGGAACAGCTGATGAAATATATTGATATTTTAAAAATCGACTTTTTGCAATCCTCGCGTCTGGAGCGCAAAAAAATCATTCAGACGTACAGCTGTAAAAGTCTGATTTATTTAGCGGAGAAAGTGGAGACGAGAAAAGATTATAAACAGGCGGCCATAGACGGCTTTCACCTGTTTCAAGGATATTTTTTCAGTGAACCGCGTGTCATCAGCGGAAATGATCTGACGTTTCATTTTCATTCTTACTACCAGCTTTTAAGCGAATTAAACAATGACCAGCCCAATATACAGCGCGTGACGGAATACATAGAGCGGGACGTCAGCTTATCGTATCAGATTCTGCGTTTTTTAAACGGATCGCAAACAAGGCTGAAAAAAAAGATAGACAGCATCCAGCAGGCCATCATGATGCTTGGGCTGAATGAGATTAAGCGCTTGATTTACATTCTTTCATTCAGAGATTTAACGGCGAAAAGCCATTCAAGCCAAAAAGAAATCATTAAGATTTCCTTAATCAGGGCCAAACTGTGCGAACTGCTGGCGAAAAGAACCGGAAGGCCCCAGCCCTCTTCTTACATGCTGATCGGCATGTTTTCGCTCATCGATACGCTTCTCCACCGGGAGCTGGAGGATATCATCAAAGAACTGCCTTTAATCGATGAAGTCGGACAGGCGCTGCTCGGTTATGAAAACGATTATTATAAGATGCTCGCGTTCGTCAAAGCCATTGAATGCAACAACTGGGACTGTGACGAGTGGGGAAAAGAACTGAACAAAGAAGAAGCGTATGAATGTTACTTACAGGCGATCGAATGGTGCCGGCAGCTGATCGTGGATTGAGCCGCTTTAAGCCGACCACCTGAGGGCGATGATAAACCGGCTTTGCTCTCTGATCAGACTGACACGGATGCCGTCGGGATTATACGTCACGTCAAAGTCATTTTTGATGCCGGTCTGCTTAATGAGCCGCTTGACCGCTGCGGTGTCAGATGATTGCGCTGCGGTGAGAATGCGGCGCGCAAGCTCTTTTGACGCCGACAGCCGCGCAAGGAGCAGGCGCGCATCCTCCAGCATGCCCGCAGCCTCTTTTGCGGACGCTGTCAAAATATCTGCGTGAACCGGGGCACTGGGCGCAGGATGCCGGTATGGCGCGGCGAAAACAGGACAGCATGGATACACATAATGCATACGGCGGCCTCCTTCCTGAGAAAACATTCGTTATAGAGTATAGGCGGCATGATAACGAGTTATGACATGCAAAAAGACCACAATGCGGGGGTTGCGGTCTTTTCGGTGTTTGTCGGTGGTTATGCGACGCTGTTCGCCCATTCTGTTTTGAAATTGCGACGGCAGGGACTATAGTCCTTGCCGGTTTGTCGGAAAACCGTTAAAAAAACAGCAGAACCGCCAGATTGGTCTGCTTCATCCTAAACGTCTGCCTTTCTGGTAGTTATATAGTCCTGTTCGCTAAATGCTCCATTCGGGACTATAGAATTACCACGGTTTGCGGTGTCACGCAGATACTTTTACACATACTTTTCGGTGAAAAATCCCGCAAAAACGTTTACACTATTAGTAACAGATCAAATACCTAGGACTCGTTCACCATACACAATTCATTGATCTTTCAAAAAAAGGAGTGTGGAAACGGTGGAAAACAAATTAGAAGAAGTAAAGCAATTATTATTCCGACTTGAAAATGATATCAGAGAAACAACCGACTCATTACGAAACATTAACAAAAGCATTGATCAGCTCGATAAATTCTCATATGCAATGAAAATTTCTTAAAAAGACTTGGAAACAAGTCTTTTTTTTGTGCATTTTTTATCCATTTCATGGATAAAGTATTATACGATTGTTAAAAAACGAAAAACCTGCTGTCTTTCATCACCTGCATTTAGTAAAATAGAATGGGAGGGTGAAGACAATTATTGAGCAAATGTGTTTAGATGCCGAAACGATTAAAGAGAAGATGAAGGAAATTGTAAATACTAATCTTTACAATTCGGATTTGATCAGTCTGCTGTACTCTTTCATTGAAACAAAAGAATCCTTCTTTTTTGGAAACCTGGCATATCAGCATTACATAGCATTTAACGGAGCAAATTTCAAAGAAATAGAGATGCTGGCTGCAGGTATTGAGTTGTTAATCTTATCATTTGATATTTTAGATGACCATGAAGATGAGGATAATGGAAGTGCTCTTTGGATGAAAATAGACCGCTCAGTATCGTTAAATGCCTCAACAACTCTCTATACGATTAGTATACAATTCATTAATTCTCTTTGTACAGTTTCTGACTTTTCTCGGTTAGCTTTAAATTATGCAATAGAGGCAATGCAAGGGCAGCATGATGACCTAAAGAATTCGGCTGAAACGGAAGAAGAATGTCTCGCAATGATAAAACATAAATCAGGTTCACTTATTGCGATGCCATGTGTTTTAGGAACTATGCTTGCATGCGGAGAGTATAACAAAACTGTTGAGAATTATTCCTATTGGTTGGGAATCGTGAAACAAATAGAGAATGATTATTACGGACTGTTTAATATTGAACGCAGTGATATTAACAAAAATAGAAATAATTTAGTTTTATTATACTTAAAACGTAAATTTAATCCGATGTCAGTATCAATCCTCAATATAATGAATTCAAAAAGGGAGTATCAATTATTGCTTTCTGATATAAACTTATTTAAACAAAAACTTTGGGAGGCCGGAGTGACTCAATATGTTTCGATTATGATCAGATTATATGAGGATAAAATAATGACGGAATTAAATAAACTCAATATTAAACTTGAATTTTTCAACTATAAATCATTGAATGAGGGCGCACCATTATGAACCAAGACATCGTAAATTTTTTAATGAAGAATCCAGAGGTTGTAGAAAAACTCGGGATGGGAGAAGTGAGCTTAATAAGTATTCCAGACTCGCTTATTCCTGATATTATTAAAATTTTTAACAATAAATTCAAAATAGGGAATGATGATCCTGCTTGGCGTACTTAAAAAACAAGTGAACCATGTTATTTTGAAGAAGTTTTTAAAGTTTTTTTCGGTTGCCTTATTATTGTTTAGTATTTTCTATTTTACTTTAGTAGTTTATTATACTCAAAATGGAATAATTATAGGTACCAATGTAGTTAAAGTTTCTAATCAAGAACTGAAAGTTGTTGATATGACAAGATCCTCCTATGGAAGATTAATGGGGTTGGAAATTGGAGACAAAATTGTTGAAATAAATGGACATAAACCAAATAAAGAAAACATTTATGGCTCTTACTTAGCTAAAGTTAGACAATTAAAAGTTGAACGTAATGATAAATTAATTAAGTTAGATAACTTTGAATTTATCTATTTAGATAGCCCGTACAGTTTCTTTTCATATATTGTACCAGGTATTTTTTATTTACTGAGTTTAATATGTATTTTTTACATCTTTAGAGTTAATTTGAAGAAAGACAGCATATCAGCATATATTCTGATTTGTTTTTTGCTATGTATATCTATTGCTTATTTAAGTGCCGGAGGAGTGACAAGGGGATACTCTGTAAATCGTTATATTAATCTTTATACATTTTTAGCAGTGCCTGTTTTGTATCTTAACTTCCTTCATCAATATTTTAAAGAATTAAACGTGAAATTTTCACGAGGGATTTATATTTTAATTTTGTATAATTTACCTTTAGTGAACATCATATGTGAACTATTTGAAAAGCATATAAAGTATGATGTGATTACAAGCCTTAATCTCTTAACTTTTTTATTTGAAATGATGGTGGTTTATGTATGTCTTATACTTTATCAAATTAAGCATAGAAAGAAAGATTTTGCTTATTTGTTAAAAGTATTATTAGTATCTAATACCATTGCATTCTTACCTTTTACTTTATTATATATTGTTCCTCTTGTGATCTTTGGACAATATGTTTATAGTGCGGTAATCACTGCACCTTTTCTTTTGCTTATACCGTTAGCACTGGTATATCAATTTGTTGTTAATAAAATTTATAATATTGATTTTTTGTTGGGACGCTTGAGGTATTATTGTTTGTTGGCGGTTATCCCATCAATTGGTATCGTTTGGGTTTTCGTTGTGTTTATGAATAAAAATAGAGATTTTAATACTTTTCAAATCACCTTGTTTGTTTTTCTGATTATGCTTTCTGTTTTTTATTTTAAAGAAGTGCTGGACTATAAGTTCCGCTTAAAGCGTTTCTCAGAAAAGTATAATTATCAAGACAGTATTTTTAAATACACACAATTGATTAAAAGTGTGTCAGTCTTGAACCAAGTTTTCACACATCTTAAAGCGACAATTTTAGATGTTTTGCCAGTAAGCAAAGCTTATATTTTTGAAATTAGTTCTGGCGGAGAAATTGTGTATTTTGACAAACAAAGTACAGAACCAAATTGGTATCCCTATAAAGACAAATTTGAAAAGGTCAATTCGGAAATCGGCAAAATCATTGAGATTAATCAAGGGTTCCTCATGAAAATTGGCGAGAGAGGAACAAGTTCTTATGTTTTGCTTTGTTTATCAAGCATAAATACACCAAGACTTACAATGGATGAGACTTCATGGCTGAAGACGTTATCATTTTATACCAGTGTATCGATGGAAAATGTTCTGCAAATTGAGGAACTTATGGATCACCTCCAAAATCTAAAACAACAAGGCTCAAACCCGGTCTGGCTCAAAAAGCTGATGTTTACGATCGAGGAAAAGCAGCGTTCGGATTTGGCCCGTGATCTGCATGATTCGGTGCTGCAGGATTTAATTTCTTTGAAGCGCCAGTGTGAGCTGTTTCTGGCCGATTTTAAGAAAGAGGAGCCTTGCCAGTTAGAGGTGCAGGACAAGCTTCATCAGATGAATGAGCAGATGTCGGATGTCATTTTGATGACCCGGGAGACGTGCCATGAGCTGCGTCCTCAGCTGCTGTATGATTTGGGTCTGGTCAAGGCGGTATCCAAGCTTGCCGCGCAGCAGCAGGAGCGTGCGCCGTTTCATATCCGTCTGAATACGGGCCGGTTTACGGCGGCTCTGGATTTGGATACGCAGCTGAATTTGTACCGCATCATTCAGGAATTTCTTTCGAACGCCATGAAGCATTCACAGGCGAATGAGGTGCTGATTATGCTGATCAGCATTCAAAATAAAGTGATTCTGCATTATGAAGATGACGGTGTCGGATGCAATCAGGAAGAAGGCGGCGGGCAGTCGATGAGCATGGGTCTTTCGGGTATTAAGGAGCGCGTCCGGGCGCTTGACGGACGGATGAAAATCGACACAAGTGAAGGAAACGGTTTTAAAGTAGATATTGAAATGGAATTGTAACCAATTTATCACCAAATCGACTTGGCAGAAGCCAAGTCTTTTTAATAAAATGGAAATGAGTGAGTAAAAGGGAGGAAACCATGAAAAAGATACTAGTGATTGATGATCATCCGGCTGTCATGGAGGGCACCAAGACGATTCTGGAAACGGACACGAATCTTTCTGTCGATTGCCTCAGTCCTGACGCCAGTGAACAATTCGTTCTCCGGCATGATTTTTCAGCTTACGATCTCATATTAATGGATTTAAATCTGGGTGATGACATCAGCGGCATAGAGCTTTCCAAGAAAATCTTAAAAGAGAATCCTCTCTGTAAAATCATTGTCTACACAGGCTATGAGGTTGAAGATTATTTTGAAGAATCCATCCGCGCGGGCCTGCATGGCGCCATCAGCAAAACCGAATCTAAAGAGAAAATCATGCAATACATATATCACGTGCTCAACGGACAGATTTTAGTTGATTTCTCCTATTTCAAACAGCTGATGACCCAGCAAAAAACAAAAACGTCTTCTTCCCCTCAAAGTGAGCAGGATCGGTTAACCCCGAGAGAGCGCCATATTCTCCAAGAGGTCGAAAAAGGTTTGACCAATCAGGAAATCGCAGATGCGCTTCACTTAAGCAAGCGGTCGATTGAATACAGCCTGACATCCATTTTTAACAAGCTGAATGTCGGCTCCCGAACTGAAGCGGTGCTGATCGCCAAGTCAGACAACGTACTATAAATCTTGAAGGGAGAATGACCTATGAATCTGAACAATACATTGCTCGGCGCACTCGGTATTGAAATCACTGAAAACACGCCGGAGAGATGCGTAGCGGTGATGCCGGTGGATAAGAGGACGGTGCAGCCTTTCGGATATCTGCATGGTGGCGCGTCAGCAGCGCTGGCGGAGACTGTTGCAAGTGTCGGGGCCCAGCATTTTATCGACCGGTCGAACCAGGCGTGTGTCGGGCTTGAGATTAATGCCAATCATTTGAAATCCGTGAAAGAGGGCGGGACGGTCACGGCGATTGCGAAACCCGTTCACACAGGCAGGGCAACCATTGTGTACGGGATTAACATTTTCGATGAACGGGAAAGGCTGATCTGTATTTCTCGCTGCACGCTGGCTGTTATAACAAAATAAACAAACAGCCGGAACCCTGAATCGTCCGGCTGTTTGTTTTTACAAATATGAATCTTCTTTACGTTTGATCACAAAGTTTCTGATCCCTTTGTAATCATCCTGAACGCTTCTTTTATCAAGCGCCGCTCCCGAATTGTACGCGGCCCTGCATATGAGGTGCGCTCCGACCGGCGCCGTCAGCAGGATAAAAATGATGCCGAGCAGTATTTTTACAGAAATTTCTCCGGTCAGCATCCACAAGTAGCCTAACACCCCGAGCAATACCAAATTAACGCCGAGTGTCGAGCCTTTTGAAGAGGCGTGGGCGCGCGTATACACATCAGGAAGCCTGAGTGTGCCGAAAGACGCGACCAGGCAGATCAGCGATCCCATCAGAATACAAACGGCGACGGCCCATTTAACGATTTCGATCATTTTCGATAATCTCTCCTTTCTCCAAAAACTTAGCAAAGGCAATCGTGCCGATAAACGATAAAATGCCGAGCAGCAGAATGATGTCCAAAAAGGCCGATGTGTTTAAGAGAATGGATACAAGCGCGGTCATGGCAATCAGATTAATGCCGATCCCATCAAGCGCGACGACCCGGTCCGGTATCGTAGGCCCTTTTATGACGCGAATGACGTACAGAAGAGTCGAAACCGCCATAATGCCGAGTGATAATTGCAGAATAAACGTAAACATCAGCGGCTCACCTCCTGAATGGCTTTCTCAAAAGAGACGCGGATGTCATGGATCGCTTTCTCCGCATCTTCAATGTCCATGGCGTGTATATAGAGAATCGACCGGTCATCGGAGATATCCATCACGAGCGTACCCGGTGTTAAAGTGATTAACAGCGAGAGCAGCGTGATCTCCCAATCCTCCGTCAATTCCGTCTTAAACGCGAAAATGCCCGGGCGGATGTTCAGTTTCGGCGATATAACGGTTTTCAGCACGCTGACATTGGCCAAATATAATTCCTTTATAAAGATCAGCGCCAGTTTGATGACTGACCATATTTTCCAAATATAAAACGGCCGCGAGAAGAAGCGCCGGAAAAAAAACAGCGCCGCCAAGCCCGCGATAAATCCGGTCATAAAACCCGCCGCGCTGAGGCTGTTTGTGAGAAACATCCAGCAAACAGCGAGAAGAACATTTAATAATAGTTGAAAAGCCATGCCATCTACTCCTTCAAAACAGCTTCAATGTATTTTTCCGGATTCAGCAGATTCTCAGCCGTCTGATTGACATACGGTGAAACCCATTCGGTTCCGAGCCCGAACAGAAGCGACAAAAGGAGAAAAGCGGCTGCCGGATAAAGAAGTCCTTTTGCGGACCGTCCGCCTGCGCCGGGGCCGGGGATTTCTTTTTCTTCCCCCCAAAAAGCCGTCGTAAAAACCTTCAGCACGGAATAGAGCACAAGCAGGCTGGATAAGAGAATCAATACGGAAAACAATGTTTCCCCCTTATCGAACCCGCCTTCCGCGATCTTCAGCTTGCCCACAAATCCGCTGAACGGCGGGATGCCGGCCAGAGATATGGCTGAAATAAAGAACATCCATCCTAAAAGGGGATAACGGGTGATCAGTCCGCCCATTTTATGCAGGCTGGCAGTGCCCGTCAATGCGATAAGCGTGCCGGCGAGCATGAACAGCGCTCCTTTAATCAGCATATCGTGAATCAAGTAATAAACCGCTCCTTGAATGGAGGCCGGCGTGTTCATGGCAATGCCGAACAAAATCACGCCGACGGCTGTAATAATATTGTAGATGACGATTTTCATGACATCCGAAAAGGCGATAGATCCGATTACGCCGAATAACACCGTCAGCATCGCAAGCCACATCATCAATTGGTGGGTAAAGCCCGTATCGTGAATAAAGATCAGGGTGAATACTCTTAAAATGGCGTACAGGCCGACTTTCGTCAAAAGAGACCCGAATAAGGCCGAAATCGCAGCCGGCGGGGCGTAATAAGAGCCCGGCATCCAGAAATACAGCGGGAATATCCCGCCCTTTAAACCGAAAACGACGAGAAGAAGGACGCCGATGACGGTTATCAGCCCGGTCTGGCCCGATTCACTTATTTTTACGCTTAGATCAGCCATATTCAGCGTGCCCGTCACCGCATATAAGTAACCGACGCCGATGACAAAAAACGCGGATGACACAATGTTAAACACGATATACTTCAATGATTCTCTTAATTGAATTTTCGTTCCGCCAAGCACGATCAGCATGTAGGACGCGATAAGCAGAAGCTCAAAAAAGACGTACATGTTGAACAGGTCACCCGTCAAAAACGCTCCGCTTACGCCGGCTAGAAGAAACTGCACCCCTGAATAATAGAAAGCGCGCTCCCTTTTTTCTCCGATGGAGCGGAAGGAGTACAGGGTGACGAGCAGCCCGATTATGGCGGTTGTCAAAACAAGCAGTGCGGCAAGCTGATCCGCGGCGAGCACAATGCCGTACGGCGCTTTCCAGCCGCCGAGTGACAGCGTCTGAATCCCGTGTGTAAAAACCGTCTGAACGAGAGCGGCGCTGATGACGATGGAGACACAGGAAGCGGCAGTGCTGAATATCCGCATCAGCATCACGTGCCTGTTCATAAAAATCAGCAGCACTGCGGCAAGCAGCGGCACCAGAATAGGCAATATCACAAAGTTATTCATGTTGATCATTTCCCCTCATTCGATCCATATCGTCCGTTTTCAGTTCCTGATAGGCGCGAAACGCCATCACAAGCAGGAAGGACGTGACGCCGAACGAAATAACGATCGCCGTCAGTATGAGTGCCTGCGGCAGCGGATCGACAAACGACGTGCTTTTTCCGCCCAGTATGGGAGGGGCGCCTTTTTTCAGTCCGCCCATGGTCAGAAGCAGCAAATGGACGCCGTGGCTTAAAAGCGCGGTGCCGATAATCACGCGCAGCAGACTTTTAGAAAGCAGCAGGTAGGTTGCCGCCATAAACAAAATACCGGCAATGACAGACATTAAGATTTCCATTATTCTTCCTCTCCAATCGTTTGAATAATGGTCATCGTCACGCCGACAACAACGAGATACACACCTAAATCAAACAAAGTGGCCGTCGCAAGCTCCGTATTCCCAAGCACAGGGAGATGAAAATGGCCGAATGTATGGGTGAGAAAGGGTGCTCCGAATAAGAACGAACCTGCACCCGTTGCAATCGCGATAAGCAGACCCGCGCCCGCCACATAAATAAAATTGACGGGCAAAATCGATTTGACGGTTTTTAAATCAAAGGCCAAAAGCAACAGCACGATGGCCGAAGACGTAATCAGTCCGCCGACAAATCCTCCGCCGGGAGCGTTATGCCCCGATAAAAATAAATAGAAAGAGAAAAGCAGAATGATAAAAGATACAAGCTTCGTTGCCGTCTGAAGGATGATGTCGTTTGTGTTTTGCTGTCTCAACGCTCTTCTCCCTCCTCTTTTACTTTCGTTCTGATCATGCCGTAAATACCGAGTGCGGCAATCGACAGCACCGTGATTTCAAACATCGTATCAAATCCCCTGAAATCAACGAGGATGACGTTGACGATATTGTTTCCTCCCCCGAGCTTATGGCTGTAAGCGGTGAAAAAGGAGGAGATGCTGTCTTTTGTTTTTTCGCTGGAAGACGCGATTCCGAGCATTGTCACGATGACGCCGACACCGAGAGAAATGATAAAATTCGTCATCCGGAATGTTCTTGTCTTCTTTTTCCGCCGCATTTTCGGCAGATGATAAAAACAAAGAAGAAACAAGGCGACGGATATCGTCTCAATGACGAGCTGCGTGAGCGCCAGATCGGGCGCTCTGAAAATCACGAAAAACAGCGCGAGTGTGTACCCGACAACACCGAGTGAGATAATGGCCGTCAGCCGCGATTTGGCGAACACAGTCGCAATCGTTGCGCTCACCATAACGAGGGACAGCACGATTTCATACAGGCCGATTTCAGCCATGCCTTTCGCTGTCATGGAAAAGCCGCCTTTTGTGACGAACGCCGTTCCGATGAGAATGATAAACGCCGCAAAGATATACAGCAGATAATCCCGCAAAAATCCGGTCATATAAGATGACGTCAGCTGGTAAGATCTTTTTTCCATACTGCCCGTCACCGCATCGTAAAGCTTGTTCAGCGTCAGTTTTTTCGGAAACAGACCGTACAAACGCTCCCATTTAGACAGCGTTACGTAACCGATCGTGCCGACAATGATGATGCCGAGGGTCATCATTACCTCAGCCGTCACCCCGTGCCACTGGGAAATATGGACATGGAATGTATCTCCGCCGGTTAACAGAGCCGGATAAATGGAGTTCATCGCCGGTTCAATCAGGCTGTAAGACAAAACGTTCGGTGCAAAAAACAGACTGACGGCGCAAGCGGCAAGAATCACCGGCGAAATCAGCATGCCGAGCGGTGCTTCATGCGGCGTCTTTTCAAGCTGATCAGGTTTGCGCGCGCCGCTGAACGTTCTGAAAAACAGCTTCATGCTGTAGATGAAAGTGAAGACGCTCCCGATCCATGCGAGAACGGGGAACAGCACGCCCCACGTATCCAGGCTGAAAATATCTGCATGAGCAATCCGCAGCATACTTGTAAAGAACATTTCTTTACTTAAAAAGCCGTTAAACGGAGGGAGGCCCGCCATGGAAAACGTTCCGATCAGTGAAACGGTGAACGTTACCGGCATAAGCGCCATCAGTCCGCCGAGCCTGCGGATGTCCCGTGTTCCCGTTTCATGGTCGATAATGCCGACCGCCATAAATAAACTTCCTTTAAAAGTAGCATGGTTAATTAAGTGAAACACAGCCGCGGTGACAGCCGCCGTAAAATACTCTGAATGCTGGTAATGAAGCGCGGCGGCTCCTGCGCCGAGCATCGATACAATCATACCGAGCTGGCTGACTGTGGAAAATGCCAGAATCGCTTTTAAATCGGTTTGTTTCATCGCATTAAAGGAAGCCCATACCATCGTGATCAGACCGACTGAGGCAACCGTCCAAAACCAGACGGGTGAAAATGCAAAAACCGGACTGAATCTGGCAATCAGATAAATGCCCGCTTTCACCATTGTAGCCGAGTGCAGATAGGCGCTGACAGGAGTCGGCGCCTCCATGGCATCAGGCAGCCAGATATAAAACGGAAACTGCGCTGATTTCGTAAAGGCCCCCAATAACAGGAGAACCATCGCCGGAATAAAGAACGGATGGCCTGCGATAATATGCACCTGGTTGACCATTTCCCTGATACTGAAAGAATCCGTCATCAGATACAGCAGGATAAAGCCGCCGAGCATGCACAGCCCGCCGCCGACGGTAATCAGCAGTGACTTTTCCGCACCGTAGCGTGATTTCTTCCGCTTATGCCAATACCCGATTAATAAGAAGGATGACAGGCTTGTCAGCTCCCAGAACATATAAAGCACGATAACGTTATCGACGAGCACAACGCCGAGCATCGCGCCCATAAACATCAGCAGGTACACATAAAAGGGGCCGAGCTTTTCTTTGTCCTTCGATAAGTAAAAAATACTGTAAAGCGTCACTAAAGAGCCGATACCCGTAATCAATAAAGCGAATAACAGCCCGAGTCCGTCAAGATAAACGGTATAGTTAATACCGAGGGACGGAATCCATTCGGCCGCATATCGGACGGTTTCCCCAGCCATTGTTACAGGGAGCTTGCTGATAAAGTAAACAAACAGCACAACGGGCACTATCAGCACAAACCAGCCTGTATGGACTTGTTTTACCCGTTTATAAAGAAAGGGAACGATAAATGCAAATAAAAAAGGCGCCAAAATCGCGAAATGTAACAGCTGCAACAGAAGACCTCCTTTGCTTGTTTTTTCATCAAGCAACTGCTTTATGTAAGAGTGAATTAATCAATTCACGGTCATAGGACCCAGTACAAATTATATCGCACTTTTTTTTACCCTGCTACGGCATAATGTATTCCTCTCTGTGTTTTTGTGGTCTTTTGAACCCAAAATAAATTTATCAAATATCCTGATCTTTGTATATACATTTATCTTTCAGATCAAGCTTTTAAAAAAGGAGCTGGTCAGATGAAGAGAAAGGCGGCGGCCTGTATTGGAATATTTTGTTCTATTATTGCAGGAACATTCATAGCGGACGATTTCTGCAAAACGCGGCAGCAGACGGAGGCAGATAATTGGGAGCGTTTTTTTCTCGGTGCGGAATACGCAGAAGACAAGCTGAGTGCGGCTGAATCAATGCAAACACCGTTTCAGCCGCGTGAGTATATCAGAATCGTATATAGATGAAAAGAGTTCCGGCACCAGGGTGCGGAACTCTTTTTTGTGGCAATCAGCGTTTTCCTTTAATGTAAGGGATGCCGTTGGCTTTAGGCGCATCCGCGCGGCCGATGAAGCCAGCAAGCGCGAGAATGGTCAGAATGTAAGGAGCCATCAGCATGTATACATTCGGAATGTCTTTGAACAGGGGCAAAAGCGAGCCGATAATGCTCAAACTCTGCGCAAATCCGAAGAACAGCGCCGCCCCGAGCGCGCCGATCGGATGCCATTTGCCGAAAACCAGCGCGGCAAGAGCGATAAAGCCTTGTCCGGAAATGGTGGAGTGCGTGAAATCAAGCGCGATCGTGGAAGCATATACACCGCCGCCGAGCCCGCCGAACAGCCCGCTGATCATGACGCCGATATAGCGCATGCCGAACACGTTGATTCCCATCGTATCGGCCGCCATCGGATGTTCCCCGACAGAACGGATGCGGAGGCCGAACGGCGTTTTGAATAAAATAAACCAGGAAACAAAGGCCAGTACGATGGCTAAAATCGACGTATAATATACGTCGGAAAAGAAAATCTTTCCTAAAACCGGAATATCGCTTAACCCGGGAATGTTCGTTTTGTAAAAGGGCTCCGGGATTTTATCAGTCTGCGCCTTTCCGTAGATCAGCTTGACGATAAACAGTGTCGCTCCTAACGCGAGCATATTGATCGCCACACCGGTTACCGTCTGATCGGCGCGGAAAGAAACCGCGGCGGCCGCGTGAATCAGTGAGAACAGTCCGCCGGCAATCATAGCCGCAGCCAAGGCGAGCCACGGAGCGGCGGCGCCAAGCTCGCGTCCGAAAAATAAGTTGAACATGACGCTTGTAAAGGCGCCGATAATCATCAGTCCTTCAAGACCGATGTTGACAACTCCCGATCTTTCAGAAAACACGCCGCCGAGAGCAGTTAAAATAAGCGGAGCCGCATATACGAGTGTTGCCGGGACAATAATGGATAAAATCTGCAGGAAGTCCACTTACTTCGCCCCCTTTTTCTTCAATTTATCAAGGATGAGACGGATGGCGTAGCTTGATGCCACAAACAAAATAATAATGGCGATGACGATGTCAACGACTTCAGAAGGCACCCCGGATTCAATCGGCATATTTAATGCCCCGACTTTAAGGCCGCCGAGAAGACATGCCGCCAGAACAACGCCGATTGCCGTGCTGCCGCCGAGAAGCGCAACCGCAATGCCGTCGAAGCCGACGCCGGTAAAGGCGCCCTTAACCGCCGCGTATTGAAAGGTTCCGAGTCCTTCCATCGCGCCGGCAAGCCCCGCGAAGGCGCCGGAAATCATCATGGCGTACATCATATTTTTTCTGACGCTCATTCCGGCGTATTGTGCGGCGTGCTGGTTAAAGCCGACAGCCCGGAATTCAAATCCGCTTTTTGTTTTATGAATGATAAACCACATGAGGACTGCCGCAAACAGAGCGATCAGAATGCCCCAGTGAAGGCGGGAGTAATCTGTCAGCTGCTCTAAAAACGGCGAGCGGAGCGACGCGCTTTCATGAATTTTGTCTGTTTTGTCCCGGTGGTCCGTCATGACATCGGAAATGAGATAATTGGTTAAATGAAGAGCGATATAATTCATCATGATCGTGACAATCACTTCGTGGACAAAAAAACGGGCTTTTAAAAATCCGGGAATCAGGCCCCAAATGCCGCCCGCAGCCGCAGCCGCCAATAACGAAAGCGGAAGGTGGATGTAAGCGGGGGCGTCAAAGGAAGCGCCGACCCACACCGCGGCGGTCCAGCCGACAAGGAGCTGTCCTTCAACCCCGATATTAAACAGGCCGGTCCGAAATGCGAATGCCACGGCCAATCCGGACAAAATATATGGCGTAATCTGGCGGATCGATTCCCCGATGTAATACACTTCTCCGAAAATGCCGCTCCAAAGAGCCGAATACCCGCTTACGACATTGTAGCCGCTGGCGAGCATGATGACCGCACCCGCAGCTAACCCAAGGATGATCGCAATCAGCGGCACAGCCAGATGAGAAAGTCGATTAATCATGTGTTTTCCCCGCCTCCATTTGCTTACTTCCCGCCATTAAAAGTCCGAGCTCCTGCTCGTTTGTTTCAAGCGGATTGACGTTTGCGATGATGCTGCCTTCAAAGATGACGGCGATGCGATCGCTGAGATTCATTATTTCATCAAGTTCAAAAGATAACAGAAGCACCGCTTTACCGGCGTCACGCTGCTCAATGATCTTTTTATGGACGAATTCAATCGCGCCGACATCGAGTCCCCGCGTCGGCTGGGCCGCAATTAAAAGATCCGGATTTCTGTCCACTTCCCGGCCGATAATGGCCTTTTGCTGATTCCCCCCGGAGAGAGCGCGCGCAGGCGTATATTCATCAGGTGTTCTGACGTCGTATTCTTCAATCAGGCTTCGCGCTTTGTCATAAATCGTGTGTTTATTTAATATGCCGAAAGAAGAGTAGGGCTTTTGGTAATAACTTTGCAGCACGATATTTTCTCCGATCGGAAAATCAAGGACGAGCCCGTGTTTATGCCTGTCCTGCGGAATATGCCCGATGCCGGCTTCAGTGACTTTCCTGGGCGGCATGTTTTGCAGCTGTTTGCCGTTTAACGTGATCGTGCCGGCATTCGTTTTTCTGAGACCTGTAATGGCTTCAATTAATTCAGACTGGCCGTTTCCGTCAACGCCCGCAATGCCGACGATTTCACCGGCTCTGACTGAGAGGGAGAGCTGTTTGACCGCCTCAACGCCGCGCGCGTCCTTAACCGTTACATCAGAAAGTGAAAGCACTTCTTGTTTCGGCTCGGCCGCTTGTTTATCCGTCTTGAATGACACTTCGCGTCCGACCATAAGGCTTGCCAGTTCATCTTGATCCGTATGTGCGACATCGAGTGTTGTAATGCCTTTTCCTTTCCGGATGATGGTGACACGGTCGCAGACTTCCATAATCTCTTTTAATTTGTGGGTGATGAGGATGATTGATTTTCCTTCATTGACAAGATTTTTCATAATCTGAATCAGTTCTTGAATTTCGTGCGGGGTCAGCACCGCGGTCGGCTCGTCAAAAATGAGAATGTCGGCGCCCCGGTAGAGGGTCTTTAATATTTCCGCCCGCTGCTGCATACCGACGGAAATATCGGCAACTTTGGCTTCAGGATCAATGTGCAGGCCGTAACGGTCGGAAATATCGCGCACGTCCCGGGCGGCGCGCTGTCTGTCAATTCGGCCGAAAGTTTTCGGCTCTTTTCCGAGAATGATATTTTCTGAGACGGTAAAGGTATCCACAAGCATAAAATGCTGGTGCACCATCCCGATGCCGAGATCGTTGGCTCTGTTCGGGCTGTTGATGTGAACGCGTTCGCCCCGCACCCGGATCTCGCCTTTTTCCGGCTGATACAGGCCGAATAAAACGTTCATGAGTGTCGATTTTCCGGCGCCGTTTTCACCGAGAAGGGCGTGTATTTCGCCTTTTTTCACTTGAAGCGTGACGTCATCATTGGCGACGATTCCGGGAAACTCCTTGCGTATATTAAGCATTTCAATGATATAATCCACCGATTTGACGCTCCTTTTCAGAGATACTTTGATGAGAAAGAGCTTGGCAAAAGAAAAGCTGCAAGAGATGCAGCTTTTCCTTCACCGCTCTTTTCATAAAAGAGAGGGGATAAGCACGGAAGTCTCCTTATCCCCTGGTTCTTACTCAGCCTTGAAGGATTTCAATTCTTTTTCAGTTGAAGGGATCTCGAGTCCGTCCGCGATTTTCTTCTTCCAATCGTCTGTTGCTTTGATGACATCGTCAGAAAGGTTCTCCTTGTGATCCGAGATGCCGACTGCATCTTGCGCCAAACCGTATGTTAATGTTTTGCCGCCCGGGAATTTCCCGTCACTTGCTTTTTTCGTTAAGTCCTCTACGGCTGTATCCACTTTTTTGACCATTGATGTCAGAGTGACATTGTCTTTTGTGCCTTTGACTTGACCTTCCGCGTACTGGTCTTTATCAACACCGATAACCCATACGTTCCGCTTCGGATCTTCTTTTTTCAGATTTTTCGCTTCTGTGAAGACGCCCGTTCCCGTTGCGCCGGCCGCGTGATAAATGACGTCAACGCCTGATTTGTACATGCTTTCAGCCGTCGCCTTACCGACATCGGCTTTGTCAAATCCGCCCGCATATTTCACTTCGACGGTCGCTTTCGGATTTGCGGCTTGTACACCCGCGCGGAAGCCGATTTCGAATTTTTTGATCAATTCAGACTCCATTCCGCCCACGAATCCGACTTTTCCCGTTTTGCTCGATAGCGCAGCGGCCGCTCCCACGAGGAATGAACCTTCCTGCTCTTTAAATGTAAGGCTCGCCACGTTGTCTTTTTTGACAACGGCGTCAATGATCGCAAAATTGGTGTCTTTGCGCTGATCGGCGATTTCGCTGATGGAATCCTGCATCAGATACCCGACGCCGTAAATCAGGTCAAAGTGTTCCCGCGCTAATTTATTTAAGTTCGTTGTATAATCTGCATCTGATTTTGATTGAAGATAGTCAAAACCGCTTTTGCCTTTTGTAAGCCCGTTGTCTTTTCCGAATGCCTGAATACCTTCCCAGGCGGACTGGTTAAATGATTTGTCATCGACACCGCCGATATCTGTTACCATGCCGACGGTAAAGTTTTTGCTGCCGGAGCCGTTTGCTTTGTCACTTGAACCGCATGCGCTTAATATGGTTCCGGCCGCCGCGATGAGCGCCATCGCCATTCCGATTTTGCGTTTTTTCAAAGATATAACCCCCCTGTAAAATATGGCTGTGCCGTTCAATTCAGACTTGAGTCCCCGTACCGGATGCAGAATCGAAAAAACTTTCTGATAATAATGATGAGACGTCTCTCTTTTTCCCGCCTTGAGCGGCTGTCTCTTCCGGGTTCGGGACTTATGACTTATCTGAAAAGATCTGCTAACCAATCATAATTTATCATTTTACCCGCCATAAATAAATAGAAATTTGCTTATTTTTTAAAAAATATCAATTTTATGAATCGGCTTCCTCATCTGGATAAAACAGAGGAGGATCAGCCAGGTCATTATCCTTATATAGCATACAAAAAAGGAATCTCAAGCCTTTTGTCACGGGATATGACAGTAAAAAAGCACCGTTCACAGCGGAACGGCGCTTTTTGACATTATAAATATTGTTTGATGCTGCTGACATTGCCGGTGTTGATATGATATTGGAAGACGGGTCTGCCGATCGTGCCGTACGCCATTTCTACATTCAGCACTTGTATGTCTTCCAGAAATTTAAGGTATTTCCGGATGGAGACTTGCGAGATTTCAGTATGCTTGGCGAGATCTTCTGTGGTAAAAGAGCCGTCACCGAAAGACTCAATGCTCGCCCAGATGAGTTTAAGCGTGCTTTTTGTCAATCCCTTCGGAAGGTGAACCTTTTCCGCCGCTTCTTTCTTTTGAAAAAGCTCGGCATCCAATTCTTTCTGTGTCATGCTTCTGTGTGATTGATAAACTTTCTGCTTGCGTCTGTAGTCGGAAAGAGCGGTTTGAAAGCGGTCAAATTCAAATGGTTTGATTAAATAATCGACGGCGCCGTACCGAAGCGTTTTTTTGATGACGTCCAGCTCGCTTGCGGCCGAAATGACGATGACATCAACCGATTCATTTTGTTTGCGGATTTCCGTTAAAAGCTCAAGCCCGTTTTTTCCCGGCATGTAAATGTCAAGAAGGATGAGATCGATATGATGCTCGCTCAGCACGTGCAGCGCGCTTTGAAAGGATGATGCGATCCCTTTCAGCTGAAATCCTTCAATCTGGCTGAGATAGCGTTTATTTAATTCACCCACCATGGGGTCGTCTTCAACTATGAGTACATTAATCATCATTTTCCTCCTTCGGTTCATACGGAATGCGAAGACTGAAAGTCGTTCCTTCATTCTTTTCACTTGTCACAATCATATGGCCTTTTAAATTTTCTGTTGCCTGCTGGGTGAAATAGAGGCCGAACCCCCGGTTTGTCCCTTTCGTGGAATAACCTTGTTCAAAAATACGGGCTTGGTCTGCCGCAGACATTCCGGCTCCCGTGTCCGTAATCTCTATATCAAGCTGGCGATCCTGAAACCGCATTGAGCACGTAATGTTTTTTTTCGGCATCTGCGCCACCGCGTCGAGCGCGTTGTTTAACAGGTTTCCGATAATCGTAATGAGCTCATGGATGACGGCCGGATCTGCCGCATTCGGGATCAGGCTGCCGAGCTGAATGTCCAGATCAGCGCCCTGTTCGCGTATGTAGCTTTGTTTTCCTAGAAGAAACCCTGCGAGAACCGGACTTTTGACATCACTTATAATCTCGCTTGTTTCCGTCTTCTGCTGAATGGCAATGTCTTTAATGTAAGTGCCGAGATCATCGTATTCTTTTAACTGGACAAGCCCTAAAATGACATGAAGCTTATTCATGAATTCATGAGACTGGGCTCTTAATGCGTTTGCATACATTTTAACACCGGACAGCTGTTCTGCTAAATGTTTGACCTCCGTTTTGTCCCTGAACGTGGCGATCGCTCCGACGGTTTGTCCTTTCAGATGAATCGGAACCTCATTAAAGACCAGCTCAAGCCCGTTAATGCGGATATCCCTGTCCTGAAGCGGTTTTTTCGTTTCAATCACTTGTTTCAGCCGGCTTTTCGGGAGAATATCGTTCACATCTTGATCGACCGGATTAGTCGGAATACCCATTTTAATAAAAAGCCGTTTCGCTTCCGCATTGGCAAGCTTGATTTTTCCCCGCGCGTCAACCGCCAGGATGCCTTCCTTCGTTGATTCGAGCATGGCGCTCCGCTCTTCGAGGAGGGTGGCGATTTCATAAGGCTCAAGACCGTACATAATGTTTTTGACGGTGCGGGCGACAATGACGGCTCCGATGACGCCGACAAAAATACTTACGCAGATGATGAAATAAAGCGGTCTCAAACTGTGGCTGACGACATCCTGTATTTTGTTAAGCGAAATTCCGACCGAAACGACGCCCACTTGTTTTTTATCTTTTCCATAGATCGGTACGAAGGCTCTCATGGATTTTCCGAGAGTTCCCGCTGATGTGCTCGTTTTGATATGTCCGTGCAACGCCGGCTGTTCGTCTCCGCCGGTGAATTTCTTCCCGATTTTATTTACGTCGGGGTGGGTGAGGCGGATGCTGTTCATATCCATCACCACGACAAATTCGGTTCCTGTCGTATGCTGGACGTCTAATGTATAATCCCGGAGCTCTTTCAGCCCTTTTCTTGTTTGCAATGCCCGCGCGACACTCGGTGTTTCCGCGACCAGCTTTGCGGTGCGCAGCGCGGTCGTCCGTTCTTCTTCTTTCACGCGGTCTGCTGTTTGGACGCTGATCGTGAAAAAGGTGATACAAAGTGCGATAAGGACGACAATACAGACGAAAATCGTTAATCGGGTTTGCAATTTTAATGTTTTTTTCATAACAGCCTTCCTTACGTTTATCATTCCCGCGTTCTACTTTACTCCGAAAAAGCCGGTTTGTGAAGATCAGGCCCTTATTTCGTAAAAGTGAGGAAAAATGGTATTTTTTATCTTGTCAATGTGTTTTAAGTCCTCCATAATAAGTGAGGTAGATTACAGAAAGGGACTTTTTATATGAAAAATACTTATTGGACGGGTTATTTTCCGCTCGTTGCGATTCTGCTTTTTAGTTCGTCATTATCCATTTCTACCTCGCTTTATGTCATGAAGATACTTCAGACGCTCGGCATGTATCAGGGGATGCTGGATTATTTCTCTGAGAAAGGGATCAGACTGGCGCTTTTTGCAGCGTTCGCCCTTGTGTATTTTATGCTTTTTTCGGCTTTGAAGCTGATTGCAAACACAGTGACAGAGCTGTCTCTTTTGTTTTTCACAAATGACCCTGAAGGGGACAATCTGAAAAAAATCAGATTAGGCTCTTTAATTTATGTAGGCGGAGGAATTCTTTCCTTTGCGCTCGTGCAGAATGGTTTTTGGATTGCGGCGTTATTTGCCGTTGTTACGCTCGTTTATTTGATTTTCATGGTGTACAGAATCTATTCGACACTCTCGATCGTTTCGCTGATCGGTTTTATATTGCTTGAGATTCTGTTTTGGTTTACTTTTGTTATCGGTATTTTGTACATCTTTATCAAGCTTTATAATAGCATAATGGCTAGCTTACCTGTGTAAGCTAGCCATTTTTGTTAAGACAGAAATCTGTTTTTGATCTCAGGGGAGGGGAGCATGCATGCTTCCCTTTTTCCGAACCATTTGTAACGGCGCCGGGCGATGAAAGAATAGGCTCTGTCCCTGAGGGGGCGGGGCACTGCGAAAAAAACCGCTGACAGCCGCCAGGCTCCGCGGAGATGACGGGAAACCTTTAACACGGCTGCGGATTTTTTGTATATCCGCCCGTTTTCGATAAAAATCATGCTGTCAAATTGTTCTGTCGGAAGTCCTTCTGATGCCAAAAGCTCCCGGGCGGTATCTGATTGCAATGATGCAAATGAGATTTTGCCGGCCGGATCGCGTTTAATGATGAATTGAACGGCGCCGCTGCATAAGTTGCAGACGCCGTCAAACAAAAGTACGCGGTCCGGAAGCTGAGCTGGTTTCAAAGCGGATCCCCTCCGTTATCTTTAATAAGCTGCCTGCAGCGTGTTTTTCCAGATCGAAAGCTGAGGGCTTGCGTCATGAAGATATTCGACGCTTGACGGTGTATCCTTTCCGACCCATACCCCCATCGTATAAGCGTCCGTCAGGCCGACAAACCACATATCGTGATAGTCATTTGACGTTCCTGATTTTCCGCCGACGTACGGAGCTTTAAAGTTCGCTTTTTTTCCTGTTCCGCTTTTGACGACGGCTTTCATCATTTCTTTGATCTGCATGTTGGTCCGCACGCTGAATACCTGCGTCGGCTCATCTTTCCATTTTAATATCGTTTTTCCTTTTAAATCAGTCACTTTTGTAATCGCGTGACTCGGCGTATAAACGCCGTTGTTGCCGAACGTGGTGTACGCATTGGTCATTTCAAGCGGCGTCATGCCGTTTGTAAAACCGCCAAGCGCCGCAGGCAGACGGTAATCCGCGCTGACCAGCTTCGCGAAATGAAACGGTTCAAGGTAGCTGAACGCCTTATTGACGCCGACGCGGTCCATGATTCTGATGGCCGGTGTGTTGTACGAGTATTTAAACGCCGTTTCCAGCGTGACCGTACCGTACGTGCGGTTATTGTAGTTTTGCGGGCAGTAATCCGCACTGCAGAATTTGCTTGCGTCAATCTTGCTGTGTGGCGTTGCGCCGGTCTTTTCAATGTAAGGTCCGTAATCAAGCAGCGGCTTAATGGATGAACCGGGCTGTCTGTATGCCTGATAGGCACGGTTGAAATCATATTTATGATAATCTTTCCCGCCTGAAAGCGCGATAATCTGATGTGTCTGATGATTAATCACGGCCGCTCCGCCCTGGACGCCTGCATACGGCAGATTTTGATTCACTTGGGCGACGACCTGGTTTTGCATATACGGATTCAGCGCCGTATAAATCTTCACGCCGTCTTTTAACAATGTGCTGACTCTGTCTGAAAGCTCACTCTGTATTTTTTGTTTCGCCTTTCCGGAAGCTTTTTCAAGACGTTTGTCATAGCCTTCGGATGATGAAACAAGCTGTGTGAATTCATCATTTACATAGGAAACATAGTCAGGATATTTATTTGTTTTTTCGTTTATATCAAGCTTGATCTTTTCCTTTTCGGCTTTTTTCAGCTGTTTCCCGGATATAACGCCTGCTTTTTTTAATCCGTTAAGCAATCTGACTTGTCGTTTTTTCGTATAATCAAAATGCTTGAGAGGATCATATAATGTAGGGTTATTAGGGATGGCGCAGATAAAGGCCATTTCTCCCAAAGTGAGAGATTTCAGCGGCTTGCTGAAATAAAATTGTGCCGCCGAACCGACACCGTATACGCCGTTATTAAAATAAATCGTATTTAAGTAGCCTTCTAAAATCTCATCTTTGCTGTATTTTTTCTCAAGCTGATAGGAATAGGCCAGCTCCGTCAGTTTTCGGCTGAAGGTGCGTTCATGGCTTAAATACACATTCCTTGCCAGCTGCTGGGTGATGGTGCTGGCGCCCTGATCAATTTTATGATCTTTGAAATTGGAGGCGGCCGCCCTGACCATCCCCATAAAGTCAAACCCTTTATGCTCATAAAAATGACGGTCTTCAGAGGTTAAAAACAGTTGTTTTACCTCATTCGGTATTTTATTAAAGGGCACGATCACGCGGTTCTCATGATCGCTGACAATCTCAGAAACAAGGCTTCCGTCCCTGTCATACATGTAACTGTTTTGAACCAGGTTGATCGCTTTTAAATCAATATGTTTATCGAGCACCTGATCAAAAGGCTTGATTTGTTTTACCTCTTTGCCGGAAGCAATAACTGTAAATGCACACAACGGGATAATGCCGAGCAGCAAAATCCATCCGATTATTTTACGTACCATGGTCACTCTCTTTTCTCCTGATTTCTAGCCATATCGTATCATTCTTTTAAGAATACGAGAAGGTTAAATTTAGAAGAAATCGTGATCGCTGCCGGTCAGCCCGCATTTGACGCTGTATCCTTTTGCAGATGTCCCGCCATCCATAAGAGCCCCGCGCCTATTAAAAAGAGAAAGGCGGTGACGTAGAAAGCAGCCGAAATGGAAAAACCGCTTGAGACCGCACCTCCGAGCAGAGGGCCGAGCACATTTCCGAGAAAACGAAAGCTGACGTTATAGCCGAGCACCTCTCCCTGGATGCTGCCCGGCGCCCTGACGCGGATCGCAGCCGTAATGCAGGGGAGCGTGCCGCCCATGACCATGCCGAACAGAAATCTGAAGACTAACAGAATGGAGAGGGAGGAGGCGAGCGCCTGCGGAATGAAAAACACCGCTGAGGCAATCAAAAGCACGATTAAGATCCGGCTGTGGCCGAAGCGGTCGCCGAAGTCCCCCCATTTCCGGGCGAGCAGTAAGCTTCCGAGTCCGGTCGCTGAAAACGCCATACCGGAGAAAAAGGCTAAATTAACAGGTCCGTGCAGCTCATTGACATATAAAGCGAGCAGCGGCTGGATGCTGAAATTGCCGGTCTGCACGATCATAGTAAGCACCATCATCGCCCAAAGCGCGGGCTGGTGAAAAATATAGGAGAGCACCTGTTTTCTGGAATAGGTTTTCCGCTTGTTTTGTTTCTCGCCGAGCGGCTGCTCATTGACCTGAAATAAAACGAGAAGCACGGATGCGAAAATAACAAAAGACGTAATAAAAAACGTGTACGTAAACCCGAAGCTGTCAGCGAGCAGCCCGCCCAGCATCGGTCCGAATAAAGTGCCTGACACCTGACCCATCTGCAGCGTGCCGAGCGTCTTCCCGGCAGTCTCTTTCGGCGTCTGCGCCGAAATCATGGCAAGCGATGTCGGAACAAAGCCTGTTACTAGACCCATAAGCAGCCGCAGGACAAACAGCTGATAAACGGATGTCACAAACCCCATCAATAAAATGCTGACGGCAATGCCGGTTCCTGTAATCAAGAGAATTTTTTTGTAGCCGCGCTTATCGCCGAATCTGCCCCAAAACGGGGAAATCACAAACGCCATTAAAAACGTGACGCCGAACACATACCCGCTCCATCTCTGCACATACCCGCCCGAATGGGGGCTGATCGTTTCGATATATAACGAAAGAAACGGAACAATCATGGTCATGCTGGCGGAAATAAAGAAATTTGTAATCCAAATGACGACGAAGTTCTTCTTACGGACAGAAATAACATCACCTTCTTTACTTTTCGTGTATCTAATCATTAGTATATAGGAATGAATCCGGTATTTGTATTTTCGATGCGGATATAGGAAAATTCATTATTTTTAGAAAATGAAGAAAGTTTCAGAGGGGAAACTGATATACTATCATAAAATATCATTTTTGATCGGAGGAAAGGCAGGTGTAAAAAAAGTGGATCAGCGCAGTCTGCTCATTATTGATTTTGAATTTACAATGCCTGACGGAAAATACAGCCCGCAAAATTTCTTTCCCGAAATTATTGAAGCGGGAATTGTCAAGACGGTGAATGATGAAGTGACTGAAACGTTTTCGAGTTATATCAAACCGAAAAAATTTCCGAAGCTGACGAAACGATGCAAAACCTTTCTGAACATCACCCAAAAAGACGTGGACGGCGGAATCACGTTTAATGAATTCATCCGCAAATTAAATGAGCTTGATCCTGATAAAAACTGCACGATCGTCACCTGGGGCAATATGGATATGAAAGTGTTAAAGCAAAATTGCATGTTTAACCACATCCCTTTTCCGTTCAAAGGAGAACTTCGGGATCTGTCCCTTGAATACAAAAACTTCTTCGGCGACAGAACATTGACCGGCCTTTGGAAAGCGGCAGAAGAGTATGGCGATAAAGGGACGGGCACGCATCATAAAGCGCTGGATGATGCGCGGACGACATACAAATTATTCAAGCTTGTCGAGCGGGATAAACAATATCTTGAAAAACCGAAACCTCCGACGATCGGTGATCGCGTCGATCTGACTGAACTGTTTCGCCGGGCCACATAAAAAAACCCAATCATGCCGACTGGGTCAAGTTCTTTTAAAATAGTCACGCTCTAACGCGGCCAAGTTGTCGAGCGAACGTTCCGCCCATTCTGAGCCGTCCGCTGTAAGCTGATCTTTCAGCCGGGCAGACGCCGCTTGTAAGGAAGCCGTATAATCAGGCACCTCGCCATCAAACGGTTTGACCATCTGATGCGGTATGTTTGTCTGTTCCCCGAATGCAAGCGCTCTTCTTTCATGAAAAAACGGAACATCCGCCTGCTTCGGATGATGAAGATCTCCTTGAGCGGGATGCGTCAGAACGGCTTTAATTTTCACTAAATAGTGATTGGGCCTGACGTCTGTCACTTCCCCTATGTATGCTCCTGTTTTATAAAACCCTTTTACGATTGTGCCGATGTCAGACGTATTCATAGCGTTCACCTCTCTCTAGTTATTCTATAAGAGATCAACGCGGTTGGCTAGTGAACAGCTGCCGGAAGCCTGACTGAGGCCGTTGTGCCCGAGTGCTCGCCGCTGGTGAAACAGACGGAGCCTTCATGATGCTGAATAATCGAGAATGTCACGGTAAGCCCGAGCCCGGTGCCGTTCGTTTTCAGCGTATAATACGGCTTGCCGAGTTTCTGCAGTTCTTCATCGGACATGCCGATTCCGTTATCCGTAATCTGAATGAGAATCATCTCTTCCTGTTTTTGGACGGAGACTTCGATTCGGCCGTTTTCAGAGGGCACGGCTTCAATACTGTTTTTAATCAGATTAATGAAGGCCTGTTTCAGTTTTTTTACATCGCCGAACACATATAAATCAGGCTCGCTTTGAACAGTCACGGTCACCGATTTAAAATTGGCATAAGACTCCATTAAGGAACCTGTTTCCTTTACGAGCAGAGAAATATCAAACTTTTCTTTTTCATAGTCATCCTGCTTCGCCATATCGAGATAATTCGTAATGATCATCTGAGCCCGGTCGAGTTCGGACAGCACAAGTTTCTGATATCCGGAGTGGGATTTGTCCTGAAGCTGCTCGCCGCTGAACAGCAGCTGCACAAAACCTCTGACGACCGTAAGCGGATTGCGGACTTCATGGGCGACGCTTGCCGCAAGCTCGCTGACGACGGCCATTTTTTCTGAGTGAATCAGCCTTGCCCGCATGGACGCATTCTCATCAATGATCTCAATCAAATAAATGCACAGCAAAAGGGCGCTGGCTTGAAAAAAAACAGATACTGCCGCCTCATAATAAACGGAAGATAGATTTTGAAAATTGAAAATATTGGTCGCGGAATAGATGAAGACAGATGCGGTTAATAAGGCGGTTTCAGTGCAGCCGATGAGAAGAGCGAAAAGCAGTTTCTTCCGCTTTGAAAAAAAAGGCCATTTCGTTTGGAGCTGGATAGGGATGATGATTAAAAAAGGAATTAAGGATAAGAAAAAAAGAGCGGAAGGTTCAAACCATATGAGCTGAAAAAAAACGGATGCCGCCCCTGCGGCAAGTCCTGCGGCGGTACCGGAATAAAGCAGGCAGACGATAATGGGAATCAGCTGCAAACCGTAACGGACGGAATGAAGCTCCTGGATGGGAAAAGCCGTACATAATAAGGAAGATGACGCTGCAAATACGGCGACCAGCAGGCGGTTCGCTCTCGGCACAAGCAAATCGGGCTTGCTGAGCCAGAAGACTTGATAAAGAAAAATAGGGAATAAAATAAAAGAGAAGTGAAGCAGGTAATCCTTTACGATCTCCATTTATGCGAAATCCTTTCCTATGTAAATATGAATCTATTATAACATCTTTACCGGAAAAAAAAGTATATATTTCTCTAAAGCGAACGCCCTTATCTCATCTGATAAAGGCGTTCTTTCCGCTGCTAAGCGAGCGCTGCTTTCATTCTCTCAAGCCCTTCTTTTACGGCGGCGGCTGAACAGCCGACATTAAGTCTCATAAATCCTTCGCCGCCCGGTCCGTATTTTGTTCCCGGCTCTAATATGATTTTCCCTTTTTTGAGCATTCTTTCTTTGAGCTCGGCATCCGAAAATCCGTATTCGCTGAAATCCATCCAGATCAAATAGGAAGCGTCAGGCTTCATCATGCGGACTTTCGGAAATTCTTTTCTTAAAAAGTCCTCAGCCAATTTCATATTCCCTTCAATGTAAGGAATCAGCGCGTCAAGCCAAGGGCCTCCCTTTGTATAGGCCGCTTCGATTGCTGCAACCGCAAATGTGTTGAGGCTGGAAATTCCGTTCTGATGCAATGCGGCGGAGAATTTCGCCCGCTTATACCGATCGGGAATGATAATGGCGGATGCCTGAATGCCGGCAATATTAAACGTCTTGCTCGGCGCGACACAAGTAACGGAAATCCGCGCAAACTCCTCAGACAGAGAAGCGAAAGGCGTATGCGGCTTTCCGTACAGCATCAAGTCGGAATGTATCTCGTCAGAAACGACGGTGACGTTATGGGCGGCGCACAGCGATCCGAGCTTCATAAGCTCATCCCGGCTCCACGCTCTGCCGGACGGATTGTGGGGATTACAAAGAATCATCAGCTTGACCTCAGAATCGGTCAGCTTTTTCTCAAGATCCTCAAAATCCATACAGTAGACGCCGTTTTCTTCCCGTAACGGGTTATGTAAAACCTGCCGTTTGTTTTCCTTGATCATCTGATAAAAAGGCGTATACACCGGTGATTGAATCAACACCGGATCGCCCGGTTCGGTAAAGGCTTGTACGGCCATGCTGATTGCCGTGACAACACCGGGACTGAACGCGATGCTTGCGGGATCGGGCCGGTAGCCGTGCCGCGTCTCAAGCCATGAAGCGACGGCTTCTCTTGTGTTTTCGTCAGGAGACGTATAACCGAATATGCCGTGGTCAAGGCGGGCTTTTAAGGCGTCAGTGACCGCTTCGGGAGCGCGGAAATCCATATCGGCAACCCACATCGGAAGCGCATCCGATACGCCGAATAACGCTTCCGCCTTGTCCCATTTCACCGATTGTGTGCCAAGACGGTTTTCTCGAAGATCAAAGTTCATGTATGTCACTCCTGTAGTATCATTATTTTGCACAGCGTATCTATGATAAAATAGAATTGCAAACTTTATTATAAGCGGTGATGAAAATGGAAGAAAGCCAAGCGGTCATGGAAATGATGAAAATCATTGCCAAGTGGGACCCGTTTAAATATGGAGAAGATTTTTATGAGACAGAAGCCGTCGATATCGTTCAGGCCGTCTACAGTGAAGACCGTGCCGACAAGCTGGCAGCAGCCATTCAGGATATCTTTGAAGCTTCATTTGAGCGAAAGCTTCCGATCGAAGGCTGCCAAAAGGCCGCCGAGCAGCTTCTGTTCATAAAAGAAAGCAGCTCCTGCACCCCTTAAAAACCGGCGGTTCCGCCGGTTTTTTTATTGAATAAATTCAAAAATCCGCTCCGAAACAAACTCCGGGCGCTCTTCGGGTACGAGGTGCCCCGTATCCTTGAGTGAATACAGAATGGAATCCGGCAGGTCGTCATGAAGCCGTTTTCCGACTGAGACCGGAACGACACGGTCTTCTTCTCCCCAGATTAAAAGAGCGGGGTTTTGCACTTTCTTCAAATCCTCGGGCTCTAAATCACCCTCCCTATGTCTGATAAACCTTGTCATCGCTTTGAAAATCTGGCGGTCTGTAAATGGTTTTTCGTAACCGTCAATCATTTCCTGATCGATAAGCGTCCGGTCGTGAACGACATTTAACAGGTTGTTCAGCACGCCGTCTTTTGAAAGCCAATACTTAAGATACAGGTCAAAACAAGGGAGATGCGTCCCGAATATAATCGACGGGTGCGAGCGCTTTAAATACCCCGAGCTGCACAGCAGGACGATTTTAGAAAAAAGCTCGGGTCTGAGAAGAGACGCGGATAAGGAAATCTGGCCGCCCATCGAATGGCCGATGAGTGCGGCCCGGCTGATACCGAGCTTTTCGAGAAGTCCGATCAGAAGCTTGGCGAGGTTTGCGTAAGTATATACGAATGTCCGTGACTTTTCCGATTGCCCGAAAGGAGGCAGGTCAACGGCGATAATATCATAATGGTTTCTGAGCAGCGGGATCAGTTTTCTGAAGCTGAATGCCGAAGATAAAAAACCGTGTACGCAGACGAGTGTCTGTCTGCCGGGATTTTCATAATGCTCGTAATACAGCTCAACTCCGTCTATCGCGGCCCGTTTAATCGGTGAAACAGCTTCCATGAGAGCCTTCGCCGTCCTTTCTTTGTTGTAATGTAAAGGCTTTTTTGATTGTCAGATTTTAGCTCTGGTTTCTTTCGGGTTTTTCTTAGCATTTGTCGAAAATCGTGATATAATGTCATGAAGATTTTTGATAATGCAAAGGTGTGAAACGTATGAAGCTGACCGAAAAAGAAACAGAAATATTAGAAATTTTAGACGAAAACAGCCGCGTTGATGCGGAAACGATTGCGAAAATGGCAAACATTCCCGCCGAAGAAGTCAAAAGCATCATTGAAAAGCTTGAAAAGGAAAAAGTCATCATTGATTATGCGGCGATGATCGACTGGCGCAAAGTCGACGGTTTGGAAGGCGTCACGGCGATGATTGACGTAAAAGTCACTCCGAAACGAAATGTCGGCTTTGATGAAGTCGCTGAACGGATATACAGATTCCAGGAAGTTGAATCAGTGTACCTGATGTCAGGGGTGTATGACTTATCTGTCGTTATTCGCGGCAACACGATGTCAGACGTGGCAAGCTTCGTGTCTGAAAAATTGTCCACCCTTGAGTCCGTCGTTTCCACGACAACGCACTTTATCCTGAAAAAATATAAGCATGACGGCAAAGTCTTTGAAAGCGGAGACGATGACAAAAGAATCGTGGTGTCTCCGTAAATGGAAACGAAGACTTCTTATTTATCTGACTACGTGCAGCAGATTAAACCGTCAGGCATCCGCAAGTTCTTTGATCTGGCTGCCACGATGGAAGGCGTCATTTCACTGGGAGTGGGAGAGCCTGACTTTGTGACGGCCTGGAACGTGAGGGAAGCGAGTATTCTTTCTTTAGAACAGGGTTATACGGCTTATACCGCAAATGCGGGTCTTTATGAACTGAGAGAAGAAATCAGCCGCTATTTAGATCAGCGGTTCGGCCTGAGTTATTCGCCTGACAGTGAACTGATCGTTACGGTAGGGGCAAGCCAGGCGCTTGATCTCGCTGTCCGCGCCATTATGAATCCTGGAGAGGAAATGTTAATTCCCGAACCGTGTTTTGTCGCATATGAATCACTCGTGACCTTAACGGGGGCGAAACCGGTGCCGATTCAGACTGTCGCTGCAAAAGGTTTCAAAGCATCAGCCGCCGATTTTGAAGCGGCCCTGACGGACAAAACAAAAGCGCTGCTTCTATGCTCGCCGTCAAATCCGACAGGTTCCGTCTATTCGAAAGAAGAGCTTGAATCCATCGCTGCTTTCGCTGAAAAACACGACTTGATCGTGCTTGCCGATGAAATTTATGCCGAGCTGACGTATGATGAGCCATTCACGAGCATGGGGGCCATCCGCGGCATGAAGGAACGCACGGTCCTTATTTCCGGCTTCTCCAAAGCATTTGCCATGACGGGGTGGAGACTCGGATTTACGGCGGCGCCTCCCGGGATCAGGGATGCGATGCTCAAAATTCATCAGCACGCGATGATGTGCGCGCCTTCCATGGCTCAGTACGCGGCGCTTGAAGGGCTGAAAAACGGCCAGGAAGACGTCGAAAGAATGAAGAAAAGCTATCGGAGACGCCGAAACCTGATTGTGGAGACATTGAACGAAATCGGACTCGGCTGCCACCACCCCGGCGGAGCATTTTACGCCTTTCCTTCCATTCAGTCGACCGGCATGAGTTCAGAAGAATTCGCGGAACAGCTGCTCATTGAAGAAAAAGTAGCCGTCGTTCCGGGGAATGTATTCGGCCCGAGCGGCGAAGGCTACATCAGATGTTCCTATGCGACATCCATTGAGCAGATTCAGGAAGCGCTCGTCAGAATCAAACGGTTTGTTGAAAAAAGGGCATAAAAAAAGATACGAACCCGGTTCGCATCCAAATAAAAGGGGGGAATACTAGAAAGCCTTCGTAATCATAGTCTACCCTCCTTTATCTGTGCTTAAACATGATGATGTAAAAAAGTTCTCTTTGCGAAAAACAAACTTGTATGATATAATTTTAAATTGCGTATAATCTGTATTTAATTTAACTTAGGAGTTGTTATGAATGGCAGCAAAATTTGAAGTGGGCAGTGTTTACACTGGTAAAGTAACAGGATTACAAGCGTATGGTGCGTTTGTTGCATTAGATGAAGAAACTCAAGGACTTGTTCACATTTCTGAAGTCACTCACGGTTTCGTAAAAGACATTAACGAACACCTTTCTATCGGTGACGAAGTACAAGTAAAAGTACTTGCGGTTGACGAAGAAAAAGGCAAAATCAGCCTTTCTATCCGTGCGACTCAAGCGGCGCCTGAAAGAAAAGAAAGCAAACCAAGAAAACCGAAAGCGGCTCAAGCTTCTGAAGAAACATCTGCTCCGCAAGGTTTCAACACATTGAAAGATAAGCTTGAAGAGTGGATTGAACAGTCCAACCGCAAAGACCTTATCAAAAAATAATCATTAAAAAAAGCACCGGATATGTATGGGACTGACCCCATAATATGAGACAAACAAAAAACACCTTCAAGTTTGAAAACGGATCGTTGTTATCCGAAATTAGACTTGGAGGTGTTTTTCTATGAGGGCAAGAGTGAGTTATCCGGTTGAAGTCAAACAGAAGGCTGTAGAAATGAGATTGGCGGGCGTGCCTGTGAAGGAGATCATGCAGGAATTGAATATAAAGAATAAGACGCAGGTGCAGACATGGGTCAGGTGGTATAAAGCTGGGGACACACATCGATTCGAACAACCTGTCGGAAAGCAATATTCTTATGGAAAAGGTCCAGAGTATTCTTCCGAATTAGAGAAACTGCAGGCAGAAAATCGTTATCTGAGACAAAAGAATGAAGTGTTAAAAAAGTACAACGAATTGGAAAGGAAGCTGATAGCGAAACGCCAGTCGAGCTTGTAGAAGCATTGCGCGGCACAATGACCATACAGGATATCTGTATTCATTTAGGTATCTCACGAGCATCTTATTATCGTTGGAAGAAGAATCTGATGAAAGATAACCCTAAATACCATTTAGAAAAACAAATCGGCACGTTGTGCCGAGAACATAAGTATCGATATGGCTATCGGAAAATCACAGCCATATTAAAAAAGGGAATGCGTATTAATCATAAAACGGTTCAGCGCATTATGCAGAAAAACCAGTGGCAATGCCGGGTTAAGGTGAAAAAGCGCAAGAAGAATGGGCAGCCATATGCCGTGGCCGAGAATATATTAGATCGGAACTTTCAGTCTGATCGCCCTCTGGAAAAGCTAGTAACGGATATCACATATTTGCCTTATGGGCAGAAACAATTGTATCTTTCCAGTATATTGGATTTATACAATGGAGAAGTGATTGCTTTTACGATTGGCGATAGACAGGACACAGATTTTGTCTTACACACACTTGATCAGCTGCCCGTACTCCCAGAGAACTGCGTGTTACATAGTGACCAAGGTTCTGTTTATACATCTTATGAGTATCAGAAAGCTGTTAAAACAAAAGGCATTACCATGAGCATGTCCCGTAAAGGGACACCCGCTGATAATGCCTCCATCGAATCGTTTCATTCCTCACTAAAGTCTGAAACGTTCTACCTCGACAGGTTGGAAAGCACTACGACGACCATCGTAGAGCAAACTGTCGAAACCTATATATACTATTATAACAACATTCGTATTCAAACGAAACTAAACAACCAGCCGCCGGTCACATACCGACAGCTGGCTGCTTAAAGGTGTTTTGATCCCTGTCTCAAAAACGGGGGTCAGTCCCTATGTTCGGTGCTTTTTTTATGTTTATCTGACTTCCGGATTTGCCGCTTCCTCGCGGGATGTTTCTTCGTTCGGCTTAAACAGCAGGCCGAGATTGATCAGACCGGCGATGCCGACAAGGCCGTAAATAATCCGCGACAGAGCTGATCCTTGGCCGCCGAAGATGGCTGCTACTAAATCAAATTGGAAAAACCCGATCAGTCCCCAGTTAATAGCGCCGATAATCGTTAATACGAGACAGATACGCTGAATAACACTCATGTAAACAACCTCCTCTATGAATTCGTGAAACAGTTATAGATTGTGACAAAGCAAAGAATCTATGCATACTACATTCTTCGCCGTGTAAAATCACACACTGTCTCAGGCTGTACAAGTGCCTTTCCCTGGAATTCGATGTCTGTAAACCATGTGATGCGCCGTCAAAAAAGCGGATTGCTTTACATTGAACGTCATCTTTCTGCATAATATAAATCCAAAGGAGGAGATGTCATGCAAAACTTTACATATTGGAATCCGACCAAATTGATTTTCGGAAAGGGAGAGGTTGAAAAACTTCCTGAAGAAATCAAACCGTACGGAAAAAACGTGCTGCTCGTATACGGAGGAGGCAGCATTAAGCGCAGCGGTCTTTATGATCAAGTAACCGAACTTCTGAAAAAAGCGGGAGTTACCGTACATGAATTGGCAGGCGTAGAGCCGAATCCGCGTGTCTCAACGGTGAACAAAGGTGTTGCGCTCTGTAAAGAAAACAGCATCGATTTCTTATTGGCCGTCGGCGGCGGAAGTGTCATTGACTGCACGAAAGCCATCGCGGCGGGCGCTAAATATGACGGCGACGCGTGGGATATCGTCACGAAAAAACACCAGCCGAAAGAAGCGCTGCCTTTCGGAACAGTGCTGACACTTGCGGCAACCGGTTCAGAGATGAACTCCGGATCAGTCATCACAAACTGGGAGACACAAGAGAAATACGGATGGGGGAGCCCGCTCGTTTACCCTAAATTCTCTATTCTCGATCCGGTAAACACATTTACCGTTCCGAAAGACCACACTATTTACGGCATGGTCGATATGATGAGCCATGTGTTTGAACAATATTTCCACCACACGTCAAACACGCCGTATCAGGACCGGATGTGTGAATCGCTTCTGCGCACGGTGATTGAAACAGCGCCGAAGCTGATCAATGATCTGGAGAACTACGAGCTTCGTGAGACGATTTTATATACAGGCACGATCGCATTAAACGGAATGCTGTCAATGGGCGCAAGAGGGGATTGGGCCACACACAACATCGAGCATGCGGTATCAGCGGTTTACGATATACCGCACGCCGGAGGTTTAGCGATTCTGTTCCCGAACTGGATGAGACATGTGCTCAAAGAAAATCCGGCCCGCTTTAAACAGCTTGCCGTCCGTGTCTTCGATATTGACGAGACAGGCAAATCAGATGAAGAGATCGCACTTGAAGGAATCAGCAGGCTGTCTGATTTCTGGACGAGCCTCGGTGCTCCGAACAGACTCGCTGATTATGATATTTCTGATGAGAAGCTGGATACGATTGCAGATAAAGCGATGGCAAACGGAGCATTCGGACAGTTCAAGTCACTGCAGAAAGAAGACGTGCTTGCGATACTGAAAGCATCATTGTAATAACATAAAGGGGGCGGCCGGATTGGCAGCTCCTTTTTTTCTGTGTTATAGTAATTCCCTTACGATTTTTTTGGAGGTCATGATAAATGGAGAACTTTACGTACTACAATCCGACGAAACTGATTTTCGGAAAAGGTCAAATCGACCAATTGAAAAAAGAGCTGAAGCAATACGGGAAAAACGTGCTGCTTGTATACGGAGGCGGCAGCATTAAGCGAAACGGCCTGTATGACCAAGTAACAGGCATCTTAAAAGAAGAAGGCGCAGCCGTTCATGAGCTTGCGGGCGTTGAACCGAACCCGCGTCTGGAAACGGTAAATAAAGGAATTGAGCTGTGCAGACAGCATGAGATAGATTTCCTTCTCGCAGTCGGCGGCGGAAGTGTCATCGACTGTACAAAAGCGATTGCGGCCGGTGCGAAATATGACGGCAACGCATGGGACATTTACAGCAAAAAAGTAACGGCGCAGGACGCGCTCCCGTTCGGCACGGTGCTGACGCTTGCGGCGACAGGCTCTGAAATGAACCCTGATTCCGTTATCACAAATTGGGAAACAAACGAAAAATTCGTATGGGGCAGCAATGTCACTCATCCGCGTTTCTCCATTTTAGATCCTGAGAATACTTTCAGCGTTCCGGAAAACCAAACCGTATACGGCATGGTGGATATGATGAGCCACGTATTTGAACAATACTTCCACAATGTTGAAAACACGCCGCTTCAGGACAGAATGTGTTTTGCGGTCCTTCAGACGGTAATTGAAACAGCGCCGAAACTTTTGGAAGACCTTGAGAACTATAAGCATCGTGAAACGATTTTATACGCGGGTACGATCGCATTAAACGGCACGCTGCAAATGGGCTATTTCGGCGATTGGGCTTCCCATACGATGGAGCACGCCGTATCAGCGGTTTATGACATCCCTCACGCGGGAGGACTTGCGATTCTGTTCCCGAACTGGATGAGATACACGCTGGATACAAATGTAGACCGTTTTAAAAACCTGATGCTCAACATGTTTGACATTGATACTGAAGGCAAAACGGATAAAGAAATTGCGCTTGAAGGGATTGATAAATTGTCCGCGTTCTGGACAAGCCTCGGCGCACCGTCCCGCCTTGCGGATTATGACATCGGTGAAGACAAACTTGAGCTGATCGCAGACATCGCCGCAAAAGAAATGGAATACGGCGGATTCGGCAATTTCCAAAAACTGAACAAAGATGACGTACTTGCCATCTTAAAGGCGTCACTGTAAGATACATTCCCGGCCGGGGTGAAGATGAAATAGATTTTCAAGCTGCAGATGTAACCGTTTTGGGAGTCCCTTCATTAGTGCATCAAGAGCAAGTGAAACACCCCTTGCCATGAGACAACTATGGAAATCTCACATGTTGCGGATTTGACTCCTTGTTTCTGTCATTTAGCAGAAAAGGATCAATTAACTTTGCGATTGCCGATCATCTATTTACACAAAATCTAAATCATGAAGAGCCGCGAATTTAAAAAAGGGGCGCTGATTCAATCAGCGCTCCTTTTATGCATTTTGTGTACTAAGATCCCGCTGCGCCCCCATATAGCTTCCCATTAAGTTTTGATAACCGGGAAGATGACTGGAGATTAATGCGCCAAAACCTTCAACATCGTTGCGCCAATCACGCTGAAGCTCGCACGCTACGCTGAACCAGTTCATAAGCTGCGCGCCGCCATGAGCCATACGCGTTAATGATGCATCTGCTACTTGCTTATTAAACGTCCCCGAAGCATCTGTCACAACAAACACTTCGTAGCCTGCTTTAATGGCAGAAAGCGCAGGAAAAGCAACGCAGACGTCTGTTACCACCCCCGCGATAATCAGCTGTTTTTTGCCAGTCGCTTCAATGGCTTTAACAAAATCTTCATTGTCCCATGCATTAATTTGTCCGGGACGGGCTATTTTCGGCGCATCAGGAAAGAGATCAACGAGTTCTTGCATGAGCGGTCCGTTGGGTCCATTTTCAAAACTCGTTGTTAAAATAACCGGTAAATCAAAGAATTTAGCCGTATCACCGAGAGCCAATACATTGTTTTTAAATTCATCAACGCCATAGTCACGCACGAGACCGGAAATAAGGCCGGTTTGATGGTCAACTAAAAGCACGGCAGCATCATCTTTTGAAAGACGGGAATAAAGATCAGACATTTTATCATCCTCCTTGAATTAAGGCAAGTAAGTTTGTGAATTGAAAACGGTAAATCTATTCATATGCTGTATAGATAGAAAGTTATTTCTGAGGTGACTTTTCGTGAGGGGGATGATCCTTCAATTAATTTGGAACGGGAACCGGAGCATGATCAATCCAATGGATGAACTGTTGTAAATAGCGTTGAAGATAACGTTTTGTTTGTTCATCCGTAAGTATGTTTTGAGCGGAATCAATTTTCTCATGGACTTGCGAAATCAGCATTTTTTGAAAGGGCAAAACATTGACTTGCATAGCTTCGAGTACTTCTCTCATTTGCGTTTGGCCAAAGGCGGTACCGAACCCTCCGGGGGTTGCTCCGATTAAGCCAACCGGTTTTCTGTTTAAAACAGAAGAGGTCCGCGGTCTCGATGCCCAGTCCAATGCATTTTTTAATACCCCCGGAATTCCGGAATTGTACTCTGGACTTACAATGATGACGCCGTCAACGTCTTGTATATCAGCTCTAAAGGATGTTACGGAGTCTGGTGCTCCGGCAATTTCTAAATCTTCGTTAAAAAAAGGAAGACTGTCTATTTCAACCCAGCGAAATTGAGCCGCATTATCGAAGTCAATCAGTGATTGAGCAATTGCTCGATTATACGAGTTTTTTCGTAAACTTCCACAAATAAGACCAATGGTTTTAGTCATAAAATCACCTCCCGGTTTAAAATCACTTTCATCTTAACACGTTACCCCAAATATAGACACTATTTTTAAAAATGGACATTTATGCCTTAATATTCCTTCGTGGCAGCCTCTCAAGAGGAGTACTATATAAAAAGAACCGGCCCATCGGGATTGGCGATGGATGTCATCCTGCTCCAAAGTAAAGGTGATACGTTCCTGGATCACCAACATTCGATTCGTTATCCCTCTCACGATCATTACAAATATAACCATATTGAATCCGGGATATTGTATAAAAAATGAACGCATCTTTAGCGCAAATCCCGTATTCATCATGCCTTCTTCATGACTTGATTTAGCGGGTGAGTTCATATAAAGTGAAAGAGAAAACAATTCACCGTGATGGAGGGACAAGCAAATGACGCATGTACGCTTTGATTACTCAAGAGCGTTACCTTTTTTCAATGAACATGAACTTACATACGCACGTGATTTCGTAAAAACGGCACACCATAATATCCATGAAAAAACAGGCGCCGGAAGCGACTTTTTAGGATGGGTGGACCTCCCTGAAAACTACGATAAAGAAGAATTCGCGCGCATTAAAAAAAGCGCTGAAAAAATCAAATCAGATTCAGACGTGCTTCTCGTCGTGGGTATCGGCGGTTCATACTTAGGCGCCCGCGCGGCGATTGAAGCGCTCAATCATTCTTTCTATAACGTTCTGCCGAAAGACAAGCGCAAAAACCCTCAAGTTATCTTTATCGGCAACAATATCAGCTCAACTTATATGAAAGATGTTATGGATCTTTTGGAAGACGCTGATTTCTCTATCAATGTCATTTCTAAATCAGGCACGACGACGGAACCTGCAATCGCTTTCCGGATTTTCCGCAAACTTCTTGAAGAAAAATACGGAAAAGAAGAAGCGAAAGCGCGGATTTACGCGACGACAGATAAAGAGCGCGGCGCTTTAAAAACGCTTTCTAATGAAGAAGGCTTCGAATCATTCGTTATTCCTGATGATGTCGGCGGACGTTTCTCCGTTCTGACTGCGGTAGGCCTTCTGCCGATTGCGATAAGCGGGGCTGATATCGATGAAATGATGAAAGGCGCTCTTGATGCAAGCAAAGACTTCTCCAGCTCGGAATTAGAAGAGAACGCGGCTTACCAATACGCCGTCGTCCGCAACGTTCTGTATAATAAAGGCAGAACCATTGAAATGCTTATCAACTATGAGCCTGCGCTGCAATACTTTGCGGAATGGTGGAAGCAGCTCTTCGGCGAAAGTGAAGGAAAAGATGAAAAAGGCATCTATCCTTCTTCCGCTAACTTCTCAACAGACCTTCACTCTCTCGGTCAATACGTGCAGGAAGGCAGACGCGATCTGTTTGAAACTGTATTAAACGTTGAAAAACCGAAGCATGAGCTGACAATTGAAGAAGCGGAAAATGATCTCGACGGCTTAAATTACTTAGCCGGCAAAACGGTCGATTTCGTCAACAAAAAAGCGTTCGAAGGCACGATGCTTGCCCATACAGACGGAAAAGTGCCGAACTTAATTGTCAATATTCCGGAGCTTAATGCATATACATTTGGATATCTCGTCTATTTCTTTGAAAAAGCGGTGGCGATGAGCGGTTATCTGCTCGGAGTCAACCCGTTTGATCAGCCGGGTGTTGAAGCCTATAAGGTGAATATGTTCGCGCTTCTCGGCAAACCGGGCTTTGAAGAGAAAAAAGCAGAGCTTGAAAAACGCCTTGAAAAATAAAAAAAAGGGCTGGCCCTCAGCATGACGGGTCAGCCTTTTTTAAACCGTGAAAGGTGTGATGATGAATGATACGACTCTTATGTAAGCATGCCGTCATTTCCGTCTGTTCCGCCGCTATTGTCTATTCGGCACTAAAACTGTCTCCTGAATCCCTCTTACAAACCATCCTGTTTTTCGCTTTCCCTCTCGGCTTGTTTACGGACATGGTCCGGCTGAAACTGAAGATTGGCCGGATGCAGTCGCTGATCACGAAGTGCTGTCTCTATGCCGTCGTTTTCTATATTTCAACGGAAGCCGTTCTCTCCGCAATTGTGACGTATGTTCTGATTGAATGCGCCGTTATCTCTTTCCGGCGTCTGTCTGCCGCTCCCGATTCTTCCCGGGCGCCGTATGAAGATGCCGCAGAGCGGGGACGCTAAAGACAAAAAGGAGCATATGCACATGATCAGCATTCCATCTTCACTTGAAGGGCAATCGTTTTTACTCCGCGAACTGGAACAGGTGATGAAACCGATCGGTTATACCATCGGAGGCGGCTGGGAGTATGACCGCGGGTTCTTTGATTACAAAATTTCCGATCAGGACGGCTATTTATTTCTCCGCATCCCTGTTGAAGCAAATAAGGGACACCTGGATGAACGGGGGGCCGCCGTTACAATCGGCACACCCTTTTTGCTGAGGCACGTTTATCAGCAGGAAACGGATGATCATGCAGGCGGCGGTGTTTTTGAGTCATTATTCAACCAATTCTCCGAGCCGAAACGGCGGGATGCGGCAATTGACCGCTCATATACAGATATCGGCATCTCGCTTGTGAAAGAGCTGGAAGACGTCCTGCTGCATTAAAGAGCCAAAAACAGATCAGTATCGAGCACATGGTATGACAGGGGAGGGGTCAGCATCGGCCCCTCTTCTTTTTGTATGCCGATGATCGTGGTATTCCGTTTGAGATAATAGAGCGCACAGTCATGATAAGATGAACCCTTTAATTCCTCGGGGACGGGAATGATGCGCACCTTTTTCTCCAGCGTCAGATCTGACAGCGTTTGCGGTTTGGCAAGCTGCAGCTTGACCCGGTAATGCTCAAACATCACCCGGCTCGACAGGCGTGATGTGCACAGAATCTTATTGGCTCCTGCGCGCTCGGCGTTTTTGACATACCGTTCCGTTAAAATTTCCACGATACAATAAACGGACGGATGCAGCCCTTTGATGGCGAGAAGCGTTAATACCGACAGCATATCAGCTTCGGATTCATTTTTCTGCTGGTCCGCTGTCAAAATGACGGTATCGGCTTCCGTAATATTCGCCTTATTGAGCGTACTGTCATCAGCGGCATGTCCGCGGATGAAATGGACGTTTTCAATAAGCGGCCCTTCCCTTAATGAATCATCAATCAGGACGACAGTTTTTGACGGCGCGATGTGCTGCAGTTCTTTAAGCAGCATATGCGACTTCTCATTCCATCCGATAAGGATGACGTGCCCCTTGCCTTTAAAGGCGACCTTGCCTTCGACATAGCGGTGCTGTTTGCTGAACACGGCTGAAGAAAGCGTGGCGAAATAGGCGGTCACAAAACTCGCTCCGCTTAATACAAGCACCATGCCGGCAATCTGCCCGAGCGGCGTCTGGGGAACGTAATCGCCGTAGCCGACCGTGGCCACCGTAATAACCGCCCACCAAACCCCTTCAAACACAGACGTGAATTGCTTCGGTTCAAGCATGTAAATGAGTTGGCCGAACAATAAAATCAAGGCGATAATGATCAGTCCGATCCGAACATATAACGGCCATCTCAGCCAGGAAATAAATAAACGGTTTGATTTCATTCGTCCGGCTCTTCTTTCGACAGAGAGATGGATAAAATCTGCTTAATAATGGTGTTTAGTTTTTCGTCCAGCTGTTCCTGGCCGTATGAGTCACGCGCATGTCTGATTAAATCGGCCGTCTCATCTTCAAACTGTATGAGAGGTTCATCGTTTTCCGCTTCATTATAGAGCTGGATGAAGGCGTCAAGCCCCTCGTTCATTCTGTCTATCGCATTGCTCAGCTGTTCTTTCTCGCCATTTGTCACTTTCATGTCGATCACACCTGTATCTTTTTTTATACAGTATGTCCCAGTTCGTTTGATGTCTTTCAAAAATCGCCGAAAACATATTCACCCTCATTTTTTCATATGATAAAGAAAGCGGATCGAAAAAGGGTGAGTCAAATGACAGTCATTCAAAAACTGCTGGCGGTGCTGGCCGGAGCGCAGCTGCTCGCTTCGGCGGCCGTATTGCTTATTTTCGATTTGAATGGATACAATCATATGTCCGGCGGATTTTCATGGCTTGTTTTTGCAAAAGAGACCGCAGGCACGTTTCCGTTTTACATCGGATTGGCCGGGTGTATCCTCATCATGCTCGGAGGTTTGATTCCTGTCAGAAAAAAGAAGCGGATTTCTGTACAGGAAAGCGGACAATCATTAAAATAATATATAAGCAAATCGTACGATATAAGAGAAAAAGGAAGAGGATAATATGCTGTTTATCTTTTTAACAATTGCTGCATTGGGATTGTCGTTTTGGGCACAATTTAAAGTGAAAAGCAATTTTCAGAAATACTCAGACGTAGAAGCTTCCAGTCAGCGGACGGGGGCGGAAACGGCAAGACGGATTCTTGATATTAACGGTTTATATGATGTGCCGGTAGAACCGGTAAGAGGCACTTTAACAGACCATTACGACCCGACGGAGCGGGTGGTGCGTTTATCTGAGCCGGTATATTACGGCCGCTCCATTTCCGCCATTTCCGTCGCTTCCCATGAAGTCGGACATGCTTTGCAGCATCAGGAATCATACGGCGCGCTTGTGCTGAGGCACAAAATTTTTCCGGTCGTCAATTTTGCCTCCGGGGTTGCCCCTCTGCTTTTCTTGGGCGGGATGCTCCTGGGCAGCTTGAACTTAATCGGACTCGGCATTATTTTGTTTTCGGCCGCTGTTTTTTTCCAGCTTGTCACACTGCCTGTCGAGTTTAATGCCAGCGCGAGGGCGAAGCGGATTATCGTGTCGGAAGGATTCATTCGCAACAGTGAAGAACACGGCGTGAATAAAGTGCTGAACGCCGCCGCGCTGACGTATGTGGCTGCGGCGCTCGTTTCATTATTCGAGCTGCTTCGTTTTGTGATGATTTTCTTAAATGGTCGTGATGAGAATTAACACGAAGGAGGTGGCCCCTTACCGTTTGCGGTAGGGGTTTTTTTGCTTATATTAAAACTGATTCTCATTATGCTGTTAATCGGATTAACGGCCATCTTTGTCGCTGCGGAATTTGCGATTGTCAAAATCCGCGGTTCAAAAATCGCGGAGCTGGTTGAAACCGGAGACAGCCGGGCGCTCGCGGCGCACAGGGTGATTTCAAATCTCGATGAATATTTATCAGCGTGCCAGCTCGGCATTACGATTACGGCGCTCGGACTCGGCTGGCTCGGTGAACCGACGATTCAGCGGCTTCTTCATCCTGTTTTCAGCCTGATCGGAATGCCGTCATCCATTACGCACGTCGTCACGTTTATTGCGGCGTTTATCGCCGTCACGTATTTGCACGTCGTCATCGGAGAGCTTGCGCCGAAAACGATATCCATTCAAAAAGCCGAAGCCGTCAGTCTGTGGACGGCGAAACCGCTCATTCTGTTTTATAAAGTGATGTATCCGTTTATTAAGCTGTTAAACGGCTCAGCCGGATTTTTGGTCAAGCTGTTCGGTTTTCATTCGGTGAAAGAACATGAGGTCGTGGTCAGTGAAGAGGAATTGCGGCTGATTTTGTCCGAAAGCTATAAAAAAGGTCAAATCAATCAATCTGAATTCCGTTACGTCAATAAAATATTTGAATTCGATAACCGGGTCGCCAGAGAAATCATGGTGCCGCGCACCGAAATCGCCGCCATCTCGCTTGAACAGTCAGTTGATGAAGCCATACATTTGATCATCAACGAACGGTATACGCGATATCCGGTTATTAAGGAAGACAAAGATCACATTCTCGGCATTATTAACAATAAGGATTTATTTAAGGCGTATTTTCTCGGCCGCTCCATTGAATTAAAAGAAATTATGCGTCCGGTCATCAGAGTCATTGAAAGCATCCCCGTTCAGGAGCTTTTGATCCGCATGCAGAAGGAGCGGATTCATATGGCGATTCTCGTTGACGAATACGGCGGCACGGCGGGACTTGTGACCGTCGAAGACATATTGGAGGAAATCGTCGGGGAAATCCGTGATGAATATGACCAGGATGAAATGCCCCACATCGTCAAAAAAGGCGAACACCATTATGTGATGGACGGCAAGGCGCTCATAGAAGAGGTGAATGATCTCCTTGATATCGCCATCGAAAATGAAGACATTGACACGATTGCCGGCTGGCTCTTAACACAAAAAATGGAGTTGAAAAATGGTGATGTGTTTCATGCCGAAGGGTGTGAATTTAAGGTGCTGGAAGCGGAAGACCATCATATCCGCTTCGTTGAAATTAAAAAAACTGATTTCTGAGCCTCCTGCTTTTGCAATGAGGCTTTTTTTATGGAAAAAATGCTTCTTCGTCCCGCTCCTTCATATGATGTAAAGAAAGGAGTGTCGGTATGAAAACGGATTGGTGGAAAACGGCGGCCGTCTATCAAATTTATCCCCGAAGCTTTATGGATTCGAACGGGGACGGAATCGGCGACATGAACGGCATCAGAGCAAAGCTTCATTACATAAAAGAGTTGGGGGCGGATGTGATCTGGCTTTGTCCCGTTTTTGACTCGCCGGGCGCGGACAACGGCTACGATGTTCGGAATTATAAACAAATTGCATGCGAATTCGGGACGATGGAGGATTTTGACCGGCTCCTTGCGGATGTCCATGCGCTCGGCATGAAGCTGATTATAGACCTCGTCATCAACCATACAAGCGATGAGCATCCTTGGTTTATCGAATCACGCTCGGCGAAAGATTCCGAAAAACGGGACTGGTACATCTGGAGAGACGGAAAAAACGGCAAAGAGCCGAACAATTGGGAAAGCATTTTCGGCGGATCAGCGTGGGAATATGATCAAGAGACCGGCCAGTATTACCTGCACCTGTTTGACAAAAAACAGCCTGATTTAAATTGGGAAAACGAAGCGATGAGGCAGTCCGTTTATGAGATGGTCCGCTGGTGGCTTGATAAAGGCATAGACGGCTTCCGGGTGGATGCCATTTCTCACATTAAGAAAAAAGAAGGGCTCCCTGACATGCCGAATCCGGACGGTCTCCCGTACGTCCCGTCTTTCCCGTACCATATGAATGGGGAAGGCATAATGGATCTCTTAAAAGAGCTGAAACGGGAAACATTTTCGCGCTATCCGATCATGACGGTCGGCGAGGCGAACGGAGTGGCGGCTTGGGAGGCGGCTGATTGGGCCGGTGAAAAAAACGGCGTCTTTCAAATGATTTTTCAATTTGAACATCTCGGCCTCTGGGATACGGAAGATGATCAAAGCATCTCCATTCCGGCGCTTAAGCGCGTCTTGTCCGGCTGGCAGAACAGTCTTGAAGGAAAGGGCTGGAACGCGTTATTTATGGAGAACCACGATCAGCCCCGTTCCGTCTCGGTATGGGGTGACGAACGGTTTTTGACAGAAAGCGCCAAGGCACTCGCCGCGATGTATATGCTGATGAAAGGCACGCCGTTTATTTACCAGGGGCAGGAGCTCGGGATGACCAATGTTTCGTTTCCATCCATAGAAGATTATGATGACGCCGCAATGAAATATCTGTATGAAAAAGAGACGTCCCGCGGCGTTCCGCATGAAAAAGTGATGAAGATCATCTGGAAGAAGGGCCGGGATAATTCACGGACACCGATGCAATGGAGCGGTGAGGCGAACGGCGGGTTTTCTGATGCTTCTCCGTGGCTCGGAGTGAATCCGAACCACACATGGCTGAATGCTGCATCACAAATGCAGGATGAAACATCCGTATACCATTTCTACAGACGGCTGCTCGCCCTCAGAAAAGAACACGGCGTATTGATCAGCGGCACATATGAATTGCTGCTTCCGAATGACCGGCAGATTTATGCCTATCTAAGAAAAAACGGAACAAAAACCGCCCTGATCATCACAAATCTGTCCCGGACCCCCGCTTTATACAGGCATCCCGGTTATCCGCTTGACTCCGATACGCTCGTGCTCGCAAGCATGGAAACACCACCGCATCGGCATGTGACATCCTTTCTTTTAAAGCCTTATGAGGCCCGCGTATATATATGGTGAAAAACTTCAGTCCCGAGGCTGAAGTTTTTTGTGATCTGCGTTTATCATCGCGATCCGACAGGAAAAGACAAATACAGAAACGAATATGGGAAAGGAAGAGAAAAAGAAAGGAGGCATTCATATGCTGAAAAAAATGCAGATTCAAACAAACAGACGGGATGAAATGATCGACATCACACATGAAGCTGAAGCGTTTCTCCGCAAAACAGGCGTGAAAAACGGTTTGGCGCTCATATACTGTCCCCATACAACCGCCGGCATTACCATAAATGAAAATGCCGATCCGGATGTGAAGAGGGATATGCTCAGAAGGTTTGATGAAATGTATCCGTGGGAGCACGAACTGGACCGGCATATGGAGGGAAATACGGCGGCACATATGAAAGCGAGCACAACCGGCGCCTCCCAGCATGTCATCATAGAAGACGGCCGCCTGATACTCGGAACATGGCAGGGCGTTTATTTTTGCGAATTTGACGGTCCGCGAAACAGAACATGTTATATCAAAATACAGGCTGAAACGGAGGAAAACAAATGAGTGAGTGGATGAGTCCGTTATCATTAATAAAGCCCGTCATTCAGGCGCCGATGGCCGGCGGGCTGGTCACGCCGCGTCTGGCTTCGGCGGTATCAAATGAAGGGGCGCTCGGAAGCCTCGCTTCAGGATACGTCAGCCCGCAAGCGCTTGAAAAACAGCTTATCGAGATGAAAGAGCTGACGGACCGCTCCTTTCAAGTAAATCTTTTCGTCCCGGAAGAAAGACAGATGCCTGAGGCGGAACTTGTTGAAAAATGGAAAGCCCGCATTCCGAGGGCAAAAGACGCCAAGCCGTTCTCTGATCTGAAAGAAGAATGGAATGATTTCGAGGAAAAAGCGGAGCTTCTGATCCGTTACGGAGTCAAAGCGTGTTCATTCACCTTCGGCCTGCCGCCGGAAGAAACGGCGGAAAAGCTGAAGAAAAGCGGTTGTTTCCTTTTCGGCACGGCGACAACGCCGGAGGAAGCGAAGGCTTTTGAAGAACGGGGAATGGACGCCGTTATCCTTCAGGGAATAGAAGCCGGCGGACATCGCGGGTCGTTTCTGCCGGTTAAAGGAGAACCGGCTCTCGGCCTTATGGCGCTGATTCCGCAGGCTAAAGACGCGCTGAATATCCCGGTGATTGCGGCAGGCGGCATTTTTGACCGCCGCGGGGTGCAGGCGGCCCGATGTTTGGGTGCGGACGGCGTTCAAGTAGGAACACCGTTTCTCCTTTGTGAAGAAAGCAGCGCTTCACCGGCATATCAAAAAGCCATTGCCGAATCAAAAGGAGCCGATACGCGGCTGACCACCCTGTTTTCGGGAAAACAGGCGCGGGGAATCGTGAATCAGTTCATGAAAACATATGAAGCTGACGAGGGGAAAACGCTGCCTTATCCGCTGCATAATACGCTGACAAAGCCGATGCGCGGGCATGCGGCTCAATCAGGAGACGCGGAATATATGTCTTTATGGGCCGGCCAGTCCGCCGCGAAACTTGAAGGGCCGACAGACGTGAAAACCGTTTTGGACGGATTGTGCGAATCATAATCCAGAAATCGTGAGGTGATGGATGATGAAGATTCTTCAAATGTCCTATAAAAAAAGAGGAACTATTGAGTTTGTCTTTGAAGATTTTCCGCATTCCAAAGTCACCATGGCGCCGATTAAAGGGTATTACTTTGTCCGCGCCATTAAATGGAGCAGACGGGACAGAGCCGTCACCCGCCATGATTTAGAGAAGTTTGAATGGGCTGCAAACCAAGCGCTCGGCACGACGGCTTTTTACCGGAAAAGAAAAGCATTTCACATCCCATCGTCACAATGACAGACGATGGGATTGTTTTAATGCATGATCTGATAAAGCGCGGGTGCATCAAGCCTTGTTGCCTGGTTAAGCAGATAAGCCGGCTGCACGGCATTTTTTTTTCTTAAAGAATTCAATCTCTGGATGATTTGTTCAGCGGTCAGAATCCCGAGACCGTGGGCGAAATATTGATTATTCCCCATCACAATGACATTTTCTCCCCGCCACTGAGCCTTTGCAGGGTTAAAATCAGGATTTTTAAAATATAAACAATCTCCCCGTAAAAAGTGGCTGCCGGTTTCCGTGTAGATCGGCAGATGCTCATAGTGCCAGTCATACAAAGTGATATCCCGGAAACGCCGGTTAAACCGTTCTTCACCGATTGTCTTTAAGACGGCCAGATAATAAATCACAACAATGGCGGTAGCGCATTCAAATGCGTAAAACGCCCCGTTTTCAATAATGTCCCGAATCGCTTTTGAAGCGGGGATTCTGTACTTCAGCTCCAAGGCTCCTTCCGGCGTCACTCTCCAATAAGCCGTATTTCCGTATGTTTTGGCGAAAGTTGCAAATTTCACACCTGATCCGTGCAGTTCTCTTGCGGCTTCCACAATATGGCGGCGCAGCCGCACCTCGAACATCAGTTCAGCAATCGACCCGTAATCGAATTGTACGGGAGAATTGAGCAGTTCATTTATATACGGAACAAGGCTTTCTTCCGTCTGCCAGTTCGCGATGTCCTGAGGACGAAGCACTTGGCCGGATATGATAATCATCTGCGCGCCCCCTATCTTTTTTTATAAAATATGCAGGAAGCTTGGGCAATGAAAATCAAGTCATAAAAAATGAGGAAATGTTAACAAAATGTGAAGACTGAGCCGATATATAAGGTATCACACTTGAGGGAGCAGCTTAATATGAAAAAATTCATCAATTGGTGCACAAAGGCATCGATTTCACGTAAATTAATCATTTCATTTATCGTGATCTTAATCATACCGATTCTCGTGTTAGAATTCAGTTCATACCATACGGCGAGCAATTCGCTGGATGATCAGATTTCAGGCAACGCGAAAAATAACATCGAATCTTTTAACACAACCATTACAAATGATATCGGCGCAAAAGCAAAGGCGATTGAATTTTTCAGTGAAACGTTAAAAGGGTCATCCTTCTCAAAGAAAAACATGTCTGCTCTTGAAGAAAAGTTCGGGCAATACACGTCTATTCATAAGGACGTAGCCCGCATTTACGGAGGTACGGAAGACGGCAGCTACGCACAGGCGCCGAAGGAGAATACTCCGGCCGATTACGATCCGAGAACACGCACTTGGTATAAAGACGCTGTGAAGGCCGGCGGCACGCTCGTTGTCACCGACCCTTACACCGCGGCAAGCGACGGCAGCATGGTCATTACCGTGGCAAAGCAGATGCAGGACGGAACAGGCGTAGTGGCCATGGATATTACGATTGACCAGCTGCTGAAGCAGATGCAGGGAATCAAAATCGGGCAAAAAGGATTCGTGTTTATCACATCCAAAAATAAAACCTATGTCGCGCATAAAGACCACAAACCGGGCGATAAAGTTTCAACACCGTGGCTGAATGAGGTATACAGCAAAGACAGCGGCATTATTTCATACAAGCTCGATGATCAAAATAAAAAAATGGCGTTTACGACAAATAAACTGACCGGATGGAAAATAGAAGGGAGCATGGAGCTCAACGAAATTAAAGACGCCTCACAACCGGTGCTGACGATGGGGATGATTGTCCTTGCAGCATCCATTATCATCGGGGGAATTTTAATTCTGTTGATTGTCAGATCCATTACGTCACCGCTGAAACGGCTTGTCCGCTCTTCTAAACAAATCAGCGGCGGAGACTTGACTGAAACCATTGATATCCGCTCGAAAGATGAATTGGGCGAACTCGGTGCGAGCTTTAATGAAATGGGAGAATCTCTGCGCGGACTGATCAGCGCGATCCAAAACTCTGTCGACAATGTGGCCGCGTCATCGGAGGAGCTGACCGCTTCAGCTTCGCAGACAAGCAAAGCGACGGAACATATTACAATGGCCATTGAGCAGTTTTCAAACGGAAACGAAGAGCAAAGCGAAAAAGTCGATTCAAGCTCAGCCAAGCTGAATCATATAAATGACGGACTCGCCGCCGTTTCCCGCACATCATCATCCATTACGGAAGCATCTAAACAATCGAAGGAAGCTGCCGGCACCGGGGAAGAATATGTGCAGCAAACCGTCGGGCAGATGAATCTCATCAATCAATCGGTCCAGCAGGCGGAAGCGGTTGTAAAAGGCCTTGAGGCCAAATCAAAAGACATTACTCATATTTTAAGAGTCATCAACGGTATTGCCGATCAGACAAACCTGCTTGCATTAAATGCAGCCATTGAAGCGGCAAGAGCGGGTGAATACGGACGGGGCTTCTCAGTGGTAGCCGAAGAAGTGAGAAAGCTTGCCGTCCAATCCGCCGGTTCTGCCAAAGAGATTGAAAAACTCATTCAGGAAATCACGGCTGAGATTAATACATCACTTCACATGTTCACATCCGTTAATGAAGAAGTTCAATCAGGACTTGCCGTGACGGACCGCACGAAAGAAAGCTTCCAGAATATCTTCGGCATGACAAACGATATCGCCGAGAAGCTTCAATCGATGAACGGCACGGTTGAACAGCTGTCAGACAGCTCTCAGCACGTTTCAGCCGCGGTGACGGATATTGCGGACGTATCACGGGAAAGCGCAGCAAGCATTCAGGATATTGCCGCATCCGCAGAAGAACAGCTTGCATCAATGGAAGAAATCAGCACATCCGCCGATACTTTGGCGCAAATGGCCGAAGAACTGCGGGAATTAACGAAACAATTTAAAATCAACTAGTAAAAAAGGACGCTTTCCGGAGGGAAGGCGTCCTTTTTTATAGTGACAGCCGGATAATTAAATAAAAAGTCTTGCATGCAAAGGGAGTACATAGAACTATTTTTCATTTATGACTTAATTTTCAATGTAATAAAAAGGGAGTCGGCCGATATAAACAGTAAATGATTGAAAGAGGTTTACAAAATTGAAAAAAACAGCAAAAAAAATCGCCAGAAAATCAATAGCCAAAAAACTGATCATTTCATTTTTACTGATCTTAATCATTCCGGTAGCAGTATTGGCTGCCGGCGCCTACCGTTCGGCGGCTTCATCCGTTGAAAAGCAAATGATGGAAAGCGCCGAAGGAAATGTGCAAATCTTAAACAATATGATTGATGACCGGATCGGAATGTTTACAAAAAGCTCAGCGTATTTCAGCGAATGGGCGACAAGCGCTAAATTTAAAGAAAAAAACCAAACGGAAATGCAAGAAAGGTTCAAGCAGTTTATTGAAAGCAATGATAAAGCGTCCGCCGTATTTTCAAGCAGCAAGGAAGGAACGTTTACCCGTTATCCGCATGCCGATATGCCGGCCGATTTCAATCCGCTTGAAAGAAGCTGGTATCAGGAAGCCATGGAGAATAAAGGCCAAACCATCATCACAGACCCTTATGAGTCCATCTCAAACAAAAAGATGGTCGTCACCATGGCCCGCGCGGCGCAAGACGGATCAGGCGTCGTCGCCATTGATATAAAAATCGACGATCTCATCACGATGACAAAAGAAGTGAACATCGGAAAAGAAGGATACGCCTTTATCCTCAGCAAAAATAAAAAAGCCGTTGCCTACAGTGATGAAAAAGCCGGCGCGGCGGTATCGGGAAAATGGGTTGATACATTATTCAGCGGGCAAAAAGGCGACTTTGAATATACGCTGAACGGGAAAGCGAAAAAAATGGCGTACGTGACCAATGAAGCGACGGGCTGGAAGATCAGCGGAACCATGTCCGTGGATGAAATCAAGGATGCGGCAAGACCGGTTCTGACTCTGGCCGTTATCATATTGGCGATAGCCATTGCCGCAGGGATGATTTTCATTTATTTTGTCATCCGCTCAATTACAAAACCGTTAAAACGTCTCGTAGCTTCAGCTGAAAAAATCAGCAGCGGAGATCTGACGGAAACCATTGATGTCAGCTCTCAAGATGAGCTGGGCGTGCTCGGTAAAAGTTTTAATCATATGACAGATTCACTCCGTTCGCTTATTCAGGGAATTCAGGACTCTGTTGAACATGTCGCTTCTTCCTCAGAGGAGCTGACGGCTTCGGCTGAGCAGACGAGCAAAGCAACGGAACATATCACCCTTGCGATTGAACAGTTTTCTAATGGAACGGAAGACCAAAGTGAGAGTATTGATAAAGCGACAGCCCAAGTGAATGAGATGAAAGACGGGCTCAGTGATCTGGCGGAAGCGGCAGCCGTGGTGACGGAAACGTCAATTGAATCGGCGGAGATATCCGGCGCCGGTGAGCGGCTTGTCAAGAAAACAGCCGGCCAGATGGGCGCCATTGACCAATCCGTAAGTAAAGCGGAGCAAGTCGTACAAGGGCTTGAACTCAAATCGCAGGACATCACCAGCATTTTGCGCGTCATTAACGGCATTGCCGATCAAACGAATCTCCTTGCTTTAAATGCAGCCATTGAAGCGGCAAGAGCGGGAGAATACGGACGCGGTTTTTCAGTCGTTGCCGAAGAAGTGAGAAAGCTTGCCGTCCAATCCGCCGATTCAGCGAAAGAAATCGAATCCTTAATTCATGAAATCGTCAAAGAAATTCATACTTCGCTCGGAATGCTGGAATCCGTCAATCACGAGGTGAAAAGCGGACTTCAGTTAACGGACGAAACGGAAAAAAGCTTCCGGGACATTTCCGTTAAAACAAATCAGATTGCCGGTGAACTGCAAAATATGAATGCAACCGTGGAACAGCTTTCTGCCGGATCTCAGGAAGTATCAAACGCTTCAGAGGATATCGCGGCCGTCTCCAGACAAAGCGCGGCCGGCATTCAGGACATCGCGGCTTCAGCTGAAGAGCAGCTTGCGTCCATGGAGGAGATCAGTTCCTCCGCCGTCACGCTGGAAAAAATGGCGGAAGAATTACGCGAACTGACAAAGCGTTTTAAGATAAACTCTTAATTAAGTCTAAAAGACTAATTTTACGATAGGTAAAAAGTATGTTTCGTTATATTTCTTCTTTTTGGATGTGTATATTTACCCATAATTGCCGATATGAAGGGTAAACACGCAAGAGGAGATATAGCAGATGAAAAAAATTGTGCAAATCATCAAGCAGAGATCGCTTACAAGAAAACTGCTCATTTCTTTTTTGGCCATTCTCATTCTTCCTATTTCAACGCTGGCTTTTATCGCCTATCAATCGGCGGTAAGCACGCTTGACAGGCAGATGATGGGAAGCGCACTAGATAATGTGCAGCAGATTAACGATATGATCAACACAAGCATCAGCCAAAAGGAAGACGGAACGGCATATTTCAGCGACTGGCTCACAAAGGATCGGTACAAGCCGAAAAACCAATCGCAAATTACCGATAAATTCACAGAGTACATGAAGATCAATAAAGACGTGGAATCCATTTATACGAGTGACACGGAAGGACATCTCATACGGTATCCGGATCTGCAGATGCCTAAAGGATATAATCCGCTTGAAAGAGACTGGTATAAAAAGGCCGTGGAAAATAAGGGGAAAGTTGTTGTAACAGATCCTTACCGAACGGCTTCCACCAATACGATGGTCGTGACGGTCGTTCAGCAGACAAAAGACGGCTCAGGAGTCGTCGCCATCAATATGAAAATCGATGAGCTTCTGAAAACGACAAAGAAAGTGAACATCGGAAAATCAGGCTACGCTTTTATCCTGACGAAAGACAAAAAAGTGGTCGCCCACCCGAACCGCACGTCAGGCACAGTATTAAGCGGGGAGTGGGCTGAACAGCTGTTCACCAGCAAAAAAGGTGATTTTCAATACAAATACGACGGCCAGGAAAAGAAAATGGCTTATGATACAAACGGGCTGACAGGCTGGAAGATTACCGGAACAATGTATCTGGACGAAATTCATGAAGCGGCCCTGCCGATCCTTCATCTGTCCCTGCTCGTTCTCGTATTAGCGATTGTGATCGGAACCATCGTCATGGTGCTGATTATCCGTTCAATCACAAAACCGCTCAAGCAGCTTGTGACATCATCGAAACAGATCAGTGAAGGCGACTTAACAGAAACGATCGAGATTCAGTCAAAAGATGAATTAGGCGAGCTTGGCAAAAGCTTTAACAATATGGCCGCTTCGCTCAGGTCTCTCATCCATGCCATCCAGGATTCCGTGAATAACGTCGCATCTTCCTCAGAGGAGCTGACGGCTTCAGCGGAGCAGACAAGCAAGGCAACCGAACATATCACACTGGCGATCGAACAATTTTCTAACGGAAATGAAAGCCAAAGTGAAAACATTGAAAGCGCGGCGGAACATATTTACCAAATGAACAGCGGGCTTAAAGATATGGCGATAGCATCTGCCGTCATTACCGAATCCTCCGCCACATCAGCGGAAGTCGCCAATTCAGGCGGAAAGCTCGTCCACCAGACGGTCGGCCAAATGAACGTCATTGACCGGTCAGTGAAAGAAGCTGAACAAGTGGTGCGCGGACTTGAAACAAAATCAAAAGACATTACAAACATTCTCCGTGTCATTAACGGAATCGCTGATCAGACAAACCTTCTTGCGCTGAACGCGGCAATTGAAGCCGCGCGTGCGGGTGAATACGGCCGGGGCTTCTCAGTCGTCGCCGAAGAAGTGAGAAAGCTTGCCGTCCAGTCTGCCGATTCAGCGAAAGAAATCGAAAGCTTAATTATAGAAATCGTCAATGAAATCAATACATCTCTCGGCATGTTCCAATCCGTCAACAAAGAGGTGGAGAGCGGACTGGATATTACGAATCAGACCGAAACGAGCTTCAAACGGATTTCTGAAATGACGAACCAGATCGCCGGAGAAATTCAAAATATGAATGCGACGGTAGAACAGCTGACAGCAGGCTCTCAGCAGATTTCAGGAGCTTCTGAGCAAATCGCGTCCATCGCAAAAGAAAGCTCCGCCAGCATTCAGGATATTGCGGCCTCCGCCGAAGAACAGCTGGCTTCAATGGAAGAAATCAGTTCGTCTTCGGAAACGTTATCCCAAATGGCGGAAGAATTACGTGATATGACGAAACGATTTAAAATAGATTAATAGGTCATAGAACACCCAAATGTGCTGTTTGGGTGTTTTTTTTAGTTTTTTTAATAAATCTTTTGTCCTATCTGACGATATTAGATTTAGCTTTTCAAAGAAGGAGACTGAAAAAATGAAACAACTGATACATTGGATCAAACAGCCATCCATCAGCAAGCCGCTGATCGCGGCATTTTTAGCCGTATTGGTACTTCCGGTCGGCATACTCGCCTACTTCAGCTACCAAACGGCGGGGAGTACATTAGAAAGCGAACTGACCCACAGCGCCCAGGGAAATGTCAGCGAACTGAACAGCGTGCTGGAAAACATGCTCGAAGGCAAGCTGAAAGCGATTGACTACTACAGCGAATCAATCACTAAGGAAAAACTGAACACAAAAAATAAATCGGTACTGCTCGACAAAATGAAGCAGTATGTCACCGTAAATGACGATGTCGCGTCAATTTACGCCGCGTCTCGCGACAAAGCGTTCGTGAAATATCCGTCCGTTGATATGCCGTCCGATTATAATCCGCTCACGCGCGAGTGGTATACCAAAGCAGTTGAAAAAAGCGGACAGCCAGTGTTTACCGAGCCCTATAAAGACGCTGCAACCGGACAGACGGTTGTTACGATTGCCCAGCAGACAAAAGACGGATCAGGCGTTGTGGCGCTTGATATTAATCTGGGCGACCTGCTGAACGCTTCCGAACGCGTCCAGATCGGTCATAAAGGTTTTGCCTTCATTACAACGGGAGATAAAAAATACATCGCGCATCCGACTATAAAAGCGGGAACGGAAGGCTCCGGAGAGTGGACGAAAGAAGTGTTTTCCAAATCGAGCGGATCGTTTGAATACATGTTTGAAGGACAGCAGAAGAAAATGGCCTTCACGACAAACAAACTGACGGGCTGGAAAATCGCCGGCACATTTTTTGTCAGTGAGATCCATGACGCAGCCTCGCCTGTCATGAAAATGGCGCTGATCATCCTGGCGGTTTCTCTTATCGTCGGCGGTATTTTAATCATTTTTATCATTCGCTCGATTGCAAAACCGCTCAAAAAACTTGTTTCGACATCAGCTAAAATCAGTGACGGCGATTTAACGGAAGTCATTGACATCAAGTCGAAAAATGAATTCGGGCAGCTCAGCCAAAGCTTCAATGAGATGTCGGCATCACTCCGGTCTGTCATCGGCGTCATCCAGTCATCCGTCGAACATGTCGCTTCTTCATCCGAAGAGCTGACGGCATCCGCCGGACAGACAAGCAAGGCGACAGAGCATATTACACTGGCGATTGAACAATTCTCAAACGGAAACGAATCACAAAGCGAGAAATTGGAAGAAAGTGCTGATCACCTTTCCCAAATGAATGCGGGCATTGCCGAGACGGCGAATGTATCGGCGGAAATCACTGAATCCGCCATCCAAACCTCTGAAACGGCCGGAAGCGGAGAAGAATTAGTGGCGAAAACGGTCGGCCAGATGAAAACAATTGATCGTTCCGTACAGCAGGCGGAAGCGGTTGTAAAAGGGCTGGAAACGAAGTCGCACGACATTAAGAGCATTCTCAACGTCATTAACGGCATTGCCGATCAAACAAATCTGCTTGCCTTAAACGCTGCCATTGAAGCGGCCAGAGCAGGCGAATACGGGCGGGGCTTCTCCGTCGTTGCGGAAGAAGTGAGAAAGCTTGCCGTACAATCAGCCGGCTCCGCGAAGGAAATCGAAACGCTGATTCAGGAAATCGTCAAAGAAATCGCCACATCGCTTTCCGTATTCCAAGCGGTGAATCAAGATGTGAAGGAAGGCCTCGATATTACGGATCAAACGGCCGAAAGCTTCAAGAAAATCTCAGAAATGACGACTCAGATTTCAGGCGCCTTGCAGCATATGAACGGAACGCTTGAGAAGCTTGCAGCCGGGTCGCAAAATGTGACAAACGCGGTGGAGGACATTACCTCAGTCGCCAAAGAAGGGTCCGCCGGCATTCAAGACATCGCCGCCTCAGCTGAAGAGCAGCTGGCCTCCATGGAAGAAATCAGTTCATCCGCCGAAACGCTTGCGCATATGGCCGAAGAACTGCAGCAGGTCACACGGAAATTTACGATTCAGTCTGAAGACGAAGAACAGCTGTAGCGCGCTGTTTCTTTTCCTCATTTTAAAAAAGCGATACACTAGTATAAAAGAAGGGAGTGGCAGTGATGAGATTAGAAGGCAAAAAAGTCATAGCGCTTGTCAGTGACGATTTTGAAGACTTAGAGCTTTGGTATCCCGTCTACCGGCTGAGAGAGGAAGGCGCGATCGTTCATTTAATAGGAGAAGAAGCGGGCCGTTCATACAAAGGAAAATACGGCGTGCCCGCGACGGCGGATTACGATTTTAAGAGCCTGATTATCCAGGAGTATGACGCCGTGCTCGTGCCCGGCGGCTGGGCTCCTGACAAACTGCGAAGATATCCCGAAGTTTTGGACATCATCCGTACGATGAACGAGCAGAAAAAGCCGATCGGCCAGATCTGCCATGCGGGCTGGGTGCTCATATCTGCCGGAATTCTCGCAGGAAAAAAAGTAACGAGCACGCCCGGCATCAAAGACGACATGACAAATGCAGGGGCACAGTGGCTGGATGAAGCTGTCGTAACTGACGGACACATTGTATCAAGCCGCCGCCCGCCCGACCTTCCGCAGTATGCAAAAGCGTTTGCTGACCTGTTAGCGTCCAAATAAAAAACATCCGCCCGAATCCGGGCGGATGTTTTTAGTTTTGATCGGCGGGAAAGACAATTCCGATTTGCTTTCTCGCTTCTTCCATAATGCTTGCCGTAATGAAAGAACGTTCAAATGTATTTTCGGAAGACTCCCGCTGTCCGTTTCGAAGAAGATTGATGAATTCAGCCGTTTCGTAGTACATCGACGGTTTCAGATCAGGGACTGAAATGTCTTCCGTCCGGCCGTCACGATAGCGGATCTCCGCCCGTTCCGGTCCGTGAATGCTGTCCAGAACGATCGTGCCGTCTTCACCCTGAATTTCCGCCGGGGCAAACGAATTTGAGATTTTCGAATGCATCAGCACCGCTTCAAATCCGTCGTATGACAGAATGACCGTGCCTTCGCCGTCAACGCCGGATGAGAGTTTATGACCGGTCGCAATGACGTTTTTCGGTTTGCCGAACAGGACGACGGCCGGATAAATGCAGTACACGCCGATGTCCATTAACGAACCGTTCGATAATTCAGGCTTAAACGCGTTAAGCACCGTACCGTTTTTATATGCATCATATCGTGATGAATATTGGCAGTAGCTTGCCGTGAATCTCCTGACGGGTCCGATTTTATGTAAGTGGTTTTGAAGCATGCTGAAGTTCGGCAGGAACGTTGTTTTCATGGCTTCCATCAAGAGAACGCCGTTCGTTTTGGCTGCGTGAATCATTTCATCCGTTTCCCTTGCGTTAGACGCAAACGGTTTTTCGCACAGTACATGCTTGCCGTGTTCCATAAAAAGGACCGCCTGCTCTTTGTGAAATGCATTCGGGCTGGCGAGATACACCGCGTCATAAGCTTTGCTTTCCGCCATTTCTTTCAGGCTGGTGAAATAATGAGCAGCGCCGTGTTTGCCGGCGAATTCCGCCGCGCGTTCCTCAGTTCTGGAATAAACCGCCGTTAATTGAAAATCATCAATAGCAGAAGCCGCCTCCAGAAATCGTTCTGTAATCCAATTCGTTCCGACTGTTGCAAATCGAATCATTGCTATCGCTCCTTCTATGTATTGGCTTACATTATAGCTTTTTTTCTGAGAAACATAAATGGAAAAAAGGCTGCCGGCTAAAGGGATAGGAAAAATTCCCATAGAGACCGGTTATTATTTTTCATTACAGGAACGATAGTGTACAATTTAAGTAAAATACATAAGATGGAGGAACAATAGTGGAAACATTGCAAACATGGGGCGGCAGATTTAAACAGTTTTTCTTAGACAATAAATTTGTCTTGTTTTTGCTTGTATTGCTGCTCATCGGTCTCAATATCCTTGTCTTTATGAAGACATCATTTATTTTCACACCTATTATCGTCCTGCTCAAAACGATTGCGCTCCCCGTCATTTTGACAGGAATTGTTTATTATCTGCTTAATCCGATCGTAGATATATTGGAAAAAATAAGAGTGAAAAGAGTCTATTCCATCCTGCTCCTTTACCTCATTATTATAGGGCTGATTACGATTACGGTCGTTTCAATTATTCCGTTTTTAAAGGAACAGATCATGAGCCTGATCGACAATCTGCCGAAATATGTGGACATCGTTGAAGATCAGACGAAAAGCCTGATCGGAAGCGATTTTGTAAATCAGGCGCAAAAGACGATGAATATCAACATTTCCGATCTTGCTAATAAAGTATCGGCGCAGGCGGCGACAATTGCAAACAGCACATTTACCGGAGTCGGGAATTTTATCGGCGCGCTGACGGAAGTGATTATTTCAATTGTGACCGTGCCGTTTATTCTGTTCTATTTGCTGAAAGACGGCAAAAAACTGCCGATTTATATCTTAAAGTTTGTGCCCACCCGTCTGAAAGAACAAACGTATACGATGCTTAGTGAAATGAACCACAGATTAAGCTCTTATATCAGAGGACAGGTCATCGTCAGCTTCTGCATCGGGTTTTTATTATTTATCGGCTATCTGATTATCGGACTTGATTATGCGTCACTGCTTGCGGTCATTGCCGCTTGTACGAGCGTTGTTCCGTATTTAGGGCCGACCATTGCCATCACGCCGGCGATTATTATCGCGTTGGTCACTTCGCCCCTTATGCTGCTGAAGCTTGCGATTGTATGGACCGTTGTCCAGCTCGTGGAAGGGAAATTAATTTCGCCGCAGATCATGGGGAAAAATCTTCACATTCACCCGATTACCATCATCTTTGTTCTTTTAACCGCCGGAAAGCTGTTTGGGGTTGTCGGCATTATTTTAGCCATCCCGGGGTATGCGGTCATCAAAGTGGTCACGACCCATCTGTTTGATTGGTTCAAAATGCGTTCGCATTTATATGAAGAAGAAAAAAATGATGCTGTATCGAAGTCATAAAATCGGAACGGACATGATATTTATTATAAGACAGGCTTTCCTTCAGAGGAGAGCTTCTCTTTTGTAAATGATGAATGAAGGGAAGAATGGGATGACACTATGGGAGATGTTCACAGCAGCCGTTTTGGGAATCGTGGAAGGGCTGACGGAGTACGCGCCGGTTTCTTCCACGGGACATATGATCATAGCGGATGACATCTGGCTGAAATCCGGAAACCTGATGAATCCGGAAGCCGCCAATTCCTTCAAAGTGGTGATTCAGCTCGGTTCGATTCTGGCGGTGGCCATTGTGTTTAAGGATCGGATATTACATTTACTCGGCCTCAAAAAAAACGTCACGCGCGATCAGCAGAAGGGATACAGGCTGACCATCGCGCAAATCGCCGTCGGTCTTGTTCCGGCGGCGGTGCTCGGCTTTTTATTTGAGGATTTCATTGACCGCTATTTATTCTCCGTCAGAACGGTCGCTTACGGATTAATTGCCGGAGCCGTGCTTATGCTTATAGCGGACTGGATCAATAAAAGGAAAGAAACGATCGATACGGTAGACAGAATCACCTACAAACAGGCTTTCTGTGTCGGATTATTCCAGTGTCTCGCCTTATGGCCCGGATTTTCCCGCTCAGGCTCAACGATTGCCGGAGGTGTCATTGTCGGCTTGAATCACCGGGCAGCCGCAGACTTCACATTTATTATGGCTATTCCGATTATGGCGGGCGCAAGCCTTCTGAAGCTGGTGAAATACTGGAGCAGTCTTTCTTATGACATGATTCCGTTTTTTCTTGTCGGCTTTATCTGCGCCTTTGTCGTCGCCCTCTTAGTCGTCAAGTTTTTTCTTCGGCTCATTAACCGGATTAAGCTTGTCCCGTTCGCCATTTACCGTGTCATCCTCGGCATCATTTTAATCATGCTCGTGCGATAAACGAAGAGGCCCCCCGGAGGGTCTTCTTTTTATGTTCGAAAAGCGTCTCAGGAAAATATGAGCAAACTGAATTTTCTGCTTGAAATTCAAAGAAGACTCGTCTATAATAAAACATGACGTTACAGCACGGGGCCATAGCTCAGCTGGGAGAGCGCTACGCTGGCAGCGTAGAGGTCAGGGGTTCGAGCCCCCTTGGCTCCATACCTTTAAACCCTTATTCTATAAATAAGGGTTTTTTTATTTGTCAGGAACAGAGCCAATAGCCCTAAAAAGCAATTGGGGACAATTTGGGGACGAAAAATTTATTTTGAGGAAGTTTAGTTGCTTTTCGCCTTCAATTAGGATTGAAGAAGCCGCCTCTAAAGGCGGCTTTGTTGTTTATCAATTTTCTTGCGGAGCAATCTTTGCTGGTGTAGCACCGCAGAACAGGAAGAATGTAAATAATACTGGTGGAGAAATTGCTACACCTAATTTTCCTAGATATTCCAATACTGTCCACCAATCTCCTTTTTCAATTGCCTTTTGAACTTTATCTAATGCTCCTTTAGAGATACCAATAGCATCTTCAAGGCATCTTTGAACAGTGTTCTTTTGGACACTTGCATACTTATATTCCTTGTTCATATAGTTAGCGAAGGCGATCATACCCTCTTTTTGACCTTTGGTATAAGGAGACTTTTCAAGCTCACCCTCATTAACTGTGTAACCTGTTTCTTCATCAAAAATTACAATCTTAGTAAAGATGTACTCAACTTCTTTTAAAGATTTTTCAATTTGTTCTTTAGTTAATCCATCTAACCCGTTCTCTTCCTCTGCTGAAACTGTTGGCGCTATTGTAGCAATAGCAAGAAGTAGGGTCAACGCCAGAAAAACTAATCTTTTCAACATTATAACTCCCCCTTTTGGAAAATTGTACAAGCAACTACATGGTAACACATTTTTTTCCAAATAAGGGTATGTTTATCCGGTTTTAATCTGTTTAGACAGGATAAGTTAAATATCGACAAAAAAGATTATGACCATAAACTCAAAGCAAGAGTCGAAACCCCCCATGCTATTATCCCAAACATTACAGAGAACCTAAGACAAGCTTCAAATTTTGAAAGCCCTCGCTCTCTTTTTGTTTTACCTAATTTCCAATAAATAGCGTATCCAGAGAACACCAAAATGATTATTCCAAGTCGTGTCATGTTTTCTAAAAATTCTATACCATCCATTGATTTTCACCTCGTTTTTATTTATGAGAAAAAATAAAGTAGACTTGTAGAGAGTCTACTTATACACGTTTATCCAAAGTACACATTTCTTTAGAGCTGAGAACGCTTGAGTGATAAAGTAAGGCTCATTTTAAAATGGCACATCCTTATCCCCTCCCCATTTGTATTCCCGACACATTAGTTTTATTATCGCAAATAGAATGGCCATTTCCAACAGTTATGTGAAAATAAGTAATGCGTAATATGTCTAATGGTATAAGAAATGATGTATCTTTTATCCAACAAAATCATGATTTTATAATCACTGTAGACCGCAAACAAATTGCGGTTTTTTTTCGTTCAAACATAATTTGGAAATGTTAGAATATGATATAAAAGGAGGAGTGGCCTTGTGAGTTCTGTTTTACCATCATCGGAGGTTGGCGTTAAGATTAATGAATGGTACAAAATGATACGTCAGTTCAGTGTTCCGGATGCGGAGATTTTGAAAGCGGAAGTGGAACAAGAAATAAATGAGATGGAGACGAGTATCTACTGATTTACTACACCCTCATGAAATTCCGCCATCAGCTTATGCTGGATTATTTAGAACCGGTGACTACCCGCGTGAGACCGACAATTGACGAGCTGCTGGAAAAAATCGAAGCATCAAATAAAGGAATTTCCGGCCTGCTGTGCTATTATTCTTTATTTTTCCGCGGCATGTATGAATTTGATCAAAAGCAGTATGTAAAGGCGATCGGCTTTTATAGAGAGGCTGAAAAACAACTCGTTCATGTGCATGATGAAATTGAGAGAGCGGAGTTTCATTTTAAACTGGCTGAAGCATATTACGGTATGAAACAAAGCCACGTCTCCATGCATCACGTAAAGCAAGCGCTCGATATTTACGATCAGTATGAGTTGTATAAGGTCCGGAAAATTCAATGTCTATTTGTCGTATCAGGGAACTATGTAGACTTTAAAAGTTATGAAAAAAGCTTGCCGCATTTAGAAAAAGCTTTAGAGTTGTCGAAACAAGTAAACAATAATGAAAGGCTGCTCAGTTCTGCTTATTACAACATAGGAAAGAATTACGGAGACTTAGAAGAATACAATAAAGCTGAAATCTACTTAAAAAAAGCAGCGGAGATATCTGAAAAGTATAAATTGGGTAACCTTCCGCATTCCTTGTTTACATACGCAAAGCTTCTATTTAAACAAGGGAAAACAAGCGAGGCGATTCAAATCAGCAAAAAGGGACTTTCATCAGCGATATATCAAGGGGATAAGCTGTTTGAATCTCTGCAAAAATATTTGGAGGCTTTATATATTAATGCAATAGACCAAATGGGAATCAAAAAAACAATTGATTACCTTGAGAAAAATAAAAACTATTCGTATGTAGAAGATATTGCTCTTGATACGGCTGCTGTTTATGCAGAGTCAAAGCAATATGACAAATCTTATTTTTATCATCAAAAAATGATTCAAACGCAAAAACAAATTCAGAGGGGAGAATGCCTGTATGAATTTTAGAAAAGGCGTATTTATCATTGTGTCGGCTGTCGTTTTAATGTCAGGGGCCGGTCTAACGGCATCGTCTGTTTCATTTGATGGATCATATAAAGTTTCGTCTGATCGTAATCAAACCTAAGAAGGAGAGTGCCAGTATGAATTTTAAAAAGAGCATTTTCATCGTCCTGGGTCTATCATTGACTTTAGTATGTGGATTGGGTATGAACACAGTAGAAAAACAAGCACAAGATACAATCAAAGTAGCTTCAGATCGCCTTCAAACTTGAACAGCTTAAGCCTTTTCTACGGAAAAGGCTTTTTTAGTTTCTTCATTATATTGTTTCAAAACATCCACTTGTTTTTATTCTTATCCCATTTCAGCATACGCTGCTTCATGAGGTTCTTCACTGCTTCCCGGTTAGCGCGTTCATCCTTGCCGGTTTTTCTCTTCAATTCATCCAAGGAGGGGGTTTTTCCGAATTGGATCATGTTAAAGATAATCCGGTACACTTTTCGTTCAAAATCAGTCATTTGATCATCTCCCACTTCATAAGTCTCAACGGATAAATGAGAATCAAATACAATAATGTATCCACCTTTAAGTTCTCGACACGAGTTTCCTTCCGTATGTGGTCCCGTAATGACCTGCGCAGATAACCTCGCGTATGTATCCGTCGTCATAAAGCTCGAACGATAAATCTATGCTAATATTAAAAAAATATGGCACTCTATATTTTTAGATCTTAAGAATATATAAGAATTGATAAGCTCAATTTTCAAATTTAATGGAGGGAAAATAGAAAGGAGAGAAATGATAAAGTATTTTGGAATAGTGTCGCTTATCATCCTTTTATTCGCATTGTACTTTCTGCCTCATATTCATTGGGCACTTGGAATCCTAGGAATTGTCGTGGGGAGTATTCTAGCAATCAAATCACCTAAAGGAATTGCTAAGTATATTTCTTTTGTTATCCTAGCACTTTGTTTACTTTTACTATTATTATTGATTGTGATGGGCGTTTTGATGGCAGGTCTAGTGGAAAATTAACTTTAATTTATAATCCTATTTGGGGACAGATGGGGACGAATTAGGGACCAACTTGTTCATTTTTAACCAAAACAGAAGATTTTTTATCAGAAAGGCTGATGAGCAAACCTTATAAAATAAGGTTTCAAAATAAAACGTCTGTTTGTATCAGAAACTCATCTCCACACTGGCAGCGTAGAGGTCAGGGGTTCGAGCCCCCTTGGCTCCATACCTTTAAACCCTTATTCTATAAATAAGGGTTTTTTTGTTTTTTTCATCTTCTGCGGCAGCCTCTATGTTCTGCTTCATTTCTAACAATTCAAAATAAAGGAAAGAGAGAAAATGAAAAAGAAAATCTATCTTATATTATCTCTGTCAGCGGCACTGGCACTTCTTTTAACAGCGCTCCCGGCTCTTTCTCCCGTCGTCTTCACGTCTGCTTCAGAAAAAGGAGCCATCAGGCATGACATTTATAAAAAAGGATATCCGTATCAAAGCTACTTTGCGATTCTTCGAAAAGAAGAAGGCGGCGGAGAGGCCGGGAACCTTTATTATGTAAATTGGTTCAATTGGAAAGATGAAACCGGACAGACGCCGCACGTATGTTATTCAAAAAAATCGTCCGAAGGCGAGTACAAAGTAAGCTGCGGAACCGGACCGTGATGATCAAGAGCCCCTCTTCAATGAGGGGCTCTTTCTGTCAATGCCGCTCTGGCTCTCCGTTTAATATCCCCAATATAACGGCGTATCATAATGCCGATACGGATCATTCGGATAATGCGTATTTGGCTGATAAGGCTTATTCATATCATGAATACCCGTGTTTTCAGACTGTCCGCAGTATTTATCGGGACCTATCACAGTTGATTGCCGGATCGGTGAAACGGCTTTTTCCCACTCATGCTCATTCAGACAGTACGTATGCGCCATGATCTCAGGCGGCGTCAGACGGAGAATATCCGAGCCGTATATCACTTCAGGCGAAGGGGCGTCAAATATGGCCAAAAGGTGGGTTTTGTCTGAAGTGGCGACTTCATAATGCCACCACCCCTGCGGAACATTCGCTACTTGTCCTGAAGAGATCGGATAATTCCGTATTTTCTGCGTGAACGGATTCAGCATCGACACCACCGCGGAACCCGAAATACAGTACACCAATTCAGCGGCGTTTTGATGGGTATGCGGTTCAATCACATTTGTTTTGCTCAGAAAGATATCTAATAATGAAATATTTTCAAGCGTGTTTAACTGTTTAATCCCTAATACATTGATAAAGTTCCGAGCATCTTTCGTAAAAAAACGGCTCTCATTCACATCATAAGTGAACTGTGTATTCGGAGACGTGTAATCGATATTGGAAACCATGCACTCCCCCGCTTTCATCTTTAAACGTATATTCCCAAATATATGTGTCCCTGTTTCACCGGGTGATAAAAAAAGGAGGTGAAATCCATAAATTCCAAATCCAACACAATATTGTGACGACTTTTTTAAAGATTCATTTTCAATATATCTTTTATTCGAAATATCTCTTACTATAAAGATATATTGAAAATACATCTTTAGAAGGGTTGAGGATTAACATGCTGGATGAGAGAACAATAGACATCATCAAAAGCACAGTACCCGTATTGAAAACACATGGAGAAAACATCACCGGACGCTTTTATAACCTGATGTTTCAAGATCATCCCGAACTGTTAAATATGTTTAACCAAACGAACCAAAAGAAACAGACTCAGCGCGCAGCATTGGCAAATGCAGTCATTGCGGCTGCGGCGAATATTGATCAAATAGAACAAATCATTCCGGCGGTCAGACAGATCGGCCATAAACACACAAGCATCGGTGTAAAACCGGAACATTATCCGATTGTCGGAAAGTATCTGCTTCTGGCAATTAAGGATGTGCTGCAGGATGCCGCAACTCCTGAGATTATGCAGGCATGGGAAAAAGCTTACGGTGTTATTGCGGAGGCTTTCATCGGCATTGAAAAAGACATGTACAATGAAGCCGGATGGCAGGGGTATAAAGAATTTACGGTTATACAGAAAACGAAAGAAAGCAAAGATATCACATCATTTTATATCAAACCGAGTGACGGCTCTTCGCTTCCTGGATTTGAAGCGGGACAATATATCAGCATTAAAGTGCTGATTGCGGATTCTCCTTATACGCACATTCGCCAGTACAGCCTGTCTGATGCTTCTCAAAAAGGGGCATATCGGATTTCTGTGAAAAAGGACGGAGTGGTTTCTTCTCATCTCCACAATGAAGTTCAAGAGGGAGATAAACTTGAAGTCAGCGCACCCGCTGGGGATTTCAAGCTGTCTTCTTCCGAAAAACCGGTTGTTCTTATCAGTGCCGGTTCCGGAATCACGCCGATGATGAGCATGCTGAAAACAGCCGCCGAAAAACAGCCGGAGCGTGCCGTTACTTTTATTCATGCCGCGAAAAACGGAGTGTACGCCGCGTTCCGCAAAGAGGCTGAACAAGCTGCGGAGAATCATCCGAATATTAACGTCATTTATGTATACAGTGAACCGGCAGAACAAGACCGCTCAGGAGACAAGCCTTTTCACAGGGGCAGGATTGATCAAACCTTTCTGGAGCAGCTTCATCTGAATCAAGATGCTGAATTTTACTTGTGCGGATCAGCACAGTTTATGACGGAAATGAAAGACATGATTCTTGCTCTCGGGTTTGACACTGATTCCATTCAATATGAATTGTTCGGCCCTCAGCTGAGCATGGCATAACAAAAAAGACTCCTCAAAGGGACTGACCCCCGTTTTTGAGACAGGGATCAAAACACCTTTAAGCAGCCAGCTGTCGGTATGTGACCGGCGGCTGGTTGTTTAGTTTCGTTTGAATACGAATGTTGTTATAATAGTATATATAGGTTTCGACAGTTTGCTCTACGATGGTCGTCGTAGTGCTTTCCAACCTGTCGAGGTAGAACGTTTCAGACTTTAGTGAGGAATGAAACGATTCGATGGAGGCATTATCAGCGGGTGTCCCTTTACGGGACATGCTCATGGTAATGCCTTTTGTTTTAACAGCTTTCTGATACTCATAAGATGTATAAACAGAACCTTGGTCACTATGTAACACGCAGTTCTCTGGGAGTACGGGCAGCTGATCAAGTGTGTGTAAGACAAAATCTGTGTCCTGTCTATCGCCAATCGTAAAAGCAATCACTTCTCCATTGTATAAATCCAATATACTGGAAAGATACAATTGTTTCTGCCCATAAGGCAAATATGTGATATCCGTTACTAGCTTTTCCAGAGGGCGATCAGACTGAAAGTTCCGATCTAATATATTCTCGGCCACGGCATATGGCTGCCCATTCTTCTTGCGCTTTTTCACCTTAACCCGGCATTGCCACTGGTTTTTCTGCATAATGCGCTGAACCGTTTTATGATTAATACGCATTCCCTTTTTTAATATGGCTGTGATTTTCCGATAGCCATATCGATACTTATGTTCTCGGCACAACGTGCCGATTTGTTTTTCTAAATGGTATTTAGGGTTATCTTTCATCAGATTCTTCTTCCAACGATAATAAGATGCTCGTGAGATACCTAAATGAATACAGATATCCTGTATGGTCATTGTGCCGCGCAATGCTTCTACAAGCTCGACTGGCGTTTCGCTATCAGCTTCCTTTCCAATTCGTTGTACTTTTTTAACACTTCATTCTGTTGTCTCAGATAACGATTTTCTGCCTGCAGTTTCTCTAATTCGGAAGAATACTCTGGACCTTTTCCATAAGAATATTGCTTTCCGACAGGTTGTTCGAATCGATGTGTGTCCCCAGCTTTATACCACCTGACCCATGTCTGCACCTGCGTCTTATTCTTTATATTCAATTCCTGCATGATCTCCTTCACAGGCACGCCCGCCAATCTCATTTCTACAGCCTTCTGTTTGACTTCAACCGGATAACTCACTCTTGCCCTCATAGAAAAACACCTCCAAGTCTAATTTCGGATAACAACGATCCGTTTTCAAACTTGAAGGTGTTTTTTGTTTGTCTCATATTATGGGGTCAGTCCCAAAGAGGAGTCTTTTTTATTTGCACAATGTGTTCTTTCTCCGTCTTTTTCCCTATTTTATTGAAATTTTCATCAATGACCAGTAAAATTATAAATCTAGTGATTCCGGAATTAAAGGAAGGTTGATATGAAAAAGAAAGCAAAGACCAAAAGGGTGCTTGGGTGCCTTTTTGCTGTATCTCTTATATTCGGATTATTTCTGGTATCAATGGTGTTTTCGAAATTCATAGTGACGGAAGAAAAACCGCCTGAAGAGGTGGACGAGCAGCAGGTCTTTATTGACAGCCTTTCGGGGCATGCTCAAATTTTATATGAGAAATATCATGTCCTTCCGAGCATCACCCTCGCACAGGCCATTCTCGAATCGGACTGGGGGAACAGTGAGCTTGCGGGGAAAGCGCGCAACCTGTTCGGTGTAAAAGGTGATTATAAAGGAAAACACGTCACGATGAAAACGGATGAATTTGAAAAAGGAAAACGAAAAACGATTCGGGCAAAATTCCGTAAATACAGCACGTTTTTTGAATCAATGGATGACCATGCCAAATTATTTGTCAACGGAACGTCTTGGAATAAAAAGAAGTATAAGCCTGTCATTGAAGCGGACAATTATAAAACTGCGGCGGCTGCCCTTCAAAAATCCGGTTACGCCACAGACCCCGGCTATGCTGAAAAAATTAAAGATGTCATAGAAACCTATAACCTGAATGAATATGACAAAATCAATGCCTCTCTTAAAGCAGTTGATATGAAAGGCGCCATCAAAGACCACGCCATTGAAGACGTGTGGTCCAAGCCGTCAAAAGAGCGGCATTCTATTAAACTGGCATCGGCGCAAAAGTTTACCGGCGAGCTTATTAAAGTCGTATCTGAAAAGCAAAACGGAGAATCCGTCTGGTACCAAATCCAAGTGAAAGATGAGCTGATCGGCTGGGTTGACCAAACCGCCGTCCAGTTAAGTGAAGAAACATAAGCATCAAAAAAAGCCGGCAGCCCGCCGGCTTTTTTACATTCCTTCAGTTTCAAACCTTTTAATATCACGTTTATGCCCCATCAGCACAAGGCAGTCACATTCATGAATGACAGTCTCCGGAGAAGGGGACAGCTGAATGTCGCCGTTATGTTTCAAGGCGAGAATGGTGCAGCCGAATCTGGCCCGGACGCCGAGATCAAGAATGGATTTTAAATGCAGCTTTTTCGTGGCTGAAAGCTCCACGATGCTGTATTCATCTGACAAATCAATATAATTTAAGACGTTTTCATCCGAAAGGCTTTGCGCAATCCGCACGCCCATATCCTTTTCGGGATGGATAATACGATCAGCACCGATCTTTTCAAGCACTTTGTGATGATAATAGTTTTGCGCTTTCACCCAAATATTAGGGATGTTCAGCTCCTTCAATAACAGCGTCGTCAGCGTGCTTGCCTGAATGTTGGCGCCGATTGCTACGATGACATATTCAAAATTTCTGATGCCGAGCGACTGAAGCTCGCTTTCTTCCGTTGAATTTGCCCGCACAGCATGCGTGGCATAAGAGGAGTATGCGTTGACTCGCTCTTCGCTGATATCGACCGCAAGCACCTCATGCCCCATTTTAAAAAGCTCTTTACAGATGCTTCCGCCGAAACGGCCGAGTCCGATGACGGCAAATTGTTTATTTTTGATTTTTCCCAATCCTCATAACTCCTTAAGAAACTGTTTTCGTCACTCCAAATACAACAAACAAGAATGTACTCCTGTTTCAAGGGTTTGTCAATGCGAGGGCCGGAAGAAAGAAAACAGCACAAAAAAAGACCGGCTGACAAGCGATGGGCTTGTGCCGGTCCGTTTTTCGCAATTATTTGCAGTTGCAAGGCTGTGTCGGCGGTGTGCTGCGTTTTTGAACAACAATTGTGTCCTCAGCATAGAATTTAGAGCCGATGCTTAATGATTTATTTTCTGCACGGAACTTATATGTACCTGCAGCAGGCAATGTTTTATTATTAAGAGAAAGTTTAAATTCCGCTGCGCCGAGCAAATCAATGTTTAACGGAAGTCTGACTGTTTTGCCGTTATTCAGAATCTGTCTTTCACGCAAAGCGTGTCCGTTGACTGTATCTTTTGTTGTAGCCGCAAATCCGCTAGGAAGGGTAAATTCCATAACGCCTAAGCTCAGGATCGTGTTCGGACGGTACGTCAATTCGATATCAGAAAATGACCATTCCTGCTGGCTGGCACCTGTATATTTTGCAAATAAGGTAGCAGTCGCTTTCGTGGACATTTCCGGCTCGTGAACGGTTGAGCCTGACTCAGCGGCGAATGACGCTGTCGGCAGAGAAAGAAGCAAAACCAGGCCGAATAAACTTGCCATGACAGTTGAGAAAAATTTCTGTTTCATTTTCATAAATCCCCCTAAAAAAAAATTTGCTGATTGTTCTTAAAAAAGAACGACCATACCTATAAAAATTTACCATCAATTTTAATGGAAGTAAATGGGGTTATGTTCCTATATTTTCTCAAAAATAATCAAATCACGACAAAAAACGCCTGATTTTGGGGACTGACCCCCGTTTTTGAGACAGGGATCAAAACACCTTCATACAGCCAATTGCCGATATTGTATCGGCGATTGGCTGTTTAGTTTCGTTTGAATACGAATATTGTTATAATAATGAATGTATTCTATGGCAGTGCGTTCTACGATGGCGGTCGTAGTTCGATCAATGCTGTTAAGATAGAACGTTTCAGACTTTAGTGAGGAATGAAACGATTCGATGGAGGCATTATCAGCGGGCGTCCCTTTGCGGGACATGCTCATGGTAATGCCTTTTGTTTTAACAGCTTTCTGATACTCATAAGATGTATAAACAGAACCTTGGTCACTATGTAACACGCAGTTTTCAGGAAGTGTTGGCAGCTGATCAAGTGTGTCTAAGACAAAGTCTGTGTCCTGCTTATCTCCAATCGTAAAAGCAATCACTTCTCCATTGTATAAATCCAATATACTGGAAAGGTACAATTGTTTCTGTCCATAAGGCAAATATGTGATGTCCGTTACCAGTTTTTCAAGAGGGCGATCAGACTGAAAGTTCCGATCCAATATATTATCGACCACAGAATATGGCTGCCCACTTTTTTTACGCTTTTTCATCTTAACCCGACACTGCCATTGATTTTTCTGCATAATACGTTGAACAGATTTATGATTAATACTTATTCTCTTTTTTAGTATGGCTGTGATTTTTCGATATCCATATCGATACTTGTGTTCTCGGCACAACGTGCCGATTTGTTTCTCCAGTCGCATCTTAGGATTACTCTTAGTCAGATTCTTTCTCCATCTATAATATGAAGTGCGTGAAATATCTAAATGGACACAGATGTCCTGTACCGTCATCGTCTTGCGCAATTCTTCTACCAGTTTGATTGTCGTTTCCCTATCAGCTTCCTTTCCAATTCGTTGTACTTTTTTAACACTTCATTCTGTTGTCTCAGATAACGATTCTCTGCCTGGAGTTTCTCTAATTCAGAAGAATACTCCGGACCCTTTCCATAAGTATATTGCTTTCCAACAGGCTGTTCGAATCGGTGGGTATCCCCAGCTTTATACCACCTGACCCATGTCTGCACCTGCGTCTTATTCTTTATATTCAATTCCTGCATGATCTCCTTCACAGGCACGCCCGCCAATCTCATTTCTACAGCCTTCTGTTTGACTTCAACCGGATAACTCACTCTTGCCCTCATAGAAAAACACCTCCAAGTTTTATTTCGGATAACAACGGTCCGTTTTCAAACTTGAAGGTGTTTTTTGTTTGTCTCATATTATGGGGTCAGTTCCTTTGATTCAGGCGTTTTTTTCGTCCGTTTCTATCGGAATAAATTTAAAAATCTCCCCGCTCTGAACCGAGTCAGCGAGACGCTTCAGCCAATGATAATAAGCTTTCGAACTTTCAAGCTGATCATATAACTGCCGCGCTTCTTCCTGTAATTCCGTGTTGCCTTCCTCGGCCAGCAAAACGGACTGCAAATCCGCCTGGGCCTGTTCGATGGCGGACAAATTCACCTGAACTTCACGATCCCATTTCGGCGGGAAGAAATTCGTGAAAAACGTAAAGAAATCTTTTTCCGCTACAAACGTATGCTTCCGTGTGCCGCGGTGAAAGGTTTTTTTGACCACATTTAAATCCTGCAGCTTTTTGACGCCTGTGCTCATACTCGGTTTGCTCATCTGCAGTTCCTCACGCATTTCGTCAAGCGTCATTTCATCCCTCATATACATTGTTCCGTATAAAATCCCGACACTTCGAGTGATTCCGTAAAGATCCATCGTCTCTGCAATGGAATCAATGACAAGATCCCTGGCTTGTTCTATAGCTGCGATTTCTGGATTCTCATCCATACTGTCCCTCTTTTCCTCTTGAAGTTTAAATTTGTTAAGTCATTTCTTTATGTTCTTAATCTTAACGAATCATGACAAAATGTCAAAATCTAAACGGACTGACCGGGTTTTGACAGGCAAAAAAACATGTGTTAAATTAATATTGTTAAAAACATTAAATTTTTATTTAACAAACTTACTTTTAGGTAAGGAGGACTCTTATGAGCAAAACGCTTTATATCGGCGGCGAATGGATCAGTGCAGAAAAAAAACAGACCCGCCGTATCATTAATCCATTTAATCAAGAAGAAATTGCAACGGTATGCGAAGGAGACCGGAACGATGCGGTGAAAGCCATCGCCGCAGCCAGAAAAGCATTTGATGAAGGGGAGTGGCCGGTGCTTTCCGGGCTCGAGCGCGGACAATTTGTTCTGAAAATTGCGGAATTAATCAGACGCGATCTGAACGAATTAGCTGAGCTGGAATCGCTCGATACAGGAAAAACGATTGAAGAAAGTAAAGCCGATATGGATGATATCGCAAATGTATTTCAATATTATGCCGGTTTGGCGGATAAAGACGGAGGCGAGGTCATTTCATCTCCGATTCCCGATTCCGTAAGTAAAATCGTCAGAGAGCCAATTGGCGTATGCGGACAAATTACGCCGTGGAACTATCCGCTCCTTCAGGCGAGCTGGAAAATCGCTCCCGCTCTTGCGGCCGGAAACACGATCGTTTTAAAGCCGAGCGAGATTACTCCGCTGACAACCATTAAAGTCTTTCAATTAATAGAAGAAGCCGGTATTCCGAAAGGGGTCGCCAATCTTGTGCTGGGGCCGGGCGCCTCTGTCGGCGATGAGCTGGCGAGAAACCTCGACGTCGATTTGGTCTCTTTTACGGGCGGAATTGAAACAGGCAAAAAAATCATGCAGGCGGCAAGCGGCAATGTGAAAAAGATTGCCCTGGAGCTTGGCGGCAAAAATCCGAATATCGTATTTCGAGATGCAGATCTCGAAACAGCTGCAGATCAAGCGCTGAACGCCGTGTTTTTCCATGCCGGCCAAGTTTGTTCGGCAGGGTCACGTCTTTTGGTGGACGAAGCCATTCATGATGAATTTTTAGCCGAGCTGATCAAGCGCACGAAACGCATCAAATTAGGAAATGGTTTTCATGAAGATACGGAAAGCGGTCCGCTGATTTCCGCCGAGCATCGGGCCAAAGTCGAAAAATACGTAGAAATCGGTATCGAAGAAGGGGCAAAACTGGAAACAGGCGGCAAACGTCCTGATGATCCCGCCCTTCAAAACGGTTTCTTCTATGAACCTACTATTTTCTCAAACTGCGAGTCTGATATGCGGATAGTCCAAGAGGAGATTTTCGGCCCCGTTTTAACAGTTGAGTCATTTTCATCTGAAGAAGAAGTGATCAGACTTGCCAACGATACCATTTACGGGCTGGCCGGAGCGGTATGGTCAAAGGATATTGAAAAATGCGAACGCGTAGCCGCCAAACTGCGGATGGGAACGGTATGGATCAATGATTTCCACCCGTATTTCGCGCAAGCGCCATGGGGCGGGTACAAACAATCGGGCTTCGGCCGCGAACTCGGCAAAATCGGTCTGGAAGAATACACGGAAATCAAACATATTTACCGCAACACGAAACCTGCGGCAGTGAACTGGTTTCAAGCATAACGAGGAGGAGATACAATATGACATTAAATATGAAAGTAGAAAGCATGCATAAATTCCATACATTCGAAATCCCGACAGTCATTAAACACGGAATCGGTGCGATTCAGCACGCGGGAAGTGAAGTCAGAGCGCTTGGCGTCACAAAAGCGCTGCTCGTAACAGACCCGGGAATTTATAACGCGGGAGTGGCAAACCCGGTCATTGAATCTTTACAGGAAGCGGGCATCGAAGTCGTCCTGTTTAACAAAGTGGAGCCGAACCCGCCTGTACGTCTTGTAAACGAAGGATCAGAACTGTATAAAAAAGAAAACTGCAACGGTCTTGTGGCTGTCGGCGGCGGAAGCTCCATGGATACAGCGAAAGCGATCGGGGTAGAAGCGACACACGAAGGAAGCGTGCTTGATTATGAAGCCGCGGAAGGCAAAAAGCCGCTGGAAAACCGTATTCCTCCGCTGACAACGATCCCGACGACTGCGGGAACAGGTTCAGAGGTCACACAATGGGCGGTCATTACAGATGAGGAAAGAGAATTTAAATTCAATACGGGCGGACCGCTTATCGCCGCGCATTTAACGGTCATTGACCCTGAGCTGCACACGTCCATGCCTCCGCATGTGACGGCCATGACAGGTATTGACGCACTTGCGCACGCCATCGAGTGCTATACGATGAAATTCGCGCAGCCGATCACTGATGCCGTTGCTTTAATGGCCATTGAATATGCGGCGCATTATATTAAGCGCGCGTTTGCGGACGGAGAGGATTTGGAAGCAAGATACGGCATGGCGCAGGCGGCGATGCTTGCCGGCCTTTCATACGGCAGTGAATCAGCAGGTGCGGCGCATGCGATGAGCCAGACGCTCGGCGGCATCATCCCTGTCGCTCACGGACAATGCGTCGCAGCTATGATGGGGCCGGTAATGGAATACAACTGGAAAGGCTATCCGGAAAAATTCGCCCGCATCGCCAAAGCATTCGGAATCAATACAAGCAACATGACAACCGAAGAAGCGGCAAAAGCGTCCGTCAACTGGATGTATGATCTTGTAAAAGATTTAGAGGTGCCGAGTTTAGAAGAACAAGGTGTGTCTCCGGACATGATTGAACGTTTATCAAAAGAAGCCATGAAAGATCCGCAAACTTTCGGAAATCCAAGAGATTTGAATGAGAAAGCATACAACTGGATTTACAAACGCTGCTTTGACTTAACGCCGAAAACGGTATAATAAATGAACCCCGCTCCTTTACAGAGCGGGGTTTTTTAAGGATAATGTCAAGAAAAAGGCGGTGGCGGCTAATGTGGAAACGCATAACAGCAAAGACGGAAGGCGTATATATAGCGGATACCGAACAATTTGTTACCAAAAAGATGGACAAGCTTCGTGCGGAATACGGCGGGTTTCCCGGTGACCTGCATTTCGGACTGACAAAAAAGGCCGGCGCGCGCGAGCCGATGTATGAAAGAGGAACAGAAATTTTTAACCGGAGACAGATTTCAATCGTGTCCATGGAGGAATGTGATGACATTGCGGAGAAGATGGGGATTTCTCATATCTTTCCCGAATGGCTCGGCGCTAATATCGCAATCAGCGGTTTTTCTGCACTGACGCCGCTTAAAGAAGGAAGCAGAATGATATTTCCAAGCGGTGCGTCTCTGTTGTGTGAGGGAGAAAATGATCCGTGCATTCAGCCGGGAGAAGTCATTCAATCCTTTTATCCGGATCAGCCAAAACTCGCCGCGGCGTTTGTGAGGCACGCGATGGGCAGAAGAGGAATTGTCTGTATTGTTGAACGCCCGGGTGACATATGCACGGGCGATGCGGTCACCATCCATTCTTATGAACCGAAACGCGCCAAGAAAAAAATCGAGAAGGTCTGACTCAGACCTTTTCGATTTTTTGTTTGATTTCTTTTATTTGATTAATGTGACGCTTTTCATGATGGCCGATAAAATCAATCCACTGGCGGATCGTCAGTTCTTGAAAAACAGGATGGGGAAGCACACGTTCAAAGTCTTCCTCGTTTAATGATGAAATAACTGCGGTCAGCTGCTGTCTTGCCATATCTAATTCCTGTTTTGCTTCAATGACTGATAATCGGTTTTGCTCAGGTTCGAGGTGTGAGGGCGCCGGCCGTTTATCTGTTCTGTCCTCTATAAACTCCATCGGTTTTTCTTCTATTTCTTTTAACGGTGCGTCTTTTGCCTGCTTTGATAAAAGGGTCTGCGCTGTTTCGTCAATTTTCTTTAAATGGTCAAGGACTTCCCGCACGCTCCATTCATCAGCCGCGGGCTTTCGGTTGAATTCCTCATCAGAGAGTCCTTTCAGTTCTTCCCAGATCTGCTGTCTGGCTTCATTAAAAATGCTCATCCTATCTCCTCCTTTAGAGTAAACATATCATATCCGGATTGGATAATCATGTAATCAGCCTCCCTTATCAGAAAATTGAAACCATTTACCTTTACATCCGTATATAAAGTAACACTCCGACACATCGGCTGAAAGGAGGATAGAAGATGGACATATTTCATCTGCCGCTTGAAACGGTCTATCTTTACACATTGATTATTTCGGGAAGTCTCACGCTTTTGATTCTGTTTTTTCAAGATGTGTTTCACGGCCTCTCGGAAGCCATTCCTGTTTCATTTTTAAATCCTGCATTGATTCTGTCTTTTTTAACAATCTTTTCAGCCTCAGGTTATATCGGCGAAATCGCCGCTCCGCTATCAAGTTCTGTCATTGCGTTGCTTTCATTTGTTCTTTCGGTTCTTTTGGTCAGCCTGCTTCACTTCTTCGTCCTTGTCCCGCTTTCATCAGCGGAAGAATCGCTCGCTTACCGGGAGACGGATTTAAAGGGCAGAGTCGGCAGGGTCATTACTTCCGTCCCGAAAGACGGCTATGGAGAAGTGATCATAGAGGGAATAGGGGGCGCCATTTCTAAATCAGCCGTCAGCTTTGATCAAGAACAGATCAAGTACGGAACTGCCGTATTAGTGATTGACGTGAAAGACGGAGTGCTTTTTGTGACGCCGCATGAACCAATCTGATATCTAAGGGGGAACTGTTATGACTATGCCGATTATCATCGTTATCGGAATCGTATTCTTTTTACTCATCGCACTTATTGCTGTATTTATTACGAAGTACCGGACGGCGGGGCCGGACGAAGCCCTTATCGTGACCGGAAGTTATTTGGGAAATAAGAACGTCCACATTGATGAAGGCGGAAATCGTCTGAAAATCGTCCGGGGCGGGGGAACGTTCGTGCTCCCGGTATTCCAGCAGGCAGAACCTCTCAGTTTACTGTCAAGCAAACTTGATGTCTCTACACCCGAAGTCTATACAGAGCAAGGCGTGCCGGTAATGGCCGACGGAACCGCCATTATTAAAATCGGAGGCTCTATCAGTGAAATCGCAACAGCAGCTGAACAATTTTTGGGGAAATCTAAGGAAGACCGTGAGCAGGAGGCGCGGGAGGTGCTGGAAGGCCATCTGCGCTCCATCCTCGGCTCCATGACCGTTGAAGAGATTTATAAAAACAGGGAAAAGTTTTCTCAGGAAGTCCAGCGGGTCGCGTCTCAGGATCTTGCTAAAATGGGGCTCGTGATCGTTTCTTTTACGATTAAAGACGTCCGCGATAAAAACGGCTATCTTGAATCATTAGGTAAGCCGAGAATCGCCCAAGTCAAGCGGGATGCGGACATTGCCACGGCAGAAGCGGATAAAGAGACGAGGATTAAACGCGCGGCCGCTGATAAAGACGCAAAAAAATCAGAGCTGGAGCGGGCGACGGAAATAGCTGAAGCGGAAAAAATCAATCAGCTGAAAATGGCGGAATACAGAAGAGAGCAGGATACAGCAAAAGCCAATGCCGACCAGGCATATGATCTTGAAACAGCAAAAGCCCGCCAGCAGGTGACAGAGCAGGAAATGCAAATTAAAATTATTGAGCGGCAAAAGCAGATTGAATTGGAGGAAAAAGAAATTCTGCGCCGTGAGCGCCAATATGACTCTGAAGTGAAGAAAAAAGCCGATGCCGACCGTTACTCGGTGGAACAAGCGGCCGAAGCCGCAAAAGCGAAGCAGCTCGCGGAAGCGGATGCCGAGCAGTACAGTATCGAAGCGATGGCCAAGGCGGAAGCGGAACGCGTGAGAATTGACGGTCTTGCTAAAGCGGAGGCTGAAAAGGCGAGAGGAGAAACCGAAGCGGAAGTCATCCGCCTGAAAGGTCTCGCAGAAGCGGAAGCTAAAGAAAAAATCGCCGAAGCATTCGAAAAATACGGGCAGGCTGCAATCCTTGATATGATTGTGAAAATGCTGCCTGAATATGCGAAGCAAGTCTCAGCGCCTCTTTCCAACATTGATAAAATAACCGTCGTTGATACGGGAGGAAGCGGTGAAAATGGCGGGGCCAATAAAGTCACAGGCTACGCAACCAATTTAATGGCCGGTCTTCAGGAAAGCTTAAAAGCATCTTCCGGAATCAATGTAAAAGAGCTTATTGAGAATTTTTCAGGCAAAGGAAACATAAAACAAAGTATAAATGAACTTACAAAAGAACTGAGTGATTCAAACGAACGGCACAGCCCGGAATAAAAAAACAGCAGGCGTAAACCGCCTGCTGTTTCAGTTCGTCCGCTTAGCTTCAAGAAGCCGCGGCGCAGTCATGAATAATAAGATAAGGACAATGGCCGAAAGGATAAAAGAAGGAATCATATAAGTCGCGTTATAGACGGACGAATAAATCCATACCGGCGTGCCCTTCGGAGCATAGCTTCCGAAAAAGACAGCTCCGGAGACCACATGTGCCGCATAGCGCAGCACACTGCCGATGAAAACACCGCCTATAACATACATCGTTAAAGCGCCTCTTTTTTTATTCAATGCCGATTCCCGTACACCGGAAGCAAACAAGCCGCTGAAACCGAGAACTGCAAAGGCCGCGATGTAATCAAGAAATAGCTGGACCGGGTGCTGCAAAAACAAATTGCCGATGGCGATCTGGACAATCCCTGTCAAAAAGCCTGTCGTAAGCCCGGCTTTCACTCCCCAGCGGAATGAAATCAAAAAAATCGGAATCATCATAATAGAGACCGAACCGCCTTGGGGCATCCGGAGAAACATACCTGAGACAATGTCCAGAATGACAGCCGCCCCGGTCATAATCGCTATTTCAATTAAGCGCACAAGCCGTGTTGAATGATTCATAGTTTTCCCCCTGGTCAGACAACCGTAACAAGGATAAACAAAAAAGCAGCGCGGGGAAGGATGGGAAAAGGTCCGCGCGCTGCTTGCATAAACTGCAAATCATTTGGCTTTGCCACATCCCTACGCCAGCGTTAACTAACAGGTTCAAAGGGTCAGAACAAAACGTTCACTCTCAGCTTTAATGCTCCCCTTGTGGTCATCAAGTATTTAGTTCAATCTTACTATACAAGAAAATATGCCAAACCACAAGACGGCTTGCCTTTCTATAGAAGAGAAACTGAAATAAGTATGAAAGAAAATAATTAATGATTTTTTTAAAAAAACTATTGTCATATTTTCAAAAGGGTGTTATATTATTAAACGTCGCTGATGAACAGCAGACAACAACGAAAAGCTTCGGAAACAACTTGAAAAAAGTTGTTGACATAAAAGAAGCTGAGTGGTAAGATAATAAAGCTGCTTCAACAAGTGGTAATGATCTTTGAAAACTAAACAAGACAAAACGTACCTGTTAATTCAAAGTTTTAAACAAATCGCACAGCGATGTGCGTAGTCAGTCAAACTACTTTATCGGAGAGTTTGATCCTGGCTCAGGACGAACGCTGGCGGCGTGCCTAATACATGCAAGTCGAGCGGACAGATGGGAGCTTGCTCCCTGATGTTAGCGGCGGACGGGTGAGTAACACGTGGGTAACCTGCCTGTAAGACTGGGATAACTCCGGGAAACCGGGGCTAATACCGGATGGTTGTCTGAACCGCATGGTTCAGACATAAAAGGTGGCTTCGGCTACCACTTACAGATGGACCCGCGGCGCATTAGCTAGTTGGTGAGGTAACGGCTCACCAAGGCGACGATGCGTAGCCGACCTGAGAGGGTGATCGGCCACACTGGGACTGAGACACGGCCCAGACTCCTACGGGAGGCAGCAGTAGGGAATCTTCCGCAATGGACGAAAGTCTGACGGAGCAACGCCGCGTGAGTGATGAAGGTTTTCGGATCGTAAAGCTCTGTTGTTAGGGAAGAACAAGTGCCGTTCAAATAGGGCGGCACCTTGACGGTACCTAACCAGAAAGCCACGGCTAACTACGTGCCAGCAGCCGCGGTAATACGTAGGTGGCAAGCGTTGTCCGGAATTATTGGGCGTAAAGGGCTCGCAGGCGGTTTCTTAAGTCTGATGTGAAAGCCCCCGGCTCAACCGGGGAGGGTCATTGGAAACTGGGGAACTTGAGTGCAGAAGAGGAGAGTGGAATTCCACGTGTAGCGGTGAAATGCGTAGAGATGTGGAGGAACACCAGTGGCGAAGGCGACTCTCTGGTCTGTAACTGACGCTGAGGAGCGAAAGCGTGGGGAGCGAACAGGATTAGATACCCTGGTAGTCCACGCCGTAAACGATGAGTGCTAAGTGTTAGGGGGTTTCCGCCCCTTAGTGCTGCAGCTAACGCATTAAGCACTCCGCCTGGGGAGTACGGTCGCAAGACTGAAACTCAAAGGAATTGACGGGGGCCCGCACAAGCGGTGGAGCATGTGGTTTAATTCGAAGCAACGCGAAGAACCTTACCAGGTCTTGACATCCTCTGACAATCCTAGAGATAGGACGTCCCCTTCGGGGGCAGAGTGACAGGTGGTGCATGGTTGTCGTCAGCTCGTGTCGTGAGATGTTGGGTTAAGTCCCGCAACGAGCGCAACCCTTGATCTTAGTTGCCAGCATTCAGTTGGGCACTCTAAGGTGACTGCCGGTGACAAACCGGAGGAAGGTGGGGATGACGTCAAATCATCATGCCCCTTATGACCTGGGCTACACACGTGCTACAATGGACAGAACAAAGGGCAGCGAAACCGCGAGGTTAAGCCAATCCCACAAATCTGTTCTCAGTTCGGATCGCAGTCTGCAACTCGACTGCGTGAAGCTGGAATCGCTAGTAATCGCGGATCAGCATGCCGCGGTGAATACGTTCCCGGGCCTTGTACACACCGCCCGTCACACCACGAGAGTTTGTAACACCCGAAGTCGGTGAGGTAACCTTTATGGAGCCAGCCGCCGAAGGTGGGACAGATGATTGGGGTGAAGTCGTAACAAGGTAGCCGTATCGGAAGGTGCGGCTGGATCACCTCCTTTCTAAGGATTTTAACGGAATATAAGACCTTGGGTCTTATAAACAGAACGTTCCCTGTCTTGTTTAGTTTTGAAGGATCATTCCTTCAAAACATAGGAACACCTGCTAAATGCGCCACTTCCTGTGGCAACGCATGTGTTAGCATGTCCTATGCGTTGTTCTTTGAAAACTAGATAACAGAAGTAATTCACATTCAATTAGTAATGCAAGATATCACGTAGTGATTCTTTTTAACGGTTAAGTTAGAAAGGGCGCACGGTGGATGCCTTGGCACTAGGAGCCGATGAAGGACGGGACGAACACCGATATGCTTCGGGGAGCTGTAAGCAAGCTTTGATCCGGAGATTTCCGAATGGGGAAACCCACCACTCGTAATGGAGTGGTATCCATATCTGAATACATAGGATATGAGAAGGCAGACCCGGGGAACTGAAACATCTAAGTACCCGGAGGAAGAGAAAGCAAATGCGATTCCCTGAGTAGCGGCGAGCGAAACGGGACCAGCCCAAACCAAGAGGCTTGCCTCTTGGGGTTGTAGGACACTCTGTACGG
>NZ_CP019626.1:3045000-4045581 GCF_001999205.1 Bacillus sp. 275
CCCATTCCGCAAGGAAGTAAGATCCCTGAAAGATGATCAGGTTGATAGGTCTGAGGTGGAAGTGTGGCGACACATGGAGCTGACAGATACTAATCGATCGAGGACTTAACCAATTTGAATGTATGCTTACTGTTATCTAGTTTTGAGAGAACACTCTCAATGGTTTGGTGGCGATAGCGAAGAGGTCACACCCGTTCCCATGCCGAACACGGAAGTTAAGCTCTTCAGCGCCGATGGTAGTCGGGGGTTTCCCCCTGTGAGAGTAGGACGCCGCCAAGCCATTACACGCAAGTGTAATATACGGAGGATTAGCTCAGCTGGGAGAGCATCTGCCTTACAAGCAGAGGGTCGGCGGTTCGAGCCCGTCATCCTCCACCATTCCTATCATACATAAGTTGGCGTATTAAGCCGGTGTAGCTCAATTGGTAGAGCAACTGACTTGTAATCAGTAGGTTGGGGGTTCAAGTCCTCTTGCCGGCACCACCTTTATATGTTATACTATATAAGTCTCTTGTAATAAGAGCCATTAGCTCAGTTGGTAGAGCATCTGACTTTTAATCAGAGGGTCGAAGGTTCGAGTCCTTCATGGCTCACCATGTTTTTCTTGCGGATGTGGCGGAATTGGCAGACGCGCTAGAATCAGGCTCTAGTGTCTTTACAGACGTGGGGGTTCAAGTCCCTTCATCCGCATTGCCAAACGCGGAAGTAGTTCAGTGGTAGAACATCACCTTGCCAAGGTGGGGGTCGCGGGTTCGAATCCCGTCTTCCGCTCCAACTATACTATACCATCCATGCCGGGGTGGTGGAATTGGCAGACACACAGGACTTAAAATCCTGCGGTAGGTGACTACCGTGCCGGTTCAAGTCCGGCCCTCGGCACTTATTGTTGCGCCCGTAGCTCAATTGGATAGAGCGTTTGACTACGGATCAAAAGGTTAGGGGTTCGACTCCTCTCGGGCGCGCCATACATACTTTTGAAAAACGGGAAGTAGCTCAGCTTGGTAGAGCACATGGTTTGGGACCATGGGGTCGCAGGTTCGAATCCTGTCTTCCCGACCATTTTGGGGCCTTAGCTCAGCTGGGAGAGCGCCTGCTTTGCACGCAGGAGGTCAGCGGTTCGATCCCGCTAGGCTCCACTTGATTTTAATTGTTTTTTGGCGGTGTAGCTCAGCTGGCTAGAGCGTACGGTTCATACCCGTGAGGTCGGGGGTTCGATCCCCTCCGCCGCTACCATTGGACCTTTAGCTCAGTTGGTTAGAGCAGACGGCTCATAACCGTCCGGTCGTAGGTTCGAGTCCTACAAGGTCCACCACTTATACGGAGGAATACCCAAGTCTGGCTGAAGGGATCGGTCTTGAAAACCGACAGGGGTGTCAAAGCCCGCGGGGGTTCGAATCCCTCTTCCTCCGCCATATATAATTTAATTATCATCGCGGGGTGGAGCAGTTCGGTAGCTCGTCGGGCTCATAACCCGAAGGTCGCAGGTTCAAATCCTGCCCCCGCAACCAAAAAAATGGTCCGGTAGTTCAGTTGGTTAGAATGCCTGCCTGTCACGCAGGAGGTCGCGGGTTCGAGTCCCGTCCGGACCGCCATTTATAAAAAGGCTCGGTAGCTCAGTTGGTAGAGCAACGGACTGAAAATCCGTGTGTCGGCGGTTCGATTCCGTCCCGAGCCACCATTTAATTTAATATTGTTTTGGCGGTTGTGGCGAAGTGGTTAACGCACCAGATTGTGGCTCTGGCACTCGTGGGTTCGATTCCCATCAATCGCCCCATACAACATGCGGGTGTAGTTTAGTGGTAAAACCTCAGCCTTCCAAGCTGATGTCGTGGGTTCGATTCCCATCACCCGCTCCATTTTTATATTGTCATGGGCCTGTAGCTCAGCTGGTTAGAGCGCACGCCTGATAAGCGTGAGGTCGGTGGTTCGAGTCCACTCAGGCCCACCATGATGATTTTTCCACAGTAGCTCAGTGGTAGAGCTATCGGCTGTTAACCGATCGGTCGCAGGTTCGAATCCTGCCTGTGGAGCCATACGGAGAAGTACTCAAGTGGCTGAAGAGGCGCCCCTGCTAAGGGTGTAGGTCGTGTAAGCGGCGCGAGGGTTCAAATCCCTCCTTCTCCGCCATAAGGCCCGTTGGTCAAGCGGTTAAGACACCGCCCTTTCACGGCGGTAACACGGGTTCGAATCCCGTACGGGTCATTAAAAAACCTTGCATACTATGCAAGGTTTTTTATTATGCGTTCATAGCATAAATGGTAAAAGACAAGTATGTGGCAAAAGCGCTCCATAATAAATAAGGAACCAGAAGCCAGGCTGAAGCTTTACTGTATTTACCGGCAATGAGCAACAGAATGAGTGTTGTCACAGCCACAAGCAGGCAATCGATAGATGCAGCAAGCAAATTTTTCTGTGTGAATTGAAAATAGCTGAATCCTTGATTCACGATATAATTGATGAGAAGCATCACCCAAAAAGCTTTGGATTCTTTACATGAAAACTTTGCGTATATCATGGCTGCTGAGAGCGAAATAAGCGCAAACAAAACCGCCCATATGATGCCGATCACTGATCCGCTCGGCGTCCAGTCAGTTTTTTGCAGCGCGTCATACCATTCACGGTCGATGGGAAAGAGAACCCCCGCTAAAGAAAACAAGACATATGTAATGATAAATACAATAATCGCACCGATATACTTCTTTTTCATTTGTTCCCTCCGTCATTCAATGTCAATACGTTAGTTCCCTTTTTTGGAAAGATTAAACCTTTTAAAAGGTTTATGCATCATTAAGTGTATGAGTTTTCAGTGTGAAAATGCAGCAAACCATTTATTTGTATTCAAAAACCCCGGCAGGCCGGGGTTTTAATCAGCATGAAGATCGCCAAAGGTCGTCATAATTCCTTCTTCGTCCAGTTCCTGTTCATATTTTTCGTGTGCTTTGCTTGGATACACGGAAATGTTTTTTCCGGTAATATCTGTCGCGATAAAGTTTTCATAATCCTCAGCATAGCCGATGTTTTCTTCTGAGTTCATTGTCATATCCCCATAGCTGAGCGGAGGATCTTCTAAATCCTGAGGCGTTTCTGAGTTTCCGTATTCCTCAACATCCTGATAAGCATCTTCACTATCGTAAGCCGCCCGGATTGATTCATCATCATCAAATTCAAACTGTCCGAACGGTGTTTCCTCCTCAATCGGCCTGTCTTTGGAAACGGCATCCTGCGAGGAATATTCCGCCAATGTCGTAGCCGTCGGCAGAGCTTCGAGTCTGTCATAAGGAATGTCCTTGCCGCTGACTTCACATGTGCCGTATGTGCCGTTTTCAATTTGCTTCAGAGAGTAATCAATATCGCGAAGGTGCTCTCGTTCATGGTCGAGCAGAGCCAGGTCTTTTTCCCGCTCGTATAATTCGGTCGCCTGATCGCCGGGATGATTGTCATAGGAAGACAATTCGCCGGATGACTGATACGGGAATTCATCAGCTAACTGAAATTGATCATTTTCTTTAAAGCGGCTCAAAATATCATGTCTGGCTTCTTCTAATTCTTTTTTTAAGTGTGTGATCTGTTCGTTTGTAAGCACATTAATCCCTCGTTTCTATGTGATACTTACTGTTAGTATGAACGCTTTTGCGCAGAAAAATGGTGGATAAAAATAGTCATTTTCCCATGAGGAAGTAAAAGGATACAGTGATTGCCGAGAGTGGGGAAAGAAAATTCAAGTTTGTTTCTTTATTCATTTGCGCAAAAAGGTTTATAATAAGAAATGCAGGCATTTTGTCGTGCTCAAATCTGTGTGTTTGACACAAAGTCATCACAGGTGTATTGTATTAAAAGCATTTAACGGATTATGGAGGAATGTCTCATGGTGACAACGGTGCAGCATACGTTCCGAGAGGAAGCAGATCATGCATTACATAAAGCCAAACAAGTCAACCATGCTGTCTTATTGAGCTATTCAAGACGTATTGCGTCTTTAGACCCTCTATCATTTTTCAAAGACGGAGCAAAAAAATATAAAGGCAAACGATTTTTTTGGTCAGAACCCGGTAGCGAATTAACAATAGTCGGTCTTGGCACAGAAGCGCTGTTCCAATCGAATGAAAAAAATGGAAAGCGTTATCACGACGTTTTTGAACAATGGGAGCGCTTTAAAAAGACGGCTTTTCATATTCATGAAGAAGAAGAGGCGGCGCATACCGCGGTCGGCCCTGTCTTATTCGGCGGTTTTTCATTTAATCCCGCTGAAGAGAGAGGAGACGAATGGAACGGGTTCGAAGAAGGACTGTTCTTTATCCCCTCACTCATGCTGACAAAGACGGCAGATGGTGATTATTTAACCGTCAATCAATGGGCGGCAGACGGTAATCAGGCAGAAGATACGCTGAAACGTCTGAAATCTTTTTCGGAAGCTTTTTCAGTTTCTTCAATCGAGTATGAAGAATATCCTGTTTTAACAAAAGCGGAAGAACTTGATGTGGAAAACTGGCTTGAAGCCATTAAAACAGCAACAAATGATATGAAAGCAAATCAATATGATAAAGTCGTGCTGGCAAGGGAAGTCGTTTTGTCATATGATGGGCCTATTCCGGCGGAGAGCGTTGTCCGCAAGCTTTTGACGGACCAAACGACAAGCTATGTTTTTGCGATTGAGCAGGGAGATAAATGCTTTGTCGGCGCTTCACCGGAACGGCTGATCAAAAAATCCGGCAAAGACGTCATGTCCACCTGTCTGGCAGGTTCAATTAAGCGCGGAGAAAGTCAACAAGAAGATGACCGTCTCGGCAAAGAGCTGCTGCATGACGAAAAAAATCTCGCGGAACATGATTTTGTGGTTCAGATGATACACGATTCTTTCTTGTCGAGCTGCAGCGATGTGAAAAAGCCTGCAGGTCCGCAATTATATAAAACAAAAAGTGTTCAGCATCTATATACACCGATCACAGGCCATCTTAAAACGTCCGCTTCCCTGTTTGATTTAATTGAAAAGCTGCATCCCACACCGGCATTGGGCGGAGCTCCCCAGCAGAAAGCTGTTGAAGTTATCGCTGATATTGAACCGATGACACGCGGATGGTACGCGGCCCCGATCGGCTGGATGGACGGCAGGGAAAACGGAGAATTTGTCGTGGCTATCCGATCAGGGCTGATTGAAGGCAAAAGTGCGCGGCTTTTCGCAGGCTGCGGCATTGTTGAAGATTCAGATCCGCAATCAGAATATGAAGAAACACAAATTAAACTAAAGCCGATGATCTCTGCTTTAGGAGGTGAAAGGCTTTGACAAACCCGATTACACATTATATCGGAAGCTTTATTGATGAATTCGCCCTATCGGGTGTCACCGACGCGGTTGTTTGCCCGGGATCGAGGTCAACTCCCTTGGCGGTTTTGGCGGCGGCCCACCCGGATATTCAAGTCCATATACAGATTGATGAACGATCCGCAGGTTTTTTCGCACTCGGTCTTGCAAAAGCCCGCCAGCGTCCGGTCATGCTGATTTGTACGTCAGGAACGGCAGCGGCTAACTTCTATCCGGCCGTGATTGAAGCTCATTATTCAAGAGTGCCTCTTATTGTCCTGACTGCTGACCGGCCTCATGAATTGAGGGAAGTGGGGGCGCCTCAGGCGATTAACCAGCATTTTCTGTTCGGTAACTTTGTTAAGTTTTTCACAGACTCGGCTCTACCTGAGGAAAATCCTCAAATGCTGAGCTATATCAGAACATTGGCCGGCAGAGCCGTAAGTGAAGCCGGGAAGCGCCCGATGGGGCCGGTCCATATCAATGTGCCGCTCAGAGAGCCTTTGATGCCGGATTTATCAGCCGCACCTTTTGAAAGAATGAGAAAGGGGCGGCACGTCTCAGTCACAACAGGGATTCAGTCAGCTGATCAAGATTCTCTCTATCATATTACAGAGCGTCTCGCGGGTACCGAAAGAGGTATGATCGTCTGCGGCGAAATTCACGGTGAAGCAGAAAAGCAGCAAATCATCGCTCTTGCCGAGATGCTTCAGTTCCCGATTTTGGCTGATCCGCTTTCAAACCTCCGAAACGGGGAGCATGATAAGACGCTGATTATTGATGCTTATGACTCGTTTTTAAAAGATGAAGAAATAAAAGAGGCGCTGCGCCCTGACGCTGTGATCCGCTTCGGTCCGATGCCGGTTTCTAAACCGCTCTTTTTATGGCTCAGAGATGATCCTGCCATTGAGCAGTTTATCGTCGATGAAGACGGAGGATGGAGAGATCCCACCCAGGCCGGCGCGCATATGATTCATTGCCATCCGTCGGTGTTTTTGGAAGCGGTCCGTTCAGCTGAAACCGGAAAGCGGCCGTCCGGATGGCTTGAGAAATGGCAGTTTGTCAATGAGCGTTTCCGGAGTCATTTACAGGACGCGAGCATGGATGATTTATCATTTGAAGGAAATGTATATCGTCAGCTTCAGCACCTTGTCCCTGAAGGCAGTTCGATTTTTGTCGGAAACAGCATGCCGATTCGCGACGTGGATACGTTCTTTGAAAAACAAGATCGCTCCTTCCGTGTCTATGCCAACCGCGGCGCTAACGGAATTGACGGAGTTGTCTCCTCGGCTATGGGACTGTGTGAAGGTACAAAAGCTCCTGTCACGCTTGTAATTGGAGATTTATCGTTTTACCATGATTTAAACGGGCTGTTAGCGGCTAAAAAACTTGGAATTCCGCTTACGGTTATTTTAATAAACAATGATGGCGGCGGGATTTTCTCGTTTTTGCCGCAGGCATCTGATAAGACTCATTTTGAAGAACTGTTCGGTACGCCGACGGGTCTTGATTTCCGGCATGCCGCCGCACTGTACGGCGGGACGTATACTTGCCCTGAGACATGGGAAGCATTTAAGGATGCGTATCAGCCGCAGGCGGACAAGCCCGGACTTCATATAATCGAGCTGAAAACAGATCGGACATCAAGAGTTCAATTCCATCGCGATCTGCTGCAGGCCGCAGTGCGGGAAGTGAAAAAAGAATGGAAACTGTAACAGTTAAAACGGCCGACGGCGTATGCTATCGTGCTGCTGATAGCGGACACGAATCATCTGAAGCTATTGTTTGTCTGCATGGATTTACGGGCAGCAAAGAATCATGGATGTTTTTACGCGGCATGTTTCCCGGCGAACGAATGGTGATGATTGACTGCCTGGGTCACGGGGAGACAGACGCGCCTGTGCAAGCGGCAAGGTACAGTGCGAGCCGGCAGGTTGCGGACCTTGCCGCCGTTTTTGATCAATTAAAACTTCACAAAGTGAAACTTATTGGTTATTCTATGGGGGGAAGACTTGCGTATTCCTTTGCACAGGCATTTCCGCATCGGGTGTCAGCGCTTGTTTTGGAAAGTACAACCCCGGGCCTCAGCACGCTTCAGGAACGCAAAAAGCGGATTCAGTCAGACCGGAAGCTTGCTGACTTTATATTGCGGGAAGGTATAACATCGTTTGTCGATTATTGGGAGGGCATTCCGTTGTTTGCCACGCAGCTTTCTCTGCCGGACAGCGTAAAGGCGTCCATCCGTGCCGGCAGGATGAAAAATAATCCGTCCGGACTTGCAGGCAGCCTGCTCGGAATGGGGACGGGCTCACAGCCTTCCTGGTGGGAGGCATTACACCGCATCAAAGCACCCGTTCTGCTCATATGCGGTGAATGGGATGAAAAGTTTTGCGCTATTAATCAAAAGGTGCATAACCTGCTCCCATCAAGTAAAATAGAGGTTGTCAAACAGGCGGGGCACACGGTACATGTGGAACAGCCGCGAATTTTTGGTAAGATAGTAAGTGAGTTTTTATACGGCTTGTAAAGCATAAAGAAAATAGCTTTTCGGCCGGACTCAGGCAAAAATGAAGGAGGTCATATCAATGGCTGCAGAATGGAAAAGTGAACGTCAGTACGATGAAATCCTGTACGAGACGTATAACGGTATTGCAAAAATAACAATTAACCGCCCGGAGGTACATAACGCATTTACTCCTAAGACGGTATCAGAAATGATTGACGCGTTTGCTCGTGCGCGTGATGACTCCAATATTGGTGTCATCGTTCTTGCGGGAGCGGGAGATAAAGCATTCTGTTCAGGCGGAGACCAAAAAGTCCGCGGTCACGGCGGATATGTCGGAGACGATCAGATCCCGCGTCTGAATGTGCTTGATCTTCAGCGTTTGATCCGTGTTATTCCTAAACCGGTCGTAGCAATGGTATCAGGCTATGCCATCGGCGGAGGCCATGTGCTTCATATCGTCTGTGATTTAACGATTGCGGCCGATAACGCGATTTTCGGCCAAACCGGACCGAAAGTGGGAAGCTTTGATGCCGGTTACGGCTCAGGTTACCTGGCGCGTATCGTCGGACATAAGAAAGCCCGTGAAATCTGGTACCTGTGCCGTCAATACAACGCGCAGGAAGCGCTCGACATGGGGCTTGTCAATACGGTTGTCCCATTAGAGAAACTTGAAGAGGAAACAATTAAATGGTGTGAAGAAATGCTTGAGAAAAGCCCTACAGCCCTTCGTTTCCTTAAAGCGGCATTTAACGCAGATACAGACGGCCTCGCCGGAATTCAGCAATTTGCAGGAGATGCAACGCTTCTTTATTACACGACTGACGAAGCGAAAGAAGGCCGCGATTCCTTTAAAGAGAAACGCAGTCCCGATTTCGGTCAATTCCCTCGTTTTCCGTGATCAGATGACACTACGAAACAGCTTGAGCCGCTCTGGTCCAAGCTGTTTTCTTTTCAAAAACAGTACTTTTACCTCGGAGATGATAACATGCTGACAGAACAGCCGAATTGGCTCATTCAAAGGGCTCAGCTGACACCAGAGAGAATCGCTCTCATATTTGAAAACAAACAGATGACATTCAGAGAATTATATCATGCTTCTAAACAAATGGCCGCGCGGCTGTCCAAATACTGCTCGCTTAAAAAAGGAGACCGGGCCGCGATTTTGCTTTCTAACAGACCGGAAATGGTTTATGCCGTTCACGCCTGTTTCTTATTAGGGGCGGAAGCTGTGCTGTTGAATACGAAGCTCTCAAAACAGGAACGGATGTTTCAGCTCAAAGATTCACAGGCTAAGCTTTTATTGACGGAGGACGGTTTTTGCCGTGAAGAATATGAATCTGCGGTCGCCGCTGCGGACGTGGACGAGCTGCAGGCTGAAGCCGCGGGAGACATTGAACCTGAAGCTTATGTAACGCTTGATGATACGGCGACTCTTATGTATACGTCAGGAACAACGGGAAGGCCGAAGGGGGTGCAGCAGACTTTCGGTAATCATTATTCCAGCGCTGTATCGTCTGCGCTGAATCTGGGGGTCACGGAGCGGGACCGCTGGCTTATTGCGCTGCCGCTGTTTCATATCAGCGGTCTGTCTGCGCTGTTTAAGTCGGTCATTTACGGCATGCCTGTCGTGCTTCATCAAAAATTTTCTGTCACTGATGTGCTGGACAGCATCAGCTCCCATCAGGTCACGATCATTTCAGCGGTGCAGACCATGCTTTCGGGCCTGCTTGCGGAAACTGAACAATGTCCTGAATCACTGCGCTGCATTCTGCTTGGCGGGGGTCCGGCACCGCTGCCGCTCCTTGAAGAATGCCGCAGGAAACAATTTCCGGTATTTCAATCTTACGGCTTGACTGAAACCTGCTCACAGATTGTCACGCTTTCTCCGGAATTCAGTATGGACAAGCTCGGCTCGGCCGGTAAACCGCTGTTTTCATGCGAAATTAGAATTGAAAAAGACGGAAGCCCTTGTGCGCCGTTTGAACACGGTGAAATTACGGTGAAAGGCCCGAATGTAATGAAAGGGTATTATCATCGTGACGACGCGAACCAGGCCGCTTTTCATAATGGATGGTTTAAAACGGGCGATCTTGGCTATTTGGATGATGAAGGGTTTTTATACGTGCTGGACAGGCGGTCGGACCTCATTATTTCAGGCGGAGAGAACATCTACCCGGCAGAAGTGGAAGCGGCGCTGCTTGCCCATCCGGCTGTAGCGGAGGCCGGTGTTTCGGGAGCCGAAGATCCGAAGTGGGGGAAAGTGCCGCATGCTTTTCTCGTGCTGACTTCTTCTGTCAGTTCTGAGGAGCTGACCGCTTTTTGCCGTGAGCGGCTTGCAAAATATAAAATACCGGCTGCTTTTTTCAAGGTTGACGGGCTCCCGCGGAACGCGTCCAATAAACTGATGAGGCATCGGCTGAATGAGCTTCGTAAAGGAGAATTGTCATGATTAAGATTGAAAAAATCACCCTTTATCATGTAAGTATGAGGCTGAAAAAACCGTTTAAAACAAGTATTGAAACGCTGCAGGACCGTAAATTTTTGATCGTGGAAGCGATCGATGAAACCGGGAGAACCGGCTGGGGGGAGGTATCGGCGTTTTCTTCTCCGTGGTATACAGAAGAAACGATTCAGACATGCGCGCATATGCTGAGAGATTTTTTCATCCCAAATGTCGTAGGCCGCGAGTTTTTCCATCCGTCAGAAGTGCCTGACAGTCTCGCGCGTTTCAAAGGAAACCGCATGGCAAAAGCGGGGCTTGAATCAGCCGTGTGGGATCTATATGCCAAGAAAAAGGGGATATCTCTCGCAGAAGCCTTAGGGGGCAAAAGAGATAAAGTGCCCGCCGGCGTGGCGGTGGGTCTGGCTTCGGCTGATGAGATGCTTCGGGAAATTGAGCAATACGTAAAAGAAGGTTATCAACGTATAAAAATAAAAATTCAGCCCGGCCATGACGTTGATCTGGTCAGATCCATCCGCAGCCGTTTTCCGAACGTACCGCTGATGGCGGATGCCAACTCGGCATATGAACTGAAAGACATCAGCAGGCTGAAAGAGTTGGATGAATTCCAGCTCATGATGATAGAACAGCCGCTTCAGGCAGATGATATTGTCGATCACCGCCATCTGCAGAAACACTTAAGAACCGCGGTATGCCTTGATGAAAGCATATGCTCATATGATGACGCAAGGCGGGCGATTGAGCTTGGGAGCTGTAAAATCATTAACATAAAACCGGCGCGTGTAGGAGGCCTGACAGAGGCTTTAAAAATACATGACTTATGCAGAGAGCATCACATGCCGGTTTGGTGCGGCGGAATGTTTGAAACCGGCATTTCGAGAGCGCAGACAGTCGCGCTTGCTTCGCTGCCGCAATTTACGATACCGGGTGATATTTCCTCATCAGACCGATACTGGGAGGAGGATATTGTCACTCCCGACATACGTATCGAAGAGGGATTCATCTCTGTTCCGGACGGCCCCGGACTGGGTGTTGAAGTCAATCAGGAAATAATGAGAAAATACGTCACCCAAATGGACGTTTTTACGACAAACAATTGATAAAAAGACATTTCAGCGAGTTGAGCTGCCTGTATGCTGCTGTTATATTGAAACTGTTCATCATCACCCCTTCCCCCGTTTGAACCGGCTGTATCAGCCGGTTTTTTTAATAGGCGAATGCGATGATTTTTTTATTGTTCAAACAGTGTCGGCTTTACATCGCAGGTGTTGCTTTCTGGCTGGGGCAAACATGTACATCTTGATAAAAAATTCTGTGCTTGTCATGAATGCGATACTGATTGTACCGCCTGCAGCCGCCTAGACTGACAAACCGCCTTTCTTCCATGCTTTTCATCAGCGCGATTTTCCCCGGCTCAGGGGCTGATTTCAAAAAGGCTTGCGGCGCGGAAATGAAAAAGAGCTGTATAAAACAGCTCTTTTCTTTTATAAATCATGCGGTTTAAAGGTTTTGCAATCCGTTTCTTCACTTTTTTCAGCGGTTTCGCCTGTATGGCTGACCACATAAATCGCGTCGGCCGTGCATTTGTTTCCTCTGCCCCAATATGAACAGTTATTGACTTCACACAGAATTTTTTGGTCCATGCTGGCTCCCCTCCAAGATAAAAGGTACGCCATTAGTATGAGCCGCCCTGATTTTTGTTATTCCTCCTGGCGGATATAACGTCTGTCTTTCATAAAGAGCTTCCAGAAGAAATAAAACCCGGGAAACAAAATGATGAAAGCGACGATATACGTCATAAACAGCGCCCTGAAGGTGGCCGGCTCCGTAAATCCTGACATGACCGTAATATCAGGATAAATCATATAAGGAAGATGCGCCCGTCCGTATGCATAGCTTGCCAGAAAGTATTGAAGCGCAATGGCGATCATGGCGATTCTTGGTTTGCCGAGGTTGCGGCCGAAGCGTTTATTCGGCAAAAACAGGGCCGCGCCGGCAATGAAAAACATGATAACAGACAGGATAAGCCATGTCTTGTCTTTCATCATCCCCGTATACAGCCAGCCGGCTTCGTTGCGTAATGTCAGCATAATGAAGAAGGCAAATAGAAGCGAAAGCGGCCCTGTTAGTAAAGAACTCCGTCTGTAGATGCGGTACGCATGCTCCTCTTCCGCAACATTTGAAAAATCGGCCAGAAGCAGTGAAGATAAAAATAAAGTGCTTAAAATGGCAAAGCCGATAAACGCATACGCATTAAGGCTTGTAAAGACATTTGCCAAATTCAGTTGATACACTCCGCCCGTCTTCTCAATAAATCCTCCGTGTGTGACCGGAAGGACCAAAATCAACACAGCGGGAATAATGAAGCCCGAAATTCCGGAGATATATCTCATGATTTTTCTTTCCTTCGCCGTATTGGAGAAGACGAGAAAGCCGCTGCGGATGGCTAAAAGCAGTAAAATAATACTCCCCGGGATCAATAAAACGGTTCCCAGCACGAAGGTTGCCCCTGGAAAGAAGCTGAATAGGGCGACAACAATTGCGACGATAAAGACGTTGGTCACTTCCCATGTCGGGGACAAATAACGGTTGGCGATGTTTGTCGCCTTTGTTTGTTCTCTATTTAAATAAATCATCGACCAAAAGCCGGCTCCGAAGTCCATCGTTGCCATGACCGCGTAGATAAACACGAAGCCCCATACGATTGATATCGCAATGAGAGCATCCATGGTAATGTCCATTTTAATTCAGCCCTTTCTATTGTTAGGATTCCGCCGCTTTTACATCCTCCTCAACGGGATGTTTGCGGAAATAATAAAGCAGCACATAAATGACTGCGGCTGCCAAAATGGCGTAAACCACTGTAAACAGGATGAACAGCAAACCGATTGAACCGGTTGTCGTGACGACATCAGACGTTTTCAAGAGATGGTAAATCACCCATGGCTGCCGCCCCGTACAAGCGAATATCCACCCGAATTCAATTCCGATCAGACTGAGCGGTCCTGCGGTTAAAAATAAAATCAAAAGCCAAGTCGGAAAGCTGTCTTTCTTTAAAACTTTTCTCCACACGATGCCGATGATTGAGTACAAAATGAGCAGCATTCCGATGCCGACCATTCCGTTAAACAGTGTATGGATGAATAAAGGCGGCCACTCGTCTTTCGGAAACGCGTTCAATCCTTTGACGACGGTATCAAAGCTGTTTGCGGCCAAAAAGCTTAAAGCCCACGGCACTTCTATCGCCCATTTTACTTTTTCTTCTTTTGCATCAGTAAAACCCCCGATCGCAAGCGGAGCGTGTGATCTAGTTTCAAACAGCCCTTCTGCGCCCGCAAGCTTCTCAGGCTGGTATTCGTAAAGAAGCTGGGCTGACTCGTGACCGTTTAAAGAGGCAATAATGGAGAATATCCCGCCGATCGTTAAGGCGAGCAGCAGCGCTTTTCGGTGAAAGCGGTATACCTGCTCCTGTTTTCTCGTTCTCAGCATTTTATAAGCCGCAACTGACGCGACGATAAATGCACCGGTCATGAAAGCCGTCAGTACGACATGGCCCGCGGTGGTGAAAAAGCTCGGATTAAAAAACGCTGCCCAAGGTTCGACGTCAGTGATTTTGCCGTTTAAAATTTTAAAGCCGGCCGGCGTTCCTTCAAATGCGTGAACATTTGTGATTAAGACGGCGGATGCCGCGGCGCCGATCAAAACGAAAATAACGGCAATGATGCGCATCGCCGGAGTCAGCCGGTCAGCGGCGTAGACATAAATGGACATAAACAGCGCTTCGATAAAGAATGCATAAATTTCAATCTGAAACGGGAGGGACATCACCCTGCCGATGACTTCCATGAATCCGGGCCACAAAAGGGCAAGCTGTGTACCCGCGATCGTTCCGGTCGGTATCGCCACGCCGAGCAGAACAGCCTGCGCCTTCGTCCACCTTTTCGCCATAATGGCATAATGCGGATCTTTTGTTTTTTGATAAATCAATTCAGCCATTAAAATCATCAGAGGCAAGCCGACACCAAGCGTCGCAAAAATAATATGAAAGCCCATGGTTGTCCCGAACAGGCTTCTGGCTAATACTAAATCATCCACGATCATAAACCGCCTTTCTAAATTACCGTTTTATGTAATGTGGTTATATTATTTGCTGAAGCGATTAGATTATTCTTCCGATTCCATATATGTGCAGGGTTTAGAAACCAAGGGATCAGGGCATATATGATTGACAAGCGGTTATTTAAGGTTTAAAATAAAACGTAATAATTACGATTTGAGAAAGGGGGATCAGCATGAAAAAAGATATTCATCCGGATAACCATCAAGTGATTTTTCAAGATGTGAACAGCGGCTATCGCTTTTTAAGCCATTCTACGAAAACGTCAGCGGAAACGGCAGAGTGGGAAGACGGAAAAACATACCCGCTGATTAAAGTGGAAGTCAGCTCAGATACGCATCCGTTTTATACAGGCCGCCAAAAGTTCAACGAAAAAGGCGGGAGAGTCGAACAGTTCAACAAAAAATACAATATGGGAAAATAAGACAAGCCCAATGGGGTTTGTCTTATTTATTGAGCACTTTGTCATCTCGTGCGGGGAGTGACGAAATGACCCGTCTTATGTTATATTGTGAATAAAAAAGCAGAAAGGAAACACCAAGATGAGTCTTCTAAACGATATCATGCAATTTAATGAGCAGTTCACTAAAAACAAAGATTATGAAAAATACCAAACATCTAAATTCCCGGATAAAAAAATGGCGATTTTGTCCTGTATGGACACACGTCTTGTAGAATTGCTTCCGCATGCGATGAACATGCGAAACGGCGATGTGAAAATTATTAAAAGTGCCGGCGCGCTTGTCGCCCACCCGTTCGGAAGTATCATGCGCAGCCTTTTAGTGGCCGTATACGAATTAAACGCCGATGAAGTCTGCGTTATCGGCCACCATGATTGCGGCATGAGCAAAATCAACAGCGAGGATATGCTCGATAAAATTATCGACCGCGGTATTCCGAAAGAGCGGATTGACATGCTGAAGCACTCAGGAGTTGATCTTGATCAATGGCTGAAAAGCTTTGATTCAGTAGAAGCGAGTGTTACAGACAGCGTAAACGTCATTAAACACCATCCGCTATTCCCTGACAATGTGCCGGTGCACGGTCTGGTGATTGATCCTGAAACCGGTAAACTTGATCTGGTGATCGACGGCTACCAGCATATGGACTAATGTTTTTGTTTTTTGTCCGGTACGGGATCAACACCGCCCGGATGAAAAGGGTGGCACTTTAAAATCCGCTTCAGTGTCAGCCATCCGCCTTTTAATGCGCCGTGAGTCTTGACGGCTTCGATTCCGTACTGCGAACACGTCGGATAAAAGCGGCATGACGGCGGCGTCAGCGGAGAGATGAACTTCTGGTATCCGCGAATTAAAGCAATCATTATGGTTTTCATCAAAAAAACCACCTTTCTGATGCTAGTATAGAAAAAAAATTTCAGATTGAAAAGCTTCCGCCACAATTCTTATCGGAAAACTGTGTTATAATGGATGCATATTCTGAAAAAAAGGGAGTGCCATTATGCCTTCAGTAGAAAGTTTTGAGCTTGACCATAATGCGGTTGTGGCTCCGTATGTAAGACATTGCGGAGTGCATAAAGTCGGAACAGACGGCGTCGTGAATAAGTTTGACATTCGCTTCTGCCAGCCGAACAAACAGGCGATGAAGCCGGATACGATTCATACGCTTGAGCACTTGCTTGCGTTTACGATTCGCACACATTCTGAGAAATACGATCACTTCGACATCATAGATATCTCACCGATGGGCTGCCAGACAGGCTATTATCTTGTTGTCAGCGGCGAGCCGACAGCGGAAGAAATTGTAGACCTGCTTGACGCTACGCTGAAAGAAGCCATCGATATTACGGAGATTCCGGCGGCCAACGAAAAACAGTGCGGCCAGGCGAAACTTCATGATTTAGAAGGCGCGAAACGTCTGATGCGTTTCTGGCTGTCACAGGATAAAGAAGATTTGCTGAAAGTGTTCGGATAAAAAACAGGCCTTTTTGCTGACATGCAAAAAGGCTTTTTTACATATTTCTAAAAAATGTCACACCTTATGTGTAAGCGTTTGCTAAAATAGAAGCAAACATGAAGGAGTGATGGGATGAAACGGGCTGTATTGGCAGGTATGTGCGGTATGGTATTTCTATTATCTTCCTGCGGGGGCAATTCGGACAAAACCTCCGCGGATGAAGAGCCTAAAGCGCTTGAGGTCAAGCTTACAGGACCGGAAACGGCAGCACCGCATGAAAAAACGGAATACAAGGCGGAAGTTTTTTACGGCGGCAAGCGTGTCACGGATGCGGATGAAGTCATGTTTGAAGTATGGAAAGAAGGAAAAAAAGGCAGCAGCAAAACAAGCAAGGCCAAGGAGGAAAAAGGGGCGTATCACCTGCGGACTGAATTTGATGAAGAGGGTGTGTATACCGTTCAATCCCACGTAACGGCAAAACAGCAGCATAATATGCCGACTGTAAAAGTGCGTGTCGGGGATGCTGAAGCTGCCGATGATTCCTCCGGCCATGAGGAACAGACGCATCATCATTAAGGATTTTTTTTATCCGTCAAGCCTTTTGATGCGTCCTCCGGCGGGTCAATCGTATGTTTTACATTATAAGCTCTTACAGTCGACCAGATGGATAAAAGCAGCACGGCGAGCACGATAAGAAAGCCGAAGCTCAGAAGAAGCAGCATGAAATCCCTCCTTTTTAACAAATCATAACATATTTTCCATCCGTAAAATCAAGGGCTAAAAATTTATGTTTTAACACACGATATATAGGGTATATCAATAGTAAACCAAAGGAGGAAGATAGGCATGTCAGAAAAACTATTGGATGCAGTCAATAAGCAAGTTGCAAACTGGACGGTCATGTACGTGAAATTACATAACTATCATTGGTACGTCAAAGGGAAGGACTTTTTCACATTGCATGAAAAGTTCGAGGAGCTGTATAACGAAACGGCTACATATATTGATGATCTGGCAGAACGTCTGCTGGCATTAAACGGCAAGCCGATCGGCACAATGACGGAATCATTGAAGACAGCGTCTGTAAAAGAAGCGGAAGGCAATGAGAGCGCAGAACAAATGGTACAGAACATTTATGATGATTTCACTGTCATTGCGGAAGAGCTGAAAAGCGGCATGGATCTCGCAGATGAGGTAGGAGACGAAACGACCGGTGATATGCTGCTTGCCATTCACCAGAATATCGAAAAACATAACTGGATGCTGAAAGCGTATTTGGGATAATCAACAAGGGAAGACCGGGGCTATAAAGCACTCGGTCTTTTATTTGGCTGCCGAAGAGAGGTGTTGTCCATTTTTCTGAAAAATCCAGTCCGTTCCATTCACTTTTCATAGAATAATGTAAGGCCGTTTCTGTGAAAGGATGTTGGATCAAGTGGGCAAAGACTTTGGCATCTTTTCGTTTTTTGCAGTGATCGTGTCGGCAGCGGGGTTTTTCTTCGGAGGTTTTCAGTATTCGTTTCTGATTTTGCTATCGGTCATGGCGATTGAGTTTATCAGTACAAGCTTAAAAGAATCTCTTTTGCAGCAGCTGAGCGCAAGAAAGCTTTTTGCGCGGCTGGTCAAAAAAATCGTGACCCTGGCATTAGTCTCAGTTTGCCATTTTTTTGACCAGCTGCTTCATACCGAAGGCGCCATCCGTAATTTGGCTATCATGTTTTATATCTTATACGAATCGGTTCAGATCGTGATTACGGCAAGCTCGCTGGGCATACCGGTTCCGCAGGTGCTCGTCGACCTATTGGATACTTTGAAAAATAAATTCAAGCGCAAACCGTAACATTTGCTTCAAAGGAGGCTATACTAGCGGGTATGATGGTTTTCCTCTGAATTTTTGATAAAGGGCTTCCGAACAAACGCAACTGTGGTATGATGTATGGAAGATATGAAGGAACGGATTAGAGGGATAAACATGTACGAGTTTAAAGACTATTATCAGAACACTGTTCAGCTCTCCTTTGAACACCAGCCTTTTTCAGACAGCCCGAAGCACGTGTGGGTCATATGCCGATATGGAGATAAGTGGCTTTTGACTGAGCACGAAGACCGGGGGTTTGAATTTCCGGGCGGAAAAGTGGAGCCGATGGAATGTGCGGAGGAAGCGGCCCTGCGCGAGGTGAAAGAAGAAACCGGCGCCGCGGTAAGACATCTGAAGTACGTCGGACAGTATAAAGTTCTCGGCAGGGAAAAGGTAATCGTGAAAAATATTTATTTTGCCGATATTGAAAAGCTTGAACAACAGGCTGATTATTTTGAAACAAAGGGACCGGTGCTGTTCAGCGAACTGCCGGAGAATCTCCCGCGAAATAAAAAATTCAGTTTCATTATGAAAGATTCGGTGCTTCCGATCAGTCTGAAAAAGCTGAAAGAGGACGGCGTATTTCAATCATAAAAACGAAGACCCGGCGTTTACGCACGGGTCTTTTTTAAATTTTTCCTTTCGTCCATTTTCTTTCTAACAGTTCGACTCCCTGATACATCAATGTCGCAAAAATCGCGATGATCAGAAGGCTTAAGAACACAAGAGTGAAATTGAAGACCTGGAATCCGTAAATGATCATGTAGCCCAGACCTTTTTCGGAAACGAGAAACTCGCCGACGATGACACCGACCCAGGATAAACCGACGTTCACTTTAAGCGCGGAAATAATCGCGGGGGCGCATGCCGGCAGAATGACTTCTTTAAACATGATGCTTCTTTTCGCTCCGAAGGTTTTCATCACTTTAATATAGTTTTCATCCACTTCCTGAAAAGCCGTAAAGACGACGATTGTCGTGATAATGACACTGATGACTGCTCCCATGGCGACAATGCTTGTGAAATTCGGTCCGAGTGCCACGATGAGAATCGGTCCGAGTGCGACCTTTGGCATCGCGTTTAAAATGACGAGGTACGGGTCTAAAACCCGGGCGAGCCTGTTTGACCACCATAACAGAGCGGCGAGGCATGTGCCGAGGAGCGTGCCGAACAAAAAGCCGAGAACGGTTTCTCCTAAGGTTACGCCGATGTGCGCCGCAAGGGATCCGTCCGCAATCTTTTCAACTAAAAGCCTGCAAACGGCGGAGGGTGAGCTGAAGATTAACGGATCGATCCAGCCCGCCCTGCTCGATATTTCCCAGCCGGCAAAAAATACGATGAAAATGGCGGCCTGATACGCACGGATCCGGAGCTTTTCTTTTCGGTGTCTTTTCTTAAACTGCTGATGAAGCTGTTCAATCGTGCCGCTGCTGTTTTTCAAGGGAATTCAGCTCCTTCCATATGGTTTGAAACAGCGGCTGAAAGGCCGGATCCTGACGCGCGTCAAACGGATCTAAAGCCGCGAGCTCCTTAGGCACGGTGAATATTTGGTGGATGGTGCCCGGCTGATTCGAAAATAAATAGATCGTATCGCTCATGGCGATGGCTTCACCGATATCGTGGGTGACGAGCACGGCGGTTTTTTGAAAATCCTTTAATGTTCTGAAGACAAGGTTTTCCAAGGAAAGCTTCGTTTGAAAGTCCAGCGCGGAAAACGGTTCATCAAGGAGCAGCAGTCCCGGGTCCGGCGCAAGAGTTCTGGCAAGTGCCGCCCGCTGCCGCATCCCGCCTGACAGCTCTTTCGGGTATTTCTTTTCAACGCCGATTAATCCGAGCTTAGGCAGAAGGCTGAGAACTTCAGCTCTTTTTTCTTCTGTTAATGTTTTTGAAATGTGTAAACCGAGCAGCACGTTTTCCTCAATTGATTTCCAAGGAAATAAATAATCCTGCTGAAGCATATAACCGATTTGGTGTTCTTTATGGTTCGGCACGCTTCCTTCAATCAGCACCCGGCCTTGCGCAGGAGTAATAAGGCCGGCCAGAATGGACAGGAGTGTTGTTTTTCCGCATCCGCTCGGTCCGAGAAAGGAGATGAAATCCCCTTTTTCAATCTGAAAATGTATATCTTTCACGGCGGTTGTCTTTTCTTTCAGCGAGAAATAAGTATGTGTTACATGATCCACATGTAAAAAAGACATTCATGTTCCTCCTATTGTTCTGAGGTGACTTTTTTGGCGATTTTTGTGTTGACGAGTTTGCTGTACGGAATGTGTTTCGGGAGCTCTCCGGCTTCATCCATAATAGATTGAAGCTGTTCCCATTCATCCTTTTGCAGAACTGGGTCTGCAGAGAATGACTTTTGTTTTTTATATCGCTCTATTGATGTTTCGATAATGGCCGGATCGGTATCGGCAAATTCCTTCTGAATCGTTTTTGCGATGTCTTTGGCCGGATGGCTTTCCACCCATTGCTGGGCGCGATAGATGGCGCGGGTGAATTTTTCCGCCGTCTTTTCATTGGTTTTCAAATAACTTTCTTTTGCCATAAAGGTTGTGTATGGCATTTGGCCGGAAGCTTTTCCGAAGGATGCGACGATATGGCCGATGCCTTCTTTTTCAAATTGGGATGCCGTCGGTTCAAACAGCTGCACATAATCACCCGTTCCGGATGCGAATGCGTTGGAAATATTGGCGAAATCAATGTTTTGAACGAGGTTAATGTCTTTTTTCGGCTCTATGTGATTCTTTTTCAGGACGTACTCACCGGCCATTTGGGGCATGCCGCCTTTTCGCTGGCCGAGAAATGTTTTTCCTTTTAAATCGTTCCATTTGAATGATTTCTCATCCTTCCGTGACACGAGAAATGTGCCGTCCGTCTGTGTCAGCTGCGCGAAGTTGATGACCGGATCTTTTGCTCCCTGCGCCTCCACGTAAATGGATGTTTCAGAACCGACCAGCGCGATATCAGACCCGTTTGACAAAAGCGATGTCATCGTTTTGTCTCCGCCCCATGTTGTTTGAAGTGATACTTGGAGCCCTTCTTTTTTAAAGAAACCTTTTGCTTCAGCGACATACAGAGGCGTATAGAAGATGGAGTGTGTGACTTCCGCCACCTTTACCTTTGTCAGACTTTCTTCCTGTCTGCAGGCCGGAAGAATGAGCAGGAAAAAGGCGCATATGACAAAAACGCAGCCCGTTTTGAGCCATTTGTTCACGGTGTAACCTCCTTGTTTTAAGCGTTAAAATAACCTTTTCTGCTTTACATATCGTATGATGGGTATAAAAAATGTGTGAGTGCCCATATTCACGTTGGGAAAGAATAAAAAAAGTGATGATATAAGGAGGCCATTGTTTTGCTGGTAGAAAAGAAAAGGTTCCCGTCTCCGAGTCCGCATATCCGCCTCTTTGCGGTATGCTATGAGTCAGAAGGGCTGAAGGTAAAGGGGCTTCTTGCCGAGCCTGCGGCGCCGGGAACATATGACGGTTTTTTATATTTGCGCGGCGGCATAAAAAATGTCGGCATGGTACGCCCCGGAAGAATCGTTCAATTTGCTTCCCAAGGCTTTGTCGTGTTTGCGCCTTATTACAGAGGCAACCAGGGCGGCGAGGGAAATGAAGATTTTGCGGGAGAGGACAGAGAGGACGCGTTTTCCGCTTTCCGCCTGCTTCGGGAGCATCCGAACGTCAGGGAAGGGCGGGTGCATATTTTCGGTTTTTCCCGGGGCGGTATCATGGGGCTTTTGACCGCGATTGAAATGGGGCATCAAGCGGCTTCGCTCGTATCATGGGGCGGTGTGAGCGATATGGTGCTTACTTATGAAGAGCGGAAGGATATGCGGCGGATGATGAAGCGGGTGATCGGGGGCACGCCGAAAAAGGTGCCGGATGAATACAGATGGCGTTCGCCGTTTGAAAAAGCAGACCGCATTCAGGCCCCTGTGCTGCTCATCCATGGAGAGAATGATGAGAATGTTTCGATCGAACACGCCCGAATGATCGAGGACAAGCTGAAAGAGGCGGGGAAACCGGTGGCAACTTGGTATTACAGCGGTTTTACGCATTATTTTCCGCCGCAGGAAAACAGACGCATTGTCCGGCGGCTGGCGGAATGGATGAAGACACGGTAAGATGCCTGATTTATGTTATGATAATAAAGAATAAGAGAATGAAAGGGGATTTTCATTTTGGGAATGCCTGTTGAATTTAATACCATGATTGTGACAAAAGGCAATGAAAAAAGGATAGAGGAAAATATCTTTTTATTGGAGAAAGAGGGCTACCGCGTCTATCCTCTTGATATTCCGATGGACGTGCGCAAAACGAAAACCGGCGAGAAATCCGGCACCGGCGAGGTCCAGAAGCTCGAATGGGCGAACGGCCGGACAAGCATTACATACAGACTCACGTCGCTTCATTCGACAAACTGAAAAAACAAAAGCCGAGGGCATAAACGCCCTTGGCTTTTTTGATTACACGAGAGGTCCGCCGGCTTTGGCAATCAAGTCCGCATGGGAAAACTTTTTAAAGTTTTCTTTAAACTCATTGGCTAAAAACAGCGCTTTTTCGTTGTATGCTTGTTTATCGCTCCATGTGTTTTCAGGCTGAAGAACTTCATCCGGCACGCCCGGAACATGAACGGGACTGCGCAGGCCGAAAATGCTGTCTGCCGTCATGTCAGTTTGGTTCAGTCTGCCTTCAATAGCGGCCTTGACCATCGCTCTTGTATACGAAAGTTTCATCCGTTCTCCGACTCCGTACCCTCCGCCGGTCCAGCCTGTGTTGACCAAGAAGACTTGAACGCCGTGTTCATCGATTTTATGCCCGAGCATTTCGGCATATACATGCGCCGGAAGCGGAAGGAACGGTGAACCGAAGCACGTCGAGAAAGTCGTTTGCGGAGATGTCACGCCGCGCTCGGTTCCTGCGAGTTTACTGGTGTACCCGCTTAAGAAGTGATACATCGCCTGTTCCTTCGTCAGTTTGCTGATCGGAGGAAGCACGCCGAATGCGTCCGCCGTTAAAAAGACGATCGCCTGCGGATGGCCGGCAATGCTCGGCTGCACGATATTGCCGATCATCTCAATCGGATATGCGGCTCTTGTGTTTTCCGTGTAGAAGGAATTGCCGTAATCCGCTTCACCCGTTTTTTCATCAAGCACGACATTCTCAAGAACAGACCCGAAGCGGATCGCACGAAAAATCTGCGGTTCTTTTTCCTCGCTCAGATTGATACATTTAGCGTAACATCCGCCTTCAATGTTGAAAACGCCGGAATCTGACCAGCCGTGCTCGTCATCGCCGATCAGTTTGCGGTCCGCATCGGCTGAAAGCGTCGTTTTCCCTGTGCCGGAAAGGCCGAAAAACAGGGCGACATCGCCTTTTTCACCGACATTGGCTGAGCAGTGCATCGGCAGTATATCCTGCTGCGGAAGCAGGAAGTTCATAATGGAGAATATTGATTTTTTCATTTCTCCGGCGTATTCGGTGCCGCCGATTAAAATGACGCGCTTTTCGAAAGAGACAATGATAAATGTTTCCGAATGCGTGCCGTCCGTCTCCGGATCTGCTTTAAAATGCGGAGCTGAGAGAATGGTGAAAGGCTGCGCTTGCGTGTCTCTTTCATCCGTCTCCGGTCTGATAAACAGCTGGCGCGCGAATAAATTGTGCCACGCAAATTCATTTACGACCGTAATCGGGAGTCTGTATTTTTCATCCGCTCCCGCGAATCCTTCAAACACAAACAGTTCATCCCGCTGTTTTAAGTAGCTGACGACTTTGGCGTACAGCTTTTCAAATGCCTCTTCAGAAATGGGCTGATTCACCGCGCCCCAATCAATTTGATTTTCTGTGCTTTGTTCACGGACGATAAATTTATCTTTAGGTGACCGGCCTGTATATGCGCCGGTGGTGGCGCGTACGGCGCCCGTTGATGTCAGCGTTCCTTCATTTCGGCTGATCACTTTTTCGGTAAGTTTTGGAGCCGATAAATTATGATGCACATTCGGACTTGCAAGTAATGCTTGAAGATCTGCGGTTAAATCAACTAATTTCATAAAAACCTTCCTTTGCCGGTTTATTTGTATTTCGCTGAATGTGGAATTAGTATAACATATATCTGAAAATAGTCTATACTATTTGCGGTTTTTTGTTTGTGTTTTTCCATTGCTTCCCGAAATAAAGGCGCGTAATCGCTTTAATTCATATTGACACTTTCCGCCCTTTTACGATAAGATATTTCATTGAGCGGATACTCTTATCCCGAGCTGGCGGAGGGACAGGCCCGATGAAGCCCAGCAACCGGTTTCTCTGTAAAAAAGCAGGTGAAAACACTGTGGGAAACCAAGGTGCTAACCTGATGCAAGGTTTAATATTTTCCTTGAGCGATAAGAGTGAAAGGCACACAGACCAAACCCTTTCCTCGAGTGGAAAAGGTTTTTTTATTTCATAAAATATGCCAATTAACATTCTCTGATATAGTGACATTGTATTAAGAGGGAGCGAGTTCCGTATCATATGAAAAGGTCTTGCAAAAGATCTTTTTTCAGGAGGAAAAGTGAATGAGTAAAAACCGTCGACTATTTACATCTGAATCTGTTACTGAGGGTCATCCGGACAAAATCTGTGACCAAATTTCTGACAGTATCTTAGATGAGATTTTAAAAAATGACCCGAACGCGCGCGTAGCCTGCGAAACATCTGTAACGACAGGACTTGTGCTGGTAAGCGGAGAGATTACTACATCAACATACGTTGACATTCCGAAAACAGTCCGTGAAACGATTAAAGAAATCGGCTACACACGCGCCAAATATGGATTTGATGCGGAGACTTGCGCTGTTTTAACATCAATTGATGAACAGTCTGCGGATATCGCAATGGGTGTCGATCAGGCTCTTGAAGCGCGTGAAGGCACAATGAGCGATGCTGAAATCGAAGCAATCGGAGCGGGAGACCAAGGCCTGATGTTCGGTTATGCGTGTAACGAAACGAAAGAGCTTATGCCGCTTCCGATCTCTTTGGCGCATAAATTAGCCCGCCGTTTGAGCGAAGTCCGCAAAGAAGACATTCTTCCGTACCTTCGCCCTGACGGCAAAACGCAAGTTACCGTTGAATATGATGAAAACAACAAGCCGGTCCGCATCGACGCGATCGTCATTTCAACTCAGCACCACCCGGAAATTACGCTTGAGCAGATTCAGCGCAATCTGAAAGAGCATGTCATTAACCCTGTCGTGCCTGAGGAACTGATCGATGAAGAGACAAAATACTTCATCAACCCTACGGGACGTTTCGTAATCGGCGGACCTCAAGGTGATGCGGGTCTTACCGGCCGTAAAATCATCGTTGACACATACGGCGGATATGCACGCCACGGCGGCGGCGCATTCTCCGGTAAGGATGCGACGAAGGTAGACCGTTCTGCGGCATACGCTGCGAGATACGTAGCGAAAAACATCGTGGCAGCAGGTCTTGCTGATTCTTGTGAAGTGCAGCTTGCATACGCAATCGGCGTGGCACAGCCTGTTTCTATTTCCATCAATACATTTGATACAGGAAAAGCTTCTGAAGAAAAACTGATCGAAGTCGTACGGAATAACTTCGACCTGAGACCTGCCGGCATTATTAAAATGCTTGATCTGCGCCGCCCGATCTATAAGCAGACAGCTGCTTACGGCCACTTCGGACGTCATGATGTGGATCTTCCTTGGGAGCGTACTGACAAGGCGGATGCGCTTCGCAAAGAAGCACTAGGAGAATAATTTTATAGCCGCTTACTTAAGCGGCTTTCCCTTTTTGTAGATGCTGCCATGCTTATTTTTTACATAGCGTGAAACCAATGGCGTAACAAAGCGTCTATAAAAAGGGGGTCCAATTAGAAAATTACACTTATGGAGGCTATACTATGTGTGGATTTGTCGGTGTTTTTAATAAGCATCCATTAACTCAAACCGCAGATCAAGAAGAGCTAATCAAACAAATGAACCAAATGATCGTTCACCGCGGTCCTGACAGCGATGGGTATTATCATGACGAGCACGTCGGATTCGGCTTCAGACGGCTCAGTATTATTGACGTAGAAAACGGCGGACAGCCTTTATCATATGAAGACGAAAAATATTGGATCATTTTTAACGGCGAAATCTATAACTACATTGAATTGAGAGAAGAGCTTGAAGCGAAAGGCTACACTTTCAATACAGATTCCGATACCGAAGTGCTCCTTGCGACATACCGTCATTATAAAGAAGAAGCTGCTTCAAAGCTTCGCGGAATGTTTGCGTTTTTAATCTGGAACAAAGCTGACCGCGTCATGTACGGCGCGAGAGACCCGTTCGGCATTAAACCGCTGTATTACACAACCATCGGGGACAAAGTATATTTTGCATCTGAAAGAAAAAGTTTAATGGCCGCTCAAAACGGCATTGATCTTGATACAGCTTCTTTACAGCAATATATGTCTTTCCAATTCGTTCCTGAACCGAGCACGCTTGACGCTGAAGTGAAAAAAGTCGAGCCGGGCAGCCAGTTTACGATCCGTCCGGAAGGCGACATCGCGTTTAAAACATATTTCAAAGCGAACTTCAAGCCTGTTCAGTCTGATGAAGATAAATTGGTGAAAGAAGTCAGAGACGCAATCTTTGACTCTGTCAAAGTCCACATGAGAAGTGACGTGCCTGTCGGTTCGTTTCTATCCGGCGGTATTGACTCTTCTTTTATCGTCTCAGTTGCGAAAGAATTTCACCCGAGCCTTAAAACATTTTCCGTCGGTTTTGAGCAGCAGGGCTTCAGTGAGGTTGACGTAGCGAAGGAAACGGCTGCCGCGCTCGGAATTGAAAACATCAGCAAAGTCATTTCTCCTGAGGAGTATATGAACGAGCTTCCGAAAATCGTCTGGCACTTTGATGACCCGCTTGCAGATCCGGCGGCGATTCCTTTGTACTTTGTCGCGAAAGAAGCGAAAAAACATGTAACGGTCGCGTTATCCGGGGAAGGCGCGGACGAGCTGTTCGGCGGATACAATATTTACCGCGAACCGCTTTCGCTTAAACCGTTTGAACGCATTCCGTCCGGTCTGAAAAAAATGCTTCTTCATGTGGCGTCCGTCATGCCTGAAGGAATGAGAGGGAAAAGCCTCTTAGTCCGCGGCTGCACACCGCTTGAGGAGCGTTATATCGGTAATGCGAAGATTTTTGAAGAGCCCGTGAAAAAACAGCTGCTCAAACATTACAATCCAGAGCTTTCATACCGTGATGTCACGAAGCCGTACTTTACGGAAAGCCGTTCATACAGCGACATTAATAAAATGCAGTATGTTGACATCCATACGTGGATGCGCGGCGACATCCTGTTAAAGGCTGACAAAATGACGATGGCCAACTCATTGGAACTGCGCGTGCCGTTCCTTGATAAAGTCGTGTTTGACGTGGCTTCTAAAATTCCGGATGAACTGAAAACGAAAAACGGCACGACGAAATACCTTCTGCGCAAAGCTGCTGAAGGGGTAGTGCCTGATCATGTGCTTAACCGCAAAAAACTCGGCTTCCCTGTGCCGATCCGCCACTGGCTGAAAAATGAAATGAACGAATGGGTTCGCAACATCATTCGTGAAAGTGAAACAGATGCTTATATTGAAAAGGATTATGTCCTTCAGCTTCTGGAAGATCATTGTGCCGACAGAGCGGACAACAGCCGCAAAATCTGGACCGTGCTGATCTTCATGATCTGGCACAGCATCAATGTTGAAAAAAGACTGGTGCCGGAAGAGCTGAATCATCAGCCGAAAGAAGTCATTTTCGTTTAATCCAAAAGGCTTTCGATGTTATCGAAAGCCTTTTTTCTATTGTTTTTTTGTAAACCGTCTATTCCGCTCTGTTTTCGACAAAGTATTACGCAATATTCAGAAAAAGGTTATAATAGGACTAATCGGGTAGATTCCGGAAAGTGTTTTCTGGCTATTTCGTCTCGGTTTGTTGTTTCTTTGTCAAAATCAGGGGGAGGGAGAGTTATGCAAAACAAAGAAAAAACGCTTCACCGCGGCTTGGAAGAGCGGCATATCTCGCTTATGTCGTTGGGCGCCGCGATAGGAGTCGGGCTGTTTCTCGGGTCGGCTTCTGCCATAAAGCTTGCCGGGCCGGGGATTTTAGCCGCTTACGCCTGCAGCGGGCTGATTATGTTTTTTATTATGCGGGCATTAGGGGAAATGGCGATTCAAAAGCCTGTAGCCGGCTCATTCAGCCGGTATGCCAGAGATTACCTCGGTCCGCTTGCCGGGTTTTTAACAGGCTGGAATTATTGGTTTTTATGGGTTGTTACCTGCATGGCGGAAATCACCGCGGTCGGCATTTATATGGGCTACTGGTTCCCTGACGTGCCGTCATGGATCTGGGCGCTTTGTGCACTCGTCATTATGACGGCTGTCAACTTTCTGGCGGTCAAAGCGTACGGTGAGCTTGAATTCTGGTTTGCGCTCATTAAAGTCTTGGCGATTCTGTCAATGATCGCGATCGGTCTGGTGATGATCGTATTCGGTCTCGGAAACGGAGGCGTTGCGCTCGGAATCAGCAATTTATGGAGCCACGGCGGCTTTTTCCCGAATGGGATTAAAGGGGTGCTGCTGTCGCTTCAAATGGTCATGTTTGCCTATCTCGGGATTGAGCTGATCGGTGTCACAGCCGGTGAGGTCAAAAATCCGGAAAAATCACTGGCGCGGGCCATAGATACTGTTTTTTGGCGCATTCTCATTTTTTACGTCGGAGCTTTGTTTGTCATTATGTCAATTTATCCGTGGCAGGAAATCGGTTCAGGCGGAAGCCCGTTTGTTTTGACATTTGAAAAAATCGGAATACCCGCTGCAGCCGGAATCATTAATTTTGTCGTATTGACGGCGGCCCTTTCTTCCTGCAACAGCGGGATCTTCAGCACGGGGCGCATGCTGTTCAATCTGGCGGAACAAAATGAAGCGCCTAAAGCATACGGTACGGTCACAAGAGGCGGTGTGCCGGGAAAAGCGGTATTGGTTTCAGCGGGCGCGTTATGCATCGGCGTTTTGCTGAACTACGTGGTGCCGGCGAAGGTGTTTACGTGGGTGACGAGCATTGCGACGTTCGGGGCGATTTGGACATGGTCGATTATTTTGCTTTCCCAAATGAAATACCGTAAAAGCTTACAGCCGGAACAACGGAAAAAACTCAAATATAAAATGCCTTTATACCCCTTTTCCTCATATATCTCGCTGGCATTTCTCGCTTTTGTCGTTGTGCTGATGGCTTTTAATGCAGAGACCCGGGTGGCCGTCATCATCGGGCCTGTCTGGTTCGGCATATTATTAGCCGCCTATTACGGGAAAGGTTTCCATAAAAGAAAAGACATAGGTCTGGAAAACGGACAGACATTCGCCGAAAAAGCGTAAAAAAAGAGCCCGGGACATGGGCTCTTTTTTTCATAGGATCGGGCCGGCGGGGAAAGAATAAAACAAATTCCTGAACATTTTGCTTCTGTTTCCTGACAATCGGGAGAATGCAAATGGTTTTTACTTAAATAATATTTTGAAAAATGGTACAGTAATAAAACAAAGCTGATCTATTTTTATTTCTCTTGCAGTGTTTTATAGTATCGGCCTTTTTCAACATATTCCGTTCTGATTCTTTCCATGTCCCGTATGTCTTCTTCTGTCAGCCGGCGGATAACCTTTGCGGGCCGGCCGAACGCAAGACAGCCGGGAGGAATGGTTTTGCCCGGAGGAACGAGACTTCCGGCGCCGATAAACGCGCCTTCTCCGATTTCCGCCCCGTCCAGAATGACGGAGCCCATACCGATTAAAGCATTCTTTTTGATGATTGCGCTGTGCAGTGTAACCTGATGGCCGATCGTGACGTCATCTTCAATAAGAAGCGGGCGGTTCGGACTTTGATGCAGACAGCTCAAGTCTTGTATGCTGACTCTTTTTCCGATCCTTGTCGGCGCAACATCCCCCCGGATGACGGCTGAGAACCAAATGCTTGATTGTTCTCCGATCACGACGTCGCCCGTAATGACGGCGTTATCCGCAATGAACGCTTCAGGATGTATGTCAGGCGTAAATTGTTTATAAGGGTAGATTATCATGTCTCATCCTTCTTTCTCTAAATTTATGTAAGAGGTGAACTGCATGTGGACTTGGAAAGCAGACAGGCCCGTCGGTACCATTGTCATTATCCACGGGGCAAGCGAATACCACGGACGTTATAAATGGCTCGTTGAAATGTGGAGATCTTCCGGATATAACGTGGTGATGGGCGATTTGCCCGGTCAGGGAACGTCGACCCGCGCCAGAGGGCATATTCGCTCTTTCCAAGAATACATTGATGAAGTAGATATATGGATTGATAAAGCGAGAACGCTTGAAGCGCCCGTTTTCCTTTTGGGCCACAGCATGGGCGGACTGATTTCGATAGAATGGTTTAAGCAGCAGAGAAATCCCCGCATTACGGCACTCATTTTATCATCACCTTGTCTGGGTCTGCAAATAAAAGTCAATAAAGTCCTTGATTTTGCGTCTAAAGGACTGAACGTCCTCGCTCCGTCCCTCAGAGTGGATTCCGGCTTATCACCTGATATGGCAACGAGGAATGCGGATATGATTGAAGCGGATCAAAACGATTCTTTATATGTCACGAAGGTATCCGTAAGATGGTACAGAGAGCTTTTAAAAACCATTGATGCCGCTATGGTGCCGACTGATGCGTTTTTAAAGGTGCCGCTTTTGCTTATGCAGGGCGGAGATGACAAAATCGTCGATAAAATGAAGGTCCGCAAATGGTTTTCCGGTGTGGCTTCCCATAATAAATCGTACCGGGAATGGGAAGGGCTTTATCATGAAATTTTTAATGAACCGGAAAGAGAAACTGTGTTTAAGGCGGCAAAAGCCTTTACAGATCAGTATATTTGAATTCGCTGGGGGTGCATAAGTTGACAGTACCGGAACATCCTTTTAACCTTATGGCAAAAGTGTATCGGGAAATTTTTCCGCTCGTTCATCAAGAATTGAACATGTGGCGGGAAAAATCAGATTCCATTAAAAATACCGAACTGCGGCAGCAGGCGGCCGCAAGTATCCGTGATAAGTCGTTTCATTGTGAAGGCGGCGGCATTTTAGCCCTGCTTTCGGGAGAACAGAAACAGAAATGCGTGCAATTTATCATCGCGTATCAGACAATCAGTGATTATCTGGACAATCTGTGCGACCGCAGCACCTCGCTTGATCCCGAGGACTTCCGCATGCTTCATCTCTCCATGCGTGACGCGCTGACGGTCGGTGCCGAGGTGCGGCCGTACTATCAGTACAGAGACGAGCGGGATGACGGCGGTTATCTTCATGAGCTGGTCAGAACATGCCAGCGGGTGCTCGGGTCAATAGAACATTACGGTATCATTAAACCTTATTTGCTTGAGCTGTGTGATTATTATTGCGATCTTCAGGTTCATAAGCATGTCGTTGAGCATGAACGCGTTCCGAGGCTTAAATCCTGGTTTGAGCAGTACCGGTCACAGCTTCCGGAAATGGAGTGGTTTGAGTTCTCGGCCTGCGCCGGATCGACGTTAGGTATTTTCTGTCTCGTTGCTTACTCATTCCAGCCTGATTTTAACGAACATACCGCTGAGAAAATCCGCAGCAGTTATTTTCCGTACATACAAGGGCTGCATATACTGCTTGATTATTTAATTGACCAGGAAGAGGATCTGCTTGAAGGCGATCTGAATTTCTGTACGTATTATCAGTCTCATGAAGAAATGATGCAGAGACTGCAGCATTTTATTGAAAAAGCGGATGAACATTTGCAAGGCATTCCGCATGAAAATTTTCACCGGCTGATCAACAGAGGGCTGCTCGGCGTCTATTTATCCGATGACAAAGTCGCCGGCCAAAAAGAAATGGGCCGCCTCGCGCGAAAGCTGATCAGGGCTAGCGGAAAAACGTCATTTTTCTTTTATATCAACGGAAGAGCCTACCGCAAATTTCAGAAGATGGCTTGGACGAAAAGTTCGTAATGGGTGAACTGCGCCTCTCGTGTAAATCATGACGGCGCAGTTTTTTATTTATGACGTGAAGTATGAAATGAAACATTGTTTACGCCTGCAGAATATGATACTTTAATTTTATGAAAAAATTAAAGTATTTAGCGGTCATAGCATTACTTTCCATTTCCGGAGGCTGCTCCGTCATCCACGCTTCCGCCGGCTATCATCCTGTCTTGATAGCGCACAGGGGCTCTTCTGCGATTGAGCCGGAACATACAGCTTTGTCTTATGCGCGTGCCATTAAAGACAAAGCAGATTATATTGAGATAGACTTACGGGAGACAAAGGACGGCCATCTGATTGCAATTCACGATAACACGGTAGATCGGACAACAGATGGTAAAGGGATGACAGATGATCTGTCTTTGGCTCAGATTAAGAAACTGAATGCGGGAAAAGGAGAAAAGATTTTAACATTAGAAGAAATCATACAGAAATTCGGACAAACTGCCAATTACTATATTGAGACAAGAGAAAGCAACGGCAGCCTGGTGATGGAAAAGAAACTGATTGACATATTACAAAAACATAAGCTGATTTCCAGCCATAAAGCAGTCATTGAGTCTTTTAGCGGGAAGAGCTTAAAGAAAGTTCGATCTATGGATAAAAAAGTTCCTCTTGTTCGCTTATTAAAAGATAACGAGGCTGAGGAGATAAATGATAAGCAGCTGCAAACCATCAGAACGTATGCTGATACAGTCGGGCTCAACGCCAAATTGGCAAATGAAGCAGTCGTGAAGCGCATTCATCACAATAAGATGAAAGTGCACGTGTTTTTTGATAAGGAAGACGAGCATACGCTGACGCCTATTATGCTGAAACAAAAAGCAGATGGTGTCTTTACAAACAATCCCGCTTATACACGCGGCGTGCTGCAAAACAGTAAATAAAAAGAGACATGCGCATTTACGCTGTCTCTTTTTTTAACGGTTTCTTTTTTGCCGCAAGGTGCATTACGAATTTGCCGATCAGCCCGATGACAAAAAATGCAGCAAACCACCAGTAATAGGTTTTTGCGAACTCAAATCCTAAATGTCTTGATAAAATGATGACGAACATCACATAGGGAACACTTGAAAATATGATGCGAAGAATATTCAAACTGCCGCTCCTCCCAGATGTTACACTTAAAAGATGAACTTTTTTCCATTACTTCATAGTAATTGATTTTTCAGAAAAAGTAAACACAAAAAGAATCGGCCCGCTTATGACAGGCCGATTCTTTATTTGCCGGCAGATTTCTTTTCAATCGCTATAATAAACGGCGGGTCGTTTCGCTGGTTGAGAAAGCCGTAGCTCAGCACGCGCGCTTTTTCCTGATCAAGATTGCTGCAGTAGTCCAGTAATGCACTTTTTTCCGTCTTGCCTTCAGGATGCCCGTGGTACACAACGAGAACGATCAGCCCGTTCTCCTTCAGCAGTTCAAGGAGCTGTTCGATCGCGGAAATGGTTGAGTGGCCGTTTGTCGTAATGCTTTTATCGCCGCCGGGCAGATAGCCGAGATTAAACACGGCGCAAGCCACACGACCGTGCGCATCCTCAGGCAGCGATGCCTTTATTTGATCATGGCTCTTATGGTGAAGCGTGACGCGCGGACTGAAGTCGGCACCGAGCCGCTCCTTCGTTTTAGCGAGTGCGTCCGCTTGAATATCAAAGGCATGGACATGTCCTGTCTCACCGACAAGGCCGGCCAGGAAATATGTATCATGTCCGTTGCCCATCGTCGCGTCAACCGTGATATCACCTTCCTGTGCGGCGGACTTCAGCAATTCTTTACTGAAAGGGAGGATGTGCATCAAGGTCATAGGGCGGTCTCCTCCCCGATCTTTCTGAAGAGCTTTCCTTGATAGCTTCCCCGTGTTTCCAGCTCTTTTTGAATGGCGCCCAGTACTTCCCACTTATTGACGCTCCACATCGGTCCGACCATTAATTCGATCGGCCCGTCTCCCGTAATGCGGTGAACGATCATTTCCGGGGGAATGATTTCGAGCTGATCACATACAAGACTTACATATTCTTCTTGAGAAAGGAACTCCAGCTTTCCTTTTTCATATTGCTTCACCATCGGTGTGCCTTTTAATAAGTGAAGCAGGTGAATTTTAATGCCTTGGACATCCAAATCAGCGACGGCTTTGGCCGTCTCCATCATCATGTCCCTGTTTTCAAGCGGAAGCCCGTTAATGATATGGGAACAAACGCGGATGCCGTGTTTTCTCAGTTTATTGACACCCTCAACATAGCAGTCAAAATCATGGGCGCGGTTGATCAGAAGGGCAGTCCGCTCATGCACGGTCTGCAGTCCGAGTTCAACCCACAAATAGGTCCGCTCATTCAGTTCGGCCAAATATTCCACGACATCGTCCGGAAGACAGTCCGGACGGGTCGCGATCGACATGCCGACAACGCCGTCAAGCTTGAGGACGGATTCGAATTTTTCTCGCAGCTCCTCTACCGGAGCATGCGTATTCGTGAACGCTTGGAAATATGCGATATATTTGCCGTCTTTCCACTTTTCGTGCATGCGGTTTTTGATATCGTGAAATTGCGTGAGTAAGTCATCGGCCCGATTGCCGGCAAAATCACCGGAGCCCGCCGCGCTGCAGAATGTACAGCCTCCGTGTGCAACCGTGCCGTCCCGATTCGGGCAGTCAAAACCGCCGTCAAGCGCGACTTTAAACACTTTATGCCCGAAATGCTCCCGCAGATGATAATTTAATGTATGGTACCGTTTTTCCGTATTTGAATAAGGAAAAGGGTTATTCTCGTTCAATGTTCAAAAAGCCTCCCTCACATCAGATGCATCCTAAAATTGTAGCATGAATGATGGAGCGGAACAATGAAACAATTATGGAACGGTCAGGACGTAATATCTACCTGGTTTTTCTGTTGTTGTTTTAAACGTTTTGGAGAAATATCACTGAACAATGCAAAAATAATTCCTAAAATAAGAATTACACTGCCTACTTTGAATGTATTATTAAAACTGTCACTTATTTTTTCATTATATAAATTTGAAATTTTTTTCTGGATAGCCATAACTTCCTTCTTTTGAATATTGAAGCTTTTTTGTACTTTTTCTTTATACGGATCCGGGGTTATAGATAGTATTTCTTCCTCTTTTTTGTTTAATTCAGCAATACTTTTGCTTCGATCGAAACCTTTACTGTCTGAATGCTTTAAGTGAGTTATTATCTCGTTCTTTGCATTTTTATCAAAAACCTGATTGCTTTCCACAATTTTAATGGCTTCTTTTTTCGCAGTAGCTGTGTGATCATTTATATTCATTGTAAGCACAGATGTAAGTATGGCAATGCCTAGCGCTTGTCCAACTGTCCGCATCATATTAAGAATACCTGAGGCAATTCCTACTTTCTCAGGAGGAATAAGCCGTATCCCTGAACTCATTGCTGGTCCTATTACAAGCCCTAAAGCTAAGCCGATCAAACATAACAGAATAATTACTGACGTTATAGAACTGTCGTATCGTATGTATCCATATAAATATGTTGTGATTGTTAAACCGAGCATACCTAGACCCGAAAGCCAAATGCCCCCGAGTTTATCAGATAGCTTTCCAGAAAGTACAGAGGTAAACATAGATGATAGAGCTAATGTAGAAACAATTAACCCCGCTTCTAATTCAGTTTTTCCCATTAAATTCGTGAGGAGTAAAGTAATAATAAGGGTACCGCTTGTTAATCCAAGGCCCTGCATAAAGAGGGTGAAAGAACTGAAACTAAACGTACGTATCTTCAGCATGGATAAGGGAATCATCGGGTTTTTAATCTTAGATTCAATAAAGAAAAACAAACAGAATAATAATACAGAGATTACAAAAAGAGAGATAATTAATTGTGATGACCAGCCTAAGTCAGATACTTTTGCAAAACCAAAGGTTAAACAGAAGAGAGCTCCGGATAAAATAAGAATCCCCATGTAATCAATTTTTTTACTCACTGTTTCATCATAACTCTCAGTAATAAAAAATGCTGCTAAAAAAAGAGAAATCAGACCTAAAGGAATATTTATGAAGAAGATAGCTTGCCAATTAAAATTTTCAGTTAATAATCCTCCAAGTACAGGTCCTAATGTAGCTGCTAATCCTGAGAAAGCACCCCAGATTCCAATGATCATTCCTTTTTTATTTGGAGGTACGATAGCTAAAGCTATAGGCATTGTAACAGGTACAATGAAAGCAGCAGATAATCCCTGAATCACTCTAATTGTGACAAGCATTTCAATTGAAGTGCTCAAACATGCAATAACTGATGTCAAAATAAAAAGTGCTAATCCAAACATAAAAGCTTTTTTTCTTCCAAAATGGTCTGCCAGCTTTGATGCACCTACTAATAAAACCGCAAAAGCTAAAGTATAACCTGTAGCCACCCATGCTACTTGAGAAAGGTTACTCGAAAAATAATCCAGCATCTTAGGTAAGGCGATATTTACTATAGTGGTGTCCATTACTGAAATGAATGTACCTAATAATAATGCAGATAGCATAATTAATTTTTGAAAATTCAAACCTATAACCTCCATTAGATATTAATCTAAATTTAAATTCGATATATATCTAAAAACATGATAAATGTAATCTTAAGAGGTGTCAATATTATTCATAAATTGTTTTTTCATCCACTTTTCTCGAAATCATATTTTTATAATTCAACAATTTTGTAACTTGAAATAACTCAATAAGAGCTAAAATTCACCTGTAAACTAGCTGAGATGATGAAGGATTTCTGAAGAGTGTGACATGAGGAGAACACTCAGCAAGAGGTGAGGCAAGTCTAATAAATCTAGGACTGCTCATGATAATGCTCAGTCAGGTATGTGCTTAAAGGAAAATTCTTTAAAATTAGAAATGAATATTCTTTGAAAGTTCCCTTTTGATTGATAATATTAAAAATGTAAAATGTCTGACATGAAGATAGTACAACGTTTTCCTTGTGGAAAAAGACTTTATGGGGTGTGAAAAAGTGCGGTTAATAATTAATGACAGTGTTTCAGAATTCTTTGACAAGATATCCTCTATTCTATTCTTGAAACACGAGGAATTCTTCAAAGATTATACAACTAAATTGGGTATAAAATTAGATAATGAATATTTTGTATTACTAGATGATCTTAAAAGAATAAAAGAGTTAGATAGTGAGTTTTTAAATTTTTATTTTGGCAGCTTTTGCGACTACAAAGATGTTAGGAATGCAAATATTTTTTGTTTAGCCACAACCTTTTTTAAAATCCCACAAATTTATACGAAAGATTTTTTTGAAATTATTGATTATTTGTCTGCAGTTACAGAAGAAGAGATAAGAAAAAATATTTTAGAGTCTCTAATTTATTTACAAGGAGATCTTAAAACTGAAACATCTACCGAACAGTATTTAAATGATAGGGAAAGTTTATTTGAGCTACTTAATAATCTAAATATAAAGCCCGAATACAAGTGGATCATATTTAAGGTAATGAAATCTCCTAAAACTTATGTAGATCAATTTTGCAATAAATTAATGTTGGTGAATGGTTATCTTAACGAGGCGATTTATAATTTAATTAAATTTAGAGATGAGTGGATGAATCAATTAAAAAACATAAATATGGATTTTCCAAAAAAGATAATCAGTACGTTAAAAGGTAAGGAATACTTATCTTGTAATTATATTAATATATATCCAACACTTTTACCTTACACTGCAACTATTACGAAAAGTGAAGATAACATTTATGTTGGACTTGGTTATAAAGTTGATAAAATTTTCGAAAATACATTAGGGAAAGCTGAGATTAATCATATTATTGATTTTTTGAAGCTTTTATCGGATAAAAGTAAGTTCAAGATATTAATTTTACTTTGTCATAAAAAAATGTATGCTAATGAGATTGCTGAACAGCTAAATTTAACCAACGCAACGATTTCACACCATATGAGAATTTTGACATTGCAAGGTTTAGTTGAGAGTACGAGAAATCAAAATAAAACATACTATTATCTTAATTCTTCAAAATTCGATTCTCTTTTGAACGGTTTGTTGAAAAAATTTAAAGCTGTTCCAGGCTTAGACGGGGATGAGTAAAAAAGGTTTTGGTTTTATAGTTGGTGTTAGTTTCGGGATGATAATTAAAGCTAATAAAAACAGATCGTCTAATGAATTGGATACCCAAAAAATATGATGAATCCTGGGTGTTTTACACAAAAAAGATAATTTGATGGTAAACAATTTAAAGCGAACCGAAGATCTTGTGAGTGATGTGAGAAAATTTTAATGTTTTTAATAAAAGAAGAATTAAGTTATCGTTCTAAAATGGCGGATTTTTATAAAGATTTCATTCTGTCTTGATTAAGTTTTACATTTAATCGTATTTTATACCATCTCTGTCTTGTGTATGAATTACCTGAAATTTCTTGTGAGAATTTATTTGGAATAAGAAATACTATTGATATGACATTATCAATAGGAGGACTGTTTAATGGCAACAAGACAATCAGTAGATGAACATCTCCAAAGAAGCGAACAGGCGTATGAATTTGCGAATGAGCAATTTATGACCGCTTCGAAACAAGAGCATTATAATGATAATGAGTACAGTGAAGCGCAAATGATGCTTGAAAACGCGGTGAATGAATTAAACAAGCTGTCATTATCTGCGAATGATCAGCAAAGAGAGCAGCTTTACCGAATGAGATTGCAGCTGCAGACCTTGCAAAACAATATGATTTTGCAGCGTAATTTTGATTACTGACCGCGCCGTTTCAAATGGTTCAGCAAACCTGCCGGAATCCCGGCGGGTTTTTTTGTATTTCTTTTAAAAAAAGAATTGACAATAGGGCGGAGTGTGTTTATTGTTTTATGTGTACTACTTGATGTAATACACATAAAACACTCGAAAAATGAAATCGACATATAAATGTTAACCATAGGGAAGGGGAACTTTCATGAAAAACAAAAGATCCGTAAAACAAGATGTGCCTCTTATTATCGCCGCCTCGGTTTTGGCAAGCAGTCTGTTTGTCGTTCTTGTCGTCATCGGTTTTCAATGGCAGAACATTTAAAGAAAGAGAGCAGCTCGTAAAAGAAAGAAGGGAAGTAAATGATTCAAATCGATCCGAGAAGCTCAACTCCGATTTATGAGCAGATCATACAGCAACTGAAAGAGCTTTGTTTAAAAGGGATCATGAAGCCGGGGGATAAACTTCCTTCTGTCAGGGAATTGGCAACGATCATTATCGCCAATCCGAACACAGTCAGCAAAGCGTACAAGGAGCTCGAACGCGATGGTGTCATTGAAACGCTGAGGGGAAGAGGAACGTATATATCGGAGAATGCAAAAACGACATTGGTTGAAGGGAAGATGACGATGATAAAAGAGCAATTGAAACAGCTCATCATCGATGCCCATTACGCGGGAGTTGAGCTGGAGAAGCTGCAGGAATGGATAAAGGAAATCAGCGCTGATGTGAAAGGAGGCAAGGATCATGATTGAATTGCGGAATCTCTCAAAAACGATAGACGGTAAAGAAGTGCTCAAGGATATTTCGCTCACCATCGGAAAAGGGGAAATTTTCGGGCTGCTCGGACGAAACGGATCAGGGAAAACAACACTGCTCCGGCTTATTCAGCAGATTCTGCTGCCGGATCAAGGGACGGTTTTATTTAATCAGGTGGAAATAAAGCGGCATCCGAAAGTAAAACAGAACATCATTTATATGCCTGTTGAAAATCCTTTTTATGACAAGTATACATATAAACAGCTTGTTGCGATTGTAAGCAGAATCTATCCGAATTTTGATGTGACTTACGCCAATGAGCTGATGAACAGGTACGGCATTCCGGAAACGAAGAAATACCGTGAATTATCGACAGGCCTGAAAAAACAGCTTGCGCTCGTCCTTGCCTTTGCTTCACGCCCGGCTCTTATCCTTTTGGATGAACCGACGGACGGAATTGACGCCGTAACGCGTCATGACGTGCTGCAGCTTATGGTGGATGAAGTGGCTGAACGGGAAACGAGTATTCTGATTACCTCACACCGCCTAGAAGATATTGAGCGAATGTGCAACCGGATCGGGTTTTTGGAAGGAAATCAGCTGACGAATGTGATGGACTTGGATGATATGAAGGAAGAGTACATGAAAATCCAAATGGCATTTGAAGAGGACGTCGCCTTGAGGATCAGAGAACAAAACATACCGATTCTCGACCATGCCGGTGTGTTTTATACGGTGCTGATTCAAAAGAACGATGAGAAGAAAAAGAACTTTCTGCAAGAGCTGCGGCCGAAAGTATGGAATGAACTTCCTGTGAACTTAGAAGAGGTCTTCATCGCGAAGTTTGGAGGGAACCGGAGATGGTAGACAGGGGATTGCTGTACAGGGAATGGGTGCAGAATCGAACTGTTCTTGTGATGGTCGGCATTTTTTTAGCGGCGGTCAATCCATTTGAAGTGTTAAATACCTATCTGGTTTATCAAGGCTGTCTGGACACCCACGGAGCATATTGTAAGTTTTATGTGAATTCTTTGGATAGCGGAATGCTGAACTTAAACTGGGCGCCCGCTGTCATTTTGGCGGTTTGCTTATTCGGACTGGAACGCACGAAAGGAACGATTGATGCGCTTTTCAGTCTGCCTTATTCCCGCGCTCAGGTGTTTCACACTAAATTTTGGCTCGGAGCGGCGGTCATTGCCGGCGCTCAGGTGATCGGCTACGGACTGGCTGAGCTGCTCATTCTTCTGTTAAAGCCTGAGCGTGTATATTTCTTTCACCATTACAGCGTCGGAGAGATTATTGTGAGTGTTTTGGCTTTTACATTGGTTGCGAGCGCGGGCTGCTTAACGGGGAATACGTTCGCTCAGCTGTTAACGGCGTTTACTGTGTCGATATCACCATACTTGATCATTACGTTGCCGTTGTCCAATGTAGAAGTCATCTTCGGAGCCGGCATGTATGAGCTGATGCCGTCAGTCGATGCTTATATCAAAGTATACAATCTTTTTCAATACTTGAATCCGATCATGTACATTGATACAGATTGGGTATCTGCCAGCAAGTATATATTACTCATCCCGGCAGTGATGAGCATTGTATTTTATGCCATCGGGTACTTTTGCTATGTCAGGCAGCCGGTGGAACGGAACGGCCGTTTTTTCCTTTGGAGACAGCTTGACCGGCCCATTCAGATTGTGGTGATCATAATCGCCGTTCTCGGTTTTGGCCTGGCGGGGTACTCGACGGGACATACGATGACAGGATATGTGGCCGGAATGATTGTCGGGGGAGCGGTCGGATTTTTAGTCAGTTATTTTGTGATTTATAAAAAAACAAAGCATGTGTAAGAGAGGAGGACCGGAATGATACCGCGGGGATTGTTGTACACAGAATGGAAAAAAAATCAGTGGTTGTTTTTATGCAGCGGCATTCTTTTAATGGCGGCAAACCCTTTTATGGTTTATAACAACTACTCAACATATCAAGAATGTTTGAATAACCCAGCTCTTCAAGATTGTGAATTCGTTGTCAATTATACGAATGGGTCGCCTCTTTCCTTCAGCTGGATTGTGAGTGTCATCATTGCTGTCTTCTTATTAGGCTTGGAACGGACAAAGGGAACGATGGATGCTTTGTTAAGCATGCCATACAGCAGAGGCCAAATCTTTCAGACGAAATTCTGGCTTGGCGCAGCAGTCATTGTTGTTCCTCAGGCGATAGGCTATGGAGCGGCGTCATTGCTGATATCTTTGCTGAAACCGAGCCATACGTACGATTTTGATCATTTTTCAATCGGAATGATTGTCATCAGTTTTATGGCTTACGCCTTGTTAATGGCATCCGGCGCATTAACGGGACAGATATTCGCCCAGCTGTTAACGGCGTTTACCGTCACGGTTCTGCCCTTTTTACTCATCGGTCTGCCGGCCGCGAATTTGGAGGTCGTTTTCGATATTAGTGTGGGAAGTCAATTTTCTTTTATCAGCAGTTATATCGAATCCCGTCTTTTTATATTTGTAACCCCTATTGGATATGTGTTTAACGACTGGATCAGAGAAAGGGATTTGGTTTTAATCATTCCGATTGTGATGAGCCTTGTCTTTTATCTGATCGGTTACGTCAGCTTTCTGAAACATCCGAATGAACGGAACGGCAGATTCTTTCTTTGGAGTAAGTTGGACCGGCCGGCGCAGATCTTGGTGATTGCCTTTGCCGTTATGGGTTTCGGCGTTTTCGGATACGGGGTCACAGACACGATGTTCGGCTATTTAGCCGGCATTATCTTCGGCGCGGTTATCGGGTTTTTCATCAGTTATTTTACGGTTTACAGGAAGTCAAAGCATATGTAGATCTGTTTGAAAATGAGCAGTTTGGAGGAAGGCAAGGTGCCGATTAGCGGTTTGCTTTATAAAGAATGGAAGCAGCGGCAGACGCTGCTGCTTCTCACAGCGGGGTTCTTATCTATCTTAGGCCCTTTTGCAATTATAAATGAGTATTTTCACTATAAGGATTGTTTGAGTGTGCTTCATCAATATTCAGGTTCAGTTTGTACGTTCAGCATTGATTACAGCAATCGGAATTTGATTGGGCTTCATTTCATTCCTCCGGTTATGATGGGGCTTTTTCTGATAAGAGGAGGCCGGGCTGAAAGGATGTTTACACTGAGCCTTCCGTATTCGAGAAGCCGGATATTTCATACGAAGTTTTTCTTGGGAGCAGCTGTGTTAGCCGGCTCGCAATTTGTTTCTTACGGAGTATCTGACATATTGTTTCTAGCTCTTAAACCTGACGCTGTCCATCATTTTCAATCATTCAGCGCAGGGATGCTGGTCATCAGCTTGATGATTTATGCATTAGTGACAGCTGCCGGCACGATAACGGGCAATTTAGCGGCGCAGCTGATCACAGCGTTCACGGTTTCCGTCTTTCCGATCGTGGTTATGACGATTTACCTGTTAAACGCCGAGTTCCTTTTTGGCAGGCAGGCTGTGCCGGATATTGATTTCCCTTGGAGCGGATTTCTGATCTATTTCATGCCTGCCGCTTACATCCATACATCATGGATGTATTACATGAAACACGCATTGTTAATCTCCGCATTAATGGGATGTTGTTTCTATCTATTCGGCTATGTGAATTTCCTTAAAATGCCGAGTGAACGAAGCGGACATTTTATCCTGAGCAAACACATTGAACGCATCATTCAAGTGCTCGTCATGTCGCTCAGTATGCTGGGAAGTGCGGGGGTGTGCGGATATGCTTATAACGGTTCGTATACCGGTTACATATTCGGCATGCTTATCGGCGCGGTTATCGGGTTTTTCATCAGTTATTACTTCATCTATAAAAAAACGAAACAGATATAAGGGGGAGTGGTGTACGTGATAGAAGTACAGCATATTGATCATTCATTTAAAATCGGCAGGAAAGGCAGAGAGAGTGAGGTTCCGGTGCTGAAGGATGTCTCTTTGACCGTTGAAAAAGGGGAAATTGCCTGTATCGTCGGGCGGAGCGGTTCCGGAAAATCAACGCTTCTGAATTTAATATCCGGATACATAGCGCCGACGAAGGGCCGTATCGTCATTAACGGCACTGATGTGACGGGCTTCAGTGAAAAAGAGTGGGCGCAGTTCCGCCTCGGGCATTTCGGCTTTATTTTTCAAAGCTTTCAGCTCATTCCGAGTCTGACAACCTATGAAAATGTTGAAATGCCGCTTGCCTTAAAAGGCGTCAAACCGTCTGAACGCAAGCAGAAAGTCGCGGACATGCTGAAACGGGTCGGACTTGAGAATCATGCGAATCATTATCCGAATGAGCTGTCAGGCGGCCAGCAGCAGCGTGTCAGTATCGCAAGAGCCCTGATTTTAAATCCGTCGATTATTTTAGCTGATGAGCCGACGGGAAGCCTTGATTCAGAAACGGAACTTGAGGTGCTTGCATTAATTCAGCAGCTGAACCGGGAGCGCGGGATTACATTTGTCATCATTACGCATGACGATGAAGTCGCTTCGATCGCGCATTCAAAATTCCAGCTGCATGACGGTGTATTAAAAGGGGGGCGTTACTGTTGAGATTTAAGGATCAGATTCACTTTATCAGAAGAAATATGAAGAAAAACCGGCTGCGTGTTTTCATGACGGTGCTGGCGACGACAATGGCGTGCGCGTTTTTAGTGGTGCTGGCTTCCGTCGGATTCGGCATCCAAAAAACGATTACAGACATAACCATGAGCCAGCAGATTGTTACGGAAATCAATGTGCTCGGCCAAGAGAACGGAAAAGCCGTGAAGAAGTCAGACTTGGAAAAGTATAAAAATGTCAAATCTGTCGTTGAAAGAACACAAGTGTATGAACCGAACAAAGCGTCGTTGGGAAACCGAACAAATGAAGATTCAGCCATTGTGCTGACAAACATGAACGATGAAGTCAAAGCCAATATGGAGCTTGATCGGGGAAGAGTCGCCCGCACAGAGAATGAAATCGTGGTCGGCTATGATTTTGCGAAGAACCTATTGACGAAAAAAGAGGCTGACGCTTACGACAAAGAGTTAAATGATCACCAAGGCGACATGTCGGATGTGAAAAAACCAAAAGGCTATACGAAAGACCTGCTTAATAAAACGATACAGCTGAGCATCTCCAAAACAAACAAAGACGGAGACGTTGAAAAAACGAAAACGTACGACTTCAAAGTAGTCGGAATTACAAAAAAACCGTCCCAAGATTGGATGGAGGATACAAATATTTTTGTGAGTGATCAATTCAAGAAGGACTTCTCAACATTCTTGGATCTGAAGAATGGAAATGCGGAAAAAAGCATCAATGTGTATGCAGACAAATTCGATCATGTCGATCAGCTTACCCATGACCTCACGGATGACGGCTTTTATGTCAGATCTGTCACAACCGAGCTGAAGGGCGTCAACACCTTTTTCCTCGTCTTTAAAATCGGCCTGATCTTTGTCGGCTTTATCGCCGTCGTGATTTCTGCCATCGGTATTTTCAATACGATGACGATGGCGGTGACGGAACGAACGCAGGAAATCGGGATTATGAAAGCGATCGGCGCAAGCCCGTCCATCATCCGCAGAATGTTCCTGATGGAAAGCGCCTATATCGGGATATTAGGTTCTGTCATCGGGATTATCATTTCTTACGGAGTGAGTTTTGCCGTCAATCTGGCTGTGCCGGTTATTTTGAAAGCGGTAGGGGGAAACACCGGAGCCGAAGATCTTCATTATACCTTCTCCTATATCCCGCTCAGCCTCGTTGTGATTGCAGTTGTCATTTGTGCGGGGGTCGCGGTAATTTCCGGTATGAATCCGGCCCGCAAAGCGACAAAAACCAACGTTCTGACTGCATTAAGAAGAGAACTGTAAAGGAAAAAAGCCGGCTGGACATCAGCCGGTTTTTCCTCTATCTATCAGAAAAGGGCGGATACCATGTTTCACATTTTGTTAATAGAAGATGATAACACTTTGTTTCATGAGATGAAAGAGAGATTAACGGGCTGGTCATTTGCGGTGCACGGAATAAAAGATTTCAGCCGGGTCATCCGGGAGTTTTCCGAAATTAAGCCTGATTTGGTGATCATTGATGTACAGCTGCCGAAATTTGACGGCTTTCATTGGTGCAGAATGATACGCTCCCAATCAAACGTGCCGATTCTCTTTTTGTCCTCGCGCGATCATCCCGCGGATATGGTCATGTCGATGCAGCTCGGGGCAGATGATTTTATTCAGAAGCCTTTTCACTTTGATGTGTTAATCGCGAAAATACAGGCGGTGTTCCGCCGTGTGCATCAATACGGCACAGAACCGGCGCTGATGAAAAGATGGTGCGGGGCGGTCATTGACACAGAAACCAACACGGTCAGCCGTAAAAACGGTTCGGTCGAGCTGACCAAAAACGAAATGCTGATCTTAAAACTGCTGGCTGAGCAGAAAAATAAAATCGTCAGCAGGGAAGAACTCATCAGAAGCCTATGGAATGATGAGCGTTTCGTCAGTGATAATACGCTGACGGTGAATGTCAACCGGCTGCGGAAAAAACTCGATCAATTAGGCATCGGGAAAATGATTGAAACCAAGGTGGGGCAGGGATACATCGCAAAGGAAGAAGACGGTCTTTATGATTAAATCATTTCTGCTCGAAAGAAAGAGCTGGATCGCGATGTTTCTTTTGCAGCAGGCTGTGCTCCTTTTTGCGGCATATATTGATCCGTCTATTCCGTTTTTTTCGGTGCTGTATTTCGTTTACCTGTCTCTTCTTGTGTTTCTTGTATTTCTCTTGTTCCGCTATCGTAAAGAGACCGCCTATTATAAAAGCTTAAGAGAGTGGGACGCCAATTTAGACATGTCTTACCTTAAAGCGCCTGACAGTCCGTTTGAGTCTATCGTTGAAGAAAGCATTGAAGGGCAGACAGAGCAGTTAAGAAAAAGCTCACTTGATCTTCAGGCGGCGTCAGAGCATGAAAAGGACGATCTGATGTCATGGATTCACGAGGTCAAAACACCGATGACAGCGATGCATCTCATGATTGAGCGCCTTGATGAACAGCCGCTGAAAGCCCCTTTGCTGTATGAATGGCTGCGGATTCACCATCTTCTGGACCAGCAGCTTCATCAGAAACGATTGTCCTTTATTGAAAATGATTTATCATTCCAGCGAATTCAGCTCAGGCCGCTCGTTTTCAAAGAAATTAAAAATCTGCAATCATGGTGTATACAAAAAGGGATCGGGTTTGACATTCAGCTTGATTCACCAGACGTTCACAGTGACGGAAAATGGCTTTCCTTCATCATCAGGCAGCTGTTAAGCAATGCCGTCAAATACAGTGAGGCGGATGACATTACCGTAAAAAGCTATGAACAAAACGGCCGGGTGCATGTGGATATCGAAGACCGCGGCATCGGCATCGAGCCCAAAGATCTTCCGCGCATTTTTGAAAAGGGATTTACCTCGACGCGAATGAGACGTGATCACGCGTCAACGGGGATGGGCCTGTATTTGGCTCGAAAAGCCGCGGCTCCGCTTCTTATCCAGATCAGCGTGCGCTCTGAGCCGGAAAGCGGCACGGTTTTTACCTTGGTGTTTCCGAAACAGAACGATGCCGTCAGCATGTTCAGCGTGTGACAAAAGTGTCACATGCTTTTCTCTTTTGTTCGCTTAATCAAACGAAAAAAACGGCTTCTGTTTTTAAAATAAAGATAACCAATGTAAAAGGAGAATCAGAACGTGATGATTTTAGAAGCAGGCAATATCCAAAAAAGCTACGGAAACAAGCTGAATAAACAAGAAGTGCTGAAAGGAATTGATCTTCAGATTCACAAAGGGGAATTCGTCAGCATTATGGGCCCGTCGGGATCAGGGAAAACGACCCTTTTGAATGTGCTTTCCTCCATTGATAAAGTGAGCGCGGGCACCATTAAACTGAATGAGACGGAGATTACATCCATGAAAGAAAAGCAGCTTGCCGAATTCAGAAAACGGCATCTCGGCTTTATTTTTCAGGATTATAATTTATTGGACACCCTGACCGTGAAAGAAAACATACTCCTGCCGTTATCCATTACGAAAATGTCTAAGAAAGAGGCGGACCTGCGATTTGCCGAGACGGCAGAGGAGCTTGGGATCTATGATTTGCGACATAAGTATCCGAGTGAAATTTCCGGCGGGCAAAAACAGCGGACGTCTGCCGCAAGAGCTGTTATTCACGAACCGGGCATTATTTTTGCTGATGAGCCGACCGGAGCGCTCGATTCAAAGGCTGCCATGGATTTACTGAATAAACTCAGCCGTCTGAATCAAAAACGCCGCGCCACCATTGTGATGGTGACGCATGATCCGGTTGCCGCCAGCTATTCCGGACGTGTGATTTTCATTAAAGACGGCCGTGTGTATACACAGCTGAATAAAGGCGGCCAGGACAGACCGGACTTTTTTCAGGATATTATGAAAACGCAAAGTGTATTGGGCGGGGTTCAGGCATGAGTATTCATCATTTGATCTTCCAGAACCTGAAAAAGAATTTGAAAAACTATTACCTTTACGTTTTTGCGCTGGTGTTCAGCGCCGCCCTTTATTTCGCGTTTGTCACGATGCAATACGATCCGGCGCTTGATGAAATGAAAAGCTCCATAAAAGGAGCGGCGGCAATCCGGGCAGCCTCTGTACTGCTTGTGGCGATCGTGTCGGTATTTCTTTTGTACGCCAACACTATTTTTATTAAACGGCGCGGCCGGGAAATCGGCTTATTCCGATTAATCGGCATGACGAAAATGCACATTTTCCGCATACTCAGCACAGAAAATTTCATTTTGTATTTCGGATCGATTTGGATCGGTATTTTTGCCGGCTTTTCTCTCTCGAAATTATGTATGATGATGCTGTTTCATACAGTCGGTGTGAAAGCCTCTGTCTCACTGTTTTTTTCAAACAAGGCGCTCGTTCAGACGTTAATTGTGTTCGGGGCGATTTACGTGCTGATTATGATGATGAATTACTTATTTATTAAACGGCAAAGCATTTTGTCTTTATTTAAAACCGCGTCATCGTCAGAAAGCGGCATAAGACGGCTTTCTTGGGTGCAGATGTCGATCGGTGTTGTCGGTATTGCGGCCATTATCGCCGGCTATGCCGTGTCCGCGGATTTATTCGGAGGCAGTTTTACAAGCATGAATGAACTGTTTTCGGCCATGGTGTTTATTCTCGGCTCGGTCATTATCGGAACCTATCTGTTTTATAAAGGTTCGGTCAGCTTTCTGGCAAATCTCGTCCGAAAATCAAAAGGCGGGTATCTGAATGTCAGTGAAGTGCTGTCTTTGTCATCCATCATGTTCCGGATGAAGTCAAACGCCGTCCTGCTGACGATTATTACGACTCTTTCGGCGCTGGCAATCGGTTTGCTGTCTTTAAGCTATATCTCGTACTATTCCGCGGAAAAATCGGCTGAGCAAAATACGGCCGCGGACTTTGCGTTTGATAACCAAAAGGAGACTGACTCATTTACCGCTTTATTGAAGAAAAACGGAATTGAACACAAAGTGAAAACAATCAAGACCATTCAAGCCGGTGTCAATATGAAGAACATCATAAACGGCGACATGAAAAGCTTTCAACAAGACCCGTCCAGCTTGGCGCTGCCGATTATAAGCGAGAAAGACGCAGAAGGGACGGAGCTTTCTGACGGAGAAGCCGTGTTTACCGGATATAATGATATGATGAAAAGATTTCTCGACCTGAAAACGTCAGGTTCCATTGATATAAACGGCAAAACGGATAAAATACCGCTGGCGTATAAGGGCTTGAAGAACGACTTCCTTCTGTCATATACATTTACAAGCGGAGGGCTGCCGACCGTTATCGTCACGCAGCAGGTATTCGACCGGATCGAGAAAGATATCGACCCGTCCATTCAGGGAAAATCAAATCGTTTTTTCGGCATTACACTCAAACGTGAAGAGGACATCCAAAAAGCTGATGGTCTGTTTCAGGCGCAGCACTATTCAGACGGTGCGCTTTCACAATTTGAAACGGCTGACACGCAAAAGAAAAACATGGGGCTGGTCATGTTTATTGTCGGGTTTTTAGGATTAACCTTTCTGATTACCTCAGGCTGTATCCTTTATTTTAAACAAATGGGCGAGTGTGAGGATGAGAAGGCTGATTATACGATATTGCGGAAGCTCGGCTTCACAACGGGAGATCTGCTGAAAGGCATCCGCCGGAAGCAGGCGTATCATTTCGGCATTCCGCTCGTTCTCGGGCTGTTCCACAGCTATTTTGCCGTTCAGTCAGGATGGTTTTTATTCGGAACGGAAGTGTGGACGCCGATGATCATCGTCATGGCGCTGTATACGCTGCTGTACTCCATCTTCGGCATGCTGTCGGTGCTATACTATAAAAAGGTCATTCAATCCGCCTTGTAAAACAAGTTGAGGAGCCTCCGCATAAGCGGAGGCTCAGCTTGTAGAGAAAACCATGTTTTTTCTACAAGCTTTTTTGTTTTTTATGCATTTTCATACCCAATTCACCTGTTTCTAGAAACCGAAAAAGAGCTCCCGCATACCTAGCCCTGCTTGGCTAGGTATGTGGCAATCTTCTTCATGTTTTGACATGCGGCTGTGAGGAGAACTTGTTCGCTCACATTTTGTTTTCCCCTCAACCTGCAATAGCGAAGCCCATGCAGCTGTTTTGAATCTGCAAAGCTTCGCTCTATTTTTTCTTTTCTTTTTTTGTAGAGGGTTTTCCCTGAAACAGACAAGCGATTTTGTCTGACCTTTTCTTTGTGGTCTTCCCATACATGCCGGGTGATGACTTTCTGACGATTCTTTGATTTTGTGCATTTCTCAAGCAGCGGGCATAAGGAACATGTTTCAGAATTTGACTTATATGACCGGTAGCCTTTGCGGTCAGTTGTTGAGTACGTAAGTGTTTGCTGATTCGGACAAATGTACCTGTCTTGTTCACTGTCATAATGAAATTTCCATTTTGGAAACAAGCCCCTGACAGGGTGATAACGTCTATGTGCGATGACACCAAAGATACGGCGATCAAATAGGCCTTTACAGATGGGAGTTGTTAAATAACCGGAATCAAGAGCGACGGCTTCTACTTGAAAATCAAATCGGGCGATTTGGTGATCTAATCGATCAAGATAAGGCATAGAATCATGGACATTGCCCGGAGTTACATAGGCATCGGTAATAATGTTATATTTCATATCCGTTGTTCTGTGATCTAAGTAAAAGAAACCCTCCGGTTTATTTTCACGATACAGATATCCACTTTCCGGGTCGGTTGTGCTGTGTCGGATTTCTTTTTCAGCTTTCACCTCCTCTTTGACTTTTAACGGCTTTTTTCCGTGTTCCTCCCGATCCTCTTGAATGGCTTCATTTAAATCCCTGATATAGTTTTGTGTATCTTGTTCAATCGTTTTTCTTGTGTATTTGTGCTTGTTGGCATTGGCTTTTAGGTGAGTGGAATCAGTGAATAAGACACGCCCGCCCACCATATCATGATTGATGGCCTGAAGAACGATCTCATCAAAAATGTCTTGGAAGATGGTTGTATTTTTGAAGCGAGTGCGTCTGTTCCAGCTGATGGTGGAGTGATGCGGAACCGGATCATTGATGTTTAATCCCAGAAACCATCTGTACCCCATATTGTAGTAAATTTCTTTTTCCAGCTGTCTTTCTGAACGGATACCGTAGAGGTATCCGATAAACATCATTTTGAATAAAATCAGCGGATCAAGTGAGGGGCGGCCTTTATTTTCGCTGTAGTAAGGTTTGACCTTTTCAATGATGAAAGAAAAGTTTATGTACTGATCAATTTTTCGAAGCAGGTGATCCTTTTCGACGAGTTGGTCAAGCAGAACAAATTCGGCTGTGTTTTGAGAAGAATTTCTTGTGTGGAACATGAGAAAGACACCGTCCTTTTGAAATCTTTCTTTTATTTTATTACAGGAGAATGGATATTTTAAGAAAAAACAAAGGCTGTCGAGATTTTCTCGACAGCCTGAGCCTCCGCATAAGCGGAGGCTTTTTTTGTATGAATAGAAGAAAGCGATTTTAAAAAGAATAGACATACGTCATTTTTTCGCGCGGGGGAGCCTTATGCAGAAGTATTTTCAATTGAAATCTGAAACAGGGGCCTTTCATCTATTTTCCAGGGAACACATTTTCACGCTGTTGATCATCGGATTGCTTGGGGTGTGCGTGATCATATTCCGGAAACAGCTCAACCAGAGTCGCATGATCCGCTATGTACTATTCATTCTCCTTGCCGTGTCGCAGATCAGCTATCATATATGGCTGCTTTGTCATCATGCCTGGTCGCTGAAAACAGCTCTGCCGCTGCAGCTGAGCGACCTTTCCGTCTATTTGGCAATGCTGATGGTCATGACAAAAAGCAAAAAACTGTTCGCCTTCCTCTATTTTGCCGGTTTGGGCAGCGCCGTACAGGCGATGGCAACACCTGATTTAGGGGCGTATTCTTTCCCGCATTTTCGGTACATCGTGTTTTTCGTCTCCCACGGCTGTGTTTTTCTTACCTGCCTATTCATGGCCGCTTCAGAAAGGTACAGACCGTCGGCACGCGGGCTGTGGGTATCGGTGCTGATCGTAAATCTGTACGGGGCGTGTGTCTTTTTTATTGATCGTGTGCTGAATGCAAATTACTTATACCTAATGAAAAAACCGAAGACCGCTTCGCTTCTGAATGTTTTCGGACCTTGGCCGTGGTATCTTCTATCAATGGAAGCGGCGGTGATATTGAGCTTTTTCATTCTGTATATTCCGTTTTGGCTGCTGAGGAAAAGAGCATGAGGCCGGCCTGTTTTTGTGAATCCAATCATTTGTAATTTTTTCAACATTCCGGCATTATTTTTTTCAGATTCTGATGTTGAAAAAAGATGTCCGCGGCGATAGAATGAATGTGCTATGATAACGTGTTCGATACGGAGCCGCGGCTTGCGGTTTCCGTTTTTTCATGGGGTTTTTTATAGAGAGAGGGGGATCGGTATGCCGCGCGCTTTGAAGATATTAATCATCGGAATGTTTATCAATGTGACGGGCGCATCTTTTTTGTGGCCGCTGAATACGATCTATATTCATAATCATTTAGGGAAATCGCTGACTGTTGCGGGGATTGTTCTGATGCTGAATTCCGGTGCCAGTGTGGCGGGGAATTTATGCGGCGGATTTTTGTTTGATAAAATCGGCGGATTCAAATCCATTATGCTGGGCATTATGATCACATTGGCAAGTCTTCTCGGACTCGTTCTGTTTCATCAATGGCCCGTTTATATTTGGCTGCTCATCATTGTCGGCTTCGGTTCCGGTATCGTGTTCCCGGCCAGTTACGCCATGGCGGGAGCGGTATGGAAAGAAGGCGGGCGGAGAGCTTTTAATGCGATTTATGTAGCTCAGAACGCAGGTGTCGCCGTGGGCTCGGCACTCGGCGGGATGGTTGCGGCGTACTCGTTTACGTACGTGTTTTTAGCCAATGCTATGCTGTATGTGCTGTTTTTCCTTATCGTATTTTTCGGGTTTCGAAATATCAAAACCCAAAATGCGAGCCAGGTTTCTGTTCTGGACTACGAGCCTGTCAGCAGCAGAACGAAATTTACGGCGCTTCTCATATTGAGCGGCGGGTATGTTCTCGGGTGGATCGCCTATTCGCAGTGGTCCACAACCGTTGCGTCACATACTCAAAGCATCGGTATGCCGCTTTCATTATACAGTGTGCTCTGGACCGTAAACGGAATATTAATTGTCGCCGGACAGCCTCTCATGGGAGCTGTTCTGAAAAAATGGTCCGGTGCGTTAAAAACGCAGATGGTCATCGGCTTTTGTATTTTTATCGTCTCGTTCGGCGTGCTTCTCAGCGCCAAGCAATTTCCGATGTACCTCACCGCAATGGTGATTTTAACCGTCGGAGAAATGCTTGTCTGGCCTGCCGTGCCTACCATTGCCAATCAGCTTGCGCCTAAGGGGAAAGAAGGGTTTTACCAAGGATTCGTCAACAGTGCGGCGACGGGCGGCAGAATGATCGGGCCGCTCCTTGGCGGCGTGCTGGTTGATCAGTACGGAATGAGCGTGCTGCTGTTGATCCTGATGGTGCTTCTTGTTGTCAGCATCGCAGCGACGGTGCTGTACGACAAACGCCTGAAAACCGTTAATAAACAAAACGTCCAAGTACGATGACGACATAAAAAAATCCCGCTGTTTCGGCGGGATTTTTTTGTTTATACGACCGGAAGCACGTTGACGGCGTCCTTAACGTTTAAATACGTCTTTAATGAAGAAAAGCTGGCATCAAGCTGATTCATTCTCATGGCGAGGGTAGGCTTGATACCGGTGATAATCAATTCCGTGCCGATTAATTTAAGCAGGTGGTGCAATTTGAAAATCCGGTCTGCGGTCTGTTCGTTTACCTCGGCCAGACCTGATAAGTCTATAATTAAGTAATCATCTTTAGATGCGGTTAATATGTCCGTCAAAGTTGTCACAATTGAATCAAATCGTTCTTCCGTTAAGTTTCCCACTAACGGCAAAGCGGAGATGCCGTTTCGGATCGGAACAACCGGAGTTGACAGCGTCGTGATTTCTGTGAGGGAATCCTCAAGGAGCTTTTCGTATTCTTTCTGCTCTGTAATGTCTTTTTGAAAACCGACAAAATAGAGCTTGTCTTCAACATAAAGAGGATCAATGTTGAGTTCATTCCAAAATGGGGTGCCGTCTTTTTTGACGTTTTTCAGCCGCACCGTGATCTTTTCTTTCTGGGTTAAGCTCTTTCTGATTTTCGCGACTTGTTGACGGTCGGTTTCTTTGCTTTGCAGAAATCTGCAGTTCTTACCTAATATCTCTTCGGAAGAGTAGCCTGTCATATCCATAAATCCCTGATTTGTATATATGATGGGATTGTCCTCAAGAGAGGGGTCTGTAATCACCACGCCGATGCGTGCGTGATCAAGCGCCTTTTTGATAAGCTCCAGCTGCTCCAGTTTTCCGGATACATTTGAGTCAGCCATGTAAAACCCCCTTTTGGCCGTAAAGCTGCGCGCTTTTTCAGCCATTGTTTCTCCCCTTTTTAAATGAATCTACAGTAACCGTAGCATAACATATGTTCTGATTCAAGCAGCCGAAGTTTGCAATTTGTCATTCGGGCTTGTCCTCATATACACTGAATATATAAGGGGAAGGCACATCATCGCTAAGTAAGTGACTAGGTCATTGTCACTGGGTGAAAAATGAATCTAATGCATCAAGCTTACCGATCATGTGTTCACATATAATGGAAGAAACAAGCTTTTTACTTTCCTGCTCAATCGCCGGTATGTAGATATCGAATATCATCGTATTCGTAAGGGGGCTGGATGGCCTGAAGTCGCTTTACTAAATAAGGGCTTTAGGAAGGTGATGAAGATGCTGCATCAGGTAATAATTGCTTGTGTAATTGGAGGAATCATGGGGGTTCTCGGTCATGTGAAAAAGAGAGGCAGGCTGGAGAAACCCAGAATGACAAAGCGGTTTATCTATCTCGGTTTTTTGGAAGATGGTTTTATCGGAATGGCTGCTTCCATCTTACTTGTCTTATCCGCTGACCCCGATTCAGGAATTCAACTCGTCATCTTATCCATAATCGCAGGCTACGGCGGAGAAGCTGTTCTCAGGAGCTTTGATTTTGTCAGAGAACAAAACAGTGATTCGGCCGAAGCAAAACCACACCAGCAAAAAAATCCTCCATCAAAATAATATCCCCGCTCATGACCCGTTCCGGGTACATTCCCATTGTATACAAACCTGCTTGCACTTATGAACAGAATTCTATAAAATACAGGTAAGATTACGGTAGCGATAAGAACAGTGAAGAGGAGCAGTAAGAAGCAGATTTTGCAATCAGAGAGTTGACGGCCGGTGCAAGTCAATCAAGTCTGTTTCCGAACTCGCCTCAGAGTTGCAGCGGCAAAACCGCTGACGCATAACTGCGTTAAAAGTATCAAGTGAGTGCGGCTCAAAACCGCGCTAACGAGGGTGGTACCGCGGGAAATAAAAATCTCTCGTCCCTTTTTGGGATGAGGGAGTTTTTTTAGTTTTAGAATAATCTGAATATAATCTTTCTCATCCCGTCAATACTTGGACTACATACGCCGTATTCAATCAGAAGGAGGTTTTTACGTTGAGTTTTCAGCATGAAAAAATAGAAAAGAAATGGCAGAATTACTGGTTGGATCATAAAACGTTCGCCGTCAGTGAAGAGAATGACAAGCCGAAGTTTTACGCGCTTGACATGTTCCCGTATCCTTCAGGAGCCGGCCTTCATGTCGGACATCCGGAAGGCTATACGGCAACCGATATCCTTTCGCGCATGAGACGCATGCAAGGATACAATGTGCTTCATCCGATGGGATGGGACGCGTTCGGGCTTCCTGCCGAGCAATACGCGCTTGACACGGGGAATGATCCGGCTGAGTTCACAAAACAAAATATCGATAATTTCCGCCGCCAGATTCAATCGCTCGGATTTTCATATGATTGGGATCGTGAAATCAATACGACTGATCCGGACTATTACAAGTGGACGCAGTGGATCTTCACCAAGCTGTACGAAAAAGGGCTCGCTTACGTAGACGAAGTGCCGGTCAACTGGTGCCCGGCGCTCGGAACGGTGCTTGCGAACGAAGAAGTCATTGACGGCAAAAGCGAGCGGGGCGGCCATCCGGTTGAACGCCGCCCGATGAGACAATGGATGCTGAAAATCACCGCTTATGCGGACAGGCTTCTTGAAGATTTAGAAGAACTTGACTGGCCGGAAAGCATTAAAGACATGCAGCGCAACTGGATCGGACGCTCAGAAGGCGCAAACGTGCATTTCGCGATCGACGGCACTGATGACACGTTTACCGTGTTTACGACAAGACCGGACACGCTGTTCGGCGCGGCTTATGCCGTACTGGCTCCTGAGCATGAGCTTGTGGAGGCCATCACGACGCCTGAACAAAAAGAAGCGGTAGATGCTTATGTTAAAGAAGTTCAGGCGAAAAGTGACCTGGAACGGACGGATCTTGCGAAAACAAAAACGGGCGTCTTCACGGGCGCATATGCCGTAAACCCTGCAAACGGGGAAAAGCTGCCGATCTGGATAGCGGATTATGTCCTCGCCTCTTACGGAACGGGCGCTGTAATGGCCGTGCCGGCGCATGACGAACGTGATTTTGAATTCGCCAAAGTGTTCAGCCTGCCTGTCAAAGAAGTCGTAAAAGGCGGAAACACGGAAGAAGAAGCGTACACGGGAGACGGAGAGCATGTCAATTCCGGCTTTCTGAACGGACTGAATAAAGCGGAAGCGATTGAAAAAATGATCGCCTGGCTTGAAGAAACGAAAAACGGTGAGAAAAAAGTGACATACCGTCTGCGTGATTGGCTGTTCAGCCGCCAGCGCTATTGGGGCGAGCCGATTCCGGTCATTCATTGGGAAGACGGCACGTCAACAGCCGTTCCGGCGGAAGAGCTGCCGCTGATTCTGCCGAAAACCGATGAGATCAAACCGAGCGGAACAGGTGAATCACCGCTTGCCAACATTAAAGAGTGGGTGGAAGTCACTGATCCTGAAACGGGCAAAAAAGGCAGAAGAGAAACGAACACGATGCCGCAATGGGCGGGAAGCTGCTGGTATTTCCTCCGCTTTATCGACCCGAAAAATCCGGATCAGCTCGCTTCACCTGAGAAACTGGATAAATGGCTGCCCGTTGATATTTACATTGGAGGAGCGGAGCATGCCGTGCTTCACCTTCTGTACGCGCGTTTCTGGCATAAATTTCTCTACGATATCGGTGTCGTGCCGACGAAAGAACCGTTCCAAAAGCTGTATAACCAAGGAATGATTCTCGGGGAAAACAATGAAAAAATGAGTAAATCCCGCGGAAACGTCGTCAATCCGGATGAAATTGTGGCGTCTCACGGGGCAGATACGCTCCGCCTGTACGAAATGTTTATGGGGCCGCTTGATGCATCTATCGCCTGGTCTGAATCAGGTCTTGACGGAGCGCGCCGCTTCCTTGACCGCGTATGGCGTTTGTTTATCGAGGAAAACGGCGAGCTGACGGGCAAAGTGACAGAAGGCGCAGGCGAAACTCTTGAACGCGTCTATCATGAAACGGTCATGAAAGTGACAGAAAACTTCGAAGCCCTTCGTTTTAACACGGGCATTTCTCAGCTGATGGTCTTCATTAATGAAGCTTACAAAGCGAATGAACTGCCGAGAGAATATATCGAAGGTTTTGTGAAGCTGCTTTCTCCTATTGCGCCGCATTTGGCGGAAGAGCTGTGGGAAAAACTCGGCCACGAAGGTTCGATTGCATACGAGGCTTGGCCTGCTTATGACGAATCAAAACTGGTGGACGATGAAGTGGAAATCGTCGTCCAGCTGAACGGAAAAGTAAAAGCGAAATTAATGGTTCCGGCTGATGCTGATAAAGCAGCGTTAGAACAGCTCGCACAAGCTGACGAAAAAGTAAAAGAGCAGCTTGAAGGAAAAACGATCCGAAAAATCATTGCCGTACCGGGCAAGCTTGTCAATATCGTGGCAAACTGACCGGGCGAAGCCCCTCTCCTACAGAGAGGGGCTTTTTTATCAGCCTCTATGATAGAAATTGCACCGCGGGCTTTGGTATACTTAACACCATAAAGATGAATGGGAGTGTCACACATTGAAAATAAATGAAATCAGCACAGCCGCACTGGAAGAAAAATTAAAAGCGGGAGAAGAGCTGTATCTGATTGATGTCAGAGAAGACGAAGAAGTTGCCGAAGGAATGATTCCGGAGGCCGTTCACATCCGCATGGGGGACATCCCTGAGAAGATGGATGCGTTAGACAAGGACAAGGAATATGTATTTATCTGCCGTTCCGGAAAAAGAAGCATGAACGTTTGTATGTATTTACATGAGCAGGGCTTCCGTACGGTTAATGTTGAAGGCGGCATGCTGGAGTGGGAAGGCGAAACAAAGCCGAAGAAATAACGCTTTGAAGTGAAAGAAGAAAAGGGATGTGCGTCTTTTTCTTCTTTTTTTATAAAAAAACGGGAGGCGAATCAGGTGAAACCGATGATCCGCGCGATGAAAACAAACGATATCAAACAGGTCCGGCAAGTCGCAGAACGCAGCTGGCATCATACGTATGAAGGGATTATTCCCAGACACATTCAAGATCAGTTTCTCGAATCCGCCTATCAGGATGAGATGATGGAACGCCGGCTCTTGCATTCTCTGTTCTTTGTGGCAGAAGAAGAGGGGCGAGTGCTCGGTTTTGCAAATACCACCCCGGTTCAAAAAGACGGAAATGCGGAGCTGACCGCCATCTATATTGACCCGGATTGCCAGGGAAACGGGATAGGCACGGCACTCCTTAAAGAATGCATCAGGCAGTCCGGCGGGGTAAAAAAGCTTTATGTCCATGCAGAAAAAGAGAACCGCATTGCCTTATCCTTTTATCAAGCGAAAGGGTTTCAATGGGTATGTGAATTTGAAGAAGACTTTAAAGGACACACTTTACAGACGGTCAAACTGGTACTGAACATATAAAAGCGTCCGGCCCGCCCAGGACCGGAACGCGAATGATCAGTGATAAGCCGGAAGCCGGTCTTTGTGCGCTTCAAATAAGTCATCGCACAAAGAGATGATGTCATTCATGGAAAGCTCGGCGCTCGTATGCGGATCAAGCATGGCCGCCTGATATACAGCTTCCTTTTTTAATGTAACGGCCGCTTCGATGGTTAAAAGCTGTGTGTTAATGTTTGTTCTGTTGAGCGCCGCGAGCTGCTCGGGAAGTTCGCCGGAATAGCACGGCATAATGTGGTTTTTGACGGCTGTGCAAGGCACTTCAACGACCGCTTTCGCCGGCAGATTCGGTATCAACCCGGTATTCAGCACATTGCCGCCGAATGTGAACGGTTTGCCCGTCTCCATCGCTTCAATAATTCTCGAACCGTATTCTTTTGAGCGTTCATGCGTCAGGTTTTGGTTGTTGATGATGCTGTCTCTCATCGTTTCCCAATTGTTGATTTGTTCCGCGCATCTCCTCGGATATTCATCAAGCGGAATTTGGAGTTCATCTATCAGCCCAGGATACCGGCTTTTTATAAAATACGGGTGATATTCGGCATTATGCTCAGATGATTCCGTTACGTAGCAGCCGAATTTATCCATCAGCTCAAACCGCACCATGTCCTTATGTTTCGTCTTTTGTTTTTCGCGTGCCCGTCTTTTAATTTCCGGATATAAATCAATTCCGTCTTTTTTAATCTCCAAAAGCCAAGCCATATGGTTGATGCCGGCAATGCGTTCTTCCGTCCCTTCGTGATCCATGCCGAGTGAGTCAAACAGATCTTTGGTACATACCTGGACGCTGTGGCACAGGCCGACCGTTTTGACATTTGTATGTCTGAGCATCGCTCCGGTCAGAGAGGCCATCGGATTTGTATAATTTAACAGCCACGCATCCGGGCAGACCTCTTCCATGTCTTTTGCGATGTCAAATAAAACGGGGATGGTGCGAAGGGAACGGAAAATACCGCCTATTCCGACGGTATCGGCAATCGTCTGGCGGAGACCGTACCGCTTCGGGATGTCAAAGTCAATGACCGTCGCGGGTTTATAACCTCCGACCTGAATGGCATTTATCACATAGCCGGCGTGTGTAAGCGCCTGTTTTCGGTCATCGTAGGAGATGATGGATATACTCGTATTGTAGCGGTCTCTCATGTTTTCCAGCATGAGCTGGGATTCTTTCAGCCGTACAGCGTCAATATCATAAAGCGCGAATTCAAACCCGTTTAATGCTTCAGTCAGTAAGCAGTCCCCCAGTACATTTTTGGCGAAAATCGTGCTCCCCGCTCCGATAAACGTAATTTTCTTCAACAGAAATTCCTCCCTTTTCTTCTCAGCCTTTGACCGCCCCGGAGGACAGCCCTGAGATAAAATATTTTTGAAGCGCCAAAAACAATACGACCATCGGCAGCATCGCCATGATCGCGGCTGCGGCGACTAAGTGAAGATTGTTCGCGTTTTCGCCGAAGAATCCCGCCATGGCCACGGTCAATGTCTGCACCTTTTGATCTTGTAAAAAGAAAATCGCAAATTGGTAATCGTTCCAGATAAACACGCAGGAAATTATGCAGACCGTTGCGGTAATCGGTTTCAACAAAGGAAACACGATTGTATAAAAAGTCCTGATCAATCCCGCGCCGTCCATCCTGGCGGCTTCCTCAAGCTCTTTCGGAATGGAAGAGCGGATAAACCCCGAATATAAGAAAACGGTCAGCGGCATATATGCAGCCGTATTAATGAGAATGGCTGCGGCATGCGTATTGATCAGCCCCGCATCAGCGACCATCTTGTATAAAGGAACCATGGAAGTCAAAGGCGGGATGATCATGATTGAAATCAAAAGGCCGAAGACGATTTTGTTCAGCTTTGTATTTCTTCTTGCGAGCGGGTATGCGGCAAGCGAACCCATGAAAATTAATAAAGCGGCGGAAACGGCTGTAATGATAATCGTGTTCAGAAAGGATTGCCCGAGAGAGGCACGTTCCCATGCTTCACGAAAATTCTGAAATGAAAAGGCGGATGGCAGCGACCATTTTGAACTGTAGTCACCTTTTGCTTTTAATGACGTGGTCAGCAAAATATAAAAGGGGACAATATGAACGCACGAGATAACGGCTGCCAACAGCGTAAAAATCCGCATTCGGGCTGTTTTCATGACATTTCCGTCTCCTTTCGCTTGAAATACACGAGAGCCGAAAAGCTGATGACAAGAATAATGACGGACATAAACACGCCTTGGGCGGCGGCATATCCCGCATCCTGCCGTTTAAAATATAAATCATACATAAACGTTGACATCGATTGAGAGGAATTGCCCGGCCCGCCTGCGGTCAGCGCGAAAATGACATCAAACAGCTTCAGCCCGCCGATGATATTGATGACCATGTTGATGGTGACAGCCGGCATCAATAAAGGCAGGGTGATGGTGAAAAACGGCTGAAGACCTCCCGCGCCATCCATTTTTGCGGCTTCGTAATAATCTTTCGGAATGCTTTGCAGCCCCGCCAAATATACAATCATCGCAATGCCTGCGTATTGATATGTGTTAATCATGACGATAATCCACGGGTTTGCCGCAGGGCTTGCCAAGGCGTTGACAGGACCGATTCCCAGTGCGCCAAGCACATCATTCAGCGCACCCCCGTCATATGAGAAAATAAAATACCAAATGTATCCCATAATCAGCGGACTGATAATGACGGGCAGGTAGACGATCGTTCTTGTGAGCGCCTTCATTTTTAAGCTCTGATTCAAAAGCAGCGCATATAAAAGTCCGAGCATATTCTGAAAAAAAGTGCTTCCGATGCCGTAAAGCAAAGTGTTTTTCACAACAAGCCACGTGTCCGGATCTGTAAAAAGCCTTTTATATTGAGTAACCCCCACCCATTGATACGTCTGTGAGAAGCCGTTCCAGTTTGTAAATGTGATAAAAGCGCCTTTGACAAACGGAAAAATCATGAAAATAAAAACCGTGGCAAGAGCGGGAACGTACATCCACCACAGTGACGCGGGTTTTACCGGCTTTTGATGTTGAAATCCTTGGGTTTCTTTTGCAAGATCACTCATTCTTTTTCAGCTCCCCATGAATCAGATTGAAGCCGAAGCCGCTTATATTCCCTGCCGAGTTTCGCTGAAATTTCAGCGGGGGTTAAGATATCGGCCATCAGCTCCTGCCCGGCTGTTCCCATCACATCCCACATTCCGTTCGGCAAATAAAGGCGGTCAAAATAAGGCTGCACCTTAATATGCTGATAGCGCTTATAGTCATTTGCGTAGAAAATGTCCGTTTGCACATTCACTAATCCGGCCGGAAGCGAGGTCGCTTCGGCAATTGATTTTGCATGCTCGGGTCGGGCCATAAATGCGATAAACTGTTTCGCTTCTTCAAGCCGCGGGGAATCCTTGAATGCCGCCAGCGTGTAACGTTCGCCTCCGATCCAAACCGGCGCGTCTCCCTTATGGACGGCCGGGGTCGGTATGATGCCGACTTTTACCTTCGGATTGATTTGAGCGACGTCTTGGCCGAGGGTGCCGCCCTGCAGCGTAAAGGCGATTTTGTTTTGCGCCATCAGTTCAATGAGCTGGGACCGTTTTGCCGTCACGGCATCTATATTGAGCAGGTTTTCCTTTTGCATCTCTTTCAGTTTGTCAGATAAATAGGTGAAGTGTGTCCAGCGGAAGGTTCCGTTTAACAGTTGTTTTTTGTAACGGTGTGCGGGATCTGTGATGAGAAGCGGTGCGGCGAATTGATCGTAATATTGGGCAAATGAGCTTTTCTCATAGCCGGCAAACCAGAAGGGGGTGACTGTTCCGCCGCTTTTTTCTTTAATCTGTCGCAGTGCCTTCATAAAATCATCCATTGTTTCCGGCGGTTTGATTCCGTATTTTTCTAACAACGTACGATTGTAGGCCAGTCCGTCCTTTGCCTGATTCAGAGGGAAGGCGTATATTCTGCCTTTGGCGTCTTTGAGCATGCTGTTTAAATTCGGATCGAGCCGCTTCGTCCAAGACATGCCGCTGAGGTCGGCGGTATATTCTCCGTAGCGGATTTTGGCCCAGCCGTGTGTGTCGAAAAGATCGGGCATATCACCGGCCGCCATCCTGACCCTCATCATATTTTCGTAGTCATTGCCTGGGAAATGAACGTTTACTTGAATGTCCGGATGTTCTTTTTGGAATGAATCAGCCAACTTTCTGAATACGGCGCGTTCGCTGTCTGAGGATATGGTGGAATAGACTGTCAATGTTTTCTGCTTTTCTCCGGCGCCGCTCTGTTCTGCCGAGCAGCCGGGAAGTATCATGCAAGTAAAAGAAAGAAACAAAGCCAGTAAGCGTTTCATCTTTTCCTCCTTTAAATATGATATAAACGCTGCGGGACACGTCACCACCTTTCTTGTGAGCCGCAGCTTTGTCTGACAATCAATGAAGTGGGGAGCGTCACGGCCAGCGGGACGGTTCTGCCGTTTAAACGGTCGAGAAGCAATTTGACACCCGTCCGGCCCATCTCTTCCGTGTATACTTTTACCGTTGATAACGGCGTGCTGGCGTATTCTGCCTCATCAATTCCGTTGAAGCTGACAACCGCCGTATCGCGCGGGACTTGAAGGCCGGCTTCCTGCAAGGCTTTTAAAGCGCCGACAGCCATCGAATCACTTGCGATAAAAAAGGCATCGGGGAGACTTCCGCCTTTGACGGCTTCATTCATCAGCCGGAACCCTTCGTGCATGCTGTATTCGCCGATCAGTACATGCTCCGGCTCGGCGCCGGCCATTTGTAAGAAAGCGGTCAGACGCTTATCCTCAATCGTTTTATTGCTGTTTACACCGTCTATGACGGTATGTTCCCGCTCCCGGCCGCCGATATAACCGAGCCGCTGGTAACCGAGCGACAGTAGATGTTCTATCGCCTTTTGCGCTGCGGCATAAAAATCCACGCTGACGGAATCGTAGCGGGCGGGATCGGGGGTGCCGTTAACAAATACCGCGTGCCTGAAAGCGGCGCTGATATTCGTAAGCGCCTCGTCTTGCAGGCTGCCGATGACGATGACGCCGTCCAGTTCGTGAAACATATGCTCTTGAAAAGAACCGAGATGGATAGAAGATGTGATAAAAATTTTTTGCCGAAAGCATTCTTCTTCAATGCCTTTTCGGATCGCCGAAAAATAAGGATCCTGCCGTTCTTCTTCCGGTGACAGGCAGCTGACAACGCCGATCAGGGGCGCTGAATCGCTGCGGCTGCGGTTCTTCCGTCTTTTTGCCGACGGCTGATAGCCCAGCTCATCGGCGATCCTCAGAACTTTTTCTCTTGTTTCATCAGTCACAGCCAAAGAGTCATCCTTATTCAAAATTCTCGATACTGTCGCGCTGGATACAGATGCCTGTAAGGCAATATCTTTGAGACGGACCATTTCGCATCTCCTTTTTACTAAATATTTACTAAACAGAAATGACCTGGTTATTGTTAAAATGATATTATCATACGAGAGTAAGCGTTTTCAATAACTATTTTTGGTTACTTTTAGTAAAAATCAGTAAAAAAGAAAATCTGTTTTTCTCTATCATATTTCAATTGAACCGGAATAAATTGATAGAGAAAGGAGAGGGTGATGTGCTGAAGATAGCTGTTTTTGATGAGGAGCATGAAAAGGATCTGCAGACTGAAGTCAATACATTTTTAAAGGGGATTTCTGATGAACAGCTCGTTGATATTAAATATACGGTAGCGGCGGCCTGTGATCCTGAAGGTGAGCAGCTTTATTGTTTTTCCGCTCTCATTTTATACCGAAAATAAAGAAGCCCGGACGGACGAAATGCCGGGCTTCGTTGTTCATTATGCTTTTTTGACGCGGGGACTTCTTGGTTTTTGGTATTTCTCCGCTTGTTTAATTCCTTTTCTCTCGCTCGCTAATGACTTGTACAGAGACACGATCATCAGAAGGATCACGACTGAAAACGGAACCGCGGCGAGAATGGCCGTGTTTTGCAGTGCGGCCAGACCGCCGGAATATAACAAAACCGCTGCCACGGCGGACTGGATGACGCCCCAGATGATTTTCACCCGGTTTGACGGGTCTAATGAGCCGTAAGACGTTTGCATTCCAAGCACAAATGTCGCTGAATCCGCTGATGTAATAAAGAATACAGCGATCAGAACAAGCGTTAATACGGATGTCACCATTGTCAGCGGATAGTGGCTGAGTGCGCCGAACAGCATCGTATCCGTTGACATTCCCGCGACATTGAATACGCCTTTCTGCTGAAGATCCATCGCGGATACACCGAAGATCGCAAACCATAAGAAAGCCAATATACAAGGTGTCACCAACACCCCGATTAAAAATTCCCGGATCGTCCGGCCCCTTGATACACGGGCGATAAAAATGCCGACAAACGGCGACCAGGATATCCACCAGGCCCAATAGAAAATGGTCCAGCTGTTAATCCATTCGCGTTTTTGGGGATCATTCGGAGACAAGCGAAAGCTCATCTGCACGATATTTTGGATGTATTGGCCGATAGAATCGGTAAATGAGTTCATAATCAGCACCGTCGGACCTGCAATGAGCATAAAGATCATTAAAATAGCCGCGAGCGCCATGTTGGTATTGCTTAAGTATTTAATCCCTTTGCCGATTCCGCTCCACGCAGAAATCAAAAATAACACGGTCACGACAGCGATCAGGATCAGCTGAATGGAAAATGTTTTCGGAATGCCGAATAAATAATGCAGACCGCCGTTGATCTGAGTCGCTCCGAGCCCTAAGCTTGTCGCCACACCGACAACGGTCGCAAACACGGCGATACAGTCAATCGCTTTGCCGATCGGCCCGTTTACTTTATCGCCCAAAAGCGGTGTCAGTGTGCTGCTGATCAAACCGGGCGCGTCTTTTCTGAATTGAAAATATGCGATACATAAAGCGACAACCGCATAGATGGCCCAAGCGTGCAGCCCCCAGTGGAAAAATGTGTACCGGAGCGCATCACGAAATGCTTGGGGCGTTTCTGTTTCACCTGAGGGAGAGCTGATGGCGTAATGGCTGATCGGTTCCGCAGCCCCGTAAAATACCAAACCGATTCCCATGCCCGCGCTGAAAAGCATGGCAAACCAAGATAATAAGCCGAATTCCGGTTTTTCCCCGGGTTTTCCGAGTTTTATTGTGCCGATCGGACTCACAATGAGAAAGAGACAGAAACCGACAAATATAGAAACGACCAGCAGATAATACCAGCCGAAAGAATCCGTAATAAATTTTTGTGCCGTATCAGTGACTTGCTGCAGGCTGTCAGGAGAAATGGCCCCCCATAAAACCGCAGCGGCTGTGATGACAATCACAATCCAAAAAACACTGGAGATGTTCTTCTTCAAACGTTCTCACCCTCTGACTATTTTTTTCAATACGCCATTTTGTTTTAGTATGGTCGTACGATTGCAGATCATTCCTTTCTTCCTATTCCCTCAATCAGGTGAAACAAAACGCAGAAAACTCTATCATGTTTTTGGTCAATTATCAACGGGGACGCTCAGGTAAGTGCGCTTTAAACCATTTAGAGCGAGCGTGAGAAACGTCCTGCATTCAAACCGGCGAGACGCCCCGTAACAAAGGCTGAAGTGATATTGTAGCCCCCGGTATAGCCGTGAATGTCGAGTATTTCTCCGCAAAAATATAAGCCTTCCATTTTTTTAGACGCCATTTGTTTCGGCTCAATCTCTTTTACGGAAACACCTCCGCCTGTGACAAACGCTTTGTCCAAAGAAAGCGTTCCGTCAGCGGCAACCGTAAATTGTTTGCAGTCTTTGACAAAAGCCCTGAATTGATCCTTCGGCAGTTCCGTAAAGCTTGTCTGCGGATCAAGACCGTTCCGTTCCAGAAGAAAAAGCAGGTACCGTTCCTGCATCCACGGCTTCAGCGCGTTTTTGAGCGCTTTTTTCGGTGCGTCTTTCAGTTCCTTGTGCATCTTTTGAAATAACTCTTCCTCGTTGATGCCGGGAAACAGATCGATGCGGAGTTTGACCTCTGGCTGCTTTTTCAGTTCTTTGACGACAAACTGGCTGCAGCGGAGAATGGCGGGGCCTGACAAGCCGAAATGGGTAAACAGCATGTCCATCACGTGTGTGACGATTGGTTTGCCTTTTTTATTCAGAACGCTGACGGCCGCGTTTCTAAGAGACAGCCCCTGAAGTGTTTTTTGTTTAATAAACGGTTCTGACGACGTAACCGGCACTTCCGTCGGAAAGAGTTCGGTCACGGTATGACCGGCCGCTTCCGCCCATGCATAGCCGTCTCCGGTGCTGCCGGTATGCGGGACTGATTTTCCGCCGACCGCGATAATGACGGCGTCTGCGTTAATGTGTTCGTCATTGTTTGTCGTAATGCCTGCTGTCCTGCCGTTCTCGTACCGCACTTCTTTGATTTTTTCATTTGTACGGATGGTGACATTCAGTTGTTTTAATCGGTTCAAAAGCGCATCGACAACGCTTTGTGCTTTGTCCGTCACCGGGAACATGCGCCCGTGGTCTTCTTCTTTCAGCTGAATGCCGAGTTTTTCAAAAAAGGCGATGATATCTTCATTATTAAATTCGGAAAACGCGCTGTATAAAAAGCGGCCGTTGCCGGGGATGTGTTTGATGATTTCTTCAACGGGGAGGCGGTTGGTCACGTTGCAGCGCCCGCCGCCGGAAATCGCCAGCTTCCGTCCCAGCTTGTTTCCTTTATCGATTAATAATACGTCCGCGCCTTCTTCGCCTGCCGCAATCGCAGCCATTAAACCGGACGGGCCGCCGCCGATCACAATCACGTCATAATGTTTCATCTTTCATCAACAACTTTCTTTTTCACGTATAATAGGCGGAAATGTCCGCTTTCTGCTATTATAGCGAAAGAAAGGGAATCCTTAAACGTATTTTGTTTTTTAAAGAGTTTTCCCAAAAAGTTTCCCGCTGTAATTATTACCGTCTAATTGCCCAGTTGTGTTAAAATAGAAAAGTTGAATCTTCGTAGAAAATGGTGATGAGGAAACATGTCAAGCAAATTGTTAAGGGGCACGTTCGTGCTGACGCTCGGCACCTATATATCGCGGATTTTAGGGATGATTTATCTGATCCCGTTCGGAGCGATGGTCGGAGCGACGGGCGGAGCTTTGTTTCAATACGGATATAATCAATATACACTGTTTTTAAACATTGCCACGATGGGATTTCCCGCCGCGGTTTCAAAATTTGTCTCGAAATATAATTCCAAGGGAGACTATGAGACAAGCAGGCGGATGCTGAGAGCGGGAATGTCGGTTATGCTCGTAACCGGGATGATCGCTTTTTCAATTCTTTATATTTCGGCGCCGTTTTTTGCGGAAACATCTCTCGGCGGCACGAGTAACAACGGACTTACGATTGACCACGTCGTTTATGTCATCCGGATGGTGAGTCTGGCACTTTTGGTCGTGCCGATTATGAGTCTTGTGCGCGGTTTTTTCCAAGGTCATCAGATGATGGGGCCGACAGCCGTTTCACAGGTTGTGGAGCAGCTTGCCCGGATCATCTTTTTATTGGGCGCCACGTATTTGATTTTAAGAGTGATCAACGGCGGCCTTGTCATCGCAGTCGGATACGCGACTTTCGCGGCGCTGATCGGATCATTCGGAGGGCTTGTCGTCCTTTATATTTACTGGAATAAGCGGAAGGGCGATCTTCTGGCGATGAAGCCGAATCTCGTCCCGTCTGCGAACTTAAGTTATAAAAAAATGTTCATTGAGCTTTTCAGTTATGCCGCTCCTTACGTATTTGTCGGACTGGCGATTCCTTTGTATTCTTATATCGATACGAATACGTTTAATAAAGCGATGATTGCGGCAGGCCATAAGGATATCAGCCAGGACATGCTTGCGATTGTCACTCTTTATGTGCCGAAGCTTGTCATGATCCCGGTTTCTCTGGCGACCGCTTTCGGTCTGACGCTGATTCCGACGATTACTGAATCGTTTACGAGCAGGAATTATAAGCTTTTGAACCAGCAGATTAACCAGACGATGCAAATCATTCTGTTTTTGGTTATTCCCGCAGTTGTCGGGATGTCCGTGTTATCGGGTCCGGCCTATACGTTCTTCTACGGCTCTGAAAGTCTTCGCCCGGATATCGGACAGGATATATTGTTCTGGTACGCGCCTGTCGCGATTCTGTTTTCTCTGTTTACCGTAAACGCCGCGATCCTGCAAGGGATTAATAAGCAGAAATTTGCTGTCGTGAGCCTTTTCATCGGCGTCATTATAAAAGTGGTGCTGAACGTGCCGCTGATCAAGCTGTTTCAGGGAGACGGGGCCATCTTGGCAACGGCGCTCGGTTATATCGCTTCTCTTCTGTACGGTTTTATTATGATTAAGCGCCATGCGGGCTATTCGTATACGGTACTTATAAAACGGGTCATTTTAATCGCAGTCCTGTCCGTCGTGATGGGAGTCGCGGTCAAGCTGACTCAATGGCTGCTCAGTTTCTTTGTAACATACCAAAGCGGCCAGGTGCATGCGGCGATTGTCGTCTTTGTCTGCGCCGCTGTCGGCGGTGCGGTGTACATGTTTGCCGCGTACCGAATCGGATTTTTACAGAAAATGTTTGGAAACCGTCTGCCCCGTGTTTTGAGGAGAGGCAGGCATTCCGCCCATTGAGAAATAATGAATAGTCCGCTTATCGCGGGCTTTTCTTTTTAAAGGAGAGGATCAGGATGAGACTTGATAAACTGCTTGCCAACAGCGGATTCGGCTCAAGAAAAGATGTGAAAAAAATCGTCAAGGCCGGGGCTGTCATGATTGACGGAGAGCCGGCGAAAGATGTGAAAACCCATGTCGATCCGGAAAAACAGGACATCACGGTATACGGAGAGCCGGCAGACTATCGTGAATTTATTTATGTCATGATGAATAAGCCGCAAGGAGTCCTGTCCGCTACCGAAGACAGCCGCCAGCAAACGGTGGTTGATCTGCTGACGCCTGAAGAACAGCGATTTGAACCGTTTCCGGCGGGACGTCTTGATAAGGATACGGAAGGCTTTTTGCTTCTGACCAATGACGGGCAGCTCGCTCATCGCCTGCTTTCTCCGAAAAAGCATGTGCCTAAAACATATGAGGTCCGGTTAACCTCGCCTCTGTCACCGGAAGACATCGTTCATCTGGAAAGAGGCGTCGTCATTGAAGGAGGCTATAAAACGAAGCCGGCAGCCGTTGAAATCATTACAGAAAGCCCGGATGAAACGGTGATTCATTTGACCATTACAGAAGGCAAATATCATCAGGTGAAGCTGATGGCAAAGGCTGTCGGAAATGAAGTGGCTTATTTGAAGCGGCTTTCGATGGGGGCTGTTTCTCTTGACCCGGATCTTAAACCGGGAGAATTCCGCGAGCTGACTGAAGAAGAGCTCGAAACGCTGAGAGGCGCTGAAGTGTAATCGATATCAGAAAAGCCCAAAACAGATTTGTTTTGGGCTTTTTATATAGAGGAACAAAAAACAAGGCAAAGACGCTGCTTTGCCTTGCAGCATGTCAGGCCGAAAAGGGCCTTATGTAATTGTTCGCTTAAGATGTAATTTTCACTTTTTTTCGTGTTGTCTCCCACTTGCCTCGGCTAGGACTATGAACAAGATCATTGTATGCTAACACATTTAAGTCTCGCTGAATGGTTCTAGGTGTAATGCCGAATTCATCAACCAGTTCCTGTGTTGTCACAAGGCCTTTTTCCTGGATGAACATGTAAACTGATTTAATCCGAGTCAGCATACGATTTGTTGAAGGTTTCAAAAAACCACTCCCTATCATAAGATCGGATGGACTTGATATACCACAACTTTCGACTCTAAAACTTCGTACGAATAAGCAACAAAGGATGACATTCTGTTTTTTCTCTTTTAACTGCCTCCATTATACACGATATGGACAACATGAATCTAGGAATAAGCGCAGATAATTTTTTCCAAATGAGTGCCGCCTTGGTGCATTACTATGCTCGGTCCGCTTTTATTATTATGGAAACTGAAACTTTTTTTATACATGTCCGTATGAAAACGGGGGAGTGAGAAGTTTGGGAGAATTATTGAATGCAAACATTGTCTGCGCCGGTTATGCTGACAGGCCGAAGGTGATTTCTGATGTATCTCTGTCAGTCAACGCTGGTGAAATTGCCGGTTTAATCGGAGCGAACGGCGCGGGGAAAAGCACAGTGATAAAGGCGGTTCTCGGGCTGTCCCGGGATATAGAGGGCGGAATTGAGTGGAATGATTCATCTTATGCTTACATACCGGAGCGTCCGAGTTTTTACGATGAACTGACGCTTTGGGAGCATCTCGAGCTGACCGGGTCATTGCGGGGCATGGAAGGGGAAGAGTGCCGTGAACGGGCAGGGCGGCTGCTTGAAGAGTTTTCGCTGACGTCTGTAACACATGATTTGCCTTCCGGTTTTTCAAAAGGGATGCAGCAAAAATTGATGCTTATACAGGCATTTTTGGCGAAGCCGGATATTTACATCATTGATGAGCCTTTTATCGGACTTGATCCGATCTCAACGAAGCTGTTTACCGACATGCTGATTGCTGAGAAAGAAAGGGGCGCGGGAATTTTGATGTGCACTCATGTTCTGGATACGGCGGAAAAAATCTGCGACCGGTTTTATTTGCTGGATCAGGGCGCTCTGCTTCTTCAAGGCACGTTAGAGGAGCTTCAGGAAAAAACGGGGAGCCGTTCACTGCTGGATTGCTTTTATTCAGCGGTTCGGAGCAGTCAGCGATGACTGGGCGGGCTTTGTTTTTTCAAAGGCTGTTTCATTATTGGCGGTATCAATGGAAGGTGTTTCAGACGGTCATTGATTGGACGGTCGCGCTGTATATCGTTCTTCCCGCTGCCGCATTTGCCGTTTATCAATATGCTGAATGGCTGAACGGCAGGGGGCTTCTTAATGGAGCGGCAGGAGTATTAGGATGGGGCTGGCTGTATGTATTCAGTGCCCTGCTGTTGTGCACGGGTTTTATTCATACCTTTTTGCTGGAAGCGGATCACGTATTTTTGGTGCATGCAAAACATCTGATGCAAAAGCTGAAACGGTACGCGCTTTTGTATTCGATGTTCCTTTCCCTTATCAAATGGGGTGCGCTTGCCGTATTGTTATTTCCCTTATGGCGCCAATACGGTGACTGTACCTTACCGGCATATTCGGGTATGTTTTGCTGTCTGTTCGGCTTCCATACTGCAATATTAGCGGTGCACCGGCACAGAAAAAACAGCAGGCGGACATTCGGGAATCAGGCGGCGGGCTGGCTGAAAGTGATGGTTCTGATGGCGGGTGCGTTTTTTATGATCGTCTTTGCCGCCGAATGGTATTGGCTTTGGCCGGCGGGATGTATATTGTTCATCTGTTCCGCTCTTTTGACTCGGAAAGGGACGGAGACATTATCAGCCTTTGAGGAAGAAGTGCTTGAGGAGAACAGGCGCAAGCTTTCATTCGCGGCCTCTGTTTTGATGCTCAGCCATGATGTGCAGCTCCCGAATGGTAAACATAAAGGGCGGAGCAAGCCGTTTTTATATCCCGGCTCAAAGCACATCTTTACAAAACGGTCGGCGTATACGGCGTGGAAAGAATTGTTCTTTAAAGTGCTGATCCGAAACGGCGGGTATCTCCGGCAGCTTTACCTTTTAACCGCGGCTTTTACAGCTCTTATTCTCGTTCTTCCGCTCTTAGTCAAGCCGGCAGTTCTCATTTTGTTTGCGATCGTCAGCCGCTATGCCGCGTCACTTTTATTTGACCGGATCATGGATAAACCGGTTTTAAGCGGTATCAAGAGAGACAGTGATGACTATTTCAGGGCGCGAAACAGCGCATTAACCGTCATCCAAGTCATCTGTTCCGCCTGGTGTCTCATTGCCGCGATTCTTTCCGTTCTTTATATGTGAAAATCCCTTTCCGAAAAAGGAAAGGGATTTTTCTTAATGTCCGTTCAAAATAAAAAGCTGAATAAAAAACAGCACGGCGAAGATGATGACTAAAGGATGGATTTCGCGCCATTTTTTCTTAGCTGCTTTAACAAGCGGATATGAAATGAAGCCGAGTGCGATTCCGGTTGAAATACTGGACGTTAAAGGCATCGCCAAAATGACGAGAAAGGCCGGGAACGCTTCATCAAGCTCATTCCAGCGGATATTCGACACAGCACCCATCATCAGGCTGCCGACAATAATCAGAGCCGGTGACGTAATCGCTGACACTTCCGATAAGACGCTGACAAGCGGGCTGAAAAACATGGAAACGGCAAACATAACCGCAATCGTCAGCGCCGTCAGACCCGTTCTTCCGCCGGCCGCCACACCTGCTGAAGATTCAACGAACGCGGTCGTCGGGCTGGTGCCGAAGATGCTTCCCACCGTCGTAGCGGTCGAATCAGCCAAAAGCGCTCTTCTGGCATTCGGCAGCTGATTGTTTTTGATCAGTCCCGCTTGTTCGGCGACACCGATCATGGTGCCGGTCGTGTCAAAAATCGTAACGAGAAGAAAAGAAAACACAACGGCGTACAGACCGTGATGCACGACATCCCCGAGGGCTCCGAACGGATTTGTGATCAAAAGCCCCTCCGGCAGGTGCGGGAAGGACATGAATCCTTTCGCGAAATGGATCTGTCCGGTCAAAAAGGCAATGATAGCGGTCAGCGCCATGCCGATGAACAGAGCCCCGTTAACATTCAGCACCATCAGTACAATACTGATGATAAGTCCGATAAGCGTTAAAATGACGGCGGGCGAATGAAGATCGCCGAGTGCGACCAGATTAGATTTATCAGCCGTGATGATTCCGGATTGGCGTAAGCCGATAAAAGCGATAAATAAGCCGATGCCGGTCGTAATTCCGTATTTTAAATTGTCCGGAATCGCTTCTATAAGTTGTTTTCTTAAAGGCGTTAACGATAAAATAATAAAGATGACTCCCGCGATAAAAACGGCGCTGAAAGCCGTCTGATACGTAATGCCGCTGCCTGTGCCGACAACGTGAAAGGCAAGATACGCGTTTAAGCCCATGCCGGGGGCAATGGCGATCGGAAAATTCGCAGCGAGAGCCATCCATAAAGTTCCGACAATGGAAGCGATAATCGTCGCGGTGAACACCTGGTCAAACGGAATTCCCGCATTGGAAAGGATCACCGGATTGACGACAATGATATACACCATTGTGAAAAAGGTGGTCAATCCCGCGGTAATTTCTCTTTTTATTGTCGTTTGATGCTTGTCGAGATGAAACATAAGTACCTCCAATGACGAACATTTTTTCAAAACATCATCTATATTATTCGTTTTATCGACATTTTGCAAGTCTTTATCAAGAAAGGGGATTTGTGATGAACTGGGAAGTTGAAGTCATCAGAAACAAAGAAGATCTGATCCGTGACACGCAGAAGTTTTTGCAGATCAACAGCGTAATGGACGAATCAACAGCCGGTCCCGGCCGGCCGTTTGGAGAAGGCGTCAATGCCAGCCTGACGTCACTGCTGGAATTCGGTGAAAAAGAAGGCTTCACCGTAAAGAATCTTGATGGCTATGCGGGCCATATTGAATGGGGAACGGGTGACGAAATCGTCGGCGTTCTGTGCCACGTCGATGTCGTTCCGCCCGGAGACGGCTGGACGAGCGATCCGTTTTCAGCCGATATCAGGGACGGCCGGATATATGCCAGAGGCGCCATAGATGATAAAGGGCCGACAATGGCGGCGTTTTATGCGCTGAAAATCGTCAAAGACATGCAGCTCCCTTTATCCAAACGCGTGAGAATCATCATCGGAACGGATGAAGAAAGTGATTGGAGATGCGTGGATCACTACTTCAAACACGAAAAAATGCCTGACATCGGCTTTGCTCCTGACGCGGATTTTCCAATCATTAACGCGGAAAAAGGAATTATAGATGCATCACTGCGCATTGTAAAAAGCGCTTCTGACAAAGACGCAAAAAACGGGCTTCTGTCATTCCGTTCAGGACTGCGCTTGAACATGGTGCCGGATGCGGCTGAAGCGGTTATTGAAGGGGACGGTCTTGATGCCGTGCACGCATATTTCAGCAAATGGCTTGAGCAGTCAAAAACACAGGGTGAAGCAGTTTCGGAAAATGGAAAACTGACGCTTCGGGTATACGGAAAATCATGCCACGCGATGGAACCGGATAATGGTGTTAATGCCGGCTTAAAGCTTGCTGAATGCCTTAATGGAACAGATCTGGATGAAGCTGGAAAGAACTTTGTCAAAACCGTCAGTGACTATTTTTTAAATGATACACGAGGCAAAAAGCTGAAAATTGATTGCAGGGATGACATCAGCGGAGAGCTTACATTGAATGTCGGCACCTTTACATACAGAAAGGGTGAGGAAGGAGAACTCGGCATCAACATCCGTTATCCCGTCACTTCAGACAGCAAAGTCATCCGTGATGCTTTTACGTCTGCTGAAGAATTCCGGCTTGAAGAATTTAAAGACAGCAAACCGCACCACGTTTCTGCCGATCATCCGCTCGTAAAGACGCTTCAAAAGGTTTACGAAGGACAGACGGGAAAGAAAGCGGATCTGATTTCAATCGGCGGAGGAACGTATGCGAGATCCCTTTCGGCGGGCGTCGCGTTCGGGCCGCTGTTCCCCGGCCGGCCTGACAGCGCGCATCAAAAGGATGAGTACATTGAAATCGATGACCTTCTCCGGTCAACCGCTTTATATGCCGAAGCCATTTATGAGCTTGCCAAGTGATAATAAAAAGGGACGCCGAAAGCGGCATCCCTTTTTATCATTCAAATGACCATAAATCCGTTGATAAATAACGTTCTCCCGTATCGGCCGTCATACAGATGACGATCTGTTCGGAAGGGAGTCGTTTTGCGGTTTCAATGGCGGCGAAGCAGGCGGCGCCTGAAGACGGTCCGACGAGTATGCCTTCTTCCCGGGCCAGACGGCGTGTTGTCGTATACGCATCTTCATCAGATATTTTCATGATTTCATCGTAAACGTCCTGATTCAGTATGCCGGGAATAAATCCGGGGCTTGTCCCGACAAGCTTATGGGCTCCGGGTTTTCCGCCAGACAGGACGGGAGATCCCGCCGGCTCGGCGACATGAACAATCATATCCGGGAAAAGCTCCCTCAGCGTTTCTCCAGTTCCGGTAATGGTTCCGCCCGTTCCCGCCGTTGCCACAAAAGCACCGAGCGGTCTGTTGAGCTGCTGAACGGCCTGATAGATTTCAATGGCTGTCGTTTTTCGGTGGGCATCTGGATTTGCGCCGTTATCGAATTGCATAGGGATAAAACTTCCCGGAATCTGTTCGGCGAGTTCTTTCGCTTTTTTGATGCTGCCGGGCATTCTTTCCGCCCCCGGTGTTAACACAACCTCCGCGCCGTACGCTTTCAGGAGGTTGATGCGTTCTTTCGTCATCGTGTCAGGCATGACGAGGATTGCCTTGTAGCCGCGCGCCGCCGCGTTCATCGCCAGGCCGATGCCTGTGTTGCCGCTTGTCGGTTCGATGATGACAGAGCCGGGTTTTAAATGCCCGCTGTTTTCCGCCTCAATGATCATATTGTAAGCCGCTCTGTCTTTGACACTGCCGCTCGGGTTAAACGATTCTAATTTTAAATAGACCTGCGCTGCATGTTCTGGCTGAAGACGATTGAGCTTTACGATCGGTGTGCCGCCGATCAGCTCCGCCGTGCTGTTTACGATTTTCAAGACCGGCTCATTCCTTTCTGTATAAAACGTTCGGTACATAATATCCTATCATAATGAGCGGACAGGGTTCTCCTCTCCGCTTATCCGTTTTATAATAACACCATAACCAAAGAGGGGGAGATCCTCGTATGAAAGCTTCATTGCCGCATTATTTTATCGGCATTCCGATTCCGGCTGACATTGCTGAACCGATTTGGGAAGCAGCCAAAAAGGAGCCGGCGTTAACATTCAAAAAATGGGTGCACCCGCATGACTATCATATTACACTCATTTTTCTCGGAGCCGCGGATGAAGAACGGCTTGCGAAATTATCGTCGCTGCTCGCAGATGCTGCGTCGGCAGCGCAGCCGTTTACCGTACAGTTTCAGCATCTGGATATTTTCGGCGACCGCAGACAGCCGAGAGTGCTTCACCTTGAGCCCGAACGGAATGAACTGCTCTTTGATTTGCGGGAAAAAACAAAACAGGCTGTTTTGAAAGCTGGTTTTCAAGTGGAAAAACGCCCGTATCACCCTCATATGACGATGGCGCGGAAGTGGGCGGGAGACCGGCCGTTTCCTGACGATGTGCCGTTTGAAAGCGGCAGGGTGCAAAGTGCCGTCAGCCGGTTTTCCCTGTTTCAGACCCATCTTGACCGGTCGCCTAAATACGAAGAAATTGCACAGTTTCAATTGACATAAACAAATATTCGGAGTGGAGAAATCACATGGCACAGATCATCAAAATTCACGACTGCATATCCAGATATGAACTTGATCCATATCATTATATGAACCAGTTTATCCGGCTGAAGAAAGAACGCTTTGAGGCGCTTCTTGAAGCGTTTGACCGGATGACGGAAGAAAAAGAAACGGAAACGGCTGCCGGCGGGGAAACCGATCAAGCGCCGGCCAGGAAAAAATTTTCCTTAAAAAAGAGAAAAGAAGAAAATACGGCCGATATAAATGAAAAGAGGCACCAATGGTTTGATGAGCCGGAGGGAGAAGAGGCGCTGTTCGGGAATCTCCCGTCTCGAAAGTCTGAGCTCGCGCCTTTTTTCAAAGATCAGCTGTATGACTTTCAATTAAAATGGGCGAGCTCCACGCTTTCTCAAAAGTCTGAGCTTTCACAGGCGGTCAAAAGGGACGGGATGTTAAAAATGCTGGCTCAAAAGCTGCCCGATTCCTATTTTGTGATGTATCATCCGGTTCTGCAAATTCAGCAGGCGTCCGTCGAACTGAGCATGATCATCATCTCGCCGCTGGAGATTTTCTGCGCCGCTTTTATGGAAGCGGAAGAGGACACCGTATATATCGGATCAAAACACCGTTTTTGGGAAGAAAGAGGCTCCGGCAGCACGCGCCAAGTATTGAATCCGTCTCTCAGCCTGCACCGGACGGGCTCGGTCGTTTCGCAAATCGTAAAAGAAAAGCAGGCCGACATTCCCGTGCGGAAGCTTTTGCTCAGCAGAACGTCTTATATTGATTATCCGGAGCCGCCGTACGGGCTGGAAATAGCTGATAAACGGACTGCCGCAGAGTGGGTGGAAAAGCAGCAGAAAAATACGGCGCCGATCAAGCACCACCAGCTCAAGGCGGCGAAGGCTCTTTTGTCTTACGGCTTAAGCGATTCAAGCCGGAGACAGGAATGGCTTGATTAAAACGGACGTTTGCCGGCTGTCTCTTCATCTATGAAGCAGGTGAAAACAAACGATGAGTCAATGGTTTTTTATTATTAATCCGGTCTCAGGAGGCGGGCGGGGCCGGCGTGTCTGGAAATCAGTTCAAAAAGAGCTGAACAGGCGCGGGGTCAGCCACCGTTCTTTTTTGACCGGGCATCCCGGACATGCGGAAGTGCTGGCGAGACAGATTTCAATGATGCAGGATCATAAGCTTAAGCGGCTGTTCGTCATCGGCGGTGACGGGACGATGCATGAAGTCATTAACGGACTGAAAGGAACGGACCAGATTGAGCTGACCTTTGTGCCCGCCGGTTCGTACAATGACTTTTCCAAAGGGCTCGGTATTAAGAAGTCGGCGCTCCTCCAAGAAATCAAAAGTCTGCACCGCCCGCTCACACGGAAATTTTTTGCGGGAAACATCAACTTTTTTCATGACAAAGCGCAATCACTTTATTTTATTAACCACCTGTCTGTCGGCTTCGATGCCTCAGTTTTGAAGGCAGCGGCGAATTTTCCGTTATCGCGCGTTCTTCGGCTTTTGCGTCTCGGCTTTGTGATTTACCCGCTCGCGCATTTACATACGGCCTCGGGGTTTCAGCCGTTCAGATTTGTTTGCACGGCAGACGGCCAGAGGCGAGAATTCCGCAATGTCTGGTTTGTCATAGCGGCTAATCACCCTTATTACGGAGGCGGCATGAAAGCGGCGCCTTCAGCAAATCCCCGTCAAAACCATTTTGATATTGTCGTCGCAGAAAACCTGTCCTTTTTCTCGCTGTATCGTTTTTTATGGGCGATGAGCTTCGGCCGGCATATCAAAATGGACGGAGTGACGATGATAAAGGGGAAGGAATTCGTTTTTGAAACAGATGGGAAAATTCCGTTTCACGCTGACGGCGAGCTGATCGGAACGACGCCGTTTCGGCTTATGCCGGGCGGTGCGCCGTTGAAAATAAAAACATAATAAACAAATGAAACCCGTCAAATGTTTTACGGCAAAGGAGCGGTTCGCGGCATAAATCTTCAGAATTCACAGGTGTTCTTGCTAGTTTTGCTTGACGAAGTTTGTGCTGTAGCGCTAAAATTTATAGGACGGCTATTGATTAGCATATGAGACTCTCAATAGCTGTCTTTTTTATTCTCATGAAATTGTTTATGACAGGCCGCTCCGCCAATAGAGAAAGGCTGGAGGCCTATTCTAAAATATTTTAAGAAATGATGGGTTGAACATTGATATGAACTGGTTGGGACAATTACTAGGTAGCGATTGGGAGATCTTCCCCGCCGGAGGAGCTACAGGAGATGCATATTATGCGAAACATAACGGCCAACAGCTTTTTTTAAAACGTAATAGCTCGCCCTTTTTAGCCGTGTTATCCGCCGAAGGCATTGTTCCGAAGCTGGTTTGGACGAAACGGATGGAAAATGGAGACGTCATTACGGCTCAGCATTGGATGGCGGGCAGGGAGCTGAAGGCAAAGGATATGAGCGGACGCCCGGTGGCTGAGCTGCTCCGCAAAATCCACACATCAAAAGCTTTGCTCGACATGCTGAAAAGATTGGGAAAAGAACCGCTTGATCCGGGCGCCCTTTTGTCGCAGCTGAAGCAGGCCGTCTTTGCCGTGCGGCAATTTTCGCCGCTTATTCAGGAAGGCCTTGCTTATTTGGAAGCTCATGTGGATCAGGTGCAATTCGGTGAAAAAGTCGTTTGCCATTGTGATGTGAATCATAATAACTGGCTTCTGTCTGAAGACAACCAGCTGTATTTAATAGATTGGGACGGCGCCATGATAGCTGATCCGGCCATGGATCTCGGCCCTTTATTGTATCATTACGTCGAAGAGCCAGCGTGGGACAGCTGGCTTGGGATGTACGGCATGAAGCTCACGGAAGGGCTTCGGCTGCGGATGGCGTGGTACATGTTATCGGAGACCATCACCTTCATCGCCTGGCACAAATCAAAAGGAAACGACAAAGCGTATCATGATGCCATGGAAGAGCTTCATGCCCTGATGAAGCGGATTGTCAAGTAGTCAGGAGTACGAATCCATCTGCTCCACCCATTGGGACAAATGGTTTTGGTGCTCCTGAATATGCGTGTCGATGGAATCGGCCGTGATGCCGGACTGGCTGTAGCGGTAGACATCCTCGAGCACGTTTTTTATATTTGAATCCAGCCCGGTGTTGGCCATCAGTGATTTGATGACGCGCTCCAGCTGTTCATACTCGGCAACCGTGCCGCAGCAATCCAATTGATGGTCGGCCAGTATGTCCTTTAATAACCGGACCTGATGTTCGCTTGTTAAGCCCATGATTCATATACACATCCTTTCTGTGTCATACATTGTGCAAAGCGGTGCGGTTTTATGCATCACATGAGTGTTCCGGACCGGGGAGCCTCTTTTTTTATGCGGCCGGCGCCTTTAAAAGGCGCTTGCGGCTCTTTATGTTTCATGGTATGTTGTTACTCGAAATTATAGATAGAGGTGTCAATCATATGAGAATGCGCCATAAACCTTGGGCGAATGATTTTCTGGCAGAAAACGCTGACATCGCCATCAGTGATCCGGCCCAGTATAAAGGGCGGTGGAACACGGTCTTTGGCAATGACAACCCGATCCATATTGAAGTCGGTACCGGAAAAGGGCAGTTCATTTCAGGAATGGCCAAGCAGAATCCGGATATCAACTATATCGGGATTGAGCTGTTTAAAAGCGTCATCGTCACTGCCGTCCAAAAAGTTAAGGACAGCGGGGCTCACAATGTCCGTTTGTTAAATATAGACGCGGAAACACTGAATGACGTATTTGAACGGGGAGAAATCAAGCGCGTATATTTAAACTTTTCTGACCCGTGGCCGAAAAACCGCCACGAAAAGCGCCGTTTAACTTTTAAAACGTTCTTGAAAAAATACGAAGAAGTGATGGGCGAAACAGGTGAGATTCATTTCAAAACCGATAACCGCGGTTTATTCGAATACTCTCTGAAAAGCTTTTCCGAATACGGCCTGCTTCTGACGGAAGTCAGCCTTGATCTGCACAACAGCGATCCGAAGGGCAATATTATGACAGAATACGAAGAAAAATTCTCCGCGCTCGGCCAGCCGATTTATCGGGCCGAAGTTGAATGGAGAACAAAAGACAGACTCTGATGCGGGAGTCTGTTTTTTTATGCCGCCATTTGCTACCATTACATCAGGAGGGATCAAGATGGAGGCATTGAATATTGGGAATATTTCATTAACATGGCTGGACGGCGGTGTAACGCATATGGACGGCGGAGCGATGTTCGGCGTTGTTCCGAAACCTTTATGGTCGAGAAAATACCCCGTAAATGACAAAAACCAGATTGAATTAAGAACAGACCCGATTCTGATCAGAAAAAACGGCCTGAATATATTGGTTGACGCGGGTATCGGCCGAGGGAAATTCTCTGATAAACAAAAAAGGAATTACGGCGTAACACAGGAATCCAATCTGAAACAATCTCTTCGTGACCTCGGGCTTTCTTGTGAGGACATTCATATTGCCGCGATGACCCATCTTCATTTTGACCATGCATGCGGCCTGACGGAGTACAGCGGAGAGGAGCTTGTCTCTGTTTTCCCGAATGCCCGCATTATCACTTCTGCAACAGAGTGGCGCGAAATGAGAAATCCTAATATCAGATCGAAAAATACATATTGGAGAGAAAATTGGGAGGCGGTACAAGGTCAGGTCGAAACCTTTGAGAACGAGTATCAGCTGACAGAAGGCATTACGATGCACCACACCGGCGGCCACAGCGACGGCCACAGCGTCATCGTCTTAGAAGACGGAGGGGAGACGGCTGTGCATTTTGCCGACCTGATGCCGACGAATGCGCATAAAAATCCGTTATGGGTGCTGGCCTATGATGATTATCCGATGACCTCTATTCCAGAAAAGCAGAAATGGCAGACGTTCGCGGCAGAAAAAGACGCCTGGCTGATTTTCTATCACGACGCGATTTACAGAGCGGTAAAATGGGGAGAAGACGGCGAAGTGGCTGCATCTGTCAAACGGGAGAAAAAATAAGCGGATCGATGATTTGCCTGTATGAATTTCGGGAATAAAAGCAAACCTAAGACAAATTGCTTTGAAAGGAAGAGACAGGTGAATCAATTTCAAGTGACGAAAGATGGAGAAATCAAAACAACACTGCGCGGATTAGAAGTGCTTTCTACGCCTTTTTTAAATAAAGGGGTGGCCTTTACACAGGAGGAAAGAAAGGAACTCGGGCTCGAGGGGTTTCTGCCGCCGAAAGTATTGACAATCGAAGAGCAGGCGAGGCGGGCCTACGAACAATTCAGTTCGCAGCCTGATGAGCTGAGCAAAAATGTGTACTTGACCGCTCTCCATGACCGGAATGAAACGTTATTTTACAGGCTGTTAAATGATCATTTAGGCGAAATGCTGCCGATCGTATATACGCCGACCGTCGGCACCGCGATCCAGCGTTACAGCCATGAGTACAGAAAACCCCGCGGTCTGTATTTGTCGATAGATGATCCTGAGGGAATGCGCGCCGCATTTCAGCAGTTCGGAAAAAATGAAAACATTGACTTAATCGTTGCCACAGATGCGGAGGGCATTCTGGGAATCGGTGACTGGGGGGTCGGCGGCATCGCCATTTCTGTCGGAAAACTCGCGGTGTATACGGCGGCGGCCGGAATTGATCCGTCACGAGTGCTTGCGGTCGTATTGGACGCGGGGACAAATCAGGAAAGCCTCTTAAATGACCCGCTGTATGTCGGAAACCAGCATTCAAGAGTGCGCGGCGAGAAATATGACCGCTTTATTGATGAGTATGTCTCGCTTGCCCGGGAAACATTCCCGAATGCGCTGCTTCATTGGGAGGATTTCGGTACGGCTAACGCCCGCGGCATATTAAAACGGTATAAAGATAAAGTCTGTACGTTTAACGATGACATTCAAGGAACGGGCGCGGTATCGCTTGCAGCTGTTTTAGCGTGTGCAAAAGCATCAAAAGTGCCTTTAAAAGAGCATAAAGTCGTCGTTTTCGGCGCGGGAACGGCCGGTATCGGAATTGCTGAGCAGCTGCGCGAAGCCATGGTGCATGACGGATTAAGCGAAGAAGAATCCTACAGCCATTTTTGGTGTATCGACAGAAACGGATTGTTAACGGATGATATGAAGGACTTGCGTGATTTTCAGGTTCCGTACGCGCGTCCTGCTGATGAAGTGAAAGAGTACGGCCGCAGCGGTGAAGGCGGATCAATTGATCTGGCGGAGACGGTGCGTCAGGCCAAGCCGACGATTCTGATCGGCACATCCACCGTATCAGGCGCATTTACGGAAGAAATCGTCAAAGAAATGGCCTCACATGTCAAACGGCCCGCTATTTTGCCGATGTCAAACCCGACGACATTATCAGAAGCAAAACCTGAAGATTTGATTAAATGGACGGAAGGCCGCGCGCTTGTCACTACGGGTAGTCCGTTTCCGCCTGTTGCGTATAACGGCGTTACCTACCATATCGGACAGGCGAATAACGCGCTCGTATTCCCGGGACTCGGACTCGGCACGATTGTGACGAAAGCAAGGATCATTACGGACAATATGTTCGTTGCCTGCGCGAATGCCATCGCCGGTATGGTGGATGTCGGCAAGCCGGGGGCGCCGATGCTTCCGAAAGTGGAGGATCTTAGGACGGTATCGGCAACTGTGGCGGTAGCTGTAGCTAAAGCGGCCATTCAGGACGGTGTAGCGGAAACGGAACCCGAGGATCTGATCCAAGCGGTGCAGGACGCGATGTGGCACCCCGTATATAAACGAATTCGGCCGATGTAACCGAATAAAGCCCAAAACGCTGATGGTTTTGGGCTTTATTTTTTGCTTGTCCGAATTATGAGGCGACAGAATCAATGACATCGACAATCTGGCCTGTTTTTGCATTGACCATAACTTCATATTGCTCCAGTTCGCCGAATGCCGAACGTGTCACGCCGGTCTTGTATACCTGGATGGTTTCTCCGTTTACCTGGTAGGGCTCGGGCTCTGTGTAAATCCATGATCCGTCTATCGGCCCGCGCTGTTTAAAAGCCGCTTTTACGATACGGAGCGCTTTTTCTGAAGAGATATAAGGTTTCATCGCATACTTTTTCACTGCGATGGCAGCGCATAATCCGACTCCTGCACCTAAGAGAAAATGACGTAATTTCAATATGAAGCACCTCCAATTATGTCGTAATTTTTATTATACAGAAGATGCCAGGCGGTGTTAAGTAAAGCGGCGGTTTTCCAGCCCATTCAATCTGTGCGCTTGGAAAACAGTTGTTTTTCTAATAAAATAAAAGCATTACATAGAAATGAGGGGAAAATATGAATGAGGAAACGAAAACGCTTTTCCGGACGCTGACGCAGCTTCCCGGCGCACCGGGAAATGAACATCAGGTCCGCTCCTTTATGAAACGGGAGCTTGCGAAATATGCGGATGACATCGTGCAGGACAGACTCGGAAGTGTTTTCGGAGTAAGGCGCGGCGCTGAAGATGCGCCAACCGTTATGGTAGCCGGCCATATGGACGAAGTCGGGTTTATGGTAACGCAGATTACGGATAACGGCATGCTGAGATTTCAGACGCTCGGCGGCTGGTGGAGTCAGGTGCTGCTTGCCCAGCGCGTCGAGGTGCAGACGGATAACGGACCGATTATCGGCGTCATCTCAAGCATCCCGCCCCACATTTTAACGGATGCCCAGCGCGCAAAGCCGATGGAGATCAAAAATATGATGATTGATATCGGTGCCGATGACAGAGAGGACGCGGTCAAAATGGGGATCAGACCGGGACAGCAGGTTGTGCCTGTCTGCCCGTTCACCCCGATGGCCAACGAGAAGAAAATATTGTCCAAAGCGTGGGATAACCGCTACGGCTGCGGGTTAAGCATTGAACTATTAAAAGAGCTGCACGGAAAAGACCTGCCGAACAATCTGTACGCCGGGGCCACCGTTCAGGAGGAAGTCGGCTTGAGAGGGGCGCAGACAGCGGCCAATATGATTCAGCCTGATCTCTTCTTCGCGCTTGATGCCAGCCCGGCAAATGATATGACCGGCGATAAGGAGCTGTTCGGCCGTCTCGGCGAGGGGGTGCTGCTCCGCATTCTCGACAGAACGACGGTCATGCACCGCGGGATGAGAGAGTTCGTCCTTGATATGGCGGAAACGCACAATATCCCTTATCAATATTTCGCTTCAGGCGGGGGAACGGATGCCGGACGGGTCCACATATCAAACAGCGGGGTTCCGTCTGCCGTCATCGGCATTTGTTCAAGATACATTCATACAAATGCCGCCATCATCCATGTCGATGATTATGCCGCGGCGAAAGAAATGCTCATTAAGCTGGTCATGGCGAGTGACAAACAGACGGTCGAAACGATCAGAGAAAATGTGTGAAAAAATAAGCAGGACCGCATAAAGGCGGCCTGCTTATTCTGTTTCAAATAAATAAGAGAGTGCTTTCATCGCTTGATTGACGGTTTCGACCGTGATATTCGCTTTTCCGGAAAGCTCTTTCAGCGGATGATGAAGTTCTTTCGGACGGATGAGAATGAGCGGCTTTCCTTTTGCGATGGCATAAGAAGCATCCATCGCGGTATTCCACTGCTTATATTTCTCGCCAAACAGGGCGATCACAAAATCGGCTTTTTCCATCAGCACCTCTGTACGGAAATTGTTGATATCAGAAGCTCTGGCGTCTTTTAAAACAGAATCGGGCTGCACGCCCATAATCTCTTCTCCGATATTGTCTGAGCGTTCATGGTTTTCCATCGGGCCGACAAACGTAATCGGCAGGTCCAGCGCCGTTGCTTTTTGCTTAATCTCATCCCGCCAATTACTGTGGATCTCACCCGCTAAATACACGACAAACTGCATCTTTTGCCCCTCCTTATGTACATATTCAGATTTTCGTACGGCTACAAGCAAAATGGTAAACGAAACTTGCTTGATAATGCAAATGAAATATGATAATGATATTGCATATAGTTGGTCTTGCCGTAAACAGTCTGGTATGATCCAATTGGACAAACATCAGCATATAAAAAACTCATAATCCAGATGGAGGAATGACAATGAAAAAGATTGAAAGCACGGAAGAATTGCAAAAAGCGGTACAAGACGATTGGGCGGTATTTATGTTTTCAGCGGATTGGTGCCCGGACTGCCGCTTTGTGGATCCGTTTCTCCCTGAGCTGGAAGCGGACTTTCCTGAATTCACTTATTACTACGTAGACCGCGATCAATTTATTGATACATGCGCGGAATGGGAAATTTACGGCATTCCGAGCTTTGTTGTGTTTAACGGAGGAAAAGAAGTGAACCGCTTCGTCAGCAAAGACCGTAAAACAAAAGAAGAAATTGAGCAATTTTTAACCGATTCCCTTGCTAAAGCATAAAGGAGGCCACGGGCTTTGAAAATGACGTCAAGGAAGCTGGCGGATTTATTAAAACAGCGCCTGCAGCACGAGAACCGATCCTTCTTTTTTGACAGAGAAAAAGACACCCTCCGTGTTGAGGATCAAACGACCAAAAAAGGCATCACATTGGAGCTCCCGCCGATCATTGCGAAGTGGGAGACGAAAAAAGAAGAAGCGATCGACGAAATCGTCTACTATGTGTCAGAAGCAATGGAGGCGATGGAAGGCAGCGGACAGGAGATGTCCGGAAAGGAAGCGGGAATCTATCCGGTCATCCGCTCCACATCATTTCCCGATCAAACGAGCGACGGCATTCCCCTCGTGTATGATGACCATACGGCCGAAACGAGAATCTACTACGCGCTTGACCTCGGCAAGACGTACCGCTTAATTGACAGCCGTATGCTCGAGAAAGAAAACTGGACAAAAGAACGGATCAGGGAGACGGCGTCATTCAATCTCCGCTCTCTTCCTTCAGTTGTGAAACAGGATACGGTTGCGGACAATTATTTTTATTTTTTCAGGGCGAATGACGGCTATGACGCCAGCCGGATTCTCAATGATTCGATTCTTCATGAATACAAGCAGGCCGCTGAAGGCGAATTGGCGATTTCCGTCCCGCATCAGGATGTATTAATACTTGCTGACATTCGAAATGAATCGGGTTATGATATTTTAGGGCAAATGTCCATGAGCTTCTTTGCAAGCGGCACGGTGCCGATTACGGCCCTTTCATTTCTGTATAATGAAGGCAGACTGGAACCTGTGTTTATCATGGCGAAAAGCCGGCCGAAAAAGGATTAGAAAGGATTTTTCTTATGAACGCTTTTTACAATAAAGAAGGTGTGGGAGATACGCTTCTGATCTCTCTTAAAGATGCGGCACGCGAAGAAATCGCCTATGAAAGAGAAGGCGATGTCATCAGAATCTTTAACAAAGAAACAAAAGAAACGACGGGCTTTAACATTTTTAATGTGTCTTCTTATCTACAGATTGAGGACAACGGCCCCGTCGCTTTGTCTGAGACATTCGTTCAGGATGTGAATGAAATACTGAACAGAAACGGCGTTTCAGAAACGCTGACGGTTGACCTTTCTCCGAAATTTGTTGTCGGTCACGTTGAATCGAAAGAAAAACATCCGAATGCGGATAAACTGAATATCTGCCAAGTGAATGTGGGAGAGGAAACCCTCCAAATCGTTTGCGGCGCGCCGAACGTGGACAAAGGGCAAAAAGTCGTCGTCGCTAAAGTCGGCGCGGTGATGCCGAGCGGACTTGTGATTAAAGACGCTGAATTAAGAGGCGTTCCGTCAAGCGGCATGATCTGCTCCGCGAAAGAACTCGCTTTGCCGGATGCGCCGGCGGAAAAAGGGATTCTTGTTCTTGAAGACAGCCGCGAGGCCGGCGAAGCATTTCAATTCTAACTCCCATAAATAAGCGCACAGAATCGAATGATGTGAGAGAAAGCCGTTAAGCAGGCCTGCTTAACGGCTTTCTTCAGTTGGGAGCTTAATCTTTTCTGAGCCGCCCGGCAATGGTATACTAAATATCGTCCCAGACTACTAAAAAGGGAGTTAGAGAGTGATTAAACATGAGTTGGCTGAATAAATTTTTTGACTTATTTTTAGGTGAAAAAGAAGAAGAGCATGAACGTGAACCAAACACGCATGCCCAAATCCCGAAACAGCAGATACCGGATCAGCCAGAAGGCAAATTCACGCGCATGGAAGATCCTAAAATATATTACGAATATCCGAAAGGGAATTTCCGCTTCCCCGTCGTTCCGGACGGCTATAAGCGAACGGAGCAAAACCAAAGACAGCGGGAAAGGCACGAACGCCGCCAGCCGTCCCGGGATTATGCCGCCGGGAAGGAGCAAACCGAGCGGAAACAGCATACACATAAAGAGCCTGAAACGGTGAAAAAGCCCTTTAAACCGTCATCCATTCCTTCACCGGTTTACGGCTTTCAATCTCAGCACAGCATAAAAAAAGCGCCTAATTCCGAAAAGCGGCGTGAAGAGAACGTAACATTGCTTTCAGAGGAGCAATTTGTTCCGCCAAAAGCCGGCCAGGAAACAGAAAAAGAGCCCGTCTTCACAACATCCGGCATAACAAAACAGACGAATGACCAGCCAGAACCGTTTGCGAAACAAGAGACGGAAGAAATCCCGGCCGTTAAAAAAGAGGAGCTTCACACCGAGGCTGAGAATGTAAAAGAGCAAGTGTTTGCAGCAGCAGAACCGCAGCAGACTGAAGAGCGGGAGCACACGGAAAGCGCGGAGTCTGCCGGCTTTACAGAAGAACAAGAGCATGAACAAACCCGCCCGCAGCCTATTAAAGAGCCTGAGTATGAAGTATCCCGAACGGCTGAAAACACAGAGGAACAAGCGGCGCCGCAGGAGGAATATCAGGAGCCTGAGCCGGAAAAAGCACCGCCTTTTGAAACCGCGGAAGAAACGGTGTATACATACACAGAACCCGGATACGATGAGGAAGTTCAGCCGCAGTCTGAAGACAAGCCCGAATCAGCTGAAACCGACGCGAAACAGGAAGCAGACTCTCAGTCTGAGTACAATGAAGTCACGCGGCATTCAGACCCCGAGCCTGAACTTGCAAGCATCGAGACGGCCGATGCCCCGTCCCGGCCTGCCGAAGAAAAAACGGAGCATCAAGGACAGCCTCAGACTGTGAAAAAAGCGGAGCGGCCGAAAGAGCGCAATGTTCCGTTTAACGTCATGATGCTTAAAAGCGATAAACACAAGCAGGCGAAGACGCCAGAGGGCGGAGCGAGCTATGTCTTTCCGAATCTGTCGCTTCTGGACGTACCACCGGCGCAAAGACATGACGACCAATCGTGGATTGAAGAACAGCGCGAGCTTTTAAACGTTACGCTGAAAAACTTTAATGTGCGCGCCCAAGTCGTTCATGTCACACAAGGCCCGTCCGTCACACGTTTTGAAGTGCATCCTGAGCCCGGAGTGAAAGTAAACAAAATTACAAACTTAGCAGATGATATTAAACTGAGCCTGTCTGCCAAGGATATTCGGATTGAGGCGCCGATCCCCGGTAAAAACACGATCGGCATTGAAGTTCCGAACCGCGTAAGCAAAGTCGTCGATTTAAGGCAGATGATCAGAAGCGCCGCTTTCAGGACGAATCCGTCTCCGCTTACAGCCGCGCTCGGTGTCGATATTTCCGGAAACCCGGTCGTCATTGATTTGAAAAAGATGCCGCACGGGTTGATAGCGGGTGCGACAGGATCGGGAAAAAGCGTCTGCATCAATACCATTTTGGTCAGTCTGCTTTATAAGGCGGATCCGAGTGATGTCAAAATGCTTCTGATTGATCCGAAAATGGTCGAGCTTGCGCCATATAACCAAATTCCGCATTTGGTCAGCCCCGTCATCACGGACGCCAAAGCCGCGACCGCCGCGTTAAAATGGGTTGTGGAAGAGATGGAACGGCGATATGAACTGTTTGCCCATTCGGGTGTGAGAGATATCGGCCGCTTTAATGAATTAACCGCCGATCATAAGACAGGCGAAAAGCTTCCGTACCTCGTAGTGGTCATTGATGAGCTTGCCGATTTAATGATGGTCGCGCCGAACGATGTGGAAGAAAGCATTGCCAGAATCGCGCAGAAAGCGAGAGCCTGCGGCATTCATCTGCTTGTCGCAACACAGCGTCCGTCTGTCGATGTCATTACCGGAATGATCAAGGCAAACATACCGACGAGGATTGCATTCTCCGTCTCAAGCCAGGTAGATTCCAGAACGATCATCGACATGGCGGGAGCGGAAAAGCTGCTCGGAAAAGGCGACATGCTGTACTGGGAAAACGGTACCGGAAAACCGGTGCGCCTGCAGGGCAACTTTGTATCCGACAGAGAAATTGACCGCGTCGTCTCTCATGTCAGAAAGCAGCTGCCGCCTTCTTATTTGTTTGAACAGGAAGAACTGATCAGGCAGGGAACCGCCCTCAAGGAAGAAGACGAACTGTTTCCTGAGGCGTGCCAATTCGTCGTGGAGCAAAACAGCGCCAGCACCTCAAGCCTTCAAAGAAGGTTCAGAATCGGTTATAATCGCGCCGCGAGGCTGATTGACATGATGGAAGCCGAAGGCATGATCTCAGAAGCGAAGGGCAGCAAACCCCGTGAAGTGCTGATTACGGCCGCTGACATTGCTCAAGAATAAGAATATCGTTCATTTTTCTCACAAACATGGTATGATAGTGGATGGACCATCAAAACTGCATCACTGTCACGCGCTGAAATATCATGCGGCAGGTTTAATCAAAAAGAAAGTTACAGATACTGACGATAACGTAAAAATAAATGGAAGCGCCGCTGTGCGGGCTTTTTGCCCGCGGCGGTCGCAAAATGAAATGAGCGTCATATACTGGGGAACAGATAGACGTTTGTTGGAGGTACGATTATGACTGTTTATCATTTTGTTGGAATAAAAGGGACAGGTATGAGCCCGCTTGCTCAAATCCTGCATGATACAGGGTATCAGGTGCAGGGATCGGATATCGAGAAGCAGATTTTCACTCAGGCTGCCCTTGAAAAAAGAAATATCCCGATCTATCCGTTCAGCGCCGATAACATCAAACCCGGCTTAACGGTAATCGCCGGAAACGCATTCCCTGATTCTCATCCGGAAATCGCAAAGGCGCTCGCTGAAGGGATTCCTGTCATCAGATATCATAAATTTTTAGCTGAATATATGAAAAAATACACAAGTGTCGCGGTAACGGGCGCACACGGCAAGACGTCCACAACGGGCCTCTTGGCACACGTGATGCAGCAGGCGAAGCCGACTTCGTTTCTTATCGGGGACGGAACGGGCAGAGGAAATGAAAGCAGCGAATACTTTGTATTTGAAGCCTGCGAGTACCGCCGTCATTTTCTAAGCTATCAGCCTGATTATGCGATTATGACGAATATTGATTTTGACCACCCTGATTATTTCGCCAACATTGACGATGTGTTTGATGCTTTCCAAAACATGGCGCTTCAAGTCAACAAAGGCATCATTGCCTGCGGTGATGACGAGTACCTGCCGAAAATTCACGCCAATGTGCCTGTCGTTTATTACGGCACGGGAGAAGAAAATGATTTTCAAGCGAGAAACATCGTGAAAAATACGGAAGGCACGACATTTGACGTCTTTGTCCGCAATACGTTTTACGATACGTTCTACATCCCGGCATACGGGCATCACAATGTCCTCAATTCCTTAGCGGTTATTGCGCTCTGCCACTATGAAGAGATAGACGTGAACATGATTAAGCGCGGACTTGAATCATTCGGCGGCGTCAAACGCAGATTCAATGAAAAAGTGATCGGCAGCCAGGTACTGATCGACGACTACGCCCACCATCCGACTGAAATCAAAGTCACGATTGAGGCGGCGCGCCAAAAATATCCCGAACGTGAAATCATCGCGGTATTTCAGCCGCATACGTTTACACGGACGCAATCATTCCTGGATGAATTCGCAGAAAGCTTAAGCGCGGCCGATCGCGTGTATCTGTGCGACATTTTCGGCTCTGCCCGCGAGAACGTCGGCAAGCTCACGATCACGGATCTTCAGGAAAAAATCGCTAACGCAGAACTCATTGAAGAAAATGACACATCCGTGTTAAAAGCGCATGAAGGCGCAGTGCTGATCTTCATGGGCGCCGGAGACATTCAAAAATATATGAGAGCCTATGAAAACGTCATAGCATAACGAAAAAGCAGTGGGGCTCTCACTGCTTTTTTGCGCGTGCTGCAAAGGGATTTACCGAGAAACGGAGAAATAGTATACATACAGATCTTTCATATATGTTTATCATTTTAAGAATTGGGTATATACCACTATATCCTGCATTAAGGAGGTATTAGATGATCATCATTCTTTACTTAAGCGTCGCACTCATTGCCGTTGCATTTCTCATCCTCGTCATCTATCTGTCCAAAACATTAAAGTCCGTGCAGATGACTTTAACAAACGTTGCCTCGACTTTAGACGGCCTTGAAGGGCAGATGAAAGGCATTACCGCAGAGACAACCGAGCTGTTACATAAGACAAACCGTCTCGCGGAAGACATACAGGAAAAATCAGAGAAATTAAATACGGTTGTCCATGCTGTCCAGGAAGTGGGAACTTCCGTCCAGCAGTTTAATACATCCATAAAGCAGGCAGCAGGTTCCGTTACGGCCTCTGTAAGAGAGAATCAGGATAAGATCAGTCAGGTTGTCACCTGGAGCCAGGCCGCTATGGAAATATGGGACAAGTGGAAGCAAAAGAAAAAAACATCGCTTTAATCATAAGAAAAATCCACTAAGGAGGAATCATAATGAGCAAAGATGGAATCAATAGTAAGGATTTTTTAATCGGAACGCTGATCGGGGGAATTATCGGCGCGACAACGGCGTTGTTTCTGGCGCCTAAATCAGGTAAGGAGCTGCGCGACGATCTCGGCAGTCAGGCTTCTGCGTTAAAGGATAAGACGGACAGAATGACGGCCGACGCGAAAGAAAAAGGCTCTCAATATGTCAGCATCGCCAAAGACAAAACATCTAATATCACCCAGCTGGTAGCTGATCAGTCAGGCCAGATTATGAATAAAGTGAAGGATTTAAAAGACCGTTCTAAGAGCACACTAACCGAGAAAGCCGAAGAGACGAGAAGCGAAATGCAGGACACGGCCCAAAGCATCAAGGCCGAAGCGGAAGACGCCGGGGAAAAAGCCGGTCAGGCAAATCGCTGATCTTCAATAAGGAGAGATAACCGACATGACAAAACAGCTGATATCGTCTGAAGAAGAGTTCAAAAATGCCGTTGAGAAAGAAAACAAGCTCGTGTTTTTGAAACACAGCACAACCTGCCCGATCAGCCAAGCCGCGTTTCAGGAGTTTGACGCCTTTGCATCGGCGCATTCGGAAGTGCCTTCTTATTACCTGCAGGTGCAGGACAGCCGGCCGCTTTCAAACTATATCGCCGAGACATACGGCGTGAAACATGAAAGCCCGCAAGTATTCGTCATTGCAAACGGCGAAGTGAAATGGCACGCGTCTCATTCACAAATCACAAAAAACGCAATAGAGCAGCACCTTTCATAATTGCTGGCCGCCGGTTGATACCGGCGGTTTTTTTTTTTGAAAAAAACTATTGATCATTTCAGCCGGATCATGTAGGATATCAATATATACCGCTTCAACGCATAAAAGCTTAAAAGCGTTTTGGTGATAAAGCCGAATGTGAAAAAATTTATTATTTCATATTCCTATTTTCGCATAACTGTAGTAAGATGCATGTTAACCATTAAAATAAAACATAGCATAGAAGGGATGAAAAAGATGAGCAACAAGGAATTAGAGAGCCTAAGACAGCAGGCAGACGCACTAAACTTAGAAATCCTTAAATTAATCAATGAACGCGGAGCCGTTGTAAAAGAAATCGGTAAAGCAAAGGAAGCACAGGGTGTCAACCGATTTGACCCTGTCAGAGAGCGTACAATGCTTAACCGCATAATTGAAAGCAATGACGGCCCATTTGAAAACTCAACGATCCAGCATATTTTCAAAGAAATTTTCAAAGCCGGACTTGAACTTCAAGAAGAGGATCACAGCAAAGCGTTGCTCGTCTCCCGGAAGAAAAAAGCAGAAGATACGATCGTTGACATTAAAGGTGAAAAAATCGGTGACGGCGATCAGAGATTCATCGTCGGACCTTGTGCCGTAGAAAGCTATGAGCAGGTTGCCGAAGTAGCGGCCGCAGCGAAAAAACAAGGCATTAAAATCCTGCGCGGGGGTGCGTTTAAACCCCGCACAAGTCCGTATGATTTCCAAGGTCTCGGCGTAGAAGGCCTGCAAATTCTTAAACGCGTCGCTGATGAATATGACCTCGCGGTGATCAGTGAAATCGTAACGCCCGCACACATTGAGCAAGCGATTGATTACATTGACGTCATTCAGATCGGCGCGCGGAACATGCAAAACTTTGAATTGCTGAAAGCCGCCGGTTCCGTTAAAAAGCCGGTATTGTTAAAACGCGGTCTTGCCGCAACAATTTCAGAGTTCATCAATGCAGCTGAATACATCATGTCACAAGGAAACGACCAAATCATTCTTTGTGAGCGCGGTATCAGAACGTACGAAACGGCAACGAGAAACACACTCGACATTTCTGCCGTGCCGATTTTGAAACAGGAAACTCACTTGCCGGTGTTTGTTGACGTCACACATTCAACAGGCCGCCGCGATCTCCTGCTTCCGACAGCAAAAGCGGCGCTTGCGATCGGCGCTGACGGCGTGATGGCCGAAGTTCACCCTGATCCTTCCGTTGCCCTTTCAGACTCTGCGCAGCAGATGGATATACCTGAATTCGAGAAATGGCTGAACGAATTAAAGCCAATGCTGAAAGTAAAAGCATAATACAACGTTCCGCTCTTTAAAGGCCGCCTCGCGCGGCTTTTTTTCGTATCTTCATTTTATTTAATTATAAAATGAAAGTGAACGTTTTCATCACTGGGAAAAACGTGTATAATTTCATGAGAGATATTTAAATTTGATGAATAATGAAAAATAATGTACACTACTGACTTACGCTTACAATCATAAACGACAGAATGCGAAATCGTACGACATTTCTTTACATAAAGTGTTTATGCTATAGATAAGGATAAGTGTATCCAGTAAAAGGAGTGGTTTCAGTGAGCAACATTACGATATACGATGTGGCCAGAGAAGCAAATGTCAGTATGGCGACTGTTTCCCGCGTCGTGAACGGCAACCCGAATGTAAAACCGACGACCAGAAAAAAAGTATTGGAAGCCATTGACCGGCTCGGCTATCGCCCGAATGCGGTGGCAAGAGGGCTTGCAAGCAAAAAAACGACTACGGTCGGCGTCATCATCCCTGATATCTCAAGCATTTTCTACTCTGAACTTGCGCGTGGAATTGAAGATATCGCGACGATGTACAAATATAATATTATTTTAAGCAACTCGGACCAAAATCTTGAGAAAGAACTGCATCTGTTAAATACGATGCTTGGCAAACAAGTGGACGGTATCGTATTTATGGGCGGCAACATTACGGACGAGCATGTCGAAGAATTTAAGCGCTCTCCTGTGCCGATCGTCTTGGCGGCATCAGTGGAAGAACAGGGCGAGACGCCTTCTGTCGCCATTGATTACGAACAGGCGATTTATGATGCCGTTAAGCTTTTCATTGATAAAGGGCATCGCGATATTGCACTCGTCTCCGGACCGATGCAAGAGCCGATCAACCGTTCGAAAAAACTGCAAGGGTACAAACGGGCGCTTGAAGAAGCGGCGATTCCGTTTAACGAGCAATTCGTAGCGGAAGGCGATTACACTTATGATTCCGGTATGGAGGCGCTTCAAAGCTTGATGGGCCTTGACCGGAAACCGACGGCGATTCTTTCTGCGACGGATGAAATGGCCCTCGGCATTATCCATGCGGCCCAAGATCAAGGTCTTTCGATACCTGATGATCTTGATATTATCGGTTTTGACAATACGAGATTGAGCCTGATGGTCCGCCCTCAGCTTTCAACAGTCGTGCAGCCTACGTACGATATCGGCGCCGTGGCGATGAGACTTTTGACAAAACTGATGAACAAAGAGCCGGTTGAAGAGCATATCGTCGAATTGCCTCACCGCATCGAATTAAGACAATCAACCAAGTCATAAAAAAACGGAAAAGCAAGCTTCACTCTGAGGGGTGGAATCTTGCTTTTTTACTTGAGTAAGGAGAAGATATGAAACGTTTTGATTATCTGACGCCCGTTGGCTTTATGTTAGGCTGTATTATTGTCGCAATCGGTATTCTGTCAGGGACGGGACTGGCGGGAATCAGTTCATTTTTAGATCTGACTTCTTTTTTAATCGTCACAGGCGGCCTTGCTGCGGCGATCTTTATCAGCTTTCCGCCGAGGGATTTAAAGAAAACCCCTTCTGTTCTGAAACAGGTATTCTCCCGTCAGGATGACAATGTGAAAGAGCTTGTCAGAGTATTTGTCAGCCTTTCGGAGCAGGCACGCAGGCAGGGGCTTCTGTCTCTGGATGACCAGGCGCGTGAGATCAAGGATCCGTTTTTAAAAAAAGGGCTTTTGCTTGCGATTGACGGCTGGGACGAGGAAACGATCCGGCTGGTAATGGATTCTGAGATCGCCGCGATGGAAGAAAGACACAGAAAAGGAAGACGCGTTTTTGAAAAAGCCGGTGATTTCGCACCCGCCTGGGGAATGATCGGGACGCTCGTCGGACTCGTTCTCATGCTCAAAAACTTAAATGACCCGCATACCCTCGGACCGAACATGGCCGTTGCGCTATTGACGACGCTGTACGGAGCGCTGCTTGCCAACTTGGTGTTTATCCCAATCGCGGCAAAGCTTGAAGAAAAAACGGAAAGTGAAATTTTCATCAAACAGGTCATGATCGAAGGGGTTGTCGGCATCCAATCGGGCAAAAATCCCCGCAACCTCGAAAGTCAGCTCGTTGTCTTCAGCTCAAGAGAAGACTGGCGTAAAGGACAGCCTGCGAACAAGAAAAAGGGCGCTGTCCATGAAGCTTAGAAAAGAGCGTTTTGAAAGAAGAAACAAACCGGAACATTCCGGCGGTTCGCCGAGATGGATGGTGACGTTCGCTGACTTGATCACGCTCATTCTCGTGTTCTTTATATTGCTTTTTTCGATGTCGCAAATAGACGCGGGAAAATTTCAATCTGCCGTTTCATCAATTCATACAAACGGCAGCGGGGGTGAACCGGCGTCATCAGACAAAGCAAATGAAAATAAAGAACAGGATTTGCTCCTGCAAAACGTGAAGACATACATAAAAGCGCATCATTTGAGTTCGAAATTGACGGCGAAGCGCGATGAGCGCGGAGTGGTTCTGGTGCTGCAGGAGGCCGTTCTGTTTCAGACAGGAAAAGCGGATGTGCTGAAAAACGCCGAGCCGGTTCTGCATCAGATCGCGGTGCTTTTAAAAACAATTCCGAATGACATACAGGTAGAAGGCCATACGGACAGCCGCCGGATTTCCACCTATCAATTTCCGTCAAATTGGGAGCTGTCGTCTGCAAGAGCGGCGAGTGTGATCCGGTATTTTACCGCGAATGAAGACTTTTCCGCCAAACGGTTTATCTCTGCCGGGTATGCGGATACGAAACCTGTGAAGGACAACAAAAGTCCCGGACATATGAAAGAAAACCGCCGTGTAGAAATTGTGATCAAAAAAACGACCTCCTCATAAGGTCGTTTTTTATTTTGTTTTATACCGCTGCTCAGACCGGATGGCAAAAAGTGCTTTTTCCACGATTTGGGCATTTTTTTCTGAAATTTCTTCTTTGCGGGGAATCGGAGGATATAATTGTTCAGGATCACTCCAAAAAGCGGGCAACGTGCAGGGGGAGTGCTTCTGCCATTTATCAATCCATTTCTGCGGTATGCGTTCCCCGGGATCAATCCCTTTCATCTCAAGCCAAATGCGGCTCCATGCTCTCGGGACGACTCTCCAAATATCGTATCCGCCGCCGCCGACCGCGATCCATCTGCCGCTGCAATATTGATGGGCTAATGAATGAGCAAGCCGCGGGATCTCCTGATAAATGGAGATTGTATTGGACAGGTGTGTCAATGGGTCGTAATAATGGGCGTCCGCACCGTTTTGGGTAAGAATCACATCCGGCTTAAAAAAAGCCGCGATTTCTGAGGCGGCCGTATTGTAAGCGTGAAGAAAGGAATCGTCCTCTGTGAAAGCGTCCAGGGGAATGTTAAAAGAATAGCCGTAGCCTTGCCCGCTTCCTTTTTCCAGTACCTGTCCCGTCCCGGGAAATAAATAACGCCCGGTCTCGTGAAAAGAAACAGTGCAGACATCAGACCTGTCGTAAAACGTAAATTGAACGCCGTCGCCGTGATGGGCGTCTGTATCAATGTATAACACTTTTGCCCCGTAGTTCTTCTGGATGTATTGGATGGCCACGGCGCTGTCATTATAGATACAAAAGCCTGAGGCCCTGCCGCGGAAGCCGTGGTGAAGGCCGCCTCCTAAATTGCAGGCGTGCCTGGCTTGTCCCGTCATGACATAATCAGCCGCCGTTAAGGTGCCGCCCACCAGAAGTGACGCGGCTTCATGCATGCCGGCAAAAACGGGGGTGTCTTCCGTTCCGAGACCGTAGCTTTCTCCTTCTGCGGCAGGGAGCCGGCCCGCACCCGCTAGTTCCACCGCCTGTATATAATCCTCCGTATGAACGAGAGCCAGCTCTTCTTTAGCGGCCGTGCGCGGTGTGACGATATCTCCTTCGTCAAACGCATCCGCCGCCTGAAGCAGATCGTATGTTAAAAGCACACGACGCTGATTGAACGGATGTTCCTGATGAAATTGATACGTCTGATAAGAAGGCGAGTAAACAAAAACGCTGTCTCTCATGGCTGATCCCTCAAATGTTTCGGCCATAAGACATTGTATCCGGCTTCTTGAACGGCACGGATAAAAGGGAGCGGATTCATCGTCTTCACCCGGAAGACGAGAATGTTCGACCCGGCGGAATCATGGGGATAGACGAGCACACTCAGGATTTGCAGCTGAAGATCGCGGCACATGCAGCTGAGATCAGCAAGGCTTTTTGTCATATCCGTCACCAGGATTTCCACCTGTGATCCCGGCTGGGCCGCGCCTGTCAGGCTGACGAAAGTCCGGAGCACGTCGGTTTTCGTTAAAATGCCCGTCAGCTTATGATTTACCGTAATCGGCAGACAGCCGATGCCGTGCTCATAAAAGGAAGCGGATATTTCTTCCACAAAGTCAAGCGGATGGGCGCAGATGACATTCCGCTTCATAATGGTCTCCACTTTGTTTGTCAGAAATGCGCCGCGTTCCTTTTGTTCAAAGCTGCCGGGGCCGGCCTGTTTAATGTCTCTGTCTGTGACAATACCGATGACGTGCAGCTCGTCGTCGATGACAGGGAGATGGCGGATATGATATGTCTTCATTTTACGGACGGCTGTTTCAATGGAGTCGTGTTTTGAGACGGTGATGACGTCCCGTTTCATGATTTGTTCTGCAATCATCTTTTTATCCCCTTTGTATGTCAGTCAATACATAAATCGCTGATAAAAACGAAGCCTGTCGAACTGTTCAATTGACTCCTGACTGACGTGCCTGCCGATGCGGGCCATCAGACAATTGGCCGGATGAGAACTGATTTCCGGTTCATCCGTTGCGAACCAGACAAGACCCCCGGCATTCATCATCTTTTCCATGATCTTTCTGTATTCCCACACATCTTTTTTCATTCCTTTTAAATCCCAATGCCAGTAATATTCCGTCGTCATGATGATGTACCGTTCCATCTGTTCATCCATCATGCTGACTGTCAGCAAAGTTTTTCCGACAGAACAGCCCCTGTAGCCGGGAGCGACCTCGATCGCCCCGAGTTCAAGGAGGTCTTCCATATTTCCGTCAGACCACCGTTCAAGCGGATCAGGATATAAATACGTCACATAGCCGATAATCGTCTGTCCGTCCCTGGCAATAATGATCCGACCTTCAGGAAGCCCGGCGATCTCGATTAACGCTTTGTGCTGTTCATGAGGAAGGCGAAAGGCTGTCAGGCCTTCATGAAACTCATACTGTGCTAGATCCCCTGGAGGAACGGGCCCTTCTACTAAAAGAGGGCCGGCTGCTGTCTGAATTGATGAAGAATGGTACGTTTTATGATGTTTCACTGATTCACCGCCTGTCGGTTCTTAATAAAAACACATCTCTTTTAAGCATAACAAAATATAAAGCGTTTTCAATAGTGTTGTAATTTATATTTTAAAAATTGAGAAAACTGTGAACATCTACTATAATTAGTCTATAGATAAGCAAAGGGGGATGTTGCATGAATTTGAAAGCGCTGCCGGCGGAAAAGGGGAATTATCATCTGCGAAATTATGAGGAAACGTACCGCAGCTTCGATTGGAAAGAGGTCGAAGCGGCATTTTCCTGGCATCAGACGGGGAAGCTGAATGCGGCGTACGAAGCGATTGACCGTCATGCCGAATCATTTCGAAAAAACAAAGTAGCGCTGTATTACAAGGACGCAAATCGGGATGAAAAATACACATTTAAAGAAATGATGGAGGAATCGAACCGGGCGGGAAATGTACTGAGACGGTATGGAAACGTGGAAAAAGGGGACCGCGTTTTTATTTTCATGCCGCGTTCGCCGGAGCTTTACTTTATCATGCTCGGCGCAATTAAAATCGGTGCGATCGCCGGTCCTTTATTTGAAGCGTTTATGGAAGGCGCCGTCAAAGACCGCCTCTTGAACAGCCAGGCAAAGGTTGTCGTGACGACACCTGAACTGGCCGAACGGATTCCGGCGGACAGCCTGCCCGACCTCGAGCATATTTTCATTGTCGGCGGCAGCAAAGAAGCGGGAGATAAAATCATTCATTATGATAAAGCGGCTGAGGGAGAAAGCACGAGACTTGATATTGAATGGATGGACAGAAGAGACGGCTACCTGCTTCACTACACATCAGGATCTACCGGAACGCCCAAAGGTGTGCTCCACGTTCATGAAGCCATGATTCAGCAATACCAGACCGGCAAGTGGGTGCTTGATCTTAAAGAAGACGATATTTACTGGTGCACTGCGGACCCGGGCTGGGTGACCGGGACGGTGTACGGGATATTTGCGCCGTGGCTGAACGGAGCGGCGAATGTGATCGTCGGCGGCAGGTTCAGTCCGGAAAACTGGTACGGCACGATCGAGAAGCTCGGTGTCAGCGTCTGGTACAGCGCTCCGACGGCTTTCAGAATGCTTATGGGCGCCGGAGATGAAATGGCATCCAAATTTGACCTTACTTCACTTCGTCACGTCCTGAGTGTCGGAGAACCTTTGAACCCCGAGGTCATCAAGTGGGGACATAAAGTATTCGGCAAGCGCATCCACGACACGTGGTGGATGACAGAAACGGGCGGACAGCTCATTTGCAATTATCCTTGCATGGAGATCAAGCCGGGTTCAATGGGGAAACCGATTCCGGGAGTGGAAGCGGCGATCGTTGACAATCAGGGAAATGAGCTTCCGCCGTACCGAATGGGGAATCTCGCCATTAAAAAGGGCTGGCCGTCGATGATGGATTCCATTTGGAACAACAAAGAGAAATATGATTCTTATTTCATGCCGGGCGGCTGGTATGTTTCCGGAGATTCTGCTTATATGGATGAAGACGGTTATTTCTGGTTCCAAGGCAGAGTCGATGATGTCATCATGACATCCGGCGAGCGCGTCGGCCCGTTTGAAGTCGAAAGCAAACTTGTTGAACATCCGGCGATTGCCGAAGCCGGCGTCATCGGAAAGCCGGACCCTGTCCGGGGAGAAATTATTAAAGCGTTTATCGCGCTCAGAGAAGGGCATGAGCCATCCGATCAGCTGAAGGAGGACATTCGCCTCTTTGTAAAACAGGGGCTTGCCGCGCATGCCGCACCGCGGGAAATTGAATTCAAAGATAAACTTCCGAAAACACGGAGCGGAAAAATCATGAGACGTGTGCTGAAGGCGTGGGAGCTGAACCTGCCGGCAGGCGACCTGTCCACAATGGAAGATTAAAGACGGCGTTGACATCGTATCTTATTTATGTTAAAAATGAGTAAGCTTCATACGAAAAGGTTTTGATTGAGACAAGTAGGGTATCTGATTGTTCAAGAGAGCTGATGGCCGGTGAAAATCAGCACATAAGATATGCCGAATACACTCATGAACCGTTTTTGCGAACAAAGCCATTCCAAGGCTTTCAGTAGTGAAAGAACGGACACGGTCCGTTATCAAAAAGAGTGATAAAAGCTTTTTTATGCTTTTATTAGTAGGGTGGTACCGCGATTATATCGTCCCTTCGTTTTAAACGAAGGGGCGTTTTTTATTTTCATAAACAAAGGAGCAGACAAAATGACTAACTTATTAGAGGATTTATCATTCCGCGGCTTAATCCAGCAAATGACGGATGAAGAAGGACTGAATAAACAGCTGAACGAGGAAAAAATCCGTTTATACTCAGGGTTTGACCCGACGGCTGACAGCCTGCACATCGGACACCTTCTGCCGATATTGACACTGCGCCGGTTCCAGCTTGCAGGCCACCATCCGATTGCGCTTGTAGGCGGTGCGACGGGACTGATCGGCGATCCGAGCGGCAAAAAAGCGGAACGTACGTTAAATACTCAGGATATCGTTGTCGAATGGTCGCAAAAAATTAAAAATCAGCTTTCCCGATTTTTAGATTTCGAGGCCGGAGAAAACCCCGCTGTCATAGCGAACAACTTTGACTGGATCGGAAAGCTGAGCATTATTGAATTTCTCCGTGACGTCGGAAAGAACTTCGGAATTAACTACATGCTTGCGAAAGATACTGTAAGCTCAAGAATTGAAACCGGAATTTCTTACACGGAATTCAGCTACATGATCCTGCAATCCTACGATTTTCTGAATCTGTACAGAGAAAAGAACTGCAAACTCCAAATCGGAGGCAGTGACCAGTGGGGCAACATCACGGCCGGTCTTGAACTGATCAGAAAATCAGAAGAAGAAGGGGCGAAAGCTTTCGGTCTTACCATTCCGCTCGTCACAAAAGCTGACGGCACGAAATTCGGCAAAACGGAAGGCGGCGCCATTTGGCTTGATAAAGAAAAAACATCGCCGTACGAATTCTACCAGTTCTGGATCAATACAGATGACCGCGACGTCGTCAAATACTTAAAATACTTTACTTTCTTATCAAAAGAGGAAATTGAAGCTTATGCTGAAAAAACGGAGACGGCTCCTGAGAAAAGAGAAGCGCAGAAACGTCTCGCTGAAGAGGTGACTGTTCTTGTACACGGCCGCGAAGCGCTTGAGCAGGCCGTTCATATCTCTCAGGCGCTGTTCAGCGGCAATATTAAAGAGCTTTCCGCTCAAGACGTCAAGGTAGGATTTAAAGATGTACCTTCGTTTGAAAAAGACCGCTCTGAAGAACTGTCTTTAGTAGACGTGCTTGTGGAATCTAAATTGTCGCCTTCAAAACGGCAGGCCCGCGAAGACATTCAAAACGGAGCTGTTTACATTAACGGCGAGCGCCAGACGGACATCGGGCATCTTCTGACTGCGGAAGACCGCATTGAAGATCAATTTACCGTACTGCGCCGCGGAAAGAAAAAATACTTCCTGATCACGTACTGAAAATAAAAAGCAGTCCGGCCGCTTAATGCGGCAGGCTGCTTTTTTATGTTTTGTGAATACTGCACGGGGAAATGAGTACAGTACATAGTACAAGCAAAACAGGGAAGGGGTGCTGCGCCGTGAATTTCATGTTTACCATCGCAAAAGAAAGATTGCAGCGGGATCATTGGGAACAGCAGCAAAGCATAAACGCCGAAGCCAAAGCCGAGGAATCAGAGACGGAAGAAGAAAATCCGACATCATAAAGGTAAAGCCTCCATTCTGCGGAATGGAGGCTTTTGATTGTCACCATATCAGCCTGACGGCGGCCATCAGCACGACTCCCGTGATGACCGTGATGGATAAGCTTTTTGTCAGCATCGCGCAAAGCAATGTCGGGATGAGAACGATCATTGCTTTCCAATCAAAGGTCAAAGCGCTGTTTGTTTTCACAATCATGCTTTCCGTTACCAGAGCCGTCAAAATACAAAGCGGAATAAAGGAGAGCCATTTTAAAGCCAATTCAGGCATCTGAATGTTCCGGACAAATATAAACGGAACAATGCGCGGCACAAGTGTAACAATCATGCAGCCGAGTATAATCCAGATCATTTGTGTGCTGATGCTCATTTGTCCGTCACCACCCCGATCGTTGCCACAATCACGGTTGAGACGATGACCGCGATGTGTGACGGGACGAAATACGATAACAAGACCATAAAAATGATCATATAGAGAATTAAGGAGAGGTTGTGCTTCAGCTTTTCCGAAGCGGACGATTGCAATTGCAGCACAAGCAGCGCCGCAAACATAGCGGGCAAAGCAAAGTCCAGGCCGAGCGCGTAAGGATCAGATATCCATTGTCCGAGAAGCCCGCCCATCACGCAGGAAATAACCCAGCACATGTAAGCGGTTATATTGAGGCCGTTCATCCATTTATCGTATAACCTGCCGTTCTGAGCCGCTTTGTTCACCGCTACCCCGAAAGATTCATCAGTAAGCAAAGCCCCGAAGCCGATATTTTTCAGCAAAGAGTATTTCGTGAAATACGGCGCGATGGTCAGGCTCAGCAGAAGGTGCCGCAGATTGACGATAAACGTCGTTAAAATAATGGCGGAAATCGGACTCCCGGAAACAAGGAGCGAGCAAATAATAAATTGGGCGGCGCCGGCATAGACAAACAAAGATAACAAACAAATTTCAAGAATGCTTAGATGAGAGGCAACGCCAACGATGCCGAAAGCAAAACCGATGCTCATATAGCCCAGCAGCGTAGGCACACAATCCCGCACCCCCTGTAAAAACGTATCGTTCATTTCCCGGGAAACGGCGGTTTTTTGCACTTCTGTGTTAATCATTTTTCATACTCCTTTCATAGAGATTATAATGATAACGACTAATGAAAAAATCAAAGAAAATACGGTTCACATTTATATGAACCGATTTCCGGTGACGACATGAAATAACGAATGGTTTTGTTTCATCAGGCCTTCAACTTTCTCAGCCCCGACTTCTTTCACAAGCTCCGCGAACATCAGATCGTGCCTCATATATTCCATGGCCACGAGAACGAGAGCGGGATCTTCTGATTTAATGGCCCAGGCATTCGTCTGCGGAGAAAAATTGGCGATTAAGACTTCTTTATTATCGCGGGCAGCTATTGTTAATCTCCCGCCCATCCGTTTCTCCGCCACTTCAGGAGACATATTATGATTTGTCGTATTTCCGAGCTTCACTTCCGGAGGGCCGAACACAATCGAAAAGACGGGCAATTGTTCGGCGGCGCGTTTGTTAGCGGCTTCTTGAATAAAGGGAATCTGCTGTTCCCAGACAGACAGCCACAACTCTTCCTCGGCTTTTTCAATCATATCCTTCATCTCATTGATGACATGATCATTCGTGCTGATGCGGCGGATGACATTCATCTCCTGCTCGCTTTCCAGCGCCAATAACTTTTCCTCAAGGTAGCCGAATGAGCTCTCGAAATCGTGCCGGAGCCGGTCGATTAATTCCTTTCCGGCAAGCGGAGCATATGTAACCGGATCAGACGGCACAATATGGACAGCGCCTTTATCAACTAATTTCCCCAATACCTCATAGATCATTGAGCGGGGGACGCCTGACCTTTTGCTGATTTCATATCCGGTAACAGGCGAGTGTTTCAACAAGCCGATATATGCTTTACATTCATATTGAGAAAATCCAAATTTCTGTAATTCTTTCAGAACATCCTCCATAAACATCCTCCGTAGTGGTTATTCATGAAACTACTATAATGTAAGCGGTTATATCTTGTCAATGGGACTTGAGTGCTGAAAGAAAGGTGCGCCTGTTTTTGTCGCTTTCCAACTTAGTTTATGGTGAGTTACATGTATGGCTTTTGTGAAAAACGTTGCCGTAGACCCACACGAATGCGTTTGATACGATAAATTCAAGAAGTTAAAAAGAGGAGGATCACGGTGGAAAACACCTCTAAAATCGCTTTTTTATCGGTTATAAGCAATTCCCTGGTCGTCATGCTCAAAATAGTGGTGGGGATCATAACCGGATCTGTCGCGATACTTTCTGAAGCCATTCATTCTTTTTTAGATTTGATCGCCGCCTTCATCGCCTTTATCTCCGTCAGGATTTCAAAAAAGCCGGCTGATACAGGGCATCCGTACGGTCATGGAAAAGTCGAGAATCTGTCGGGGACTATCGAGACGATTCTGATTTTTGCGGCAGGGATTTGGATGATATATGAATGCGTTCAAAAACTGGTCAACCCCGCGCCGGTTCATCTGCCTGTATTGGGAATTGTTGTGATGCTTGCGGGGGCTCTCATTAATTTGATCGTTTCGAAGTTCGTAAAAAGAGAAGCCGAAAAGGTTAATTCCGTGGCAATGAAATCAAATGCCCTGCATTTACTGACTGACGTGTACACATCATTAGGCGTAGCGGCAAGCCTTTTGGTTGTTACCTTAACGGAGTGGTACATACTTGATCCCATTATAGGTATGGTGCTGGCGGTGTATATCATATATGAAGCGTTTAAGTTAATGAAAGAAGCATTCCCGCCGCTGATTGATACCCGTTTGTCGGAAGAGGAAGAAAAAACAATTTTAAAGATTATTGAAACATTTCAACAGGAATTTATTGAAATTCACGATTTTCGTACAAGGCGCTCCGGCCCGCAGGAGTATATTGATTTTCACCTGGTCGTAGCCTCTCACGTGACGATTAAAGACGTGCATGACCTGTGTGACCGCATTGAAAGAGATATTACGAATGAATTCAAACAAGCACAGGTAATGATTCACCCCGAGCCGGAGAGCGAGAGGAAGAAATAAATCGATCTTATGTTTGCGTTTGTTCCCGGCAAAATGCCTGCAAAAGGCCCGTTCCCACGGGTCTTTTTGTTGTATAAATGACTATTTCTCGCTCATATGAGAGATAAGCTTATACACGTGAGGGGTTCATTTCATACGTTATGTTGTAAAGAAAAAGGGAGGTGAACAGAATTGAACGCTATTTCTGTTAAAGAAATTGAACATGGAGTTGCCGTTGCGGAAAGAGAAGGTTTAGGGGAGTATTTATACCAAGAACCGGTTTCTAAAAAATGTTCGCGCCGTTCCCGCAGCAGAAAACGGACACACCGTTCTCGCAGCAGAAGACGGACGCATCACCGGACACACCGTTCCCGCAGCAGAAGACGGACGCATCACCGGACACACCGTTCCCGCAGCAGAAGACGGACGCATCACCGGACACACCGTTCCCGCAGCAGAAGACGGACGCATCGCCGGACACACCGTTCCCGCAGCAGACGGTCTCATCAAAAACGTACCCGCAAACGCTGTTTTAAATGCTGACAGCAGACTCTATTACAAGTAACGGAGATCTGCTATAATGGCAAGAGAACTGCATAAAAAATCCAGTATCATCATCTGCGGACACTGAACTGACAACATGGCGCTGTTTGTTCGTGTCCGTTTTTTATGTCAAAAAAGATGCCGGAGGATAAAAAGGAAGGGATGACGCCGAATGAAGCTGAATGAGGATTTTTATAACTCTGAAGGAAAGACAGTCTCTTTGCCAAACATAAGCAGCAAGCTTTTGCATATCACGGACAGCGGGCATATCAGCGTTGACTTTATCAGCATAAGCAGGCTGCGGAAGGCTTCGAAAATCGCGATCTTAGGTGACAGCGTCGCCCGGGGGCTGCGTGCGGAATACGGCTTTGGTGACATTCTGAAAGACCGGACAAACGCTGAAATAACCAATCTGTCTGTCAGCGGCGTTAATATGAGCAACAACGGAAGCGATAACATTTATCAGCAGGCGCTTAAAACAAAGGGACATGATGTCATCATTGTCCAGGGAACAGATGATGATTGGTGCAACCACATTCCCATCGGCACAGATGAAAAGGATATCACCACATTTTACGGAGGCTTCTGTCAAGTGATCCAGCAGCTGCGGAGCGGAAATAAAGGCGCGAGCATCATTGTGGTGACCCCAACGAGACAAGCCAAAATGTCAAAAGGAAAAATCGTCCGCCGTGATACTGATAAAAATAAACTGGGCCTGAAGCTGGCTGACTATGTGAAAGCCCAAAAAGAAGCCTGCACACTCCTCTCTGTACCATATGCCGATCTGTTTGATACTGATCTCATCGACCCGTATAATCCCGCTTTCCGCAGCATGTGCATGTCAGAAGGTCTTCATCCGAACGAGAAAGGGCATCAAATCATATTTCAGGAAATCTGCCGGAATTATTATTACTATTATGGGTAACACAGCGCTAACAGAGTATTTTCGGCTTTGCTTTTCTAAAAGCTCAATTATTCTTTGAGATGCGTGTTTTTGCGCTCTCAAAAGCGAGACGATATTACCGGTAAAACCGATTAAAATGATAAGCAGCAAAATGATCATCCACATAGCGAACCTCCCGTCGAGTGTTGAAAAACCCACTCTTTATTTTACTTATTATGGATGGGGGAGAGAATAGGTCTAACTATTGGTGTTTCTTTATAAATCCATAAAAAAAAGCACAGACTGAACGGGTCTGTGCTTTTTTCTCTTATTTCAGCAGGTTCAATGATTCACGATTAAAGGCTTCCAAATCGTCAGGTGTTCTGCTTGTTACGATGTTATGGCTCACGACGACTTCTTCATCTTTATAATGTGCGCCGGCATTGATTAAGTCTTTGCGGATGCTGCGGAATCCCGTGATATCTTTTCCTTTAAGAAGGTCGGTATCAATCAGCAGCTGCGGGCCGTGGCAGATCGCGAAAACGGGTTTCTGATTTTCCACGAATGCTTTAGTGAATTCACCCGGGCGGTCATCTCCGCGCAGAAGATCCGGTGAAAAGCCTCCGGGAATCAATAACGCATCGAATTCCTTGGCGTCTGCGTCTGAGATCGCTTGATCGATCTTTACTTTCTCACCGTGCTTGCCCGTCACTTCTTTCCCTGCTTCCAAATCTATTGTCACCACACTGTGGCCCGCTTCTTTAAATGCTTCCGCCGGGCTTGTATATTCAATATCCTCAAATTGATCTGTCATCAGAACTGCGATTTTTTTGCTCATACATCATGCCTCCTGTGAATTTGTATATGACAAGAATATCAGGCGGATTCCCGCCTCACAACGTATTTGCTTATGAAAAAAGACCCCTCTGGAAAAGAGGAGCCAAAAGGTACGGAGGTCTGCTGAAACTTACGTGTTTAACCTGAGATAAGGCAAGAAATCGAACCAATTACTTTTTGCGTCTTTTTTTCTGCTTTTTACACCCGCATTTCCCCGGATCGCCCGGATCAATGACTTCGTGAATTGTTTCTTCCTTATAAACGTGGCGGGGAACATAACGGATATGCTCTCTGTTAATGTGTTTGATGGGATGGACGTAAACCACTTCTTTGTCAGTATACTTGTCAGTCACAATATACTTAGGGTCACAGTAATACACTTTCGATTTTTTACCCATTCATCTCACCTCCCGTACTTTATTAAATGCTGACAAGGAGGGTTTTGCATCGGACAAGTACACCATGGCAAGTCCACAATTTTCCAGACGCAATTTCGTTTTTCTGGTTTTTCCTGAATCCGTCTCAAATTGGAATGGCTAACCCTTTTTGAACGGGGAAATCTATAAAAAAGAATTCAAAAACGATTCTTTTCTCAGGTCAATCGAGATGCATACATCTCTAGGGGGATTTTTAGAATGCTCGATGAAAAAACGATTGAAATCATTAAAAGCACAGTGCCGGTCTTAGAAGAGCATGGTGAAGAAATCACAGGCCGATTTTATGACCTGCTTTTTCAGCATCACCCTGAGCTGCTGAATATCTTTAATCAGACGAATCAAAAGAAAAAAACACAGCGTACGGCCTTGTCGAATGCTGTGATTGCGGCCGCAGCCAATATTGACCGGCTGGAAAACATCGTTCCCGTCGTCAAACAAATCAGCCATAAGCACCGGAGTATCGGTGTTAAGCCCGAGCATTACCCAATCGTTGGAAATTACTTGTTAATCGCGATAAAGGATGTTCTAAAAGACGGGGCTGCTCCTGAGGTCATTCAGGCATGGGAAAAAGCATACGGCGTCATTGCAGACGCTTTTATCGGAATTGAGAAGGACATGTATGAACAAGCGGAAACGCAAAAAGGCGGCTGGAAAGACTATAAGGCGTTTAAAATTGATAAAAAGGTAAAAGAAAGCAAGGAGATAACGTCGTTTTATTTAAAACCGGAAGACGGACAAGTTCTCCCCGAGTTCAAAGCGGGACAGTATATCAGTGTAAAAGTATACATTCCGGACACGGGTTATACGCATATCCGCCAGTACAGTTTGTCGGATGTATCCGGTAAGGATTATTACAGGATTTCCGTGAAAAAAGACGGAATTGTTTCTTCATATCTGCATGACCAATTACACGAAAAGGATTCAATTGAGATCAGCGCTCCGGCCGGGGATTTCGTATTAGACCCTGATTCCAAAAAGAATCTGGTTCTCATCAGTGCCGGTATCGGAATTACCCCTATGATCAGTATGTTAAAGACGGTTGCCAAAACCCAGCCGCAGCGAAACGTTCTCTTTATCCATGCGGCAAGGAGCGGAGAGTATCATGCGTTGCGGCATGAAGCTGAAGAAGCCGCGGAACACTCATCCGTTGACACCCTCTTTATTTACAGCGAGCCGTCCGAACAAGACCGTTCAGAAAACATTCGTTTTCGGGAAGGCCGGATTGACAAACAGCTGTTAGAAGAAGTGATGACAGATAAAGATGCTGATTTTTACCTGTGCGGATCACCGTCGTTCATTAAAGAAATGAAAAAGCTGATTTCTGAATTCAATACACCGCCGGAATCCATTCACTATGAATTATTTGAACCGCAGCTGAGTATGGTGTGATTGAACAAGGAAGGACGATGATTTTAATGTATGAAGCACCCGGATTGGGTGCTTTTTTATTTTATATCGGCCCCGTTTTGGGAGTGGGTATTTTCTTCCTTGAAAAAGCAGTTCCTGAAATGCCATTTCATCCTTGGAAATATTGCTTTTATAAGTAAACGGGGTTCTCGGCTCTGCTGATCTCGGAATTTTTGACCGCCATCAAAATCAGCCGCATGAAAACATATGGCCTGCGAGTTGGGTATTTGCGTTATTACGTCAGTCAGCTTTCACGGAGCGTTGAACAGCGGCAGGACATAAGAGAATCGGAACAAATTGAATTGGTCGCGGTTGTCATTGGGTTTCTTCATCGGAAGAATTATTACGAAAAGTAAAGCGAGAGCAAAATTAAAAGCAGCGAAACGGCCGGTCAAAACTGTTTAACTGACGTTCATTAAAGAATACGGTTTGTTCCTGAATTTGGAGCGTAGATTTGACAGTTAGAGATTGCTATAGAGAAACACTGAGGCATAATTATTATTCCCTTATCCTGCTAATTGAGTTTTTTGGTTTAGAGCAAGGACCAGGAATAGGTTGCTAAATTTTTCCATGAAGGAAAATTTAAGGATAAAATAGACGCCTTATTTGTTGGATAAGAACAACGGGTTAAAAAAGGAGACAAGTGCAAGGGATTTGGAGAATAATAATGAAATCTTATTTGATTGGAAATTAATGAAACTATCCGTCATTCAGATCGTAAGATTATGGAGGAGTGTTAATATGAATATAGATGTTGAAATATTTAAGATGGCACAAGAGGTAAAATGCGCTAAGAGTGTCAAAAATGTGTTTTGGACATCGTCTTTCCTAAAATCTAAAGGAGACCGATGGAAAAAGAGGCTTTACTTCTTTCTTGGAGTTGTTAGTATAATAGCTTACTTTTTAATCGGAAGGGAATTTTTGTTTAAGAATTTATATTATTCATTAGAAGATTTTACTGCTAAATTAGATATTTCAAAGTCTAACGCTATTATATTAACTATAAGCCTTTCAATCTTTCCAATTATGGTGATAATTGCGGTTACTTTAAGGAAATATGCTATGTTGGTTGATCGTAAATGGGGAATAAGTGATTTATATTATTCACTTTCTTATAAGGCCTTAAAAAAATATTTACACAGAAAAAATTATAACGATAAAGTTATTGAAAAACGCATTTTACCTTATATAATATCGAAAAACTCCAATCTTGAGTTATATTCCATTGGTTCATTTCTGAAAGTTGTGATCCCGTCTATTGTAGTATCAATACCTGTTAGTATATTTGGGGTATTGTTTACCACAAGTATTAATGAATCAGCCAGTTTAGTAGAATTTAAGGGATTTTTATTAACTCTTGGTTCTATTACAATTATGTTATAGTTTATTGGTGCAACATCATTTAAAGCATTACCCACATTAAGTATTTTTAGTGAAAAAAAAGCATATAAGGAACTGGAACGGATTTTACAAGGATATTTATTAGAGAAAGAAATCAAACTAGGTAGTAGAAAGAAGATAAAGAGAAAAGTTTAAATAAGCCCTAGACGGAAAGCTTTGGACAATGATCATTGTACAGAATTACTGTGCTCTGATTGGTGTCCGTTTTTTGTTTTTCGGAAGCATCGATAAAGAAGTGCTGAATATTGCGTAGGGTTCAATCTGAGGGCTTTTCCCCAAAAGTGGGGGAGTCGGGGAATTGGAAAAGGATGAAACGAGCCGGGAGCGGCATATTTAAGGAGAAATAACAGAAGGAAACATATGCAAGATTTAATCATTGAATATAAAAACGCATTGAAAGATGTTAAAAAGATGTACCGGCAATTATCGGCGGTTGCTGACAGTCTCTTAACCGTTGAACAAAACAGCGATAAAAAGATTATTGGCGGCATGATAAGCGACATTGAATACAATCGAATGGCTGCAGAACGGAAGACAACCCGGCGCCCGCCGTGGTGCTGATCGCAGGGATGCGTATAAAAGAACGATCCTTTCTGATCCGCGTTTAATTGATGCGCTGCCGGAAGAATATGCAATCGTTCAGGGCCCTGATGGAGAGGCAAGCGATTGGAACAGGGAAAGAATAGCGATCTTTCTGTACTGACAGACCCCGAGAAAGATATTTTTATCATGCACGCTGTGCAAAATATGTCTTTTGAAGAAATAGCCGCTTTACTCAATATAAAAAAAGGAACCGTCCAAAAAAATATTGAACGATCCCGCTTAAAAATGAAAAATAGAGCAAAAGACAGCCTTTTTGTTTAGCTTAAACAGGCTGTCTTTTTTATGATGATCTTTTATTAATGCCAAGCCGCTCACGTAATGCAAATTGAAGAAGATGCGAAAAGTTTACACCTTCTTTTTCTGCTGCTTCCGCCAGCCATTTAGGTACAGTAAGTGTCTTTTTCACCGCTTTGTTTTCCATTTCATCACGGACAATATCTGTCCAGGCGCTTACCATAACAACAAAACCGGTTGCCGGCACTTTGATATCTTTTGGAGCGGAGGGGGAAGGGATGTCTTCGCCGTCTTCTTCCATGCCATATAGAAAGCCTTCGAGCGCATCTTTTGCCATGCTCATAGCATCATCCACGTTCTCGCCTTCTGAAATGCAGCCGGGTAAATCGGGAAAGGTAATTGTGTAGCCGTCGCTTCCGTTTTCTCCTGCATCAAAAATCGCCGGAAATAAATACTTTGCCATATATATAAAACCTCCTTACAAGGGGGTTGTTTAAGTATAGAATTTAGTGTGCTGGGTTTGAAGTCTTTTTTGGATGTGGGACTGTTACCGTGCCCGGTTTGGTTGGATGTTTAAAGTGGTGATGACTACCAACAACTCGTTTTAAATACCACCCATCTTTAGTAAGTATCTTTATGATATTTCTTGAAGACTTCATGTTTCCCTCTCTTCATAAATTATAACACGTATTATTTATACGTGTAGATACTTTTTTTGAAAAAAAAGTATTTTTTGTCTTACTTGAGACTAATTTATGAAAAGAACTTTCGTTCGACAAATTTCGTAAATGTATTTCCTTTTAGCCTTTTCTGTCGATATTTACAGCAGGAGGTGAAATGAATTGAAAAAATACTCATATAAAGTTTTCACTTATAATTTTGGTCAGATGTATAGTGACGATAATTCTTTAGAAAACAAACTCGAAAGATTTGGTAAGGAAGGATGGGAACTTGTATCTGCTTTACCTATGGTTAAAGGTCATGGTTCTGAAGGGGATGTATCAGTTTCATCAGGTGATGTGAAATTTATCTTCAAGCAGGAAATTTAATAGAGCTATTTTCCATTAACTAATAAGGTAGATTGGATGTGAATATAATGACAATTGATCCTATGTTAATCAATTGTTTGCAAAGCTATGAAAAAATTGAATTAAGCACTGACCCCGATATTTCGGGATTAGATGAAACGATAATTCATACAATAAAAGGGTACGGTAGTATAGAAACGAAGACCGGATCTATTCTGTTTGTTCATTTGGAAAATCCACAGAGTGGTGAAGAATATACATACAGTTATCCTGACGTTGTAAAAACTGAATGTGTTAGCCGTTCTGACCGTCATGATAAGTGGTATATTTACTCTTTGGATCGCTCCGAATTTAAGCATGGAACAAGAAATAAGACAATGATTTATAGGCTTATATTTAAGAAATGAAGGAAAGCATCCCTATAAGGGTGCTTTTTTTGTTCGACAAAATTTGCATATGGTTCTTTTTCCCTAACTGATATGTCATAATAAAGAAAAACAAGGGAGAAGAATCAATGAGAGATTACTTTAAAGGTTTTTACCGGCCGACAAAAAGAGAGTTTCAAAAGATGTGGTCTGATGGCTATTTTGTTTTTGATACCAATACCCTAATTAATCCTTTTCGTTTTCAAACGATTGCAAGAGAAGTAATATTAGAGGTATTAACGATTTTGCGCGATCGCTCTCGACTATGGATTCCTCATCAAGTGGGTTTAGAGTATCACCATAATATTAATGAGGAAATTTATATACAGGATAGCGCATATAAAGAACTCGAATCTTCTATCCGGGATTTAGGAACAGACCTTGAAAATGTATATAAACGTATTTCATTAAAACACTCAACTTTAATTTTAAATGACCAGATACAGGGTAAATTTAATGATATCTTAGATGAGTTAATACAAGAAATAAATACACAAAAGGAACAACACCCTAATTATGAAAAATTGAGCATGCAAATTGCGCAAATATTTGAAGGAAATATCGGTGAACCTTATTCTCAAGAACAATTAAATGATATATACAAAGATGGAGAAATCCGTTTTGAGAATTTAGTACCACCAGGATTTAAGGATATTGATAAAGGTGATTCGAAGAGATATTTTGATGGTTTGCATTATACAAAAAAATATGGTGATTTAGTGTTGTGGAAGCAAATTATAGATTTTGCAAAGAGTAAAAAAACAGATATTATTTTTGTTACAGATGATAAAAAAGAGGACTGGTGGTCAATTTCACATGGAAAAACATTGGGACCACATCCGGAACTAATTCAAGAGTTCAGGAGAGAGACTGGCGGGAATAATATATATATATATAAAACAAAACAGTTCTTGGAGAATTGTAAAGAATCTAAAGGTTTTCCTATTGATTCTAAAAGAATTGATGCAGCGATAGAGAGTATTAATCAATATAAGAAAAGTGTAATAGCCAATGAAGAAGCAATACAATTAGAGAGAGAAAAAGAAGAATTAAAGTTGAAGTGGTTATATGAAGATAACAAGCCAAGGCCCTTTCCAATTCGCAGGGATACTAGGAAGTCTAAGTTGAAATTCATACATACTTATGAAATTATTGCTACAGTAACCCCAAGCGAAACTGAAGATTTAAATACTCTAACTAAAAAAATAATAAAGGCTCATTCAGACCTTTATAACTCTATACCTTTATCATTTAAGGTGATTCAAGACTTGAAAGATAATAACTACAATGCTTATATGATACAATTAAGTTCTTTTGAAAAAATAAGTACAGATTTGTTCAAGGAACTAGTAAATAATCAATATATTCGTGTTTTAAGGATGACAGAGATAACTGATGAAGAAGTTAATGATTCATCTTTTGAAGAAACAGAATTAAACACGTGAAAAAGTACAATTTGCTCATTTTTTAAAAGCATCCTGTTGGGTGCTTTTTATATTCTCTGTAAACCGATTCCGGTAAACCTCAGAGAAACTATTGGCGGTTAACAGTCTGAGGACGGGGGGCAGTTTAGAAAGAATATGATTGGAGGGATTACATGAAAACAATTAATTAAGCCTTTGAGGAATTAGGAAAGAATCTAAGGTGTGCGGCTGAAAGGATGCGAACGCCCAAACCGCTATCCATAGAAGCTTTTTATGTTGATAGAGCATGAAAACAATTTATGCGCACTCATCTGAGACGTCATGGTTTATTGCGCTCACGTTCTTCTGCTTGTCGTGTGTAGTCTGTTCAGGTAAATCAGAAAAGGAATAAGCATGGCAAGGCAACGTGACGAATTAGACAAAATATATAATACAGCACGCTGGAAGCGAGTAAGGAAAGTCGTTCTGATAAGGGACGGCTATTTGTGTTGTGAGTGACGTTGTCGTGGATTAATAACGGAGGCAAATACCAACACATTAAGAGATGATCCAAGCGTGGCATTTAATCTTGATAATCATAAAACGATCTGTTTAAAGTGCCACAACAGGAGGCACCCGGAAAGAAGTGGTGGGGAGGAGGAACAAACGATTATACGTAAGTAACACTTATAGCGGAAAATATGGAGGGGTTTTTCTCCATAATAGAGAATTTTTAGGGAAGGATATTAAAGCAGGTAAATCATATTCAACGTCGTAGTATCATAAAAAGACAAAGCTTTTTATGTCCCAACATACTTCGGTAGCCGGCTGGAATGGTTCACTTCCTGATACTTCAACTGGAACATTGGCTCCTGCTCTTGCGAATAAAATAGCAATGCTGTATCCAGAGATAATAAATACTCACAGAAAAAAACAATGCCCTTACCGGCTAAAGCAAATTTCCAGGTTGTACCTGTCGATAAAAGAGAAAAATGGAATCACAGAACGGATCACAACCTTTTAAATCCTTGGTGGAATAAATATTAATAAGTAAGAGGTGGCTCAATGGCGGTTTTTGTTGAAAAAACGATCCAGGGTCTAGAAGAATTAATTGATGAAAAAGGCCGCTTGAAAATTTTAGGGAATGAAGGAGCGCTTTTAGAAACAGAATGTACTTTCTCTAAAGGTGCAACAGATCTGGAGATTGAGAGTTTTGAGAAGAAAATAAAAGTCTCACTTCCTGAAGATTATAAAACCTTTTTAAAATTGCATAACGGAGCCAGAATATTTGATTTGTTGATTTACGGTGAGAATGTAGGTGGGGGTTTGCATATTCTTAATGTAGAAGAGATTGAAAAGTATATGCAAAATGGTTTTTTAAAGCCTCAGTTTATTCCCGTCGCACATCTGTTAGACGGATGTTATTTGTTAATTGACAAAACCAAAATGTCCACAGATCCAAACTATTTATGGTTCCGCGGATTTATTGAGTATGAACCAATGCAACTTAATTTTGAGATATTTTTAGATAGGTATATCATGTCTCAAGGAGCAAATTTTTGGGAGTGGAATATCTATACTGCTGAAAATTATTATAGGACTCACCAGGGTGATGAGGATTAACCTTTCCTACAGTTGGGTTGGTTCATTTTTACTATTAGACTTCGATTTGAACTTTTAAAAATAGGTTTAATTTAGGAGACGAACCGTTTAATTGGTGTATAGAGGATTTATAAAAAGCGCAGATACTCTGCGCTTTTTTATTTAAGTATTTTCCTAATCATTCGCAGCCCGTTTTTGGAAGAAGGATAACGGAAAGCGAAGTCGAAGCGGTTCGTTTGTTTGACGAGGCTTTTTTTGTGCGTAAACGTGTTAAAGCTGTCAAATCCGTGATAGCTGCCGATGCCGCTTTCCCCGACGCCGCCGAATGGCAAATACGGTGTTGCGACGTGCATTAACGTATCATTGATACAGCCTCCGCCAAACGACAGGTTCTCTAAAACAGCGCGCTCAGTTTCTTTGTTTGTGGTGAAGAGATACAGGGCGAGCGGCTTTGGGCGCGATTGGACTTTCTCAATGACTTCATTGATATCGCCGTATGTAAAGAGCGGAAGAATCGGCCCGAAAATCTCCTCCTGCATCACTGGAGAGTCATCCCTCACTTGTTCGAGAATGGTCGGCGCAATTTTATGATGAGCGGGATCAGATTGTCCGCCTGTGAGCGGGACGCCATCATTCAGAAAGCTGAGCAGCCGCTGATAGTGGCGTTCACTGACGATTTTGCCGTACTGCGGATTTTGTTCAGGCTGAGGACCGTAAAATTCGCTGATCGCACGCTTCATTTCTTCTGTGAGCTTCATTTTGATATCTTGGTGGACAAATAAATAATCCGGTGCGATGCAGGTTTGCCCTGCATTTGTAAATTTCCCGAAGACGATGCGTTTGGCGGCAAGCTGTATATCAGCATCCTTATGGACAATGCAGGGACTTTTGCCGCCGAGCTCCAAGGTAACGGGAATTAATTGTTTGGCGGCGGCCTCCATGACGATTTTTCCCACGGCTACGCTTCCTGTGAAGAAAATATAGTCAAAGGGCTGCTGTAATAACACAGTGCTGACGTCGGGCCCACCCTCCGCCATAGCGACATAGTCACTCGGAAAAACGCTGCTGATGAGTTTGGAAAGAACAGCGGAAACCGCCGGCGTATATTCTGACGGTTTGAGAACGACCGTGTTTCCGGCCGCAATGGCTCCAATCAACGGAGAAAGCGCCAGCTGCAAGGGATAGTTCCAAGGCGCAATCACCAAAACGGTTCCATATGGCTCAGGGATAATGATGCTTTTCGAGCCTAGGTGAGTCAGAGGCGTTTTGACTCGTTTCGGTTTGATCCATTTTCCCAGCCGCTTCATCACAAAACTGATTTCCTCCAGTACAATTCCGATTTCTGTCGTGTACGACTCCTGTTCGGATTTGTGGAGATCCTGATAGAGAGCGGCTATGAGATCGGCTTCATGAGTTTTGACGGCTTGTTTCAGCTTCTGCAAAATGTTCAGTCTCGATTCTAGCTGTCTCGTATGCCCCGCCGCAAAATAGGCTTTGTGCTTGCTGACGATAGAGGGGATGCTGTTCATTCAGTCGCTCCTTTTTTGTAAGGTATGATGATTCATTATGTAAAAAATCGCTTCTGCTTGTCAAATGGGTTTTTCTAATGTACATGTAGCTGAAAAGCCAGTTGGTACATAAAAAAAGCCCCGGACAGGGGCTTTTTTTAATAAAGAGAGGGAGCATCTGTCCATTATTCTGACAGCCCAAAAGAAAAACCCCGGACACATTGTCATCACAACATGTCCGGGGTTTAATCCAATGCTCTTTAAAGAGCGTTTTACTTAACGGGAGTAGAACTCAACGATAAGCGCTTCGTTAATTTCCGGAGCAAGCTCAGAGCGCTCTGGAAGACGAGTGAATGTACCTTCAAGCTTTTCAGCGTCGAAAGTAAGGTACTCAGGAACGAAGTTGTTTACTTCTACAGATTCTTTGATGATAGAAAGGTTTCTTGATTTTTCGCGAACACCGATTGTTTGACCAGGTTTTACTTGGTAAGACGGAATGTCAACGCGGCTTCCGTCAACAAGGATGTGACCGTGGTTAACTAATTGGCGTGCTTGACGGCGAGTGCGCGCAAGACCGAGCTTGTACACAACGTTATCAAGACGTGCATCTAAAAGAATCATGAAGTTTTCGCCGTGTTTACCAGTCATTTTTGCAGCTTTGTCAAACAATGTGCGGAATTGACGTTCGTTTACACCGTACATGTGACGAAGTTTTTGCTTTTCTTGCAATTGCAAACCGTATTCTGATAGTTTTTTACGCTGTCCCGGACCGTGGGGGCCTGGTGCGTAAGGGCGTTTTTCTAATTCTTTACCTGTACCGCTAAGAGAGATTCCTAAACGGCGAGACAGTTTCCAAGATGGACCTGTATAGCGAGCCATAATGTGACTCCTCCTTTGGTTTTATTTTGTGGAAAATAAAAACCGTCTGTTCGATCCGACCGTGCACATTTTGTTTTCATGTATCCTCGCTCCAGCAGCAGAGAGTTACACGATACACCTTACAGCTAAGGAACAAAATGCAAACACAGAAGCTGAACAAAAAGGCTGCAATATTTCACACAAAGAACATTATATGATTTTTCTCCGCCGCCGTCAACCATTTCTCCATGAAGAGTGCCGGTTTATGATATAATGTACAAAAATGAGTAGTACATGTTTAGGTGATAAAAATGAAAAAACAAACAATTGATGAAGTGACGGCCTTTCATCAGAAAATGCTTTCTTTTTTCTTAACGAAATCTGAATCCGTCTCATTATCCGACTCGCTGTTATGGCTGGCCTCAGCTCTAGAATCCTGCTTTACATCTCTTTCATTGACCCTTTCACCGGCAGAATCAACACGTTTCACCATAAAAACAGAAGATGAACCGCATTATGCTCCGCTGAAAGAGAGTGACGGCCGTTTTATGATCAGGAATCAGACGTCCGGCAGATCCTTTTATCTGCGCTCGGAAGGCGGGCTGCCGATCCCGGAATCATTGCCTGAGATCGTTACTCAGTTTATTAATCAATCTGTGAGACAAAGCGGGCTGTTTGACAAAACGAAGCATCAGCGGAAAATTCACAGAATGACAGAAATGTTCCATTCGCTTTTGGACCAAAATGAGGTTTTGGAAAAACTGCAGGCAAGTTTGAGTACGGCTTTCCGGTCTTTCCGTTTTTCACTGTTTATCACGCAGGATCAGGATACGGACAGACAGCTTCCCGCAAAAGAATTACATATGGACGGAAAAGATGCCGATCCGTCTGCCCTGAAGGTTTATTTATCGGGGAGACTGCTCAGAAAAGGCAGGTCATCTGCTTATCTGCCGATCAAAGGCCAGCAGGGGACTTACGGGGTTCTGAAGACGGAGGGGCTGCAGGATGCCGTTCTTTCGTGCAGTACTCTCAGTGAAATGCTGCTGCTTGCGGGCGCAGCGGGAAAAGCATTTGAAAATGCGCAGCTCTATGAGCAATCGAAAAAAAGCATTGCGAATCTGGAGCTCATTAATGAAACATCGCGCCAGCTGAATCAGCGCCTCAGACTCACTGATACGATGCGGGAGCTCGCCGCCATTATGACCCAATCGTTTCATGCGGAAGAAGTGGCTTTTTTTCATATTGATCATTTTGAGACGCAAAATCTGCTTCCGGGACATACCGCTTTTTTTAAGACAGAACGTGCGAACCCCTATATCAGCATTGTGAAGGAAAAGCTGTTCGAGGGAGAAAAGGGCGTGTTTATCGGCAGCGGAAAGACTGTATTCGGCGAAAACGGTTTCGGCTCGCTGATGGCGGTGCCGATGATCGAAAATGACACCGTCTTCGGGTTCGCGATTTTATTGAAAAAGGATTTGTATGCTTTTACGTTTGAAATGTATAAGCTTTTTCAAGCGCTCATTCACCATGCGACATTGGCGGTCACGAACTCCATGCTGCGCGACAGGCTTGAGCATCTTGTTCAGACAGACCAGCTGACGGAGCTGTATTCAAGAACCTATTTGGATGAGAAAATTCAATACAGCATGAAAATTCATAAACGGGGTGTATTCATCCTCGTTGATATCGATAATTTCAAAAATATTAATGATACATACGGTCATCAAACGGGAGATTCGATCCTGATTCAGGTGGCCTCCGTTATGAAGAACCATATTCGTGAGCATGATGTCGCTGCGAGGTGGGGGGGCGAGGAGCTGGCTGTCTATCTGCCGAATATCAACGTGTCATCCGGAGAACGCATCGCTAAAAGGCTGGTTCGCGCCATCCGGGAAAATACCGAGCCGCGCGTGACGATTTCCTGCGGCGTTTCCTGCTGGTCAAAGACCGGCCCGATGCCGTTGAAATTGCTCGTTCAGCAAGCGGATGAGGCGCTTTATATCGCCAAACGGAACGGCAAAAACCGGCTGATCATCCATCAAAACAGCACGACGACATAAAAAAGGAGCCGGCCTGCCGGCCGGGCTCCTTTTTTTATCCTAATCGTTTTTCAAGCGTTTCAACAAACTTTGCTAAATAGGTTTCGTCCGTTTCATCAAAACGGTTTTTCACGGGGCTGTCAATGTCCAGCACACCGATCACTTCACCGTTTACGCGGATCGGAAGAACGATTTCTGACTGGGAAGCCGCGTCACAGGCGATATGTCCCGGGAACGCATTCACATCGGCAATCCGCTGCACGTCGCCATTAGAGTAGGCAGTGCCGCATACGCCTCTGCCGAACGGAATGCGCACACAGGCAGGAAGTCCTTGAAACGGTCCGAGCACGAGCTCGCCCTCTTTAGCGAAGTAAAACCCCGCCCAGTTGACTTCATGTAATGAATGGTATAAAAGCGCTGACGCATTCGCGTAATTTGCGATCGCATCCGTTTCATCTTCTGTCATGGCTTCGAGCTGTTTAAGCAGAAGCTGATAACTTTTTTCTTTATCTCCGGATTGTTTTTCGACATGAAACATGGAAAACCCTCACTTTTTCTATAATATCAAACAAAGTTCCGGCCGTTCTGCCGGCATTTGTCGAGAAGTTCTTACAGGAACGGCGCCTTTCTGCTTGAATTGTTACACATAAAGGGGTGAGCCGTATGAAAGTAAGCACCAAAGACAAAATTATTAACGCCGCTGTCCAGCTGTTTAACCAAAAAGGTTATTCCGGCACGTCCGTCCGTGAAATCGCAAAGTCAGCTGATGTAAATGTTGCGCACATCTCCTACTATTTTAAAGGGAAAGGCGGATTAATGGAACATTTAGTTTCCGAGTTTTACGAAGGCTATACTGAAGCGCTGGAAAAAGCCGCCGTCAGTATGAAGGGTGAAGACGCGCAGGAACGCATCCTGCGGGTGATTTTCGATATTTTATCCTATCAGCACGATAACCGTCAATTAACGCGGTTTGTATACCGGGAAGTGACGATTGATTCCGTGCTGATCAGGGAAATTATGTCTACTTACTTAATGAAAGAAAAATATATTTTCCAGCTGGTGATTGAAGAAGGGCAGTCACGCCATAGACGGCTGACGCTGCCCGTGCCGCATTTTATTCTGCAATTGAAATCCCTCTTGATGATGCCGTATCTCCAGCCTCAATATATTACGGAGGTGCTCTATATGCAGCCTCATGAGCCGTACTTTTATAAAAGGTATTTTGAAGAGGTGAAGATCTGGATCGAAAGCGTGTTCCGGCGGCCTGATGCGGCGCTTATGAAGTAATGATGTTTTTGTACGTTTCGTAGGAACTGCCGACATCTTCCGCTTGATGGGCGTCCGACCCGAATATGAGCGGGATTTTTTTTTGCTTCGCCGTCTTAGCCATCCAATCCTCCATGTATACTTCCCCGGCAAACTTCTTTCTGAGCCCGGATGTATTCACATCCAGCTCCATTCCGTGTTCTTTCACGGCGTCAAGACAGCGGGCCGCAAGCTCTCTTATTTGAGGTGACATGCTATAGGGGAAAAGGCGCGCGAATTTTTTGACGAGCGTGATATGGCCGACCCGTTTTGGCTTAAAGGGGCCGAGCGGTGTTACAATGGAAGAATACACGGTTTCATAGTATTGTTCATATACGGCTTCAACGCTTCCGAAGCGGTCGGCAAGCTGCTGAAAGGCGTGCTCGTCAAAATCGAGGCATATATAAGACGGACCGGTTTTCAAAAAATGAACGGATAAGATGCCGTCATCCAGTGAGGGGCCGTATGTGTTCAGAAACGCCGCGGTTTCCTCTTCATACCCTGTGATAAAATCGGTTTCAAGTCCAGTCAGAATGCTGATTTGTCCATCGTATTCCTTTTTCAGCTGTGACAGCCGCTCCAAATAAACCTCCATCTGTCTGAGATCCATCGCGCTGTCCTGAAGCGGTACGGGATCTTGAAATGACGGAGGAAGGGGGGCGTGCTCTGTAAATGTGATCGAGTCAAAGCCTCTTTCCAGGGCCTTTTCGACATATTGTTTCAGCGCATCCTTCGAGCCGTGAGGGCAAAAAGGGGTGTGGATATGAGCGTCTCGTTTTTCCATTTGTGTCACTCCATTAAAAAATTGCAGAATCCTGCCGAAATTATGCAAAAAGTTTTTGATTTCTGGTCAAAAAATGTTGGTTACATGGTATCATAATAACAATGAAAACGACAGATTTTCTCAATACATATATTGAAATCTTTCTGAATACATAAAACACCCTGACAGATTAAGAGAACAACAAGGGGGCTCATTATGGAGTTAGTCATCGGATTATTGGTTATACTGCTCGCGCTCTTTGCGGCGGGCTACTTTTTCAGGAAAAAAATTTATACGGAAATTGACCGGCTGGAGTCATGGAAGATTGAAATTTTAAACCGTTCGATAGTGGAAGAAATGTCCAAGATCAAACATCTGAAAATGACCGGAGAGACGGAAGAGTTCTTTGAAAGATGGCGCGAAGAGTGGGATGAAATTGTCACAGCCCATCTGCCGAAAGTAGAAGAGCTCCTTTATGATGCCGAAGAGAACGCCGACAAATACCGGTTTAAAAAAGCGAATCAGGTGCTTGTCCACATCGACGACCTCCTCACTGCAGCCGAATCAAATATAGAAGGCATACTGCGTGAGATCAGCGACCTTGTGACGAGCGAGGAAAAAAGCCGCGGAGAGATTGAACAGGTGCGTGAGCGGTATTCAAAAGCGCGGAAAAACCTTCTGGCGTACAGCCATCTCTACGGAGAGCTTTACAACAGCCTGGAGACGGATCTCGACGAAATCTGGAGCGGCATAAAAGAGTTCGAAGAAGAGACGGAAAGCGGCAATTACATCAAAGCGAGAAAAGTGCTGCTTGAACAGGACCGCAGACTGGATCAGCTTCAGACATACATAGATGACGTTCCGAAACTGCTTGCGGACTGTAAACAGACCGTGCCGAACCAAATTGCCAAGCTGAAAGACGGCTACCGGGAAATGACGGAAAAAGGCTACAAATTGGAGCATATTCAAATCGAAAAAGAGCTGGATACACTCTCAAATCAATTGAAACGGGCCGAAAACGCGCTTTTGGAAGAATTAGATGTCGACGAAGCGTCCGCCATCCTTCAGCTGATTGATGAAACCATTCAATCGATGTATGAACAGCTGGAAGGAGAAGTGGAAGCCGGACAGTCCGTATTAAGCAAAATGCCTGAGCTGATCATCGCGTATGAGAAGCTTGAGGAAGAAAAAGACCGCACAAAAACCGAAACGGAGCTCGTCAAGGAAAGCTATCAGCTGACCGCGGGAGAAATCAGCAGGCAGCATGCCTTCGAAAAACAGCTGGAAACGATCGGCCGGCTCCTTGAGCAGGCGAGAGAAAAGCTTGACGGTGAGCATGTCGCTTACTCGCTGCTGATTGAAGAAGTCGAGGCCATCGAAAAGCAGATGGAAGAGGCTCAGAAAGAACATGCCGAATACCGTGAAAATCTGCAGGCGCTCAGAAAAGAAGAACTGCAGGCGCGGGAAACGCTGATGAATCTTCGGAAAACCATTTCTGACACGGCCCGAATGCTGCAAAAAAGCAATGTGCCGGGAATTCCTGAACAAGTCAAGGACAAGCTCGAGACGGCAAATCATCATATAGAAGAAACCGTCAGCCAATTGGAAGAGCTGCCGCTGAACATGGAGGAAGCCGCCAAACATCTGGCCGAAGCCGAAAAGGTGGTTGAGGAAGTCAGCGAAGAGGCGGAAGATCTTGTGATTCAGGTGAAGCTGATTGAGCGGATCATCCAGTACGGCAACCGCTTCCGAAGCCAGAATCATATTTTATCCGAACAGCTGAAAGAAGCGGAACGGCTGTTTTACGCTTACAGCTATAATGAAGCTTATGAGATGGCGGCAGATGCTGTTGAAAAAGCAGCTCCCGGCGCCGTGAAAAAAATTAAAGCTGATCAATCTGCTTCATAGACGCACAAGCAAAAACTGCACCCTGATGGAAATCAGAGGTGCAGTTTTTTAGTTTCTCACGGAATATAAAAAGCCTGCGGCTGATATACATCAAACCGCAGGCGCTGAATGTTACGATTTTGCTTTATTTAATTCGATGGGCGGGCTGGTAAAAAATGTGATGATGCAGCCGATGATCGCTCCGGCAATGCCCGGAAGCACCCAGCCGATTCCCATGCTGTAAAGCGGAAGATTTGCGTTTAAGAATGAATCTAATGATCCGAGCGGAATGCCGGCTGCCTTCAAACCGTCCAGGATACTGAACAGCCCCGTTCCGATCAGGCAGGCGATATAGACTTCGCGTCTTTCCTTGAACATTTTATCAATAAAGGAAAGGACGATAATGACAATCGCCAGCGGGTAAATGGCTGATAAAATAGGAACTGAAAATGCAATAATTTCAGCAAGTCCGAAATTTGAAATCGCCAGGCTGAAGAGCGTGACAATCGTCACCACCATTTTGTATGATAAAGCGGGAATCAATTTTGAAAAATATTCGCCGCAAGATGTGACAAGCCCGATGCTTGTCGTTAAACACGCAACGGTGATGGCGGCGCCGAGAACGATGTTTCCCAGTGAACCGAACAGGTAATCAGATGAAGCTGATAAAATCTTTGCGCCTTCGCCGAGCGGCCCCACAGCATCCGTGCTTGTCGCTCCCAAATAGGCCAAAGATAAATAAATGAATGTCAAACCTGCCGCTGCAATCAGACCCGCTTTAATACAAGCGGCGGCGAGCGCTTTACGCTGGGTGACGCCCCTGCTTTTAACAGCGTTGACGACAACGACGCCGAAGACGATTGAGGCGAGCGCATCCATTGTTTTATAGCCTTCCAAAAATCCTTTGAACACCGGCGTTCCGGAATATGCCTGATGTACGGCGCCCAGTCCGCCCATCGGAGTGACAATGGCTTTTACGACGATGATTAAAATAATACCGAATTTAATAGGAGTCAAAATCTTTCCGACTCTGTCCACGATTTTGGACGGGTTAAGAGCTAAATAATACGTAATAGAAAAAAAGATCAACGTGAAAACAAATAAAGATAATCTTTCCGGAATGCCGCTTAAAAACGGAACTGCACCGATTTCATATGAAACGGTTCCGGTTCTCGGAATCGCGAAAAGCGGCCCGATTGATAAATAAAGCACAACGGTGAAAATAGTCCCGAATACCGGATGAGCTTTATCGGCAAGCCCTTTCGCGTCTTTGCCCGTTAATGCGATGGCGATAATACCCAAAAGCGGCAGACCAACGCCGGTCAGTAAGAAACCGCCCATCGCTTTCCAGACATTATGCCCCGCCGCTTGCCCGAGCTCCGGCGGATATATCATATTTCCTGCCCCGAAAAAAAGTGCGAAAAGCATGAAACCGATAATAACGGTATCTTTGACAGGTAGTGAGTGTTTCATAAAAATCCTCCTAAATACTATGTTGAAATATTCTGTCAATTAATTGTCAGATAATATAACAAAACGAACATTACTTATTATATGGCAATGTACAGAGAAGTCAATACTCGATTTATTGCGAATTTATATTTACTTTTGTTATGGTAGCATAAATATCATACGATGTACCGTTTTCATTAAAGGAGTAAAAAAAATGATATATTTAGACAACAGCTCAACGACCGAGCCGTATGAAGAGGTTTTGGAAGTGTATAAACAGACGAGCAGCCGTTATTTCGGCAATCCTTCGTCTCTGCACCGGTTAGGAACTGAGACGGAACAGCTCCTTGAAGCGGCCGCTCAGCAAATAAAAAAAACCTTGCGTTTAAAAAATTATGATATTGTATTTACATCAGGCGCGACTGAAGCGAATAACGCGGCGTTAAAGGGAGCGGCCTGGGCAAACATGAGTAAAGGAAGGCATATCATTGCTTCGGCGATTGAGCATCCTTCTGTGACGGAGACGCTTGATCAGCTGACAGAGCTGTTCGGCTTTGAAGTCACATATCTTCCGGCCGATCAAAACGGCTTCGTTTCTTTGAAAGACGTCAAATCGGCTATCAGGCCGGATACGATAATCGTCAGCGTCATGCATGTCAATAACGAAGTCGGCTCCATTCAGCCCGTAAAGGAAATCGGCGGGTTTTTGAAGCAGCACCGGAATATTCTGTTTCATGTTGATCATGTGCAGGGCATTCATAAAGTTCCGCTGTCTATAGAAGAAGCGGGCATTGACCTTTGCACCGTTTCAGGGCATAAGTTTCACGGCTTAAAAGGGACAGGAGCGCTTATCGTCAAAAAAGGAACGCGGCTCATTCCGCTTATCACAGGCGGCTCGCAGCAAAAAGGCGTCCGCGCCGGAACGGAACACACGGCAGGCGCCGTTTCCCTTGCGAAAGCGATCAATCTTTCCGCGCGTGACATGAACGAGCGGCTTTCTTCCGTGGAGGCTGCCAAGAATGCGCTCATGGAAAGGCTGAGCGGGACGGACGGGGTCGTTATCAACACCCCCGCTGAAAACAGCGCGCCGCATATCATTAATTTTTCCGTTCCGGGCGTGAAGGCGGAAGTGCTGCTGCACATGCTTGAGGAAAAAGGAATATATGTTTCCACAACCGCGGCATGTTCGGCAAGAGAGCACAAACCGAGCCGTGTTCTTCTGCAAATGAATAAAGGCGAACAGATTGCATCAAGCAGCATAAGAGTCAGCCTGAACTTCAGCCATACGGCTGACATCACGGAGCCGTTTATGGCCGCGCTGGCGCCGGCTGTTCAAAAACTAAAAAAAATGATGAGGTAGCATATGAATTACGATCATATTTTAATCCGTTTTGGTGAAATATCCACAAAAGGAAAAAACAGACGCAGTTTTATTGAAAGATTAAAACAGAATATCCGCCTGGTATTAAAGGATTATAAAAAAGTAAAATACTTTTCAAACCGGGACCGGATGTCAATTACACTTAATGGAGAAAACCCGGAGGAAATTTGTTCCTTATTAAAGAATATATTCGGCATTCAAAGCTTTAGTCTCGCAATTAAATGCGAAAGCAAGCTGGAAGACATTAAAAAAACGGCTTTAGCCGCGATAGAAGGCGAATATAAACCGGGGAATACGTTTAAGGTCGAGACCAAACGGGCTTACAAACAGTTTGAATTAGATACGAATGCGATGAACGCTGAAATCGGCGGCCATATTTTGAAAAACACGGATGGATTAACCGTCGATGTGAGAAATCCCGATATTCCGCTTCGGATTGAAATCAGGGAGGAAGCGACATTCCTGACCATTCGTAACGAAAAAGGCGCCGGAGGCCTTCCTGTCGGTTCCGCGGGTAAAGCGATGCTGATGCTTTCCGGCGGTTTTGACAGTCCGGTCGCCGGTTTTTACGCGATGAAACGGGGATTATCAGTTGAAGCCGTACATTTCTTCAGTCCGCCGTATACGAGTGAACGGGCAAAGCAGAAAGTCATGGATCTCGCGGGATGCCTCGCGAAGTTCGGCGGCAGTATGACACTTCATATCGTGCCGTTTACAAAGACGCAGGAACTCATCCAAAAACAAATCCCGGAGAACTATACGATGACGGCGACGCGGCGTCTTATGCTGCAAATCGCGGACAGAATCAGAGAAGAACGGAAAGCGCTCGCGATCATTACGGGAGAAAGCCTCGGGCAGGTAGCGAGCCAGACGCTTGAAAGCATGTATGCGATCAATGCGGTGACGGCAACGCCGATTTTGCGCCCTTTAATCGGAATGGACAAAACAGAAATCATCGAAAAATCAAAAGAAATCGGCACTTATGAAACAAGCATTCAGCCGTTTGAGGACTGCTGCACCATCTTTACGCCGCCAAGTCCGAAAACACGCCCGAAAAAAGAAAAAATCGAGCACTTCGAAAGCTTCGTTGATTTTGAACCGCTGATTGCAGAGGCCGCTGCCGGCATCGAAACCATCACTGTTTACTCAGAGCAGGAAGCTCACGATAAGTTTGCCGGCCTGTTTTAAAACTGTATACAATTACCAAAGTTTTTTTGAATGAAGACATGTGTTTTATCACATTCTATACTCACAAGGAGGTGATACACATGTCACAACAATCAAACAGCGGAAACAGCAACCAGCTTTTAGTGCCAGGCGCTGCTCAAGCTATCGACCAAATGAAGTATGAAATCGCTTCTGAATTCGGTGTAAACCTTGGACCGGAAACAACTTCTCGCGCCAACGGTTCTGTCGGTGGAGAAATCACAAAACGTCTTGTCTCTTTTGCTCAGCAAAGCATGGGCGGAAGCAGCCAGCAGCAGTTTTAATCACAACTTCACATAATGGCTAAGAGAGCGGGGAATTCCCCGCTCTTTTTTCATGAGTATAGATAGAAGGCGGGAAGCAATTTATGCATATTTTTATTGTAATGGCCTATGTTTATGTATAATGGGGAAAGAAAGTGAGGAGTTGTTCGTGTTAAAACGAGAAGATTTAATCGCCCCAAAGAACTATAACCTTGTAAATGAAATCGAAAAGTTCAGCCGTTCCAAAGAGAAGAACGCGCTTATTTGGGAAGATCAAACAGGCGGCAAGAAAGTCTGGACGTATGAAAAATTGATGGAAGAAACGAATAAAATCGGAGCCCGCCTGAAAGGTCTCGGATTTGAAAAAGGCGATAAGCTGATTGTCATGGTTCCGAGAGTGCTTGAAGCGTATGCCGTTTATTTAGCGATCTTAAAAGCGGGGATGGTCGTCATTCCTTGCTCGGAAATGCTGCGCGCCAAAGACCTTGAATACCGGATCAAACACGCCGAAGTGAAAGGCGCTATCGTTTATCCTTCATTTATAAACGCGTTTGACGAGGTGAATACCGAACAGCTGGTGACATTGTCAATCGGTGAAAATGATGCCGGCTGGAAAAACCTCCTAACGATTGAAGCGGATGGAGACAGTTTTCAAACAGCTGATACAACAAGAGAAGACATGGCGTTTTTGTCCTATACTTCAGGCACGACCGGCCAGCCTAAAGGCGTTGTACATACACACGGCTGGGCCTTTGCCCATTTAAAAACATCAGCCGGTGCATGGCTGGATATTTCTGAAGACGATACAGTGTGGGCCACCGCGGCGCCCGGCTGGCAGAAATGGGTGTGGAGCCCGCTGCTCGCAATTCTGGGAAGCGGCGCGACAGGAGTCATTTATCACGGCAGATTCAGCGCCAAGACGTATTTAGAGCTGCTGGAGCGCCATCAAGTAAATGTCTTCTGCTGTACCCCGACGGAATACCGCCTGATGGCAAAAGTGGAGGAGTTAGACAAATATGACCTTTCTGGCCTTCACAGCGCAGTTTCTGCGGGTGAGCCATTAAACCGGGAAGTCATTGACGTATTCCGGAAGCATTTCGGCATTAAAGTGAGAGACGGATACGGCCAAACGGAGAGCACCCTGTTAGTCGGCGTCCTGAAGGATATGGATATTAAGCCGGGAAGCATGGGCAAACCGACCCCTGGAAATCAAGTGGAGATTATAAACGATAAAGGCGAAATATGCGAAATTGGCGAAACGGGCGATATCGCCGTGCATTTGAGCACACCGGCCTTATTCAAGGAATATTATAAAGATCCCGAAAGAACGAAAAAGCAGATTCGCGGAGATTACTTTCTTACAGGAGACCGCGCGAAAAAAGACGAGGACGGCTACTTTTGGTTTGAGAGCCGCAATGATGACATCATCGTCAGCTCCGGATATACAATCGGGCCTTTTGAAGTAGAGGACGCGCTTGTGAAGCATCCGGAAGTGAAAGAATGTGCCGTCGTGGCGAGCCCGGATGAAATCAGAGGTTCAATCGTAAAAGCCTATGTCGTTTTACAAGACGATGAAAAGCGCAGTGACGAACTTGTCAAAGAACTGCAAAACCACGTAAAAACGATTACGGCGCCTTACAAATATCCGAGAGAAATTGAGTTTGTCGAAAGCCTGCCGAAAACGGCGTCCGCAAAAATCAGACGTGTGGAGCTGAGACAGCGTGAAGAACGGCTGAAGGCTGATAAAAAAGCATAATACAGGATAAAGGGTGAGCGGGGATGAAAGCGATTTGGCACGGCGGCACCATCTATACAATGCTGGACAAGAATCATGTCACTGAAGCGATTTATACCGAAGAAGGCGTCATCAGGCAGACGGGCAGCTTCCGGGAGCTCCAAGGAACATACGGTTCGCCTTGTACGGAGGAAATCGATTTACATGGGGCTGTCATGTTCCCGGGGTTTACGGACAGTCATATGCATTTAATCGGACACGGGGAAAAACAGCTTCGCCTCGATTTGTCGCAGCTGACGTCAAAAGAAGCGATACTGCGGGCCGCAAAAGAAGCAGAGCGTGAATTGGAAGATGGCGAATGGCTGATCGGCGAAGGCTGGGATGAAAATCTGTTTGAACAGCCGGATTACATCACGAAGCATGACCTTGACCCGCTCTTTCCCGACCGCCCCGTCCTGCTGAAGCGGGTATGCAGGCACGCCGCCGCGGTTAATTCAGCCGCATTGCGCGCGGCGGGAATTACAAACGAAACACCTGATCCAAACGGCGGAATTATCGTCCGGGACGGCACCGGTCCGACAGGCCTTCTGCTGGATAAAGCCCAAGAGCTTGTGACACAGGCCCTGCCGCCCGTCTCACCTTACTATGTCAAACGCGCGCTTCAAACGGCGATTACGGACTGCTGGTCAAAAGGCCTGACCGGCGGGCATTCAGAAGATCTGGCATACTACGGAGACGCGTCCGTTCCCGTTGCCGCGTACGAGTCATTAACCGGCAGCGGCCTTTATCCTTTTCGCGCCCATCTGCTCGTTCATCACGAAGCCGTCGACAGCTGGAGCGCTCTGGATAAATCGACCGGACCTTATCTGGAATACGGAGCGATGAAAATTTTTGCTGACGGCGCGCTCGGAGGCAGAACCGCTCTATTGAAAAAGCCTTATCATGATGATCCGTCTGTTTCCGGCGTTCAGGTGCATGATGACGAAATCCTTGCCGCTCTTGTTTATAAAGCGAGAGAGAAAGGGATGGAGATCGCCGTGCACGCGATTGGCGACCTTGCATTTGAAAAGGTGCTGGATGTTATCGAAAGGTACCCGGCAAAGCCCGGACAGCTAGACAGGCTCATTCATGCGCAAGTATTAGATGACGGATTGATTGAAAGAGCCGCCCGGCTGCCGATCGGACTTGATCTTCAGCCGCATTTTGTGGCCAGTGATTTTCCGTGGGTGATTGACAGGCTCGGAGAAGAGCGGATGAAAACGGCATTCGCCTGGAAAACACTGCTGTCAAAAGGGCTGCTGTGCGCCGGAGGTTCAGATGCCCCGATTGAGCCGGCCGATCCGCTTCTGGGCATTCAATCGGCTGTGCTCCGTACGAGCAAGCAGCGCCCGGAAGGTCCGGCCTATTATGAAAAAGAGTGCCTGACCGTGTACGAAGCCGTTCAGCTTTACACGGAGGGAAGCGCGGCCATCATCCATAAAGAACATAGCCGCGGCCGTATCGCCCCCGGCTATGATGCCGACTTTACCGTACTCAGCGGTGATCCGTTCAGGACGGACCCGAAAAAGCTTCATGAATTGGAAGCTGTCAAAACCGTCGTCGGCGGCCGTATCGTATATGAAAAAGAGGACAGGCAGTGATGCCCGTCCTCTTTTTTTATGATAAAAATGATCGCTTTACTTTTTCCCAGAAAGAATTGTCTTTCAGTTTCACCGTTTTGATTTTTTTATCGGATAGTGTAATCTCAACCTTTTTGACATTCCGCGTGCTGAGCGCTTCATTATCAAGCCCGATAATCGGATGCTCATTGCCGTCTTGCACCACCTGCAGTGTCAGCTTCCGGTCTGAGCTTAAAATAAACGAAGATCCGAGTGTACGGTATGTGTTGTTGTTCAACGACGCCAGTTCGGATACCTGCATGCAGGAAATCAAAGGATCAACAACGGCGCCTGAAACAGATTTATTGTAGGCGGTGCTGCCCGTCGGGGTGGAAATGATCATCCCGTCTCCTCTGAACGTCTCAAAATGAAGATCATCAATTAACACATCCATCACAAACGTTTTAATAATGCTTGAACGGATGGAAACCTCGTTTAAACAGTGAAAATGATTGCTGCCGTCCACCGTTACGTGAATGAGCGGGTATTTTCTGACCTCAAGCTGTTCCGCGGTCATGCTGGCCGCCATTTTTTCAGGCTCATCGCTGTGAAAATCACAGTACAAATGGGCTTTCCCTTTTTTAGCGATGCCGACATACAGGCAGTCATCACGGAATCCGGTTTTTCTGACGGCTTGCAGAAATGAGCCGTCGCTGCCGATGCTGGCGATAATTCCGGCATCCTCCGGTTGAGCCGCAACTGTAAAACCGTGCGATTCAGCAAGCTGCTTCAAAGAGCTGACTTGTTCTTTTGTTTCGTTGTTTTGTTTGTGAAAAAAATAAACATTGCGGCGAAGATCGGTCATATCCCCATTCCCCTTTGCTGTCATATTTACGTTTTTCTCCCAGCAGGTATTGTGTTAAAATACCTGTGGCAATAGTGTAACATGTTTCCTGTTTATCCGTTAAGGGAAAGCGCTTCATGAAAAAAATGAATCTTTTTTTACGGGGGAACGTACGAATATTGACAGAAAAGGAGGAGAACAAATGAATGCAAAAAGATGGATTGCGCTCGTCATCGCGCTCGGCATTTTCGGCGTATCAGTCATTGCAAGTGTGACTGTCGGGGTGCTGAAGAATATCGGAGATACAGGGTCTGACTTTGCCTCACTGACAGATGACACAGAGGAAGTGACGCTGGATAAGGGCAGCCCCGGCAGTAAAATCGCCGTGCTTGAAGTGGACGGCACGATTGAGGATAACGGCGGGTCCGCTGGCCTGCTCAGCTCAGGCGGGTATGATCACAGATCATTTTTAAAACAGGTTGAGCGTGCGAAAGAAGACAAAAGCGTCAAAGGAATTGTGCTGAAAATCAATTCCCCTGGCGGAGGCGTGTACGAAAGCGCGGAAATACATAAAAAACTGGAAGAACTAAAGAAAGAAACGAAGAAACCGATTTATGTATCCATGGGCTCCATGGCGGCATCGGGAGGCTATTATATTTCAACGGCCGCCGATAAAATCTATGCTTCACCGGAAACGCTCACGGGTTCACTGGGCGTCATCATGGAAAGCGTCAATTATTCCAAGCTCGCCGATGAACTCGGCATCAAGTTTGAAACCATTAAAAGCGGCGCGCATAAAGACATCATGTCCCCGACCCGCGACATGACGAAGGAAGAAAGAAAGATCATGCAGACAATGGTCAACGATTCTTATGAAGGATTTGTCAATGTCATTTCAAAAGGCCGGCACATGTCAAAAGCGGATGTGAAAAAAATTGCCGACGGCCGTGTTTACGACGGCAGACAAGCGAAAAAAATCGGCCTCGTTGATGAGCTCGGTTTTTACGATGATACGATCAGCGCGATGAAAAAGGACCATAAAAATATGAAAAACGCTTCAGTCATCACATACGAGGAAGGATTCGGATTAGGCTCGCTCTTTTCCATGAGCGCAGCGAAAATGTTTAAAAGCGAAATTGATTTTCTGAATATGAAAGAACTCATTTCGCAATCCGGTTCGCCGCGGATGATGTATCTCTATGCAAAGTAGGGGGGAAGAAAGAATGGACGCGACTTACGAAGGCTTTCACGGCAAAGAAGAGGAAGCCGAACAACAGAGGGCGCCCGAGCAGGCATATGCGGGCTTTTGGATCAGGTTTTGGGCGTTTCTTCTTGATTGGCTGGTGGTCTGGGGACTTAACCATCTCATCGTTTCACCGATTTTTACGCTGATGAAGCTCCCCGCAACAAGCGGAATGTTTACAATCTCAGCTTATTCCGTCACAACCCTGATCGTCTACCTCGCCTATTTTGTGTTCATGACGAAATGGTTTCATCAGACACTCGGCAAGATGGTCTTCGGGTTAAAGGTCACTTCTTTGACGCCCGAAAAGCCGCTGACTTGGAGCACCGTCATTTTCAGAGAAGCGGTGGGGCGTTATATCGATAAAATCTGGATTCTCTATATCGTCATTGCGTTTACGCCCAAAAAGCAGGGCATTCATGATCTGATCGCCGACACAACGGTAATTCACGAAGCGCTGTACCGCAAATAAAAGCAGTAAACCCGGAATAAACGTCCGGGTTTATTTTTTTTGGTTTTGGCGATAATGCTGCTAAGGAAGTGAAGCTTATGGGATATGCCGCAGCAGCTGTTATTCTCATTCTCATTTTGGCCTGGCTGCTCATGAGGATGAAAATCCATCTGACTTTCGAATATCTTCACGATAAAGATAACGACAAACTGACGTTTAAACTCTCGGCCTTATACGGGCTGATCCGTATTAAAAAAACGCTGCCCGTCATTAAAGTAAACAGCGAAGACGCGTCAATTGATGTCAAACAGGACACAAAATCAGAAATGAAAGGTCAGAAAAAAGAGAAGAAAAAAATCACATATGAAGATGTCAAACAGAGCATTCACAGAATAGAAATGATTCTGCACCAAGTCTTTCAGATGCGCCAAATCGCCGCTTCATTTCTTGCGGGAGTCCGTGTTACGAAGTTCGAATGGGTGACGGTTATCGGAATAAAGGACGCCGCCGTTACGGGAATCGCCGCCGGCGGATTGTGGGCCGTAAAGGGAGGCCTGACGGCGATGCTGTATGATCATCTGCGTTTCATACATAAACCGGTGTGCGAAGTCATTCCGTCTTTTCAAGTGCCTGCATCCAAGACGCATTTGCAGTGTATATTCTTTTTTCGTTTTGGACATCTTATAGGTGCAGCTTTCAAATTGCTCAAATACGGGCGGAACGGACTTTCTATCATACGAAAGAAACAGCCGGTTCCGGTTGCTTCAAAGAATGATTCATCAGTTTAAGGAGGAGCGCATATGGCAGACCATCCCATTCAAGGTTTAATGAAAACCGCTATGGAAAATTTAAAAGAAATGATTGACGTGAATACAATCATCGGCGATCCTGTTGAAACGCCTGACGGCAGCGTAATCTTAACGGTTTCAAAGGTCGGCTTCGGATTTGCGGCGGGCGGAAGCGAGTTTGGAGGAAAGCCGGCTGAAAAAAGAACCGAGGACGATGAAAGAAAAGAGCAGAAGCTCCCGTTCGGCGGCGGAAGCGGCGGCGGAGTATCCATTACGCCGATTGCGTTTCTGATTGTCGGAACAAACGGCGTGCGCATGCTTCATTTAGACGAAAACACCCACCTGATTGATAAACTGTTAGACTCCGCGCCTCAAACGATTGAACGCATCCAGCATATGTTTAAAAAGAATGAAAAAGGCCGGAACCAAAAAAGAACGGATATCGATTTATAACAAAAAAGTTAACTGCCGCCCGCAGTTAGCTTTTTTTACGATGCGGCATAACCTTTGCAGTTTGCATAAAACTCGACTATGATAGAGCTATACATAGATAAAGGGAGGAATCAGAATGGCTGAAATTACATTTAAAGGCGGAGCCGTGACGCTGATCGGACAAGAAGTGAAACCGGGTGACCAAGCTCCTGACTTCACGGTTCTGACAAACGGATTAGAAGAGAAGACATTAGCAGATATGAAAGGGAAAGTAACGATCATATCCGTTATTCCTTCCATTGACACAGGCGTATGTGACGCGCAAACACGCCGCTTCAACGAAGAAGCCGCAAAACTCGGTGATGTGAACGTTTATACAATCAGCGCCGACCTTCCGTTTGCACAAGCGCGCTGGTGCGGAGCGAACGGAATTGATAAAGTTGAAACATTATCGGATCATAAAGAGATGTCATTTGGTGAAGCATTCGGTGTTCACATTAAAGAACTTCGTCTTTTGGCACGTTCCGTATTTGTCCTTGATCAGGACGGAAAAGTCGTTTACGCGGAATACGTAAGCGAAGCGACAAACCACCCGAATTATGAAAAGCCTATCGAAGCTGCAAAAGCGTTAATCAAGTAAAGAGAGAAAAAGAGCTCCGGGTGCTGCCGCGGAGCTCTTTTCATGGCAAGGAGGAAACAGCATGCAACACGACCATGTCGGTCAGATTTATGAACTTTTAGATGAAGCCGCCCAAGTGATAGCAGAAGGCCTTCAGATTTCTTATATTGAGGGGCTTGCGGAAGCGGGAGAAATGTATTTTCTTGAAAAGGCCGACCAGCTTCCGCTTCAGGAAAAGCAAACCGGCGAGCTTAACAGCCTGCTTGCGAAAGCAGACTTCAGAAAGTGGGAGCATGAATGGATCCGCAAGGCGTTCCAGCTCGCCATTTTAAAAGGGCTGAAAGATAAGTCCCATCCGAACAGACAGATGACGCCTGATACGATCGGCATTTTCATCAGTTACCTCGTGAATAAATTTACGGGCGGCCGAAAAGGCCTGACATTGCTGGACCCCGCCTGCGGCACCGGAAATCTTCTGCTGACCGCGGCAAACCAGCTTTCTGACAAAGCGGCAAAAAGCTTCGGCATTGAAATCGACGATGTCCTTCTGAAGATCGCTTATGCTCAGGCGAATCTGCAGGAAAAAGAAATGGAGCTGTTCTGCCAGGACAGTCTTCAGCCGTTATTTATCGAACCGGCCGATGCGGTCATCTGCGATTTGCCGGTCGGCTACTATCCGAATGACGAAGGCGCTGAAGCGTTTGAGCTGAAAGCGGATGAAGGCCACTCTTTTGCTCACCACTTATTTATTGAGCAGAGCGTCAAACATACAAAACCGGGCGGATACTTATTTTTTATGATTCCGAACCATCTGTTTGACAGCGCGCAAAGCGATAAACTGAAGCGGTTTTTTGCGGAAAAAGTGTATATCAACGCCCTTCTTCAGCTGCCGGCTACTATGTTTAAAGACGAAGCGCAGGCAAAGAGCATTTTAATCTTGCAGAAAAAAGGCGAAGACGCAAAGCCGCCGAAACAAGCGCTTTTGGCGAATCTTCCTTCCTTTGCGAACCAGCAGGCGATGCGGGAAATGACGGCAAAATTGGATCAATGGATTCAAAAAGAAAAATAATGGCGAAGAAGCAGTGTGAGATGCAAAATCCCGCACTGCTTTTGCTTTTTAAAATGAATGGAAATCAGGACGATAACACAAATTAAGGAAAGAAAATAACATTTCGTAAGACCGTGCCGTCCATTTGGCACAAATGAAATTTATCAGAAAATATCGACTTCATATTGTAAGCGGTACCAATGTGGATGTTGACTTGAAATGCTGAGTTGACAATGTTTAAATGGAAAAGTCAGATATTTTTTGGACTGCAATTATGGTCTGGGAAAAAAGAACGAACAAACGAAGAAGAATTTTGATAGGAGCGTCATTTATGTCTAAAATTATTGCAATTAACGCAGGAAGCTCATCTTTAAAATTTCAGTTATTCGAAATGCCTTCAGAAAAGGTGCTAACAAAAGGTTTAGTAGAACGGATCGGTATCGCCGACAGCGTTTTCACAATCTCTGTTAACGGCGAAAAAAATACAGAAGTGACAGATATTCCGGATCATGCGGTTGCGGTGAAGATGCTGCTTCACAAGCTGACTGAATTCGGTATTATAAAGGATTTAAATGAAATTGACGGAATCGGCCACCGTGTGGTTCACGGCGGAGAAAAATTCAGCGATTCTGTTTTGCTTACGGATGAAACAATCCGTGAGATTGAAGAGATTTCAGAACTAGCGCCGCTTCACAACCCGGCTAACATCGTCGGCATTAAAGCCTTTAAAGAAGTGCTTCCGAATGTGCCTGCGGTTGCAGTGTTTGATACGGCGTTCCACCAAACGATGCCTGAACAATCCTACCTGTACAGCCTACCGTACGAATACTACGAGAAATACGGCATTCGCAAATACGGTTTCCACGGCACATCTCATAAATACGTGACACAGCGCGCAGCTGAGCTTCTCGGCCGCCCGCTTGAAGATTTGCGTCTGATTTCCTGCCACCTCGGTAACGGCGCAAGTATCGCGGCCGTAGAAGGCGGAAAATCCATTGATACGTCAATGGGCTTCACACCGCTTGCGGGTGTTGCGATGGGAACACGTTCAGGAAACATCGACCCTGCATTGATTCCGTACATTATGGAAAAAACGGATCAGACGGCAGATGAAGTATTAAATACGTTAAATAAAAAGAGCGGACTGCTTGGCGTATCCGGTTTCTCCAGCGACCTACGCGATATCGTGGAAGCTTCAAAAGAAGGAAACGAAAGAGCGGAAACGGCTCTTGAAGTGTTTGCAAGCAGAATCCATAAATACATCGGTTCTTACGCTGCGAGAATGAGCGGCGTTGACGCGATTATTTTCACTGCGGGTATCGGTGAAAACAGCGTTGAAGTCAGAGAACGCGTGCTTCGCGGCTTAGAATTCATGGGTGTATATTGGGATCCTGCGCTGAACAACGTGCGCGGCGAGGAAGCCTTTATCAGCTACCCTCACTCTCCTGTCAAAGTCATGATCATTCCGACTGACGAAGAGGTCATGATCGCACGCGATGTTGTCCGCCTTGCACAGTAATGATCGAAAAAAGCACATCCTTTTAGGGTGTGCTTTTTTATTGAATGCCCCAGAATCAAACGTTACGATATGTTTAATACATAAACGATGAGGTGAAGTAATGAGTGTGCATGAACATAAACAAGAAGCCCCGTCAGCCGTGCGCTGCAAGGTGATTACAGTCAGCGACACGAGAACGAAAGAAACCGACAAGAGCGGGCGCGTCATGATGGACTTCCTCAGGGAAGCGGGATTTGAAACGGTCGCTTATGACATTGTTAAAGATGAAAAAGATGAATTGCAGAAAGCCGTTTTATCCGGCTGTATGGATGAATATACAGATGCGGTGCTGTTAAACGGAGGGACGGGCATTGCCGAGAGGGATGTCACAATTGAAGCGGTCACGCCGCTGTTTTCAAAAGAACTCCCGGGATTCGGCGAGCTGTTCCGCATGCTGAGCTATACGGAGGACATCGGTTCCGCCGCCATTTTGTCCAGAGCGGCAGCGGGTGTGATCCAAAATACCGCAGTCTTCTGCACGCCCGGCTCCTCAGGCGCCGTAAAGCTTGCGATGAGTAAACTGATTATTCCTGAACTGCCCCATGTGCTCCGGGAAATCCGAAAAGATTTATAAATGTATAAAAAGGCTCTGCTCCGCTCAAAAAATTGGGTGGGGTTTTTTTTATAAAAGGCTTGAAAAAACAGAATTTACTTGTTACAGTGTATACATACAAAATGCATTTTTATTAATTAAAACTAATTTTTATACAAAAGGGAGCTTTTAACATGGCAGAACAAAAAAAGGTTGTATTGGCATACTCAGGAGGTCTTGATACTTCTGTAGCGATAAAATGGCTGCAAGAACAGGGATACGATGTTGTTGCCTGCTGCTTAGACGTAGGGGAAGGAAAGGATTTGGCATTCGTTCAGCAAAAAGCGCTGGAAGTAGGCGCCGTAAATTCCTATGTGATTGATGCGAAAGAAGAATTCGCCCGGGAGTACGCGCTCATTTCTATGCAGGCCCATACAATGTATGAAGGCAAGTATCCGCTCGTATCTGCACTATCCCGTCCGTTGATCGCGAAAAAACTCGTTGAAGTCGCGGAAAAGGAAAACGCGGTGGCCGTAGCGCACGGCTGCACGGGAAAAGGCAACGATCAGGTGCGTTTCGAAGTATCCATTAAATCATTAAATCCTGATCTGGAGGTCATTGCTCCGGTCCGTGAGTGGCAATGGTCGCGTGAAGAAGAAATTGAATATGCCGCAAGCCGCGGCATACCGATTCCGATCAATCTTGACAGCCCGTATTCCATCGACCAGAACCTATGGGGACGCGCCAATGAATGCGGTATATTAGAAGACCCGTGGGCGGCGCCGCCTGAAGGGGCATATGACCTGACAGCATCTCTTGAAAACACGCCGGACGTTCCGGAAATCATCGAAATCGCATTTGAAGCCGGTGTTCCGGTTTCAATCGACGGCGTAACCTACCCGCTCGCTGATTTAATTCTCAAGCTGAACGAGACTGCCGGAAAACACGGCATCGGCCGGATTGACCATGTGGAAAACCGCCTGGTCGGCATTAAGTCCCGTGAAGTTTATGAGTGCCCGGGCGCCATGACTTTGATTACGGCTCACAAAGAACTTGAGGATCTGACTTTAGTGAAAGAAGTGGCCCATTTCAAACCGGCAATTGAACAAAAACTGTCTGAAATCATCTATAACGGTTTATGGTTCTCGCCGTTAAAAGACGCGCTGCTTGCATTCTTGAAAGAAACCCAAAAACACGTCACCGGCGTCGTGCGCGTCAAGCTGTTTAAAGGCCATGCCATTGTAGAAGGACGTAAGTCGGAATATTCACTCTACGACGAAAAACTTGCGACATATACAAAAGACGATGCTTTTGACCATCACGCGGCAATCGGTTTCATTGAGCTTTGGGGGCTGCCGACAAAAGTAAACAGCATTGTGAAAAAGAAGGAGCAGATTGAAGCATGAAGAAGCTTTGGGGAGGCCGTTTTCAAAAAACACCGGAAAAGTGGGTCGATGAGTTCGGCGCATCCATCACATTCGACCAAAACTTAGTCAAAGAGGATATTACAGGGTCTCTCGCTCATGCGGCAATGCTGAAAAAATGCGGCATTCTGACGGAAGAAGAAGAAGGCGCCATCCGACAGGGGCTGCAGACCCTCCTGCAAAAAGCAGAGGAAGGGACGCTTGAATTCTCTGTTGAATATGAAGATATCCATTTGAATATTGAAAAAATGCTGATCGAAGAAATCGGACCGCTAGGCGGCAAGCTCCATACCGGCAGAAGCCGGAATGACCAGGTGGCGACCGACATGCATTTGTATTTGAAAGATCATGTCTCACATATCATCGTGTTGATTGAACAGTTCCAAAAAGCGCTGATCGAAAAAGCGGAGGCCAATGTCGAGACCATTCTGCCGGGGTACACCCATTTACAGCGGGCTCAGCCGATTTCTTTCGCCCACCATCTGCTTGCTTATTTTTGGATGCTTGAACGGGATAAAGAGCGTTTTCGCGATGCTATGAAGCGGATTAACATATCGCCGCTCGGATGCGGGGCGCTTGCCGGAACCACGTTTCCGATAGACCGTAACTATTCGGCGGAGCTGCTCGGTTTTGACTCCATTTATGAGAACAGTCTTGACGGAGTCAGTGACAGAGATTTTATTCTCGAGTTTTTAAGCGGCAGCAGCATGCTGATGATGCACCTTTCGCGTTTATCAGAAGAAATCATTCTATGGTGCTCGCAGGAATTCAGATTCATTGAACTGGATGATACGTATGCGACGGGAAGCAGCATGATGCCGCAGAAGAAAAACCCCGACATGGCGGAGCTGATCCGCGGTAAAACCGGACGCGTATACGGTGATATGATGGGGCTTTTCACGATTATGAAAGGGCTCCCGCTCGCTTACAACAAAGACCTGCAGGAAGATAAAGAAGGCATGTTCGACACGGTGAAAACCGTTGAAGGAAGCCTTCAGATTTTCACGGGCATGATTGAAACGATGAAAGTAAACAAAGACATCATGAAACAAGCGACAAAACAAGATTTTTCAAACGCGACGGAACTTGCCGATTATTTAGCTAAAAAAGGCATGCCGTTCAGAGAAGCGCATGAAGTGGTCGGCAAGCTTGTGTACAGCTGCATTGAAAAAGGAATCTATTTAAGTGATATGGCATTTGAAGAATTCCTTCAAGCCAGCAGTCTCTTTGAAGAAGACATCTATACCGTGCTCGATCCGCATCATGCGGTTGAAAAAAGAATGAGCGCCGGCGGAACGGGTTTTCAGCAGGTAGAACAGGCGCTCGTAAAAGCAAAAGCCTGCGCCGGCATTTAATTTGCTGAAATTTCCTTCATATTTTCCCGTCATATCAGACACCCTACATCTATAAAGATGGGAGGTAGAAGGAATGCGCAAAGAACAAGACCGTTACATCTATGATGAAAAAGAAAGTGAAGAAACGGCCAGGCTCATCTCAGAGGCATACGAAAGCGGTTATGTCGGCATGGAGGAAGCCTCTGCTCCTTCAGAAAATTAAGCTGTCTGTAAAGACGGCTTTTTTTTCGTGCGGACGAAGTGCAAAAAAGTGATATTGCCGTTTGTTTATAGTAAAGTAGAGGGAGAAACGTCTTGATTTTATTGAAGCGGCAACGTTGCCTGGGGAGGGTATTCAATGTGCGACATGCTCTAATCACTGCCGGTACAAAGGGATTGGGCCGAAAAGTGACTGAAATGCTTCTGGAAAAAGGCTTTTCTGTCACAGTGAATTACAGACAAGACGAAGAAGCGGTCGCCTGTCTGAAGGCGGATTATCCCGGGTGCCATGACAGATTGCAATTCGTTAAGGGCGATGTAACCCGGAAAGAAGATCTCATGCGGATCGCCGATGCAGCCCTTCAGCGGTTTGGAAGGATTGACATACTGATTAACAATGCCGGGCCGTACATATTTGAGCGCAAAAAGCTTGCCGATTACTCCGATGACGAATGGTATGACATGCTTGAAGGGAATTTAAGCGCCGTTTTCCATCTGTTTAAAGCGGTTATCCCGGTCATGAGACAGCAGCGGTTCGGCCGGATTATTACATACGGTTTTCAAGGAGCGGACCATGCCCCCGGCTGGCTTCACCGTTCAGCTTTCGGAGCGGCTAAAGTCGGATTGGCTTCGTTAACGAAAACCATTGCGATTGAAGAAGCTGAATCAGGCATTACGGCCAATATGGTCTGCCCGGGTGATATTGTAGGAGATATGAAAGAAGCGTCTATAGAGGAAGCAAGACGGAAAATCGGCAAAGAAAAGACGCCGATCGGCAGGTCCGGAACCGGAGAGGACATTGCGAGAATTATCGCCTTTTTATGTGAAGATGATTCCGATCTTGTAACCGGAACGGTCATTGAAGCAACAGGCGGGCTGAATGTGATTAACAGGCATCAATCCCTGTAAGTTTTTTCGTTTGTCAAAAAGGGAACTTGATAAATATTAATTTTTTATGAGGTGAAAACGATGAAAGTGACTTATCACGGACATTCTGTCATTCAAGTGGAAACGAAAACCCATAACATTATTTTTGATCCGTTTCTGACCGGAAACAGTCTGACAAATTTGAAACCGGAAGAAGTGAAAGCGGATGTCATCCTGCTTACTCACGGACACAATGACCATGTCGGAGATACAGAGCAGATCGCTAAACAAAACGATGCGCTCGTTATTGCGCCGAACGAGCTGGCCGTTTATCTCGGCTTTAAAGGTTTAAAGGTCCACCCGATGCATATCGGAGGGGCGCGCCAATTTGATTTCGGTAAAGTGAAACTGACACAGGCATTCCACGGATCGGCGGTCACTGATGAAGAAAACAAAACCATTACGTACACGGGGATGCCGGCTGGGATTTTATTGACGATTGACGGCAAAACGATTTTCCACGCCGGGGACACGGCGCTGTTCTCTGATATGAAACTGATCGGGGAACTGAATCACATTGACCTGGCGTTTCTGCCGATCGGTGATAACTTCACCATGGGCCCTGAAGATGCGAAACTCGCGGCTGAGTGGCTGAGAGCGAAACAGGTCGTTCCCGTCCATTACAATACATTCCCCGTCATTGAACAGGATCCTGACGCTTTCGCCGAAAGTCTGCCCGGAGGCGTCGGCAAAGTCATGGCGGTCGGCGAGACCATTGAGCTTGTCTGACATATGTGTCAAAGACCTTCTGAATCAAGCATTCAGAAGGTCTTTTTGTGATGCCGCCTTTTTTCGGGCGTCTCATTGCGAATGAATCCCCCGTACCCTTATAATAAAAGCAGAAGACTGTCCTTAGAGGTGAAACGCTTGGCAACAAAGCATGAACAAATCCTATCATACATAGATTCGCTTCCTGTCGGTGAAAAAATTTCGGTCAGAAGAATTGCGAAAGAAATGAAAGTCAGTGAAGGAACGGCTTACAGAGCCATTAAGGAAGCCGAAAACAAAGGATTCGTTTCCACTATTGAACGTGTGGGGACCATCCGGATTGAACAGAAGAAAAAAGAAAATATTGAAAAGCTGACATACGCCGAGGTCGTCAATGTGATAGACGGCCAGGTGCTCGGCGGAAAAGCCGGTCTGCATAAAACGTTGAACAAGTTTGTGATCGGCGCGATGGAGCTTGACGCGATGATGCGTTATACAGCGGCGGGGAACCTGTTAATCGTCGGGAACCGAATCAACGCCCACCGCCAGGCGCTTGAAGCGGGCGCGGCTGTTTTGGTAACGGGAGGGTTTAATACCGACGACAGCATTATCGAGCTGGCTGATATGCTTGAGCTTCCGATTCTCTCCACGAGTTACGATACCTTTACGGTAGCCGCGATGATCAACCGGGCGATCTATGATCAGCTCATAAAAAAAGAGATTGTGCTCGTGGAAGACATTTTGACGCCCGCAGATCGGACAGTGACGCTGTCCCCTAAGGATAAGCTGGAGAAATGGTACGAAAAGAACTATGAAACCGGACACGGCCGCTTCCCGGTGATCGATCAGCAGATGAAAATCCACGGAATTCTCACATCGAAAGATATCGCGGGGCATGACCGGTCAGTTCCGATTGAAAAAGTAATGACCAAAAACCCTGTCACGGTGATCGGGAAAACATCTGTCGCCTCAGCGGCTCAAATGATGGTTTGGGAAGGAATTGAAGTGCTTCCGGTGACAGACGGGCATCACAAACTGATCGGAATGATCAGCCGCCAGGATGTCTTAAAAGCGCTTCAAATGGTTCAAAAGCAGCCTCAGGTCGGGGAAAAGCTGGATGATATTGTTTCAAGGGGATTTAAAGAAGACGAAGATGACAAAACGCCGGCCGTTTATCAATATGAAGTCACGCCGCAAATGACCAATCAGCTCGGCACGATTTCTTACGGGGTGTTTACGACGATTTTAACCCAGGCCGCCAGCCGATTTTTACGCTCCCGCAAACGCGGCGAGCTGGTCATTGAAAGCATTACGATTTTCTTCCTGAAGCCCGTACAGATGGAGTCGGTCATTGAAGTGAAACCGCGCATTTTAGAGGCGGGCCGGAAATTCGGGAAAATGGAAGTGGAAGTGTCAAGCCAAAGCGGCATCGTTTCAAAAGCGATGCTCATGGTGCAGCTGATGGAGAGAAGTTAAGGGACGCACCCGGGTCCCTTGGCATTCATTATGCGTGGTCCCTCTCCGCTTCCTTTGCGTGGATGGGCTCATAATGCTTATAGGCTTTATACCCGGCCCATGCGCTGCCTGCTCCGATTAAAATGAAGACGCCGCCGATGACCAGGGTCAGGACGGAGTGAAACAGAATCATTTGGTTTACTCCGTACAAAAACACCAGCGCGCCTAATGCCATACTTGATTTAGCCGAAAAACATTCTTTTTCCAGCGCCCGTTTCGTCTGGATTCCTTTTACTTTGTAATACACGTAAAAGCAGGCAGAAAGCCCGATGAGAAAAACAAAAACCAGCATAAATGAAATCCTCCATTATATGAGTTTGCAAAACCGTTTATACCGTTGCTGAAAGATTTTCCTTTTCCATGGATAAAGAGTATGATTAAATGAATAAAAACGAAAAGGAGAAAGCGATGAAATCCGAACTGATCAGAACCATATCATTATATGACACCATTATCTTACATAGACATGTGAGGCCTGACCCGGACGCCTACGGTTCACAGTGCGGCCTTACGGAAATCCTGCGGGAAACGTATCCCGAAAAAAATATTTTTGCCGTCGGACAGCCTGAGCCGTCCTTGTCTTTTTTATATTCCCTCGATGAGGTGGATGACGAAACCTATAAAGATGCTCTTGTCATCGTGTGCGACACCGCAAACCAAGGCAGGGTCGACGATCAGCGCTACCATTCCGGCGCAAAGCTCATGAAAATAGACCACCATCCAAATGAAGATCCGTATGGCGATCTGTTATGGGTCGATACGAATGCAAGCTCCGTAAGCGAAATGATCTATGAGCTGTACCTGGAAGGAAAACAGCACGGCTGGAAACTGAATACGAAAGCAGCTGAGCTGATCTACGCGGGTATCGTCGGTGATACGGGGCGTTTCTTATTCCCGAACACCACAAAAAAGACATTAAAATACGCGGGAGAGCTCATTGAGTTCCCATTTTCATCGTCAGAACTGTTCAATCAATTGTATGAAACAAAATTAAATGTGGTGAAGCTTAACGGCTTTATTTATCAAAATGTGTCACTGTCTGAAAACGGCGTCGCTTCCGTTTTCATTAAAAAAGACATTTTGGAGACATATGGAACCACCGCTTCTGAAGCGTCGCAGCTTGTCGGAACACTCGGAAATATTTCGGGTATCCGCGCTTGGGTGTTTTTCGTAGAAGAAGACGATCAAATCAGAGTCCGGTTCCGTTCAAAAGGTCCGGTCATCAACGGAATTGCCCGGAAATACAATGGCGGCGGACATCCGCTTGCGGCCGGCGCATCCATCTTCAGCTGGGATGAAACCGATCAGATTCTTGCTGATCTGGAAGAGGTATGTAACGAACACAAGTAGAGGGGAGACCCTCTTTCTTAGTGTTCATCTGTCACGGGGATGAACCAGCAGCCGAATTCAGTCAGGTCTTCGTAGACGCGGAGATTACAGATTTGGAGTTCTTTTTTTATGAGGGAAGCGAGTGTGTCTGTTTCTGCATATGCGGAATAGCCTTGTCTGATTCGGGCTGCATGATCTTTTGCCAAGCGTCGTTCACTAAAAACCTCCATTTTCCCTTCCTCCCTTCAGAATCATTGAAAATGTCTCATCTACAGTTTATAAAAAAGCGGAGAAAAAAGCGACAGATCTATGGAAAATTTTTAAAAATGACATAATTACGTCGCAAAAGAAATATGAATTTCGACAGACAATCTCGTATAAATCGTCAGTTCCTTTACTTCAGCTTTAAATTCCTTCTCATTTATGGTGTATATTTTGTTTTCGATCGTCCGTTTTAAAAGCTCCTTTGTTTTATACACGCTTTCAATATCTTTTGTGATGACTTCAGAAATATTATCTTTCACTTGTTCCTCAAATTTCATCTTGTCAGGCTGGGCGATTCTGTATTTTTCCCCATTGATCAGCTTCACATCAACACTTTGGATGAGAAGTCTTTGCTTATTATCCTCATTTAATTTATGAAGATCCTTCTGATAGATGGAGATTTGGTTTTTTAAATCCCGCGCGTGCTCACGCTGCTTTTCAATTAACGTCACTTGTTCTTCCTGAAACGTTCCGTATGTAAACAGAAAGAACAGCCAGCTGACGATGGCTCCGCACATCATTCCCGCAAAAAAACGCTGCCATCCCGGTTTTTTATAATACTCGGGAATTCTCATGATGACATATTCTCCTGGGTCAGCCATGAAATAATCAGCCAGCCGGTCTGCGCGCCGCCCATTGCTGAAATAATTAAAAGAAGCTGTTTGAAGATGTCGCGCGTGTTGCCTTCAAACAGTCCCCGCTCGAAACTGTATACCGCGTCAAATGTTCCCCCGATGGCCGCGACAAGCGCCCAGATCTTCAGCCTGTTCGCCAATTTTGTGATCGCCGTCAGCGGAGGCTCGCCTGATAAATAAGCTCCGAGGCCGCCGATCAGCGCGCCGCCGAGCAACACACCGAGGGCGATAAAATAACTGCTGATGAAATTCGCCATAAATCCGGCTTCCTGATCCATATATACACCACCTCACTTTTCTATCATATTGAGCGAAACGGACAAGTATGATGATGAGTCAAAAAAGAACATTTGTTTCTTAAGAAAACCCGTCTTATAATGTAGAAAGGCAAAATGAACGTATGGGAAAGGAGTGGCGGCATTGTCTTTTGTTCACCTGCAAGTACATAGCGGCTACAGTCTGTTAAACAGCGCCGCTTCTGTAAAAGAGCTTGTTACACAAGCGAAGGAACTCGGATATTCATCATTGGCGCTGACGGACGAAAATGTGATGTACGGCGCCATTGAGTTTTATAAAGCATGCAAATCAAACGGAATGAAGCCGATTATCGGTCTGACGGCTTCTATATACACGGACGATACGGAGCTTGAAGCACACCCGCTCATTCTTTTAGCAGAGACAAACACCGGATATCAGAACCTGGTGAAAATCTCAAGTGCGCTGCAATCCATGGCAAAGGGCGGCATGAAGCGAAAATGGATGAAGAGCTATCATGAGGGGCTGATCGCCATTACGCCCGGTGAAAACGGGTACATTGAAAGCCTGCTTCAAGCCGGGAAGTTTGAAGAAGCGGTCCGGGCTGCCGAAGGATTCCGGGAGCTGTTCGGAGACGGCCGTTTTTATTTAGGGTACCAGCCGTTTAAAGGACATGAGACGTTATCAGAAGAGATTCTCCGCCTGTCAGCCGAGACGGAAATCGCTGTCTGCGCTGCGGGAGATGTCCGTTATATCAAGAAAGAAGATCAAGATGCGTACCGCTGTCTGTGCGCTATTAAAGCCGGAGAGAAGTGGGAGGATCAGAGCGGGAATCTGCCGGACTTATACTTGAGGGCGCCTGAAGAAATGGCAGAGCTTTACACGCGGCATCCGGAAGCGATTGAAGCAGCCGCGCGTATCGCCCGGCAATGCCGGGTCGATGTCAGCCTCGGACAGACACAGCTTCCGTCTTTTCCGGCGCCGGACGGCAAATCAGCCGATGACTATTTGGCGGAGATCTGTCATGAGGGGCTGCGCCTCCGTTTCGGCACTCCTGATGAGCGCGCTGTCCGCCGGCTTGAATATGAGCTGGACGTCATCAGGCGCATGAAATTCAGTGATTATTTTCTCATCGTATGGGACTTTATGAAGTACGCGCATGAAAAGGGCATTGTGACAGGCCCGGGAAGGGGGTCCGCGGCAGGCTCGCTTGTCGCTTACTCCCTTTTCATTACCGACGTGGATCCGCTTAAACATTCTCTGCTGTTTGAGAGATTTCTTAATCCCGAGCGGATCAGCATGCCGGATATTGATATCGATTTCCCTGATACGAGAAGGGATGAGGTCATTCAGTATGTACAAAATAAGTACGGGGCCATGCACGTCGCCCAGATTATCACCTTCGGGACATTGGCCGCAAAGGCGGCGTTAAGGGATACCGGGAGAGTGTTCGGAATCAGCCCGAAAGAAGCCGACCAGCTTGCCCGCCTGATTCCGTCAAAACCGGGAATGACGCTTGATGAAGCGAGGCGGCAGTCCGCTCAGCTGAACAGGAGGCTGTCCGAATCCGCCGTTCTTCATAAAGTGTTTCAGATCGCAAGGAAAATTGAAGGTCTTCCGCGGCACACGTCAACACACGCGGCCGGGGTCGTTCTCAGTAAAGAGCCGCTTTCGGAAGTTGTCCCTCTTCAAGAAGGGCATGACGGCGTGTATTTAACGCAGTATGCGATGGATCACTTGGAAGATCTCGGTCTTTTAAAAATGGACTTTTTAGGTTTGCGCAACCTTACGCTTATTGAATCCATTAAAACGATGATTGAAAAAGAAACGAATACGAAAATTGATTTTTCCGAGATTTCTTATCAGGATGAAAAAACGTTCTCACTATTGTCAAACGGTGATACGACGGGTATTTTCCAGCTGGAATCATCAGGAATGAGAAACGTGCTGAAACGCCTGAAGCCGTCAAGACTGGAAGACATTGTCGCGGTTAACGCGCTTTACAGGCCGGGACCGATGGAAAATATTCCGTTATTTATCGACCGGAAGCACGGGCGGGCGCGTGTGGAAGTGCCGCACGAGGACGTACGAAATATTCTCAGTGACACTTACGGCGTCATCGTCTATCAAGAACAGATAATGATGATCGCCTCGCGCATGGCAGGGTTTTCATTAGGTGAAGCGGATCTGCTCAGACGGGCTGTCAGCAAAAAGCAAAAGGACATTCTGGACAGAGAGCGAAGCCATTTTGTTGAAGGGTGCTTAAAAAAGGAGTATTCTGTAGTCACTGCAAACGAGGTCTATGATCTGATTGTAAAATTCGCTAACTACGGATTCAACAGAAGCCATGCTGTCGCATACAGCATGATCGGCTATCAGCTCGCCTATTTAAAAGCGCATTATCCGTTATATTTTATGTGCGGGCTGTTGACGAGCGTCATCGGCAATGAGGACAAAATATCGCAATATCTGCATGAAGCGAAGGGGAGCGGGATTCAAGTCCTTCCGCCGTCAATAAACAAAAGCGGTTTTCCGTTTGCGCCGGAAAACGGAGCCGTCAGATACAGTTTGCGGGCCGTTAAAAACGTAGGCGTCTCGGCAGTGAAAGATATTTATAAAGCAAGAACACATAAACCGTTCGAGGATCTTTTCGATTTCTGCTTTCGCGTACCTGCAAAAAGCGTGAATCGGAAAGCAATCGAAGCCCTTATATTTTCTGGCGCCATGGACGAATTCAATCAAAATCGCGCCGCCTTGCTGGCCTCCGTTGATGTGGCTTTAGAGCACGCTGAACTTTTTCGTGCAGACGATGACCAAATGGGATTGTTTTTGGAAGAATCGTTCTCCATTAAGCCAAAATATGTAGAGGCTGAGGAATTTCCGCTCGTGGACAAGCTTCGGTTCGAAAAAGAAGCTCTCGGTGTTTATTTCTCAAGCCATCCTTTATCCGCTTTCAGGGATCTCCTGAAAAAACGGGGGGCGCAAGCGATCACAGCAGCGCGGCAGATGCCGAAGGGGCAGCTGTCAATCGGCGCTTTGCTCGCGGGCATCAAAACGATTCGGACAAAGACAGGTCAGCATATGGCGTTTCTCACATTAAGCGATGAAACGGGAGAAATGGAAGCCGTCGTGTTTCCTGACCAATATAGAAGGCTGTCTCCGCTGTTAAAGGAAGGCGCGCTTTTATTCGCCGCCGGAAAAATGGAAGAGCGTCAGGAGAAGACACAATTCATCATGTCATCCGCCTCTCTTCTTGAGCAGACGGAGGCAGACAGAGCGCCGTCTGTTTACATCAAAATCGAAGGCAGCCGGCACAATCAGGAGTTTTTGGAAAAGATGAAGCGTATTTTACTGGAGCATAAAGGGGAAACCGGCGTTTATCTTTATTATGAAAAAGACAAGCAGACGATCAGGCTGCCGGATACTTTTCATATTCAGGCGGACCATCAGGTGTTATACCGTTTAAAAGAGCTGCTGGGCCGCGAAAACGTCGTGTTAAAATAGTGGTAACAATAATCGTTTTGTTATACAATTGAAACAATTGTGCTATCTTATTTAAAGATTCTGAAATTTTTCACCTCCAGCGATTGTACCAGTCTATGCGGCAGAATATGTAACAAAGTACTTAAAAGGAGTGTTTAGAATGTCATTAAGAGAAGAAGCGTTACATTTACACAAAGTAAATCAAGGAAAGCTGGAATCAAAAGCAAAGGTAGAAGTCAGAAATGCAGATGACTTAAGCCTTGCCTACTCTCCCGGAGTAGCTGAGCCTTGTAAAGAGATTTATGACGATAAAAACAAAGTATATGATTATACAATGAAGGGGAACATGGTAGCAGTCGTAACAGACGGATCAGCCGTTCTCGGCCTCGGTAATATCGGGCCTGAAGCTTCACTTCCGGTCATGGAAGGGAAAGCGGTGCTGTTCAAAAGTTTCGCGGGCGTGGATGCATTCCCGATCGCGCTTGACACAAACGATGTGGACAAAATCATTGACACTGTAAAGCTGCTTGCACCGACATTCGGCGGTGTCAACCTTGAAGATATTGCGGCGCCGAACTGCTTCATTATCGAAGAGCGCCTGAAAAAAGAAACAAACATTCCGGTTTTTCACGATGATCAGCACGGCACTGCCATCGTAACCGTTGCCGGACTTGTAAACGCGCTGAAATTATCAGGAAAATCCATGTCATCCATTAAAGTTGTGGCAAACGGAGCGGGAGCGGCAGGCATCGCGATCATCAAGCTTCTTTACCATTTCGGCGTACGCAACATCGTAATGTGCGACTCTAAAGGGGCGATTTACGAAGGGCGTCCGGCCGGCATGAACGCAGTGAAAAACGAAGTGGCGAAGTTTACAAACCAAGACCGCAACGACGGTTCGCTGCAGGATGTCATTAAAGATGCAGACGTCTTTATCGGCGTATCAGTCGAAGGTGCGCTGACGAAAGAAATGGTGGAGAGCATGGCGAAAGATCCGATTATCTTCGCAATGGCCAACCCGAATCCGGAAATCATGCCTGAAGACGCGCGCGCAGCCGGCGCAAGCGTAATCGGAACAGGCCGTTCTGATTTCCCGAACCAGGTCAACAACGTCCTGGCATTCCCTGGAATTTTCCGCGGGGCGCTTGACGTTCGCGCGACTCACATCAACGAAGAAATGAAAATTGCTGCGGTTGAAGCGATTGCTTCCCTTGTTACAGAGGAAGAATTAAGCGCTGATTATGTCATCCCGGCTCCATTTGACAAACGTGTGGCTCCTGCCGTTGCGAAAGCTGTTGCGAAAGCAGCGATGGAAACGGGCGTCGCCAGAATTACGGTCGATCCTGAGGAAGTGGCTGAAAAAACAAGACAGCTTACGGTCATCGGCGAATAATAACACAAAAATGAAATGGCAGCGCGTTGGAAAAAAACAACGCGCTGCTGTTCAATATACGGACTGCTGAAATTTTTTTAAGGGCAGGTCTTAAAAAAATTTCAGCAGAATCCTTATTTCTTTTGAAAACGCTGACAGATAAGGCTGAACAACGCTTTTTACGGTATGAAATCCGTCCGTTTCCGTCTGTTTTGAAGCAAAAAATGTCGAATGGAGGATGACACCGTTTGACAAAAAAAGTACAATAGTTTCGGTAAAGTTATTATTAAGTCTATCTAATCGGAAGACATGCAGTGAAGAGAACCCTTCACAAAAGGGAGGTAATCATTTGTTAAAGGATATATTCACAAAAAAGAAAAAATATGCTTCCGTGCCGTCTGAGCAGGCAAAACATGATGTTCCGGAAGGCATTATGACAAAGTGCCCCAAATGTAAAAAAATCATGCTCACAAAAGAGTTAGATAAAAACCTGCGCGTCTGCATGAACTGCGGGCACCATTTCCCGATGAATGCAAAGCAGCGCATTGAAAGCCTCCTGGATGAAGATTCATTCGAAGAATTCAACCAGGGAATGATATCTGAAAACCCGCTCGGTTTCCCGGAATACTTAGAAAAAATCGAAAAAGACCGTGAGAAAACATCGCTGAATGAAGCGGTGGTTACCGGAAAAGGAACCATCAGCGGATTCCCGGCCGTGATCGCGATCATGGATTCAACATTCCGAATGGGCAGCATGGGTTCGGTTGTCGGCGAAAAAATCACGCTTGCAATTGAAAAAGCAAAAGAGGAAAAAGTCCCGTTTATCATCTTTACCGCTTCCGGCGGCGCACGTATGCAGGAGGGGGTCTTAAGCCTTATGCAAATGGCAAAGACAAGCTCTGCATTAAAACTGTTCAGTGAGGAGCAGGGACTGATTATTTCTGTCATGACCCACCCGACGACAGGCGGTGTATCAGCCAGTTTCGCGTCTCTCGGTGATTATAATTTCGCTGAACCGGGCGCCTTGATCGGATTTGCCGGAAGACGTATTATTGAACAGACGATCGGGGAAAAACTGCCGGAAGATTTCCAGACGGCGGAATTTTTATTAAAGCACGGCCAGCTTGATGCGGTGATTCACCGAAACGACATGAAAGACAAACTCGCATTTCTGCTGGACATGCACCAAACAGGAGGTGAGCATGAGTGGCTGCAAGATTAGAATTTGAAAAACCGGTGATTGAACTGCAGACGAAAATCGCCGAACTGAAAAAATTCACCCAAGATTCGGAGATGGATTTAAGCGCTGAAATCGCAAGACTTGAAGACCGGCTCAGCAAGCTCCAGGATGAGATTTATAAAAACCTGAAGCCGTGGGACAGAGTGCAGATCGCACGCCTTCCCGACCGGCCGACGACGCTTGATTACATTCAATACCTGTTTACCGACTTTTTTGAGTGCCACGGAGACAGAACATACGGAGATGATGCGGCGATTGTCGGCGGAGTCGCCAAATATCACGGCATGCCGGTCACCGTCATCGGACATCAGCGCGGAAAAGACACGAAAGAAAACCTTGTCCGCAATTTCGGGATGCCTCACCCTGAGGGCTACCGCAAAGCGCTTCGTCTCATGAAGCAGGCGGATAAGTTCAACCGCCCGATTATCTGCTTCATCGACACGAAGGGAGCGTACCCGGGTAAAGCGGCGGAGGAGCGGGGACAAAGTGAAGCCATCGCCAAGAACCTGTTCGAGATGGCCGGCCTGACAGTGCCTGTCGTTTGTATCGTCATCGGGGAAGGCGGCAGCGGAGGCGCGCTTGCGTTAGGTGTGGGCAACCGCATGCTGATGCTTGAGAACTCGACGTATTCCGTTATTTCTCCTGAAGGAGCCGCATCCATTTTGTGGAAAGACTCCGGCCTTGCGAAAAAAGCGGCCGAATCCATGAAGATTACTGCGCCCGATTTATTAGATTTAGGAATTATTGATGATATGATTAAAGAAGTGAAGGGCGGAGCTCACCATGATATTAAGCAGCAGGCGGGCTACATTGACGGTATTCTTAAAGAAACGTTAAAATCTCTTCTTCAATTGAACGCCGAAGAATTGATCTCACAGCGCTATGAAAAATATAAAGCAATCGGGAAAGTTTCGGTTGAGGATCAATATATCGGGGTAAACTGAATAGACGTGAAGCCTATGGCTCACGTTTATTTTTTGTGATTTTTGTGATATTCCTTAAATTTTATTTAAAAACAATTTATTTAATTGTATAATAGGTAAGGTTTCATGGGAGCTCAGGCGTCCCTTTTCATTGTTTTAGGGCAATGATCATGATATGTTTAACATATATATGTTGCTGAGGTGAATAGGAAATGAAGCGTATAGGAGTTTTAACGAGCGGCGGGGATTCCCCGGGTATGAACGCTGCGGTGCGCGCGGTTGTGCGGAAAGCTATCTACCACGACGTCGAAGTGTACGGAATTTATAACGGTTATTCAGGATTAATCAGCGGTAAAATAGAGAAACTGGAGCTTGGTTCGGTCGGTGACATCATCCACCGCGGCGGAACAAAGCTGTACACGGCCAGATGTCCTGAATTCAAAACAGTTGAAGGCCGTGAAAAAGGAATCGAAAATTTAAAGAAACTCGGCATTGAAGGTCTTGTCGTCATCGGCGGAGACGGTTCATACATGGGTGCGAAAAAATTAACGGAACACGGGTTTCCGTGTGTGGGTGTACCGGGTACGATAGATAATGACATCCCGGGAACTGATTTTACGATCGGATTTGATACGGCGTTAAACACCGTAATTGATGCGATTGATAAAATCCGTGACACCGCTACGTCTCATGAGCGTACATACGTTATTGAAGTGATGGGGCGCCATGCGGGCGACATTGCTTTATGGGCAGGTCTTGCAGGCGGAGCGGAATCAATTTTAATTCCTGAAGCGGACTACGATATGCAGGAAATTATCGGCCGTTTGAAGAGAGGGCACGACCGCGGCAAAAAACACAGTATCATCATCGTTGCAGAAGGGGTAGGCAGCGGGGTTGAATTCGGAAAACGCATCGAAGAAGAAACGAACCTTGAAACACGGGTATCCGTTTTAGGGCACATCCAGCGCGGCGGATCTCCAAGCGCTTCTGACCGGGTTCTTGCAAGCCGCCTCGGCGCTTACGCGGTTGAGCTTCTGCTTAAAGGAAAAGGCGGACGCTGCGTAGGTATACAAAACAACAAGCTTGTAGACCATGATATTATAGAAATTTTAGAATCAAAACATACTGTTGAACCAAACATGTATCAGCTTTCAAAAGAACTGTCTATTTAAGGCGGAAGAAGCTGAAGATTTCAGAAGGAAGTGAACGAGTTGAAAAAAACAAAAATCGTTTGTACAATCGGTCCGGCCAGTGAAAGTGTAGAAATGCTGACAAAATTGATGGAAGCGGGTATGAACGTTGCTCGTCTGAATTTTTCACACGGTGATTTCGAAGAGCACGGCGCAAGAATCAAAAACATCAGAGAAGCAAGCAAAAAGCTCGGCAAAAACGTGGGGATTCTCCTCGATACAAAAGGTCCGGAAATCCGCACGCACGATATGGAAAACGGCGCGCTTGAGCTTCAGGCGGGAAATGAAATTATCGTTTCTACGAAACAGGTGCTGGGAACGCTTGAAAAATTCTCAGTTTCTTATGAAGGCCTGGCAGACGACGTGTCGGCAGGGTCTATCATCCTGTTGGATGACGGTTTAATCGGATTGGAAGTGCTAGAATCAAATCCGGAAAAACACGAAATCAAAACAAAAATCTTAAACAGCGGCACGCTGAAAAATAAAAAAGGCGTAAACGTTCCCGGCGTCAGCGTCAACCTTCCGGGAATTACTGAAAAAGACGCCAAAGACATCGTATTCGGTATCGAGCAAGGCGTTGATTTCATCGCTGCGTCATTTGTACGCCGTTCTACGGATGTCCTGGAAATCCGCGAACTGCTTGAAGAGCATAACGCGTCTGACATTCAAATCATTCCTAAGATCGAGAACCAAGAAGGCGTGGACAACTTGGATGCGATCCTGGAAGTATCTGACGGCTTAATGGTAGCGCGCGGAGACCTCGGCGTAGAGATTCCGGCCGAAGAAGTGCCGCTCGTGCAAAAAGAAATGATCAAAAAATGCAACGCGCTAGGCAAACCGGTTATTACTGCGACACAAATGCTTGACAGCATGCAGCGCAACCCTCGTCCGACACGCGCTGAAGCAAGTGACGTTGCCAACGCCATTTTCGACGGCACAGACGCTATCATGCTTTCCGGTGAGACGGCTGCGGGACAATATCCTGTCGAGGCGGTTCAAACAATGTTTAACATCGCCACACGCACGGAAGAATCTCTGAACTACAAAGAAATTCTGTCTAAACGCAGAGATCAGGTCGGCATGACGATTACCGATGCGATCGGCCAATCAGTTGCGCACACGGCGATCAATCTGAGTGCGGCAGCTATCGTTACCCCTACAGAAAGCGGCCATACGGCGCGTATGATCGCGAAATACCGTCCGCAGGCTCCGATTGTAGCCGTTACGGTTAATGAGTCTGTATCACGCAAACTCGGCCTTGTATTCGGTGTATTCCCGGCAAGCGGCCAAAACGCGAATTCAACCGATGAAATGCTTGAAGACGCGGTTCAAAAATCACTTGACAGCGGCATCGTGAAACGCGGTGATCTGATTGTCATTACAGCAGGTTCTGTCGGTGAATCAGGCACGACGAATCTGATGAAAGTCCACACTGTCGGCAGCATTATCGCGAAAGGGCAAGGCATCGGACGCAAATCTGCATTCGGTCCGGTCGTTGTTGCAAAAAATGCGAAAGAAGCTGAACAAAAAATGACAGACGGCGCAGTATTGGTTGCTTCAAGCACTGACCGCGACATGATCGCTTCACTTGAAAAAGCATCAGCGCTCATCACTGAAGAAGGCGGTCTGACAAGCCATGCAGCCGTTGTCGGTTTAAGCTTGGGCATTCCGGTTATCGTCGGTCTTGAGAACGCAACTTCAGTTTTAACAGAAGGACAGGTTATCACAGTTGACGCTGCCCGCGGCGCTGTGTATGAAGGCCGCGCAAGCGTTCTTTAAACAGCTTTAAAAAAGAGAGGGGGGTTCTCCCTTCTCTTTTGTCTTTAGGTTGATTTTCCTATTCCCATGCGGGCGGTGACGCGCTTTTAGAAGGGCAGGAGGGCAGAAAAATGAGAGTGTTATTCTTACTGTTTATCGTATGTCCGGCAATTGAAATCGGTTTGTTTCTGCTGGCGGGAAAATGGCTCGGTATTTTTCCGACCTTCCTTCTCATCATTTTGACAGGCGTGTTAGGCGCCTTGGTGGCAAAAAGACAGGGAACCGATGTGTATCATCGGGTGATGCGCGACCTGCAGCACGGCAAAATGCCGGGGGAAGCGCTTCTTGACGGAATATGCGTCTTTTTCGGAGGCCTGCTTTTGATGCTTCCGGGTTTTCTGTCCGATATTGCAGGGGCCTGTCTTCTGATTCCGTTCACTCGGAACCGCATGAAGCCGCTTTTGTTCAAATGGCTGAGAGGCATGTCAAAAAACAAGCGGATCATTATCAAATAAAAACGGCAGCCTTCTTACAGGGCTGCTGTTTTTATTTGGACTGAACAGTAATATAGGCCCATATTTCTTTTAAAGCGCCCGTTGTGATAAAGGCCTGAATGAAAACGAGCAGCGCGGGCCCCGCAGCCAGTCCTAAAATTCCGAACAATTTAAAGCCGGCAAACAGGGCGATTAAGGTCGCAAGCGGATCAAGTCCGATTGACTTGCTTAAAATTTTCGGCTCCGTCAGCTGGCGCTGGATAAGAACCACAATATATAAAACACCGAGACCGATCGCTTGAGGAAGCTGACCGGCAATGGCCAAATACATAATCCAGGGAACAAAGACCGACCCGGCGCCGAGATACGGGAGAAGGTCCACCAGGCCGATAAAAAAGGCGATGGTTGCCGCATGCTCAATCCCTAAAAGAAAAAGTCCGATAAAGACAATGATCATCGTGAAAAGTATGAGCACGGCCTGCGCCTTAATGAAACCTGCCATCGCTTTTTTCAGCTCTCCCGATACGGCCTTGGCGTTTGCCGAAACCCGTTCCGGAAAAATGGAATAAAGCAGCGCCTTCAGCTTATGCCAGTCCTTTGTCATAAAAAAAGTCGCCAGCATTGCGAAAATGAAGACGGCAGCTGTATTGGGAAGGAAGGCAATCCATTTCGGCACCAGCTCCAAAAGATGTGAAAGCATCAGCCCCGCATTTTTAGCGGCTGTATCACCGAGGGTCTGAATATGCGTCACGATGGATGCCTGCTGATTGGTTTCAAGCCCGTTAAATAGGACAGTCAGCTCGTGGTACAATGGCTGAATGCGGGAAGTGAACAGCTCTTCGCAATACGTCATAAAGGCGCTGATATGGGGAGGGAGCGTTTTGGCCAGATAGGCGGTTCCCGAAATGATTTCCGCAACGAGAAATGTCGCCGCCCCAAGAAGAATAAGCAAAAAGAAGACCAGGACAATGACAGTATTGACTGACCGGGGCAGCCCCGTCAGTTTGTCCAGCCAGTCAACTACGGGAATGATCGCTGATGACAGAATAAGGGCGATCAGAAACGGATAAGTTAACGGAAATGAGGCGTAACCGGCCGCTAAAGCGCCGCCGGCCGCAGCGAGTACAAACAGCGCGCGGAAAAAAACAGTTGCATAGTGCGGATTCACGTCGATCCTCCTCTCGGTCGGCACGTCCTATTACATTAGTTTATTCGTCAAAAAAAAGGATATGAATACAGATATGATGAAAGAAGGTGCTTTCAGGATGTTTACACAGGCGAATTTATTTTTACTATTATTGCTGGCCATCGCATTGGTAGCCAAAAATCAGTCATTGCTTTTTGCCGTCGGCTTTCTCATTGTGATAAAAGCTGTCGGTCTTGATCAGAAACTATTTCCGGTTATTCAGTCAAAAGGCATCAACTGGGGAGTCACCGTCATTACAATCGCCGTTTTAGTGCCGATTGCCACAGGCGATATCGGTTTTAAACAGCTCGGAGAAGCGATGAAATCATATTATGCGTGGATCGCTCTCGGTGCCGGGATCGCGGTTGCCTTAATCGCCAAAAACGGTCTCACCTTATTGGAAAACGACCCTCATATTACAACGGCGCTGGTCATCGGCACGATACTTGCCGTCGCGCTTTTCGGAGGCGTCGCCGTCGGCCCGTTAATCGGCGCCGGAATCGCCTACTTGGCCATGCAAATCGTTAAAATGTTCACTTCGTAAAGTAAAAAAGCGGCGTAAAGCTGCTTTTTTTTGTGGAGAAAATTAGAGTTTGCACCTTCGCATTTTGTAGTTCAGACAAATGCCATTTGCATTATTCCGATGAATGAAGCGGCTTACCATGTAACAAAGAACTTCGGGATTGACGGCGCACATGGAGCGAAAACAGCGATTGCAGTAGATTAAAAGCTGATGGGATTTATGGGCCTGATACCAAAGCAAAACTTGAAGTGTTGTTAAAATAAGCGGAGACCCTCTTTCCTTCAATTTGAAAGTTTGTTAGATTTATAATGAGAATGAAAAAACACAATTCGGTTGGTAGTCCGGATGCATGATTTAAAATGTCAGTAACCTTCCCCTCCTCGGGATGTCCATCATTCTTCAGTAAATTTAGGAGGAGGGAATCGTTATGAAATTAACGGTTTACTACGATGGTCAGTTTTGGGTAGGAGTCATTGAAGTTGTGAATGACGGGAAATTAAGAGCAATTCGTCATTTGTTTGGACAAGAGCCAAAGGATTCAGAAATAATGCATTTTGTTAATAATCAACTTTTACAGACTCTCTCCCACACTGAACAAGAAGGGGTTTGTGTTAAAGCAAAATCTAAGAAATTAAACCCAAAAAGATTGCAGCGACAAGCTTCTAAAGAGATGAAAAATATCGGGATATCAACTAAGGCACAAAAAGCGATAAAACAGGAGCTTGAAGCAAGAAAAGAAAAGAAAAAACAACTGAATAGAAAACAAAGAGAAAAAATAAAGGAACAAAAATATTTAATCAGAAAACAAAAAGCAAAAGAAAAGCATAGGGGAAAATAGTTGGAGAGCCCGATGAAGCCCTTCGATTGAAAAGTTGAGCGGCATCAGTTAGTTTCTTCGGACTGATTTAGAGAAAAAGAAGTATAAGTCAGAGCCCTTCTCGAGATGAGGAGGGTTTTTCTGCCATTTATTTAAAATCACTTACATCAGTAAATGAGTCAGTTTCAATTGATGAACGGTTTGATGAGGATATTTACAGCCCGAAAACAGCGCAAATGCAGTCAAACGATTCCAGTCCATGTGCGGGGAGCCAACTAAAACCAAGACCTGGATTTCTGAAGCTGATCCGAACATTGATTCAGTCGAGTAAACAAAATAACCCCCTTCTCCGGTAAAGAAGGGGGGTTAAATTTGCGGTGAAGTTGTCGCGCCTGTCCTTTTAAAGTCTCCTCCAAAACTCCCCCAAATGAAAACATGAGAATACATGGTTTTACAAAGCGCCTGAAAGCAAACGATTAAATTTATCAACGCCAAGCCTTGATATATAGGGCTTTTAAAACATTTTTAGTTAAAAGTCTACAAATTAATCAGATTATTGTTTATAATAAGAATAGGCTTAAACTTAAATAAGCTTATAAGAATTTGTTATGTTCCTCTATAAGCATATCGGTTATGTAACCGCAACCAGTGAAATGTAAGCATTTTCTTGAAGGGGAAAGGGAGTGTTTGCATGACTCATTTTAAGTAAGCCGTATGTTTTATATACTCTTTAAAGGGGAATTTTGATTGAAAAGGAGAGGTTGAATATGACAGCAACACGCGGTCTTGAAGGGGTTGTAGCAACAACATCATCTGTAAGCTCTATTATCGACGATACCCTTACATATGTAGGGTACGATATTGACGACTTGACAGAGAATGCAAGTTTTGAAGAAATTATTTATTTGCTGTGGCATCTGCGCCTGCCGAATAAAACGGAACTTGCTGAACTGAAAAAACAGCTTGCGAAAGAAGCTGCCGTTCCACAAGAAATCATTGAGCACTTCAAATCCTATCCCCTCAATAACGTACATCCAATGGCTGCTCTCCGGACGGCGATTTCATTACTCGGTCTGACTGACAGTGAAGCCGATGTTATGAATCCGGAAGCGAACTATAGAAAAGCCATCCGTCTGCAGGCGAAAGTGCCGGGCATTGTCGCCGCTTTCTCAAGAATCCGCAAAGGACTTGATCCTGTTGAACCGAAGGAAGAGTACGGAATCGCGGAGAACTTCCTTTACACCTTAAACGGTGAAGAGCCTTCTCCGATCGAAGTGGAAGCGTTTAACAAAGCGCTCATTCTTCATGCGGATCATGAGCTGAACGCATCAACATTTACGGCGAGAGTATGTGTCGCCACCTTATCTGATATTTACTCAGGCATCACTGCTGCCATCGGCGCTTTAAAAGGGCCGCTTCACGGCGGAGCCAATGAAGCCGTCATGAAAATGCTGACAGAAATCGGCGAGGTGGAAAACGCCGAGCCTTATATCCGCAGCAAAATGGAGAAAAAGGAAAAAGTAATGGGCTTCGGACACCGTGTGTATAAGCATGGAGACCCGCGCGCCAAACACTTAAAAGAAATGAGCAAACGCCTGACGAATCTGACGGGTGAAAGCAAATGGTACGATATGTCAATCCGTGTCGAAGAAATCGTGACGTCGGAGAAAAAACTCCCGCCTAACGTTGATTTCTATTCCGCATCTGTATACCACAGTCTCGGCATTGATCACGATCTGTTCACGCCGATCTTTGCGGTCAGCAGAATGTCAGGATGGATCGCCCATATTCTTGAACAGTACGATAACAACCGCCTCATCCGCCCGCGCGCTGATTACACGGGTCCGGATAAGCAGACTTTTGTTCCGATTGATGAAAGAGCCTGATCAAACGGGAGGCTGGTGATTTTCATGTCGTTAGCCTCTTGTTAATCAAGCCCGGATTGGTTTACAATTTTGATAGAATCTTGAGAAAAGTCATTTTATTTTCTATACAAGAAAAATAAAATGTTTTCTAAATATGAATTACATACTGGGAGGTAATATTGTGTCACAAGGTGAAAAAATTACAGTCTCTAATGGAGTATTAAACGTACCAAATAATCCGATTATCCCGTTTATTGAAGGCGACGGCACAGGCCCTGATATTTGGAACGCCGCTTCTAAAGTATTGGAAGCCGCTGTTGAAAAAGCATATAAAGGCGAGAAAAAAATCACGTGGAAAGAAGTTTATGCCGGTGAAAAGGCTTATAATAAAACAGGTGAGTGGCTTCCTGCCGAAACGCTGGAAGACATCAGAGAGTACTTCATCGCCATCAAAGGTCCTCTGACGACACCGGTCGGCGGCGGTATCCGTTCTCTGAACGTGGCGCTGAGACAGGAGCTTGATTTGTTTACGTGCCTGCGCCCTGTCAGATATTTCACGGGAGTGCCTTCTCCGGTTAAACGACCTGAAGATACGGATATGGTCATTTTCCGCGAGAATACGGAAGATATTTATGCCGGAATTGAGTATGCGAAAGGTTCTGAAGAGGTTGAAAAGCTGATCAGCTTCCTGCAAAATGAAATGGGTGTTAACAAAATCCGTTTCCCTGAAACGTCAGGAATCGGCATCAAACCTGTTTCTGAAGAAGGCACAAGCCGCTTAGTCAGAGCTGCCATTGAGTATGCGATCGAAAACGGCCGTAAGTCTGTCACGCTTGTCCACAAAGGAAACATCATGAAGTTCACTGAAGGGGCATTTAAAAACTGGGGCTACGAGCTTGCCGAAAGAGAATACGGAGATAAAGTATTCACTTGGGCAGAATATGACCGTATTGTCGAAAAAGACGGAAAAGAAGCGGCTGATAAAGCGCAGAGCGACGCGGAAGCGGCAGGAAAAATCATCGTCAAAGACAGCATCGCTGATATTTTCCTTCAGCAGATCTTAACCCGTCCGAGCGAATTCGACGTCGTGGCGACAATGAACTTAAACGGAGACTATATCTCTGATGCGCTTGCCGCTCAGGTAGGCGGAATCGGAATCGCGCCTGGAGCGAACATCAACTATGAAACAGGGCATGCGATTTTCGAAGCGACTCACGGAACGGCTCCTAAATATGCCGGCCTTGACAAAGTCAACCCGTCATCCGTCATCCTTTCAGGAGTGCTTCTTCTTGAACACCTGAACTGGAATGAGGCTGCTGACTTGATCATTAAATCTATGGAAAAAACGATTGCTTCAAAAGTAGTAACGTACGATTTTGCTAGATTAATGGACGGCGCAACTGAAGTGAAATGTTCAGAGTTTGGTGAAGAGCTAATTAAAAACATGGACTGAACCTAAAGCAGACTTCTAATGAAGCCAAAAAAGGAGAAGAGAATCATGGGAAAAACACGCAGTAAAGTTTCTGTTATCGGAGCAGGATTTACGGGAGCGACAACAGCCTTTCTGACAGCTCAAAAAGAGCTTGCGGACGTTGTGCTCGTTGATATTCCGCAATTAGAAAACCCGACAAAAGGAAAAGCGCTAGACATGCTCGAAGCAAGTCCGGTTCAAGGATTTGACGCGAAAATCACAGGCACGTCCAACTACGAGGACACAGCCGGTTCTGATATCGTCGTCATCACAGCCGGAATTGCGAGAAAACCGGGCATGAGCCGTGATGATCTCGTATCTACAAACGAAAAAATCATGAGAAGCGTCACACGTGAGATCGTGAAATATTCTCCTGACTGCATTATCGTTGTATTGACAAACCCTGTTGATGCTATGACATATGCGGTGTACAAAGAATCAGGCTTCCCGAAAGAACGCGTCATCGGACAATCCGGAGTGCTTGACACTGCGCGATTCAGAACATTCGTCGCTGAAGAATTAAACCTGTCTGTAAAAGATGTGACCGGTTTTGTTCTTGGCGGACATGGTGACGACATGGTTCCTCTCGTCCGTTATTCCTATGCGGGCGGCATTCCGCTTGAAACGCTTATCCCGAAAGACCGTCTTGATGCGATTGTAGAACGCACAAGAAAAGGCGGCGGGGAAATCGTCAACCTTCTCGGCAACGGAAGCGCCTACTACGCGCCTGCTGCATCACTGACTGAAATGGTAGAAGCCATTTTGAAAGATCAGCGCCGCGTGCTTCCGACCATCGCTTACTTAGAAGGCGAATACGGTCATGAAGGCATTTACTTAGGCGTACCGACAATTATCGGAGGAAACGGCCTAGAGCAAATCATCGAGCTTGAACTGACAGACTATGAAAAAGCGCAGCTGAGTAAATCAGTTGAATCTGTCAAAAACGTGATGAAAGTATTGTCATAAGAAAAAAGGGAAGGCTTCCGAATCAGAAGCCTTCCTCTTTTTACAATTAATGAAAGCGTTTTCTTTTTCCCTGAGCGATCCTTTCTCTGAAAATGATCAAAAAGGCGAATTGTCTGAACGGGCAGTATTGGATAAAATGAAATCATAAAGTGATATGCAGCACATAAAATAGAGAAAATTGGATGTCGGGGAAAATAGACAGCGGAGGGCGCAGCATGAACAAAAAAATTTTAGTTGTAGATGATGAACAATCTATCGTTACTCTTTTACAGTATAATCTGGAACGGTCCGGCTATGATGTCATTACCGCATCAGACGGCGAAGAGGCTTTGGAGCAGGCAGAGAACGAAAATCCGGATTTAATCGTACTGGATGTCATGCTGCCGAAAGTGGACGGAATCGACGTCTGTAAACAGCTCAGACAGCAGAAAATGATGGTTCCGATCTTGATGCTGACAGCAAAAGATGAGGAGTTTGATAAGGTGCTGGGACTGGAGCTCGGAGCGGATGATTACATGACAAAGCCGTTCAGTCCGCGGGAAGTCACTGCGCGGGTGAAAGCCATTTTAAGAAGGGCTGACATTTCTTCGCTGGCACAAGGCAGAGAAGAGGAAAAGGACGGGCAGATCCTCATCGGCGAGCTGAAAATTCTTCCGGAGCATTACGAAGCGTACTTCAAGTCAGAACAGCTGGAATTGACGCCTAAAGAATTTGAACTGCTTCTGTATTTGGGAAAACATAAGGGAAGAGTGCTGACGAGAGATCTTCTGCTGAGCGCGGTCTGGAACTATGATTTTGCCGGGGATACCCGGATTGTTGACGTTCATATCAGCCATCTGCGCGACAAAATCGAATCAAATACCAAAAAACCCATCTATATTAAAACAATCAGAGGTTTGGGGTATAAACTGGAGGAGCCAAAAATGAATGAATAAAGTCCGTGTGCGTCTGTTCGCTTTACTCGTTGTATGTATCATATTGGTTTTCAGTGTTCTCGGCCTTTTTTTACAGCAGCTTATTTCTTCATCCGCTGAAGAAAGAACGGCGGATCAGCTGAAAAAGGAATCGGTATACATAGCGGGCCTTCTTGACACCGGCCGAATCGGCAATAAAAGCAATGAAACGGTAATCCGTGACGCCGGCCGCACCCTCGGTATAAACGTCTCTTTGCTCAACGAGAAGGGTGACGCCGTATTTCATTCCGGCAGTCGTGCTGATGATTCAGCCGTAAAGGAGTTCATTTCTCACAATAAAAGCGAGGAAGCCGTACAGTCGAAAAGCAAAGTCATCCGCGGCACTGCCGTAAAAAATGACGCCGGGAAAATTGCGGGGTATGTACTCGTTTCCTCTGAGATCAACGGCGGTTCAAGCGTTACCGGAGAAATGTGGGGCATGCTGGCAGCAAGTCTTTGTACCGCTTTTATCATTATCGTTTTCTTTTATACAAACATGACGTCCCGTTACAAAAAATCAATCGACGCCGCGACAAAGGTGGCGACGGAGCTGTCCAAGGGGAATTATGACGCCCGCTCCTACAGCGGTTACGCAAGGCGGTCGGACCGTCTCGGCCGTGCGATGAACAGCCTGGCGGTCGATTTAATGGAAATGACGAGAACGCAGGATATGCAGCGCGATCGTCTGTTAACCGTCATTGAAAATATCGGATCCGGTTTGATTTTAATAGACGGGAGAGGTTTTATCAATCTCGTGAACCGGTCATACACGAAGCAGTTTCATACAAATCCTGAACGTCTGCTTCGGCGCCTTTACCATGATGCGTTTGAACATGAGGAGATCATTCGGCTTGTCGAAGACATTTTTATGACGGAGACGAAAAAATGCCAGCTGCTCAGACTTCCCATCAACATTGAGCGGCGCTACTTTGAAGTTGACGGCGTTCCGATCATGGGCCCTGACGATGAATGGAAGGGCATCGTCCTCGTCTTTCACGATATGACGGAAATTAAAAAATTGGAGCAGATGAGAAAGGACTTCGTCGCCAATGTCTCCCATGAACTGAAAACACCGATCACCTCGATTAAAGGATTTACGGAAACACTGTTAGACGGAGCGATGAAAGACGAAAAGGCGCTTTCAGACTTTCTGTCTATCATTCTGAAAGAAAGTGAGCGGCTCCAATCTCTCGTGCAGGATTTACTGGATTTATCCAAGATGGAGCAGCAAAACTTTACGATGCGCGTAGAGTCCTTTGACGCCGCAAAAATTCTGCATGAAATTGAAGCGCTTTTGCGGCATAAGGCTGCGGAAAAAGGCATCAGCTTTCAGCTCGATCTCCCGGAAGAGCCGATTTTTGTGACGGGTGACGCGCACAGGCTGAAGCAGGTGTTTTTGAATCTGGCGAACAATGCCCTGACCTACACGCCTGAAAAAGGGACGGTGGGGATTTCGGTACATGTGAAAGAAACCGTTGTCGATATCAAAGTGTCCGATACGGGAATCGGCATTCAAAAGGAAGAGATCCCGAGGATATTTGAGAGATTCTACCGCGTGGATAAAGACAGAAGCCGCAACTCGGGAGGAACCGGGCTCGGCCTCGCCATCGTGAAGCACTTAATAGAAGCCCATGAAGGTAAAATCGAGGTCACAAGCGAGCCGGGACAGGGGACTGTATTTACCGTGACGCTGAAGCGGCAGCCGGAAGCGTGATCAGCTTTACAAAGGATTAACAATTTCTTCATGACCTGTTAAACCTATCTTGTTAGGATGTAACAGAACCCCTTCATCCAAGGAGCCAATTTTGACGGCGGGAACGTGTTTTCTTGTTCCCGTCCTTTTTTGCGTTTTCACGGGGTTCGCTCATTTTCCTTTCAAATTGAACTTTGTTAAAATAAGAGAAGCTGTGAAATTAAAAAATAGAGGAATGACGAGCTTTTGCTCTTAGGAGGATATTGAATGACGGAACGAAAAAAATTAGTGCTTGTCGACGGAAACAGTCTGGCGTACCGGGCGTTTTTTGCATTGCCGCTTTTAAGCAATGAAAAAGGCATCCATACAAATGCCGTATACGGGTTTGCGATGATTTTAATGAAAATGCTGGAAGATGAAAAGCCGACCCACATGCTGGTGGCTTTTGATGCGGGAAAAACCACTTTCCGCCACAGCACGTTTAAAGAATATAAAGGCGGAAGACAAAAAACGCCGCCGGAGCTTTCAGAACAGATGCCGTTCATCCGCGAGCTCCTTGATGCCTACAAAATCAGCCGCTACGAGCTTCCTGAATATGAAGCGGACGATATTATCGGCACCCTTGCCGTTTCTGCTGAAAAAGAAGGCTTCGAAGTAAAGGTAGTGTCGGGGGACAAGGACTTAACCCAGCTTGCAACCGGGAAAACGACCGTTGCCATTACGAGAAAAGGCATTACTGACGTGGAAGATTACACGCCGGAGCACGTGCAAGAAAAGTACGGTCTGACCCCTTTGCAAATCATTGATATGAAGGGATTAATGGGGGATTCATCCGATAACATACCGGGCGTCCCCGGCGTCGGAGAAAAAACCGCGATTAAGCTTTTAAAGCAGTTCCATTCGGTTGAGAAACTGCTTGATTCCATTGATGAAGTCAGCGGAAAAAAATTAAAAGAAAAGCTTGAAGAATATAAGGAACAAGCCCTGATGAGCAAAGAGCTGGCGACGATTATGACAAATGCGCCGATTGAAGTCAAGCCCGAAGATTTAGATTACCAAGGGTTTGACCGTGAACAAGTTGTTGCCATTTTTAAAGACCTCGGTTTTAATACGCTTCTTGAGCGGCTCGGTGAAGAAAGCGGCGAAACGGCGGAAGAAAATTTTGAAGACATCAATGTTGAAACGGCAGAAGAAATCACCGAAGATATGCTCGTTTCGCCGTCCGCTTTGGTCGTTGAACAAATCGGTGATAACTATCACGAAGAACCGATCCTCGGCTTTTCCATCGTGAATGAAACAGGTCTTTATTATATTCCGAAAGAAATCGCCATTCAGTCTGAAGCTTTTAAATCTTGGGCTGAAGATGAATCGATGAAAAAGTGGGTGTTCGACAGCAAACGTTCCGTCGTCGCTTTGCGCTGGCAGGGAATTGAGCTGAAGGGAACGGAATTTGACGCGCTTCTTGCTGCCTACATTATAAACCCGGGCAATTCGTACGACGATGTCGCGAGCGTAGCGAAAGAATACGGGCTGAATATCGTTTCAAAAGATGAAGCGGTATACGGAAAGGGCGCAAAGCGCGCCGTTCCGGCTGAAAAAGAGCTTGCCGATCATCTCGCGCGGAAAGCGTCTGCCGTTAACAGCCTCCGTGACAAACTGCTCGACGCTTTGGAAGAAAATAATCAGCTTGAATTATATGAAGATCTCGAACTCCCGCTTGCGCTTATTCTCGGAGAAATGGAGTCAATGGGCGTCAAAGTGGATGTTGAAAGACTGAAGCGAATGGGCGAAGAGCTTAAGGCGAAGCTGAAAGAATATGAAGAAAAAATCCATGACATCGCCGGTGAGCCGTTTAACATCAATTCACCAAAACAGCTCGGCGTCATTCTGTTTGAAAAGCTCGGCCTGCCGCCAGTAAAGAAAACAAAAACAGGCTATTCCACTTCAGCTGATGTGCTTGAGAAGCTCGCAGACAAACATGATATCGTCGCGCACATTCTGCAATACAGACAAATCGGCAAGCTTCAATCGACTTATATAGAAGGGCTGCTAAAGGTCACGCGCAAGGATTCTCATAAGGTGCATACACGATTCAATCAGGCGTTGACTCAAACCGGACGCCTCAGCTCAACGGATCCGAACCTGCAAAATATTCCGATCCGGCTGGAGGAAGGGCGGAAAATCCGTCAGGCTTTCGTACCGTCCGAACCGGACTGGCTTATTTTCGCCGCCGATTATTCACAAATTGAATTAAGGGTGCTTGCGCATATTTCAAAAGATGAAAATCTGATCGAAGCGTTTACGAATGACATGGATATTCACACAAAAACCGCCATGGACGTATTTCATGTCAGTGAAGATGAAGTGACACAAGCGATGCGCCGCCAGGCAAAGGCCGTCAATTTCGGTATTGTTTACGGCATCAGTGATTACGGGCTGTCACAAAACCTCGGCATCACCCGGAAAGAAGCGGGCGCTTTTATAGACCGCTATTTGGAGAGCTTCCCGGGCGTTAAGGCGTATATGGAAGAATCGGTGCAGGAAGCGAAGCAAAAAGGATATGTCACGACACTTATGCAGCGCCGCCGCTACATTCCTGAGCTGACAAGCCGCAACTTCAACCTGCGGAGCTTTGCGGAACGGACGGCCATGAATACGCCGATTCAGGGAAGCGCCGCCGATATTATTAAAAAAGCCATGATTGACATGGCAGCTGAGCTGAAAGAAAAAAACCTGAAGGCGCGACTGCTGCTTCAGGTGCACGATGAATTGATTTTTGAAGCGCCTAAGGAAGAAATTGAAATATTAGAGAAGCTGGTTCCTGAAGTGATGGAGCATGCTTTGGCATTAGACGTGCCGCTGAAGGCGGATTATGCTTCAGGGCCGTCTTGGTACGATGCAAAGTAAACAGAGAAAAAGGAAGTGATGATTGTGCCGGAATTACCAGAAGTTGAAACGGTCCGGCGCACTCTGACCGGTCTTGTGAAGGGGAAAACGATTGAATCGGCGGATATCAGATGGCCGAATATCATCAAAAAACCCGCCGAGCCGGAGGAATTCGCGCGGCAGATTGAAGGAGAAACAATCCGATCCATCGGAAGAAGGGGAAAGTTTTTGCTTTTCCATCTGGATCATTATGTCATGGTGTCCCACCTGCGGATGGAGGGGAAATACGGTCTTCATCAGGCCGATGAGCCTGACGATAAACATGTGCACGTCGTGTTTCACATGACGGACGGAACACAGCTCCGCTACCGGGATGTCCGGAAATTCGGCACGATGCATTTGTTTGCGCCGGGAGAGGAATTGAATGCATTACCGCTTTCACAGCTCGGGCCCGAACCCGATGATGAAGCATTTACCGCTGCTTATTTAAAAGAGCGGCTTGCAAAAACGAACCGCGCGGTGAAAACCGCCCTGCTCGACCAAAAAGCGGTCGTCGGCCTCGGCAATATTTATGTCGATGAAGCTTTATTCCGGGCGCGTATTCATCCTGAGACAAAAGCGAACAGTCTGTCAGACGGGCAGATAAAAACGCTTCATACAGAAATTAAAGACACCCTTCAGGAAGCGATTGACGCGGGCGGGAGCACCGTCCGGTCTTATATCAATTCTCAAGGGGAAATCGGAATGTTTCAGCTCAAACATTACGTATACGGCAAAAAGGATGAGCCGTGCAAAACGTGCGGCACGATGATTTCTAAAATCGTGGTCGGCGGAAGGGGTACTCATTTTTGCGCCCGCTGCCAAAAAAAATCATAAACTGAAGCGGTTCAAGCAGGCGGCAGCAGAATGACTTTTTTCTAACACAGTTGATGACCTTTCTCCATATATATATTGTGATTCACCCAATAGGCATATGTCACAATTGCCGATCAAGAGAAAGGGAGAAACGGATATGGAGATTGTTTCTTTGCTGCTTTTGGCTTTTGCTGTCAGCTTGGACAGTTTTTCAGTCGGGTTTACGTATGGTTTGAGAAAAATGAAAATCCCGTTCAAAGCGATTGCCGTGATCGCTTGCTGTTCAGCCTCTGTGATGTTTATATCCATGCTGATCGGCCATTTTCTGACAAAGATTTTTCCCGTATCCGTCACGGAAAAACTGGGCGGGCTGATCTTAATCGGAATCGGGGCATGGGTCATCTGGCAATTTTTCAAACCGGCTAAAGAGCCGGATTACTTATTGCATGAAAAAACGTTACTTAATCTTGAAGTGAAATCGCTCGGCATCGTCATTCATATTTTGAAAAAACCGACCAGCGCCGATATTGATCAATCCGGAACCATTAACGGAGTCGAGGCGCTTCTGCTCGGTATCGCCTTATCCATTGACGCGTTTGGCGCCGGGCTGGGAGCGGCCATTCTCGGCTTTTCTCCGGTTATGATGAGCGTGACTGTCGGGCTGATGAGCTCGCTGTTTGTTTCACTCGGCATAAACGCGGGGCATTTGCTTTCAAGATGGAATTGGATAGATAAAATGACATTTTTGCCGGGAGTCCTGCTGATTATCATCGGGATTTGGAAAATGTAAGAAGGAGTGGGCTTTTTGAGCTTGGTCATCGGTTTAACGGGAGGCATCGCAAGCGGCAAAAGCACGGTAGCGCGTATGCTGATCGACAAAAAAATAACAGTCATTGATGCGGATGTCATCGCAAAACAGGCGGTGGAAAAAGGAATGCCGGCTTACGGACAAATTGTGGAGGCATTCGGAAAAGACATCCTGCTGGAAAATGGCGGTATTGACAGAAAAAAACTCGGTTCTATCGTTTTCACTGACGAACAGAAGCGTCTGAAGCTGAATCAGATCGTTCATCCGGCAGTACGTGCGGAAATGCTGAAACAGCGGGATGAAGCCGTTGCGCGAAAAGAGCAGTTCGTCGTTTTGGATATACCGCTTTTGTATGAAAGCGGGCTTGATTATCTTGTCGGCAAGGTGCTCGTCGTCACCGTACCGGCAGACATTCAGCTTAAACGGCTGATGGAGCGGAATTCCCTTACAGAAGAAGCAGCGATGAGCCGGATAACGTCGCAAATGCCTTTAGCGGATAAAACAAAAAAAGCTGACGCCGTCATTGATAACAGCGGCAGTCTTGAATATACAAAGCACCAGCTTGAGGAAGTATTGAGCGGCTGGGCATAAACAAACACCGTTCGGAAAGCCGAACGGTGTTTTTTTGGTTAAAAATCAAAATTGTCAGGATCAGGACCGACACGGAGGTTTTCGTTCAGATCATCAATCCGCTTCATATCGTCAGCTGACAGTTCGAAATCAAAGACATTTGCATTTTCTTCAATACGGTGTTTTTTCGTTGATTTCGGAATGGTGATGACACCGTTCTGCAAATCCCAGCGCAAAATCACTTGGGCGGCTGATTTGCCGTACTTCTCAGCGATTTCCTGTAAAACGGTGTGATCAAGCAGCTGACCTTGCATCAATGGCGACCACGCTTCAAGCTGAATGCCTTGTTCAGTGCAGAAAGCAAGCAGTTCTTTCTGTGTCAGACGAGGATGGTACTCCACCTGGTTGATCATCGGCTTGATTTCCGTCTCTTTCATGAGATGTTTCAGATGGTGAATTTGGAAATTGCTGACCCCGATCGCCTTAATGCGTCCATCCCGGTAGAGGGTTTCGAGCGCCCGCCACGCATCGATGTACTTTCCTTCGACAGGCCAATGGATCAAATATAAATCCAAATAATCTAAACCGAGTTTTTCTAAGCTTGTGTCAAACGCTTTTAACGTTTCTTCATATCCTAAATCGGCATTCCATACTTTTGACGTGACAAAAATGTCTTCACGTTTTAATCCCGCTTCTTGCAGCCCTTGGCGGATGCCTTCGCCGACACCTTCTTCATTTCCGTAAATCGCGGCGGTATCAACGCTGCGATAGCCGTGCACCAATGCCGTTTTCACCGCGTTGACGAGTTCCGCGCCTTCCTCTACTTTGAAAACTCCGATGCCGAACCAAGGCATCTCTACTCCGTTATGCAATGTTGCTTTTGCTTGTAAATGTGTTGTCATGTATATATTCCTCCTATTAGTTGTCTGTTGAAACAATCAAAATGCGCTGAAGAAAAACTCACCTCCTTTCAAGGGCAGTGCGATCCCGCTTTTCAAGCTTCCTGCTCCATCCGGTTAATACAACCGCGCTGAGCACCATCAGCGCCCCGATCCAAGCGGTATGAATGATTCCGATTGAGTCTGTAATGATTCCGCCGGCAAACGAGCCGATCGCGATTCCGGCATTAAATGCCGCGATATTTAAGGCTGATGCTGTATCAACGGCGTTTGGCGCAAAACGTTCACTCAGCATCACGACATATACCTGAAGCCCCGGCACATTCATAAACGCCAACAGCCCCATGAAAATAATGGTGATCAGCCCGGCTGTTTTAAACGGCGCGGTAAAAGTCAGAACAAACAGCACAGCAGCCTGGACAATGAACATATAAAACAAGGCTTTCAGCGGATTTCGGTTTGATAAACGGCCGCCAATCATGTTTCCGATGGCAATCGCAATTCCGTAAATGAGCAGGATGGCCGCGACGGTTTCTTTCTGAAAACCGGTTACCTCCTGAAGAAGCGGAGATAAATACGTAAACACGACAAACGTTCCGCCGTAGCCTAACGCGGTAATGATAAATAAAAGCAATAACCGGCCGTTTGTGACGAGTTTGACCTGCTCGGCAAATGCGGTTTTCGTCCCTTTGCGCAAATGTGACGGAACGAGAAGCGCGTTTGTGAGGAATGCGATGATTCCTACCGCTACAATGACGGCAAATGCGATTCTCCATCCGAATTGCTGGCCGAGATAGGTGCCGAATGGAACGCCGGTCACCGTAGCCACCGTCAGCCCCGTAAACATGATAGAAATCGCGCTTGCTCTTTTATGCTCCGGCACGATATTGGCGGCGATTGTTGCCCCGATTGACATGAAAATGCCGTGGGAAAAAGCCGAAATGACCCGTGCCGCCAGTAAGACGCCGATTGAGGAAGCGCTCGCTGCGAGTGTATTTCCGGCGATAAAAATTAACATCACCCAGAGCAACAGCGTTTTCCGCGACATGCCGGATGTGAGAGACGTTAAAACCGGCGCGCCGAATGTCACGCCCAGAGCATACATGGAAACGGTAAGTCCCGCCGTTGTCACAGGTATATGCAGATCTTGAGATATAAGCGGCAGCAGCCCGACGCTGATAAATTCGGTTGTGCCGATCGCAAAAGCGCTGACGGCTAATGCCAGCAGCGCTGGTAAATAGCTTTGGCGATGTGAAGACATCTGTTTTCCTCCTTGAACGATAATGTATGGTTGAAATGATGCCGGGTAAACGATATAAGTATAAGAGTACATTCCTTTTCAGCCGGCAAATGTCATTATGATCGATAGAAGTGTCATTGAAAAGAACGTACTTTTAAGTGCCATAGGCACTTTTTAGTTCCTATAGATGAGGAGGAATTACCGTTGCTGAAGAAAAAATACAATATATCCGTAGAGGCGGCGCTTGAAGTGATCGGCGGAAAATGGAAGTGTGTGATCCTCTGCCACCTCATGCGCGGGAAAAAACGGACAAGCGAATTGAAGCGGCTTATGCCGGACATCACCCAGAAGATGCTGACACAGCAATTGCGGGAGCTGGAAGCTGACGGCGTTATCAACCGGATCGTGTACAATCAGGTGCCGCCGAAAGTGGAATACGAGCTGAGTGAATACGGGCACAGTCTGGAAAGAATTTTAAACGCGCTGTGCGACTGGGGCGCGATGCATATTGCTAAACGGTACGGCGAGGTGTCTTCCGTTTTAGAGGACAGCATTTTAAATGACAAATTTAAAGAACCGGGACAAATATAAGAAAAAAGCAGGCAGCCTGAGACGCTGATCCTGCTTTTTTTATGGAAGAAAGATCATTTTATATGCAAAAAAACCGATTGAACAACATATTGATCGGTATAAGGGTGGATTTTTATCAAGTTGTACTGGCGGATTTCTTTTAATGTGTTATACTATATATAAATAAAGGTAAATTAGAGTGGCATATTAAAAAGGGGTGACCTGAGCATGAAGGTAAAAGTAGCAATCAACGGGTTTGGTAGAATCGGAAGAATGGTGTTCAGAAAAGCAATGGAAGATGATCAAATTCAAATAACAGCCATTAATGCAAGCTATCCCCCGGAAACGCTTGCTCATTTGATAAAGTATGACACAATTCACGGCAAATACGATCAAGAAGTTGAGACCTCCGACGACAGCCTGATCGTCAACGGAAAACATATTATGCTGTTCAATCGCCGGGACCCGAGAGAGCTTCCGTGGAAAGAATGCGGAATAGACATCGTCGTAGAGGCAACGGGGAAATTTAATTCAAAAGAAAAAGCAATGAGCCATATTGAAGCAGGGGCGAAAAAAGTCATTTTAACGGCTCCGGGCAAAAATGAAGACGTTACCATTGTCATGGGAGTAAATGAAGAGCAGTTCAATCCCGATGAACATGTCATTATTTCAAATGCATCCTGCACGACAAACTGTCTTGCGCCGGTCGTCAAAGTGCTTGATCAGGAATTCGGGATCGAAAGCGGCCTGATGACGACTGTTCACGCTTACACGAATGATCAAAAAAATATCGACAATCCGCATAAAGATCTGCGGAGGGCGAGAGCGTGCGGAGAATCCATCATTCCGACTTCTACAGGCGCCGCCAAAGCGCTGTCGCTCGTGCTGCCTCATTTGAAAGGAAAACTTCACGGTCTCGCTTTGCGTGTTCCCGTTCCGAATGTGTCATTAGTGGACCTTGTCTGCGATCTGAAAACAGATGTGTCGGCCGAGCAAGTGAACGCCGCTTTCCAAAGAGCCGCAAAAACGTCGATGTACGGAATTCTTGATTATTCGGATGAGCCGCTCGTTTCTTCGGATTATAATACGAATTCACACTCTGCGATCATCGACGGACTGACAACGATGGTGATGGAAGACCGAAAAGTAAAGGTGCTCGCCTGGTATGACAATGAATGGGGATATTCCTGCCGGGTCGTTGATCTTATCCGTCACGTCGCCGCGCGAATGAAACACCCGTCAGCTGTGTAGACTAAAGATCATGGACATTTGTTAGAAAAAAACCCTTAACGGCATATTCGCAAAAAACACACCTTGCAAAATAAACTTAAACACAGTATACTATCTTTCGTGAACTTCTTGCTCGTGACTGCTTCGGAATTACTTAAAGGGTTAGGACCTCTCCGGACTAACTTTCCCCCGTGGTAAATGGCCGGGTCAGTTCTCGGAAATTCACTTTTTTAATTCTTGTTAAGGGGGGTCCATGATTATGGAAACAATGGGGCGTCACGTCATCTCCGAGCTGTGGGGATGCGATTTTGATAAGCTCAATGACATGGATTTTATTGAAAAAACGTTTGTAAATGCTGCTTTGAAATCAGGAGCTGAAGTGCGCGAGGTCGCATTTCACAAATTTGCACCGCAAGGCGTAAGCGGAGTCGTTATTATCTCTGAGTCACATTTAACGATTCACAGTTTTCCTGAACACGGATATGCAAGCATTGATGTTTATACTTGTGGAGACCTGGATCCTAATGTGGCTGCGGATTACATTGCGGACGCATTACATGCAGATACAAGAGAAAACATTGAAATACCGAGAGGAATGGGGCCTGTACAGATTAAACAGGCACAAGCGAAAGTACTGTAATTTTCAAAACGCAAACACAAGGGAGCTAAGCTGAAAAAGCCATTACGCGCTTTGAAGCTGATGCTCCTTTTCTAATGTAAAAAAACAGCATTGCTTTTTCTTTAAGCATTTTTTTTGTAAAATAGAAAAGATAAGGCCGGTCTATCGGCTCTCCCAACAAATAGGCTCATCCTAGAAACGTTGGCGGGCATTTACCGGAAGCTTGCGAACCGCATTACAGCAACGAAACAGATGGGAGCTGATCCAATTTGAAATGTCCTTCATGCCAGCACAACGGTTCCCGCGTACTTGATTCACGGCCTGCGGACGAAGGGAAATCAATCCGCAGAAGGCGGGAATGCGAAGCCTGCCATTACCGCTTCACTACATTTGAGAAGTTTGAAGAGATGCCTCTGATCGTCGTGAAAAAAGAAGGCGTCCGGGAAGAATTCAGCCGTGAAAAAATGCTGCGCGGGTTAATTAAAGCTTGTGAAAAAAGGCCCGTTCCTTTAAAAACATTGGAAGACATGTGCTTTGACATTGAAAAAGAGCTGAGAAACCAAGGTGTATCTGAAGTCAAAAGCGAACTTGTCGGAGAAATGGTAATGGACCGTCTGGCGAAAATCGATGAGGTGTCTTATGTCCGCTTTGCCTCCGTCTACCGGCAGTTTAAGGATATAAACGTGTTTATCGATGAATTGAAAGATTTAATAAAGAAAGAACGCTGAGAGAGCTAAGAGATTGTGTCTGGCTCTTTTCTCATGAGCAAAATTGGCATTTGATAGATCGCAGAAACGGTGTAAAATGAGAGTAGAAACATATCGGAAGGTTTGAGAATCATGGCTGACTATTGGAATGACGTATTGCCTGTAGATCCTTATACGGTCAAAAGCCGTTCGCTTCTTCAGGATGTCGACAGACAGGTTTTGACACATCTGTACCAGCCGCTGATCGGTTCTTTTGCATTCTCCCTTTATATGACCTTATGGGGAGAGCTTGAGCAGAACCGCTTGTGGGGAGCGGAATCCACGCACAGGCAGCTGATGGGCATGATGCAGTCAAATTTAAAAAAGATTCATCATGAACAGGGAAAGCTTGAAGGAATCGGGCTGCTGAAAGTGTATATCCGGGAGTCCGAGCAAAAAGAGCGGATGTTTATTTATGAGCTGCTGCCCCCGCTCAGACCGAATGATTTTTTTGAAGACGGCATGCTGAATGTCTTTCTTTATAACAGAGTCGGTAAAACGAAATACCAGCAGCTGAGACAATTTTACACGCACCCTTCCGTCGGCGCGGGCGCAAGGGAAATTACCCGTCCGTTTAATCACGCCTTTGCCTCTTTTCAGCCGAGTGAATGGAAAATGACGCCTGATATGGAAGAGGCGATGAAGCTCCCCGAGGACTATGAGACGGCGTCTGTCGGACAAGCGCCTTCCTATACGGTGACGGAGGAAGTATTTGATTTTGAGCTTTTCATGGCGGGACTGTCAGAAACGATGATACCGCGAAAATCAATCACGCAGGACGTGCGGGAGAGCATTAAAAAGCTTTCATATTTATACGGAATAGATCCTATCTCCATGCAGCACGTCGTCATGACCGCAATTAATGAACAGGATACGATAACGGCCGAAGCGCTGAGGAAAGCGGCCAGCGACTGGTACCAAATTGAAAGAAGCGGTAAGCTTCCGGAACTGATTGATAAAACACAGCCTGTCACCTTGAGAGAAAACCGGACGGAAAAGGACGATTCATTGAACGGCGAACTCATCGCACAGCTTGAGACCATATCACCGAGAAAGCTTCTTCAGGACATTGCGGACGGGACCGAGCCGTCAAAAGCCGACTTGCAGATTATTGCCGATATTATGTTCGAACAAAAGCTTGAGCCCGGCGTCACCAATGTGCTGATTTATTATGTCATGCTGAAAACGGATATGAAGCTGTCCAAAAACTATATCCAAAAAATCGCCGCCCACTGGGCCAGAAAGAAAGTCAAAACGGTACGGGAAGCAATGAAGCTCGCAATAGAAGAGCACAGGCAATATCTTGATTGGGCGGACGGCAAAACAAACGGCGCGGCGCGCGGCAAAAAAACCGTCCGGGAAGAAAAGCGCCCTGATTGGATGAAAGAAGAAACCGGGAAGAAACAAGAACAGCCGGCTCTTTCCGCGCAGGATCTTGAAGAACAGAAGAAAAAAATGATGGAAGAAATGAAAAAACTGAAAAAATACTCTGCCTATTGAGACAGAGAAGCGGGGTGATATTGAATGGAACCGATCAGCCGATCCTTAGAAGGCGTGACGAAAAGACCTGACTTTCAAAAACGCCTGGAACGAATGCAGCAGCAAGTCATGGCCGACGAAGACGTCCAGGCTTTTTTGAAGGAACAGAAAGATGTAATCAATCAAAGCATGATTGACAGAGGGTTAAATAAACTGTACGAATTCGTTCAGCAAAGCAAACAGTGCGCCTTCTGTTCGAAAGACAGCCGGACGAACAGCCTGCTTGAAGGCTATCATCCGAAGCTTGTGATCAACGGGCATTCCATCGATATTGAATATTACGAATGTCCGGAAAAGAGAAAGCTCGACCGCCAGAAAAGGCAAAAGTCCCTGATGAAGAGCATGTATATCCAGCAGGATCTTCTCGGCGCGACGTTTCAGCAGATCGACATTACCGATCCGAGCAGAGTCGGCATTTTCCAGCATGTGACGGATTTTCTGAAGAGTTATAATGAAACAGGAAAAGGCAAAGGGCTGTATCTGTACGGAAAATTCGGAATCGGAAAGACATTTATTTTAGCCGCCATTGCTAACGAACTGGCGGAAAAAGAGTATTCATCAATGATCGTATATGTTCCCGAATTTGTCAGAGAGCTGAAAAACTCGCTCCAGGATCAGTCGTTGGAGGCGAAACTGAATATGGTGAAAACGACGCCCGTACTGATGCTTGATGACATCGGAGCGGAATCAATGACAAGCTGGGTCAGGGATGAAGTCATCGGCACCGTGCTTCAGCACAGAATGAGCCAGCAGCTTCCCACTTTCTTCTCGTCTAATTTTTCACCTGACGAGCTGAAGCATCATTTTACGTATTCACAGCGGGGAGAAAAGGAAGAAGTAAAAGCGGCAAGACTGATGGAGCGGATTTTATATTTGGCTTCGCCCGTCCGTCTTGACGGGGAAAACCGCCGCCGTTCATGATGCCGGCGTCCAATGGGAAGGATTTGAGGGAATGAGGAATAAGAAGGCTGTCACTTGGGCTGCGGCTGCGGCGGGAGCGGGCCTTTTGCTGTGGGCAAACCGCAAATATTTGAATCTGTCGCCTAAGGAGATCCGGCTGTGGGTGTTATCGTTCGGTGTTTTTGCGCCGCTTGTGTTTATCGGAATTTCCATCGTCAGGCCTTTTGTGCTGTTTCCCGTATCAATCGTTTCCGTCGCCGGAGGATTGGCGTTCGGCCCGTTTTTCGGCACCGTGTATACGCTGGCGGGCTCAATGGGCGCTGCCGCCGCGTCTTTTTTTGCGGCGGGGCTGTTTGCCTTTAATGAGAAAAGCCGTCATGGAAAAATGGAAGCCATTCAAAAGCAGATGAAAACCAATGGCTTCTTTTATATTTTTATCCTGCGCATTCTGCCTGTTAACTTTGATGTGATCAGCTATGCCGCGGGCCTATCGAAAGTCAGGCCGATGACGTATTTTTTGGCGACCGCAGCGGGCATCATTCCGGGGACGATCGTCCTGAATGTGCTCGGCGCGAGCTTTATGTCCGGCAATGTGCTGACCGTACTCGGCGTGATCTGTCTTTACATCGTATTTTTATCGCTTCCCGTTATATTTAAAAAGAAGGTGCGCCATTTGTTCGGCGGTGAAAGCTAACCTTTACGTCTATTTTAAAAACATCCCCCATATACTTGTAACAGATGCCGTAAGGGGGGACAAATATGCTTGAAGTGATCTTTGAAGATGACCACGATACCGCCGCTTTTTTACATCTCATTCAGCAATCGGACGACCGGAGACATTTTATTGTCCGTGAAGGCATAAAAAAAGTCGGAATCGCAAGGTCTGAAACGGCTTTTTGCGTTCAGCGCTTTATTGAGCCGATACTTGTCAGGTTTTTTTTGGAATGCAAAGAAGACGAGCATATGCTTTCGCTTATTGAGGATGCATACTGCTTCACCGATCAGGATGAACAGCAGCAAATCCTTCAGCTTGCACACAGCATTATGGAAGGAGAGCTTGATGATCATCCGTTCGAGCCGAAGAAAGAGCCGCGCACACAGTTTATTTCAGATGCGCTCCGGACGATTTCACTTGATGCGGGTGTTTTTTCCGTGCGTTCGTTTCAGACGTTCCGGCTCGGCAGGTATTATGAGCGGCTCAGAGAATACGCGGAGGCTGCGATAGATGAATATCGGATGGAACAGGAATATCAAAACTTTATCCAGTCTCTGAGAGATTATGTGACATCCAATCCGCCGCGGATGAAGAAAGTCCGCATCGTACATGACCGGGCTTTTACGCTGTGGGAGCTGCGCTATTTGTCAGAACGGGAACAGAAAAAATACATAGACAGACGGTTTGTGCGGGAGCACCCGATGTATATAGATTCCCATCTCCTTGCGCCGCTGATCTCCATTGCGCCTGAGACGGTAGAACTGTATACGGACAAACCGGAGCATATGATGTCCAGAACGATTCAAAACGTGTTTCAGGAGAGGGTGCGCCTTTTTCCGCTGGGCGCGTTTGCAGCCGAGAAGACGGAAGGATAGCCGCACGGACGGCCTTGTGTAAGCGGCAGGGCTGTCTTTGCGAAATCAGACGGAAAACCGAGTTGCATTTTTTTCACAGACATTTTATAATACATAAAAGATTAATGATTGCTACACGTATTGATAAGGACATGAAGCATTGATACCGGCTTTATAAGAGAGGAGAGCCCAGGCTGAAAGCTTTCCAGCTATGGATCATTGTCTTTACCGCCTTTGAACTTCAGCTGTGAACGCCGGAAGAAGCGCCAGTAATAGCTGACGGGAACTCCCGTTACAGAGCTTAGAGCCGCAGGTGCCGAAGCAATCGGCCGCGCGGAAAAAAGGGTGGAACCACGATTCCGTTTATTTAACCTCGTCCCTTTCATAGGGGGCGGGGTTTTTGATTTGCATAAAAAAAGGAGTGACGAAGATGTCAGATATGATCAACATCACATTTCCGGACGGAGCGGTAAAGGAATTTCCGAAAGGAACAACAACAGAAGATATCGCGGCATCCATCAGCCCGGGATTAAAGAAAAAGTCTTTAGCCGGAAAACTGAACGGACAGGAAATTGATCTAAGAACGCCGATTCAAGAGGACGGTGCCGTAGAAATCATTACAGAAGGCACAGAAGAAGGTTTGAACATCATGCGGCACAGCACGGCGCATTTATTGGCCCAGGCGATTAAACGCATTTATAAAGATGTGAAATTCGGAGTCGGCCCCGTCATTGAAAACGGGTTCTATTATGACGTTGAAATGGAACAGGCGCTGACGCCGGATGACCTTCCGAAGATTGAAAAAGAAATGAAACGGATCATCGGTGAAAATCTGCCGATCATCCGAAAAGAAGTGAGCCGTGATGAAGCAAAAGCCATGTTTGCGGAAATCGGCGATAATCTGAAGCTTGAACTGCTGGATGCGATTCCAGAAGACGAAACGGTCTCCATTTATGAGCAGGGCGAATTTTTTGACCTGTGCCGCGGCGTGCACGTGCCGTCTACAGGCAAAATTAAAGAATTTAAGCTGCTGAGCCTTGCGGGCGCATACTGGCGCGGCGACAGCAAAAACCAAATGCTTCAGCGCATTTACGGCACGGCCTTCTTTAAAAAGGATGACTTGAAAGAGCATTTGCGCATGCTTGAAGAAGCGAAAGAGCGCGACCACCGAAAACTGGGCAAAGAATTAAAATTGTTTGCCAACTCTCAAAAAGTCGGACAAGGTCTGCCGCTCTGGCTGCCGAAAGGCGCGACCATCCGCCGCGTGATCGAGCGCTACATTGTGGATAAAGAGCTGAGCCTCGGTTATGAGCACGTCTATACGCCTGTTCTCGGAAGCAAAGACCTGTACGAAACATCGGGCCATTGGGATCATTATCAGGATACGATGTTCCCGCCGATGGAAATGGACAATGAAACACTCGTGCTCCGTCCGATGAACTGTCCTCACCATATGATGATTTACAAGCAGGACATTCACAGCTACCGCGAGCTTCCGATCCGGATTGCAGAGCTGGGAACGATGCACCGATACGAAATGTCCGGGGCGCTTTCAGGTCTTCAGCGCGTACGCGGCATGACGTTAAATGACGCGCACATTTTCGTCCGCCCTGATCAGATTAAAGAAGAATTCATCCGCACGGTCCGTTTGATTCAAGACGTATACGAAGACTTCGGCCTGAATGATTACACATTCCGCCTGTCTTACCGCGATCCTGAAGACACGGAAAAATATTTTGATGATGATGAGATGTGGAACAAAGCGCAATCCATGCTGAAGGCGGCAATGGATGAGATGGGGCACGACTATTATGAAGCGGAAGGCGAAGCGGCGTTTTACGGCCCTAAACTTGACGTGCAGGTGAAAACGGCGATCGGCAAAGAAGAGACATTGTCAACTGTACAGCTTGACTTCCTTCTTCCGGAACGCTTTGATCTCACTTACGTCGGAGAAGACGGCAAACAGCACCGCCCTGTCGTTATTCACCGCGGCGTCGTGTCAACGATGGAGCGTTTCGTTGCTTTCTTAATCGAAGAGCACAAAGGCGCCCTTCCGACATGGCTTGCGCCGGTGCAATTCCAAGTCATTCCTGTATCACCGTCCGTGCATCTTGACTATGCGAAAAAAGTGCAGGAGCGCCTGCAGCGCGAAGGCCTGCGTGTCGAGCTTGACAGCCGGGACGAAAAAATCGGCTATAAAATCCGTGAAGCGCAAATGCAAAAAATCCCGTACATGCTTGTGGTCGGTGACCAAGAAGCGGAAAACGGCGCGGTAAACGTCCGGAAATACGGCGAGCAGAAATCAGAAACCGTCTCATTGGACGATTTTGTGAAAAAGGCTGTAGCCGAAGCGAAAAAATAACCGGAAATACAAAAACCCCGTTCATTCAGAATGGGGTTTTTTTGCGTATAACATTATCTTTCTTTTTGTTTCTCTATAATCGCAAACAGCTCGTGAAGATCGCTGATCACGTAATCAGGCGCAATGTCCGTATCATTTTTCTTTTGCGTCCGGTTTACCCAGACTGTCGTAATGCCTGCCCGTTTCGCTCCCAATATATCAGTATTGAGGTTATCTCCGACCATAATGGCGTCTTCTTTTTTCAGGTTCAGGAGGCCGAGGCAATGTTCGAATATGGAGGCGTCGGGTTTCCCTTTTCCGAAAGCGCCTGAGATGACGATTTCATTAAAATAAGGCGCGAGCTCAGGAACGCCGGCGAGTTTTTCTTTCTGCAGGCTGGGATCGCCGTTTGTCAGCAGAAGCAATTCATAAACACCTTTCAGCTTATCAAGCACCGCAAACGTTTCATCATACACGTACGGACGCTGTCTGCGTTCCGCCGCGAAAAACTCCGCCAAATATTCGCCGTAAGCCGCATCGTCTATACCGACGCTTTTTAAGCCGTTCGTCCAGGCGTTTCGTCTGTATTCCGGGGCAATCCGATTCAGCTGTTTAAATCCTTCGCTGACCGGCTCGGAAAAATTCGCCCACAATCCTTCAAATGGATTAATGCCGATCATGACCGTATAAGGATAGGTTTCGTATGACATATACAATTCCCGTGCCGCTTTCCGAACCGCATCTTCAAATGTATGCGGGTCAAGGCCATATTTTTTTTCCGCTTGTAAACATGTTTCCCTGAATGTTGTTCTGACGCTTTTTTCATCCCATAACAGTGTATCGTCCAAATCAAAAAATACGGCTTTCATGATCTTCTCCTCTTTGTTATATTCTGAAACTCTCTGCCGCAAGGCTCCCGTTTATTCTACAATAGATATATAGACTGTGAAAGATTTGTTTTCAGATGATTTGAAAAAAACAGGCAGGTTTGTGTCAGATTCTGTCTCAGGCTCAAAAACGTGATAAAATAAAATTTGAAAGAACAGGTGAAAAGTATGCTGCATTTGATCATCATGATGCTGGAAAGAGTCGGAATTATCGTCATATTGGGATTTGTTCTGGCTCATACCAGATTGTTCAGACAGGCGCTCCAGCAGCCTGAGAGCTATAAAGGCAAAGCGGTGCTGATTTCAATTTTCTCGCTGTTCAGTATCATCAGCAACTATACGGGAATAGAAATTCAGCGGAATACAATCATGAATAATGACTGGGTGTTTCAAATTAATCCGTCCGGTTCAATTGCCAATACAAGAATTATGGGCGTTGAAATCGGCGGACTCTTAGGCGGCCCGTATGTGGGGATCGGCGTCGGCATACTGGCCGGCCTGCATCGTTTATCACTCGGCGGCGCGACCGCAGTCAGCTGTGCCGTCTCATCCGTTTTAGCGGGCATTTTGTCCGGCTGGATCGGACGGTATTTCAGAAAACGCTATGCGATGCCGACACCGCGGGTGGCCGCGCTTGTCGGACTCGGAATGGAATCGCTGCAAATGCTGCTCATCCTCTTGATGGCCAAGCCGTTTTCTGATGCTTGGACGCTTGTGAGCATCATCGGCATCCCGATGATATTGGTAAACGGGTCAGGGACTTTTATTTTTCTTTCGATCATTCAGTCGATTATCCGGAAGGAAGAACGGGCGAGAGCCCTTGAAACCCACAGGGTGCTGATGATTGCCGACCAGACGCTTCCGTTTTTCCGCCAGGGGCTGAATGAAAGCTCATGCAAAAGCGTCGCCGCCATCATTCACAGTCAAACAGGAACGGACGCGGTATCGCTTACGGATAACGAAAAGATTTTGGCGCACGTCGGCGCGGGTGCCGACCATCATATTCCGTCTGAAAGCCTGATCACCGGATTGTCAAAACGCGTCATTAAAACGGGTCATATTATGAAAGCGACATCAAAGGAAGAAATTGAATGCACGCACGATCCCTGTCCGCTGCATGCGGCGATCGTATTGCCGCTGACGTCAAACGGCAAAACGATCGGGACGTTGAAGATGTACTTTAAAAGCCCGTCAGGTTTAAGCCGGGTTGAAGAAGAGCTTGCAGAAGGACTCGCCATGCTGTTTTCCACTCAGCTTGAACTCGGCGAGGCGGAACTGCAGAGCAAATTGCTGAAAGACGCAGAAATAAAGGCGCTTCAGGCCCAGGTCAATCCGCATTTTCTGTTTAATGCGATCAATACGATTTCTGCTCTTTGCCGTACGGATGTGGAAAAAACCCGAAAGCTTCTGCTGCAGCTCAGCGTCTATTTCCGTTCCAATCTGCAGGGGGCAAGGCAGCTGCTCATCCCGCTTTCTAAAGAACTGAACCATCTGCAGGCATATTTATCATTGGAGCAGGCCCGTTTTCCCGGGAAATATAAAATCAGCCTTGAAATCGAACACGGTTTGGAGGACATCGAAATTCCTCCTTTTGTGCTGCAGATCCTCGTCGAAAATGCGCTCCGCCATGCATTTTCAAGAAAGCAGGACAGCTGTGCCGTCAATGTCAGCGTGGTATCCGCCGGTCAATCGGTTTTAATGCGGGTTGGAGATAACGGGCGGGGAATTGATCCGGAATTGCTGTCCGTGCTCGGAAACCGTCCGCTGCCGTCTAAAGAAGGGACGGGAACCGCGCTTTACAATTTAAATCAGCGGCTGATCGGGCTGTTCGGCCCCAAAGCAGCTCTGCGATTGGAAAGTGAGGCCGGCAAAGGTACGGACGTATCATTTGAGCTGCCTTTGAAACTGATGACTAAAGGAGAAGAACATGCTGAAGGTGTTAATCGTTGATGATGAAATGCTGGCAAGAGATGAATTAGCTTATTTGCTGAAACGGACGAATGAAGTAAGTGACATAAACGAAGCTGAAAATATTGAATCCGCTTTTGACAGTATGATGGATCAAAAACCGGATCTGCTGTTTTTGGACGTTGATTTGTCAGGAGAAAACGGATTTGACATTGCCAAACGGCTGAAAAACATGAAAAATCCGCCGGCCGTCGTTTTTGCGACGGCGTATGACCAATTTGCTTTAAAAGCCTTTGAAGTCGACGCGCTCGATTATTTAACGAAGCCTTTTGATGAAGAAAGAGTGCGCCAGACGATCAGAAAGTTTAAAAGAGTGAAGCGGGACAGGGCAGGAGCCGTCTCAGAGCAGCCGTCCGCAGCCGGAGCGCATAAACTGGCTGTATCAGCCGGTGAATCAATTGTCATTTTAGATACGAAGGACATTATTTACGCCGGCATGGAGGACGGACACGTTTCCGTCAAAACGTTTGCCGCGTCTTATTCCGTTCATGAAACTTTGGCGGTCATTGAGAAAAAACTGCCTGATACGGGTTTCTTGAGAGTGCACCGCGCGTTCATCGTGAATACGGAGCATATTACGGAAATTCATCCGTGGTTTAATTCGACGTACAATCTTATCTTAAAAGACGGCTCTAAAATTCCCGTCAGCCGTACATACGCCAAGGACTTAAAAAAGCTGCTTCATATTATATGAGGCGGCTTTTGCATTTCAGCAGCCGTTTTTTGCATTTCAGAATGAATATTCAGCCGTTTGTTATGAAAGCGCTTCAAAAGGCGATTCCTCTTTTATAATGGACCTAACAAAGAGAAAGAGGTGAAGAAAATGAGTGCGAAAAAAGTGTACGGATTTCTGACACAAGCATTTATTTTTGCCGTAATTATGCTCATATCTAATGGGATTGCAGCGATTGTCCCCATTCCTATACCCGCTTCCGTAGTAGGTTTGGTGTTATTATTTGTCCTCTTATGCCTGAAAGTGATTAAGCTTGAACAAGTAGAAACGCTGGGAACATCATTAACGTCACTGATCGGATTTTTATTTGTCCCGTCGGGCATCTCCGTGATGAATTCACTTGGCGTCATGCAGCAGTACGGCGTGCAGATCGCACTCGTCATCTTACTCGCTACCATCATTCTGTTAGGGGCGACGGGCCTTTTTTCTCAGCTGATCTTGTCTGTCAGCCAAAAACGTCAGAAGGCAGCCCCTGAAAAACAAACGGTGCGCCGTTCCAATCATGAAAAAGAACTTGTGCAGCATTAGGAGGGAAATCGGATGAGTCCATATTTCGGTATTGTCGTTTCACTTGCGGCCTTTGGCATCGGCACGTATTTATTTAAAAAAACGAGAGGCTTTTTCCTCTTCACCCCGCTGTTTGTCGCGATGGTGCTTGGAATCCTTTTTCTGAAGCTCGGCGGTTTTTCATATGAAGATTATAAAAGCGGGGGAGACATTATTAAATTCTTCCTGGAGCCCGCGACGATCGCTTTTGCCATCCCTTTATACAAACAGCGTGACAAACTGAAAAAATACTGGTGGCAGATCATGTCTTCTATCATTGTCGGCTCTATCTGCTCAGTTACGATTGTCTATTTGATCGCAAAAGGCATTCATCTTGACGCGGCCGTTATGAAAAGCATGCTTCCGCAGGCGGCGACAACGGCAATTGCCCTTCCGCTGTCAAAAGGAATCGGCGGCATCACCGACATCACCGCTTTCGCCGTTATTTTCAACGCCGTTATCGTCTATGCTCTGGGCGCTCTATTCTTAAAACTGTTTAAAGTAAAGCACCCGATCTCTAAAGGACTGGCTCTCGGCACATCCGGACACGCACTCGGTGTTGCGGTCGGTATTGAGATGGGAGAAGTAGAAGCGGCAATGGCAAGTATCGCGGTTGTCGTCGTAGGAGTGGTGACGGTGCTGGTCATTCCGGTATTCGTTCAGCTCATCGGAGGATAAACCCGGGTCATAGACCCGGGTTTTTTTATTGTGTTGGCACGTCCGCGTGCGGCAAAGAACGAAATTTCACATTTTTCCTTGCGCTCGCCCCGGCATCGTGTTAAAATGAAAAAGTTGATCCGGAGAAGTCATTCTTGACTAATGATCCGGTATTGTGTAGAATAGTTATTGAATTGAATATAAATCACAAGCAGAGGCACCCGCTTCTCACCTGATTGACACATTCATGTAGTTGGCAGGTTGACCGTACATTTTTATTTATGCAGATGTTCGTAGTGTGGGTGTGTTGTCATGCCCGCACTTTTTGTTTGCCTGCAGAATGCAGTCAACAAGCGTTGTGAATCAATTCGAAGAAACTATGGAGGTGGCTCATTATTAGCAAAGATCAATTGGTTAATGAGGGTATCCGTGCACGTGAAGTTCGTCTGATCGGACAAAATGGCGATCAGCTCGGCATCAAGTCCCGTCAGGAAGCACTTGAAATCGCCGGCCGCGCAAATCTTGACCTTGTGTTAGTTGCAGCAAATGCAAAACCGCCTGTCTGCCGCATCATGGACTACGGTAAGTTCAGATTCGAGCAGCAGAAAAAGGACAAAGAAGCACGCAAAAATCAAAAAATCATTAACTTAAAAGAAGTTAGATTAAGTCCGACGATCGATGAGCATGACTTTAACACGAAATTGCGCAATGCGATTAAATTCCTTGAAAAAGGCGATAAAGTGAAAGCTTCTATCCGCTTTAAAGGGCGCGCAATCACTCATAAAGAAATCGGCCAGCGCGTATTGGACCGTTTCTCTGAAGCATGTGCGGAAGTTGCGACAGTCGAAACAAAACCAAAAATGGACGGCCGCAGCATGTTCTTAATGCTCGCGCCGAAAAACGAAAAGCAATAAGGAGGAAATCCCATGCCAAAAATGAAAACTCACCGCGGATCTGCTAAACGTTTTAAAAAGACAGGTTCTGGGAAGTTAAAACGTTCTCATGCATACACAAGTCACTTATTCGCCAACAAATCCCAAAAGCAAAAGCGTAAGCTTCGCAAGGGTGCTATTGTGAGCGCAGGAGACTTCAAACGCATCAAACAACAGCTTGCCAACATCAAGTAATCGGACAAGGAACAATTAGGAGGGAAATCTAATGCCAAGAGTAAAAGGCGGAACTGTTACACGTAAGCGTCGTAAAAAGGTTCTTAAATTAGCAAAAGGTTATTTCGGTTCAAAACATACATTATACAAAGTAGCAAACCAGCAGGTCATGAAATCAGGAAACTATGCATTCCGTGACCGCCGTCAGAAAAAACGTGATTTCCGTAAGCTTTGGATCACTCGTATCAACGCTGCTGCACGTATGAACGGTCTTTCTTACAGCCGTTTAATGCACGGTCTTAAGCTTTCAGGCATCGAAGTAAACCGCAAAATGCTTGCTGATCTTGCTGTAAACGATCTTACTGCTTTCAATCAGCTTGCTGATGCTGCTAAAGCTCAGTTAGACAAGTAAGTTGAAAAAGCCGCTCTCTTTCCGGGAGCGGTTTTTTTACGTAAAGGGTGACAATCAATGGCTCTCTTCATTTACGCCGTATTGATAAACGGATACGGCTTTTGGATCATGGGCACTGATAAAAGAAGAGCAAAGGCGCACAGGTGGAGAATATCAGAGAAACGAATATGGCTCACAGCCGCCATGTTCGGCTCACTCGGCGTATGGATCGGCATGCGCACCTTCAGGCATAAGACGAAACACAAATCCTTTTTATACGGGGTGCCGCTGCTTTTTCTCACTGAAGCCGTCCTTGTGCTGATGTATTTGATGTATAAAACATAAAAAAAGCAGGAGAGCTTATCGCTCGCCTGCTTTTTTCGCTTTTTTGATGGGCTGGTCCCAATCAATCTTGCAATTCGGGTACCGCTCCAATACCTTTTTTTCGACTTCTTCAAAATCACCTGCAGAAAAGCGGTTCAGCTTTTCCGGATTTTCGGTCCATACAAAAATCGTATGAATAAACAGCGGATGATCTTTGGAAGGGATATGCTTTTCTCCTTCAAAGAGCACTCCTTTATAAGTAAGCTGGAGATTTTTTCGCGTGTTTTTCTGTTCGTCAATAAAATAAAAATTCTCTTTTGATTGCGCCAGTCTGAGCCTTCTTTTCGGGTTTGCGTAAAATTTGACGCCCATGTAAATAAAATAAATAAGAAGTGCAAGCAAGACAATCCTCAATACTGTAATGGCCATATGTGTGAAGGCACCTCCTCACCTTTGTCATGATCTGATGTAATACGAAAAACAAAACAAAAGGTTTCATTTTTTTAAAAGAAATAGATAAAAACATTTACCCGTTTTTCAGGCGAATTAATCGTATGCTTCAGCATTGGTTTTGTATAATAAGAAGGGTAGTGAAAAAAAGGAGGTTTATTGATGACAAAATTAGATGAAACGCTCACCATGCTGAAAGCGTTAACGGATGCAAAAGGGATACCGGGAAATGAGAGAGAAGTAAGACAAGTGATGAAATCATACATAGAACCATTTGCCGATGATGTCACAACAGACCGGCTGGGAAGCTTAATCGCCAAAAAAACCGGCAAAGAAAACGGTCCGAAAATCATGATCTCAGGGCATTTAGACGAAGTCGGTTTTATGGTGACGCAAATCACTGACAAAGGCTTTCTCCGCTTTCAAACCGTCGGCGGCTGGTGGTCTCAGGTCATGCTGGCCCAGCGCGTCACCGTCGTGACAAAAAAAGGGGACATCACGGGGATCATCGGTTCGAAACCGCCTCACATTCTGCCTCCTGACGCCAGAAAAAAAGCCGCCGATATTAAAGAGATGTTCATCGATATCGGGGCGTCCAGCCGTGAAGAAGCAATGGAATGGGGCGTTCTTCCGGGTGACCAGATTGTGCCGTATTTTGAATTTACAGTGATGAACAATGAAAAGCATTTATTGGCGAAAGCATGGGACAACCGTATCGGCTGCGCGATTGCCATCGATGTATTAAAAAATCTGAAAAACAGCGATCATCCGAATGAAGTATACGGGGTCGGAACGGTTCAGGAAGAAGTCGGGCTGCGCGGGGCGAAAACAGCGGCACATACGATCCAGCCTGATATCGCGTTCGGTGTGGATGTCGGAATTGCCGGAGATACACCGGGAATTTCTGAAAAAGAGGCGCAAAGCAAAATCGGCGAAGGGCCGCAAATTATTCTGTATGACGCGTCAATGGTATCTCACAAAGGGTTGCGCGACCTTGTCGTGAACACGGCGGAAGAAGCGGGAATTCCGTATCAATTCGATTCCATTGCCGGAGGGGGCACGGATTCAGGTTCCATTCATTTAACCGCAAACGGAGTGCCGGCGCTGTCCATTACGATTGCGACGCGCTACATTCACACTCATGCCGCTATTTTGCATCGGGATGATTATGAGAATACGGTGAAATTGATCACAGAAGTGATTAAAAAATTAGACCGGGAAACGGTTGACCGTATTACTTATCAATAAAGATACGGAAGAATCTGCTTTTTTAAGCAGATTCTTTTTTTTGTCTGTACAAATATGAGCCCTGCGTCTACAATAAGAGAAGACATAGAAAAATCTGACAACATGTTTTTGGAAGCGCTTTAAAAAAGGGAGGGTTTACAAATGAAAAACAGATTCAGACGCATGATCCGCTTTTCATGCGCAGCCGTTACAGCCGGTCTGCTGCTGATGTCTTCATCTCCGGCATCTGCCGCGTTTTGGGGGGCATCAAATGAATTGCTTCACGATCCGACAATGGCGAAGGAAGGAAACACGTGGTACGCTTTCGGAACCGGTTTGGAAGGGGAGAGGGGGCTTCGCGTCTTAAAGGCGGGCAGCGGCGGCATATGGACCGTTCAGAAATCAATCTTTACTTCCCCGCTGTCATGGTGGGGCAATTATGTGCCGAATTACGGGCTGAATCAATGGGCCCCCGATGTTCAATATTTTAACGGAAAGTATTGGCTGTATTATGCCGTTTCTTCATTCGGCAAAAATACCTCCGCGATCGGTCTTGCATCATCTGCAAGCCTCAGTTCGGGAAACTGGAAGGACGAAGGGCTCGTCATCCGTTCAACAAGCGCCGATAACTACAATGCAATTGATCCGGAGCTGACAATTGATAAAGATGGAAACCCTTGGCTTGCCTTCGGTTCTTTTTGGAGCGGCATTAAGCTGACAAAGCTTGATAAAAATACAATGAAACCGACGGGATCACTTTATTCCATCGCTGCCAGACCGAATAACGGCGGAGCTTTGGAAGCGCCGGCCATCACCTACCAGAACGGCTACTATTACTTAATGGTGTCGTTTGATAAATGCTGTTCAGGCGTGAATAGTACGTACAAAATCGCTTATGGAAGATCCAAAAGCATCACCGGCCCATATCTCGATAAAAGCGGGAAAAGCATGTCAGAAGGCGGAGGGACGATTCTTGACTCCGGCAATGACCGCTGGAAAGGCCCGGGCGGTCAAGACATTGTGAACGGGAATATTTTAGTGCGTCATGCGTATGATGCCGAAAACAGCGGAATTCCGAAGATGCTCATCAATGATATCGATTGGAGTTCAGGCTGGCCTTCCTATTAATTGATCAGCCGGGCATGTGTGTCCGGCTTTTTTACTTGCAATAAAAGATTGACAGTTTGATTCCTCCTTAACTATAATAAAATTGTTCGTACAAATAAAAGGATAAAAGTTTTGTTGTTTATATTCGTACGTATATTTTTTAAAAATGCAAGCGCTTTATTTTGATGGGAAGGGGAAATGAATGTGCTTCAGAACAAAGAATATGAATTTTGGTTTGTAACGGGAAGCCAGCACTTATACGGAGAGGAAACGCTGCAGCTTGTCGATAAACACGCAAAGGGAATATGTGACGGCCTCAGCGGGGTGTCATCAAGATACAAGATCAGGCATAAACCGGTTGTCACGTCATCTGAAACGATCAGAGAGGTTTTGCGGGAAGCGCAGTATCAAGAAAACTGTGCCGGGGTCGTGACATGGATGCATACATTTTCCCCTGCGAAAATGTGGATTGAAGGTCTTTCCGCTTTTCAAAAGCCGATGCTTCATCTTCATACCCAGTATCATCGCGACATCCCGTGGGAAACGATTGATATGGACTTTATGAACAGCAACCAATCCGCTCACGGAGACCGGGAATACGGATATATCCAGTCAAGAATGGGGCAGACGAGAAAAGTCATCGCAGGCTATTGGGATGATGAGGAAGTCAAACATGACATTTCGCAATGGATGAACACTGCTGCCGCCTGGAATGAAAGCAGGAATATTAAAGTAGCCCGGTTCGGCGACAATATGCGGAATGTAGCGGTTACTGACGGAGACAAAGTCGGCGCCCACATCCAATTCGGCTGGCAGGTTGACGGGTACGGAATCGGCGATCTTACCGAGGTGATGAACAACGTCACCGACGCAGAAATTGAGGCGCTTTATGAGGAATACGACAAATTGTATGTCATCAGCGGCGAAACAAAACGGGATGAAGCAAAAGTTGCTTCCATTAAAGAACAGGCGAAAATTGAACTCGGATTAACGGCCTTTCTCGAACGGGGCGGATATACAGCGTTTTCGACCTCCTTTGAAGTTTTGCACGGAATGAAGCAGCTTCCGGGTCTTGCCGTTCAGCGTCTCATGGAAAAAGGGTACGGATTTGCCGGCGAAGGCGATTGGAAAACGGCTGCCCTTGTGCGAATGATGAAAATAATGGCGGACGGAGAACAAACCTCCTTCATGGAAGATTATACGTACCATTTTGAACCGGGGCGTGCGATGATTCTCGGATCACATATGCTTGAAGTATGTCCGACGATCGCCCTTGATCAGCCGAAAATCGAAGTCCATCCTCTCTCAATCGGAGGGAAGGAAGATCCGGCCCGGTTGGTCTTTAACGGAATCGGCGGCTCAGCCATCATCGCCAGCATCATTGATATCGGCGGGCGATTCCGTCTCATTCTGAATGAAGCGGAAGGCAGGGAGATTGATCATGATATGCCGAATCTTCCTGTGGCGCGGGTGCTATGGAAGCCGGAGCCATCGCTGAAAACAGCTGCGGAAGCATGGATTTTGGCGGGAGGCGCCCATCATACTTGTATGTCCTTCCGGCTTACGGCTGAACAGATGCTTGACTGGGCTGAGATGGCAGGCATAGAAAGCATCTTTATTTCCCGCAATACCGAAATACATGAGCTGAAAAAAGAGCTGAAATGGAATGACGTATTATACCGGCTGGGAGGGAATTGATATGGCGTATACGATTGGTGTTGATTTCGGCACATTGTCCGGCCGGGCGGTGCTTGTCAATGTCCGCACGGGCGAAGAAATCGCGTCTGCGGTAAAAGAATACACTCATGCCGTCATCGACCGCACGCTGCCGAAGACGGGTGAAAAACTCCCTCGGGACTGGGCGCTTCAGCATCCTGCCGATTATATCGAAGTTCTGGAAACAGCGATTCCGAACCTGCTTCAAGAGGCGGGCACTGATCCAAAAGACGTGATCGGCATAGGAATTGATTTTACCGCCTGCACGATTTTGCCGATAGACGTCGCGGGGCAGCCGCTTTGTATGCTGCCGGAATTTGAACGGGAGCCCCACAGTTATGTGAAGCTGTGGAAGCATCATGCGGCTCAAAAACATGCAGACCGTTTGAACACGGTTGCCGAAGACACAAAAGAAACATTCCTTAAAAGATACGGCGGTAAAATTTCTTCTGAATGGATGATCCCGAAAATCATGCAAATCGCGGAAGAAGCGCCGCATATATACAAGGCGGCAGATCGGATTGTGGAAGCGGCAGACTGGATCGTCTATCAATTGTGCGGTTCATTGAAGCGAAGCAACTGCACGGCCGGCTACAAAGCAATCTGGAATGAGGAGACGGGGTATCCGCCGGATCATTTTTTCGAAAGGCTCAACCCGTTAATGAAAACGATTACAAAGGATAAATTAAGCGGCACCATTTATTCAGTCGGGGAAAAGGCAGGAGGTTTGACCGAAAAAATGGCGGAGCTGACCGGGCTTCTGCCGGGGACGGCCGTTGCCGTCGCCAATGTCGACGCCCACGTGTCAGTGCCCGCGGTCGGTATTACAGAGCCGGGGAAAATGCTGATGATTATGGGAACGTCTACCTGCCATGTGCTGCTCGGCGAGGAAGAACATATCGTCCCCGGTATGTGCGGGGTCGTCAATAACGGCATCTTGCCCGGATATGCGGGATATGAAGCGGGGCAGTCCTGTGTCGGCGACCACTTTGAATGGTTCGTCAAAACGTGCGTTCCGAGAGACTATGAGAAGGAAGCTGAGGATAAACAAATAGACATCCACGAGCTGCTCAGCAAAAAAGCAGCTGAACTTGTTCCGGGGGATAGCGGCCTTCTCGCGCTTGACTGGTGGAACGGAAACCGGTCAACCTTGGTGGACGCCGATTTGACGGGCATGATGCTCGGCATGACGCTGCACACGAAGCCGGAAGAAATCTACAGGGCATTGATTGAAGCGACGGCGTTCGGAACGAGGATGATTATCGAAACGTTTCGGGAAAACGGCGTTCCGGTCGAGGAGCTTTACGCAGCCGGAGGAATCGCCGAGAAAAATCCATTTATCATGCAAATTTATGCAGACGTCACAAATATGGACATTCAATTATCCGGTTCTCCGCAGGCGCCGGCACTGGGCTCCGCGATTTTCGGAGCGCTCGCCGCGGGACGGGAAAACGGGGGATACTCCAATATTGCTGAAGCATGTGCGCATATGGGGAAATTAAAAGACGGCTTTTATGCCCCGAACCGGGAAAGAGCTGAGATTTATGACAGCTTATATGCGGAATATAAAGAGCTCGTACACTACTTCGGCAAAGAAAACAATGTCATGAAACGCCTGAAAGCCATTAAAAACCGTGATTTTGCGAAAGGAGGGAGCCGCCATGCTTGAAGCGTTAAAAGAAGAAGTGCTCGCCGCCAATCTGAAGCTTGAGGAACATAACCTTGTCACGTTTACATGGGGGAATGTCAGCGGCATTGACAGAGAGAGCGGGAGAATCGTCATTAAACCGAGCGGTGTCGATTACAGTGAGCTGACCGCTGACAAACTGGTCGTCCTGAATGAGGACGGAGACATTCTCGAAGGCTCGCTGAAACCGTCTTCTGACACGCCGACCCATCTTTATCTGTATAAAGCGTTTCCGGCTATCGGCGGAATCGTTCATACGCACTCCCGCTGGGCGACGAGCTGGGCGCAGTCCGGAAGAGACATACCCGCTCTCGGAACGACTCACGCGGATTACTTTGAAAGCGCTATACGCTGCACGAGGGAAATGTATGAAGAAGAAATTGTGAAAGATTACGAATATCATACAGGCAAAGTCATAGCCGAAACCTTTCAAAACGAACCGTATGAACAAAACCCGGGTGTCCTCGTCCACAGCCACGGCCCGTTCTGCTGGGGAACGGACGCGCTGAATGCCCTGCATAACGCCGTTGTGCTCGAAACGGTAGCGGAAATGGCCTACCATTCGCTTATGCTGAACAAACAGCTCAGTCCGATCGACAGAGTGCTGCATGATAAGCATTTTTACAGAAAACACGGGGCGAATGCTTATTATGGCCAAACTTGACGCAGCCGGGTTTCTGATTGATTTAGACGGAACCGTATTCAGGGGGCGGGAGCTGATTGACGGCGCGAAAGAAGCCGTTCATACCCTTCAGTCACTGGGCAAAGCCGTTGTCTTTTTAAGTAACCGCGGCAATCTATCAAGAGCAATGTGCCGAAAGAAACTGCTGGGTGCCGGTATCCGCACGGATGAACGGAGCATCGTGCTGTCCTCCAGTGTGACGGCATCATTTTTAAAGAAGCATTATCCTTTGTCAAAGGCGTGGGTGTTAGGGGAAAAAGGGCTGACTGATGAACTCGCTTTAGCGGGTGTCGCCCTGGCGCAAAACCCGCAGGCGGCAGACTGGCTTGTCATCTCCCTGCATGAAACCGTCACCTATGAGGATCTGAATCTCGCTTTTAAGGCGGCTTCCTCCGGCGCGCGCATCATCGCCACGAACCGGGACCGCTCCTTTCCGAATGAAGACGGCCATGCCATGGACGTCGCGGGAATGATCGGGGCCATTGAAGCATCCGCCGGAGCAAAAACGGAGCTTGTCATCGGCAAACCGTCTTGGCTGATGGCTGAGGCGGCATGTGAAGCGCTCGGACTTCCCCCTGAGGAATGCGCCATTATCGGAGACAGCCTCGAATCAGATATCGCAATGGGCAGCCTGTACGGGATGAAAAGCGTATTGGTTCTGACGGGGTCGGCCAAACTTGGGGAGCCCCGTCTATATGAACCTGACATCGTCCTTGATTCTATTAAAGACCTGACAGAATTAGCGAAGGAGGGAATCCTTTTATGAAACGTTCTCCTGAGGACATTCAATCCGAGTTTGACAAGGAAGGGGCCAGCCGCTCACCGATTCAAATAGAAGATATCGTGATCGGGGCGAATGCAAAAGAAGAGCTTCTCAGATTTCTGCAAAAAAAATGCTGGAATCATCCGGTCATCGTCTGTGACCGGAACACGTACGAGGCGGCGGGGCGTCTGCTTGCGGACGAATTGAGGGCAGGCGGGATCAAAGCGTCAAAAGTCATTATTCCGGAGCATGAAGCCGGGGCCGCCGCGGCTGATGAGAGGACATTGGTCTATACGCTGATCAATCTCGCGGAAGAGACGGATGTCATCATTGCGGCCGGTACAGGAACGATTCACGACATTACGCGGTTTGCCGCCTGCCAGCGCGGATTGCCGTTTATCTCATTCCCCACCGCTCCGTCAGTCGACGGTTTTACGTCGGCGGGAGCGCCGCTCATATTAAACGGAATCAAAACGACGATTCAAACGAAAGCGCCGATCGCCTTATTTGCGGATACGAATGTATTAAAAGAAGCGCCCCGTTCAATGACAGCCGCGGGCTTCGGAGACATGCTCGGAAAAATAACATCGCTGGCAGATTGGGAGATTTCCCGCAGGCTTGCGGGTGAGCCGTACTCAGAAGCCGGGGCGAAGCTTGTGAAAGACGCGCTTTGGCAGTGCATTGATCACCGCGCTGACATTGCCATGGGAACGGAGGCCGGCATTCAGATACTGATGGAAGCGCTGATCGTTTCGGGTCTTGTCATGCTTGCGCTTGACCACTCCCGCCCCGCCTCAGGAGGAGAACATCACATCTCGCATTGGATTGAGATGGAAATGCTGAAGGCAAAACAGCCTCCGATTCTCCACGGTGCGAAGGTCGGCTGTGCGTGCGCGGTGCTGAGTGATATTTACAAAGAACTGGCTTGTCACGAAAAGCTTGCTGAACTGCCGCCGCACTTTCGCGAGGCGATTCAATCTGCATATGAAGGGCTTCCCGACGGCAAGACAATTGCCGGGTGGCTCGCATCTGCGGGAGGTCCCGCCTGTTTCGATGAGATCGGTGTAAAACAGGACCTTGTCAGCGATGCGCTTAAGCATGCGCACACACTGCGAGACCGTTATACCGGTTTAACCATCATAAATGAAAATGCAGCGCTCTTTGCACATCATTTGCATCAATAGCCGCACGGCCTAAAGTGGAAGGGGTAATGACATGAAAAAAACGACCGCTGTATGTTTGGTGCTGATGATGCTCTTCTTGTTTACCGCCGGCTGTTCACAAGAACGGACTGCCGGCCGGCCGGGAGAAACAGAGCTGACGTTTTGGACATTTAACGGTCTGCACGAACAGTTTTATCAGGAAATGGTCAAAGAATGGAATCAGAAATATCCGGATCGCAAAATCAAGCTGAATACCGTTGTTTATCCTTATGGACAAATGCATGATAATTTATCGGTTTCGCTGATCGCGGGTGAGGGGCTTCCCGATATAGCCGACGTGGAATTAAGCCGGTTCTCGAACTTTCTGAAGGGGAAGGATATCCCGCTTGCCGATCTGACGCCGCTGATTGAAAAAGACCGCGATAAGTTTGTGGAAGCGCGTCTGGCCTTATACAGCAAAAACGGAAAATTGTACGGCCTTGATACACATGTGGGGACGACCGTCATGTTTTACAACATGGATATCATGAAAAAAGCGGGCGTTGATCCCGCCTCCATTAAGACATGGGAAGATTACCGGCGGGCAGGGAAAAAAGTGCGTGAGGCCGCTGGGGAACCGATGGGAACGGTTGAAACAAACGACTCCGCCACATTCCTATCCATGATTTCGCAGCAAGGGTCAGGCTACTACAGCAAAAACGGAAAATTGATTCTGAACAGCAAGACGAATACAGACACACTGAATTATGTAAAGGACATGGTAAATGATAAAACCCTTCTGCCGGCTCCCGGCGGCGGCCATCACAGCGAAGAATACTACGGTTTTATGAATCAGGGCGGGGCAGCCTCAGTGCTGATGCCCATTTGGTACATGGGACGGTTTATCGATTATATGCCTGATTTAAAAGGCAAAATGGCGATTTACCCTATGCCGGCCTGGAAAGAAGGCGGTGACAGATCAGCGGGTTTAGGCGGAACAGCCACCGTTGTGCCGAAGCAGGCTGAACATCTGAAGCTCGCGAAAGAATTTCTCGGTTTTGCGAAAGGTTCGAAGGAAGGGAATATAAAGCTTTGGACGGTGCTCGGCTTTGACCCGCTCCGCTGGGACGTGTGGGATTCAAAAGAATTGAAGGAGAAAAACAAGTACACGGATTTCTTCCGGAACGGTACGTCAATTTTTTCCTCGCTCCTTGAAATAAAAGATGAGATCAATCCGATTTATCTGCATGAAGACTTCTCTAAAGCGGCTGATCTCGTTGTCAGACAAGTGCTGTTCGATGCGCTGAAGACGCAGGAAAAAACACCTAAGGAAGCCTTGGACGAGGCGGCAGAGCAATTAGAGAAATAGGAGAAGCCGCCCTATTTAACAGTGAAAGCGGGGGAGCTTTTATGAGACCTGTAAAGACAGAGACAGCGCAAACCGTTTCTGCAGTCCGGAAGAAGCCGCGCCGGCGCAATGTGCTGTATTCAAAAAAAGCGGCGCCTTATCTGTTTACGGCGCCATTTATCATTTCGTTTCTCGTTTTCTTTTTGTATCCGATTATCAGCGTGTTTATCATGAGCTTTCAGCGGATACTGCCGGGAGAAATTACATTTGTCGGGTTTTCCAATTATACCGCTCTTCTTAATCCAACCTTTTATACGGCATTATTTAACACATTGGAATATACCTTCTGGACGCTGATCGTGCTGATTCCGGTACCGCTTCTTTTGGCGGTGATTCTGAATTCGAAGCTCGTCAGGTTCAGAAATGTGTTTAAATCGGCTCTGTTTGTACCGGCTTTAACATCGACGATCGTAGCGGGGATTATTTTCCGTCTGATGTTCGGAGAAATGAATACGTCGCTTGCAAACGAGCTGATGATGAAGCTTGGCGCATCACCCCAAAACTGGCTCAACAACAAAGGCACCGGCATGTTTTTAATGGTGCTGCTTGCGTCATGGAGGTGGATGGGGATTAACATTCTTTACTTTCTGGCGGGATTGCAAAACGTTCCGAAAGAATTGTATGAAGCGGCTGAAATTGACGGGGCGAGTACGTGGAAAAAGTTCCGGCATATTACCCTTCCATTTTTAAAGCCGGTGTCCGTTTATGTGTTAACGATCAGTATTATCGGCGGTTTCAGAATGTTTGAGGAAAGCTATGTGCTTTGGCAGAATAATTCCCCGGGCAATATCGGCCTCACGCTTGTCGGTTATTTATATCAGCAGGGGCTTGCATACAACGAAATGGGCTACGGGGCCGCAATCGGAATTGTCCTTTTGCTTGTCATCTTACTAGTCAGTCTTGTTTCACTGAAACTGTCCGGTTCGTTTAAAGGGGAGGGATAAGCGTTGCGTAACAATCACATGTTTTCCGTGTACAGAGTCGCGTTTACCTTGTTTTTTATCATGCTGAGCCTGTTGTATATCTTTCCGATGATCTGCCTATTGCTCGGTTCTTTAAAGCCGTCATCTGAGCTGATGCGTATCGGGCTGAATCTGCGTCTTGATCCGGATGTGATGAGCCTTGATAACTACACCTATTTGTTCAACGGGGGGAGCATTTATTTCAAATGGTTTTTTAACAGCCTGCTGCTCGGCGCTCTCACCACGGTTCTCACGCTGTTTTTTTCCTCTTTGATCGGCTACGGACTCGGTGTCTACGAATTTAAAGGCAGAAATATTATTTTCGTTCTTGTGCTGATCATTATGATGGTGCCTCTTGAAGTGATGATGCTTCCGTTGTTCAAATTGACGGTGGGTCTTCATTTGATCGATTCTTATACTGGAGTGATTCTGCCGTTTATTGTGTCGCCTGTCGCCGTGTTCTTTTTCCGGCAATATGCGCTCGGACTTCCGAAGGATCTGCTTGATTCAGCGAGAATGGACGGCTGCACCGAATTCGGCATTTTTTTCAGAATTATGGCGCCGCTCATGAAACCGGCATTCGGGGCAATGATCATTCTTCAATCTTTAAACAGCTGGAATAACTTTTTATGGCCGCTGATCGTGCTTCGGTCGAAAGAAATGTTTACGCTTCCAATCGGACTTTCAGGCCTGCTGAGTCCGTACGGCAACAACTATGACATGCTGATTTCCGGGTCCGTTTTTGCGATACTTCCGGTGATCATCATATTCTTGTTTTTCCAAAAATACTTCATTTCCGGACTCACAGTAGGCGGAGTGAAGGGATAGAGAGAGGGAGGAAATATAATAATGAAAAAAGCGGGGATTACAGCAGATAAAGAATATATCATCGGTGAAGTGGACAAACGGATGTACGGATCATTTATAGAACATATGGGCCGGGCGGTGTATGAAGGCATTTATGAGCCAGGACACCCGAAAGCCGACAAGGACGGCTTCAGAACAGACGTGCAGGAGTTAATCAAGGAATTGCAAGTGCCGTTCATCCGCTATCCGGGAGGGAATTTTCTCTCGGGCTACAATTGGGAAGACGGTGTCGGGCCGGTGAAGGACCGCCCGCGGAGGCTAGATTTGGCATGGCAGACGACAGAAACGAACGAAGTGGGGACGAATGAATTTTTAACGTGGGCGAAAAAAGTGAACGCCGAAGTGAATATGGCGGTCAATCTCGGGACGAGAGGGATCGATGCCGCCCGGAACCTCGTCGAATACTGCAACCATCCTGAAGGGTCATACTGGAGCGACTTACGAAAATCGCACGGATATGAAAAACCTTACGGCATCAAAACATGGTGCTTAGGAAATGAGATGGACGGCCCTTGGCAGATCGGTCATAAAACGGCGCATGAATACGGACGGCTCGCCGCTGAAACGGCAAAGGTGATGAAATGGACGGACCCGACGATCGAATTGGTGGCTTGCGGAAGCTCAAACAGCGGCATGCCGTCCTTCATTGAGTGGGAGGCCGAGGTGCTTGAGCATACGTACGAGCATGTGGATTACATCTCACTGCATACGTATTACGGCAACCATGAAAATGATCTTGAGAACTATTTGGCGAAGTCGATGGATTTAGACCATTTTATTAAATCCGTCACAGCCGTATGTGATTATATGAAAGCGAAAAAACGCAGCAAAAAAACGATTCACCTTTCTTTAGATGAATGGAATGTGTGGTATCACTCAAATGAAGCGGATAAAAAAGTGGAGCCGTGGATTACGGCCCGGCCGATTCTTGAAGACATCTACAATTTTGAAGATGCGCTGTTGATCGGTTCACTGCTGATTACGATGCTGCAGCATGCGGACAGACTAAAGATCGCCTGTCTCGCCCAGCTTGTCAACGTAATTGCGCCTATCATGACCGAAAAGGGCGGAGAAGCATGGAGGCAGCCGATCTTTTACCCTTACATGCACGCCTCTGTCTACGGGAGAGGGACTTCGATGAAGCTGCTGATTACCTCCCCGAAATACGACTCGGCGGACTTTACGGATGTGCCGTATGTTGATGCCGCGGCCGTTTACCGCGAAGAGGATGAAGCACTGACCATTTTTGCCGTCAACAAAAGCAAGGAACTGATGGAAACGGAGATCAAACTGAGGGGGTTTGAAGATTACCGCATCATTGAGCATATTGTGCTGGAGCATCAGGATATGAAAGCGACCAATCAAAAAAACAGAAAAGAAGTCACGCCTCACTCAAACGGAACGTCTTCGGCAAATGCTGAAGGGATAACGGCTCATTTTACTCCGCTGTCCTGGAATGTCATCCGTTTATCAGGCAAATAATGTTCCGAAAAGCCGGGCTGAGCCGCCGGCTTTTTTTTACGCAAAAATCATCTCCTGTTATCTGATAATTGTGATAATATTTAGAAAAAGAGATAAGGGGCTGGGATTAAATGAATGCGATTACAATCGTCATAGCGTCTATATGTATTCTGGCGATCGCCTATCGGCTTTACGGTACCTTTATGATGGTCAAAGTATTAAAAATCAATGATCAGACACCGACTCCGGCCCATGTGCTTGAGGATGGGAAAGATTATGTGCCGACGAATAAGTGGGTGTCATTCGGCCACCACTTCGCGGCAATCGCCGCTGCCGGCCCGCTTGTCGGACCGATTCTGGCAGCTCAGTTCGGCTATCTGCCCGGGCTTTTATGGCTGTTAATCGGGGCGGTGATCGGAGGAGCCGTGCACGATATTGTCGTATTGTTTGCATCAATGCGGAAAAAAGGGAAAACGCTTTCTGAAGTCGCCAAAGAAGAGCTCGGCCCGGTGGCGGGTTTTTGCACGGGTCTCTCGATGCTGTTTATCATTACGATCACGATGGCGGGGCTGTCCATGGTTGTGCTGCACGCGCTTGAGAAAAACCCGTGGGGAACGTTTGCGGTGGGGATTACGATTCCGATCGCGATGGGGGTCGGCCTCTACTATAAAAAAACGGGCAATCTCAAACTCGCATCAACTGTCGGGTTTCTTTTGTTAATGGCCGGTGTTGTAATCGGGCCGCGGCTGCAGACAACGGCTCTCGGGGACATGCTGACACTGGATGCGAAAACGCTTGCAGTGGCGCTTCCTGTCTATGCGTTTTTCGCCGCGGCGCTTCCGGTTTGGCTTTTGCTGGCTCCGCGTGACTATTTAAGCAGTTTTATGAAAATCGGGGTTTTTGCCGCTTTGATCGCAGGCGTCTTTTTCGTCAATCCCGCCATTAAATTTCCGGCCGTAACGGAGTTTATTCACGGCGGAGGGCCGGTGATCGCGGGTCCTGTCTGGCCGTTTATTTCAATAACGATTGCCTGCGGCGCCATTTCGGGCTTTCATGCATTTGTCGGTTCCGGCACAACGCCGAAAATGCTGGATAAATGGAGTGATATAAAGCCGGTTGCTTTCGGAGCGATGCTTGTGGAATGTCTCGTCGGAATTATGGCGCTCATTGCAGCTGCCGCTCTTGAGCCCGCCGACTATTTTGCTATAAACAGCACGCCTGAAATATTCCGCACCCTCGGGATGAATGTCGTCCATCTGCCTGAATTGAGTAAAGAAATCGGGCTCAGTCTGGAAGGAAGAACGGGCGGCGCTGTTACGCTTGCCGTCGGAATGACGTATATCTTTACGGAGATTCCGTTTTTCAGTCATTTGGCTTCATACTTTTTTCAATTCGTCATTATGTTTGAAGCGGTGTTTATTTTAACGGCGATTGATGCGGGAACCCGTGTCGCCCGGTATTTGATTCAAGAGTTTTTCGGAGAGGTCTATAAGCCGCTGAAAAAAACAGACTGGCTGCCGGGCTCGATTTTCTCAAGCGCGCTCGCCTGCCTGCTGTGGGGCTATCTTCTGTATTCGGGCGACATCAGCTCCATTTGGGCGCTGTTCGGCGTATCCAATCAGCTTATGGCGTCTGTCGGCTTAATTATCGGTGCGACCGTCGTATTAAAAATAGCGGATAAGCGGCGCTATATGCTGACATGCCTGATTCCTCTCGCTTATTTGTACGTGACCGTCAACTATGCGGGTTATTGGATGGTGCGGTATGTGTATTTGAACCCCGAAGCGGTGGGATACAACGTGCTGAATGGCGTTTTATCCATTATCATGCTCATTCTCGGGCTTGTGATTATCATTGCGGCTGTGAAAAAATGGGCGAATGTATGGCGTGATCCGAGTGCCAGACTGGAAGCTTCAATACCCGGATAAATCCGCGGCCGTCCGAACATGCAGCATCATAAAAAAAGCAGAGAGCCGATCGGTCTCTCTGCTTTCATCTTATGACAAATCCACCGCTTCCAAAAGGTAATCCGCCAAATGAACCGCCCGGACACGGCCTGTTAATCCTTCGCGTAAAATGCCGAGCTGCATTTGCAGAAGGCATCCGGGATTGGCTGTCACGATGACGGCCGCCTCCGTTTTTCCGGCGGCTTTCATCTTACTGTCTAATATTTTCATAGACATCTCTGACTCTGTTATATTATAAATTCCCGCCGACCCGCAGCAGCTGTCGGCCTTTTCCATTTCTCTGTACTCAGCCCCTTTAATGCTTTTCAAAAGCGTGCGCGGTTCCTCTGACGTATGCATCACATTGCGGAGATGGCAGGAGTCCTGATATGTGACGATATGAGGAGACTGCGCCCGCAGGTTTTTTTGATGGAACTTCAGATCAACCAGTACGGATGAAAAGTCTTTGAGCTTCCGGACGAATTGTTCGGCACGTTCCGCCCATCCAGGTTCATCTTTCAGTAAATGCGGATATTCCTGAAGAAAGGCGCCGCATCCGCCGGCGTTTGTAATGATATAATCAGCGTCAAGCGCTTCAAAAGCCGCGATATTCCGCTTGGCCAGTTCTTTTCCCATCTCTTTTTCTCCGCTGTGCCCGTGAAGCGCGCCGCAGCACGCCTGGCCGTCCGGGACCGCGATTTCACACCCGGCCGCCTGTAAAAGCGCCGTTGTCGCATGATTTGTCGCTAAAAACATCGTATCCATTAAGCAGCCCGAGAAAAAAGCGGCCCGTTTTTGGACGGGACCCGCGGCAGGAAGAAAACGCGGCCTTTCCTTCATGTCTTTCCGTTTCGGGGCGGGCGGGAGCACTTGTTCCATTGTGCGCAGATGTTCAGGCAAAACGCGCAGCATACCGGTTTTTCTGACGGCGGTCTGCAGTCCCGATCTTTGGTATATTCCGAGAAGATTTACGGCTGTCTGCATGCGGTTTTGATGAGGGAAAAGCCCGGTGAAGGCGGCTTTCCGCAAGAGGCGCACGCCCGGCTTATGTTTTTTATTTTGATGAATGATATCCCTCGCTTCTTCAAGCAGCTGTCCGTAATTGACCCCTGCCGGACAAACGGGCTCGCATGCCCGGCATCCGAGACACAGCGAAAGTGAGCGCTCGACATCTTCATCCGGCTCGATCAGTCCGTCTGTGACGGCTTTCATCAGGGCGATCCTGCCGCGCGGCGAATGGGATTCTTGAAATCCCGATTCAATATAGGTCGGACAGGAAGGAAGGCAGAAGCCGCAGCGCATACAGTTCAGCAATTCACCTTCATCCATGCGGTTTTTGAATTCTGTTTGAATTTGTTGCTGCTCTTTAGCCGTTGTCATTTCATCACCACCACGCGTTTCCTTGATGAATTGGCGAATATTTTTCCCGGATTCAGCAGATTTTGGGGATCAAGCGCTTGTTTGATCGCTTTCATGGCGGTGATGCCTTCTGTTTTCAGTTTCATTTCTAAATACGGCGCTTTTACGATGCCGACCCCGTGTTCACCCGTTATCGTTCCGCCCAGCTCAATCGCTTTTTCAAAAATGGCGGCAAAAGCTTTTTCGACACGTTCCATTTCCTCTGTATTTCGGATATCGGTGGTGCACGTCGGATGGAGGTTGCCGTCTCCGGCATGGCCGAATGTGCAGATGGACAGGCCGTATGTTTCTGCAATCTCGTTAATGGCTTTGACCATGCTGGCAATTTGTGATCTCGGCACGGTCGCATCTTCCAGAATCGTTGTCGGTTTCAGCCGGGCAAGGGCTGATAATGCGGACCGTCTGGCCTCTGTAAGCGCGAATGCCTCTTCCTCGGTTTCAGCCGTTTGGACGGATACGGCGGCTCCGTTTTTACAAATCGCTTCGATTTTTTCCATATCTCGTCTGACCGTGTCGATGTCACCGTCCTGTTCGATCAGCAGCACCGCTTTTGCGTCGGTCGGAAGCCCGATCTTGGCGTAATCTTCAATGACCTGCAGTGTCGGCTGATCCAGAAATTCGAGTGTCGCCGGAATGATTTTTTCAGCGATGATGGCAGAAACCGATTCCGCAGCCGCTTCAATATGTTCATAGAGTGCAAGCAGCGTTTTTTTCGTTTCCGGCTTCGGAACCAGCTTTAAAGTCGCTTCCGTCACAACGCCGAGCGTCCCTTCTGATCCGACGAAAAGCCGGGTCAGATCATAACCGGCGACATCCTTTGTCAGCTTTCCTCCTGTGCGGATGATATCGCCTGAAGCCAAGACGGCTTCAAGGCCGAGGACATAATCCCGGGTGACGCCGTACTTCAAACCGCGCAGCCCGCCGGAATTTTCATTAATATTCCCGCCGATTGTCGATATTTTCATGCTGCTCGGATCAGGCGGATAAAATAAACCTTTTTGTTCAACCGCACGGATCATATCTTGCGTAATCACGCCCGGCTGGACGGTTGCCGTCAAATTTTCTTCATCGATTTCTAAAATGCGGTTCATATGTTTGAATAAAAGCACAAGCCCGCCTTCAGACGGACATGTGCCGCCGCATAAGTTTGTGCCTGAACCCCTCGGCACGATCGGAATGTCATGCCTGCTGCAAATCGTTAATATACGGGACACGTCATCCGCGCTGCGGGGGGCGATTACCGCATCCGGCATGGCTTGCAGCTGAGGAGCCGCATCATAAGAATACACAAGACGGCCCGCCGCCGAATCATCATAATTCTCCTTCCCGACCGTCCGGATGAACGCTTCTTTTGCCTCTCGTGAAATCATGTTCTCCCAACCTCCCTGATAAGAAAAGCGTTTTCATTTAATTGTAAAGAAAAACGATTCCGCACACTATGGAGAAACATATGAAAAATGATGATATGATTACGTGCTTTTTGTATGTTGATCTAAAAAGCGCAACGCCAAATAAAAAGCCGTTATGTCTTCAGGGCGGTCCAGCTTCATATTTGTCAGTGATTCCAGTTTGGAAAGACGGTAGCGCAATGTGTTGATATGAATATGCATGTCGTTGGCGGTGCGCTTTAACGATAATTGCCGGTCGAAAAAGGCGCGCAGCGTATCCAGAAGTTCTTCCCGGCCGAGTACATGCTCGAGAACCCGCCGTGAAAATTCCGACCTCGTGCGGGGGGTGATATCGGCAAGACACATATCCAGTTTTAAATCTTCTTCAAAGACGGCCTGCTTGTCACCGATGCCGGCTGAAAGTGCTTTATCTGCCTGTTCGTATGATTCCGTGAGGCGCTCTCCCGGAACGATCCGTCCGATGCCGGCGGTGACAGGCAGCCCAAAAACGGCGCCGATCTTTTTAATGAGCTGTGTTTTGGAAGCCGAATTTGCTTCATGATTAATGAGAATTCGTTCATTTCCCCAGCGGACAAACAGGTCTTCAGGGCATTCGTACTGCCAGAGCCGCCCGAGCTCCTCCGCTTTATATTGCTCATAACGGCCTTGAATGAGTATGATCCGGCGGTATGCGTGAAGGTCTGCGCCGATGAGCTTTGCTTTTTCTAAAAAGCCCGGAGACCATTCTTTCAGCTGCAGCCAATCAACCATAAAGGATTCAAGCATTCTCGCACGCCACTGCGCTTCTTCCATATGGCGCGTTTCTTTAATAAACAGCTCCGTCATTTTTCTGAGCAATTCTCCGAAAGGCAGGATATCGTCAGGGTCTCCTGTCAGGCCGAATACTCCGATCACTTCATGGCCTGAAAAAACGGGGAGGTTCAGTCCTGCTTTTACGCCCTCGAGCCGTTTTTCATCTTCTTTCGTAATGATGACATTCCGTTTTTCGCGCGCGCAGATCAGTGCGCCTTCATGAAACCATCCGGCGCGCGCCTCGTTAGTGCCCGCGATGATCATGCCTTTTGTATCGGCAATAATCACTTCGCGGCTGTACATATGTTTGACTTCGGCAATCAATTTCTTTGCCAGTTCCGGCTGTAACTGCATGGCGATCCCCCTCGCCATTATTATACAAAAAAAACCGGGTGTCCCATCACCCGGTTCATGCTTATTGCGCAGGTTTTAACCCGCCTTCAAGTGTTTTGAGCATTTCATTTTTTTCTGAGTCCGACGCATGCTGCCAAAGAACTTCGAATAAGACGCCTAGGCCCGGAAGCATTTTTTCTTCACCGCTTTGGATGGCGTCAACGATCGTATGCTCCAGCTGATCCTGGTTATTGCCGGTTACATTGGCAATAACGGCATTGCGTAAATTAAGATCCATTACAACCGCTCCTTTTTCTGAATGTGATACGCATATTCTTACCGCGCACGCGGTTTATTATGTGCTGTTCTTAAGATATAATAACAACATGCATGAAAAAAGGAGAGCACAGACATAAAGTGAAACGAATCGACTCTGCAAAAAACCAAAAAGTGAAGGACTGGAAAAAACTTCACACAAAAAAAGAGAGACTTAAAACGTATACATTTCTGATAGAAGGAGAGCATCTGGCAGAAGAAGCGCTCAAATCAAAGGGAACGGTAAAAGAAATTCTCGTAAACGATGAGAGCGCCATCCCGGCCGATCTGGACATGAGCATTCCGTGCTACGTGCTGAGCGAAGACGCGTTTTCAGCCGTGACGGAAACAGAAACGCCGCAGCGGATCGCCGCGGTCTGCCATATGCCGGATAGGCAGCCTGATCAGCTGAAGCGGCTGCTTCTGATTGATGCCGTGCAGGATCCGGGGAATTTAGGAACAATGATCAGAACGGCAGATGCGGCGGGAATCGACGCCGTTGTCCTTGGTGAGGGAACAGCAGACCCGTACAATGGAAAAACGCTGCGTTCAGCACAAGGATCTCATTTTCATATTCCCATTTTGAAACGTCCGCTTGATGAGTTCACCGCTGAGCTGAAATCACAAGGCGTCACGATCTACGGCACGGCGCTTGAAAACGGTGCGGCTTATCAAAGCGTGAAGCCTGAAGAATCGTTCGCGTTGATCGTCGGGAACGAGGGGGCGGGAGTGGACGCCGGCCTTCTGCAAAAAACCGATCTCAACCTGTACGTTCCGCTGTATGGACAGGCGGAATCGCTGAATGTAGCGGTAGCGGCCGCCATCCTCGTTTATCATCTCAGAGGATAGGTTGCGAAAAGCCTTGGATTTCACTATAATAGATAGCAATAATGTAAAAACCGTGACAGAGGACGTCAATTTTTGCACACACTGCCTTCCAGGGAGAAAATGCCGCTGACTGAAAGCATTTTTATCGCAGCACAAAAATTGATTTTCACCTCTCGAGTTGTCACCGGGACCGCGCCAAACGCGCGTAAAGGTGAACCGGAACGATCGTTTCCGTTATGTCAATGAAGCTGTCGGCAGATGAAGTCTGCCTTAAAAAGGGTGGTACCGCGGCCACAACTCGTCCCTTCTCTCAAGGGGCGGGTTTTTTTGTTTTCTGAAAAAGGCATAGAACGGTTTGGTTTACATAAAAGGAGGATGCATGATGGAAGAGAAGCTTAAACAGCTCGAACTGGAAGCTGCAGAAAAAGTAGAAGCGGCGGGTTCATTAAAAGAAGTTAACGACATTCGGGTGCAATATCTCGGAAAAAAAGGGCCGATTACAGAAGTTCTCCGCGGCATGGGCAAACTGTCCGCCGAAGAGCGCCCGAAAATGGGAGCGCTCGCCAATGAAGTGAGAGAGCGCATTGCAGCAGCCATTACGGCGAAAAATGAACAGCTTGAACAAGAAGAAATGAATAAAAAACTCAGCAGCCAGACGATTGACGTCACGTTGCCGGGCAGTCAGGTAAACATCGGCGGGCGCCATCCGCTGACGGTCGTTATTGAAGAAATTGAAGATTTATTTATCGGCATGGGATATACCGTCGAAGAAGGCCCTGAAGTGGAAACGGATTATTACAACTTTGAGGCGCTGAACCTGCCGAAGGAACATCCGGCCCGCGACATGCAGGACAGCTTTTACATTACAGAAGAAATGCTGATGAGAACGCAGACGTCACCGGTGCAGACGCGCACGATGGAAAAGCATAAAGGAAAAGGCCCCGTCAAAATCATTTGTCCCGGTAAAGTGTATCGCCGCGACAACGATGACGCGACACATTCCCATCAGTTCATGCAGATCGAGGGTCTCGTCGTCGACCGCAAAATCAGCATGAGCGACCTGAAAGGCACGCTTGAATTGGTCGCCAAAAAAATGTTCGGCCAAGATCGTGAAATCAGGCTCCGTCCGAGCTTTTTCCCATTCACAGAGCCTTCTGTCGAGGTGGATGTGACCTGCTTTAAGTGCGGCGGACAAGGCTGCTCCGTCTGCAAAAAAACAGGCTGGATCGAAATTCTCGGCGCCGGCATGGTTCACCCGAACGTGCTGAAGATGGCTGGATTCAATCCTGAGGAATACCAGGGTTTTGCTTTCGGAATGGGTGTTGAACGTATCGCGATGCTGAAATACGGCATTGAAGATATCCGCCATTTCTATACCAATGATGTCAGATTCATTTCGCAGTTTAAACAGGCGTAAGAGGAGGATACACATGTTTGTTTCTTATAAATGGTTAGAAGATTACGTTGACTTGCAGGGAATCGACCCGGCCGTGCTTGCAGAAAAAATTACGAGAGCCGGTATTGAAGTTGAGGGTATCGAGTATAAAGGGGAGGGCGTAAAAGGCGTTGTCATCGGACACGTGCTTGAGCGCGAACAGCACCCGAATGCCGATAAACTCAACAAATGCCTTGTTGATATCGGTGCGGAGGAACCCGTGCAGATTATCTGCGGCGCCCCGAATGTTGATAAAGGACAGAAGGTTGCCGTTGCAACGGTCGGAGCCGTGCTTCCCGGCAATTTCAAAATTAAAAAAGCCAAGCTGCGCGGCGAAGCGTCTCACGGCATGATCTGTTCCCTTCAGGAGCTCGGCATTGAAAGCAAGCTCGTGGCGAAAGAATATGCGGAAGGCATTTTCGTTTTTCCGAATGATGCTGAAACGGGAGCTGACGCAATGGCGGCCCTTCAGCTTGATGATGCGATTTTAGAATTGGGCTTAACGCCGAACCGCGCCGACGCGATGAACATGCTTGGCGTGGCTTATGAAGTTGCGGCTATCCTCGGCGCAGAGGTAAAGCTTCCGGAGGCTTCATATGAAAAAGCGGCAGAAAAAGCGGCGGACGCTGTTTCCGTCAAGATTGAAGATACGCAGGCCAATCCGCATTATGCCGCAAAAATCATTAAAAACGTCAAAATCGGCCCGTCTCCACTGTGGATGCAGACGAAGCTGATGAATGCAGGCATCCGCCCGCACAATAACGTCGTGGACATCACAAACTTCGTCCTCCTTGAGTACGGCCAGCCGCTTCACGCTTTCGATTACGACCGGTTCGGTTCAAAAGAAGTCGTCGTCAGAAAAGCGGCGGAAAACGAAACCATCGTGACGCTGGATGAACAGGAGCGCAAGCTGTCAAGCAGCCATTTGGTCATCACGAACGGAGAAAAAGCGCAAGCCGTTGCGGGAGTCATGGGCGGAGCAGAATCTGAAGTCCGCGAAGACACCACCGCGATTTTACTGGAAGCCGCTTATTTCGACGGACAGACCGTCCGCAAAGCGTCGAGAGACCTCGGGCTGAGAAGCGAAGCGAGCGCCAGATATGAAAAAGGCATTGACCCGGCACGCGTTCTGCTGGCGGCTGAACGGGCCTGTAGCCTCATTCAGGCGTATGCCGGCGGAGAAGTGCTCTCAGGCACGGTCGAAGAAAACCATCTGGAAATCGAAGCGAACAACATTCATGTATCTGTTGACAAAGTGAACGCCGTGCTCGGCATGACAATCACTAAAGAAGAAATCATCAGCATTTACAAGCGCCTTGGTTTTGCAGTCGGTGAAGCAAAAGACGTTCTGGTCGTAACAGTGCCGTCACGCCGCGGAGATATTAAAATCGAAGAGGACCTGATTGAAGAAGCGGCAAGACTGTACGGGTATGACAATATTCCGTCCACGCTTCCGGAAACGGCCGGCACGACAGGCGGCTTAACACCGTATCAGGCAAAACGCCGGAAAGTGAGACGTTTCCTTGAAGGAGCGGGTCTTTCACAAGCAACCACATATTCATTGACGAATGATAAAAAAGCGGCCGCTTTTGCGATCGAAAAATCATTCAATACGATGCTTGCTCTGCCGATGAGCGAAGAAAGAAGCATTCTCAGACACAGCCTCGTGCCGAATCTGCTTGAAGCCGTTTCATACAATCTGGCCAGACAGACTGATTCCGTTGCTTTATACGAAACGGGTTCTGTATTTCTGACGAAGGAAGAAAACACAAAACCGGTTGAAAAAGAACGGGTTGCCGGAGCCGTAACCGGATTATGGCGCAAAAACCTATGGCAGGGTGAGAAAAAGCCGGTTGATTTCTTTGTCGTCAAAGGAATCGTTGAAGGCCTGCTGCATCAATTGAATGTGTCAGACCGGATTGAATTTGTCCAGTCAGAACGCAAAAACATGCATCCCGGCCGGACGGCAAACATTCTGTTGAACGGTTCGCTTGCCGGATTTATCGGCCAGGTGCATCCGGCAATGGAAAAAGAGCTGGATATCAAAGAAACGTATGTGTTCGAGCTTGATCTGCACGCGCTTCTGACCGAGGAAACAGAACCTGTCGTGTATACGCCGATTCCGAAGTACCCGTCTGTCACGCGCGACATTGCGCTTGTGGCAGATAAAACCGTTACAAGCGGACAGCTCGAAGCCGTGATCAAAGAAGCCGGCGGTGCGCTGCTGAAAGAAGTCACCGTATTTGATGTGTACGAAGGTGAGCATATGGAAGAAGGCAAAAAATCCGTCGCCTTCTCGCTCCAATATGTTAACCCTGAACAAACATTGACAGAAGAAGAAGTGACAAAAGTACATGAAAACGTGCTGAAAGCGCTGGAAGAAACGTATCAGGCCGTATTAAGAGGATAAAGAAAAAGCTTGCAGATCACTCTGCAAGCTTTTTTATTATGACCGCTTCCGTTCAACAAGGCGTTTCGCTTTTTGCGTATTGGCAAAATGCAGTTTGGTGAACGTTCTGAGCGCACCTTCTCCCTTATTGATGATCAGCTTGGCGGCAGCTTCATCGACATGCGGCCCCGCGCCTTTCGGAATCGTCATCCCAGCGTCTCGGGAAAGCTTATCCATTTCAATTAAGAAAGAATATCGCGCAATGATAGAGGCTGCGGCGACGGAAAGATGTATGCTTTCCGCTTTCGTGCTGAAAAACGTTTTTTCTTTTACGATATCCCGTCCGGAAAGATGCTTAAAATAGATGCCGGGGTCTGCGAATTGGTCAATCAGAATCGCTTCCGGTTTAACGCCGTTCATTTTTTTCAGCAGATTGGAAATCGCCTGATTATGAAGGAGCGCCTTCATTTTTCCTTGGCTCATGCCTTTTTCCTGCATCTGATTGTATTTTTCGTTTTTTAACACAAGCAGGCTGTAAGGGATGGTTTTAATTAACAGTTTGGCGATTTCAATAATCTGCGGATCTTTTAAATCCTTCGAATCCTTCACACCGAGTTCTTTCATTAAAGAGAGCTTTGATTTGTCTGCGTAGGCGCAGGCAACCGTTATCGGCCCGAAGTAATCGCCTGTTCCGACTTCATCAGAGCCGATCACTGACATGGAGGCAATGCCCGCCGGGGGAGCGTAAAGCGGGTCGGCCGCTTTTTTGACGGTTTTCTTTGATTTCGGCGCCTCAGCCGTTCCCCAGCGGGCCGCTTCTGTGCCGGCGTTTTTTCCTTGAAAGAGAACCTTGCCCGAGCGGTAGGCTGTAATGGTACAGCCCGGAGGCTTGGCCTGGAAGACGGCGCCCTGCGGAACGGAGGGAGTAAGGGAGCCGGCATAGGATTGTTTCATTTGTTCCATAGCGGAAGCGGATACTTTTATAACAGAATGGGACACGATATAATCTCCTTTTTTGGCACTTTTCACTGTATATACCAGTGTATCATAACAGCCCGAGGCTCGTCTTTCCATTCAAACGATAATCGTGGTATGATAGGAACTAGGATTCTCGCGGAATGGAGGAGAAACGTTGTCTGACGGCAAAAAAACCAAAACGACAGTAAACATTTACGGCCAGCACTTCACCATTATCGGGGAAGAAAGCAAAGCGCATATGCGCCATGTGGCCGGAGTGGTTGATGATAAAATGAGAGAAATCAACGAGAAAAATCCATATCTTGATATAAATAAGCTCGCTGTATTGACTGCGGTCAATGTCGTGCATGATTATATGAAACTGCAAGAAAAATATGAAATACTGGAGCGGCAGCTTAAAGAAAAGGAATGAACACCATATGATAGATATCATCATCTTAGTTTTGCTCTTAATGGGCACATTGCTTGGATTAAAAAGAGGATTTATCCTCCAATTTATATATTTAACGAGTTTCATCCTCTCGATTGCGTTTGCGGCGCTTTTTTACAAAAATCTGGCCCCGCATCTGAGCTTTATACCCGCGCCTGATTTTTCCGGCGGGCAGGCGGCTCTGTCTTTTATTAAAGGAAACGTAGAGACGGCTTATTACAACGCGATCGCGTTTGTCATTTTGTTTATCATCGCAAAGATTCTGCTCCGGATTATCGGAGCGGCGCTTAATATCATCGCCGGCATTCCGGTCATTAAACAGATCAACAAACTGCTGGGCGGGGTGCTTGGGTTTCTGGAAGTCTATTTATTTGCGTTTATCCTGTTATACGTCGCATCCGTACTGCCGGTAAGCGCGCTTCAGGATATGCTCGCACAATCGACGCTTGCAAATATCATCACACATCATACGCCGTATCTGTCAGGGCTCCTGCAAGAACTGTGGGCCCAGTACGGGGCATAAAAAACTTCTCTTGACCGGAGAAGTTTTTTTCAAGCTCTGCGTCAGTTGTGCCGGAGGAGAAAAATTTGTATGATGAAAAGCAGGAAACGACTGGGGGTTAAGAGTATGCATAAAAAAGATATCATCAGGCTGCTTGAAACGATTGCGGTCTATATGGAACTGAAAGGGGACAACCCGTTTAAAATATCAGCCTTCCGAAAAGCGGCAGCGGCGCTTGAGCAGGATGACCGCAGCCTGTCGGAAATCGACGACATGATGTCTTTATCCGGAATCGGAAAAGGCACCTACGGCGTCATTCGTGAATATATGCAGGAAGGTGTGTCCGGCACGCTTCTCCAATTGCAGAAAGAAGTTCCGGAAGGCTTGGTTCCTCTTTTGAAGCTTCCGGGCCTCGGCGGCAAAAAAATCGCCAAGCTGTATCAGGAACTGGGCGTTCATGACGCGGAATCGTTGAAAGAAGCATGCGAGCAGCAAAAAGTACAGGGGCTCGCCGGTTTCGGCAAAAAAACGGAGGAGAAAATCCTCCAGGCTCTCGGAGAAGCCGGAAAACAGCCGGAACGGTTTCCGATCGGCTATGCGCTCAGCATTGCTTCAGTAATTGAAGAACATTTGGCCCGGCTGACGGATATTCAGAAATATTCCCGGGCCGGCAGTCTCAGAAGAGCGCGGGAGACTGTAAAAGATCTGGATTACATTATCGCTACAGATCATCCGGAGGCTGTCAGAGAACAGCTTCTTTCTCTCCCGAACGTAAAAGACGTGATAGCGAGCGGGGATACAAAAGTATCAGTCATCCTGACCTTTGAATATGAGACGAGTGTGGATTTCCGGCTTGTGACAGAGGAACAGTTTGCCACCACACTCCATCATTTTACCGGTTCTAAAGATCACAACATTAAAATGCGCCAGCTTGCGAAAGAGCGCGGTGAACGGATCAGTGAATACGGAGTAGAAACCATAGAAACGGGAGACGTCAAAACATTCCCGAGCGAAGCAGCGTTTTACGCCCACTTCGGTCTGCCGTTTATTCCTCCTGAGCTCAGAGAAAGCGGTCAGGAGGTCGACACGTACCGGGAAGAAACGGATCTTGTGGAGCATAAAGCGATAAAAGGCGATCTCCACATGCACTCAGCCTGGAGTGACGGCGCTTTTTCCATCAGAGAAATGGCAGAAGCGTGTATGGCAAAAGGCTATCAGTACATGGCGATCACCGACCATTCCCAATATTTAAAGGTAGCCAACGGTTTAACAGCCGAACGGCTCAAAAAACAGGCGGAAGAAATTGACGCGTTAAATGCTGAATTTGAAAATTTTCATATTTTTAAAGGCGTAGAAATGGACATTCTCCCCGACGGTTCACTTGATTATGATGACAGTGTTCTGTCGGAAATGGATCTTGTCATCGCATCTATTCATTCAAGCTTCAGCCAGCCGGAGCATGTCATTATGAAACGGCTTGAACAGGCGCTGACGAATAAGCACGTGGACATTATCGCCCACCCGACGGGACGCCTGATCGGCAGACGGGCCGGCTATGAAGTCGACATCGACATGCTGATTGAACTCGCCGCCAAAACAAATACGGCGCTTGAACTGAATGCAAACCCCGCGCGCCTTGATTTACGGACTGAGCATCTGATCAAAGCAAATGAAAAAGGTGTGACTTTGGTCATTAATACCGATGCCCATAATATCGAGATGCTCGATGATATGAAAACGGGCGTGACCGCTGCGCGCAAAGGGTGGACGGAGACAAAACATGTGTTAAACGCCCGGCCGCTACACGAGGTCAAAGCATTTCTGACGCGCAATGATTAAGTAAGGAGGATCACAAAACCGTGCAGCAAAAAGTGTTATCATCACTTGAATTTCATAAAGTAAAAGAACAGATTACCGCACATGCCGCCTCATCGCTCGGCCGGGAGAAGCTTCTGCAGCTGAAACCTTTGACGGATCTCTCAGACATCCAAAAACAGCTGGATGAAGTCGAAGAAGCATCCGCGGTCATGCGCTTGAGAGGCCATGCTCCGTTCGGCGGCCTGACCGACATAAGATCCGCTTTACGGCGGGCGGAAATCGGCAGTGTGCTGACGCCGGCGGAATTTACCGAATTGTCCGGGCTGCTGTATGCCGTTAAACAAATGAAGCATTTTATCAGCCAAATGACAGAAGACGGCGTCGGCATTCCGCTGATACAGGCCCATGCAGAAGAACTGATTACATTGGGCGATTTGGAAAGGGAGATTAACTCCTGCATTGATGACCATGGTGAAGTGCTTGATCATGCGTCTCCCGCTTTAAGGGGAATCCGCACGCAGCTTAGGACACTTGAATCAAGAGTCAGAGACCGGCTTGAATCGATGCTGCGTTCATCTTCCGCTTCTAAAATGCTGTCTGACACCATCGTTACGATTCGGAATGACCGCTTTGTCATCCCGGTCAAACAGGAATACAGATCAAGCTACGGCGGAATTGTCCACGATACATCTTCATCCGGTGCGACACTGTTTATTGAACCGCAGGCGATCGTAGATATGAACAACTCGCTTCAGCAGGCGAAAGTAAAAGAAAAACAGGAAATCGAACGGATTCTCCGGATGCTGACGGAGCATACGGCTGAACACACACAAGAAATCGCTCAAAATGTGGAAGTGCTGCAGACACTGGATTTCATTTTCGCCAAAGCGAGATACGCAAAAGCGATGAAGGCGACAAAACCACTCATGAACGGAGACGGTTTTATCCGGCTGAAAAAAGCGCGCCATCCGCTGCTGCCCCAAGATCAAGTCGTGGCCAACGATATTGAACTGGGCGGAGATTATTCAACGATCGTCATCACGGGACCGAATACGGGCGGTAAAACCGTTACGTTAAAAACACTCGGGCTGCTGACGATAATGGCGCAGGCAGGATTGCACATACCGGCTGATGAGGGATCGGAAGCAGCAGTATTTGACAATGTGTTTGCCGATATCGGCGATGAACAGTCGATCGAACAAAGTCTGAGTACGTTCTCATCCCACATGGTCAATATCGTCAATATTTTAAAAGACGTGTCTGAAAACAGTCTTGTGCTGTTTGATGAACTCGGTGCCGGAACAGATCCGCAGGAAGGAGCGGCGCTTGCCATGAGCATCCTTGACGAAGTTCACCGGACAAACGCCAGAGTGCTTGCGACAACCCATTATCCGGAACTGAAAGCATACGGATATAACAGACAAGGCGTCATGAATGCCAGCGTTGAATTTGACATTGAAACGCTTTCGCCTACCTATAAGCTTCTGATCGGAGTGCCGGGCCGAAGCAACGCATTTGAAATCTCAAGACGCCTTGGGCTTCCGGAGCATATCATCGGCCAGGCGAAGTCAGAAATGACCGTCGAACATAACGAAGTCGATCTGATGATCGCATCGCTTGAAAAAAGCAAAAAAAGAGCGGATGAAGAGCTTTCTGAAACCGAATCAATCAGAAAAGAAGCAGAAAAACTGCACAAAGAGCTTCAGCAGCAAATCATTGAGCTTAACGCCCAAAAAGATAAAATGATGGAAGAAGCCGAGCAGAAAGCTGCGGAAAAACTGGAAGCCGCCGCAAAAGAAGCCGAACAGATTATCCGCGAGCTCAGGTCCATCAAGCAAGAACACAGATCCTTTAAGGAACACGAGCTGATTGACGCCAAAAAACGTCTCGGAGACGCGATGCCGGCTTTTGAAAAATCAAAGCAGCCGGAAAGAAAAACAGAGAAAAAACGCGAGCTGAAGCCGGGCGACGAAGTAAAGGTGCTCACATTCGGACAAAAAGGGGCGCTGCTTGAGAAAACCGGCGAGAAAGAATGGAACGTCCAAATCGGCATCCTCAAAATGAAGGTGAAGGAAAAAGATCTTGAGTTTCTCAAATCGGCTCCTGAACCGAAAAAAGAAAAAGCAATCACCGCCGTAAAAGGGAAGGATTATCACGTATCCCTTGAACTTGACCTCAGGGGAGAGCGTTACGAAAACGCCCTCAGCCGCGTCGAAAAATATTTAGATGACGCGGTGCTTGCCGGCCATCCGAGAGTGTCCATCATTCACGGAAAAGGCACGGGCGCCCTCCGAAAAGGGGTGCAGGATCTTCTGAAAAACCACCGCAGCGTGAAAAGTTCGCGGTTCGGGGAAGCGGGAGAAGGAGGATCAGGCGTAACGATTGTCGAACTAAAATAAAAAGGGAGTAAACGTCATGAATGCTTTTTGGGAAAATGAGCTTGTTGAAATCGCGGCTTATTACAGTGTAGCCGTCTTGTGTCTCGTCATTTTTCTGACCGTGTTTGAATTGGTGACATCCTATAAGAACTGGGTGGAAATCCAAAAAGGCAATCTTGCGGTGGCAATGGCGACCGGAGGGAAAATTCTCGGTATCGCAAATGTCTTTCAGCACAGCATCGCCCAGCATAATTCGCTTTTGCAAATGATCGGCTGGGGCGTATACGGATTTATTATGCTTTTAATCAGCTATTTTATCTTTGAATTTCTGACGCCCCGGTTTAAAATTGATAAAGAAATTGAAAAAGATAACAGAGCTGTCGGCTTTATTTCATTTGTCATCTCAGTCGGCCTGTCATTTGTGGTGGCCGCCGGGATTTAAGGGGACGGGGAAAAATGGAGAAGCTTGCGAAAGTGCTGCTGTCGGCAGCGGGAATTTTTCTGTTCATCGGACTTATTTATCTGGTCATGACATCTTAATACTGATTAATACTGAAAAAAGGCTGCCGAACTAAAATCGGCGGCCTTTTTTATTGAGAATACCAGTTTATGCAGGCCGTATCAGAGCAAATGACGGCTTCCCAACTCATGGTGCGGATGACAGACGGCATGTCTTGATCTTCCATAAGAAAAAGTGTCGTAAAAGAATCATATAGGCTCATAAAAGCGGCGCGCCGTTTTTCGTCGGCAATGATCATGTCAGCCCGCAGCAGTCCGCATACATCCGAAGCCGCCGTTTGATTGAGTGAAAATATGCCTTTCTCTTCGACCGGCTCAAAATAAGTGCAGCGCTTTATGCCTTTTGAACGGAACACATCCAAAAGTCCCGGAATTAAAAATGGTGAAGTGACATCGTCGCTTGGCAAGTACAGATCGGGATGAAGCCGATTAAACAGCCTGGCGGATTCAGGATGTGCATATTCATCCCGAAGTGCCGTGGCAGCAGTCATAAGCGCAAGCGCCGTCTCTTTTTCAGAGCGCAATCCGCAAACGGTCATGACGGATTGCCAGGAAACGGGTCTGCCCATCGCGATGATCTCCTCATCACTCGGATACATATGTTCATAAGGCCGTTTGCGCTTTTGCTCTTCCCACCCATCCGGCATCCGGACAAAGGGATGGAGCAAAAAGGCGGCCGACGTAAACGGCTTCGGCAGCTGGCGCAGGATAGGAACTCCCTCTTCAAAATGCAGCGTTTCCAGCAAGCTCAACACCTCCTGAAACTCGAAATTTCACATGAAACGCTTTCCAATTCCAATCACCCTTCTGCTATAATAATAACGTATAGGAAAACAGAAGGGAGAGGTATTATGCAGTCTGAAAAGCCATGGCTTTCTCAATATCCCGAAGAGATTCCGCATGAGCTTGAATTTACCGATCAAACCCTGCCATCCAATCTGACAAACTCCGCAGCTCAATTCCCGAACCATACCGCCATTTATTTTCTCGGAAAAAAACTCACATTCCAGGACGTTCTCACAGATTCGTTAAAGCTAGCCGCTTTTTTACGCAAAACAGGCCTGAAAAAGGGTGACAGAGCCGCCATTATGCTGCCCAATTGTCCGCAGTCGGTCATCGCTTTTTACGGTGTATTGTTTGCCGGCGGCATTGTCGTTCAGACCAATCCTCTCTACACGGAACACGAGCTTGAGTATCAGCTGAAAGACAGTGCGCCGCGCGTGATCATCACCCTTGATATGCTGTTTCCGAAGGTGATAAAAATGAAAACGTTATCACTCGTCGAACGCATTATTACAACGAGTATAAAAGATTTTTTGCCGTTTCCGAAAAATATGCTGTATACGCTCACGCAAAAACAACAGGTGCATATTGATTATGACGGCTGCGAACAAATTCACAAATTAGCGGATATTTTAAAAAACGAAAGAGCGGAGGAGGCAGAGCCATTTGATATTGACCCTGCGCATGACATCGCCGTGCTTCAATACACGGGCGGAACAACCGGCTATCCGAAAGGCGTCATGCTCACACACCGGAACATTCAGGCCAATACAGAAATGGGCGCCGCCTGGATGTACAAAATGAAAAAGGGAGCCGAAAAGGTGCTCGGCATCGTGCCTTTTTTTCATGTGTACGGATTGACCGCCGTGCTCAATTTTTCCATTATGCAGGGATGTGAAATGATCCTTCTTCCTAAATTTAATCCTTTGGATACCCTGAAAACAATCGACAGGCTGAAGCCGACGGTTTTTCCCGGGGCGCCGACGATTTACATCGGGCTGTTGCATCACCCGGAGCTGAATAAGTATGATTTGTCCTCCATTGAAAGCTGTCCGAGCGGTTCAGCGGCGCTGCCGGTTGAGGTCAAACAGAAATTTGAAAAAGTGACCGGAGGAAAGCTTGTGGAAGGCTACGGATTATCCGAAGCATCACCGGTTACCCATTCAAACTTCATTTGGGGAAAAAATAAACCCGGCAGCATCGGCTGTCCCTGGCCCAATACCGACGCCGGAATCTATTCAGAAGAAAAAGGCGGGCTTGCGGGGCCGTATGAACACGGCGAGCTGATCGTAAAAGGCCCTCAGGTCATGAAAGGATACTGGAATAAGCAGGAGGAGACGGCGCGTGTCATCAGAGACGGCTGGCTGTTTACCGGAGATATGGGATATATGGATGAGGAAGGATTTTTCTACATCGCCGACAGGAAAAAAGACATCATCATTGCCGGCGGATACAACATTTACCCCCGGGAGGTGGAGGAGGCGCTTTATGAGCATGAAGCCGTTCAGGAAATTGTCGTAGCGGGCGTCCCTGACTCCTACAGAGGGGAAACGGTGAAAGCATTTATCGTTTTGAAAAAAGGCGCCGAGGCAGATGCCGATGAGCTTGATGCGTTTGCAAGAGAGCGGCTTGCGCCGTACAAAGTCCCGAAGCTTTACGAATTCAGAAAAGAGCTTCCGAAAACGGCCGTCGGAAAAATATTAAGAAGGCGTTTAGTCGAAGAGGAAGATGCTTCCCGTGAAAACAAGGTGCCTTAAAAGAAAAACTTGACAAAATCCGGATTCCTTTTTATCATGAAGTTATGAATGAATAGTCATTCATTTATCGAAGGAAGGAACGATGACATTGAACCAAAAACGGCCAAAGTATATGCAGATTATTGATGCAGCAGTAGAAGTCATAGCGGAAAACGGCTATCACCAATCACAGGTGTCCAAAATCGCCAAGCAGGCCGGCGTTGCGGACGGCACCATCTATTTATATTTCAAAAACAAAGAGGATATACTCATTTCTCTTTTTAAAGAAAAGATGGGCCAGTTCATTGAACGCATGGAAGAAGAAGTGAAAGAAAAAACGACGGCAAAAGAAAAACTCGCCCTCGTTATTAAGCAGCATTTCACACTGCTCGGCAATGACCGCCACCTCGCGATTGTGACCCAGCTTGAGCTCAGACAGTCAAATATCAAGCTGCGCCTGAAAATCAATGATATTTTAAAAGGTTATTTAAACATGCTGGACACCATTTTGACCGAAGGAATCAAGTCGGGGGAATGGAAAGACAATCTCGACGTCCGCCTCGCCCGGCAGATGATATTCGGGACGATAGATGAGACAGTGACAACATGGGTGATGAACGATCAAAAATATGATCTTCCGGATTTGTCAGACAAGGTATTGGAGCTGTTGGTGTCAGGAATTCATCAAAACTAAAGGGGGTTGACGGATGAACAGCCTTTCGATGGCGGTAGAACAATCTGTTGCGGTGATCACCATTAATCATCAGCCGGCCAACGCGCTGTCCGGTGCGGTTTTAGATGAGTTATCCGGTCTGTTCGACCGGTGTGAAACAGATGACAGCGTCAGAAGCATCATCATTCGCGGTGAGGGGAAATTTTTCTCGGCGGGCGCCGATATAAAGGAATTTACGTCGCTTGAAAATCTTGAGCAATCTTCTGCCATGGCGGATAAAGGCCAGCAGCTGATGGAAAGAATTGAAGGGTTTCCGAAGCCCGTGATCGCAGCGATTCACGGTGCTGCGCTCGGAGGCGGTCTTGAGCTAGCCATGGCCTGCCATATCAGAATCGCTACATTAGATGCAAAGCTCGGCCTGCCCGAGCTGAATCTCGGCATTATTCCGGGCTTTGCCGGGACGCAGCGGCTTCCCCGGTACGTCGGTACGGCGAAAGCGCTTGAAATGATCGGCACTTCAGAACCTGTGACCGGAGAAGAAGCGCTCAGCCTCGGGCTTGTCACGATAGGCGCCGAACATGAGGAAGAGCTGCTGAAAAAGGCGAAAACGCTCGCGGGCAAGTTTGCGGAAAAAAGCCCGCAGTCGATGGCTTCTCTGCTTGAGCTCCTTTATTCAAACAAGATCTATTCTTATGACGGCGGCTTAAAGCTTGAAGCAAAGCGTTTTGGGGAAGCATTTGCATCAGATGACGCAAAAGAAGGCATTCAGGCATTTCTCGAAAAAAGAAAGCCTCAATTCGGTGGGCGAAGATAAAGGGGATAAGATTATGAATCTATTTGTACTGATGAAACGGACGTTTGACACAGAAGAGAAAATCGTCATTGAAGCAGGAAAGATTCAGGAGGACGGGGCCGAATTTATCATTAATCCATATGATGAATACGCCATTGAAGAAGCCATTCAGCTGAAGGAAGAGCACAGCGGAACCGTTACCGCCGTAACCGTCGGCGGAGAAGATGCGGAGAAAGAACTGAGAACCGCCCTTGCGATGGGCTGTGACCAGGCGGTGTTAATCAATATTGAAGATGATCTGAGCGATCCTGACCAATACTCCATTTCAACTATCTTATATCATTATTTCAAGGACCGGGAATATGATCTGATTCTCGGCGGAAATGTCGCGATTGACGGCGGTTCAGGCCAAGTGGCTCCAAGGCTTGCCGAACTGCTGAACATTCCTTGCGTCACAACGATCACAAAACTGACAATCAGCGGCGATGAAGCTGTGGCAGAGAAAGACAATGAAGGGGATACCGAAATCATTAAAACCTCACTTCCTTTAGTCATCACGGCACAGCAAGGCTTAAACGAGCCGCGCTATCCGTCGCTTCCGGGCATTATGAAGGCGAAGAAAAAACCGCTGGAAGAACTTGAGCTCGATGACCTCGACATTGATGAAGAAGATGCCGCACCGAAGCTCAAAACGATCGAACGTTTTCTGCCGCCGCAAAAAGAAGCGGGCAGACTGATCGAAGGAGAAGCCGCTGAGCAGGCGAAAGAGCTTGTGTCACTGCTGAGAAAAGAAGCCAAAGTCGTATAAACCGATATTAAAGAAACTGGGGGATGTCAGAATGGGAAAAAAAGTGATCGTACTCGGAGAAATTCGTGACGGCGCCTTACGGAACGTCACCTTTGAAGCCATAGCCGCAGGCAAAACCATTTCCGGCGGAGGAAATGTCATCGGCGTGCTGATGGGAAAAGGCGCAGCTGATGCAGCACCAGAACTCATTCAGTACGGCGCCGACAAAGTATTTACGGCCGATTCGCCGGGGCTTTCTCAGTATACGGCGGACGGATATGCCGCGGTTCTCGGGGATCTGATCGAAAATGAAAAGCCTGATGCGGTTATTTTCGGCCACACTTCTATGGGAAAAGATTTGTCACCTAAGCTTGCGGCCCGGTTTGAAACGGGGCTGATTTCAGACAGCACGGATGTAAGCGTTACCGGAGACAACATCGTTTTTACAAGACCGATCTATTCCGGCAAAGCCTTTGAACAGGTAATTTCAACCGATCCGTTCATTTTGGCGACGATTCGTCCGAATAATATTCAGGCATTAGAAAAAGACGCGAGCCGGACGGGTGATATCGAAGAGCTTGCGGCGCCTCCGGCAGATTTGCGGACGGTCATTGAAGAAGTAGTCAAAAAAACGGCGGACGGCGTGGATTTATCAGAAGCGAAAATTATCGTAGCAGGCGGCCGCGGTGTAAAAAGCAAAGATGGATTTGAACCGTTAAAAGAACTTGCCGAGGTGCTCGGAGCAGCGGTGGGCGCTTCACGCGGCGCGTGTGACGCGGACTATTGCGATTATTCCCTTCAAATCGGCCAGACGGGAAAAGTCGTCACGCCGGATTTGTATATCGCCTGCGGCATTTCCGGAGCGATTCAGCACTTGGCGGGCATGTCAAATAGTAAGGTCATTGTTGCCATTAACAAAGACCCGGAAGCGGAAATATTTAAAATAGCGGACTACGGAATTGTCGGCGATTTGTTCGAAGTGGTTCCGCTTCTGACCCAAGAATTTAAAAATGCCAATATTCATTCATAATCATAAACCCTCTGGCTTATTTGTCAGAGGGTTTTAATTTGTGTTAATTGGTTCGTACAAATTAAAGGTTGATAAAATAAGAGATTGACATGTACGAACCAATATAATAAGCTTTTGTAAAGCGCTTACAAACTTATCCATTCAGCATACATCCCAGATACATAGATCGGCTGTAGTGCTTTCATTCTTATTAAGGGAAAGGAATGATCAAGTTTGTCTCACAATACGGCAGTCATTCAAACTGATATCACACGGGGAACCATTAATAAAAACATATACGGACATTTCGCGGAACACCTGGGAAGAGGCATATATGAGGGCATCTGGGTCGGAAAAGATTCCGATATTCCGAATACCGGCGGGGTCAGGACGGATGTCGCCGCCGCCCTCAAACAGCTTCAGATTCCCGTCCTCAGATGGCCGGGCGGCTGCTTTGCAGATGAATACCATTGGGCAAACGGCGTAGGGAAACGCAAAACCATGCTGAATACCCATTGGGGCGGGACGATTGATTCCAATGAATTCGGCACGCACGAGTTTATGATGCTTTGTGAACTGCTCGGCTGCGAACCGTACATCGCCGGAAACGTCGGCAGCGGAACGGTTAAAGAAATGGCTGATTGGATTGAATACATGACGTTTGAAGCGGGCACGCCGATGTCCGACTGGAGAAAAGAAAACGGGCGGGAAAAACCGTGGAAGCTGACATATTTCGGAATAGGGAATGAGAACTGGGGCTGCGGCGGAAACATGCATCCTGAGTATTATGCCGACCTTTACAGAAACTTTCAAACCTATGTCCGCAATTACAGCGGTAATGAAATCTATAAAATTGCCGGCGGCGCGAATGTCGATGATTACCGCTGGACTGAAACTTTAATGAAAAAAGCCGCTGATCTCATGGACGGGCTGAGCCTTCATTATTACACAATACCGGGCGATTTCTGGAAGGGGAAAGGATCAGCGACGGAGTTTACGGAAGATGAATGGTTCATCACGATGAAAAAAGCGGCGCATATGGATGAATTGATCACAAGGCACAGCGCCATCATGGATCAGTACGATCCCGAAAAAAGAGTCGGGCTGATCATTGATGAATGGGGCACGTGGCTTGATCCTGAGCCGGGCACGAATCCGGGCTTTCTGTATCAGCAGAATACGATCCGCGACGCCCTTGTGGCAGCCACGCATTTTCACATTTTTCATCAGCACGCAGACCGCGTACAGATGGCCAATATCGCGCAAACCGTCAACGTGCTTCAGGCAATGATCCTGACAGAAGGGAAAGACATGCTGCTGACGCCGACGTATCATGTGTTTGATATGTTTAAGGTGCATCAGGACGCTTCTCTTTTGGCGACAGAAACAAAAGCAGCCGGGTACGAATGGAATGACGGCCGGCTCCCGCAAGTCAGCATTTCAGCGTCCAAACAGCAAAACGGAGACATACATATCAGCCTTTGCAATATCGATCATCTGCACAAAGCTGATGTGAAGATTGAACTGCGGGGCATGAAAAAGACAGGGAAGCCTTCGGGAACGATTCTTCACGCGGAAAAAATGAATGCCCACAATACATTCAGCAGTCCGGAAAACGTCAAACCGAAGCCGTTTTCCGGGTTTGCTCAAAAGGGCGGAAAACTTGAGGCGGAGCTTCCTCCGATGGCGGTTGTACTAATCACGCTGCCTGCGAATCCATCTTAAGTTTTGAACGCCTGCCGCCCGGTTATAATACACTGTATAAAAAAGATTATTTCCGGCGGGTTCGGGAGAAAATAATATAAGCATTAAATTAGCATGAACGAATGGGAGATGCTATACTAAAAATCATCATTTGACAATTGGAGGAATAACAAATGGCTATCGTAAAAGCAACTGATCAATCGTTCTCAGCTGAAACAAGTGAAGGTGTCGTATTGGCTGATTTCTGGGCTCCTTGGTGCGGACCTTGTAAAATGATCGCGCCCGTTCTTGAAGAGCTTGATCAAGAAATGGGAGACAAACTGAAAATCGTTAAAATCGACGTGGATGAAAACCAAGAAACTGCCGGTAAATACGGCGTCATGAGCATCCCGACACTTCTCGTATTGAAAGACGGAGAAGTCGTTGAAACATCTGTCGGTTTCAAACCGAAAGAAGCTCTTGAAGAGCTTGTAAACAAACATCTGTAAGCCGAAAGCTTTCGTTACGGCAGGGCGATTCCTTTGAAGGGAATCGCCTTTTTTGATCTTCCAAAAGCTGAGAATGGAGAAAAACAAATGTTCGTGATACACTGAATGGACACGAGAAATGAATGTAAGGAAGGGTAACGTATGAATAAACAACTGAAAGAAAAACTGGCCCTCCTTCCCGATCAGCCGGGCTGTTATTTAATGAAAGACCGTCAAAAAACAGTCATCTACGTGGGGAAAGCGAAAGTCTTGAAAAACAGGGTGCGATCTTATTTCACCGGTTCTCACGACGCAAAAACCCAACGGCTTGTGACGGAGATTGAGGACTTTGAATATATCGTGACTTCCTCCAATCTTGAAGCGCTTATTTTGGAAATGAATCTGATTAAAAAATACGATCCGAAATACAATGTCATGCTGAAAGATGATAAAACCTATCCCTTTATTAAAATCACCCATGAACGCCATCCGCGGCTGATTGTCACCCGGAATGTCAAAAAAGACAAAGGACGCTATTTCGGCCCGTATCCGAATGTGCAGGCGGCGCGGGAAACGAAAAAACTGCTGGACCGCCTTTACCCGCTCAGGAAATGCTCAAAGCTTCCGGACCGCGTCTGTCTCTATTATCATCTCGGACAATGCCTCGCCCCATGTGTAAAGGATATATCTGAGGAGACAAACCGCGAGATTGTTGAAGACATCACCCGTTTTTTAAAGGGAGGGCATAACGAAATCAAAAAAGAGCTCGAAGCGAAAATGTCAGAAGCGGCGGAAAAGCTTGAATTTGAACGGGCTAAAGAATTCCGCGACCAGCTTGCTCACATCGAATCGACGATGGAGAAGCAAAAAATGACCATGAATGACCTTCTGGACCGCGATGTGTTTGCATATGCCTACGATAAAGGCTGGATGTGCGTCCAAGTCTTTTTCATACGCCAAGGAAAACTGATCGAACGTGACGTCAGCATGTTTCCGATGTATCAGGAAGCGGATGAAGAATTTCTGACCTTCATCGGCCAGTTCTACTCTAAAAACAATCACTTTCTGCCTAAGGAAATTCTGGTGCCTGACAGCGTTGACAGGGACATGATCACCGAGCTGTTGGAAACCGCCGTCCATCAGCCGAAAAAAGGCCCGAAAAAAGAGCTGCTTTTGCTTGCGCACAAAAATGCGAAAATCGCCCTGCGGGAAAAATTCTCGTTAATCGAGCGGGATGAGGAACGGTCAATCGGTGCAGCCGAACGGCTCGGCGAAGCGCTGAATATTTATACGCCGCATCGGATTGAAGCGTTTGACAACTCCAATATTCAAGGCACAAACCCCGTATCGGCCATGATTGTCTTTATTGACGGAAAACCGAATAAAAAGGAATACCGCAAATATAAAATTAAAACCGTAACAGGGCCGGATGATTACGGCTCAATGAGGGAAGTCGTCAGAAGAAGGTACACGAGGGTGCTTCGCGAAAATCTTCCGCTGCCGGATTTAATCATCATTGACGGCGGAAAAGGGCAGATTAACGCGGCGCGCGACGTGCTCGAGAATGAGCTCGGCCTTGATGTCCCGGTAGCGGGATTGGCGAAAGATGATAAACACCGGACATCCAACCTTTTGATCGGCGACCCGCTTGAACCGGTGTTTCTGGAGCGAAACAGCCAAGAGTTTTACCTGCTTCAGCGCATTCAGGACGAAGTTCACCGTTTTGCGATCAGCTTTCACAGACAGATCCGGGGAAAAAGCGCCTTTCAATCCGTTCTGGATGATATCCCCGGAATCGGCGAAAAACGCAAAAAAATGCTCTTAAAACATTTCGGATCTGTCAAAAAGATGAAGGAAGCAAGCCTTGACGATATCAAAAAAGCGGGTGTGCCGGCCGCGGCGGCCCAGCTGCTGTTTGAAAAATTAAAAAAATAGTATTGTGCTTTTCTGAAAAATCTGCTAGAATGTGAACTAATTTCATAAGATCGTGTTATATGGTGAAGATAGAGGTGCGAACTTCAATAGTAAGCCTTTGGAGAATGATGGATTCTGCGAAAAAGGCTGAAAGGGGAGCGTCGCCGAAGTGTATCACATCCCATCGGTGTGATTCGCTGGCCTTGCATTAAATAAATGTAAGGCTGTCAAGAATTCATTTTCTTGGAGGGCTATCTCGTTGTTCATAATCAATCGTAATGATATGAAAAAGCAATGAGAGCTATTCCTCTCATTGCTTTTTTTATTGTGGACAAAACGCTCTTTTCTCCTCACCCGCACGAACCAAAATGTAAAGGGTGGTCTAGTATGGGTCTTATCGTACAAAAATTCGGAGGCACTTCCGTCGGCTCTGCCGAAAAAATTCAAAATGCCGCAAATCGCGCCATTGCTGAAAAGCAAAAAGGCCATGACGTCGTAGTCGTCGTTTCGGCAATGGGAAAATCAACCGACGCGCTCGTTAACCTCGCGGGTGAAATCACATCTGAACCAAGCAGACGCGAGATGGATATGCTTTTGTCTACGGGAGAGCAGGTCACGATTTCGCTTTTGGCCATGGCGCTTCAGGAAAAAGGATATGACGCCGTCTCTTATACGGGCTGGCAGGCGGGTGTCCGCACGGAAGCCGTTCACGGCAATGCGAGAATTACGGATATTGATATCACGGCGATTCGTTCGCAGCTTGCAGAAGGCAGGATTACAGTCGTTGCCGGTTTTCAGGGCGTAACGGAAGACGGCGGCATCACGACGCTCGGACGGGGCGGTTCCGATACGACGGCGGTCGCTCTTGCCGCAGCGCTGGAAGCGGATAAATGCGACATTTATACAGATGTTCCGGGCGTATTTACGACAGATCCGCGGTATGTCCGGTCAGCGAGAAAACTGGCGGGAATTTCTTATGATGAAATGCTGGAGCTTGCAAATCTGGGAGCGGGTGTTCTTCACCCGCGGGCGGTTGAGTTCGCGAAAAACTACCAAGTGCCTTTAGAAGTGCGGTCAAGTACGGAACATGAAGCGGGAACATTAATTGAGGAGGAATCATCAATGGAGCAGAATTTAATCGTCAGAGGAATTGCATTTGAAGACCAGATCACGAGGGTGTCCGTTACGGGCCTTGCAAGCGGATTGACAACACTTTCAACAATCTTCACCGCGCTGGCAAAACGAAACATCAACGTTGACATTATTATTCAGACACAGTCGGACGATGGGGAAGCGGATATTTCTTTCTCAGTGAAAACGGAAGATGCTGCGCAAACGGTCGCCGTGCTTGAAGAATATAAAAACGCGCTTGACTATGAAAAAATTGAAACCGAAAGAAAACTGGCGAAAGTCTCCATTGTCGGGTCGGGCATGGTTTCAAATCCCGGCGTCGCCGCGGACATGTTTGCCGTACTGGCGGAAAAAAATGTACAAGTCAAAATGGTAAGCACATCTGAAATAAAAGTATCAGCGGTTGTCAGCGAAAATGATATGGTGAAAGCGGTCGAAGCGCTTCATGATGCGTTTGAGCTTTCTAAACAGCCGTCTGCCGTATAAACGGGCAGGCAAAAAGGCGGGACTTGGAGTCACCGCCTTTTTTCAATTATACAGGGTCCTTCATATCCCATTTTACGGTCAGGACGACTTTATCCGCTCTCTTTTTTACCTGTTCATAAGATTCTGCAATCTGATCGTTCATCAATTGAATCTGTTCGGCTATAAAACCGGCTTCAAGCTGAAAACAAGGCTCTTTCTGATGTTTGAGCCTGCTGGATACGAGCGGTCCTTCCAGTTCAAATTCCAGTTCTTGTTTTTTCGATCCTGCGTTTGTCAAAGTTCCCCAGCCGGCTTTTTCAAAAAAGGCGGGGATTTCTTCCCACGATTGAAGAGGAAATTTGCGGGCGAGGCGTTTTCCCGCCCAATACATCATCGATGAATGCTCCGGGCCGAGGATATCCGGAAGCACGATTTCCCGGATTAATTCGTAGCCGTATGCGCTGACGTCGAGTTCAGTTAAAGGTTCTAAAGCTGCTTCATAATTATTCTTCATATTATGTATTCCCCTCTCTCCTTCGTTTATTATAGCTTAAACAGGGGGGAGGATTACAGGATGATCCTATAAAACACGCGAAAAAATGTGAGAAAGATATCGCAGGAAAATAAAATTTTCCCTCCAGATAATCAATTCCGAAAATTATAATTTATGTACACGTTTTCTTGACGCCCTTTTGAGGGAGGAGTAAAATGAAATTGTCAATAAATTTTAATAAAGTGCTTACAATTGAAACGAAGTGGGGGCAGAGATTTTAGTACATTTCGCACTTAAATCAAACAGGGGGTAAAGTAATGTCTGGGAACAGAGAGTTTTATTTTCGAAGATTGCATTCCTTGCTCGGTGTTATTCCGGTCGGCATCTTTTTGATCCAGCATTTAGTCGTCAACCAATTTGCCGCAAGGGGAGCGGATGCGTTTAACAAGGCGGCCGGCTTTATGGACAGTCTGCCGTTCAGGTATGCGTTAGAAATTTTTATTATTTTCTTACCTTTAATTTATCATGCGGTTTACGGTGTGTACATAGCATTTACTGCGAAAAACAACGCTGGCCACTACAGTTATTTCAGAAACTGGATGTTTGTGCTTCAGCGTGTCACTGGTATTCTCACCCTTATTTTCGTCAGCTGGCATGTGTGGCAGACGCGGATTGCCGCGCAGATGGGCGCTGAAGTCAACTTCGATATGATGGCGAATATTTTGAGCTCGCCGTTTATGCTCGGTTTTTACATTGTAGGCGTTTTATCGGTCATTTTCCACTTTTCAAACGGCTTATGGTCTTTTGCGGTCACATGGGGGATCACGGTCACGCCGCGTTCTCAAAGAATTTCGACTTACGTGACGCTGATTATATTTTTAGCGCTTTCATACGTAGGTTTAAAAGCGATTTTTGCGTTTGTGTAAGAGAACTAGATTACTAGAGGGAGAGGGGCTATCATGAGTCAATCAAGCATTATCGTAGTCGGCGGGGGTCTTGCCGGCCTCATGGCGACAATTAAAGCAGCGGAATCAGGCACGGCCGTTAAATTGTTTTCCATCGTTCCGGTCAAACGCTCTCACTCGGTCTGCGCGCAGGGCGGGATAAACGGAGCTGTCAACACAAAAGGGGAAGGAGACTCTCCGTTTGAGCATTTTGATGACACGGTATACGGAGGCGACTTTTTGGCAAACCAGCCTCCTGTAAAAGCGATGTGTGAAGCGGCGCCGTCCATTATCCACTTATTGGACCGCATGGGGGTTATGTTTAACAGAACGCCGGAAGGGCTCTTGGACTTCCGCCGTTTCGGGGGTACACAGCATCACAGAACCGCATACGCGGGAGCGACGACGGGTCAGCAGCTTCTTTACGCACTGGACGAGCAGGTGCGCAGATATGAAGTGGCGGGTCTCGTCACAAAATACGAAGGCTGGGAATTCCTCGGCGCCGTTCTTGACGATGAGCGCACGTGCCGCGGTATCGTAGCCCAAAATCTGACCAATATGCAAATCGAGTCATTCCGTTCTGACGCCGTTATTATGGCGACGGGAGGTCCCGGAATCGTATTCGGCAAATCAACAAACAGCATGATCAACACGGGATCTGCCGCATCAATCGTTTATCAGCAGGGAGCTTATTATGCAAACGGCGAATTTATCCAAATTCACCCGACAGCAATCCCGGGGGACGATAAACTGCGTCTGATGAGTGAATCGGCGCGCGGCGAGGGCGGAAGAGTCTGGACGTACAAAGACGGAAAACCTTGGTACTTCCTTGAGGAAAAATATCCGGCTTACGGAAACCTCGTGCCGCGGGATATTGCGACACGTGAAATCTTTGACGTGTGCGTGAATCAAAAACTCGGCATCAACGGAGAAAACATGGTGTATCTCGATCTGTCGCACAAAGATCCGAAAGAGCTTGATGTTAAGCTTGGCGGCATTATCGAAATCTATGAAAAATTCATGGGCGATGACCCGCGCAAGCTTCCGATGAAAATTTTCCCTGCCGTTCACTATTCAATGGGCGGACTGTGGGTTGATTATGATCAGATGACAAGCATCCGCGGACTGTTCGCAGCGGGAGAATGTGATTATTCAATGCACGGAGGAAACCGTTTAGGGGCGAACTCTCTGCTTTCCGCCATCTACGGAGGAATGGTGGCCGGACCGAATGCGGTGAAATATGTTTCCGGACTTGAAACATCAGCGGAAGACCTGTCTTCTTCATTATTTGATTCCTATGTGAAAAAAGAAGAAGAAAAATGGGCCGATATCATGAAGATGGACGGCGACGAAAATGCCTACGTGCTTCACCGTGAGCTCGGAGAATGGATGACGGCCAACGTCACGGTGGTCCGCCACAATGACAAGCTTTTGAAAACGGATGACAAAATCCAAGAGCTGATGGAACGCTTTAAGAAAATCAATATCAACGATACGACAAAATGGAGCAACCAAGGCGCGATGTTCACCCGCCAATTCTCCAATATGCTTCAGCTTGCCAGAGTCATCACGCTCGGCGCATATAACCGAAACGAAAGCCGGGGAGCGCACTATAAACCGGATTTCCCTGAAAGAAATGACGATGAGTGGCTCAAAACGACGATGGCGAAACATGCCGGTCCGTTTGAAGCTCCGGAATTTGAATATCAGGATGTCGATGTATCACTGATTGCGCCCCGTAAACGCGACTACTCGAAGAAGAAGGTGGCGAAATAATCATGAGTGAGAAAAAGATACGGTTTATCATTACACGTCAGGATACGCCCGAAAGCGCGCCATACGATGAAGAATTCGAAATCAATTACCGCCCGAATCTGAACGTGATTTCTGCCCTGATGGAAATCCGCAGAAATCCCGTGAATGCAAAAGGAGAGAAAACCACTCCGGTCGCATGGGACATGAACTGTCTTGAAGAAGTATGCGGCGCCTGCTCCATGGTCATCAACGGGAGACCGCGCCAGTCATGTACGGCGCTGATTGATAAGCTGGAACAGCCGATCCGTCTGAAACCGATGAAAACATTCCCGGTTGTCCGTGACCTTCAGGTTGACCGCAGCAGAATGTTTGATTCACTGAAAAAAGTGAAAGCATGGGTGCCGATTGACGGAACTTACGATTTGGGGCCGGGGCCGAGAATGCCGGAAAAACGCCGCCAGTGGGCATATGAACTGTCTAAATGCATGACATGCGGCGTCTGCCTCGAAGCCTGCCCGAACGTCAACAGCAAGTCGAAATTCATGGGGCCTGCCCCGATGTCGCAAGTGCGTCTGTTTAACGCCCATCCGACGGGCGCGATGAACAAAGCAGAACGTTTAGAAGCGTTAATGACAGACGGCGGCCTCGGAGATTGCGGGAATTCACAAAACTGTGTTCAATCCTGCCCGAAAGGCATTCCGCTTACGACTTCAATCGCCGCTTTGAACAGAGATACCAATTTACAAGCATTCCGTAATTTCTTCGGAAGCGACAGAGTATAAGAAAGAGAAAAAGAGCCTCTTCCGCGCACGGGAGAGGTTTTTTTATAAGGAGCTGAAGGTGATGAAACAACCGCAATATATTGATATCCCGTTTGAAGAATGGAGACAGTCGTTTTCTTTCTTTACTGAAGTATCGGTTCGTTTTTCAGAAACGGATATGTTCGGCCATATGAATAATGTAACCCCTTTCATCTATTTTGAAGAAGCACGGATCGCTTATTTCAAACAGCGAGGCATAACGGCGCAAAACTCGGAAACGATGACGGTCGTCGCAAGCCAGCAGTGCGACTATATGCGTCAGGTGATGCCGTATGAAAATCTGCGGATTTATGTGAAAGCGAGCGCTGCCGGAAATGCGTCCGTCACCCTTCATTACCTTGGAGAAAATGAGTCGGGCCTGCCGTGCTTTACAGGTTCCGTCGTTATGGTTCAAGTGTCGAAGAAAAGCGGCAAAGCGGTCAGCTGGACGGAGCGGGAGAAAGGCATTCTGCTCGCCTGAACGGATAACTATTTCTCTAAGAGACGTCACCTCCGAAGCGCCCTTTACATATGATATCTTGACTATATAAACCCATTCGTTTCAGATTCGCTCTCACCTTAGCAAGGAGGGTTACAATACTTGAAGGAGAAAGATTTTCAATCAAAGCCGCTGCTGACCAAAAGAGAAAGAGAAGTATTCGAATTGCTCGTTCAAGACAAGACAACAAAGGAAATTGCAAGCGAGCTATTTATCAGTGAAAAAACTGTACGGAATCACATTTCAAATGCCATGCAGAAGTTAGGTGTGAAAGGGCGTTCGCAAGCTGTTGTCGAGCTTCTTAGAATGGGTGAGCTAGAGCTCTGATTCTTGCCGGTTTTCCTTCTTTTCGAGAAGGAGCCGGTTATTTGCGTTGGCGCCCGGGCTGATGGGCATGCGGTGAAAATCCCGGTTTTTCCTTTTTCTCTGTCAGTCTTGCATTTTCTTAAAAAAAGAAGGAAAATAGACACGGAGCGCATAGCCCAGAAAGATCCTTGAGTGAGGGATGGACAAATGACATCAAAATCTGTAGAGCATGTTGCGGATATCGAAAAATCACTCCGCCATATCGCTGCGATCATTAAACAAAAAGGAAGAGAAATCCTTAACCAATATGCAATTACACCGCCGCAATTCGTGGGGCTTCAATGGCTTTATGAATTGGGGGATATGACAATAGGCGAATTATCAGGCAAAATGTATTTGGCTTGCAGCACGACGACGGATCTGATAGACCGCATGGAAAAAAATAAGCTTGTCGAGCGGGTGAAAGACCCGGCTGACAGACGGGTCGTCAGAATTCATCTTCTCGCTGAAGGAGAGCGCATTATCCAAGAAGTGATTTTGAAAAGACAGGCTTATTTGCGGGATATGTTTGCGACATTTTCCGAAGAAGAAACAGCCGCTTTCGAAAAATCATTATTGAAACTGCAGCATGAAATGAAAAGAAAATGAGGCGATTTTGTTGGAACAGCCGATAGGAGTCATTGATTCCGGGGTTGGCGGGTTAACCGTTGCTAAGGAAATCATGAGACAGCTACCGAAGGAAAATATCATCTATGTGGGAGATACAAAACGCTGCCCGTACGGCCCGCGTCCTGAAGAAGAAGTTCTTCAATACACGTGGGAAATGACCGATTACCTGCTGGAAAACCACCATATCAAAATGCTCGTGATCGCCTGCAATACGGCCACGGCCATTGCCTTGGAGGATATTCAGCGCAAAACGGATATTCCGGTTGTCGGCGTCATTCAGCCGGGTGCGAGAACGGCGATAAAGGTCACGAAAAACCAGCATATCGGCGTCATCGGTACGGTCAATACCATTAAAAGCAGAGCATATGAGCAGGCGCTGCTCGGGTTAAACGCAGAACTTCAAGTTGAGAACACGGCTTGTCCGCTGCTCGTGCCGTTTGTGGAAAGCGGACGGTTTCTTCAGGAATCAGCGGAGGAAGCGGTTGAAGCATCGCTTGAGCCTTTAAAAGGTACATCAATTGACACCTTGATTTTAGGATGTACGCATTATCCGATTTTAAAGGATCCGATTCAGAACTATATGGGAGAGCATGTGAAAATCATTTCCTCCGGAGACGAGACGGCGAGAGAAGTGAGCACCATCTTGTCTTATAAAGGTTTGTTAAACCAATCGAAACATGCACCGGAGCATCAATTTCTTACAACGGGAGAGCGGAACGGCTTCGCAAAAATTGCCGAAGACTGGTTCGGCCACGAAATCGGCCATGTCGAGTGCATCTCCCTTCAAGAGCCGGTCAGAAAATAAATCAAAAAACCCGCTGTTTACGGCGGGTTTTTTTGCGCTTCCCGGTCTATTTCCCGGACAGGGCTCGTATACATCATAGTACAAACAGCCTTAGGAGGGAAAAGTATGCTGAAAAAAGGACCTGCAGTCATTGCTGCAACATGTCTTACTTCGGCTTTTGTGTTATCTGGATGCGGTTTGTTTCAATCCGATAAAACAGCCGGGGAAATTGACCCGCCTCAAGACATTTCATATGTAAAGGATGAAGCGGGAATTCAGGCAAAACCAAAGCAGTCAGAGAAAAACGGCACTTCTAAAGCCGACCAGCCGGCCAATACAGTCATGAGAGAGCTGTATCTGATTGATAAAAACGGCTATGTCGCAGCACAGACACTGCCTCTTCCGAACAGTGAGGGAACCGCAAAGCAGGCCCTTGAGTATTTGGTTCAGGGAGGGCCTGTGTCAGAAATCCTGCCGAACGGCTTCAGAGCGGTGCTCCCTGCGGATACGACGGTAAATGTCGATATTAAAAAAGACGGCACTGCCGTCGCTGATTTTTCGAAGGAATTTAAAAACTATAAAAAAGAAGACGAACAAAAAATCCTGCAATCGATTACATGGACGCTTACCCAATTCAGCTCAATAGATAAAGTCAAAATCAGAATCAACGGGCACGAACTGAAAGAAATGCCTGTGGGCGGTACGCCGATTACGGGCGACTTAAGCAGAAAAGACGGGATTAATATTGAAACGGCCGGAGTGAATGATCTGACAGACACCCATCCGCTGACTGTCTATTATCTGGCGGAAACAGAGACAAGCGAATACTACGTACCTGTCACAAAGCGGATTGACAATTCGGAAACAAATGACATCACCGCTGCCGTTGAACAGCTCACCGACGGACCGGGCAAAGCAAGCGGGCTTTTGACGGACTTTAATAACGATGTTAAGCTTCTCAGCAAGCCGAAAGTGAAAGACGGCCAGGTTACACTGGACTTTAACAGCTCCATTTACGGAAGCGCCGACGAAAAAACAAAAATGGTATCATCGGGCGTACTGGACAGCATCGTTCTCACGTTAACCGAACAGCCGTCAATTAAAAGTGTTTCTATAAAAGTAAACGGAAAATCAGAACTGGTGAATGAAAAAGGAGAATCCCTTTCAAAACCTGTTTCGAGGCCGTCACAAGTGAATACGGGTAGTTTTTAATTTGCGATTTTTGATATACTAATAAAAAAGAGGTTAGCGTTCCGGCTGCCTCTTTCTTTATTCGCAATCCGGAACAAAAGGTTTATGTACATATAATCGGAGGTAAAATATGAGACACGACGGAAGACAGCACGATGAGTTGCGCCCTATCACATTTGATTTGGATTTTATCACTCACCCGGAAGGCTCTGTTTTAATTACAGCGGGAAATACGAAGGTCATCTGTAATGCATCTGTGGAAGACCGGGTGCCGCCATTTTTACGCGGCGGAGGAAAAGGCTGGATCACAGCGGAATACAGCATGCTTCCCCGCGCGACGAATCAAAGAACGATAAGAGAATCTTCAAAAGGAAAGGTCTCCGGCAGAACGATGGAAATTCAGCGGCTGATCGGGCGCGCGCTCCGGGCCGTCGTTGATTTGGAGAAGCTCGGCGAACGGACGATCTGGATCGACTGTGACGTCATTCAAGCTGACGGCGGAACAAGAACGGCTTCCATTACCGGCGCCTTCTTGGCAATGGCCATTGCGATCGGCAAACTAGTAAAAAGCGGCGTTATCAAAACCTCTCCTGTGACAGATTATCTCGCGGCCATTTCTGTCGGGATGGATAAAGAAGAAGGCCTTCTTTTGGATCTGAATTATGAAGAGGATTCGGCGGCTGAAGTCGACATGAATATCATCATGACGGGAAGCGGACGTTTTGTAGAGCTTCAAGGGACGGGCGAAGAAGCCACATTCTCCCGTGAAGATTTAAACGGACTGTTAAGCCTTGCCGAAAAAGGAATCCAGACGCTTATTCAAAAGCAAAAAGAAGTGCTGGGAGAAACATTGCCTGAACTGAAATAAGAAAGAGAGGCCTGATCACCGTGAAAGAAGCCATTATTGCGACACACAATCAGGGAAAAGTGAAAGAATTCAAGGAAATACTCGAACCGAAAGGCTACAGCGTCTCTTCTTTGGCGGAAATCGGATTTACGGAAGAAATTGAGGAAACCGGACATACCTTTGAAGAAAACGCCATCTTAAAAGCGGAAGCCGTGGCAAAAGCCGTAAACAAAATGGTCATTGCAGACGACTCCGGTTTATCGGTGGACAACCTTGGAGGCAGACCGGGCGTTTATTCAGCCCGTTATGCCGGAGAAGCAAAAGATGATAAGGCGAATATGGACAAGGTGCTGTCAGAATTAAAAGGCATCGAAAAAGAGCAGCGTACGGCCCGTTTCCGCTGCGCCCTTGCCGTCAGCATGCCGGGGCAGGAAACAAAAACGGTCGAAGGTCATGTTGAAGGGTATATTGCGGAAGGACCCGAGGGGGATAACGGGTTCGGCTATGATCCCATTTTTATTGTAAAAGATAAAGATAAAACCATGGCCCAGCTGACAAGCGCTCAGAAAAACAAAATCAGCCACAGGGCTGAGGCGCTCAAGAAACTGTCAAAGCTGCTTGATTCATAAGGGGGAGCGTATGCAATGAAAGTGCTGATAATAAGTGACAGTCACGGCCTTGAAGACGAGCTGGAGACGATTGCAAAGCGGCACGAAGACGAAGCGGATCTGATGATTCATTGCGGTGATTCAGAGCTTGACGCTGCACATCCGGCGCTTACGCCGTTTCACACGGTAAAAGGCAATTGCGACTTTGGCGGCGGGTTTCAGGATGAACTTCTTCTGGACGCAGGTTCAAAGAAAATTCTGGCCGTTCACGGGCATCTTCACGGCATTAAACAGTCACTTTTAACTGTTTTTTACCGGGCGGAAGAGCTTGGGGCGGATGTCGTCTGCTTCGGCCATTCACATATTGCCGGGAGTGAAGAGCTTCGGGGCAAGCTTTTGATTAATCCGGGCAGCATCCGTCTTCCGAGAGTCCGCAATGTGAAAAGCTATGCCATTCTTACTCTTACAGAAAGAGAAGGCGCCGTGACATTTTACGACGAAACGGGTCGGGAATTGAAGGACTTTGGGAATACAATCAGTTTTTAACAAGTGATGGGGGAGATTTCATTCTTCCCCATCAAAAGTTTTTAAAAAAATATTGACTTATGATTTGAACCTGTATATAATAAATCTTGTCGCTGATACATAAAGCAAAAGCTGTCCCAGTAGCTCAGCTGGATAGAGCAACGGCCTTCTAAGCCGTCGGTCGGGAGTTCGAATCTCTCCTGGGACGTACAAAAAAAAGAGCTGGTGACATCAGAGTGAAAACTGATGCCGCTGGCCTTTTTTATCGGATGACTATATTGTCAAATCGCTGAAATCATGGTAAAATGATCAGCAGAACAATTTGATTTTCATGTCCCAGTAGCTCAGCCGGATAGAGCAACGGCCTTCTAAGCCGTCGGTCGGGAGTTCGAATCTCTCCTGGGACGTTAATAAATCGGGTGCTAAAGCCCGTCAAATCAACCTTCTATATCGTTAGTGAAACAGTCAGTATAACGGTCACGTAAGAAATTACCCTGTTATTGGCTTATATTACTTTCGATATAGGAGGTTTTTTGTTGTGACCAAAAGAAAATGAAAATGAAGCTGACTATGTGCTAAAGCGTAAGGTAAATATCATGAAAAAGGCTGAGAAACGTCACAAGCAAAGGCTTCAGTAATACAAGGAACAGAAGATTGGATTTGCCACTGAGGAAGAGGAAATATTTATTAGACTCTTCTACTCGCAGCAAGAACTTGAAGATATCTTTGCTGGCTACGACTTGGGAGCTAAGAGGTTACACTTGCAGAATCTATATATGGAGCGGATGCGGTAATTATTCAATAAAAGGCACAAACTTTGTAGGAGTCTCTTAATTGAGGCTCTTCTTTTAATTGATCAAATCTGATGTCGTAGCCTCAATATTTAAACAGTAACTAATAAAACCCGTCTTTTATTCACTTGGTTAAAGAATGAACCTAAACTAAGGAGCAGAGTAGAAAAAAAGAGCGATACATCTTATTCCCTAATTTTTGCATGATTATAGTATAATGGACACAAACAACCTTTTAGGAAAACGGTGATAACAATGAGTGGCAACTTTTCATTTTTTCAAGGGAAATGGGATGTACTTGCTAACTTGGGAGAGACAGCTGAGAGAAATGTATATCATGACCCCCATACAACAGTAATGAAACTGAGATTGTTCGCTGAAACATTAACTAAATTTATTCTTGCCGCTGAAAATATTAAAGAGGCATATGGTACAACGCAAGTGGATCGCATTAATACTTTGCGTCGGGAAAGGTTACTTGAGCCTGAATTAATTGATATATTAGAGGCTCTTCGTCGCAAAGGGAATGTAGCGATGCATGAAGCGGATTATGGAAAAGTAGAAGAAGCAAAGGCTTTGTTGCAATTAACGTTCCGCTTGTCCATTTGGTTCATGGAGGTATATGGTGATTGGGATTTTCAAGCACCAGAGTATACAGAACTTCAAGAACAAGTAGAACAGAGTACAGAAACACTTCAGCGAGAATATGAGGAAAAAGTCAAAAAGCTTGAAGAAGAATTAGAGGCAATTCGTCGACAGGCGGAAGTGGAACAAGAAGAGGTAAAAATCGAGCGTAAAAAAATATCCAAAAACTTTATGCGTCGACAGCAATTAACTGAAGCCGAAACGCGTACGATTATTGATGGAAAACTACGTGCTGTTGGATGGGAAGTAGACACAACTGTACTAAATCATCAAAAGAACGGAACGCTGCCAGAGAAAAATCGAAACATGGCAATTGCTGAATGGAAGGTCAATGGCGGCAGGATTGACTATGCGTTGTTTATTGGCTTAAAGCTTGTTGGCTTTATTGAAGCTAAGGCAAAAAAGAAAACGATTCCTGGCGCATTAGAAAGTCAAACAAAAGTGTATGCAAAAAATGTGGCACAAGTCGAAGATGAAGTCATCACACCTACAACAGGTGAATATAAGGTGCCGTTCTTATACGCAACGAACGGCCGACCATACTTGAAACAACTTCAAGAAGAGTCGGGCATCTGGTTTTGGGATTCACGTAAACCGTTAGAACATGCTCGCCCATTAGAAGGCTGGCATTCACCTGACGACTTGCAGCTTCTTCTTAGTCAAGATGATAAGGATGCGAATAAACGGTTAGAAGAAGAGGATATTACGAAGTTTGGTTTGCGTCATTATCAGCAAAGAGCGGTACTTTCCGCTGAAGAGGGATTAAAAGAAGGGCAACGAAGAATGCTTATTGCAATGGCAACTGGAACTGGGAAAACTCGTACAGCTATCGCCCTCATGTATCGCTTAATTAAGTCCAAAAAATGTCGTCGTATTCTTTTCCTTGTAGACCGTAATTCGTTAGGAAAACAGACAGAGGATGCACTTAAGGATACAAAAATTGAAGGCTACTCATTTGCTGATATATACGATGTGAAATCTTTAGAAGACATGTCTCCAGAAGTTGAAACGAAGGTGCAAATTGCGACGGTGCAGGGAATGGTTAGAAGACTTTTCTATAGCGATAACGAAAAGCTTCCAAGTGTCGGGCAGTATGATTTCATCATTGTAGATGAAGCACATCGTGGCTATACAAGTGACAAAGAAATGTCAGAGGAAGAATTGAAATTCCGTGACCAAAATGATTATATTAGCCAATATCGACGTGTAATTGATTATTTTGATGCGGCATGTTTAGGACTTACTGCAACACCAGCTCTTCATACAACAGAGATTTTTGGTATGCCTATTTTTAAGTATTCTTATAGTGAAGCGGTTCTGGATGGCTACTTAGTTGACCATGAACCACCATATCTGTTTAAGACAGAACTTTCACAAGTCGGCATTACTCTTGAAAAAGACGAAGAAGTTGAAGTGTATGATGTTGATAAAGGCGAGATTCAACTAGAAAAAATGGAAGATACCATTCATTTTGAGGTTGAGCAGTTTAATAAACGGGTAATTACTGAACCTTTTAATCGGGCGGTTCTAAACAAACTGGTTGAATACATTGATCCGACAGGAAAAGAGAAAACTCTTATCTTTGCAGCCACTGACCAACACGCAGATTTGGTTGTTCGGTTATTAAAGGAAGCCTTTAAAGAACGTGGCGATGAAATTGAAGATGATGCTATTATGAAAATTACTGGCTATATCTATAAGCCATTAGATGCCATTAAAAGGTTTAAGAACGAGCGGCTGCCAAATGTCGTTGTAACGGTTGATTTACTCACCACAGGCATTGACGTTCCTCCAATAACAAATCTAGTATTCTTACGGCGTATACAGTCTCGTATTCTTTATGACCAAATGCTTGGACGTGCAACCCGTCTTTGTCCCGACATTGGAAAAACACACTTTAACATTTACGATGCAGTGGGCATCTACGATAAATTGCAAAACTATACGGAGATGAAACCTGTTGTAAAGAAACAAAATTACAGTATCGGTGAACTATATGAATCACTTGCCAATGCTACTGCAGAAGATGAAGCTTCGTTTTATCGTGACCAATTGGCAGTGAAAATTCAGCGTCGCAAGCAAAGGCTGAATGAAGAAGGAAAACAAAAGTTTGAAGAATTGTCGAATGGAAAAAATGTGGATGAGTGGGCGAAAGAAATTCAAACGTATACGCCACAAGAAGCAAAACAGCACAACATGTTATTTGAATATATGGAAGCCTATCGGGTAAAAGGCGAGAAACGATATATCTCCAACAAAGAGGATGAAGTAACAGATGTGGTTCGGGGATATGGTGAAGGAAACAAGAGACCAGAAGATTATTTAGAAGGTTTCGTTCGTTTTATCCAAGAAAATATTAATGAAATTCCCGCTCTTCATCTTATTTGCACACGACCGAAAGATTTAACAAGGCAGGATTTACGAGAACTTATTACCATTCTAGAAACGAAAGGCTTTAAGCAATCGCATTTGCAGACAGCTTGGAAGCAGACAAAAAATGAAGACATTGCAGCAGACATTATTAGCTTTATTCGCCAAGCTGCATTAGGTGAAGCGCTAGTTGCCCATGAAGCACGTATTAAACAGGCGATGCAAAAAGTGTATTCACTGCATGATTGGACTCCAAGACAGAAGAAATGGTTAGAGAGAATAGAAAAGCAATTACTTAAAGTGCCTGTATTAGCACCGACTGCAGAAGAGGCATTCTCGGAAGAACCATTTAAAACTCCGGGCGGCTATAAATTGCTGAAGCGGGAGTTCGGTGACTATATTGATACGGTTGTTACCACTATAAATGAGAACCTTTATATTAGTTAATAATGTGCCTCTTCATAGGGGCACTTTTTAAGTTATAATAGATAAGTTACTTTATCCTTGATTTTCACTTTAATGAGGTTTGAATGAGAATCCAACATTAAAATATACTCGGAGTTAGCAGGAGGCTGAAAAATGAACAACCAAGAAATCGTTCAAAAACTATGGAATTTATGTAATGTGTTACGTGATGATGGGATTACCTATCAGCAATATGTAACAGAGTTAACCTACTTATTATTCCTCAAAATGATGAAGGAGCAGGAAACAGAAGGTGTGATTCCAGAAGGGAATCGATGGGATGATTTGTTAGATAAAGAAGGTTTGGAATTAAAGAAATTTTATCAGCGATTGTTACTTGAATTAGGAAGCAGTGAAAATGAGCGGCTGCGTCTAATATACAGTGATGCTTCTACAAGTATTGCTGAGCCGAAAAACTTAGAGAAGATTATTAAATCTATTGATGCCCTTGATTGGTACAATGCAAAAGAAGAAGGGCTAGGCAATCTTTATGAGGGTCTATTAGAGAAGAATGCAAGTGAAAAGAAATCAGGAGCGGGGCAATACTTCACACCTCGTGTATTAATTGATGTGATGGTTCAATTAATCGACCCGAAAATCGGTGAGCGATGCGCTGACCCTGCAGCTGGAACATTCGGTTTCATGATTGCTGCAGACCAATATTTAAAGAATCAAACAGATGACTACTTCGATATAGAACCACAAGAAGCCGAGTTCCAAAAGAAAGAAGCTTTTGTAGGTATGGAACTTGTTAAAGATACGCATCGCCTGGCACTCATGAATGCGTTGCTTCATAATATCGAAGGACGTTTGGAACAAGGCGATACTTTATCGGGTAACGGGAAATGGATGAAGAACTTTGATGTTATTTTAACAAACCCGCCGTTCGGTACAAAAAAAGGCGGGGAACGGGTATCCCGTGACGATTTAACGTTTGAAACATCGAACAAACAGTTGAATTTCTTGCAGTTGATTTATAACGCATTAAAAGATGATGGAAATGCAAGAGCAGCGGTTATCTTGCCCGATAATGTCTTGTTTGAAAGCGGGATTGGCTCACAAATTCGTCGTGACTTGATGAACAAATGTAACTTACACACGATTTTACGCTTACCAACAGGAATTTTTTATGCGCAAGGTGTAAAAACGAATGTCTTATTCTTTACAAGGGGAACAACAGACCAAGATAACACGAAGGATGTATGGGTCTATGATCTTCGGACAAATATGACTTCATTTGGCAAACGTAATCAGCTAACAATGGCTCATTTTGAAAACTTCATGAAGGCATATGTAGCTGAAGACCGTTCTAAGATAGAAGATGAGCGTTGGAATGTGTTTACACGAGAAGATATCGCAAAAAAAGATGATAGTTTAGATATTGGATTAATTGCAGATGAATCATTATCTTCATACGACAACTTGCCAGACCCAATTGCATCAGCAGAAGAAGCGATTGTGAAACTTCAACAGGCAATGGATTTATTAAATGAAGTAGTTGAGGAGTTACGTGCTGTTGAAGAGGATGAGGTGGTCATAAAATGAGTAAGAAAAAAAAGACCATTGGGGAATTGTTAGAAGAAGCACTAGTACCAGAGGATGAGCAACCATTCCAAGTACCTGAGAATTGGGTTTGGGTAAGAACTGAAACAGCAAATGGCATAGTTACAGGTTCTACCCCAGCTAAGAAACAGAGTGAGTATTATGGTGGTGGCTTTCCATTTGTGAAGCCAGCAGATTTAGAACAAGGTAGCGAAGTTATTCATGCTTCTGAATATTTGACTGAGAAGGGCAAAGCCGTTTCTAGAATTATACCAAAGGAATCTACGATGGTATGTTGTATTGGTTCTATTGGAAAGGCTGGATTTAGTACTGTTGAATGTACAACTAATCAACAAATAAATTCACTTGTGCCAAATAAGAAAATGATTAACCCAAAGTTTAACTATTATCAAGTTTTAAATGGAACTTACCAAAATGAGCTTTGGAATCGCTCTTCTGCCACAACAGTTTCAATAATTAATAAAGGAAAAATGTCTTTGATTCCTTATGTTTTACCTCCTTTTAATGAACAAAAACGGATTGCTGAGAAAGTGGAGCGTCTTTTAAGTAAAATTGAAGAAGCAAAGCAGTTGATTGAGGAAGCGAAGGATACGTTTGAACTTCGTCGAGCGGCTATTTTGGATAAGGCATTTCGTGGAGAATTGACAAGAAAGTGGAGAGAAGAAAATTCTCTTGAGAAAAAAGAAGTAGAGTTAATAAATGGAAATCAATCCATAGAATCAAATTCACCGTATTCAATACCAACTACATGGAAATGGCGTAAATTAAAAGATGTAGCTAGCTTTAAAAACGGTTTTGCATTTAAGAGTAAGGATTTTGTGGAACAAGGTATCCAATTGGTAAGGATGGGTAATCTCTATAAAAATGATTTAGCATTGGATAGAAACCCTGTTTATATGCCTTTAGATTTTGATGAAAAGATAATCGAAAAATATTCAGTTAAAAATGGGGATATTTTATTATCATTAACAGGCACTAAATATAAGAGAGATTACGGATATGCTGTTAGAGTGGAAGGGGTTGAAAAACCTTTACTTCTCAATCAACGAATCCTATCTTTAAATCCAAACTTTATGGATGAATATATTTTTTATTATCTTCAATCTTCTGTATTTAGGGATGTATTCTTTAGTTTTGAAACAGGTGGGGTTAATCAAGGAAACGTAGGCTCTAAGGCAGTAGAATCTATTTTAATTCCAATCCCCCCTTTAGAAGAAGCAAAAGAAATTGAAAAGATGTTAAATAATCTATTGAAAAATGAAAAAGAAACTTTGAAAATACTTAACGTTGAAGATAAATTAGAAACTTTAAAGCAGGCTACCCTCTCTAAAGCCTTCCGAGGTGAACTTGGAACAAATGACCCAAGGGAAGAAAATGCGATTGAATTGTTAAAAGAAGTTCTTCAAGAACAGGTAAAATAGTTGTAAGAAGGCATCCAAATTAATTGGATGTCTTTTATGGTTGTATACATGCCAAGTTGTGGTATTAGTTTGATACAGAACCACTCTCATTCACAAACTACAATCGGTAAATTTTCGATACGACTCAGATTCTCAATGTGATTTAACATGGTAAAGTAATAAGAGTTGCAGTGAAACCCTATTCGAGTTCGATAATAATATCGATAGCAGAGGGTGTAGACTTATAAGTGATATCAAAGAAAAGATACCGATGCCTCAAGGTGGAATCAATTATGGACAACAAAGAATTTGGACACGTTAGAGTAAGCAGCAGAGACCAAAATGAAGCATGACAACTGGATAGTATGTATGCTCTTGGAATTGATGAGCGTGATATACATATCGATAAGCAAATCGGGAAAGACTTCAATAGACCTCGATACCAAGCTTTGAAATTGCGTTTGCGAAAAGGAGATACGTTATACATACATTCATTAGATAGGCTAGGTCGTAACAAAGAGAGGATTTTAAACGAGTGGAAAGATATCACACAGAGCATTAAAGTACATATTGTTGAAATGGATATGCCATTGTTGTATACACAATGACTCATCGATTCTTTCATAGCTTACTTGGTGTTACAGGTATTATCGTGGGTTGCATCAGCATCGCAATAGGGACAGCATTCTTTGTTATCTCTCATGAAACCACTCCTTTAAATAAATACCTTTACGTTTTATAGCAGATTTAAGTACAACTGTTTTACCTTTTAAATAGGGTTGTTTTCTACTATATGAATGCTTGAATTATAAAGTGTAAGCAAATATAATAGAAAGTAAGTCAATCGGTCAAAGTTCGGAAAGTGACCGTTATACATGAACGTAACGATAGCGATATGTAAAGGATGAAGGCCGGATAGAGCAACGGCCTTCTAAGCCGTCGGTCGGGAGTTCGAATCTCTCCTGGGACGTATAAAAACCTCAAGCCCTGACAATGGGCTTGAGGTTTTTTTGTATTTTATTTTACGAAACAAAAGTTCCGTATTTGATGAAAATTGTAAAGTGATTTTAATATAAATGAAACTTAATGTAATATTTACCGTAATAAATATATGTATAAAGATACTTAAGGTGCCCTTGAGTGATAAATTATCTAATTTCTATCATACATTTTGTCAATGAATGATAGAAAGACAGCAGGAGGAATTAGCTTTGAAGTACGCATTTGCATATAAAAATCACAAAATAGAAACGATCTTTTGCGGAAAAGACGAGCTGTTTGAGGAACTGAAGCAATTTTTAATCACTCAATGCGGTTTAATCATTGTTGAGGTTTCAAGGGCTGATTACTATACGGAGCAGGAAATGAATCAGTGGAATGACCGTTATACTCTGTGAATAAGAAAAGAAACCGGCCGTGGGAGGCCGGTTTTTGTATCATCTGAATCCGCTCGGAGCGCTGAAGCCCCCGGCATGGCCGCTGAAACCGCCCCCGAGCGCGCCGGGATGCGCCCCGGCGCCGAGGCTTCCGCCGACGTCACTGAAGGATTGGCCGTAGTACCCGGTTGTATAAGGGTACGGAACGAATTGCTGCCCGGCGAATGACAGCGTGCTTTGCGGGGTCTGCTGTCCGTAGCCGGATGACGGGAATCCCTGCTGAAAAGAAGGGCCGCCTTGATATGGTGCTGTATGCATCGGGGCCGGAGGATAATAAGACTGCGGCGGTAAGACCGGTAAAGGCGGAAATCCAGGAGGCAGGCCCTGCATGCCTGATAACATCTTATTCATGACATCACTCATTTCTTACGAGATAAGAACAGTGTATGCGTATGTCTGTATAAAGAGCCTGTTCAATCGAACGGAATATCTGACAAGCATGCCGGAAGGACAGAGAAAAATCGTGTAATAAAATGTGACATATTCGTATATGAACGGAAAAATTTCATGTAATCTTGAGAGATTAATAAAAAAATGATAAAAACTTTTAATATTTACAGATCCCTTTGTACCAGTAATGAAAGCGTATACAAAGTAGATTGATTAATCTAAATTGTCTAATAATTATAAAAATGCTGTTGACACTGCCTGCAAACGGGCGTAATATGAGTTCAAACAAAAATAAATAAATGATTCACGCTAAAAAGAAAAATCATAAAACACTGAAAAAACAAACTAATGAAGGTTCTTTTTCAATAAAAGAGCTGCCATAATAAAAAGCGCAGAAGAGGATAAGTAGCTTTGCTGAAGTTTTTCACAGAGAGCCGGTAACGCTGAGAGCCGGTAAAACAAATCAAAGTGAACTCCCCTCAGAGTGCCGGTCTGAAATGTAAAGAGTAGGACTCGGCCGAGTGAACACAATGTTTACTCGTTATCAAAACGGATAATCATTATCCATGAGACGGTCTGCATATGATCGTAAACAAGGGTGGTACCGCGGAAAGCAAAGCCTTTTCGCCCCTTTTGGCTATCGCATGAAATGCTTGGCTGAATGTGGGTGGGAAGGCTTTTTTATTTGCGTCAGCCGGCGCTGCGTTTTATGAATTGGATTTTAGAAGGGAACATTGAAAAGGAGGAACTGAAAATGGGCACAAATGTACAGGCGGATTCTTTGTCTGCCGAATGTACAAAAACAATGAACGGGGCTCTGATGCTGATTGAATCATTAAAGAAAGAAAATGTCGAGATGATCTTCGGCTATCCGGGGGGAGCCGTCCTTCCGATTTACGATAAACTGTATCAATCAGGATTGGTTCACATCCTGCCCCGCCACGAGCAAGGCGCGATTCATGCGGCAGAAGGGTATGCGAGAGTCTCCGGAAAGCCGGGGGTTGTGATTGCTACCTCCGGACCCGGAGCGACAAATTTAGTTACCGGTCTTGCGGATGCGATGATAGATTCATTGCCGCTCGTAGTGTTTACCGGTCAGGTGGCCACTTCGGTCATCGGCAGCGACGCTTTCCAGGAAGCCGACATTTTAGGAATTACGATGCCGATTACGAAACACAGCTACCAAGTCCGCCGTCCGGAAGATCTCCCCCGTGTGATTAAAGAGGCGTTCCATATCGCCACGACGGGAAGACCGGGCCCGGTATTAATTGATATACCGAAGGATGTCGCAGCATTTGAAGGAGAGTTCAGATATGATCACGAGATCAGCCTTCCGGGTTATCAGCCTGTAAAAGAGCCTAACTATCTGCAGATCCGAAAGCTCGTGGAAGCTGTCAGCAGTGCGAAAAAGCCGGTTATTTTAGCCGGAGCGGGTGTTTTGCACGGTAAAGCTTCAGAAGATTTAAAAAATTATGTCGAACAGCAGCAAATTCCGGTAGCGCACACGCTCCTCGGTCTGGGCGGTTTCCCGGCAGACCATCCTCTTTTTCTGGGAATGGCGGGGATGCACGGCACATACACAGCGAATATGGCGCTTTACCACTGTGACTTGTTGATCAGTATCGGAGCGCGGTTCGATGATCGCGTGACCGGAAATCTGAAGCATTTTGCAAAATCGGCCAAAGTGGCGCATATCGATATTGATCCTGCTGAAATCGGAAAAATTATCGAAACGCAGATTCCGGTGGTCGGCGACAGTAAAATCGTCCTTCAGGAATTATTGAAGCAAAACGGAAAACAGGGACAGACAGAGGAATGGAAACAGCAGCTTTCAGAATGGAAAGAAGAATATCCGCTTTGGTATACAGACAACAGAGAAGAGGGCTTTAAACCCCAAAAGCTGATTGAGTATATTCACCAATTCACAAACGGTGAGGCGATTGTGGCGACGGATGTCGGCCAGCACCAGATGTGGGCGGCTCAGTTTTATCCTTTCCGAAAGGCTGATAAGTGGGTGACCTCGGGGGGACTCGGCACAATGGGCTTCGGCCTTCCGGCGGCTATCGGAGCGCAGCTGGCCGATCGTAACGCCACGGTCGTTGCCATCCTCGGAGACGGCGGTTTTCAGATGACCCTTCAGGAATTAGATGTCATCCGGCAGCTGAATCTTCCTGTCAAAGTGGTTATCTTAAACAACGAATGTCTGGGCATGGTCAGACAGTGGCAGGAAATCTTCTATGAAGAGCGCTATTCTGAATCCAAATTCTCGGCGCAGCCTGACTTTGTCAAATTGTCAGAAGCCTACGGCATTAAAGGCGTCCGGATTTCATCGGAGGAAGAGGCGGAAGAAGAGCTTAAAAAGGCGCTTTCATCAAAAGAACCGGCCGTTATTGACGTCCGGGTCGCCAAAAGCGAGAAAGTATTCCCGATGATTGCGCCGGGTAAAGGACTTCATGAAATGGTGGGGGTGAAACCTTGAAACGCATAATCACATTAACGGTGGTCAACCGCTCGGGAGTATTAAACCGGATCACCGGCCTGTTTACAAAAAGACACTATAATATCGAAAGCATCACTGTAGGCCACACGGAAACAAGCGGTGTTTCAAGAATTACATTTGTCGTCCATGTGGAAGGCGAAAATGACGTAGAGCAGCTGACAAAGCAGCTTAACAAACAAATTGACGTCCTGAAAGTGACGGATATTACAAACCAATCGATTGTACAGCGTGAGCTGGCATTAATCAAAGTTGTTTCCGCACCGTCGGCCAGAACGGAAATCAATGGAATCATTGAGCCGTTCAGAGCTTCCGTCGTTGATGTCTCAAGAGACAGCATCGTCGTTCAGGTTACCGGCGAATCTAATAAAATCGAAGCGCTCATAGAGCTGCTCAAACCTTACGGCATTAAAGAAATCGCGAGAACGGGCACAACGGCTTTTGCGAGGGGAACCCAGCAGAAGGCGTCATCCAATAAAACAATTTCAATTGTATAACACAAAAAAGGGAGAGATTAAAATGGTAAAAGTATATTATAACGGTGATATCAAAGAGAACGTATTGGCAGGTAAAAAAGTAGCGATTATCGGTTACGGTTCACAAGGTCACGCACATGCGCTGAACTTAAAAGAAAGCGGAATTGATGTCATTGTCGGCGTCAGACAAGGAAAATCATTTACACAGGCCCAAGAAGACGGTCATAAAGTCTTTTCGGTAAGAGAAGCGGCTGCCCAGGCTGATATCATTATGGTTCTTCTTCCGGATGAACAGCAGCAAAAAGTATATGAAGCTGAAATCAAAGATGAATTGACGGCGGGCAAGTCATTAGTATTCGCACACGGATTTAACGTCCATTTCCATCAGATCGTGCCTCCTGCTGATGTGGATGTATTCCTTGTCGCCCCTAAAGGACCGGGACACCTTGTCAGAAGAACATATGAACAAGGCGCGGGCGTACCGGCATTGTTTGCCATCTACCAGGATGTATCAGGCGAAGCGAAAGATACGGCTCTTGCTTATGCAAAAGGAATCGGCGGAGCGCGTGCGGGCGTTCTTGAAACAACATTTAAGGAAGAAACGGAAACGGATTTGTTCGGTGAGCAGGCTGTTCTGTGCGGAGGTTTAACGGCGCTTGTCAAAGCGGGTTTTGAAACGCTGACAGAAGCCGGCTACCAGCCTGAACTCGCATACTTCGAGTGTCTGCACGAACTGAAGCTGATCGTAGACTTGATGTATGAAGAAGGATTGGCGGGCATGAGATACTCTATCTCCGATACGGCTCAATGGGGAGATTTTGTCTCAGGGCCGCGCGTAGTCGATGCGAAGGTAAAAGAATCGATGAAACAAGTATTAACAGATATTCAAAACGGTACATTCGCGAAAGAATGGATCGTGGAAAACCAAGTGAACCGTCCTCGCTTCAATGCGATCAATGCAAGTGAAAACGAGCATCAGATTGAAAAGGTCGGCAGACAGCTTCGTGAAATGATGCCGTTTGTCAAACAAGGCAAAAAGAAGGAAGCGGTGGTCTCCGTTGCGCAAAATTAATGTTTTCGACACGACCCTTCGTGACGGTGAACAATCCCCCGGGGTCAACCTCAATTCCCGGGAGAAACTGGCGATAGCCAAGCAGCTTGAAAGACTCGGGGTGGATATTATTGAAGCGGGATTTCCCGCTTCATCCCGAGGTGATTTTTTAGCCGTGCAGGAAATCGCAAGAACGATTAAAAATTGTTCGGTAACAGGGCTTGCCCGATCTGTCAAAGGTGACATCGACGCAGCCTGGGAAGCGCTGAAAGACGGGGCCAGCCCGCGGATTCACATCTTTATCGCCACCTCTGACATTCATCTGAAGCATAAGCTGAAAATGACGCGGGAAGAGGTTAAGGAAAAAGCGGTTGAAATGGTGAAGTATGCAAAAGAACGCTTTCCGATCGTTCAATGGTCAGCAGAAGACGCATGCCGCACCGAACTTCCGTTTCTGGCTGAAATCGTTGAAGAAGTGATTGATGCCGGCGCGAGCGTCATCAACCTGCCGGACACTGTAGGTTACCTGACGCCGGCTGAATACGGAAACATCTTTAAATATATGAAGGAACACGTTCCGAATATCAACCGGGTAAAGCTTTCAGCCCATTGCCACGATGATCTCGGAATGGCGGTTGCCAACTCGCTTTCGGCAATTGAGAACGGCGCTGATCAAATTGAATGCGCCATTAACGGCATAGGAGAAAGAGCCGGGAACGCCGCGCTAGAGGAAATCGCCGTTGCGCTTCATGTCAGAAATGACGCGCATCAAGCCGATTCATCCCTCAATCTTCATGAATTGAAGCGGACGAGTGATCTTGTCAGCAAACTGACGGGCATGGCCGTTCCCCGCAATAAAGCAATCGTCGGAGATAACGCTTTCGCACATGAGTCCGGCATTCACCAAGACGGTTTCCTGAAAGAAAAATCAACATATGAAATCATTTCACCGGAACTTGTCGGCGTGACTGCTGATGCGCTCGTACTCGGAAAGCATTCCGGACGCCATGCGTTCAAAGACCGCCTGAATGCGCTTGGATTCCAGTTTGATAGTGAGGAAATCAATAAATTTTTTACGATGTTTAAAGAACTGACCGAAAAGAAAAAAGAAATCACCGATGATGACTTGATTTCTCTTATTTTAGAAGAAAAAGTGACAGACAAAAAAATCGGCTATGAATTTTTGTCTCTGCAAGTGCATTACGGGACGTCTCAGGTGCCGACTGCAACAGTCTCTTTAAAAAATCAGGAAAACGAACAGCTGATTCAAGAGGCGGCAACGGGGGCGGGCAGCGTAGAAGCCGTTTATAATACGCTCGGGCGCTGCATCGATAAAAATATTGAACTGACAGACTACCGCATCCAATCCAACCGGAAAGGCGAAGACGCGCTGGCTCAAGTTTTTGTCAGAGTGACCGTGAACGGAAAAGAAACATCAGGGCGGGGAATCGCGCAGGATGTTCTGGAAGCTTCTGCAAAAGCATATTTGAACGCCGTGAACCGGCAATTGGTGCTGGATTGCAATATAGACGGATTAAAGAGACAGACTGCGGTCGGCTCGTAATAGAAAGGAGAACGTTTGATTTGAAAAAACGTATTGCTTTGCTGCCCGGTGACGGAATCGGACCGGAAGTGGCGGAATCAGCGGCAGATGTATTGAAAAGCGTTGCCGAACAATTCGGACATGAATTTGAATTTGAAAACGGGCTGATCGGGGGAGCGGCTATTGACGCCCATCAAAACCCCCTTCCTGAGGAGACGGTGGCTCTTTGTGAAAGATCCGACGCCATCCTGCTCGGGGCAGTCGGCGGGCCGAAATGGGACCAAAATCCTCCGGAGCTCAGACCGGAAAAAGGCCTGCTCGGCATCAGAAAAAAACTCGGCCTGTTTGCCAATCTGCGTCCCGTGACCGTATTTGAAAGCCTGTCTGAGGCGTCTCCGCTGAAAAAAGAATATATCAGCGGCGTCGACTTTGTAATCGTCAGGGAACTGACGGGCGGCCTCTACTTCGGAGAACCGAGCAGACAGTATGTCAATGAAGCGGGAGAAAAGGAAGCGGTCGATACCCTTTTTTATAAGAAAGAAGAAATCGCACGCGTTGTCAGAGAAGCCTTTAAGATGGCTGCCGGCAGAAAAGGAAAAGTGACGTCCGTTGATAAGGCGAATGTGCTTTCATCAAGCAGGCTTTGGCGGGAAACAGCGGATGAAATCGCAAAAGAATTTCCTGATGTGACGCTTGAACATATGCTTGTCGATAATGCCGCGATGCAGCTCATCTACGCTCCGAGCCAGTTTGACGTCGTCGTAACTGAGAATATGTTCGGCGATATTTTAAGCGATGAAGCCTCCATGCTGACAGGCTCGCTCGGCATGCTGCCGTCAGCCAGCTTATCAAGTTCAGGTCTTCACTTGTTTGAACCCGTGCATGGATCTGCGCCTGACATCGCCGGTAAAGGGATGGCCAATCCGTTTGCGGCGATTTTATCAGCGGCGATGCTTTTGAGAACATCTTTCGGGCTTGAAAACGAAGCGCAGGCGGTGGAAAAAGCGGTCGCAAAGGTGCTTGCAGACGGCAGCCGTACACGTGATATCGCCTGGGACGGCCAATATGCCGGAACGCATGACATTACTGAAAAAGTAAAAGCCGCATTAGCCGGCTCGAGTACAAAATCTATAGTGTGACGCTTTAAAGAAAGCGGTCTTAGTTCATAGGTAGAGGGAGGAAACAAAGATGATGCCTCGAACAATCATCGAAAAGATTTGGGATCGGCATGTTGTAAAAAGCGGTGAAGGAAAACCCGACCTTCTCTATATTGATCTGCACCTCATTCATGAGGTGACGTCTCCTCAGGCGTTCGAAGGGTTAAGGCAGAAGGGAAGAAAGGTCAGACGGCCGCAGAACACATTCGCAACGATGGACCACAATATTCCGACCGTCAACCGTTTTGACATTAAAGATGAAGTCGCAAAGCGCCAAGTAACCGCGCTTGAACGGAATTGTGAGGAGTTTGGCGTCCGTCTTGCGGATCTTCACAGCGCAGACCAGGGAATCGTTCACGTAGTCGGACCTGAGCTTGGTCTGACACTACCGGGGAAAACGATCGTTTGCGGAGACAGCCATACATCGACTCACGGCGCATTCGGGGCGCTTGCCTTCGGTATCGGCACAAGTGAGGTGGAACATGTTCTTTCCACTCAGACATTGTGGCAGCAGCGGCCGAAAACGCTTGAAATCCGCGTTGACGGAACGCTCCAAAAAGGAGTGACCGCGAAGGATGTCATCTTGTCGGTCATCGGAAAATACGGGGTGAAATTCGGTACCGGATATGTCATTGAATACACCGGGGAAGTATTCAGAAACATGTCTATGGACGAACGCATGACCGTCTGCAATATGTCAATAGAAGCGGGAGCCCGGGCGGGACTGATCGCTCCGGATGACACGACGATTGAATATTGTAAAAACCGTAAATACGCGCCAAAAGGCGAGGAATTTGAAAAAGCCGCCGCAGAATGGAAAGCGTTAAAAACCGATCCGGGCGCCGTATACGATCATTCCATCGTGCTAGACGGCAGCGAGATTTCTCCAATGGTAACATGGGGCGTCAATCCCGGTATGGTTCTTCCGGTCGATGCCCAAATACCGGCGCCGGAAACGATTGATTCTGAAGACGGTAAAAAAGAAGCCATCCGCGCGTACGAATACATGGGAATCTCACCGAATCAAAAAATTGAAGATATTAAAGTCGAGCATGTGTTTATTGGCTCCTGTACAAATTCGCGGATGACCGATCTTCGCCAGGCTGCGGATATGATCAAAGGCCGAAAAGTCGCTGACAGCGTCAGAGCCATTGTGGTCCCGGGTTCTCAAAGCGTGAAACAGCAGGCCGAAGAAGAAGGGCTGCACCGCGTGTTTCTCGAGGCCGGATTTGAATGGAGAGAATCAGGCTGCAGCATGTGCCTCAGTATGAACAATGATGTCGTGCCTGAAGGGGAACGATGCGCTTCCACTTCCAACCGCAACTTCGAAGGCAGACAGGGAAAAGGCGCGAGAACACACCTTGTCAGTCCGGCGATGGCGGCAATGGCAGCCATTCACGGGCATTTCGTCGATGTAAGAAAGTTTTATCAAGAAAAAACAGTTGTGTAAGGAGTGCGCGAAAAGATGGAACCTTTAAAAACGCATACGGGAAAAGCGGCCGTCTTAAATCGGATCAACGTCGATACGGACCAGATTATTCCGAAACAGTTTTTGAAAAGAATTGAAAGAACAGGATACGGCAGATTCGCGTTTTTTGATTGGAGATACCTTGAGAACGGTGAGCCTGATCCTGAATTTGAATTAAACCGCAAAGTCTATGAAGGCGCGTCCATATTAATTGCCGGAGAGAATTTCGGCTGCGGATCATCCCGTGAGCACGCTCCTTGGGCGCTGGATGATTACGGCTTCAAAATCATCATTGCTCCGTCATTTGCCGATATTTTTCATCAAAACTGTTTTAAAAACGGTATGCTTCCCATCCGTATGCCGTATGATCAGTGGAAAAAACTCGCCGGTCAATATGAAAATCAGTCCCTTAACATGACGGTTGATTTGGAAAACCAGCTCATTCACGACAGTGAAGGCAAAGAGATTTCATTTGAAGTCGATCCGCACTGGAAGGAAATGCTGATTAACGGTTATGATGAAATTTCATTAACGCTTCTGCTGGAGGACGACATTCAGCAGTTTGAATCGAAAAGAAGTTCTTGGCTTCAAGCCTGAAAAAAGCCGACCGGATCTGTCCGGCGGCTTTTTTTACCGTGCGCACCATCCTTTCTTGTGTTTCCTGACGCGTGTTGATACACTTGAAAAAAATAGCGCCTGAAAGGAAATAAAGTATGACGCATGACAAGAAAAAAGCTGATATCATTCCTTTCCCCCGTCTGAAAGAACGCTTGGTTGATAAAGGGATGGCCGCCATGAAGGATAAACAGTATCAGGAGGCCCTCGAACTGTTCTCAGAGGCGGTAAGCCACGGCGATACCGAGTCCGACGTACATTTAGGCATGGCGATTTGTTTTCTGGAACTCGGGGAATTGGAAGAAGCAAAACAAGTTTGCGAGAAAATGCTGAATGAAGGGTACGGCCATTATTTCACCGTACTGCAAGTGTACATGACCATTTTAATTCAGCTGAAACAATATGAAGAAGTCAAAAGCACAATTGAAGCTGTGCTGGAAGAAAACCAGCTGCCCGCAGAAAGTGCGGAGCAATTCTACCGGCTGCTCGAATTCAGCCGCAAAATGACCGATCCCGACCAGCAGGATGAAGCGTGGGAGGAGGAATACGAGGACATTCTTGATGCGGAAAAAGTGCTGAACAGCCCCGCTGAACAAATGAATCTGATTCATTCTCTCAAAGACCGCAATATTGCAAAATACACGGGTCTCTTAAAAACGATTCTTCAAGATCCGGGCGCTCATCCTCTTATCAAGACGATGATTTTGACGCTGATGGCGGACCATGACTACAGCAAGCCGGTCCATATTACAAAATTCGGCGATTCAATGACCGCGGTTCCGAGTGAAACGGTTCAGCCTGATGCGGCTCCGATTTTGCATCGCGTTCTCCGGGTGCTTGATGAAACGCTCGGCAATGAAAACCCTACATTATACGCTGCCGTCGAGGAGCTGTGGAGAAGGCATCTGTACGTTCTGCACCCTTTTATGCCGAAGTTTTTGAACGCAGATTTATGGGCGGCGGCGCTTCATAAGGTCGGTTACGAGATGCACGGCATTGACATTGAGCAGGAGGAACTTCATATGATGTACGAGTTTGACAGCCGCGAACTCGAAGAAGCCTGCTCGATGATTAAGGATATTGAAGAAATTTCTTATTTGTAAATCACACCATATAGTTGAAAGCGGTAGGCGTTATGTTATAATATAGTGGTTGTATTTATGTATAGCGGTTTAACTGAAATGAGAATTACGGTTGGACAGGCTGCCAGTTCATTACATAATGATTCTGATTCAAAGCGGTTTTTTCTTTGACAAAGCCGCGGATTGCTTTAGAATGGAAGACCGACACAACCTGAATAGATTTTTGGAGGGAAACACATGTCTGTAAAATGGGAAAAACAAGAAGGCAACGAAGGCGTATTAACGGTTGAAGTTGATGCGGATACGTTCAAAACAGCTCTTGATGATGCATTTAAAAAAGTAGTAAAACAGGTTTCTATTCCTGGATTCCGCAAAGGGAAAGTTCCCCGCGGTTTATTCGAACAGCGTTTCGGCGTTGAAGCTCTTTACCAGGATGCTTTAGATATTTTACTTCCTGTAGAATACCCTAAAGCGGTTGAAGAAGCCGGCATTGAGCCTGTAGACCGCCCTGAAATCGATGTTGAAAAAATCGAAAAAGGCGAAAGCTTGATTTTCACTGCAAAAGTGACTGTAAAACCGGAAGTGAAACTTGGCGATTACAAAGGCTTAGGAATCGAAAAAGATGACACTGCCGTTACTGACGAAGATGTACAAAACGAACTTAAAGCTCTTCAAGAGCGTCAGGCTGAGCTTGTCGTGAAAGAAGAAGGCGCTGTTGAAAACGGCGATACAGTCGTTCTTGACTTCGAAGGTTTCGTTGACGGCGAAGCGTTTGAAGGCGGAAAAGCTGAGAACTACTCACTTGAAGTAGGATCAGGTTCATTCATCCCGGGCTTCGAAGAGCAGTTAACAGGCCTTGAAGCAGGCGCTGAAAAGGATGTTGAAGTAACATTCCCTGAAGAGTACCACGCTGAAGAGCTTGCCGGAAAACCAGCTGTTTTCAAAGTGAAAATTCATGAAATCAAAGCGAAAGAGCTTCCTGAGCTTAACGACGAATTCGCAAAAGACATTGACGAAGAAGTTGAAACGCTTGCTGAATTAACTGAGAAAACAAAAAAACGCCTTGAAGAAGCAAAAGAAAACGAAGCTGACGCTAAATTGCGTGAAGAGCTTGTTCTGAAAGCATCTGAAAACGCTGAAGCTGATGTTCCTCAAGCGATGATCGACACTGAGCTTGACCGCATGCTGAAAGAATTCGAACAGCGTCTGCAAATGCAAGGCATGAACCTTGAGCTTTACACTCAATTCTCAGGCCAAGACGAAAACGCGTTAAAAGAGCAAATGAAAGAAGATGCCGCAAAACGCGTAAAATCAAACCTGACTCTTGAAGCGATCGCTCAAGCAGAAAACCTTGAAGTAACGGACGAAGAAGTTGAAGCTGAGCTGACTAAAATGGCTGAAGCTTACAACATGCCGGTTGAAAACATTAAGCAGGCAATCGGTTCAACTGACGCGATGAAAGAAGATTTAAAAGTTCGAAAAGCAATTGATTTTCTTGTAGAAAACCGTTAATATGGTTCATAATAATAGACATAATAAAACAGGGCGCGATTAATTCGTGCCTTGTTTTGTACAATTATGATATAACTCTTTTTCTTGGGGCAAGATAGTCATTGCCGGGCTGTTTTTCGTCATACATATAGAATGTGCAAGTGCGAAACACATTGTTACCGTCTTACTGGAAAGTATGGTAAAATGCAATACATACTCGATCGTAGCAAGAACCGTTTTCTTTTGCCCTTCAGGTAAAAGAAAAAGTGAGACAAGATTAAGGGGTGAAAGAATGTTTAAATTCAACGAGGAAAAAGGACAATTGAAATGCTCGTTCTGCGGAAAAACGCAAGATCAGGTTCGTAAGCTGGTTGCAGGACCGGGTGTATATATATGCGACGAATGTATTGAGCTCTGTACAGAAATCGTAGAGGAAGAGCTTGGTACAGAAGAAGAAGTCGAATTTAAAGACGTTCCGAAGCCGCAGGAAATCCGTGAGATTCTGAATGAATATGTCATCGGACAGGATCAGGCGAAGAAATCACTTGCGGTTGCGGTATACAACCATTACAAACGCATCAACTCCAACAGTAAAGTGGATGATGTCGAGCTTTCTAAAAGTAATATTTCTTTAATCGGACCGACTGGAAGCGGGAAAACACTTCTTGCCCAGACGCTTGCGCGTATTCTGAACGTGCCGTTTGCGATCGCGGACGCTACATCTCTGACTGAAGCCGGATATGTCGGTGAGGACGTAGAAAACATCCTCCTCAAGCTGATTCAGGCAGCAGACTATGATGTGGAAAAAGCAGAAAAAGGTATTATTTATATCGATGAAATCGATAAAGTAGCGCGAAAATCTGAAAACCCGTCCATTACACGCGACGTATCAGGCGAAGGCGTTCAGCAGGCGCTGCTGAAAATTCTTGAAGGAACGGTTGCAAGCGTGCCGCCTCAAGGAGGACGCAAACATCCTCATCAGGAATTCATCCAGATCGATACGACGAACATCCTGTTCATTTGCGGCGGTGCATTTGACGGCATCGAACAAATCATCAAACGCCGTCTCGGACAAAAAGTCATCGGCTTCGGCTCTGATAATAAAGCGGCAGACCTGGAAAAAGAAGAACTGCTTTCTAAAGTTCTTCCTGAAGACTTGCTCCGTTTCGGTCTGATTCCTGAATTCATCGGCCGTCTTCCTGTCATTGCAAGCCTTGAGCAGCTTGACGAAACGGCACTGGTTGAAATTCTGACTAAACCGAAAAACGCACTCGTCAAACAATACAAGAAAATGTTAGAACTTGATGATGTCGAGCTTGAATTTGAAGACGAGGCATTATCTGAAATTGCGAAAAAAGCGATCGAGCGTAAAACAGGCGCACGCGGCCTGCGTTCTATCATTGAAGGCATCATGCTTGACGTCATGTTTGATCTGCCGTCCCGCGATGATATTGAAAAATGTGTCATTACCGGAGCGACAGTCGCAGACGGTGAAGCACCGCGTCTTGTATTAAAAGACGGCACAGTTGTCGGCCAAGATAAAACATCAGCATAACATGACAAAACCTCCTGACTCGAATTGATCAGGAGGTTTTTTTCTTGTCCTGACCCTTCTGAAAATGTTTATTTCGGGCTTTGCTGGGAGATACTAGCGGACAGAGGAATGAATTGGATACATAAATCGTTTTTTCAGGAGGGACCAGCATGAGTTGGACAGGGATCGCATTATTTGTACAGCTGTTTTTCGGGATAGTCATCGGATTATATTTTTGGAATCTGCTCAAAAACCAGCGTACACAAAAAGTGACGATAGATAAAGAATCAAAAAAAGAAATGGAACAGCTGCGCAAAATGCGCGCCATCAGTTTATCAGAACCTTTATCAGAAAAGGTGCGGCCGAAAAGCTTTCAGGACATTGTCGGCCAGGAAGACGGAATTAAAGCGTTAAAAGCAGCGCTTTGCGGACCGAACCCGCAGCACGTCATTATTTACGGTCCTCCGGGAGTCGGTAAAACGGCTGCGGCGCGGCTGGTATTGGAAGAAGCGAAAAAACATAAACAGTCACCGTTTCAAAAGCAGGCTGTATTTGTTGAACTTGATGCGACGACCGCGCGATTTGATGAACGGGGGATTGCCGATCCGCTTATCGGTTCAGTGCATGATCCGATTTATCAGGGAGCGGGTGCGATGGGCCAAGCAGGCATTCCGCAGCCGAAACAGGGGGCTGTGACCCATGCTCACGGCGGGGTATTGTTTATTGATGAAATCGGCGAGCTTCACCCGATTCAGATGAATAAAATGCTGAAGGTGCTTGAAGATCGAAAAGTATTTTTAGACAGTGCGTATTACAGTGAAGAAAATACGCAAATACCGAATCACATTCATGATATTTTTCAAAATGGGCTTCCGGCAGATTTCCGTTTGATCGGAGCGACAACGAGAATGCCGAATGAAATTCCGCCGGCCATCCGTTCGCGCTGTCTTGAAGTATTTTTCCGCGAGCTGGAAAAGGATGAACTTAAAATCGTTGCGAAAAAAGCAGCCGACAAAATTCAGAAAGAGATTTCTGACGAAGCTCTCAGTGTGCTGACCACATATACGAGAAACGGACGTGAAGCCGTCAATATGATCCAGATCGCCGCCGGCATGGCGGTGACTGAGGACAGAAAAGAAATTACGACAGAAGATATAGAATGGGTTGTTCATTCCAGTCAGCTTACACCTAAAAATGAGCAGAAAATTGCCGATGAACCGCAAGTCGGCATCGTGAACGGACTTGCCGTCTACGGGCCGAACAGCGGCGCATTGCTGGAAATCGAAGTGAATGTCACACCTGCGCAGGACAAAGGAAGCCTGAATATCACGGGAATTGCAGAGGAAGAAAGTATCGGCAGCCAATCGAAGTCGATCCGCCGCAAAAGCATGGCGAAGGGATCTGTGGAAAATGTTCTGACGGTTCTCCGCACAATGGGCATCAAACCTTCAGACTATGACATTCACGTCAATTTTCCGGGCGGAGGCCCGATTGACGGACCTTCAGCAGGTATCGCAATGGCCGCGGGGATTTTTTCCGCGATTCACCGCATCCCGATCGACCATACGGTGGCGATGACGGGAGAAATCAGCCTGACGGGGCTTGTCAAACCGATCGGCGGCGTCATTCCGAAAATTAAAGCCGCAAAACAGGCCGGAGCAAAAACGGTCATTATCCCATATGAAAATCAGCAGTCCATTCTGAAACGAATAGACGGAATCACCATTAAAGCGGTAAAAACGTTCCAGGAAGTGCTGGACGTCATATTGGTTGACCCTCCTTCAGAACAAAAACCGTTTGATATCCAAATGAATAAAGAATCCGTATAAACCCCATTTTTATAATGGGGTTTTTTTATGGAGGACATCTTTTCCTTTTTCAGAACAGAAAGAAAGGGTATACTACGAAGAGACTGTTTTATATACAGGGCAGGCGGATAAGCCGATTAAAGCCCGATCCCGGAATTGTACAACGGTGAAAAAGTTGTATTATAATGGTTCATACTAAAGTCACGGAGGTGTCAGTCACATGGCAGAAGATACAAAACGCAGCATCCCGCTCCTCCCTTTAAGAGGCTTATTGGTATACCCGACAATGGTTTTACATTTAGATGTAGGCCGTGACAAGTCGGTTCAGGCTCTTGAACAGGCAATGATGCATGATCATATGATTTTTTTAGCCACTCAGCAGGATATTTCGATAGACGAACCGGGTGAAGAGGATATTTTCGCCGTCGGCACTTATACAAAAATTAAACAGATGCTGAAGCTGCCCAACGGTACGATCAGAGTGCTTGTAGAAGGAATTCAGCGGGCGCAGATCCTTGAATACACCGAGCTCGAAGATTATATTTCGGTCGATATACAGCTGATGCATGAGGATGATTCAAAAGACGTGGAAGACGAAGCGCTTATGCGGACGCTGCTGGACCATTTTGACCAGTACATAAAAATTTCTAAAAAAATCTCCGCAGAAACGTATGCGGCTGTGACTGATATTGAAGAGCCCGGCAGAATGGCGGATATCGTCGCTTCTCATCTCCCGCTGAAATTAAAGGACAAGCAGGACATTTTAGAAACGGCGGATATTAAAGAACGTCTGAATAAGGTCATCCGTTCCATTCATAATGAAAAAGAAGTGCTGGAGATTGAGAAAAAAATCGGTCAGCGCGTCAAACGTTCGATGGAACGCACTCAAAAGGAATACTACTTGCGTGAACAGATGAAAGCCATTCAGAAGGAGCTTGGCGACAAAGAAGGAAAAACCGGCGAAGTTCAGTCGCTCACGGAAAAGATAGAAGAAGCAGGCATGCCTGAGCGTGTCAAAGAAACGGCGCTTAAGGAATTAAGCCGTTACGAAAAAGTGCCGTCAAGCTCAGCGGAAAGCTCTGTTATCCGCAACTATATCGACTGGCTCATCGCCCTTCCGTGGTCAGATGAAACAGAAGATAAACTTGATATTAAAAAAGCCGGGGAAATCTTAGATAAAGAGCACCACGGCTTAGAGAAAGTGAAAGAGCGGATTTTGGAGTATTTGGCCGTGAAACAGCTGACGAAAACGCTGAAAGGGCCGATTCTTTGTCTGGCCGGACCTCCGGGAGTCGGCAAAACATCTCTTGCAAAATCAATCAGTACGAGCATGGGGCGCCGTTTTGTGAGAATTTCACTGGGCGGAGTGCGCGATGAGTCTGAAATCCGCGGGCACCGGCGTACATACGTCGGAGCGATGCCGGGCCGTATTATACAGGGGATGAAAAAAGCCGGCAAACAAAATCCGGTTTTTCTCCTGGATGAGATCGACAAAATGTCGTCTGATTTCAGAGGCGATCCGTCTTCGGCGATGCTTGAGGTGCTGGATCCGGAACAAAACAGCACATTCAGCGACCACTATATTGAAGAGACGTTCGATTTATCGAAAGTGCTGTTTATCGCGACTGCGAATAACCTTGCTTCCATCCCGGGCCCTCTCAGAGACAGAATGGAGATTATCAGCCTGTCAGGCTACACTGAAAACGAAAAGCTGGAGATCGTGAAGGACCACCTGCTTCCGAAACAAATCAAAGAGCACGGGCTCACAAAGAGCAACCTGCAGATTCGGGACCAGGCGATTACGGACATCATCCGCTACTACACGAGGGAAGCCGGCGTGAGAACGCTTGAACGCCAGATTGCCGCCATTTGCCGAAAGGCTGCAAAAGCCATTGTGTCTGAGGAGAGAAAACGCATTACCGTTACAGAGAAAAATCTGGCCGACTATCTCGGAAAACGGATATTCAGATACGGACAGGCGGAAACCGAAGATCAAATCGGGGTTGTCACGGGGCTTGCGTATACGACGGTCGGCGGAGATACGCTGTCAATCGAAGTGTCATTGTCACCGGGAAAAGGAAAGCTGATTCTGACCGGGAAGCTTGGAGATGTCATGCGGGAATCAGCGCAGGCCGCTTTCAGTTATGTCCGCTCGAAAGCGGAACAGTTCGGAATCGATCCGAAATTCCATGAGAAGTATGACATTCATATCCATGTCCCTGAAGGAGCGGTGCCGAAAGACGGCCCTTCTGCCGGAATTACGATGGCCACGGCGCTCGTTTCAGCATTAACGGACCGTGCGGTAAAACGCGAAGTCGGTATGACGGGAGAAATCACGCTGCGGGGCCGCGTGCTTCCGATCGGCGGACTGAAAGAAAAGGCGCTCGGCGCGCACAGAGCGGGCCTGACCACTATTATTGCGCCTAAAGATAACGAAAAAGATATAGAGGATATTCCAGAAAGCGTCAGAGAAGGACTGAAGTTTATATTCGTTTCTCACCTGGATGACGTTTTGGAACATGCCTTAGTAGGAGAGAAGAAATGAAAGTCACAAAGTCAGAAATCGTGATCAGCGCGGTCAAACCCGAACAGTACCCTAATGGGGGGCTTCCGGAAATCGCGCTGGCGGGAAGATCAAATGTAGGAAAGTCATCTTTTATCAATTCATTAATCAATCGGAAAAACTTGGCCAGAACGTCATCAAAACCGGGGAAAACACAGACCCTAAACTTTTACATCATCAATGATGAATTGCATTTTGTCGATGTTCCCGGGTACGGATTTGCGAAAGTTTCCAAAAGCGAGCGGGAAGCATGGGGGAGAATGATTGAAACCTATATGACGACCCGCGAAGAGCTGAAAGCCTGCGTGCAGATTGTCGACCTCAGGCACGCGCCGTCTGCTGAAGACGTGAACATGTATGAATTCCTGAAGTATTACGGCATTCCCGTCATCGTTATCGCGACAAAAGCGGATAAGATTCCAAAAGGAAAATGGGACAAGCACTTAAAGGTTGTCAAACAGACGCTTGATATGGATCCTGAAGATGAGCTGATTTTATTTTCCTCTGAAACGAAAAAAGGCAAAGATGAAGCATGGGGAGCCATTAAAAAAATGATCAGCCGGTAATGAAAAACCCAAAACGCAGTGCGTTTTGGGTTTTATCGTATAGTTTTGTTCCGCTTGATAAACAATAATAAAAGGCTGATTCCGATGAAAACATACGGCCAGTATGTTTTGAAGTGTTCCGTCGGAATATGGACGGACTCCAGCCACGCCGTAATTTGTTTAAAGAAGTATAAAAAGAGGGAAAAACCAATCATGGCAACCGCTTCGTATACATATTCTTTTCTGGCTGCCGCAAATAAGGAGAATCCGAAGACGAAGAGAATCATTTCAAAATCTCCCGGCCACCATGAGAGCTCAGGTTTGGCGAAAAAGTGTAAACCTATGCCGAAAAGAAGCATGCCGATCAGGACGTGAGGCCCGGCCGCTTCCTTTTTGCCCTGATACAAGAGCACGGCACCCAAAAGCATAAGGAGCACCGGCCATTCCCCCTGATTCGCAAACAGGTGAACCTGTCCGCTCTGAAGCCATGCGAATAATGAAGCGGCAAGCAGAAGTCCCGGTAATAAAATTGATGTTTTTTTCATCCTGTCACCTACCCGCAGTAAAGGATTTTTAGTATGATGATTACAGTGGAAACGAGCTTTTTATACTATAGCATAACATTTTTGAAATCTGTTCACATTTTCCCGAAGAAACTATGTTATAATTATTATAAATAATAAATTCTATGTTAGAATGATTATAAATAAATTGCGATGTACGGGGGTGCATGAAAGCGATGCATATTCTTGTTGTGGGAGTAGATTATAAATCCGCCCCTATTGAAATACGCGAAAAAATAAGTTTTCAGCCGGATGAGCTTGCGGAAGCGATGCTTCGTTTAAAAGAAGAAAAAAGCGTTCTTGAAAACATTATCGTGTCAACCTGCAACCGCACCGAAATATATGCGGTGGTCGACCAGCTTCATACCGGCCGTTATTATATAAAAACATTTTTATCCGAATGGTTCTCGCTGCCGAAAGAAGAGCTGTCTCCGTTTCTGAAATTTTATGAGAGCGACGCGGCGATCGAGCATTTATTCCGTGTGGCATGCGGCTTGGATTCCATGGTCATCGGAGAAACGCAAATACTCGGCCAGGTCCGCTCAAGCTTTAAAACGGCGCAGGCAGAAAAGACGATCGGCACCATTTTCAATGAGCTGTTTAAACAGGCGGTGACCGTCGGCAAACGCACGCATGCTGAAACCGATATCGGCGCCAATGCCGTTTCCGTCAGTTACGCCGCCGTTGAACTCGCGAAAAAAATCTTCGGCTCATTGTCAAATAAGCACATTTTGATTCTCGGTGCGGGAAAAATGGGCGAGCTCGCCGCAGAAAACCTGCACGGTCAGGGCATCGGCAAAGTAACGGTCATCAACAGAACGTTTTTGAAGGCAAAAGCGCTCGCTGACCGTTTCTCCGGAGAAGCGCGCAGCTTAAACCAGCTTGAACATGCACTTGCTGAAGCTGATATTTTAATCAGTTCGACAGGCGCAAGTGATTTCGTCGTGTCTAAAGAAATGATGGAGAGAGCGGGCAGACAGCGGAAAGGCCGCCCGTTATTTATGGTGGATATCGCTGTGCCGAGAGATCTCGATCCGGCGCTGAACGATCTTGAAGGTGTTTTTCTGTACGATATTGATGACCTTGAAGGAATCGTTGAAGCCAACTTACAAGAACGCCGTGAAACCGCTGAAAAAGTCGAGCTGTTTATTGAAGCGGCAATTGTTGAGTTTAAGCAGTGGCTTAATACGCTCGGCGTCGTGCCGGTCATTTCGGCGCTGCGTGAAAAGGCGCTGTCCATCCAGTCCGATACGATGCAGAGCATTGAGCGCAAGCTGCCTCATCTGACGGTAAGAGAGAAAAAACTTCTCAGCAAACATACGAAAAGCATCATTAACCAAATGCTGCGCGACCCGATTCTGAAAGCGAAAGAGCTTGCGGCTGAAGCGGATTCAGATGAAAAGCTGAAGCTGTTTATGCAGATTTTCGATATTGAGGAAGAGGCCGGCCGCCAGCTGGACAAAAGCCTGGATAACCGCCAGACGGTTCATTCGTTTCAAAAGGCAGAAGCAAAAACGGGCTTACGTCCGCTTGTAAGTGAGTGAGGGCTGTATGATTGATACAGCAATGGCAAGACTTAATGAAGCGACAATTGTTATTTATGCAGTAAGCGTCCTTTTTTACTTTATAGATTTTCTTCAACACAACCGGAAGGCTGGGAAAATGGCCTTCTGGTTGCTTTCTATTGTCTGGACTCTGCAAACCGTCTATCTTTCTTATTTTATGTGGCAGACGGGCAGATTTCCGGTCTTGAATATTACGGAGGCCCTTTACTTTTATGCGTGGGTGCTTGTCACGCTCTCACTTGTGGTCACGCAGATTCTGCGCGTTGATTTTATCGTGTTTTTCACGAATGTCATCGGTTTCTCGATGATTGCGATCCATACGTTTTCACCGACGGATCAGCATTCGGCCGCTTTTTCCGGCCAGCTGGTCTCAGAGCTTTTGGTCATTCATATTACAATGGCGATTCTGTCTTACGGCGCTTTTTCCCTTTCTTTTGTCTTTTCGCTTCTTTATCAGTTTCAATATTCTTTATTAAAGAAGAAAAAATGGGGAAAATGGCTGTTGAGAATTGAAGATTTGTCAAAACTTGATTATATGGCTTACGTTTTAAATGTCATCGGGGTTCCGATGCTGCTGTTGAGCCTGATATTAGGCGTGATCTGGGCGTATGTGTCGCTGGAAACGCTGTACTGGTTTGATTCAAAAGTGCTCGGCTCGTTTATTGTGCTGCTTTTATACAGCTACTATTTATATATCAGATTGATTAAGGAACTGCAGGGAAAAGTGGCGGCGTTATGGAATTCAGCATGTTTTCTCGTGCTGATGATTAATTACTTCCTGCTCGGAAGCCTGTCGCAATTCCATTGGTTCAGTTAACGCACGCGCCCAAACAGATTCGGGAGGAAAGAAAATGAGAACGATTAAGGTAGGTTCCAGACGGAGCAAACTGGCTATGACCCAGACAAAATGGGTGATTAACAAACTGAAGGAATTGAACCCTTCCTATAACTTTGAAATCCGGGAGATTGTCACAAAAGGCGACCGCATCCTTGATGTTACACTGTCAAAAGTGGGCGGCAAAGGTTTGTTTGTCAAAGAGATTGAACAGGCGCTGCTGCATCAGGAGATTGATATGGCGGTTCACAGCATGAAAGACATGCCCGCCGTTTTGCCCGAGGGTCTTGTCATAGGCTGCATACCGAAACGTGAGGATCCGCGTGATGCGCTGATTTCAAAGGGGCATCAAAAGCTGGACGACATAAAAGAAGGAGGCATCATCGGCACCAGCAGTTTAAGAAGAAGCGCCCAGATTCTTGCTGAACGCCCAGATCTTACAATTAAGTGGATCAGAGGCAATATTGATACGAGACTTCAAAAGCTTGAAACGGAAGATTACGATGCTATTATTTTAGCGGCTGCGGGACTTTCGAGAATGGGCTGGAAAGATGATGTCGTATCTGAATTTCTCGAACCGGACCGCTGTCTGCCTGCGGTCGGCCAAGGCGCTCTTGCCATTGAATGCAGAGAGTCGGATGAGGAGCTTTTGAAGCTGTTTGCGCAATTTACCGATGAGTATACGCAGCGCACGGTGGCAGCCGAACGGGCTTTCTTACACGCGATGGAAGGCGGCTGCCAAGTGCCGATAGCCGGGTATGCGTCCGTCAATGACCGGGATGAGGTTGAATTGGTCGGTCTTGTCGCGTCTCCGGACGGAAAGACGATTTATAAAGAAACAGCGGCGGGACATGATCCGGAAGAAATCGGAAAACGCTGTGCGGCGATGATGTCTGAAAAAGGAGCCAAAGCATTAATCGACAGCGTGAAACAGGAGCTCGATCAGGATGGCAAATGACCTTCCTTTACAAGGAAAGACCGTGCTTGTCACCCGGAACAAAAGACAGGCCGCACCGTTCCGAAAAAAAGTGGAAGCGCTCGGCGGAACGGCTGTTTCCGCTTCGCTGATCGCTTTTCAGGAAGCGCTCCCGGATGAATGTGCGGACAGTCTGCGGGAAGACCTTTCTGAGCCGGGATGGCTTGTGTTTACAAGCGTAAACGGTGTCCGGTTCTTTTTTTCCTATCTTGATCGTCACGGTCTTGCGCTATCGGGACGGAAAAAAATCGCGACCGTCGGTGAAAAGACTGCGCGCGCCCTGAAAGAGCGGGGAGCCCGGACGGATGCGATGCCTGACGAGTATGTGGCGGAATGTCTGGCTGATACTTTAAAACGGCACGCATCAGCTGCCGAACCCATTTCAGTGATAAAGGGCAATTTATCACGCGATGTCATAAAAGCGGAGCTTGAGCCGCTTGGCTATCAAATAAGGGAATGGGTGTTATACAATACCATTCAGGATGAAAAAGGCATGGACGAGCTGAGACGGGCTGCATCCCGCTCTCATTTTGATTTTATTACGTTTACCAGCTCATCGGCGGTCCATACGTTTATGCACGCGGTCGGAGACGGAGAAAAAGCGTGGGAAAACAGCGGTGCGAGCTATATCAGCATCGGCCCTTTGACAGAGAAAGCGCTCTTGGAATACGGGATCTCATCCCATGTGCCTGACACTTATACGATTGAAGGCATGCTGGACGTCATGTGCAGTATGTCGGGAAAGGATTGATAATGATGAATCAAACATTTAACAGACACCGCCGTTTGCGCGCGAACGCTGCGATGAGAGATTTAGTAAAAGAAACACGTCTTCACCCCTCAGATTTTATTTACCCGTTATTTGTCGTTGAAGGGCTCGAAGGAAAAAAAGAAGTTCCTTCCATGCCGGGGGTTTATCATGTATCACTCGATTTGTTAAAGGATGAAATGGCTGAGCTGATATCGCTCGGCATTAAGTCGGTCATCGTTTTCGGCGTGCCGGAAGAAAAAGACGCCTGCGGAACCCAGGCTTTTCACGATCACGGCATTGTGCAGAAAGGGATTGCTGAAATTAAAAAGCATTATCCTGAAATGATCGTCATCGCTGATACGTGTCTCTGTGAATACACGGATCACGGCCATTGCGGCGTCGTGAAAGACGGAGAAATCCTCAATGACGAGTCGCTTGAGCTGCTGGCTCAGACAGCCGTCAGTCAGGCCAAAGCCGGCGCTGATATCATCGCTCCTTCAAATATGATGGACGGTTTTGTCACAGTGATCAGGGAAGCGCTCGACAAAGAAGGATTCACGAATATTCCGATCATGTCTTATGCCGTGAAATATTCAAGTGAATTTTACGGTCCGTTCCGCGACGCGGCTGACAGCACGCCGCAGTTCGGAGACCGAAAAACATATCAGATGGATCCGGCCAACCGCTTGGAAGCGCTCCGTGAGGCTGAATCAGACGCGGCAGAAGGCGCTGACTTTTTAATCGTCAAACCGTCTATGTCATACTTAGATATTATGCGTGATGTGAAAAACCGCCATCACCTGCCGCTGGTCGCATATAATGTGAGCGGGGAGTATTCCATGGTGAAAGCGGCAGCCCAAAACGGCTGGATTAAAGAAAAAGAAATGGTGCTGGAAATTTTAACGGGCATGAAACGTGCAGGAGCCGATCTGATTATGACGTATCATGCAAAAGACGCAGCAAGATGGCTTGCTGAGTAACGATTTCATTTGACGGGAGCTGAGGCAGATGAGAAGCTATGAAAAATCAAAAGCCGCTTTTAAAGAAGCGCAGAAACTGATGCCGGGCGGAGTGAACAGCCCGGTGCGCGCGTTTAAATCAGTCGATATGGACCCGATCTTTATGCAGCGCGGAAAAGGATCGAAAATTTTTGATATTGACGGCAATGAATATATCGACTACGTCCTGAGCTGGGGGCCGCTCATTTTGGGCCACACGAACGACCGGGTCGTTGAAAGCCTGAAAAAAGTAGCCGAGAACGGGACAAGTTTCGGAGCATCTACTGAGGTGGAAAACGAACTGGCCAAATTGGTCATTGACCGTGTGCCGTCTGTTGAAATCGTGCGGATGGTCAGCTCCGGCACAGAGGCGACAATGAGCGCCCTGCGTCTGGCAAGAGGATATACCGGCCGAAACAAAATTTTGAAATTCGAAGGCTGTTACCACGGCCATGGTGATTCACTGCTGATCAAAGCGGGATCCGGAGTGGCGACACTCGGCCTTCCGGACAGCCCGGGCGTGCCGGAAGGAATAGCAATGAATACGATTACCGTTCCATACAACGACTTGGAAAGCGTTGCACTCGCATTCCGGGAGTACGGTGAAGATATTGCCGGGGTCATTGTTGAACCGGTAGCAGGCAATATGGGCGTTGTTCCGCCGCAGGAAGGCTTTTTACAAGGACTTCGCGACATGACGGAACAGTATGGCGCGCTGCTCATTTTTGATGAGGTCATGACCGGTTTTCGCGTGGATTATAACTGTGCGCAAGGGTATTTCGGCGTGACGCCTGACTTAACGTGTCTCGGCAAAGTCATAGGCGGCGGTCTTCCTGTCGGTGCGTATGGCGGAAAAGCTGACATTATGGAACGAATCGCGCCGAGCGGTCCGATCTATCAGGCTGGAACATTGTCAGGAAATCCGCTTGCCATGACAGCGGGACTTGAGACGTTACAGCAGCTCACACCTGAATCTTACCAAGAATTTGTGAAAAAAGGCGATATGCTTGAAGAAGGCATTTCAAAAGCAGCTGCAGCACATGGCATTCCGCACACGTTTAACCGGGCGGGTTCAATGATCGGCTTCTTTTTCACAAATGAGCCTGTCATTAACTATGAAGCAGCCAAATCTTCTGATTTAAAGCTGTTCGCCAAGTATTATAAAGGGATGGCCGACGCAGGCGTATTTCTGCCGCCGTCTCAATTTGAAGGATTGTTTCTCTCCACTGCGCATACAATGGAGGATATTGAAAATACCATTCAAGCCGCTGAGAAAGTGTTCCAGGCGATCAGCCGCTGATACCGAAAAGCCGATGCAAGCAAGACTTGTATCGGCTTTTTTCAATGCCTCCATTATCATATTTTTCCGGATTGCGGCATACACCTTTAGTGACATCTAATTGTATGGATTAGATGAAAGGAGGATATGAACTTGCCGCATAATCACCGATTGCAATTTTCTGTTGAAGAATCAATCTGTTTCCAAAAAGGACAGGAAGTTTCTGAATTACTTTCGATTTCATTAGACCCTGACATCAGGGTGCAGGAAGTAAATGATTATGTCTCAATTAAAGGATCATTAGAACTTACTGGCGAGTACAACATAGATCACAGCAGTCATTTTGAAGAGCTTGATAGGGAGATGAGGCATGTAGAGGAAGTGAGGGCGAGGGAGGATGGCACGGCCGAGCTCATTCATTGTTTCCCGGTGGATATTACGATTCCGAAAAATAAAGTGAGCCACCTCAATGATGTTTTCGTATTTATCGATGCCTTTGATTATCAGCTGACGGATTCAAGGATCTTAACCATTCAGGCTGATTTGGCAATTGAAGGGCTGCTTGAGGAATCCGAGCCAAAAGAGCCGGAGATCCCTTTGTACGTGGCTCCTGAATTTGCCAGAGAAGAAATGATCAATCTTGCCGGACATCATTTGGAGGACGAAAACGAACCAGAATTAATGATACGCCATGAGCCTGAAATACCTTTGAGTGTATCAAAAGAAGCAGCACAAGAAACCGAGAAGAACGAGGAAGAAACCCCGCCTTTACTCAGGCAGGAGGAAGAAGAGCAGGGAGCTGCCCCGATTCTGAGAGAGCAGGAAGAAGAAGAGCAGGAAGCAGCCCCGATTCTGAGGGAGCGGGAAGAAGAAGAGCAGGAAGCAGCCCCGATTCTGAGAGAGCAGGAAGAAGAAGAGCAGGAAGCAGCCCCGATTCTGAGAGAGCAGGAAGAAGAAGAGCAGGAAGCAGCCCCGATTTTGAGGGAGCAGGAAGAAGAAGAACAGGAAGCAGCCCCGATTTTGAGGGAGCAGGAAGAAGAAGAACAGGAAGCAGCCCCGATTTTGAGGGAGCGGGAAGAAGAAGAGGAGCAGGAAGCAGCCCCGATTTTGAGGGAGCGGGAAGAAGAAGAGCAGGAGACCGCCCCGGTTCTGAGGGAGCAGGAAGAGGTGCCGAAACCTGTTTCCTTTACTGAGCCTCCTCCTCCCGTTTCCTTCCAACACGAAGAAGAGCAGGAAGAAGCTGAGGAGCCTGCAATCATGTCGGCTGTGAGGAATGAACCTGTATTTGACGATGATTCAGCAGAAGTGCAGGAAGAGCCAAAAGATGATAACGAGCCGGTTTTCCCTGCGTTCACTCTGACTCCGCATGCAGAAAAACCAAAAATTGCGGAACAGCCCTTCCTTCAAAAAGAAAAACAGCCAGAGGCCGAGCCGCTTCTCCGTCAGAGCGATCATGAGGCGGCAGAAGACGAAGATGAGCCTGCGGTTTTTCAAGAAGAGCAGGCGCCCGTTTATCGCGAGTTCGTTCCGGAACAGCAGGAAGAGGAGTTTTACAGCGCTCCTAAGCTGCTTGAAGAAGAGTCTCAGGATGAAGTAGGGTTCGAAATTGAGGTAAGGAAGATGGCGCCGCCGGAGGAGGAAACCGGGAAGCCTCTCGATTTGTCTTTTCAGTTTTCCAAACTGCCGCCTGAGGAGCCGGCGCAAGCTGAACCGCCTGAGCCGCTTAAGTCTGAAAGAAAGAATGAAGAAGCGGCACCGGGAACCGAGCAGAAGGAAAATGACAACTCTCATTACTTGACAAAATTATTTACAAGGGAAGAAGAAAAGTTTTCAAGAATGAAAATTTGTATCGTACAGCAGCAAGATACTATCGACCGGGTGTGTGAACGATATGACATAACATCCCAGCAGCTCATCAGAACGAATGCTTTATCGTTTGATGACGAGCTTGAAGAAGGTCAGCTTCTGTATATACCTGAATATAATAACAGCCATGCGTAAGCACAAAGAGGCCGTAAAAATGTGGTGAATGGAATGGAAGCAGTCCAATCAGTGCTTCAGGAATACGGGCTGGCGGCTGAGTATATTGAGCCTGTCAGCCCGCATGTTTGGAAGGTCTACTCAAACTACGGCATTTTTGCTTTGAAACAGCTCAAGCCGGCCCGCAGCAGTGAATTTACGGATCTTATGATTGAGATTGAGGAGAAAGGCTACCGATCATTTGTGCCGATCTGCCGCACGTATGCCGGCGATTTTTTTGCGGGAACACAGACGGAGAATTCTTATTATTTAATGCCTTGGCTTCAGTACGATCAGGAAGAGGAACGGGACCAAAAACATGTTTACCTTTTTAAAGAGGTCGCGAAGCTCCACTCCGCGACTGTGCGGGACATCCAAATCCGGACTGAAGATATCAGCGGCTTTTATGAAGCAACGAAAAGAGATTGGGAAAATGATAAGCTTGTCTATGAACAATTCGCCGACCGGGCGGAAAAAGAGTGGTATCTTTCACCTTTTGAACTGCAGGCTGTTACGTATCTTACAGAAACGGTTTCTGCCGTCAATTTTGCTCTGGAACGTCTGGAAGAATGGTTTGACGCGGCAAAGGATCATGACAAGACGAGAGCGGTGATCAACCACGGCAGCTTATCGAGCCGCCACTTTCTGTATAATGATGCGGGATCGGGCTTTTTCACGAATTTCGAGAAAGCTGCGCTGGGCCCTCCGCAAAACGACCTGCTCGGCTTTTACTCCAGAATGTTCAGAAGCTATCCGAAAGCATGCCCGGAATGTCTGGACTGGTTTTATACGTATCACAAATCATTCCCGCTCCGTGAAGCGGAAATCAGCCTGTTTCTCAGCTATATGGCTTATCCGTCCGCCATGTACAAAGTGCTGAAACGGTATCAGACCGGCCAAAGGGGCTCTGAAAAAGAAGAGTGTACGCAATTATTAAGAGCGTTTTGGCAGATGAAAAATGTTGAGCCTTTTCTCATGAAGGTTCATCAGATTGAGCGGGAGAAAAAAATAAAAGCGGAAAACGAGTCCTCTTCATAACGGGACTCGTTTTTTTATATCCATTCCAAATGCAGGGCGCACGCTAAAAACAGCAGGATGGCAAGCAGCAGGACATCAAAAGTCGTCGGAAAGAAAATCGTCCTGATCCCCTGAAAGATCGTAATCGGGATAATGACTTGCACGGATACAAGGCGGACCTGTCTGGCCCACTGGGGGAGCGAATAAGAATTGAATTTTTTTCTCACGGGCAATTCCTCCTCACATTCGCCTTTCTATGTATCGTATGTAAGGGAAAGGGCGGGGTGCATGCCCATTTATGTATGACGGCAGCGGTTTTTGGAAAAGATGATTGACGAATCAAAAACACTTTTACTATAATAAAGAACATAATAAATAAGATCATGAGCTGATATAAATACACCTGCTTTGAACGGGAAGAGTACAAGAAAGACGCATGAAGAGAGAGAAGCTACTGTGCTGAAAGGCTTCTTATGCCGTCTCATTGGAAGGTCGCCCGGGAGCATAATTTCTTGAACATACAGTAGAGAAATTCGGGCCGCACCCGTTATCCGTTTAAGTGCATGAACAAATCTGTTCATGAAAAAAGGTGGTACCGCGAAAGAGCTTTTCGTCCTTTATCAGGATGAAGGCTCTTTTTTAGTTGCTCAGCCATTTCTAAACATGCTGGAGGGTTATCATGGATACAAACGAACAAACAATGCCGACAAAATATGATCCGTCTGCGATTGAAAAAGGCCGCTATGATTTTTGGCTGAAAGGAAAATATTTTGAAGCGGGCGGCGATCAAACGAAACAGCCGTATTCTGTCGTCATTCCGCCGCCGAACGTGACGGGCAGGCTGCACCTCGGACATGCGTGGGATACGACGCTGCAAGATATCGTTACGCGTATGAAACGCATGCAGGGCTATGACGTGCTCTGGCTTCCGGGCATGGACCACGCCGGCATCGCCACTCAGGCAAAAGTCGAAGCGAAACTCCGCGAACAGGGCACAAGCCGTTATGATCTCGGCCGTGAAAAGTTTTTAGAAGAAACGTGGAAGTGGAAGGAAGAGTATGCTGATTTCATCCGCAGCCAATGGGCCAAGATGGGGCTCGGACTCGATTATTCGCGCGAACGTTTCACTCTTGATGAAGGGCTGAACAAAGCAGTGCGGGAAGTATTCGTCAAGCTGTACAAAAAAGGCTTGATTTACAGAGGCGAATATATCATCAACTGGGACCCTGCCACAAAAACGGCTTTATCCGATATTGAAGTAATTTACAAAGACGTACAGGGCGCGTTTTATCATTTGCGCTATCCGTTAGCAGACGGTTCAGGCTCAATTGAAATCGCGACCACCCGTCCGGAAACGATGCTTGGCGACACGGCTGTCGCGGTTCATCCTGAAGATGAGCGCTACAAGCACTTAATCGGCAAAACGGTGATTCTGCCGATTACAAACCGCGAAATTCCGATCGTCGGCGATGATTATGTTGATATGGAATTCGGATCAGGCGCCGTTAAAATCACGCCTGCCCATGACCCGAATGATTTTGAACTCGGAAACCGCCACAATCTAGAGCGGATTCTCGTCATGAATGAAGACGGAACAATGAATGAAAAAGCGCTGCAATATAACGGCATGGACCGGTTTGAATGCCGCAAAAAACTCGTCAATGATCTTCAGGAATCCGGTGTTCTCTTTAAAATCGAAGACCATATGCATTCTGTCGGACATAGTGAGAGAAGCGGCGCCGTTGTTGAGCCGTACCTGTCCACACAATGGTTTGTCAAAATGCAGCCGCTGGCCGATGCTGCGGTTGACCTTCAGTCAAAAGAAGAGAAAGTTCACTTCGTTCCTGACCGGTTCGAGAAAACGTACCTGCACTGGATGGAAAATATCCGTGATTGGTGTATTTCCCGTCAGCTGTGGTGGGGCCACCGCATCCCGGCTTGGTATCATAAAGAAACAAAAGAAGTGTACGTCGGCCTTGAGGCGCCTGAGGACAGTGAAAATTGGGAACAGGATTCAGACGTGCTTGATACATGGTTCAGCTCCGCGCTTTGGCCGTTTTCTACAATGGGCTGGCCTGATGAAAACGCTGAAGACTTTAAGCGGTATTACTCAACCGATGTTCTTGTAACGGGATATGACATCATTTTCTTCTGGGTATCCCGGATGATTTTCCAAGGTCTTGAGTTTACCGGCGAGCGTCCGTTCAAAGACGTGCTGATTCACGGCTTAATCCGTGACGAGCAGGGCAGAAAAATGAGTAAATCCCTTGGGAACGGCGTGGACCCGATGGATGTCATCGACAAGTACGGAGCGGATTCCCTGCGCTATTTCCTGGCAACCGGAAGTTCACCGGGACAGGATCTCCGTTTCAGCTATGAAAAAGTGGAATCCACATGGAATTTCGCAAATAAAATTTGGAACGCCTCCCGTTTTGCCTTAATGAACATGGACGGCATGACGTATGACGAGCTTGATCTGTCCGGTGAAAAATCAGTTGCTGATAAGTGGATCCTCACAAGACTGAATGAAACGATAGAAGACGTAACCCAGCTTGCGGATCGTTATGAATTCGGCGAAGTCGGACGCCACCTGTACAACTTTATCTGGGACGATGTGTGCGACTGGTATATCGAAATGGCAAAGCTTCCGCTGTACGGGGAAGATGAAGCGGCGAAGAAAACAACCCGTTCTGTTCTGGCATACGTGCTTGACCAGACGATGCGTCTTCTTCACCCGTTTATGCCATTCTTAACGGAAGAAATCTGGCAGCACCTTCCTCATGAAGGCGAGTCAATCACGATCAGCTCTTGGCCGGTTCCGGTGCCGGAACATACGGATAAAGAGGCAGCGGCGGATATGAAACTGCTCGTTGAATTAATCCGTTCTGTCCGCAATATCCGGAGCGAAGTCAACACGCCGATGAGCAAGCAGGTTGAGCTTTACATTAAAACAGCTACCGAAGACATTGCCGGCCGCCTTGAGAAGAACCGTTCTTACGTTGAACGCTTTACGAATCCGAGCACGCTGAAAATCGGGACGGATATCACTGCGGCAGACAAAGCGATGACAGCGGTCGTCACCGGAGCGGAAGTCATTCTGCCGCTTGAAGGGCTGATTAACATTGATGAGGAGATCGCCCGTCTGCAAAAAGAATTCGACAAGCTGACAAAAGAGGTCGAACGCGTTCAGAAAAAACTCGGCAACGAAGGATTTATTAAAAAAGCTCCTGAGCATGTCATTGAAGAAGAACGCGGAAAAGAGAAAGACTACACGGCAAAACGCGAAGCTGTCCGGCAGCGGATTGCAGAGCTGAAAGGCTGATAAAACAGCGGGGCGGTTTCCTAAGAAACCGCCTTGTTGTATAAAAGAGGGGATTTCATTGTTTAATACGTACAAAGAAGCGATCAGCTGGATTCACGGCAGACTCAAGTTCGGCGTTAAGCCGGGCCTTCTCCGTATGGAAAAGCTGATGGAAAAACTGGAACACCCGGAAAAGAACATTCGCGCCATTCATGTGGCGGGCACAAACGGCAAAGGATCGACCGTCGCTTTTATCCGTTCCGTGCTTCAAGAAGCCGGTTATACGGTCGGCACGTTCACATCGCCTTACATTATTACGTTTAATGAGCGTATCAGCGTCAACGGCACGCCGATTTCTGATGAGGAATGGAGAACGCTCGTTAATGACATAAAACCGATAGTCGATGAGCTTGATAAGACCGATGGCGGAACGGTGACAGAATTTGAAATCATTACAGCGTGTGCATTTTTATATTTTGCGAAGCGGGCTGATATCGATTTTGTCATTTTTGAAGCGGGGCTCGGCGGCACATTTGATTCAACCAATATTGTGAATCCGCTCCTGTCGGTTATCACAAGTATCGGACATGACCATATGGCGATCCTAGGAAATACCATCGAGGAGATCGCCGGGCAGAAAGCCGGTATCATTAAAAATTCCATTCCGGTTATTACGGGCGTCAATCAGCCGGAAGCACTCGGCGTCATTGAAGCGGAAGCCGAAAAAAAGCAGGCTCCGTATCAGTCACTATATAAAACGTGCAGACTGTTTAATGAAGCGGCGCTTCCGTCCGGTGAAAGCTTTTCGCTGGAAACGGAAACGAAATGCTATGAAAACATTCAAACGTCGCTGATCGGCATTCACCAAAGGCAGAATGCGGCATTGGTGATATTGGCCGCTGAATGGCTGAATCGCCTGGAAGCCGCAGCCATTTCTGAAGAAGCGATGCGAAACGGCCTGAAAAAAGCATCGTGGCCGGGCCGGTTTGAACGTCTTCAAAGCCGCCCTTTAGTGTTTGCGGACGGCGCCCATAACGAAGAGGGCGTTGAAACGCTGATAGAAACGATCCGGCAGCGCTTTGCCGGTAAAAACGTCCATGTCGTATTCAGCGCATTAAAAGACAAACCGTATCAGGAAATGATTGAAAAGCTTGAAACCGAAGCGGATTCCATTCACTTTGTATCATTTGACTTTCCGCGTGCTTCAAGCGCCGAAGCCCTTTATAACGCAAGCAGTCTAGCGGATAAGAGCTTCGATGAGAACCCGGACAGTGTGAAAGAATGGATAGAACAAAAAGACGGGGCGGATGATGTCATCATCATTACCGGCTCCTTATATTTTATTTCAGAAATGAGAAAGCGGCTTATCTGACAGCCCCTCGGATGCCCGGCAGACCATTTTACGGTTTTGCCGGGTGTTTTTATGCTGAAAATATATTTTCAGCCATTTCAGTCATGGTGTTTTTCTTTGCTATAATCTGAGCCAGATTGATAGTAAAGGTGTGGTCTGAGTGCTTTTGATTCTGTTTTTTCTCGGCTTGATTTTCGGTTCTTTTTTTTATACAGCAGCGTGCCGTATCCCGCTGCGAATCTCGGTTATTTCGCCGCGTTCAGCCTGTTCGTTTTGCCGCTTGCCGCTCTCCTGGGGGGAGCTTGTGCCCGTCGTTTCCTATATTCTGCAAAGAGGCAGATGCAGAAACTGTCGTGCGAAGCTGTCGGTTATGTATCCGGCGGCGGAATGCTGGACGGCGTGTTTATTCACGGCTGCAGGCATTCATTTCGGTTTCTCAAAAGAACTGTTAGTCGCGCTGTTATTTCTGTCTCTGCTCATGATTGTTACTATGACGGATCTGCAATATATGCTGATTCCTGACAAGGTTCTGCTGTTTTTTCTTCCGCTTTTCATCGCCGGCCGTATGTTTTCTCCGCTGGATTCATGGTATGCAGGGTTTGCCGGAGCCGTTTGCGGATTTTTTCTGCTTGTTTTTATCATGTTTGTCAGTAAAGGAGGCATCGGCGCAGGTGATGTGAAACTGTTTGGGGTGATCGGCCTGACGCTCGGCGTGAAGCTCGTGCTCATTGCATTCTTTCTCTCCGTTATGATCGGAGCCGTATACGGTATGTGCGCCGCAGCCCGGGGCAGGCTTGGTAAAAAGCAGCCATTTCCGTTTGCGCCGGCCATCTCAGTCGGGAGCGCTTTGAGTTATTTATACGGTGAAGAGCTGTTTTCGTTTTACATCAAGCTCGCTTCAGGCGGGGCTTGAAAAATTTGGCGAACGTTTTTTGGACAAGACGACAAAAGTCTTGTTCTTTTTTTTTTCGCCTATGCTAAAGTGTGAACCATGATCAGTTCAAGGTACGGCCAAGACGAATGCAAGGGGGAAGAGACGTTGAAAAAAAGGAAGAGCAAAAAGCACAGCAACGCAAAAAACAATGCCCTTAAAGTAACCATTAACGGACAAGAAGAAACGATGTATGGACAAGAAGATGTGAAAGAAGGCGGGGAGAAAACCGTCACATTTTCAAATTGGGAAGAAACAAAAAAGGCGGAGCAGGAGACCGCCGCATCCCATGAAGATCCGAAAGAAGAAGATTTCAATTGGGATCATGAGAAGAATTCTGAGGTATTTGAAGATGACCCGAAAGTCGTTCCTCCATACCAGAAGAAAAAAAACGGCTCTCATTTTCCGAAAAAAAAGCAGCCGTCTTCTCCAGTTAAAAAAGCGGTCACGACAATTGCCGTTGCGGCTGTTTTAGGCACCGGGCTCGGCCTTGTCGCCTTAAATATGTCGGGAAGTAAAGAAGCCTCCGCTCCGGCATCAGCTGACAAAGGTTCACAAGGGCAGACGGCGAAAGCGGGAGATGTTTCTAAAGACAAATCTGAAACAGCCGGCACAGGAGATGCGGAATCTTCAGAGGGAAACTATAAAACATATGCGGTGCAGGCCGGAAAATTTTCATCAGAAAAAGGAGCGCAAACCCTTGTTGACCAGCTGACTGAAAAAGGATACTCGGCCGTCTCTCTGGCTAAAGAAGACGGATACACATACGTGATCGCCGGGCTTGCAGCGGAAAAAAGCCTATCACAGCAATTGGGTCAGACACTGATAGACCATGATTTTGAGGCTTGGGGCGGAAAAGAGCTCAGCTTTGCGGTCGATTCAGGACTGGAAGACTCTTTTAAACAGGCATCTGAGCTCTCCGCCAAAGCGATTACTGGCAAAGATCTTTCAAAAACGGAAGTGGCTGAAGCGGCAAAAGCGGCAGACGGTGCAGATGCCGCTGACAAAAAGCAGAAAGAGGCCGTCCTTCAAGCGCTGAAAGAACTGGAAACGTCGGGTTCGGAATCCGGCTGGAAAGCCCAAAAAGAGCTTTTAAGTGTTGTAAAATAGTATCTCATTTCCCGTCATCCGGCGGGATTTTTTATTTTGTCATCAAAAAGTTATTTTTCTGAAATTGTGGTTGCCCGTTTGATTTGGTAGGATAGACAAGTATCTTTTTTTCTTAAGCAAACCCTGAAAGGATGACAATCATGACAAAACGCTTAATACTCGCATCACAATCTCCGCGAAGAAAAGAACTCCTTAATCTTCTTCAGATTCCTTACAGCATTATTGCAAGCCGCACAGAAGAAAAATTAAATCGAAACCTTTCGCCGGAAGAAAACGTCCAATGTTTGGCCGAGCAAAAAGCCGGAGCTGTATTGGCCGAAAATCCCGATGCAGTCGTTATCGGGGCTGACACGATGGTGTGCATAGACGGCGAGTGCCTCGGCAAACCGCGTGACAGGGAAGAAGCGGCACACATGCTGCGGAGGCTTTCCGGCCGAAGCCATCAAGTCATTACGGCGGTCAGCATTCAGACGCATGACCGGAAAGAAACGTTCTGTGACACGACGGAAGTGACGTTTTGGCCGCTCAGTGAAGACGACATACAGCTCTACATTGAAACAAAAGAACCGATGGATAAAGCAGGTGCATACGGCATCCAAGGAAAAGGCGCGCTTTTAGTGAAAAAAATAGACGGTGATTTTTATTCTGTCGTCGGGCTTCCTGTCGCTAAAACAATGAGAGCCTTGAAAGAATTTAATATAAAAGCTTGATGTTCAAACCGGGAAGGGGAACAAGGAGGGGTTGATCATCCGTGATCTGCCGTTAAAATTAAGAGATTTCCCCGAAAAAGAAAAACCGAGAGAGCGGCTTCTGCACTTCGGAGCCGAACATCTCTCTAACAATGAATTGCTCGCCATCCTGCTGCGGACGGGAACGAAACATGAGTCCGTCATGAACCTCGCTCACCGGCTGCTGCGGACGTTTGACGGGCTGCGACTGTTAAAAGGCGCCTCTGCCCAGGAGCTTTCCAGCATTCCGGGAATCGGCACGGTGAAAGCCGTTCAGATTCTTGCCGCAATTGAGCTGGGGAGCCGCATTCATAAGACATCCGCCGGGGAGCATTGCGTCATCCGCTCTCCGGAAGACGGGGCGAAGTATGTGATGGAGGATATGCGCTTTTTATCCCAGGAGCATTTTGTCTGTTTATATTTAAATACCAAAAATCAAGTCATTCATAAACGCACCGTTTTTATCGGAAGTCTGAATTCATCTATTGTCCACCCGCGGGAGGTGTTTAAAGAAGCTTTCAAACGATCCGCCGCGTCCTTCATTTGCGTTCACAATCATCCTTCAGGAGATCCTACACCGAGCAGGGAAGATATAGAGGTAACCAGGCGGCTTTTTGAGTGCGGAAATTTAATCGGCATCGAGCTGCTGGATCATTTGGTCATTGGTGACAAAAAATTTGTGAGTTTAAAGGAAAAAGGATATTTGTAACACTTTTTTTTTCGTTGATTTAAGATATAATAGATTTTATGAGTTTTTCCCTTTAGGGTATTTTTGCTTTAAGAAAGGAAGATACATACATATGTTCGGAATTGGTACAAGAGACCTTGGTATAGATTTGGGAACCGCGAATACGCTTGTGTTTGTTAAGGGTAAAGGAATCGTAGTGAGAGAGCCGTCTGTCGTTGCTCTGCAAACGGATACGAAGTCCATCGTTGCGGTCGGTAACGATGCGAAAAACATGATCGGAAGAACTCCGGGCAACGTGGTTGCGCTCCGTCCGATGAAAGACGGCGTTATCGCTGACTATGAAACAACTGCGACAATGATGAAATACTACATTAATCAGGCTGTGAAAAATAAAGGATTGTTTGCGAGAAAGCCTTACGTTATGGTGTGTGTGCCGTCAGGTATTACGGCCGTTGAAGAACGGGCGGTCATCGACGCGACAAGACAAGCGGGCGCACGTGACGCTTATCCGATTGAAGAACCTTTTGCGGCAGCAATCGGCGCGAATCTTCCGGTATGGGAGCCGACGGGCAGCATGGTCGTTGATATCGGCGGCGGAACAACTGAAGTGGCGATCATTTCTTTAGGCGGCATTGTCACGTCTCAGTCAATCCGCGTAGCCGGTGACGAAATGGACGACTCAATCATCAGCTATATCAGAAAAACATATAATCTGATGATCGGTGACCGTACGGCGGAAGCTATTAAAATGGAAATCGGTTCAGCAGAAACCGGTGAAGAAAATGCGTCAATGGAAATCCGCGGCCGCGATCTTCTGACAGGTCTGCCGAAAACGATCGAAATCACGGGAACGGAAATTGCAAATGCACTGCGTGATACAGTTCTCTCAATCGTTGACGCGGTGAAGAGCACGCTTGAAAAAACACCGCCTGAGCTGGCCGCTGATATTATGGACAGAGGTATTGTATTAACAGGGGGAGGCGCCCTGCTCCGCAATCTCGACAAAGTCATCAGCGACGAAACGAAAATGCCTGTTCTTATCGCTGAAGATCCGCTGGATTGTGTTGCGATCGGCACTGGAAAAGCACTGGAACACATCCATCTTTTCAAAGGAAAAACAAGATAATCAGGAGTTAAATAGAAGAGGTGTATCACGATGCCGAACAAACGGTTAATGCTATTACTTCTGTGTATTATCATATTGGTGGCTATGATTGGATTCTCGCTGAAGAACGGCCGTAATACCACCTGGCCTGAAAAGCTGATCGGTGATACGACGGGAGTATTTCAAAACATTTTTCACACGCCTGCCGAATATTTTGCAGGGTTCTTCGGGGACATAAAAGACCTGAAAAACACGTACAAGGAAAACGAACGCTTAAGACAAAAGCTGGACGGACAGACACAATATGAAGCGAAGCTCCAAGAACTCAAAGATGAAAACAAGAAGCTGCGTGATGAACTCGGACATGTCAAATCAATTTCCGACTATGATCCGATTTTAGCGACCGTTATCGCCAGAAACCCTGATCAATGGTACAAGCAGATCATGATCAATAAGGGAACGAAGCAGAAAGTGGCCAAAGACATGGCTGTCACGAACGAAAAGGGTGCGCTGGTCGGGAAGATCAAAAGCAGCGGACTCAACAGTTTCACATCCGCCGTTCAGCTGCTGAGCGATGTTGACCGCAATAACAGAGTGGCCACCAAAATCTCCGGCAAAAAGGGAAGCAAAGGCTACGGTTTAATTGAAGGGTATGATAAAAAGAAACAGACTCTGAAAATGACCATCCTTGAGCCGGATGAAAAACGCGAAGTGAAAAAAGGCGACCTCGTGGAGACATCCGGAACGGGCGGCGTATTTCCTCAAGGGCTGACGGTCGGGGAAGTGACCGATGTAGAATCAGATGCTTACGGCCTGACGAAAATCGCTTACGTGAAACCGGCTGCCGACCTGTACGATCTTGACCATGTCATCGTCGTGAACCGAAGCGTAGCAACAGGGGAGGAAGGATCGTGAAACGTTTCCTTCTCCCTTTGATTATGATTTTGGTCTTTTGTGCGGAAAGCATCTATACCGATCTGGTGCGTTTTCCTTTCGTTTCCGTCGAGCAGCAGGTCGTTCCGCATTTTCTTTTGCTTGCGCTGATTTTTATGTCCGCTTATATCAACCAAAAGCATGCGGTGATCTACGGTTTGATTTTCGGATTTCTTTATGACATCAATTATACGGGTGTTTTAGGCGTTTATATGTTTGGTTTTGCCGGTTTATGCTATCTGGCGGCCAAAGCGTTTAAAGTGCTGCAGACAAACGCCCTGATGGTCATTCTGGTTGCGGTGCTGAGCGTATGTGTGCTTGAATTTTACGTCTACGGCATTCAGACGTTAATCCGCAGCGGCACAATGACGTTTAACGATTTTGTCATTCAGAGGTTCTTGCCGACCGCTTTGCTGAATATTGCGGGAGCCGTTATATTAGTCCTGCCCTTCAGGCTGTTTTATATAAGTCTGAAGAAAGAATTAAGAGATGAGTAAAAAGGATTTTATCTTTTTTTGACGAAAAGAGTATGTTGTTGAGGTGAACATTGATGAAGGCCAAAAAGCAGCAATATGTAACAATAAAAGGAACAAAAAACGGCTTAACATTGCATCTGGATGATGCGTGCTCTTTTGATGAGCTTCTCGATGGTCTTCAAAACATGCTGTCGATTGAACAATATACTGATGGCAAAGGGCAAAAAATCAGTGTTCATATTAAACTCGGGCATCGGTATCTGTATCAGGAACAGGCAGAGCAGCTGACTGATCTGATCGCGTCAAAGAAAGATTTAGTCGTGCATTCAATTGACAGTGAAGTCATCGCCAAAGAAGAAGCGCAGCGGATGAAAGAGGAGCAGGAAATTGTTTCTGTTTCCAAAATCGTCCGTTCGGGCCAGGTGCTTCACGTGACGGGAGATTTGCTTTTAATCGGAGATGTGAATCCCGGCGGTACGATCAGAGCCGGAGGAAATATATTTGTTCTCGGTTCATTAAAAGGGATTGCCCACGCGGGTTATAACGGAAATAACCGGGCTGTGATCGCCGCATCAGAAATGATGCCGACACAATTGAGGATCAATCACGTGTTAAATCGCTCCCCAGACCACATTCAAAAAGGGAACGACATGGAATGTGCTTATTTAGATACTGACGGAAATATGGTCATTGAACGCCTTCAGCAATTGGCTCATTTAAGACCTGATCTAACAAGGCTTGAGGGAGGAATGTGAAATTGGGTGAGGCTATCGTAATAACTTCGGGAAAAGGCGGAGTAGGTAAAACAACAACATCTGCAAACCTCGGTACCGCCTTAGCCATTTTAGGGAAGCGCGTCTGTTTGGTAGACACAGATATCGGACTGCGCAACCTTGATGTCGTAATGGGTCTTGAAAACAGAATTATTTACGACTTAGTAGATGTAATTGAAGGCAGATGCAAGACGCATCAGGCGCTTGTCAAAGACAAACGTTTTGATGATCTGCTTCATTTAATGCCGGCTGCCCAGACAAGCGACAAGACGGCTGTTGTCCCTGAGCAGATCAAATCGCTTGTGCAGGAGCTTAAGCAGGAATTTGATTATGTCATTATTGATTGTCCGGCCGGAATTGAACAAGGCTATAAAAATGCCGTCTCCGGAGCTGATAAGGCGATTGTTGTGACGACGCCGGAAATATCAGCGGTGCGGGACGCTGACCGCATTATCGGACTTTTGGAGCAGGAAGATATCGAACCGCCGCGCCTTATCGTGAACCGCATCAGAAATCATCTGGTGAAAAACGGTGACACGATGGATGTGGATGAAGTTGTTCATCATCTCTCTATTGATCTCCTCGGAATCGTTGCTGACGATGATGAAGTGATCAGGGCTTCAAATATCGGCGAACCGATTGCCATGAATTCCAAAAACCGCGCCAGCATTGCGTACCGCAATATCGCCCGGCGCATTTTAGGAGAATCCGTTCCTTTGCAGGTGCTTGAAGAGCAGCAAAAAGGGATGATGGCGAAAATCAAGTCATTTTTCGGCGTGCGTTCATAATATATACCAGAATACAAAGATCTGATGAAGCCCAGCTTATCAGGTCTTTTTTGTTTTTCAAGAGCGCATATTTGCAATGGACAAGACATAGGATGTACAAACCCAACGATTGCAAAGGATGATGGCGATGAGTCACAGAGCTGATGAAATTAGAAAAAGACTGGCCAAAAGAAGAAAACAGCGGCCTGAATCAAAACGGACTTTCGTTCAAAACGCCCAAACGCAGAATTTTCCCGCGTGGCAGACGGTCAAGGAGCAGGAAAAGCACAAGCTTCTACCGGACTACGAATATCAAACGGAACACCCGCCCGAATTTAACGGACGGCATCCATTGATCAGCGCTCATTCTATTATTTTAAAATGCCTGCTGGCCGCCTGTCTCGTACTGATCTCCGCTATTGCCTATAAAACTGACAAACAGCCGCTGAGTCAGATCAAACCGGCGATCGCACAAACCTTTCAAAAAGAATTTCAGTTTGCTGCCGTAAGCAATTGGTTCGTATCTTCCTTCGGAAACCCGCTCGCTTTTCTTACGCCGGGAACGAAAAAGAAGGACGGTCAGGTGGCGGTCAGTCAGGATATGGCTGTTCCTGCCGCGGGGAAAATCCAGCAGGACTTTCAAAATAACGGAGAAGGCGTCGTCGTCGAAACCGCCAGCGAAGCCATTGACAGCGTAAAAGAAGGCTACATTATGGAAGTGAGCAAAGATAAAAAAACAGGACTGACGGTGAAGGTGCAGCACGCCGACAATACCAGCAGCATTTACGGCCGGCTAAAAGATGTTAATGTTTCATTGTACGACTTTGTCGATAAAGGGAAAAAGATCGGTTCGATCAAGCTCAACGATAAAAGTAAAGGCCAGTACTATTTCGCGATCCAGGATGGCGATAAATTCATAGATCCGATCCAGGTGATCACATTTGATGAATAAATGGCTCATCCTCCTTTTTAAAATTCATGTCCATCCTTTTCTTTGGATTATCATGGGGCTTGGTCTTATGACGGGGCACATCAAAGCGCTGCTGTGTCTTTTGCTGGTCGTATCCGTTCATGAGCTGGGGCATGCTGCTCTGGCTGTGTTTTTTTCGTGGCGCATTAAACGCATCTTTCTGCTCCCTTTCGGCGGGACGGTTGAGGTGGAGGAGCACGGAAACCGGCCGCTTAAAGAGGAATTCGCGGTCATTCTGGCGGGCCCGCTTCAGCATGTGTGGCTTCAGGCGGCAGCCTGGCTCTTTTTCATGTCAGGCTTGGCAAGTGAGCAGACATTTGAGATGTTTACCTTTTATAATCTCTCCATTCTTTTCATCAATCTTTTGCCGATCTGGCCGCTTGACGGCGGAAAGTTCGTGTTTTTATACTTCTCTAAACAAATGGCTTTTCAAAAAGCGCATCTCCTCAGCCTGCAGACATCAGCCGTTTCCGCGCTTTTGCTCTGCTGCTGGATTGTGCTGGCCGTCCCCCTTCAGGTCAGCGCATGGGTGCTGTTCGTCTTTCTCGCCGCTTCTTTATGGGACGAATACCGGAAGCGGCATTATATTCAGCTGAGGTTTCTTTTGGAGAGATACTACGGCAAAAACCGCGATGTCGCCATGCTGCATCCTTTGACGGTCGCGGCCGATGCCAAAGTAAAGCATGTCATGGCCGAATTCAAACGGGGATGCAAGCACCCCATTATCGTTGAAAAAGCCGGCGAAAAGCTCAGCCAGCTCGATGAAAATGAAGTGCTTCATGCGTATTTTGCCGATAAACGGACAGATTCCTCTATGGAAGACCTGCTGCTGCCTTACTAGAAATAGATTGACATATCCTTTTGGTTCTGATATATTTTTTAATGTTATGGATGTAGCACCAATGCTACAACCGCTCGGGACAGGTGATAAGAGCTTTAAAGCCCCCTGTTGCTGGCGAGTCTTAGTCTAATAGGAGGTGCAGAGAATGTACGCAATCATTAAAACAGGCGGAAAACAAATCAAAGTTGAAGAAGGTCAAACTGTTTACATCGAAAAACTTGCTGCTGAAGCAGGTGAAACAGTGACGTTTGAAGACGTATTGTTTGTTGGCGGAGACAGCGTGAAAGTCGGCAACCCAACAGTTGCAGGCGCGACAGTTACAGCTAAAGTTGAAAAACAAGGCCGTGCGAAAAAAATCACTGTTTTCCGTTACAAGCCAAAGAAAAATGTTCATAAAAAACAAGGTCATCGTCAGCCTTATACTAAATTGACAATCGAAAAAATCAACGCGTAAGCATGATTGAGGCAACAATTCGAAGATCCCGGAATGACGGGGGCATATTGTCCTTTGAAATGACGGGACATGCCGATTTTGCTGAACATGGACGAGATCTCGTATGCGCCGGGGTCACGGCTGTCGTTTTCGGAGCGGTCAATGCGGTTATCGCGCTGGCTCCTCTCGAACCGATTCTTGATATAGGCGAGGACGGGGGTTATTTCTACTTTGAATTCCCTGAAGCCGCTGATCAGGAAGCTTTGCAAAAAGCGCAGCTGCTGATTGAAGGCATGATTGTTTCTCTTGAAACGATCGAGCGGGATTACAGTGAACACTTACGGTTGACTGCAAACCAAATATAGGAGGTGAGTTACATGCTTAGATTAGATCTTCAGTTTTTCGCTTCTAAAAAAGGTGTAGGTTCTACAAAGAACGGACGTGACTCTGAATCTAAACGTTTAGGCGCTAAACGTGCAGACGGTCAATTCGTAACAGGCGGATCTATCCTTTACCGTCAACGCGGAACGAAAATCTACCCAGGTGAAAACGTGGGCCGCGGAGGAGATGACACTCTTTTTGCTAAAATCGACGGAACTGTTAAATTCGAACGTTTCGGCCGTGACCGCAAAAAAGTGAGCGTATATCCTGTAGCTCAATAATGACACAAAAAACTCCGGTCGTTGACTGGAGTTTTTTTTGCAGTAAGCGGAGTAACATCAAGAATGAAAAGCAGAGGATGCGTGAGTGAACCCCGCCTTGAATGAGGACATCAGCTTCCCATACCCACTGGATATGTTCCCCAAGCAGTGATACCAAAAATGTTTCTGCCTGGCATCCGCATTGTATGCGATCCGAAAAAGGAACATGATGAACCAGGAAAAACAAGTGTTTTTTTAACAAAGCCTTCTCTGTTATAATTCATAGTACACACTTATCAAGACTCCTAAAAAGAAATTAAACGATTGGGAGTGCGAAAATGAAGGATGTATCGAAGAAACAAGAAGAACCTGTAAGCGATGCGGCTCTGATCAATGAGCTGATCCAATTAATGGGCCATTTCCGTCATGATTGGATGAATAAGCTGCAGCTGATAAAAGGAAACTTAAGTTTGCAGAAGTATGACAGGGTCGTTGAAATTATTGACGAAATGGTCATAGATGCAAAGCACGAATCAAAGCTCTCAAACCTGAAAACCCCGCACTTGGCGTTTGACTTTCTTACATTTAATTGGAAGTCCCGTTATATGAGGCTCGAATACGAAGTGCTCGGAGAAATTAAAGATTTATCGGCATATGATCAAAAGCTGTCGAACCTGATGAGAAAACTGTTTCATCTGTTCGGTCTGGCGGTAAACAATGAAAGTGAAAATCATCTGACCGTATCGCTGCAGACGGATCACCCTGACAGACAGCTTATTGTATATCTCGATTTTCATGGAACGATTGCAAATGCAGATGTGTTTGATGAATTTCGCAAATCCCGGCATGAGGACTTTGATGTCATGCAATTTGAGCTGACCGGCCATGAATGTGTGGCCGAAATTGGAATGAACTAGCGGTTTTTTACGGTTTAGAACGGAGGATATTATGTTTGTAGATCAGGTGAAAGTATATGTAAAAGGCGGCGACGGCGGTAACGGAATGGTTGCGTTCCGCCGTGAAAAATATGTGCCGAAAGGCGGGCCTGCCGGCGGTGACGGAGGTAATGGAGGCGACGTCGTTTTTGAGGTTGATGAAGGACTGCGCACGCTCATGGACTTCCGGTACCAGCGGCATTTCAAAGCGATACGCGGCGAGCACGGCATGTCTAAAAACCAGCACGGCAGAAATGCGGACGATATGGTTGTTAAAGTTCCGCCCGGCACAGTCGTAACGGATGACGATACAAAACAGGTCATTGCCGATCTGACAGAGCACGGGCAGCGCGCCGTCATCGCAAAAGGCGGACGCGGCGGACGCGGAAATACCCGCTTTGCGACACCGGCCAACCCGGCACCGCAGCTGTCAGAGCACGGAGAGCCCGGAAAAGAGCGCTATATCGTGCTTGAACTGAAAGTGCTTGCAGACGTAGGCCTCGTCGGCTTCCCGAGCGTCGGAAAATCTACGCTTCTGTCTGTCGTTTCATCGGCAAAGCCGAAAATCGCCGATTATCATTTTACAACGCTTGTTCCGAATCTGGGCATGGTGGAAACGGATGACGGAAGAAGCTTCGTCATGGCGGATCTGCCCGGTTTGATTGAAGGAGCGCATGAAGGAGTCGGCTTAGGCCACCAATTTCTCCGCCATATCGAACGGACGCGCGTCATCGTTCACGTCATTGACATGTCAGCGATGGAAGGCCGTGATCCGTATGAGGATTATGTCACCATTAATCAGGAGCTCAGTGAATATAATCTGCGGCTGACGGAGCGTCCGCAAATTATCGTTGCGAATAAAATGGACATGCCCGAAGCGGCTGAAAATCTTAAAGCGTTTAAAGAAAAGCTTCAGGATGATCACCCTGTCTTTCCGATCAGCGCTGTGACGAGAGAAGGGCTCCGCGATCTTCTGTTTGAAGTCGCCAACCAGCTGGAAACAACGCCTGAATTCCCGCTGTATGATGAAGAAGAACTGGCGGAAAACCGCGTAATGTACACGATGGAAGACGAAGAAATTCCATTTAACATTACCCGTGATCCGGACGGCGCGTTTGTGCTTTCAGGTGACAGCCTGGAACGTCTCTTTAAAATGACTGATTTCTCCCGTGACGAATCCGTCAAGCGTTTTGCAAGACAGATGCGCGGTATGGGCGTTGATGAAGCGCTCAGAGAACGCGGTGCTAAAGACGGCGATATCATCCGGCTTCTGGAATTTGAATTTGAATTTATTGATTAAAAAAACGGAGAGCTTGCAATGCAGGCTCTCTGATGTAAAAGGGAGGGGTGCAGGTGAAAGAAGAGACATTTTATTTAGTGCGTGAAGACGTTCTGCCTGATGCGATGCGGAAAACCCTTGAAGTCAAAAAGCTGCTCGACAGAAAAAAGGCTGAATCGGTTGCAGATGCCGTGCAGAAAGTCGATTTAAGCAGAAGCGCTTTTTACAAATACCGAGACGCGGTTTTCCCTTTTTACACGATGGTTAAAGAACAAATAATCACACTTTTCTTTCATTTGGAGGATCGGTCAGGCGCGTTATCCCAGCTTTTGCAGGCGGTGGCTGACTCAGGAAGCAACGTGCTTTCCATTCACCAGACGATTCCGCTTCAGGGCAGGGCGAATGTCACGCTCTCAATCAGTACGTCCGCAATGGAAGAAAACATTCATACGTTAATGAATAAACTGAGAAAATTTGATTTTATAGAAAAAGTTGAGATCTTAGGGTCAGGCGCGTAAGGAGAGAAGAGACATGAAAGTCGGTTATTTAGGGCCAGAAGCCACATTTACACATCTAGCAGTCAGTTCCTGCTTTCAAAACAGCGTGACACAAGCACCTTATCAAACAATACCGGCATGCATGGATGCGGCGGTTGCGGGAGAAGTTGATCTTGCATTTGTTCCTTTGGAAAACGCGCTGGAAGGCTCGGTTAACTTAACGATTGACTATTTGATTCATGAGCAGCCTCTTGCGATCGTGGGGGAAATGACGCTGCCGATTCACCAGCATCTGCTCGTTCACCCTTCGAGAGAAAATGAGTGGAAAAAGCTTGAGAAAATTTATTCTCATTCCCATGCGATTGCGCAATGCCACAAATTTCTTCACCGGCATTTTTCGTCCGTTCCTTATGAGTATGCGAAGTCAACAGGTGCGGCTGCCAAGTATGTCAGTGAGCATTCGGACCTTCCGATCGGCGTGATTGCAAATGAAATGGCCGCCGCTACATACGGATTGAGCATCGTGAAGCGGGATATTCAGGATTATCAGGACAACCACACGAGATTTGTCATTCTTTCGCCTGAAAAAGACGTCTCATTCGAAGTGAATGCGAAACTGTCTTCACGGCCGAAAACGACGATGATGGTAACGCTTCCCCAAGATGACCAATCAGGTGCGCTGCACAGGGTGCTGTCGGCTTTTTCATGGAGAAACCTGAATTTATCAAAGATCGAATCGCGCCCGACAAAAACGGGTCTCGGCAACTATTTCTTTATTATTGATATTGAACAGGCGATGGATCAGGTTCTCATTCCCGGTGCCGTTCAAGAGATGGAAGCCCTCGGCTGCCGGGTCAAGCTTCTGGGAACATATCAATCCTATTCGATATAAAAAAAGCCCTTCAGGGGGCTTTTTTTAATCTTTTATTAAAATACCCGCGTCGTCCAGCGCTTGGCAGGCTTGGTCAATCCGCTCTTTTGTCGGGGCGCTTAACGTATGGAGGTGCACGCCTCCGGTTAGCTGTGAAAGGTAAGCGGCATTTGTCGAGTTAATGTGATCCATGAATTGTTTGACTTCTTTCCGTGTACTGACTCTTATGGCGGCGGTTAAATCGCCGTATACGGGGTGTTCAATTATGACGTCCTTTATTGTGACGCCTTCATCGACAATGAGTGCAAGCTCTTCTTCCGTCCGCTCCGGGCCGTGCAGACAGGCGACAATCCGTTCGGCATTTTTTTCGCCGCCGGCATTCATGCTGATGTATAAGTAGCCTTGGCTCGTCGCGATAATCGGCTCGTTTTTTGCTTTCAAAAGCGATATGTCCTGCACGATCACCTGTCTTGAGACATTTGCTTTTTTGGCCAATTCGCCTCCTGTTAATGGCGAGCCGGCTTCTTTCAGCCAATGAAGCAGCATGTCGCGTCTTTTCTCCCCAGTAAGCTTCGTTCCTTCTGTCAAATTGCTGATTCTCCTTTCTTTTGCTCCCATAGCGCCGTAAATGTATGTATCAGCATATCGAGCTGTTCACATGTTGTTTCGTTTCCGAATGAGATCCGGAAAAACTGCCGCGCTTCCCGTTCGGTTTTTCCCAGCGCCTTCATAGCTGAAGAAGGGCCGTGGCTGCCGGCGGAACATGCGCTCCCGGTTGAGATGCAAATATCGTTACGATTACATTCTAACATAATATATTGTCCTTCAACGGAGTGAAAAAAACACCCGACAATGTGAGGCAGGCATTCACCGCCGGTTTCTTCCTCTGAAAATGAAATGGGGAGGCCTTGACGCCGAATTTGGTCATACAAATAATTCCTCAGCCTGTCAGCATGCTCACGGTGTTCCTCCATATGTTTCACTGCATACTCCGCAGCAGCGGTAAAAGCGCCGATGGCCGGCACATTCACCGTACCGGGCCTGAACCCGTTTTCATGCACGGTATGCGGATAAACCGGGTTCCAGCTGACACCGGGCCGAATGTAAACAGCCCCGGTGCCTTTCGGGCCGTATACTTTATGACCGGAGATGGAAAGGGCGTCGATTCCCGCCTGATCCGCATCAATCGGCAGTTTGCCGAAACTTTGAACACAATCGCAATGCAGCAAAATGTTTCTCTGGTGAAGAAAAGCGGCCAGACGATTCACAGGCTGGATGAGACCGGTTTCTGAATTGGCGTGCTGTATGGAAACGAGCCCCGTGTCAGGACGGACATGAGCCGCCAGTATGTCCTCGGTTATAAGGCCGTTTTCGTCGGGATATATGATGGTGACATCAATTCCACGGTCAGCTAAAAACGCAGCGGCATTATGGATCGAATGGTGTTCCATTGCGGTCGTAATAAAATGTTTTTTGTGATCGGGCAGGCCGTGCAGCAATGATTGGACGGCCAGGATGTTCGCTTCCGTTCCGCCGCTTGTAAAGTAAATGCCGTCTGCCGCTCCGCCGATCAATTTTCCTGCAGAATGTCTGCAATATTCCAGCACGTCCGCCGCTCTTCCTCCGGCGTCATGAAGGCTGCTTGCATTGCCGTATACCTCTGTGCTGAGATGCTGAAAGACTTTCGCGGCTTCTTTGCTTAAAGGCGCTCCCGCCGCGTAATCAAGATAAATCATACAGCCCGTCTCCTATCCGTTTATGTTAAAAAAAGCTTGAGTTTATTTTATCGTTGTGTAAATATAGGTGTCAAGACAGGTGTAAACGTAACGGGAGGTTGATGTATGTCTGAAAAAACAATTATCGTCATTGGTTCGGGGACGGCGGCCCTTGCCTGTGCTTCCTCATTTCCTCCGTCATACCAAGTGACCGTCATCACAAAAAGAAACGTAACGAACAGCAATTCGCATTATGCTCAAGGCGGGATTGCTGTTTCATACGCAAAAGATGACTCGATAGAATCCCATGTGAACGATACACTGTATGCGGGATGCGGACACAATGACGTGACAGCCGTGCGGCATTTGCTGCAAAGCGGACAGAGCATGATAAACAGGCTGATAGAAGGCCATTTCCCTTTTGATACGAAGTCGGACGGAACGTTTTGTCTCGGCAGGGAAGGCGCTCATTCCAAAAGGAGAATTCTGCACGCCGGGGGAGATGCGACCGGACGGATGTTGGTTGAGTTTCTGGTTCAGCAGGTGAGGGACGGCATACGGATCATTGAACACGAGACGGTTGTTGATCTGCTGATTGAACACGGACGATGCGCAGGTGTTGCCGTAAAGGATGCTTCAGGCGCCGTTTCTTACAGAAGAGCGGATTGTGTAGTGCTTGCATCAGGCGGCTGCGGCAGTCTGTACCAATATCACACAAATGATTCCGCCATAACGGGAGACGGCATCGCTCTTGCCTTCCGCGCGGGAGCTGAGATCACGGATATGGAGTTCACCCAGTTCCACCCGACCCTCCTTGTGAAAAACGGGACTGTGTACGGCCTGATTTCTGAAGCAGTGAGAGGAGAAGGCGGATATTTAGCGGATCGCTTCGGGCGCAGGATCATGGCTGGCAGACACGCGCTTGAAGATTTGGCGCCCCGGGATGTGGTTTCACGGGCGATTTATGAAGAAATGATGAAAGAAAATCCTGTTTTTATAAATTGCAGCCGAATAGCCGATTTTAAGAAACGTTTTCCGACCATAACAGAAATTTGTCAAACAGCCGGTGTTGATCTTGAAAGCGGGGTTCCTGTAGCACCCGGAATGCATTTTTTAATGGGCGGAGTAAAAGCCGATACCTGGGGGAAAACGTCCGTGCCTGATTTGTACGCCATAGGCGAGACCGCCTGCACAGGATTGCACGGGGCGAACCGCCTTGCGAGCAACTCACTGCTGGAAGCGCTGGCAAGCGGGCAACGATGTGCTGAACATATCATTCAAACACCGTTAAACGGAAGATATAAAAAAACCCCGAAGAAATCTGACGTCATCTTACAAGTGCCGGACACAGCGCTTCATGTGCTCCAAGCCAAAATGACAACCGGAGCGGGCATCGTCAGGGAAAAAGAAAACATGCAGGCGCTGGCATCCTGGCTTAACAACGTATCTGTGCGTCATATAAATGTGAAGGATATCACAATAGAACAAGCCGAGCTATCCTGCCTATGGAAGACTGCGCAACTTGTTGTGACCTCAGCCCTTATTCGGGAAGAAAGCAGGGGCGCTCATTTTCGCGCTGATTTTCCCGGGACGGAGAAAGAGTGGCACGGAAAACAAATCATTCATTCAACATCTGGAACAGTTATCAGAAAAAACGAAAGGATTGGGGAACTATGGACATTCTGCAGCTGAAACAAATGCTGACTCATTTTTTTCAGGAAGATATCGGAACGGGTGATGCGACGTCACAAGCGATTTTTTCTGATCAGCAATGTAAAGCGCGAATCATCGCAAAAACAGACGGCGTGTTTGCCGGAGAAGCCGTTATCCGTGAAGGATGGAAGCTTTTACACGATGACATCCGCATCCGCTCCCTGAAAAAAGACGGAGAACGGATGAAAAAAGGAGACGTGCTCGCTGAAATGGAAGGCCAGGCGGCGGCTCTTCTTACGGGGGAGCGGGTCATTCTGAATCTCATACAAAGAATGTCAGGCATTGCGACAATGACGGATGAGGCCAAAAGGCGTCTTGATGATCCGTCCATCAAGCTTTGTGATACGAGAAAAACGACACCCGGGCTCAGAATGCTGGAAAAATACGCCGTTCGGGTCGGAGGCGGCTTTAATCATCGCTTCGGCTTATATGACGGCATCATGATAAAAGATAATCATATTGCTGCCTGCGGATCGATAAAGGCTGCCATGGAGCGGGCAAGAAAAACGGCGGGGCAGATGCTTGCGGTGGAAGTCGAAATCGAATCCGAACAGCAGCTGCTCGAGGCAATAGAAGCGGGTGCAGACGTTATTATGTTTGACAACTGTCCGCCTGAGTCCGTCCGGCGTTTTGCAGGCATGACACCGGGTCATATCAAAACGGAAGCATCCGGAGGCATAACGCTCGGTACATTGCCCGCTTTTAAAGGAACGGGCGTCCAATATATTTCACTCGGATTTCTGACTCATTCAGTAAAAAGCGCCGACATCAGCATGGATGTTGAGGCTGCGGAACAGGGGGATTTTTAAGATGTCTATTTTTGACGTGCTAACTGCATCAGCCGAAATGATGCCGAGCCATTATAAAGACATGAGCACAGGAGAAATGGAAAAGCGGGTCGCCGCCATTAAACGGGCTTTCGGAAAGCGCCTGTTCATTCCGGGGCATCACTATCAAAAAGACGAAGTAATACAATTCGCCGATACGGCAGGTGACTCCCTGCAGCTCGCTCAAGTGGCAGAAAAAAATAAAGAGGCGGAATATATTGTGTTTTGCGGCGTGCATTTTATGGCGGAAACCGCTGATATGCTGACTGATGATAACCAAACCGTCATTTTGCCCGACATGCGCGCCGGATGCTCGATGGCTGATATGGCAGATATTCAGCAGACGGACAAAGCATGGCAAGAGCTTCAAGAACTGTACGGTAACACCATCATTCCGTTAACATATGTTAACTCGACGGCGAAAATTAAAGCATTCGTCGGACGGCACGGGGGAGCGACCGTCACCTCTTCAAATGCCCGGAGTGTGCTGAAATGGGCTTTTAAACAAAAAGAGAGGATTTTATTTTTACCGGATCAGCATTTAGGCAGAAATACGGCCTATGACCTCGGCATTCCGCTGACAGAAATGGCTGTATGGGACCCGGTGCAGAACCGATTGCTTACTGACCATCCGGAAAACATTAAGGTTATCCTTTGGAAAGGGCATTGCTCCGTACACGAAAAGTTTACAGCGGAAAATATTTCTCAGCTGCGGCAGCGGGATTCCGGCATCCGCATTATCGTTCATCCGGAATGTTCGCGGGAAGTGGTCTCGCTCAGTGACGACAGCGGGTCTACCAAATACATTATTGATACGATCGAACAGGCTGAACCGGGAAGCAAATGGGCGATCGGCACGGAAATGAATCTTGTTCAGCGCCTCATTCAATCGCATCCGGATAAACAGATTGAATCATTGAATCCCGATATGTGTCCGTGTCTGACAATGAACAGAATCGACCTGCCGCATTTATTGTGGTCGCTTGAGCAGCTTGAAAAAGGCGAGCCGAAGGGTGTCATTAAAGTTCCGGAAGCGGTTCGGACAGAAGCGCTTCGTGCTTTGAACAGAATGCTGAGTCATACGTAATTATAAAAATTTCCCCTCCTTCCCAAATTTTTTATCATCATGCCCAGTCCATCGGCATATAGTGTGAAGAAACGTATTGTAATGACAAATGTACCGTTCACGTTTTGTGCATAGGAGGGGAAAACGTTGAAAATTCATATCGTTCAAAAAGGCGATTCGCTCTGGAAAATAGCTGAAAAATACGGAGTTGATCTTGAAGAGTTAAAAAAACTGAATCATCAGCTTAGCAATCCAGACTTAATTATGCCTGGAATGAAGATAAAGGTGCCTTCAGAAGCCGTTCCGGTCAGAAAAGAACCTAAGGCCGGCTTCGGAACGTCTGCGCATAAGCATGAGCATCCATATGCCAAAGAAAAACCGAAATCAGTTGTGGACATTGAAGACACCATACCGGAAGAACCAAAGCCGTCAATTCCGTATGTGCCGCCAATCCCTGAAAAGCATGAAAATGTGCTGCCGGAAGCTGATATGAACCAATATTACCCGTCCAATCAGCTGTTTCAGCCGTGGTCGCCTCCTAAGCCGGAGGAACCGGTGACACATTTTGTCGAGCCGAAAGAAAAAGAGCATGACAATAACATTCCACAACAGGAGGAAATGATCAACATGGAAAACGCGAATTACCCGAATATGCCAAAGGCGCCTGAAGCCGGAAAGATGGAAGAAGAAAACGCCGCTTATCATCTGCCGAACATGCCAAACATTCCGAATGTCCCGTTTCCGAATATGCCGGCCGTTGAACCGTCTTTTATGCATTACCCGATGCCGTGCATGCCTTGTCCTTGTCCGGTTCCGGTGACACCGATGCTGCCGGGTTCGGGACTATGCCATCCGTGCTTCCCGGTAGGCGGAGGTTTCGGCGGTTTTGGAGGAGGTTTTGGAGGCTTTCCGGTAATGCCGATGCCGTTACCATACGGATTCCATCATCCGGGATTTGGGCCGCAAGCGGGTTACGGTGAATATGAAAACCAGGCCCATGAAAATGCAGAGCATTATGATGGTTCTGCATCTGGTTTCGGCGGTGCTCCGTACGGTCAAATGCCGTATTACGGCGGATATTCGTCACATTACGCAAACGCGCCTCATCATGATGGGAAATATAAGGATGATGATTGCGGCTGCCATGATTCACATCATCACCACCATCACCACGGTTCACATCACCATCACGCAAATATGCCTGTGCAGCCGTATCCGAATATGGGTGCAAACGCCGGATATTTTATGCCTTACGGCGGAGCAAATCCTAATGCCGCGCCGAATCAGCCGAGTCCAAATCAAGTATTCGGACGGCCGGAGGAAGAAGAAGATTAATGTTTCGGGACGATGTATGTCGTTCCTTTTTTTATGTCCAACTGAGGAATGGACATAACTGACAAGCTTAAACCCGCCGCCCGCCGCGCATCCTAAACATGAGCGGAAAACGCTCAAAACAGCGATGAATCCACGGGGGGTTTTTCCATTGGGTAAAAAACTGATGACGATCGCGGGCGTTTTAGCCGTGACGGCAAGCTTAACGGCATGCGGAGCAAATAATGCCATGAATGACGGACGCTACAACCAGTCAACACGTCCGGTCGGATATTATTCGAATGATAATGGTAACGGCAGAGGCCAGTACGGAATGGACCATCAAGGACCCGTTTCTGAAATGATGGAAAACCGAAACGGCCGTCATAATACGACAAACGTGTCCGATCAGTACGCGCCTAATGACGGGGTTCCGTTAACGACGGACGGCACATATAACGGCCGAAATGTCAATACGCCGCCGGCAGCAATGTCTTATAATGGGTATGACAACGCCGAAAACATCAGGTTGGCGGCAAAAGTTGCAAACCGCGTGAAAAAAGTAAAAGGCGTACAGGATAGTCAGGTCATCGTGACTGACACGAGAGTCGTCATTGCCGTCAGAACAAATCATCCTTTTACGAAGAATGATGATAAACATGTCAAACATGCGGCCAAAAAATTCGCGGACGGCCGTACAATTCAAGTGTTTACCGACAACGCTACTTTTACAAAGCTGCAAGACATGAACAGAAACAGCCGTTAAACGGGACTGCCGGATGATTTCATCCGGCAGTATTTTTATGGATAAAGCTTCATCATTTCTTTACATATTCTTAAAACGCTCTTTATATTGCGGTGTTAACATAAAAGTAATAAAACGTAACGGAGGGGCCGGGATGAAAAAAACGGAGCATGACAAAAGCCGCGGAGCAAAAACTGTGTATCTGACCGTAAGGGGATACCGGCTCAAACTGACGCCCGGACAAATGAAACTGATTTCAGCCGGTCGGGCATAATCATCGCAGCAGCCCTCATTTAGAGAGCTGCTTTTTTTCGGCTGAAACAGACAAATGAAAGAAAACGATTAAGCACCGGCATCTTTGGTCAAACTAGCATCAAGAGTTTGATTGAATAAAGAGGTGTTATTGGTGAAACGAATTTGCGGTGCTCGTCTATTGTTTATGCTTGTCTTATCGGCTGCAGTCCTGATTTGCGGAGGAAAAGGCGCATACGGGGCGGAGGTTGAGCATTACGGGCCGCTTCGGGTGCACGTCCAGCTGGAAAAGGTCTATCTGGACGGTGATGTCGGCATCGAACATACGGATGAAACCGTTTTGGCGATGGAGGATTTTTGGGCCTCATATGCCGGCTGGACGCTCGTTGAGCAGAAAAAAGGCTTCGTCCTTTTCCGTAAGCATGTTGATGACATTTCTCCGCTCAGTAAGGTTAACGGTTATATCGGCGTCACGGACGGAGGCGTCATCTCCACTTTTCACGGCCGTCCCGGATCGCTGGCCGAGCCGATTCAATCTTTCTTCCAGATTGATATAGAAAGACTGGAAAGCCGATTGCAAAAGCACTTGGAACACGGCATACCGTACAGGACAAAAGCGGAGTTTGAGAGCGTGATCGATCATATTAAGACTTACAGCGGCTGACTTTGACGCAAGACATGTGACACATGTCTTTTTTTTCTGAATGGAAGGTGTCAGAGCGAACATACGTTAACTTTTCTATAAGACTTTGGCTGTTTTTGTGTTACAATGATAAGCAGTCAAAGAGGTGAATAGGTGTGATTGAATTCGTGAAGGGGACGATTGATTATGTATCTCCCCAATACATCGTGATTGAAAACGGCGGAATCGGCTATCAGGTCTTCACTCCGAATCCGTTTATTTATAAGGTAAGCAATCAAGAGACCATTTTTACGTATCATCATATAAAAGAAGATGCCTTTTCTTTGTACGGTTTTTCAACCCGGGAAGAAAAAGCGCTTTTTACAAAGCTGCTGAACGTCACCGGCATCGGGCCGAAAGGGGCGCTCGCCATCCTCGGTTCCGGTGATCCCGGAGCCGTCATCGAAGCGATCGAACAGGAAGATGAAGCCTTTTTGGTGAAATTTCCGGGTGTGGGCAAAAAAACGGCGCGGCAGATTATTCTTGATTTGAAAGGCAAACTTGCCGACGTCGTGCCTGAAATGATTGACAACCTGTTCAATCATGAAGCGCGCATTGAAAAACAAGAGGCTGAAACGGCGCTTGACGAGGCGCTTGAAGCGCTCCGGGTTCTCGGCTACGCCGAAAAAGAAATTAAAAAAGTGCTTCCTCACTTAAAAGAGGAAACGGCGCTTTCAACAGATCAATATGTGAAAAAAGCATTGCAAAAATTATTAAAGTAAGGTGATGTTCATGGATGAACGGCTCGTTTCAAGTGAAGCAGACAGCCATGAATCAATAATCGAGCAAAGCCTCAGGCCGCAGAATCTCGCCCAGTATATCGGCCAAAAGAAAGTGAAAGAAAATCTGCGCGTGTTTATCGATGCGGCGAAAATGAGGCAGGAAACGCTGGACCACGTTCTTTTATACGGGCCTCCGGGTCTCGGGAAAACAACGCTTGCGTCTATCGTGGCCAATGAGATGGGTGTGGAGATGCGGACGACGTCAGGTCCCGCCATCGAAAGACCGGGAGATTTGGCAGCCATTTTGACGGCGCTCGAACCAGGGGATGTGCTGTTTATAGACGAAATTCACAGGCTGAACCGCTCAATTGAGGAAGTGCTGTACCCGGCGATGGAGGATTTCTGCCTTGATATTGTCATTGGAAAAGGCCCGTCCGCCCGCTCCGTCCGTCTCGACCTTCCCCCTTTTACGCTTGTAGGAGCGACGACAAGGGTCGGATTATTGACCGCACCGCTCAGAGACCGGTTCGGGGTGCTGTCGCGCCTTGAATACTATACGCAGGAAGAGCTGACAGATATCGTGTCAAGAACGGCTGACGTTTTTGAAGTGGATATCGAAAAAGCCCCGGCTCTGGAAATCGCCAGACGGTCAAGGGGAACGCCGCGGGTTGCAAACCGTCTGCTCAGAAGGGTGAGAGATTTTGCCCAGGTGCTCGGCGACAGCCGCATCACGGAAGAAATCGCTCACGACGCGCTCGAACGTCTTCAAGTCGATGCGCTCGGCCTTGACCATATCGACCATAAGCTGCTGATGGGCATGATCGAAAAATTCAGCGGCGGTCCCGTCGGCCTTGATACGATTTCCGCGACAATCGGCGAAGAACCGCATACAATAGAGGATGTGTACGAACCGTATCTGCTGCAGATCGGATTTCTTCAGAGGACGCCGAGGGGACGGGTCGTGACTCCGGCTGTGTATGAACATTTTCGATTGGAGGCGCCCGCCCGTGACTGACTTTCCGAAGGTTCTCATGGTTCTCGGTGCCGTTTTGCTTATTGCCGGCGCAGTCTGGCACTTTGTCGGAAGGCTGCCCGGAGATATTTTCGTTAAGAAGGGAAATGTTACATTTTTCTTTCCCGTTGTCACTTGTATTGTGATCAGTGTGATACTATCCATTCTGCTTAATTTTTTCGGCAGAATGAAATAACAATAGACAGAATTAAGGTGAAATGATGAAAGTCGATTTATTTGATTTTGAACTGCCTGAACGCCTCATAGCCCAAGTGCCGCTTAAAGAGCGTGACGCATCGCGGCTGATGGTGCTCGACAAACAGACGGGCGGGCTGACGGACAGTTCATTTAAAGAGATTGTAAGCTTTTTTAATGAAGGGGATTGCCTCGTCTTGAACAATACCCGTGTGCTGCCTGCAAGATTATTCGGCACAAAAGAAGATACGGGAGCGAAAGTGGAGCTTCTGTTATTAAAACAGGAAGAAAATGATACATGGGAAACGCTCGTAAAGCCGGCGAAACGCGTAAAAAAAGGAACGGTCCTGACATTTGGCGACGGCCGGCTGACAGCGGTCTGCACGGAGGAGCTTGATCACGGAGGCAGAAAAATAGAATTCCGGTATGACGGGATTTTTTACGAAGTGCTTGAATCACTCGGTGAAATGCCGCTGCCTCCTTATATTAAAGAGCAGCTTGATGATAAAGAACGGTACCAGACCGTCTTTTCAAAAGAAATCGGATCTGCCGCAGCTCCGACTGCCGGACTTCATTTTACGGAAGAGATTCTGGACGAGCTGAAGCAAAAAGGTGTGCGGATTGAATTTATCACACTTCATGTGGGACTCGGCACATTCCGCCCGGTCAGTGCGGATGATGTGGAAGAGCATAACATGCACGCGGAATTTTATGAAATGACGGAAGAAACCGCCGCCTCTTTAAACGAGGTCAGAAAGGCGGGAGGGCGCATTGTGTCGGTCGGGACGACATCCACGCGCACCCTGGAAACCATTGCCGGCGAGCATGACGGCGTATTTACCGCTTCAAGCGGCTGGACGTCCATCTTCATTTATCCGGGATATGAATTTAAGGCGATTGACGGCATGATCACCAATTTTCATCTGCCGAAATCTTCCCTTATCATGCTCGTTTCTGCGCTTGCCGGCAGAGAGCATGTTCTTTCCGCCTACCGTCATGCGGTAGAAGAGGAATATCGTTTCTTCAGCTTTGGCGACGCCATGCTGATTATCTAATTTGAATGACAGGAGGCCTCATACAAAGTGGCTGAACAACCGATACGTTATGAATTTATAAAGGAATGCAAACAAACGGGAGCGCGCCTGGGCAGAGTCCATACGCCCCACGGCTCCTTTGAGACGCCTGTATTTATGCCGGTCGGCACGCTTGCTACGGTAAAGACGATGTCTCCGGACGAGCTGAAATCTATGGATGCGGGCATTATTTTAAGCAATACGTACCATTTATGGCTCCGCCCGGGACACGACATTGTAAAAGAAGCGGGCGGGCTTCATAAGTTTATGAACTGGGACCGCGCGATTTTAACGGATTCCGGCGGTTTTCAGGTCTTTTCATTGAGCAAGTTTCGTAATATAGAAGAAGAAGGCGTTCATTTCCGCAATCACTTAAACGGAGACAAGCTGTTTTTATCTCCGGAAAAAGCGATGGAAATTCAAAACGCCCTCGGCTCTGATATCATGATGGCGTTTGATGAGTGTCCGCCGTATCCGGCAGAGTATGATTACATGAAACGCTCTGTGGAACGGACCAGCCGCTGGGCGGAACGCTGCCTGGAGGCGCACGGGCGCTCAGATGAGCAGGGGCTGTTCGGAATCGTACAGGGCGGAGAATACGAAGACCTGCGGACACAAAGTGCAAAAGACTTGGTTTCGCTTGATTTTCCGGGTTATGCCATAGGCGGGTTATCTGTCGGCGAGCCGAAGCACGTCATGAACCGAGTGCTTGAGTTTACAACTCCGCTTTTACCGAAGGACAAGCCGAGATATTTAATGGGTGTGGGTTCACCGGATGCTTTAATTGACGGCGCCATCCGCGGCGTGGATATGTTTGACTGCGTACTGCCGACCCGGATTGCCCGAAACGGCACGGTGTTTACGAATGAAGGGCGTCTGAATATGAAAAACGCCAAATATGAGCGTGATTTCCGTCCGATTGACGAAGAGTGCAGCTGCCATACATGTAAAAATTACTCCCGCGCTTACATCAGACATTTGATCCGCTGTAATGAAACGTTTGGAATTCGATTAACAACTTACCATAACCTTCATTTTCTGTTACACTTAATGGAGCAGGTCAGACAAGCCATCCGGGAGGATCGTCTTGGTGATTTCCGAGAAGAGTTCTTTGAGCGTTACGGCTATAATAAGCCAAATGCGAAAAGCTTCTAAATAAAACCATTCTTGAAAGGAGGGAAACAGATGGGTACTTTAGGCACAATCGTTCCTATTATTTTAATGTTTGCAGTGCTTTATTTCCTGCTCATCCGTCCGCAGCAAAAGCAGCAGAAGGCCGTACGCCAGATGCAGGAAGAGCTGAAAAAAGGGGATTCAGTGGTGACAATCGGAGGATTGCACGGCACTGTTGATTCAATTGATGAAAGCAAGGTCGTCATTAAAACAGGTGATAACACCCGTTTAACATTTGACCGCCGCGCAATCAGAGAAGCTTCCGCTGAATAACAGCGAAGCTCATACATACAAAAAAAGAGCGGAGAATCCGCTCTTTTTTTATTACGCTGATCTGCTTCCTTTCAAATTCACTCCGAAAATGCCGCCCAGCATACTGACTCCCAAAAAGCCGAGATGAAACAAAAGCTGACCGGATGTAAACGTTTTTCCGAACCCTAAATATTGAAACAGCAAGATGATTAATGAAAAACAGACGGCGGTTAACGCTCCGATCATCCAGCCTTTTTCCTTCGCTTTGCCGCCCGATATAAAACCGCCCGCAAATAAAGAAAGAAAGGAAAGCGCGGTGATCAGCCAGCTGAAAGATGATTCTTCCATTGAGGTAACCGTCAGTAAAAGCGAAATTGCCAAACTCGTAAGAAGCATCACCGCAAAAATAGCCACTAAGCCGTACAAGACGCCTCTTCCCACTTGTTTCGTTTCTTCCATTTTTATCTCCTCTCCGCTCTGCGGCCTGATATATGACAAGCCGGAGCCCGTCTTTTTCTAAATGTATTCTCTTAATGTTCGAATTAGACGTAAATGCATGATGTTCAGCCCGTTTCTTACATAATTCAGAGCCGATGGCAAATGCTATGACCGTTGGAGGTGCGATATGGAAGATATTTTCATTATTACGTTTCGTACGATTGTGCTTTATTTTATCATTCTTGTGATTTTCAGACTGATGGGAAAACGGGAAATCGGAGAACTGAGCATTTTAGACCTTGTCGTCTCCATTATGATTGCCGAGATTGCCGTATTGGCAATTGAAAATGTAAAAGATAAGCTTTTGCATACGATTGTGCCGATTGTCGTTTTAATGATTATTCAAGTAAGCCTTGCTTTTATTTCGCTCAAAAGCCAAAAAATACGGCAGCTGCTTGACGGAAAACCCACCATTATTATCAAACAGGGAAAAATTGATGAACGGGCGATGAGATCGCAGCGCTACAATTTTGACGATCTTCTTATGCAGCTGAGGGAGAATAACATCGATAGAATCTCTGACGTGTCATATGCCATTTTGGAGTCTTCAGGCAAACTGTCGATCGTCAAAAAGAAAAACAATAAGGATAAGCAGATGGAAACATCGCTTATCGTTGACGGGGTCATTCAGAACGAGCATCTGGACAGAATCGGGAAAGATAAACACTGGCTCGAAAAAAATTTAGCAAAAAGAGGATATCGCGATCTTTCGGTTATATCATTCTGCACGTTTACGGACGGCGCTTTTTTTATTGATCTTAAAGATGAAAAAGGGGAGCCATGAATCGGTTTCACCGCGTGACGAACTTGCCGATGACCGGAATCCGGATCAGCTCTTCCCTTTTAATCAGCTTGAATAACAGAAGAAGCGCAATGTACAAAATCGCGGTCATTGCAATCCAGCCTGTGAGATTAACAGCCTCTGATCCTGAAAAATGAACGGCGTGCTTGATGATGCGGCTGACATAGCCGCAAATGAATATGACGGCAAAACAGAGCGCGTATTCTTTTATTTTAATGCTGATCGGAAGCACCTTGCTTACGGTGGCCGCATGCAGCAGGGTGACAAGAACCATCCCCGTTACAATCGCAAGTGCGGCGCCCATGATGCCCAAGGAAGGCCTGGTCGCCAAAACAAAAATTAGGCCAGTTTTGACAGCGGCGCCGATAAAACTGTTCATCATGGCGGCCCCGGCTAAATTGAGAGCCTGCAGCACCGCCTGAAGGGGCCCCTGAAAATAGTAAAGCAGAAAAAACGGCGCCATCACTTTAACAAATACCGCCGCATTCGTTGATCCGTACATGACGGACATCAGTTCATCAGCGAAAGAGAATAAAATAACCACCGAAATGCCTCCGCTTAAAAGACACAGCCGCATCGCCTGTTCCAGACGGTATTCGACAACTTGCAGCTTTTTTTGCTCCATTCCTTCACTGATCGCAGGAACAAGTGCCGTTGACAGAGAATAGGTTATAAAGCTGGGCAGCGTCAAAACCGTCATGGCAAATCCGGTCAGCTCCCCGTACTGGCTGGTGGCGGCAGCGGTGGCCACTCCTGCAATCGCAAGGCTTTGCGCGACGACAATAGGTTCAAAAAACCAAGATAAATTTCCGATGAAGCGGCTTCCGGTTGTTGGGAGCGACACGCTCATCAGCTGGCGGAAGGTTTCTTTTCCATTTGCGATTGACTTGAAAAATTGTTTTCTGATTCTGATTGTTTTATTTGCTTTAAAACAAATGAATAAATAAATAAGAGAGGCAAGCTCCCCGATGACAGACGAAATCATGGCTCCGGCTGCGGCATATTCAATCCCGTACGGCAGAAACACCGTCGTGCAGACCGCGACAAGTGAAATCCGCACGATCTGCTCAAGCACTTGGGAAAATGCGAGCGGGTTCATATTCTGCCTGCCCTGAAAGTAACCGCGCAGCACGCTGGAGATCGCGATAATCGGCACGACGGGCGTAATCGCCAGAAGCGGATAAACCGTGCGCTGATCCGTCAGCATCGTTTCGGACATAATCGGCGCAAAGCATAAAAACAGCGGCGTGAAGATGAGACTTAATATCCCGGTGACGGTAAGCGACATCACTAAAATGTGTTTCATTTTCTGCCTGTCCCCCCGCGCGCTTGCTTCAGCGACAAGTTTGCTGATGGCAACGGGGAGGCCGAATTGAGTCAAAGTGGTGGCCAAGAAAAATGTCGGGGCAGCCATCATGTATAAACCGACCCCTTCTTCACCGATAAACCGGGCGATAACCACCCGGTTGACAAAGCCGAGCATTCTCGTAATCATCCCGGCTGCGATGAGAATAAGAGTGCCCCTTAAAAAAGTCTGTTTTGCCATTTTATAAACCCCTGCCTTCTCAAACTACCTGGAATCATATACAATAAAGATATGCGCCGATGTCGTCCGAGCATGACAAGTCTTCGAGAAAAATGGAAAAAGGAGCGAGCGCCCAGTGGAGAAACATCCCGCCGAAATGTACAAAGATCATTTGCGGCCTTTCTTGTACAGTAAACTTGAAGAGTTCAAAATCCTCGGATACGATGATGTTGAGCACGAAAGTTTATGGTCATACTTAATACATAAAAAGTGGAAACAGAAAAAGGAACTGCCGCTGCATGAATTGGCCGGTCATATTTTATCAGTTAAAATTGGCGATTTTATGAACTATGCAACCGTTGAAGCTTTTAAGTCGTCTAATTGGCTGGAAAGCGATGAGGGTCAGGAAGCTTTAGATGAACTGCTGAGATAATGATTTGACGGCATAGGTTTAAGGAGGAAATACATAATGAAAAAAGGACGCTTGATTGCGTTTTTCCTGATCGTATTATTGATCGGCACAGGGCTGGGGTATTTTACAAAACCGGCTGCCAATAATATTACGTTAGGATTGGATTTACGCGGCGGGTTTGAAGTTCTGTACGATGTGCAGCCCGTCAAAAAAGGCGATAAAATCACAAAAGACGTGCTCGTCAGCACGGTGCAGGCGCTGAACCGCCGGGCTAACGTTCTCGGCGTAAGCGAGCCGAACATTCAGATTGAAGGAAATAACCGCATCCGCGTACAGCTGGCGGGCGTCACGAATCAGAACAGGGCGCGCGAAATTCTGTCAACGGAAGCGCAGCTCTCGTTCAGGGATACGAATGATAAAGAGTTGTTAAACGGCTCTGATCTCGTGGAAAACGGCGCGAAGCAAACCTTTGATCCGACGACGAACGAACCGATTGTCAGCGTTAAGCTGAAGGATGCGGATAAGTTCGGAGAAGTGACGAAAAAAGTCAAGAAAATGGCGCCTAATAATCAGCTTGTGATCTGGCTTGATTACCAAAAAGGCGATTCATTTAAAAAAGAAGTCGGCAAAAAACATCCGAAATATGTATCCGCTCCGAATGTGAGCCAGGAATTAAACACGAAGGATGTCACGATTGAAGGTCAGTTCACCGTTCAAAAAGCGAAGGACTTGGCCAATATTTTAAACGCGGGCGCGCTGCCTGTGAAACTGACCGAAAAATACTCTACTTCAGTAGGGGCGCAATTCGGACAGCAGGCTTTGCATGATACGGTAGAGGCCGGCATCATCGGTATTGCAATTGTTTTCTTATTTATGCTGCTTTATTACAGACTGCCTGGACTCATAGCGGTAATTACGCTTTCTGTATACGTATATATTACGCTTCAAGTGTTTGACTGGATGCAGGCGGTGCTGACGCTTCCGGGTATTGCGGCGCTCATTTTGGGTGTCGGGATGGCGGTTGACGCCAACATCATCACCTATGAACGGATAAAAGAAGAACTGAAACTCGGCAAATCCGTCCGCTCAGCTTTCCGTTCAGGGAACAGACGGTCATTCGCGACGATTTTCGATGCGAACATTACAACGATCATCGCAGCGGTCGTGCTCTTTATTTTCGGGACAAGCTCTGTAAAAGGGTTTGCGACGATGCTGATTCTGTCAATTCTGACAAGCTTTATTACAGCTGTCTTCCTTTCAAGATTCCTGCTCTCCCTTCTCGTGGAAAGCAGATGGCTTGACCGGAAAAAAAGCTGGTTCGGCGTCAAGAAAAAACATATTATGGACATTCAAAAGACCGACGAAAATACTGAACCGCATACGGCATTCCAAAAATGGGATTTCACGAGCAAGCGAAAATATTTCTTTATTTTCTCAAGCGCTGTAACCATTGCGGGAATTATCATCTTGCTGGTCTTTAAGCTCAACCTGGGAATCGATTTTGCAAGCGGCGCGCGGATTGACGTGCAGAGCAATCATGCATTGACGGCGCAGCAGGTTGAAAAGGACTTTGACTCTCTCGGCATGGATCCGGAAAACATCGTGCTCTCGGGTAAAGAGAACCATGTTGCCGCGGCCCGGTTTGTCGGAGAGCCATCTAAAGAAAAAATCGCTGAAATCAAAACGTACTTTAAGGACAAATACGGATCTGAACCGAACGTCAGCACGGTATCGCCGACAGTCGGAAAAGAACTGGCCCGTAATGCTTTATATGCTGTCGCCATTGCATCAATCGGCATCATTATTTACGTATCAATACGTTTCGAGTACAGAATGGCTGTCGCCGCAATTGTATCCCTGCTGTATGACGCTTTCTTTATCATCGCGTTTTTCAGCATTACAAGGCTGGAGGTCGATGTCACCTTTATCGCCGCTATTCTCACCATAATCGGTTACTCGATAAATGATACGATCGTTACATTTGACCGGATACGCGAGCAGATGAAAAAACGCAAGCCGAAGTCATTTGCCGATCTGGAACATATCGTGAATCTGAGCTTGCAGCAAACCTTTACACGTTCGATCAATACGGTCTTGACCGTTGTGATTGTTGTCGTCGTGCTGCTCATTTTGGGCTCATCGTCAATTACAAACTTCTCCGTCGCTTTATTGGTCGGTTTATTGACGGGCGTTTATTCCTCTCTTTACATCGCCGCGCAGCTGTGGCTTGTATGGAAAGGTAAAGAATTTAAAGGGAAAAAATCAATCGAAGAGTAAAGTGGGAACAGGCTGTCTTGCAGAAGGCAGCCTGTTTTTTTAGGCCGCATTGAACTTAAAACCTGCATTTGCTATAATGACATACGCTTACATAATCAATCATCATTGTAAAAACATGTAGGAGGGTTCTTATGAACGTTCGTGAGTCGGAGCTTCCGGGCATCGGCCAGAAAGTAGAAGTCATTACGAAAAATCACGATAAAATCAGTATTATTCTTCATGATGACGGCAGAAAAGAGCTCTATTACTTCGATGAGAATGATCATGACGAATGCCTGGCATCCGTTGAATTTAACGACGAAGAGGCGAGGCAGATTTCCGCTATTTTAGGCGGGATGACGTATAAGCCGAAAGCGCTGGAATCTGTGGAAGTTGCGCTTGATGACCTCGTCATTGAGTGGTTTAAAGCCGAATCTCATGCACCGGCTGTCAGCCGTACAATCGGAGATTTGGAGATCAAGAAACATTACAACGTCCAGATTATTGCGATCGTAAAGAAAAACCGGCAAAAACAGCTGAGCCCCGGCATTGATACCGTAATTGAAGCAGGGGACACCCTCGTCATATCGGGTGAAAGAAGCGGACTGAAAAAGCTGGTCCGCGAGCAGTTAACGGCCCGGATTTCCTGAGACCGGGGTTTACTCCCGGGAAAATGGGGGAAAAGATAAGAATGAACAATTGGGGGCAGACGCATGAATAAACAATGGACTATTATATTCGCTTTACTATTTACTTTGATTGTCGCCATCTTTGCTGTCATTAACGTGCGGGCGGTTGAGGTTGATTATCTGTTCGGAACCGCTGAATGGCCGCTGATTTTAGTCATTTTAGGCTCTGTGTTAATGGGAGCGCTGATCGTGTTTTCGGCCGGTATCTTTCAAGTGATGAAACTGAAGCGCGAAATTAAAATGCTGCGGAAAGAAAACAGATCCGAGGCTGAATTGACGACTGAATCGGACGGCCAAAAAACAGCCGCGCCGCCGGAAGAAATGCTTGAAGAGAAAAAAGGATCAGAATAACATTTGAAACCCCTCAGTCCGCTCTAGTATAATAGGGTGGTTGAGGGGTGAATTTATGTTAGCGTCAAAAATGCGCTGGGAAATCCAGCAGCCGGATCAGGAAAAAGTCAAATCACTCACAGAACAATTGGACATAACACCTCTTGTGGCATCACTGCTTGTAAAAAGAGGTTTTGATACTGCCGAAAGCGCAAGGCTGTTTTTACATACAAAGGATGCAGACTTTTATGACCCGTATGAATTAAAGGGAATGCGGGAAGCAGTTGATCGGATAAAACTGGCGGTTTCTCAAGGGGAACCGATTATGATTTACGGAGATTACGATGCAGACGGCGTTACAAGCACGTCGGTGATGCTGACGGCACTCAGACAGCTGTCGGCGGACGTTGACTTTTATATTCCCGACCGTTTCACAGAAGGCTACGGCCCGAATGAACAAGCTTTCCGCTCCATAAAAGAGCGGGGATTTTCGCTGATCATTACAGTGGATACGGGAATCGCCGCCGTCCATGAAGCTGAAGTTGCAAAAGAGCTGGGCTTAGACGTCATTATTACCGACCACCATGAGCCGGGACCCGAGCTTCCTGACGTATTTGCGATCATCCACCCGAAGCAGCCGGGCTGCGGCTATCCGTTTAAAGAATTGGCCGGCGTCGGTGTGGCGTTTAAGCTTGCCCACGCGCTTACGGGTTCTTTGCCGGAAGCTATGCTGGACTTGGCGGCAATCGGTACGGTTGCAGATCTGGTGCCTCTTCATGATGAAAACAGATTAATTGCGTCACTCGGAATCAAAAGGCTTAGGACGACAAATCGGCCGGGCCTCAAAGCCCTGATTAAGCTTTCCGGCGGAGATATCGGACAAGCTGATGAGGAAACGATCGGATTTCAGGTCGCGCCGAGGCTCAATGCCGTCGGAAGAATAGAACAGGCCGATCCCGCCGTCCATCTGCTGATGACCGAAGATCAGTTTGAAGCGGAGGAACTGGCTTCGGATATTGACCGGCTGAATAAAGAGCGGCAGAAAATGGTGAAAACCATGACCGAAGAGGCTGTTGAAATGGTTCAGCAGCAAGGCGGAAACCCGTCTGCCATTGTAGTGGCAAAAGCCGGCTGGAATCCGGGAGTCGTCGGTATTGTCGCATCGAAGCTGGCTGAACGTTTTTACCGGCCCGCTGTTGTGCTTGGGATAGATGAGGAGCAGGGAATCGCTAAAGGGTCGGCGCGAAGCATCAGAGGCTTCAACCTGTTTACGAGCCTTTCACAGTGCAGAGACATTCTTCCTCATTTCGGCGGGCATCCGATGGCGGCAGGAATGACGTTGAAGGCTGAAGATGTGGCGGAATTAAGGGACAGGCTGAATCAAATGGCTGAAGAAACCCTTACGGAAGAGGATTTTATTCCCGTTCAGGAGGTTGATCTTGTCTGCGGCGTAGAAGACATAACCGTTGAAAGCATTACAGAATTAAATATGCTGTCGCCGTTCGGCATGCTTAACCCTAAACCGCATGTGATGGTGAAAAATGCCGTGCTTGATGATGTGCGCCTGATCGGAGCGAATAAAAATCACGTGAAAATGACGGTGAAAAGTGATTCCGCCGTCCTTGACTGCGTCGGCTTTAACAAAGGAGAGCTTGAAGCCGGAGTTGTCCCCGGATCAACGATTTCCATTGTCGGCGAGATGTCCATTAATGAATGGAACAACAGAAAGAAGCCCCAGCTGATGATTAAAGACGCTGCGGTGCCGGAATGGCAGCTTTTTGATATCAGGGGCAAGCGGACGTGGGAAGACACGGTCACCGCGCTGCCGAAGGAAAAACGGGTGCTCATCAGCTTTAACGAAAAAACCGCTCAGAAGCTCCGTGCAAAAGAGCTGTCGGGCGAGCTGGCCGGGATCACATCGGAATCCGAGGCGGAAGCTCTCCAGCTTGACGGAAAATATGCCGTTTTTCTGGATGTGCCGCCGTCAGCGGATCGCCTGCAGCATTTGCTTGACGGAAAGAAGCCGGAACGGATTTATTTTGTTTTTATCAATCATGAAGAACATTTCCTGTCCTCATTTCCATCTCGGAATGATTTCAAGTGGTTTTACGCATTTCTCTTGAAAAGGGGCGCTTTTGACTTCGGCAAGCATGGTTCAGAGCTTGCGAGACACAGAGGATGGTCAATTGACACAATCAATTTCATGACAAAGGTGTTTTTTGATCTCGGTTTTGTTAAAATAGAAGATGGTGTGCTGTCTGTCGTGAGCGGCGCGAAAAAACGCGACCTGGCAGATTCGCAAACCTATCAGGTAAAACAGCAGCTGATGGAATTAGACCAGAAGCTCAATTATTCCGCAGCCCATGAGCTGAAGGAATGGCTGAATAAGCTGATGAACCAAGGTTCAGAAGCTTATGAAAGTACGAGGAGGACATAGAACAGATGGATCTTAAAAAATACGTAACAATTGTGCCCGATTACCCGAAAGAAGGCGTACAATTTAAAGATATTACGACATTGATGGACAAAGGCGACGTATACCGTTACGCCACTGACCAAATTGTTGAATATGCAAAAGAAAAAGAAATTGATTTAGTTGTCGGGCCTGAAGCGCGCGGCTTTATTATCGGCTGTCCGGTTGCATACGCTCTCGGAGTGGGCTTTGCGCCGGTTCGGAAAGAAGGAAAACTTCCGCGTGAGGTCATTAAAGTCGATTACGGTTTGGAGTACGGAAAAGACGTACTGACGATTCATAAAGATGCGATTCTGCCGGGACAGCGCGTGCTGATTACTGATGACTTGCTTGCAACAGGCGGCACGATCGAAGCAACGATTAAGCTGGTCGAAGAACTGGGCGGCGTCGTAGCCGGTATTGCGTTCTTAATCGAGCTTTCTTACCTTGACGGCAGAGACAAGCTTGACGACTACGATATTTTAACATTAATGAAATATTAACCGCATATGGAAAAAAGCACTCGTGTCAGGGTGCTTTTTTCCTATTATTTCATCATCCTGACAGATTCTTTAGGTGTTTTGAACTTCTGCCCTTTACATCTCTCGTTTTTTTCTTGATAATAAACTAATACAGTTTACATTTAAAAAAGGTGATTCCATGGCGAACGAACAAGTATTGACTGCCGAGCAAGTAATAGATAAAGCGCGCACTTATCTGCCGGAGGAGCAGATTGCGTTTGTTGAGAAAGCTTACCTGTATGCGCAAAACGCGCATCGCGAACAGTACCGCAAATCAGGTGAGCCGTACATCATTCATCCGATTCAGGTGGCGGGGATCCTCGTCGATCTGGAAATGGACCCTTCCACGATTGCGGGCGGATTTCTGCATGACGTGGTAGAGGACACGGATGTCACCCTCGACGACCTGAAGGAAGCATTTTCTGAAGAAGTGGCGATGCTTGTCGACGGCGTGACGAAGCTCGGTAAAATTAAGTATAAATCTCAAGAGGAGCAGCAGGCGGAAAACCATCGAAAAATGTTTGTCGCTATGGCTCAGGATATCAGAGTCATATTGATCAAGCTGGCAGATCGCCTTCACAATATGCGGACGTTAAAGCATCTTCCGCAGGAAAAGCAGCGGAGAATTTCAAATGAGACGCTGGAAATTTTCGCTCCGCTGGCCCATCGGCTCGGGATTTCTAAAATCAAATGGGAGCTGGAAGACACCGCTCTCCGTTATTTGAATCCTCAGCAATATTACAGAATCGTCAACCTCATGAAGAAAAAGCGCGCGGAACGCGAACTTTATGTCGAAGAGGTTGTCAATGAAGTGAAAAAACGGGTCGAAGAAGTAAATATCAAAGCGGACTTCTCAGGACGTCCGAAGCACATCTACAGCATTTACCGCAAGATGGCGCTGCAAAATAAACAGTTCAATGAAATATATGATCTGCTCGCCGTCCGTATTCTTGTCGGAAGCATTAAAGACTGCTACGCCGTACTCGGCATTATTCATACGTGCTGGAAGCCGATGCCGGGCAGATTCAAAGATTATATTGCAATGCCTAAGCCGAATATGTATCAGTCGCTGCATACGACCGTAATCGGGCCTAAAGGCGATCCGCTGGAAGTGCAGATCAGAACGTTTGAGATGCATGAGATCGCTGAATACGGGGTGGCCGCACACTGGGCATATAAAGAAGGCAAGGCTGCAAACGAAGAAGCGACATTTGAGAAAAAACTGTCCTGGTTCCGTGAAATTCTGGAATTCCAAAACGAGTCTACCGATGCGGAAGAATTTATGGAATCGCTGAAAATCGATCTGTTTTCTGACATGGTATACGTATTTACGCCAAAAGGCGATGTCATTGAACTGCCGTCAGGCTCTGTGCCGATTGATTTTTCCTACAGGATCCACTCGGAGATCGGCAACAAAACAATCGGGGCGAAAGTGAACGGAAAAATGGTGACGCTTGACCATAAGCTCCGGACGGGCGACATCGTCGAGATTCTGACGTCCAAGCATTCATACGGCCCGAGTCAAGACTGGGTCAAACTGGCGCAGACGTCCCAGGCGAAACACAAAATCCGCCAATTCTTTAAGAAACAGCGCCGTGAAGAAAACGTCGAAAAAGGCCGTGAGCTTGTCGAGAAAGAAATTAAAAATCTTGATTTTGAAGTGAAAGATGTTTTAACACTCGAAAATCTTCAAAAAGTTGCCGACAAGTTCAATTTCTCAAATGAAGAGGATATGTACGCGGCGGTCGGATATAACGGCATTACCGCTCTTCAGGTGGCCAACAGGCTCACCGAAAAAGAACGGAAGCTGCGTGACCAGGAAGAGCAGGAAAAAATCGTTCAGGAAGTCACTTCCGAGCCGAAACATTATCCGCAAGGGAGAAAACGGGAAGCGGGTGTGCGCGTAAAAGGCATTGACAACCTTCTCGTCCGCTTGTCGAAATGCTGCAACCCGGTGCCTGGCGACCATATTGTCGGTTTTATTACAAAAGGGCGCGGTGTATCCGTTCACCGGGATGACTGTCCGAACGTCAAAACGAATGAAGCGCAGGAACGTCTGATCCCCGTTGAATGGGAGCATGAATCACAGGTTCAAAGACGCAAAGAATATAACGTTGAGATTGAGATTTTGGGGTATGACCGTCTCGGGCTTTTAAATGAGGTGCTCCAAGCCGTAAATGAAACGAAAACCAACATCTCCTCTGTCTCCGGCAAATCCGACCGCAATAAAGTCGCTACGATTCATATGGCGATTTTTATTCAAAACATCAACCATCTGCATAAAGTGGTCGAGCGGATTAAGCAGATCAGAGACATCTATTCAGTCCGGCGGGTAATGAACTAAAAGGAGCTTGCTATGAAATTAGTTGTTCAGCGTGTAACAGAAGCGAGTGTGACGGTTGACGGCGCTGTCGCCGGCCGGATCGGACCCGGCATTATGGCGCTTGTCGGCATCACTCATGAAGATACAGAAGAAGATGCCGCTTACTTGGCGGATAAAATCGTGAATCTTCGGATTTTTGATGATGAAAGCGGTAAGATGAATTTATCGCTTTTGGATACGGGCGGGGAGATTTTATCCGTTTCCCAGTTTACGCTTTACGGCGAAACGAAGAAAGGGAGACGCCCGAATTTTATGAATGCGGCTAAACCGGATCAGGCTGTGCTCCTTTATGAAAAGTGGAACGAACTCCTTCGGGAAAATGGAGTCAAAGTGGAAACCGGAATATTCGGAGCCATGATGGATGTTCAGCTGACGAATTCCGGGCCGATTACATTGATTATGGATTCTAAACAATAAAAAAGCTGCCGTTCGGCAGCTTTTTTTTATGATTGAAAATAATGTTCCAATCCGCTTTCAATTCCGTCTGTCACTTTTTCCTGATAAGAGCCGCTATGTATGATTGTTTCTTCTTGCGGTTGACTGAGATAGCCGAGCTCATACAGCATGGCAGGCCGTTTATTTTCCCTCAGGACGTAATAATCGCCAAACAGAACGCCGCGATCCGGGATAGAGGAACGCTTCACTACTTCAGAATGGACGTCTGAGGCAAGCTGGCGATCCTTAGACGGACTGTAATAATAAGCCGTGCTTCCCCGTGTTGACGTATCGGCATAGCTGTCATAGTGAATGCTGATAAAGGCATCCGCATTCCGGTAATGAGAGGTTGAAACCCTGGCCTGCAGGCTGATAAAAGTATCATCCTGTCTGGTGATATACACGTTTGCACCGGCCGCCCGCAATTTTTGGGCCAGCAGCTTAGCGGTTTTAATGGTTACGTTTTTTTCAAACTTTCCGGAGTAGCCGATCGTTCCGCTGTCTTTTCCTCCGTGTCCGGGATCAACGACGATCGTTTTGTTTTTAAGTGAGCCGCTGCCGCCTGACGTGTCGGGAGAAGGTGCTTCTCCTGTTTCCTCACCGCTTTTTGACGTTTGTACGACCCAGTTTGCCACATATGCGGTTTGTCCGTTTTCAAGCCGGACTTCATACCATTTGCCGCTTGAGCCGACAATCGGGTAGGCTGCGCCTTTATCTGCTCTTTTTACGATAGAAGCGGAAGTCGAGGCCGAGCTCCTTAAGTTGGTGCCGCCGTAAACAATATACGCTTTTTTCGAGGAGCCTGAGCCCGCAGAACCGTCTCCCGAGCCGGATGCGCTGTCCGATGAGTCAGAATCCTTTATGATGTAGTGGCTTGCTGCCCAGCCTTTTTGCCCGTTTGCTTCAATTTTCAGCCAGCCGTGGTCTTCACTTAAGATGGAAACCTTTGTTCCGCGTGATAATTTAGTCATAATCGCTGAATCATGTGATGCTGCACTTCTGACATTCAATGAAGAAACGCCGACAGTCCCGTTTTTTGACCCGCTTCGGGCCGAAGTGGCTTTCGTATCCGATCCTCCGCTGTCCGCGGTGACGTATTCGGAAGAAACCCATCCGGTTGTGCCTTGATAAGAAATGTTCACCCATCCGCTGTTCTTGTCCAGCACGGATGCATGTGCGCCTTGCGGAAGTTTGCCGATGACTTCATACGATGTCCCCGGGCCTTTTCTGATGCGGAGGTCGGGATCGGTGGAAGTGACCGTTCCGCTTGTTGCGGATGAATGGTCTGCTCCCCCGGCTGTTTTTGATATCAGCCAGGAAACGACCCATCCGGTTTTACCGGGGCTCAGCTGAAGCTGCACCCAGTCTCCCTCTTCTTTAGCGATCGGGTATCTTTCCCCTTTTTTTACTTCAGCCTTAATTCCGTAGCTCAGGCCGGGACCGCCTCTGACATTGATCTTGTCTGTCGCGATGACCGCTTCTCCCTCTGCGGCGATTGCGGTGTGGAATGACGGAAGAAGCGCTGTGATGATGACGCCGCATAAAATAAGAGCAAGAGTTCTCTTCTTCATGGCTGTCCTCCTTTCTGAACTAACTAAAATACATTCTTGTATAATATCGTATTTTCCTTGCTGAATGTTAAATAAAAATAAAATGGTTTGTTTATACTAGTCATAAATACAGCGAAAAGGTGTGCAAATCATGAAATATCAACCAAAAATGGGACGCGCGCTGCACGATGCGGAAGGAAATCTGCACTTCAGTGATCAGAGCGATAGCGAAAAGGCGGGTTTTCTTGAAGAGACGGCGACGGAGTTCGGTCTCTTATCGAAAGAAGCGGTCGCAAGGAAAAACAGACGGAATAAAACTTGACAGGGGAGTGCAATCCCATTATTATAATAGAAATTGATGTACATAAGTCATGATAACGATTTTGAACCGATAATGGAGAAGAGTAGGTCAGAATGCATGGAGAAGAGAGGAACCGTCCCGGGCTGAAAGCGGATCCGCACTGCATCTTTCTCGAAACAACACTCCGGAGGTTCCCTGCTGAACGCTTTTGCAAGTCATTAGGCAGCGGACGTGAACCTGCGTTAAAGGTCAGAGCGGGGATGCTTCGGCATTCCAACTAGGGTGGCACCACGGGTATAACTCTCGTCCCTACTATACATGTATAGTAGGAGCGGGAGTTTTTTTATTTGAAGAAAGACATTAAGGAGGCCTGTAACATGGCATATCACATTCCAAGAGGCACACAGGACATACTGCCGGGTGAATCAGACAGATGGCAGTTCGTCGAACAAATTATGAGGGAGACGTGCCGCACTTATCAATATAAAGAAATCCGCACACCGATTTTCGAGCATACGGAATTGTTCGCAAGAGGCGTCGGTGAGTCTACAGATATCGTGCAGAAAGAAATGTACACGTTTGAAGACCGTAAAGGGAGAAGCCTGACGCTTCGGCCGGAAGGAACAGCCGCTGCAGTCCGCGCGTTCAATGAAAATAAATTATTTGCGAACCCGGTGCAGCCGACGAAGCTTTATTATGTCGGACCGATGTTCCGTTACGAACGTCCGCAGACGGGGCGTTTCCGGCAATTCTATCAATTCGGAATCGAAGCGATCGGCTCCAAAGATCCGGCCGTGGATGCAGAAGTCATTGCGCTTGCGATGAGTATTTACCGCACAGCCGGTTTGAAACATGTCAAGCTTGTGCTGAACAGCCTTGGTGACCAGGACAGCCGCAAATCCTACCGGGAAGCGCTCGTCAAACATTTTGAACCGCGCATCGGAGAGTTTTGCTCAGACTGCCAGTCGCGTCTGCACACAAACCCGCTCAGAATTCTTGACTGCAAGAAAGACAGAGAGCATGAACTGATGAAAACGGCTCCGTCCATTCTTGATTACTTAAATGAAGAATCAGCCGCTTATTTTGAGAAAGTAAAACAATACTTAAACGATCTCGGCATCCCGTTCGAAATAGATCCGAACCTTGTCAGAGGGCTTGATTATTATAACCATACCGCTTTTGAAATTATGAGCAATGCCGAAGGATTCGGAGCGATTACAACCCTTGCCGGCGGAGGCCGCTATGACGGGCTTGTTGAACAGATCGGCGGACCTGAGGCGCCGGGTATCGGATTTGCGATGAGCATCGAACGTCTGCTGGCAGCCATTGACGCTGAGAAAACAGAGCTTCCCGTCAATCAGGGGATTGACTGCTACATCGTGACGCTCGGAGAAAAAGCGAAGGATTATTCCGTTTCCCTCGTGTACAAACTGAGAGAAGCGGGCATCTCAAGTGAAATCGATTATGAAAATAAAAAGATGAAGGGCCAATTTAAAACAGCTGACCGTCTCGGCGCACGTTTTATTGCGATTTTAGGGGAAGATGAGCTTGCCCAAAATAAAATCAATGTAAAAGATGCGGAAACAGGAGAGCAGCGTGAAGTGGTGTTAGACGAGCTGATACAAGTGTTAAAGGCAGATCAAAAGCAGTGAAGGAGAGGAACGCTATGTTTGGAAGAACATATTATTGTGGCGAGATAACTGAAAAAGCGATTGGCGAAACCGTCAAACTGAAAGGGTGGGTGCAGAAACGGCGCGATCTCGGCGGCTTGATTTTCATTGATTTGCGCGACCGCTCGGGTATTGTGCAAGTCGTGTTCAACCCTGACGTATCAAAGGAAGCCCTTGCCGCAGCGGAAGCAATCAGAAACGAATATGTGCTTGATATCGAAGGCACGGTTTCTGCCCGTGAAGAAGGCACGGTGAATTCCAACCTGAAAACCGGTAAAATTGAAATCAAAGCTGAAGCGGTGACGGTGCTCAGTACGGCGAAAACGCCTCCGTTTCCGATCAGTGACCAGGCGGCTGAGGTTTCTGAAGACGTCCGGTTAAAACACCGCTATTTGGATTTGCGCCGACCGGCGATGTTTCAAACATTGCAAATGCGCCACCAAGTCACAAAATCCATCCGCCATTTCTTGGATGAAAACGGATTTCTTGATATTGAAACACCGATTTTAACAAAAAGCTCTCCCGAAGGCGCCCGTGATTACTTAGTGCCGAGCCGGGTGCATGAAGGAGAATTTTACGCCCTTCCGCAATCGCCGCAGATTTTTAAACAGCTTCTGATGGTGTCGGGCTTTGAACGGTATTATCAAGTGGCCCGCTGCTTCCGCGATGAAGACTTGCGTGCCGACCGCCAGCCGGAATTTACGCAGATTGATATCGAAATGTCCTTTATGAGTCAAGAGGACATCATGGCTCTGGCGGAAGAGATGATGGCGAAAGTCATGCTTGAAACAAAAGGTGTTGAAGTACCGCTGCCGCTTCCGCGAATGACATATGAAGAAGCGATGAACAGCTACGGTTCCGACAAGCCTGACACCCGCTTCGGCATGCTGCTGACGGACGTGTCAGACATAGTGAAAGATACTGAATTTAAGGTGTTCTCATCAGCCGTGGCAAACGGCGGCGTTGTAAAAGCGATCAATGTCAAAGGCGCTGCCGGCGACTATTCCAGAAAAGATATCGATGCGCTCGGCGTTTTTGCCGGAAATTACGGCGCGAAAGGTCTCGCTTGGGTGAAAGTTGAAGCTGACGGCGTAAAAGGCCCGATTGCGAAATTCTTTGATGAAGAGAAGCAGGCAAAACTGGCTGAAGCACTTGATGCTTCTGAAGGCGATCTGCTCCTGTTCGGCGCTGATAAGTTTGAGGTTGTGGCTCAATCCCTCGGCGCGCTTCGCTTAAAGCTCGGCAAAGAACGCGGCCTGATTGACGAAAGCCTCTTCAACTTCCTGTGGGTTGTGGACTGGCCGTTACTGGAGCATGACGAGGAAGAAGGCCGTTTCTATGCGGCTCACCATCCGTTTACAATGCCTGTCCGTGAAGATCTTGACCTGATTGAAACGGCGCCTGAAGATATGAAAGCGCAGGCTTACGACCTTGTCTTAAACGGCTATGAACTCGGCGGAGGCTCAATCCGTATTTTTGAAAAAGACGTTCAGGAAAAAATGTTCGGGCTTCTCGGCTTTACAAAAGAAGAAGCGGAGGAGGAGTTCGGATACCTTCTTGAAGCCTTTGAATACGGCGCCCCTCCGCACGGCGGAATCGCGCTCGGCTTAGACCGTTTGGTTATGCTTCTTGCAGGCCGCACAAACTTAAGAGATACGATCGCTTTCCCGAAAACGGCAAGCGCAAGCTGCCTTCTTACGGAAGCGCCCGGCGAAGTGAGCGACGCCCAGCTTGAAGAACTTCACCTTTCTGTCAAAAGAAAAGTGAAACAGTAAAGATCAGCAGTTTGTTTCTTGAAAATCAAAATCTGCTGTGATATGATTTTGACAAGTTAAATAAAGTCCTGATGTGTTAGTTGTACACCTAGTTTTGACCGAACATTTTTTTGATTTGGGAGCCCGCATTTTTAAATGGCGTACATGCCTCTTTTCATTCGTTAAGAGGACTTACAAGATTTAAAAAAGGGCACCCACCTGCTGAGAGCGGGTTCAAAACGAAGGAAAGCTGCAACGGCACAATTGGGACTTTATTTTTTGTGCGCTAAAACCAGCGGCTTTTTGACAAGCCGAGTTTATAAAACCAGAATGTGGAGTGAGGTTCTTGTTACATCAGTTTTCCAGAAATGAGCTAGCGATTGGAAAAGAAGGGCTGGACACGTTAAAAAACAGCACGGTGGCCGTTCTCGGCGTCGGCGGAGTCGGTTCATTCGCTGCCGAAGCATTGGCGAGGTCCGGAGTGGGGCGGATCGTGCTTGTCGATAAAGATGATGTTGACATTACAAACGTAAACCGCCAGCTGCATGCGCTCTTGTCGACGGTGGGACAGCCGAAAACAGACTTGATGAAAGCGCGGATCGCGGATATTAATCCGGATTGCGATGTCGTCGCCTTAAAAATGTTTTATACGGAAGAGACGTATGAGCAGTTCTTTGAGCATCCGCTCGATTACGTCATTGACGCGTCGGATACGATTCATTATAAAATTCATCTGATGAAAGAATGTCTGAAACGGAATGTTCCGCTGATTTCAAGCATGGGAGCGGCGAATAAAACAGACCCGACACGCTTTCAGATTGCTGATATTTCAAAAACCCATACTGATCCGATTGCCAAAGTCGTCCGCACAAGGCTTCGTAAAGAGGGCATTAAAAAAGGCGTACAGGTCATTTTTTCTGATGAAAGCCCGATCGTCATCCGTGAAGACGTCAGAAAAGAAGTCGGGAATGATGAAGCGAAAATCCGTAAAGCGCAAATGCCGCCGTCTTCCAACGCCTGGGTTCCGTCAGTGGCCGGTCTGATTATGGGCGGACATGTTGTCATGGAGCTCTTAAAGGACATCGACATTAAACGGGTTAAAGATAAATAAAAAGAAAAACAGCCTTCTTCAGGAAAGGCTGTTTTTTTATTTGAATCCGCCGTTTACACGAAAGGTTTTGGCCGGTATCAAAAAAAACAAGAACACATAGGGTGTTCTTGTCCGGTTATTTTTTCTGCTTCATCAGTTTTTCATACACTTGCTTTATGGCGGCTTCAAATTTCCCCGTTTGTTTCGGTTTATAGTATTGCTTGTTTTTTAACGGATCAGGCAAATATTGCTGTTCGACCCATCCGTTCTCGAAATCGTGAGGATATTGATAGCCGATCCCGCGTCCGAGCTCTTGGGCCCCTTTATAGTGGGCGTCTTTTAAATGTTTCGGCACATCGCCGATTTTACCCGTCCTGATGTCTTTGAGCGCCTCATCAACGGCTGAGATGGCGGAGTTTGATTTTGGCGAGAGGCATAATTCGATTACCGCATTGGCCAGCGGAATTCTCGCTTCCGGAAAGCCGATCCGTTCTGCGGTCTGAATCGCGCTCAGCACCCGGGGGCCTGCCTGCGGGCTTGCGAGGCCGATATCTTCATAGGCGATCACGAGAAGCCTTCTTGATATGCTTTCAAGGTCGCCGGCTTCGATCAGACGGGCCAGATAATGAAGGGCGGCGTTTGCGTCCGAGCCTCGGATCGATTTTTGGAAGGCGGATAAGACGTCATAATGCGCATCGCCGTTTTTATCATGAGTATAGCTTTTTTTCTGCAGACATTCTTCCGCCGTCTCCCGTGTAATCCGGATCGTGCCGTCGCTTGATTCCTTTGTGGAGAGCACGGCAAGCTCCAGTGCGTTCAAAGCGGAGCGGACGTCTCCTCCGCACCCTTGCGCGAAATGATCCATCGCGTCGTCGTCCACCGAAACGCTGTAGGAACCGAGTCCCCGGTGTTCATCTGTGAGCGCTCTTTCCAATGCCTGCTTGATCAGATCGGGTGTTAACGGTTCAAGCTCGAAGATCTGGGTCCGGCTTCTGATGGCCGGGTTAATGGCATGATAAGGGTTGGCGGTCGTCGCGCCGATTAAAATAATCATGCCGTTTTCTAAATAGGGCAGCAGAAAATCCTGCTTTCCCTTATCAAGCCTGTGCACTTCGTCAAGGATTAAAATGACCTGGCCTGACATTTTCGCTTCCTGTACGACAATCTCCATGTCTTTTTTATTATGAATGACGGCATTCAATTTCCTGAATGCGATGCTTGTCGATCCTGCGATCGCTGTGGCGATGGACGTTTTTCCGATGCCCGGCGGCCCGTACAGGATCATGGATGATAAGTGCTTTGCACGCACCATTCTGCCGATGATTTTATCTTCTTTGACCAAATGTTCCTGGCCGATAATGTCTTCGATATTGGCAGGCCGCATCCGATACGCCAATGGTTTCATGAACATCTCTCCTTACATATACAGGGTAACGGAAAACGGACGATTAGAAAAGCGAATTGCGGCGGGCCCCGTGTTTCAATGAAAATTAGGATAAGTTATGTTATAATAACAGTTGGTCTATAAGATACTAAACAGATTATTCATATCCATTTACTTGTATAAATTAACAATTAGAATTGACTGGGGTGTTCATATTGAAAATATCGACAAAGGGAAGATACGGGCTCACCATTATGATTGAATTGGCGAAAAAGCACGGAGACGGTCCGACGTCGCTCAAAAGCATCGCCCAAACAAACAGCCTTTCTGAGCATTACTTGGAACAGCTTGTATCACCGCTCAGAAACGCCGGACTCGTAAAAAGCATCAGAGGCGCTTACGGGGGGTACGTGCTCGGGGGCCAGCCTGAAGAGATAACGGCCGGAGATATTATCAGAGTGCTGGAAGGGCCGATCAGCCCGGTAGAAGTGCTTGAGGATGAAGAGCCTGCCAAGCGGGAGTTATGGATCCGCATCCGCGACGCTGTAAAAGACGTGCTGGACAGCACGACGTTAGAAGACCTTGCGAGCTACACGGACGGCGAGCAGGAAGCTTATATGTTCTATATTTAAACCAGAGGTGTACAGACAATGGAACGGATTTATTTAGATCATGCCGCGACTTCCCCGATGGATGAGCGTGTGCTCGAAGAAATGAAGCCCCATTTCTTCGGCAGTTTCGGCAACCCGTCAAGCATTCATTCATTCGGAAGAGAATCCCGGAAATGGGTCGATGAAGCGAGAGCGGACATCGCGCGCGAAATCAGTGCGAAAGAACAGGAAATTATTTTCACAAGCGGCGGCACGGAGGCTGATAATTTAGCGATTTTCGGAACGGCTGCCGCCCGGAAGAATGAAGGAAAGCATATCATTACGACCGCTGTTGAGCATCATGCTGTATTGCACGCCTGCGAAAAGCTGGAAGAAGACGGCTTTGAGGTGACATACCTCATCCCCGGCCCTTCAGGATGGATCAGTGCAAATCAGGTGAAAGAAGCGCTCCGTGATGATACAATCCTTGTTACCGTCATGTATGGCAATAACGAAGTCGGAACCATTCAGCCGATTGACGAAATCGGAGAGCTGTTAAGCGGGCATCAGGCCTATTTTCACACAGATGCCGTCCAGGCATTCGGTTATATGCCGATTGACGTGAAAAAAAGCAGAATTGACATGCTGTCTGTTTCCGGTCACAAGCTTAACGGGCCTAAAGGGACAGGCTTTTTATATGTAAATCAAGAGGTGAAGCTGTCACCGATTCTTCTCGGGGGAGAGCAGGAACGAAAGCGCCGCGCGGGGACGGAAAATGTACCGGGCATCGCCGGCTTAAAAGAAGCGGTCGTCCTTTCAAACCGTGAGAGGGAAGAGAAAACAGCGAAGTATAAGGAGTTTAAGAATATTATCATGAGCACGCTGGAAAAATCCGGCGTCACAGCGGAGGTGAACGGAGATGCCGAGAAATGCCTGCCTCATATTTTAAACCTTTACTTTCCCGGTGTGCCGGTGGAAGCGCTGCTGGTCAATCTTGACATGGAAGGCGTTGCCGTCTCCAGCGGATCTGCTTGTACGGCAGGATCCGTTCTTCCGTCCCATGTGCTTACAGCCATGTTCGGAAGTGAGAGCGGCAGGCTGACTTCGTCAATCCGCCTCAGCTTCGGCCTCGGCAATACGGCGGAACAAATCGAAACAGCCGCCGAAAAGCTTGCCGCCGTCGTTAAACGGCTTGCTTAAAACGGCGGACTTACGTTTTTAATGGAGTGAATGCAAATGGAAAAACGGCCGGAGGATACAAGAGTCGTAGTCGGCATGTCCGGCGGCGTGGACTCTTCCGTGGCGGCCCTTCTGCTGAAGGAGCAGGGCTACGATGTAATCGGAATCTTTATGAAAAACTGGGATGATACGGACGAAAACGGTTTTTGCACGGCGACGGAAGATTATGAAGACGTCATCCGGGTCTGCAACCAAATCGGAATTCCGTATTATGCCGTCAATTTTGAGAAGCAATATTGGGAAAAGGTATTTCAATATTTCCTTGATGAATATAAAGCCGGAAGAACCCCCAATCCGGATGTCATGTGCAATAAAGAAATTAAGTTTAAGGCTTTCTTGGATCATGCTCTGTCACTCGGCGCGGATTATCTTGCGACGGGCCATTACGCCCGCGTGGACAGAAGCGCAGGTACAGTGCGCATGCTCCGCGGTCTGGATGAAAACAAGGACCAGACTTATTTTCTGAATCAGCTCAATCAGGAACAGCTCAGCAAAGTCATGTTCCCGATCGGTGATCTGCAAAAAAGCCGCGTGCGGGAAATCGCCAAAGAAGCGGAACTTGCGACAGCTGCGAAAAAAGACAGCACGGGAATCTGCTTTATCGGCGAACGCAACTTCAAAACGTTTCTCAGCCAATATCTCCCCGCTCAGCCGGGCGATATGATGACAATGGACGGAGAAGTAAAAGGGCGTCATGACGGTCTGATGTATTATACTATCGGACAGCGCCACGGTCTTGGAATCGGCGGAAGCGGCGAGCCGTGGTTCGCCGTCGGTAAAGATCTTGAAAAAAACATTCTGTATGTTGATCAAGGATTCCATAATCCGCTTCTGTATTCTGACAAGATCACGGCGACAAATGTCAGCTGGACGCGTCCCGGTCTGATGGACGGCGGCGAAATGACATGCACGGCGAAATTCCGCTACCGTCAGGAAGATCACAAAGTAACGGTGAAAATGACGGGTGATGATGAAGCGGAAGTCATTTTTGACGGGCAGGTACGCGCCGTTACGCCGGGACAAGCCGTCGTTTTTTATGACGGAGAAGAGTGCCTCGGCGGCGGAACGATAGATGACGTTTATAAAGACGGAACAAAACTGTGGTACGTATAACACATGTAAAAAACCTCAACTCGCATGTTGGGGTTTTTTAGCGAAAGGAAGTTAAAAATGGATTATAATAAAATCGGGATTGACGCCATGCAGGAGGGCGATTTTGAAAAAGCGGCAGAGGCTTTTACGAAAGCGATTGAGGAAAACGGCCAAGATCCGGTGCCGTATATCAACTTCGCAAATCTGCTTTCTTCTGTGAACGAACTCGAACGGGCGCTTGCATTCTATAACAGAGCGCTTGAATTGGACAATTCGGCGGCAGCCGCTTATTACGGTGCGGGAAACGTATATGTGATGAAAGAATCGTTTTCCGAAGCGAAGGATATGTTTGAAAAAGCGCTTCGCTCCGGAATGGAAAACGGAGATTTGTTTTATATGCTGGGGACCGTTCTCGTTAAATTAGAGCGGCCGAAGCTTGCACTGCCATATTTGCAGCGTGCCGTTGAATTAAATGAAAATGACACGGAAGCACGCTTCCAGTTCGGAATGTGCCTCGCAAACGAAGAAATGCTGGATGAAGCTCTGGCGCAGTTTGAGACGGTGATCGAGCAGGACCCAAGCCACGCGGACGCATTTTATAATGCCGGGGTCGCTTACGCGTACAAAGAAAATCGTGAAAAGGCGCTTGAGATGCTGGAAGGCGCAATCGGCATACAGCCTGATCATATGCTTGCGCTTCATGCGAAACAGCTTATCACCCAGTCATAACAAAAGGAGGGAAGGCTCGTGGATCAGCTGAACATCGAAGAACAGCCGTATGTAAAAGGCGTCATTCATACGGTCATTTATCATAATGACACCAACCTGTATACAGTGCTGAAAGTCAAGGTTGCAGAAACGTCTGAGGCGATCGAAGACAAGGTCGTATCCGTAACGGGCTACTTCCCTCTGCTGCAAGAAGATGAGACCTACACATTTTACGGAAAAACCGCCACGCATCCTAAGTTCGGCCTGCAATTTCAGGCTGAACACTTTAAAAAAGAAATTCCGACCACAAAAGAAGGGATCATTCACTATTTATCAAGTGATCTGTTTGAAGGAATCGGAAAAAAAACGGCGGAAGAAATCGTCAAAAAGCTCGGAGACGGCGCGCTCAATAAAATTCTGACGGATGCATCGGTGCTTTACGATGTGCCGAAAATGTCGAAAAAGAAAGCGGATAAGCTTGCCGGAGAGCTGCAGCGGCATCAGGGGCTTGAGCAGATTATGATCTCTCTGAACCAATACGGTTTCGGGCCCCAGCTATCCATGAAAATATATCAGGCCTACGAAACGGAAACACTGGAGAAAATTCAGGAAAATCCTTATCAGCTTGTAAAAGACGTTGAAGGCATCGGCTTTGTGAAAGCTGACGAGCTGGGCGGAAAAATGGGTCTGTCAGGAAACCACCCGGAGCGGATCAAAGCGGCTATCTTATATACAATTGAATCGACCTGTCTTTCAGAGGGCCATACGTACATAGAAACAAAGCAGCTGATAATCAATACGCAAACGCTCCTGAATCAGTCAGCTGAAGGCGGCCGCGTCACGGAAATGGATGCGGCTGACGGCATCATCGCCCTCGGGGAGAGTAAGGATATCGTCATAGAAGGAGAACGCTGCTATTTTCCGTCCTTGTATTACGCCGAACAAAATGTCGCAAAACGCGTGCTCGACATTGCGGCTCAAACGGAGTATGCCGATCAATTTCCTGAATCGGAATTTCTGCTTGCACTCGGTGAACTGGAAGAACGGATGAATGTTCAATACGCGCCAAGCCAAAAGGATGCCATTCAAAAAGCGCTGTCTTCACCGATGCTTTTACTGACCGGAGGACCCGGGACGGGGAAAACGACCGTTATTAAAGGAATCGTGGAATTATACAGTGAACTGCACGGAGTATCGCTTGACCCCGGTGATTATAAAAAAGACGAGACGTTCCCGGTGCTGCTTGCCGCGCCGACGGGAAGAGCCGCAAAACGGATGAGCGAATCTACGGGTCTGCCGGCTGTTACGATACACAGGCTGCTCGGCTGGAATGGCGCTGAAGGCTTTACCTACAATGAAGATCAGCCGATAGAAGGGAAACTGATCATTATAGACGAAGCGAGTATGCTCGATATCTGGCTCGCCAGCCATTTGTTTAAGGCGCTTCCTAAGCACATTCAGCTCATTGTCGTCGGTGATGAAGACCAGCTTCCTTCAGTAGGACCGGGGCAGGTGCTCAGAGACCTTTTGGCTTCTGAGGTGCTGCCGACCGTGCGCCTGACAGATATTTACCGTCAGGCTGAAGGATCATCCATTGTGGAACTTGCGCATGATATGAAAAAAGGACTGCTTCCAAAGGGGCTGACCGCGCCGACAAAGGACCGCTCATTTATCCGCTGTAATTCTTCACAGATTAAAGAAGTCGTGGATCAGGTCGTTTCGAACGCGTTAAAAAAGGGGTATACCTCCAGGGATATTCAAGTGCTGGCCCCGATGTACAGGGGAAAAGCGGGAATTAACGAGCTGAATATGCTTCTTCAAGACATCATGAATCCGCCGAAAGAAAAAAGGCGGGAGCTGAAATTCGGTGATGTCGTCTACAGGACGGGCGATAAAATATTACAGCTTGTCAACCAGCCGGAAAACAATGTGTTTAACGGCGATATCGGCGAAATCGTATCCATTTTTTATGCCAAAGAAAATACGGAAAAAGAAGACATGGTCGTCGTCTCATTTGACGGCAACGAAATCACCTTTACGAAAAAGGACTTCAGCCAGTTTACCCACGCGTACTGCTGTTCCATTCATAAGTCGCAGGGGAGCGAATTCCCGATTGTCGTCCTGCCTGTCGTCAAAGGCTACTATCGAATGCTCAGGAGAAATCTGCTTTATACCGCCATAACAAGGGCGAAAAAATTTCTGATTCTTTGCGGAGAAGAAGAAGCGCTTGAATGGGGCGTCAAAAACAATGATGCCACCGTCAGACAGACGTCGCTTAGAAACAGGCTCACAGAGCAGACTGAAGAGATGGATGCAGAACTGGCCGCCCTGCAAAAAGAGCTGCCGTTCAGTGTATATGATGCGAACATCGGAATGGAAGGCATCACGCCGTTTGACTTTATGGAAGAAAAAGCGTAAATAAAACCCGGAGTATAAACATGCGCCGGGTTTTCGCCTGTGGAAGTCATTTCAAAGTATGCTGCCCGGCTTCTTGGCAAAACCTATACGTGTTCAACAAAAGGTGGTTGATCACACTTTGAGAACATGCCATGCAGCTGAAGGACGAACAGTATATGACGAAAACACCGGGCGCAGTCTCGGGATGATATCGGATGTATGTTTCTCTCTGGACGGCCGGTTTCTCGGTTTCGTGCTGGAGCAGAAACGCCTGTTTCACAACCGCCATCTTTTTTTAGAGGCAAGTGATATAAAAGAGATGGATCAAGAAGCCGTAGCTGCCGGTCATGCTCATTTGCAGCCTTTGCCGAAGAGCTGTTTCACCTTTGAACAGATTAAGATGCAGCCGGTGAAATCGCCTGATGGTGAAATGTTCGGTTTGCTGGAAGATGTATACTTTTGTTTGGACAGGGGCATAATCGTAGCATATGAACTCTCGGACGGCTTCTTTTCAGATCTGGCAGGCAGACGCCAAGTGCGCCGCGCCGCCGATACGCTTATTGAAGCGGGGAAAGAAGGCATCGTCCTGAACGGATAAGAGGTGTAGTCTGTGCTTGTATGTCCGAACTGCAAAAGTAAAGATATCGGCAAAATCGGCGTAAACCAATACTATTGCTGGGGCTGCTTCATTGAGCTGACGGTGGCCAAAGGCAAAATTGCGACACATCAAGTAGAGGAAGACGGCACATTAAGCAGTCTTGATGATTTGTTTTCTGAAGACGAACGCAGTATCAATTTTTAAAGTTGAAAGGAGATACGCGCGATGGGCAGAACAATGACCTCTCTGTTGGCTTTAGGAGCTGGAGCCGTTATGTATCGTATGGCTTCTCAATCCGATATGCTGAATAAAAAAGGTATGAAACGGATGAGAAGACGAGTCATGAAAATGTTTTAAGCAGAAAAAAGGATACTTCTCCGGAAGTATCCTTTTTACGTTTGTCTCGCTTCCAGCCGGCTGGCTGCGAGAGACAGGCTGTAATTGACCGCGAAATACATCAGGGCCGCCAGCAGAAAGATCGGGAAAAAATATCCTCCGTCAGCGCTTTGTCCGTTTAAGATCTGCGCGTTATGAATCAGTTCGGGCAGAGCGATGACGACCGCAAGTGACGTATCCTTTAATAAGGAGATAAACTGGCTCACAATCGGAGGAACCATACGCCTGAGCGCCTGCGGCATGACGACGAGAAAAAGAGTCTGCGTGTACGTCAGTCCTGAAGAACGCGCCGCTTCAATCTGTCCTTTGTCAACGGATTGCAAACCGCTTCTGATGATTTCTGACAGCATGGCCGATTCAAAAATCGTCAGCGCCGTGATGGCGGCCGCGGTAATTTCCAGCTTGATCCCGATTTCCGGAAGGGCAAAAAACGTAAAGAAAATGATTAATAACAGCGGCAGGTTGCGGATGGTTTCCACAATGGCCGCTATAATGCCCGAGACGATAGGAATTTTCGCATAGCGCAAAGTGCCGGCGGCAAGCCCGAAAATAAAACTCAGGACAATGGAGATCAGTGCAACATAAAGTGTGACCAAAAAGCCGTCCCATAAAAACAGCAGATGGTCAGGTGTATAGGCGCCGCTAAAATCCATGTTTTTCACTCTCCTTCTCTAATAACTCTTTCCGAGACGTCTTTCCAAATAGTGAACCCCGATGCTGAGCGGGATCGTTACTATCAAATAAAAAAGCGCGACGAAAATATAGACATCAAACACGACAAGAGTGCTTGAGGAAACGAGATCCGCCTGATACATCAAATCGAGTCCCGCCACCACTCCGAGTATTGATGAGTTTTTGACAAGGTTGAGAAATTGGTTTCCGAGCGGGGGAATCACGATTTTTACGGCCTGAGGAAGAATGATATATCTCATCGCCTGACTGTAGGTGAAGCCTGACGATCTGGCCGCTTCCATCTGCCCTTTGGAGACAGTCTGAATTCCGGCTCTGATGGCTTCTGCGATAAAGGCGGATGTGTAAATCGTCAGCGCAATCGTTCCCGCCTGAAAGCCGTCCAGTCTCAGCCCGACGTTCGGAAGTCCGAAATAAAAAACGAATGTGATGAGGAGAAGCGGGATGTTCCGGATAAATTCCACATACGCAGTGCCGATCCATTGAAGGGGTTTGAAAGCCGTGATTCTCATGACTGCGATCAGAACGCCCAGCGCAAAGCTGCCTGCCAGCGCGATGAAGCTCGCAAGCAATGTGTGCAGGAAACCGTCCATATACATATCGAAGTTTTCCGTTAAAATTGAAAAGTTCATCTATGTCACTCCTTATAAAACGGGGATGAGCATGCCTGCTCATCCCGCGGTCCTTTCTATTTTGCCGGTTCTTCTTTAATCCATTTTTTATAGATTTTTTCGTACCTGCCGTCGGCTTTCATTTTTTTCAAAGAGGCGTTGATTTCCTTGATGAGTTCGGATTGGCCTTTTTTGACGGCGATTCCGTAAGGTTCATCGGTGAAGGTTTCGCCTGTCAGCTGATATTGTTTATTTTCATCTGCCATGCCGTATAAAATCGCATTATCGGTTGTGAGCGCATCTCCCTGTCCCGCTTTAAGCGCAGTGAACGCTTCGGCGTAATTTTCAAATTCCAGCACTGAGGCCTCAGGCGCTTTTTCTCTGATGTTTTGTGAGGAAGTAGAGCCTTTTACCGCCAATACTTTTGAGCCTTTTCCCAGGTCTTCGGTGCTTTTGATGCTGCTTCCTTTTTTGACGAGCAGGGATTGCCCGGCTTCAAAATAAACATCTGAGAAATCAACTTCTTTTTTCCGCTCATCCGTTATTGTCATCGTGGCGGTGATGGCATCGATATCGCCGTTTTGCAGCATCGGAATTCTCGTTTTTGACGTCACTTCTTTAAATTCCGCTTTCTTCTCATCCCCCAGAATATCTTTTGCGAGCTGTTTTGAGATATCAATATCGAAGCCTTCAATATCACCGGAGCTTGGGTTTTTCAGCCCGAATAACCTCGTGTCGGTTTTGACGCCGAAGATGATTTTGTCTCTGTCTTTAATAGAGGCTAACGTGTCTTTTCCCGTTCCTTTTGAATCTCCGGACGTTTCTTTCCCTCCGCAGGCGGCCAGCATAAAGACGGCCAGCAGTGATATCAACCCGAATGACAACCATTTTGTTACACGTGACATAAGCACTCCTCCGTTTCTTTTCAGTGATTTAAAATACGGCTTAAGAATAAACGCGCCCTCTCTTCACGTGGGCTTTCGTAAAATTCAGCCGGTGCAGCTTCTTCTAAGATGGCTCCGCCGTCGATAAACACGATGCGGTCCGCCACTTCTTTTGCGAATCCCATTTCATGTGTGACGACTGCCATGGTCATGCCTTCCTTTGCGAGTGTTTTCATGACATCCAGCACTTCCCCGATCATTTCCGGATCAAGCGCAGATGTGGGTTCATCAAACAGCATAATTTCGGGCTTCATCGCAAGCCCCCTGGCGATGGCGACACGCTGCTGCTGGCCGCCGGAAAGCTGTGAAGGATAAGCGTCCGCTTTTTCCGGTATACCGACTTTTTTCAAATAGTATAAGGCCGTTTCTTTTGCTTCTTCTTTTGATTGCTTAAGTACTTTGATCGGTGCGAGCATGATGTTTTGCAGAACGGTTTTGTGCGGGTACAGATGAAAATGCTGGAACACCATGCCGATATTGCGGCGGACCTTATTTATATCCGTTTTCTTGTCATGGATGGAGACGCCGTTTACCGTTAAGGCGCCTCCATCAACTGTTTCCAGCTGATTAATGCAGCGGAGAAGCGTGCTTTTTCCCGATCCTGAAGGTCCGATGATAACGACGACTTCCCCTTTTTTAATGTGCAGATTAATGTTTTTCAGCACGTGGAAATGTCCGTAGTGCTTATTTACATCCTGAAATGAAATCATGGCCATCCTCCTTAAAAAACATGAGTCATTTTGACTGGACAGTTTTAAAACCCTTTAACACATTACGATAGTTATACAGATTTTTATGAATATTATTTAGATTATTTCGTAATTTCTGATAATTGTTTCCGTCAAGAGGTCTGCGTCATAAGGCGGAGTTTATGAAACGGGAATAATTCCGGCTTTCTGTCAAAAGATAAAGCAAGAGGTGAAACGTCATGCTTCAAAAACCGCTGCAGCTCTTAATGTGGACGGCTGTATGTCTGCTCGTTTTGTTAACAGTGTATGTCTTTTGCATGCTCGATATGTTATGGTCTCCCATTTGGCTTGTTATAAAATCTCTCTTTATTCCTATATTCATTGCAGTATTTATTGCTTATCTTTTACTTCCGATTACTGAATGGCTTCATAGAAAAGGGATGCCTAGAACTTTAAGCCTGCTTCTGATTTATTGCCTGTTTTTCGGCGGAATCGGCTGGGGGGTTTATAAAGGGGTTCCTGTTTTAATTGAACAGCTGCAGGATCTGTCTGAGAGCATTCCCGGTCTTGCCAAAAACTACAACAGCATGCTGAAGCATCTGCATAATCACACGGATCATTGGCCTGACGGCATGCACCATCGAATGGACAAAATGATTCAGCAGACAGAAACGTTTCTTGCCGGCACGATTGAAAGCACGATCAGAAGCATCCGTTTCGTGCTTGATTATATCCTGATCGCGGCGACGATTCCTTTTCTCGTGTTCTATATGGTGAAGGATATAGACGGCATGAAAAAGACAGTCTGGTATTTGACGCCGAAGTCCTGGAGAAAAAGGGGGAGTGAATTTCTGCGGGATGTGGACGACTCTCTCGGTGATTACATCCGCGGTCAGCTTCTCGTTTGTTTTTTGCTCGGGCTAATAGCCGGCGTTTCATTTTGGCTGTTCGGGCTTCCTTACCCGCTGATTTTGGGCCTTGCCATCGGGGTTACGAATGTCATCCCGTATTTCGGTCCGTTTATCGGCGCTGTGCCGGCGCTGCTCCTTTCGCTGGCGATTTCTGCTAAAGCTGTGATCATCGTAATCGTCACGATTTTTATTCTGCAATTTATAGAAGGAAACATTTTGAGCCCGCTTATTGTCGGGCGCAGTCTCAGAATGCACCCCGTCGTGATCATGCTGGCGCTCCTTGCCGGAGGAGAGCTCGCGGGCATACCCGGCATGATTCTCGCTGTTCCGGCGGCAGCCATTTTAAAAGTGACGGCCATACACTTTTTGCGGATCAGGACGGAACATTGACATTCGGGTTCTGCTTGTCTATAATTTCGAGTAGAATACATACGAATCTCGAGTGACGGATATGAGTACGCCGAAGCCCTGTTTAAGAGAGAAGCTCCGATACGCTGAAAGGAGCTTCAGCAGAAGATCGGCCGAAGCTAATCCTGAGTGCAGTTAAAGGCTGCCGCAGTCCTGCGTTACGGGATGAAAGGTGACAGGCCTTTTTCGGCCTGTAATCAGGGTGGTACCGCGAGACAGCTCTCGTCCCTGTGTGAACGCATGGTTTGCATAGGGAGAGAGCTTTTTTGCTGTCGCAAAAGAGAATTTCGGGTAGTGATAAGGAGGAATATAGATGAAACACTTAACTTCTGCTGAAGTGCGTCAAATGTTTTTAGATTTCTTTAAAGAAAAAGGCCATGCCGTTGAACCGAGCGCCTCATTGGTTCCGCATGAAGATCCGTCTTTATTATGGATCAACAGCGGCGTTGCGACGCTGAAAAAATACTTTGACGGCCGCGTTGTGCCGGAGAATCCGAGAATTGTAAACGCGCAAAAATCAATCCGAACAAATGATATTGAAAATGTGGGGAAAACGGCGCGCCACCACACGTTCTTTGAGATGCTCGGAAACTTTTCCATCGGTGATTATTTTAAAGAAGAAGCGATCACGTGGGCATGGGAGTTTTTAACGAGCGAAAAGTGGATCGGCTTTGATCCGGAGCTGCTGTCTGTAACGGTTCACCCTGAGGATGAAGAAGCTTATACGCTATGGGCGGAAAAAATCGGCGTTCCGGAAGAAAGAATCATCCGTCTGGAAGGGAACTTCTGGGATATCGGCGAAGGCCCGAGCGGACCGAATACGGAAATTTTCTATGACCGCGGCGAGAAATACGGCAATGACCCGTCAGATTCTGAATTGTATCCGGGCGGCGAAAATGATCGTTATCTTGAAGTATGGAACCTGGTATTCTCAGAGTTCAACCACAACCCGGACGGCACGTACACACCGCTTCCGAAGAAAAACATTGATACGGGCATGGGGCTTGAACGGATGGTCTCCGTGATTCAGGATGTCCCGACAAACTTTGACACTGATTTGTTTATGCCGATTATTGAAGCAACAGAGCGCATTTCCGGAGATGCTTACGGAAAGGATGCAGTGAAGGATACGGCCTTTAAAGTGATCGCCGATCATATCAGAACGGTCGCATTTGCGGTAAGCGACGGGGCGCTGCCTTCGAACGAAGGGCGCGGGTATGTACTGAGACGCCTCTTGCGCCGGGCAGTGCGATACGCGAAAACCATCGGTATCAGCCGTCCGTTTATGTACGAACTGGTACCGACTGTTGCAGGAATTATGGACGCTTTCTATCCGGAGGTGAAAGAAAAGCAAGAGTTTATCGCCAAAGTCATCAAAACGGAGGAAGAGCGCTTCCACGAAACATTAAACGAAGGTCTGGCCATTTTATCCGACGTGATAAAGAAAGAGAAGGAAAAAGGCAGCGGCATCATCTCCGGAAAAGACGTATTCAAACTGTACGATACGTACGGATTCCCGGTTGAATTGACGGAGGAATACGCGGAAGATGAGCAAATGACGGTTGACCATAAAGGCTTTGAAGCCGAAATGGAAAAACAGCGTGAACGGGCGAGAAATGCGCGCCAAGATGTAGGAAGCATGCAGGTTCAGGGCGGCGCATTGCGCGACATTACCGCAGAAAGCACATTTGTCGGCTACAGTGCCGTAAAAGCTGAAGCGAAGGTGATCGAGCTTCTTCATGACGGGCAATTAATCAGTGAGGCGCATGAAGGGGATACCGTCCAAATTCTTCTTGACAAAACGCCTTTCTATGCTGAAAGCGGCGGACAGATCGGTGACAGAGGAGTGCTGAGAAGCGAGCAGGCTGTCGTAACCATTAAAGACGTGAAAAAAGCTCCGAACGGTCAGCATGTACACGAAGGCACGGTGGCTAGCGGCACGATTCAAAAAGGCGCAAGCGTGACGGCTGAAGTTGAAGATCAAATGAGAAGCGGCGTGGTGAAAAACCATACGGCTACCCACCTTCTGCACCAGGCGCTGAAAGACGTTCTCGGCACACATGTCAACCAAGCGGGTTCACTCGTTACCGAAAACCGTCTGCGTTTTGACTTCTCTCATTTCGGTCAAGTGACGAAAGAAGAACTTGAACGCATTGAAGGAATCGTCAACGAAAAAATCTGGGAGAGCATTCCGGTAGCGATTGATTTGAAACCGATCAATGAAGCGAAAGAAATGGGCGCGATGGCCCTGTTCGGCGAGAAATACGGCGATATCGTCCGCGTCGTACAAGTCGGAGATTACAGCCTTGAGCTTTGCGGCGGATGCCATGTCACGAATACGGCTGAAATCGGCCTGTTTAAAATCGTATCCGAATCAGGGATCGGCGCAGGGACGCGAAGAATTGAAGCCGTAACAGGAAAAGGCGCTTATCAGGAAATGAACAGCCAGCTCAGCCTTCTGCAGCACGCTGCGGACGAGCTGAAATCAAACGTAAAAGACGTACCGAAGCGAATTCAGTCTCTTCAAGCGGAGCTGAAGGAAGCGCAAAGAGAAAATGAATCATTGCTCAGCAAACTCGGCAATGTGGAAGCCGGAGCCATTCTGTCTAAAGTAAAAGACATCGGCGGCGTAAAAGTGCTGGCTGAAAAAGTAAATGCGAAAGACATGAACCACCTTCGCACTATGGTGGATGATCTGAAAGCGAAGCTCGGTTCTGCGGTCATCATTCTCGGCGCCGCGCAAAATGAGAAAGTCAACCTTTCAGCAGGCGTGACGAAAGACCTGATTGAAAAAGGTCTTCATGCCGGCAAAATGGTCAAACAAGCGGCTGAAGTCTGCGGAGGCGGAGGCGGAGGCCGTCCGGACATGGCGCAGGCCGGCGGAAAGCAGCCTGAAAAATTGGAAGAGGCGCTCGCATCTGCGGAAGATTGGATAAAATCCGTTTTATAATCCTTTCAACTAGTGTAGAATGATGATAAGATGAGGACCTCAGGCTGAACTTTGCCTGCGAATTTGGGAAAGAGGTGCAAAACGGTGAGCTCGTTTGATAAAACGATGAAATTTAATTTCTCCGATGATTCTGCTGAAACAAACGTCGAAGAAGTGCTGATTACGGTATATGATGCGCTTCAGGAAAAGGGGTACAATCCTATCAACCAGATTGTCGGATACTTGCTGTCTGGAGATCCTGCATACATTCCTAGGCATCGCGACGCCCGGAACTTAATTCGCAAACTGGAACGTGACGAATTAATCGAGGAATTGGTAAAATCCTATCTAGAACAGCATAAAGAGGCGTAAATACATTCATGAGAATATTGGGACTTGATCTTGGAACGAAAACACTCGGCGTAGCTTTAAGCGATGAAATGGGCTGGACCGCTCAAGGCATTGAGACGATAAAAATAAACGAGGCTGAAGGAGATTACGGTCTGGACCGTTTATCCGAGCTGATGAAAGACTATAATGTAGAGAAGATCGTGCTCGGTTTTCCGAAAAACATGAACGGGACGATCGGTCCGAGAGGCGAAGCCAGCCAAACATTTGCGAAACTGCTTGAAACAGCGTACAATGTCCCTGTTGTGCTGTGGGACGAGCGTCTGACGACGATGGCGGCTGAAAAAATGCTGATCGCGGCTGACGTCAGCAGGCAAAAACGAAAAAAAGTCATTGATAAAATGGCGGCTGTCATGATCCTTCAAGGATATCTGGACAGTTTAAACTAAGAGGTGAAAAAAATGGAACACGGCGAAAAACACATTACAATTGTCGATGATCAAGGCAACGAACAGCTTTGCGAAGTGCTGTTCACATTTGAAAACGACACATTCAACAAATCTTACGTACTTTATTATCCGATTGATGCTCAAGACGATGATGAAATCGAAATTCACGCTTCAAGCTTCGAACCGAACGAAAACGGTGAAGACGGCGAATTGATGCCGATTGAAACCGATGAAGAGTGGGAAATGATCGAAGAAACGCTGAACACGTTTTTAGCGGAAGAAGACGAAGAATAAAATGAACGGAAAAAGCCGGAGCGCATATGCGCTTCGGCTTTTTTTTGTAATAAATTGCCGAATGCACATGAATCATGTAGTATAAGAGCTGTTGGGAGGAAAATACTTGTATGAATATCAATCAGACTAAACATTCATTTCCGCGTAAAAACAAAAAAACGACGATAATACTGTCCTCCGTGATCGCTCTGCTTATCATCATTTGCGGTGCTTTTTTCTATGGAAAATCTCTGCTGTCTCCGGTTGACAAAGGCAGCAAAACGGCAGTCAATATTAATATTCCGAGCGGTTCTTCCGTTTCGGCAATCGCTGAAATTCTTGAGGATCAGCATGTCATCAAAAGCAAAAAAGCATTTCAGCTGTATGTGAAGTATAAAGGCGCTTCCGGGTTTCAGGCGGGATTTTACCACCTGAATAAAGGAATGGATGCGGATGCGATTATCAAAAAACTGACCGCGGGATCAACGGGATATGCTTTTCAGATCTCCGTTCCTGAAGGAAAACAGCTTACGCAGATTGCAGAGGCGATCGCAAAAGAAACATCATATTCTAAAGAAGAGATCATGGCGAAACTGGATGACAAAACATTCATCGGCAAACTGAAGAAACAGTTTCCTGATACGATAACGGACGCGCTTTCAAACAAGAAGCTCAAGCATCCGCTAGAAGGCTATCTGTATCCGGCCACATATCCGTTTAATGATCCGGATGCATCGCTTGACACGATTTTGACGGCAATGGTTCAGGAAACAAACGCCCGTATCGAAACGTATAAATCTGAACTGGAAAAAAAGAAACTTTCCGTTCATAACGCGCTGACAATGGCATCGCTAATTGAAGAAGAAGCCACCGCCAAAGCTGACCGTCACAAAATCGCCAGCGTTTTTTACAACAGGCTCGAAGAAAAAATGCCGCTGCAGACTGACCCGACGGTATTATATGCGGCCGGTAAGCATAAAAGCCGGGTCTACTACAAAGACCTGAAAATTGATTCTCCGTTTAATACGTATAAACATAAGGGGCTGCCGCCGGGACCGATTGCAAATGCCGGTGATTCATCATGGGAAGCGGCTCTCCGCCCTGACAAAACGGATTATCTCTATTTCCTTGCAAAATCAAACGGCGAGGTTGTTTTCACCAAAACATTAAAAGACCATAATAAAGCGAAGGAAAAGTATATTTCCAAAAAAGACAGCGAATAAAAGGAGGGCAAAAGCTCTCCTTTTATTCCATTCTGAAAGGTTTTATGATAAAATATATCGGGTTGTTTACTTATGGATAAAGAAGTGTCTTAAGAGAGTGTCCCCGCGGATTCGTCAGGGGCACTCCTTTTTAGAACGGAGGCTGTTTGCCGTGAATGATCGGTATGAACAAATAAACGAGTATATAAACGCGATGCTGAAGCCTCGGCCTGATAAAGTGAAAAAGCTTGAAGCCTATGCAAAAGAGCACCATGTTCCGATTATGGAAGAAGCGGGCATTGAAGTGCTGCTTCAAATGCTGTCGATTCAACAGGCGAAAAACATTTTGGAAATCGGCGCGGCAATCGGATATTCCGCCATACGGATGGCGCTTGAGCTTCCGGGTGCGAATATTTACACGATTGAACGGGACGACAAACGCTATGAAGAAGCTGTGAACAATATAAAAGACTTTGAAATGGAAAACCGGATTCACGTAATGCACGGGGATGCGCTGGAACTTTCTGAGTCTGTCCGTGTCACGGCTCCTTATGATGCCATTTTTATCGACGCGGCCAAAGGCCAGTACACGAACTTTTTTGAGCTCTATGAACCGATGCTTGCGCCGGATGGAGTCATTTTTACGGACAATGTTCTGTTTAAAGGGCTGGTGGCGCAAAATCACTCGGACATTGAGCCGAAAAGAAGACGGAAGCTTGTTGAAAAAATTGATCAATATAACCAATGGCTGATGAACCGGCCTGACTATCAAACGGTCATACTGCCGGTCGGAGACGGCATCGCCATCAGTAAAAAGAAGAGGTGAATGATCATGAAAAAACCTGAACTTTTGGTGACTCCGACTTCTGTACAGGATATTCTTCCGCTCATTCAAGCGGGCGCAACGGCCCTGTTAGTCGGAGAACAGAGATACGGCCTGAGACTGGCCGGTGAATTTTCAAGAGAAGATATAAAAGAAGCCGTAAAGACAGCTCATCAGGAAGGCGCGAAAGTGTACGCCGCCGTCAATGCTATTTTTCACAACGAAAAAGTGGACGAGCTGAACGGCTATCTTGCCTTTTTGCAGGAGGCCGGCGTTGATGCGGCTGTTTTCGGTGATCCGGCCGTTTTAATGGCGGCGCGTGAAGCGGCTCCCGAGCTTAAACTGCACTGGAGCACGGAAACAACGGGAACCAACTACTACTCCTGCAATTACTGGGGACGCAAAGGCGCACGGCGGGCAGTGCTGGCTAAGGAATTAAATATGGACAGCATCATTGACATAAAAGAAAACGCCGAAGTGGAAATTGAAATTCAAATCCACGGCATGACGTGCATGTTCCAATCGAAGCGTTCTTTAGTGGGCCATTACTTTGAATACCAGGGTAAAGTCATGGACATCGAACAGAAGAAAAAAGAAGCGGGGATGTTTCTGCATGACAAAGAACGGGGCAATAAATACCCGATTTTTGAAGATGAAAACGGCACGCACATCATGAGCCCGAACGATGTGTGCATGATTGATGAATTAGAGGACCTGATGGACGCCGGCATCGATTCTTTCAAAATCGACGGAGTTTTGAAGTCTCCTGAATACTTAACTGAAGTGACCCGCATGTACAGAGAAGCAATCGATCTGTGCTTCGAAAGCCGGGAGACATACGAAGAGAAAAAAGAGAGCTGGATAGAGCGGATTGAAAGCATTCAGCCTGTGAACAGAAGCATCGACACAGGATTCTTCTTTAAAGAAACGGTCTATTAAAAAGGAGGGTGCAACGGATGACAGCCGTAAATCAAACCATTTCCAAAGTCGTAAACGGAAAACGCGTCATTACGAAAAAACCTGAACTCCTTGCTCCGGCAGGAAACCTTGAAAAATTAAAAATTGCCGTTCATTACGGAGCGGACGCGGTTTTTATCGGAGGACAGGAATACGGACTCCGCTCAAATGCGGATAACTTCTCAATAGAAGAAATCGCAGAGGGCGTAGAATTTGCTGAAAAATACGGGGCAAAAATATATGTGACAACAAACATTTTTGCCCATAATGAAAATATGGACGGTCTGGAAGAATACTTAAAAGCGTTGGGAGACGCAAAAGTTGCCGGAATTATCGTCGCTGATCCGCTGATTATTGAAACATGCCGGAGAGTGGCCCCGGACGTAGAAATTCACCTCAGTACACAGCAGTCCCTTTCCAACTGGAAAGCGGTGCAGTTCTGGAAAGAAGAAGGGCTTGACCGCGTGGTGCTTGCCCGTGAAACGAGCGGACTGGAAATTAAAGAAATGAAGGAAAAGGTGGATATTGAAATTGAAACCTTTATCCACGGCGCCATGTGTATCGCTTATTCAGGCCGATGCGTGCTGAGCAATCACATGACGGCCCGGGATTCCAACCGCGGCGGCTGCTGTCAGTCCTGCCGCTGGGATTATGACCTGTATCAGACAGACGGTGCAAACGCGGTCGCGCTCTATGACGAAGAAGACGCTCCGTTTGCGATGAGCCCGAAAGATTTAAAATTAATTGAATCCATTCCGCAAATGATCGAGATGGGCATCGACAGCCTGAAAATTGAAGGCCGGATGAAATCGATTCATTACGTTGCGACGGTTGTCAGCGTGTATCGCAAAGTCATCGACGCATACTGCGCTGATCCTGAAAACTTTGTCATTCAAAAAGAATGGCTGGATGAGCTGGACAAATGTGCAAACCGGGATACCGCGCCTGCTTTCTTTGAAGGCACGCCCGGGTATGAAGAGCAGATGTTCGGCGAACACGGAAAGAAAACAACATTTGATTTTGCCGGTCTCGTGCTCGCGTATAACGAGGAAACTCAAATGGTGACGCTCCAGCAGCGCAATTTCTTTAAACAAGGTGACGAAGTGGAATTTTTCGGTCCTGAAATCGACAATTTCACATTCACAATCGGCACTATTTGGGACGAAGACGGAAACGAGCTTGATGCTGCCCGCCATCCCCTGCAAATCGTTACATTTAAAGTAGACAAAAAGATTTATCCGAGCAACATGATGAGAAAGGGGAAGTAATCACCAATGGGTAAGAGTCCTGTAGTTATAGGCATCGCAGGAGGTTCCGGATCAGGAAAAACAAGCGTCACCCGTTCCATCTATGAACAGTTTAAAGGACACTCGATTTTAATGATCCAGCAAGACCTTTATTATAAAGACCAAAGCCATCTTCCGTTTGAAGAAAGGCTGAACACAAACTATGATCACCCGCTCGCATTTGATAATGACTATTTAATCGAGCATATTCAGGAGCTTTTGAATTACCGGCCGATAGAAAAGCCGATTTATGATTATAAACTGCATACGCGTTCTGAGGAAACCATTCCGGTTGAGCCGAAGGATGTCATTATTCTGGAAGGCATTCTCGTTCTCGAAGATAAAAGACTTCGCGACCTCATGGATATGAAACTTTATGTCGACACGGACGCGGATCTCCGTATCATCAGACGGATTATGAGAGATATTAACGAAAGAGGCCGTTCAATCGATTCTGTCATTGAGCAGTATGTGTCCGTCGTCAGACCGATGCACAATCAGTTTGTTGAACCGACGAAACGCTACGCGGACATCATTATTCCGGAAGGCGGACAAAACCACGTCGCAATTGATCTGATGGTCACGAAGATTCAAACGATCCTTGAACAAAATGCAATTTTGTAATACCATAGCATAGACATAAATAACTCAGACCATATTATGTATAGGCTGGAAGGGAATGAGACAGTTCCCTTCTTTCCCTGTTTATAAACCGAAACATTTGCAGAAAACACACATTCAGTTTAAGATAAACAGTACCTATATGGGAGAGAAGAACGAGGACTGCCCTGTGTTCTCATTCTTGATTTTTTCGTTTATGCTCTCATACATAATCACACGTTATTGTTGAGGGACAACCACCAAGGAGTGAAGGAACATGGCACAAGAAAAAGTTTTTCCGATGACTCACGAAGGAAAACAAAAACTAGAACAAGAATTAGAGCAATTGAAAACGGTTAAACGTAAAGAAGTAGTAGAACGAATTAAAATCGCAAGAAGCTTCGGAGATCTGTCAGAGAACTCTGAGTATGATTCTGCAAAAGAAGAACAGGCATTTGTGGAAGGGCGCATCACGACGCTTGAAAACATGATCCGCAATGCGAAAATCATCGAGGACGACGGCGGTTCAAATGTAGTCGGTTTAGGAAAAACCGTATCATTCATCGAATTGCCGGACGGTGAAGAAGAATCTTACACGATTGTCGGAAGCGCTGAAGCTGATCCGTTTGAAGGGAAAATATCAAACGACTCGCCAATCGCCAAAAGCCTGCTCGGCAGAAAAGTGGACGAAGAAGTGACAGTTCAGACGCCGGGCGGAGAAATGCTCGTGAAAATTGTGAAAATTTCATAAGATCCGTTTAACAATGAAACACCTCGTCCAAAATGTGGATGAGGTGTTTTTTATGATCGTATCAAAAAGGCTGAAAACGGCCGTGATTTGTTTTCTGCTTGTGTTTTTCTTTCTGCTTGCGAGGCTGGCTGAAATTCAGCTGTTTTTTACAGAATCTTTTTCAAAATCCAATATTAATCTGATTCAGGAAAGCGTCAAGCAGCGGACGGAAGAAGTCCTTATTTCAGATGGACGCGGCTCTTTTCTTGATCGGAACGGCAAAGAACTGACCGGAAAAAAGCAGCCTGCCGTCATACTGTTTCCCTTTCTCGTGACGCAGGATTGGCCGGTTGACCGGGTATCAGACATTCTCGGAATGAAACAGGGGGAGCTCAGGCAGCTGCTCACGGAAGCGAAAAAACCGGTGGTCCTGAACAGCAGAAAAATAAAACATTTGACGAAACAATCCGTGTCAAATATCAATTCTTTGAAATATCCCGGCATTTACGGCGTATATATGAAAGACAGCAAGGAAACAAACATAGCCGCTCATCTGTTGGGCGCGACAAACCAGGACCCTGAGCTTTTGAAAAAGAAATACCCCGGCAGGAAGGAACTGCCGATCACGGCAAAGATCGGGACAAGCGGGATGGAGCGGACGTTTGATGAGTTTTTACTGGCGGATCAGGACACAAAACTTTTGTATCATGTCGACGGAAGGGGAAACCCTTTATTCGGAATGGACGTCAAATATACGGCTGAAGCAAACGCGTTTTATCCGCTGCAAGTCAAAACCTCCATCGACCGCAATATTCAAAAAGCAATGGAAGATGTATTGAAAGACCGCGGGTTAAAAAAGGGGGGAGCCGTCCTTTTAGACATTGAAAAAAGCAGTGTGCTCGGAATGGTATCAAAGCCTGACGCCGACATGTCAAAGCAGCAGACACTGCAAAATTACATGCTGACGCCGATTTATCCGGGATCAGTATTTAAAACGGTGATCGCCGCAGCCGCAATAGAACAAAACGAAGTGAAGCCGGGCACATCCTTTAACTGCAATCTCAACCTGTACGGAGAGCCGGGGGATGACAAAGGCACGCTCAGTTTTGGAGAAAGCTTTGCCCAAAGCTGCAATTATACGTTTACAAGCCTTGCGGAAAAATTGATCAAAAAAGATGATTCCGTTATTGAAAACATGGCGGGAAAACTTGGTCTCACCCAGCGGGCGGGCTGGGAAGGCAAGCTGTACCGGGAAGACGGATTCAGGCAGCTGTATAATGAAAAAAGCGGGGTCATTTGGGGAGATGACAAAGACAAAACCGTAAAAAAAGCCGTCGCACAGACGGCGATCGGGCAAAAAAACGTGAAAGTCACGCCTCTTGAAGTCGCCAATATGATGGCGGCGATCGCGCGCGGCGGTGAAAAAAAACAAGTCAAAATCGCGGACAAAATTGAATACAAAAACAAAACGACGATGGCGTCATTCAAAGATCAGCCGTTAAAAGGGGAAAACATCGACAAATATACGGCGCAGCAGCTTCAAAAAATTCTCAGAGAAGTCGTCACCTCACCGAAAGGAACCGGCCGAAGGTTTCAGGATCTGCCGTATGAGATAGCAGGCAAATCGGGAACGGCCCAGACAGGAATGTTCACAAAAGAAAAACAGACGCTTTACCACAAATGGTTTGCGGGATACTTTCCCGCGGACAAGCCGAAATATGCTCTCGTGGTGCTGCACATGGACACGCCGGGGGATAAGGCTCTGACAAATACAGTGTTTTATGATATTGTTAAAAAGGTACATGAAAATGAAATAAATCAGACATAGAACAACCGCTCAGCCCATGTTAAAATATATGCTGAGCAAGAGGGATAAAGGAGTGCAGAATGATTGAGCAATAAACAATCTCGTTTTGAAAACCGTGATAAGCGCAGAAAAGCAAATATGGTGCTTAACATTTTAATTGCTATCGTATCTATTCTTATTGTCGTCGTTGCCGTCAGCCTCTTCATCAACAGTCCGTCGAGCGACGTGAGCGAAAAAGCGGACACGAGCCAGAAGCAGGAAACACCTGCATCAGGCAAGACGAAGCAGACATCGGATGAAGACATAAAAGACAGCAAAAAAGATACGGCATCAGACGATGACAAAAAAGATAAACAGGATAAGGACACATCTGATTCATCTTCAGACTCTGACAGCAAAAAAGACGATGATTCATCGAAAAGTGATGACAGCAGCAAAAAAGACTCTGATTCAAGCGATCCTTTTAAAGGCGCAAAAATAACAGAGGGCGGCTCATCAAGCGATGTCGAGAAAACAATTGTTAACCCAAAATGGAAAGCGGTCGGCACAAAGCAGACGGGAGAACATGCGGCGACGTATGACTCAAGCTCTGAAGACTGGTCCGAAATGCTTGACGCCATCTCTTACGCAACAGGCGTGTCAAAAGATCATATGACAGTGCTGTGGCTCGGAAACAATGGAAGCCCGCAAGATGCGAAGGGTAAAGTTTTAGACAAAACGAACGGCAAAAAGTATCAGGTCACCATCACTTGGAAAGACAAAAAAGGCTGGAAGCCGACAAAAGTAGAAACCTTAAAATAACCGCAAAAAAGCAGCTGATTATTCAGCTGCTTTTTTTTGTCATACGTCAGCTGAAAAATGCACCGACGCGCTGTAAAGGATTCTGCCGTCAACGGCCGTCACCTGATGGGATACGGAACGGACGCGAAGCATAATCGCCTGGTTGTTTTCAATCTGAACGTTTATTTTCTTTTCAAGCTCCTGCAAAGATGCCGCTTCGAAAAATTCTACTTTATCTTTGATTAAATCCAATTGAAAATTCATCAGTACAGATCCTCCTGATTTTTCTTCTGAGTCAATGAAAGTATAAGCCTTTCTGCCGTAATTGCGCAATAATCCCAAAGTATTTTAGTACCCTTCCATTCTTTTTTGTGATAGGATAGGAACTGTTCCACGATTAATCCATACTATACACATAGGAATTATAAATTATGGAGAGTGAAAAATATGGGCCGTGAATTTATTCCTTTATTTGAAGATTGGGCAGCGACTTATGATGCCACAGTGCACGGGGCTGACAAACAATATGCCGCTGTTTTTAAAGGATATGACAACATTCTTGACAGCATTGTCGCACTTTCAGGTTCAAACGTTTTAGAGTTCGGACCGGGAACGGGGAATTTAACGGCGAAATTAGCCGCTGCGAACAAAAAGGTGTTTGGTGTAGAACCGTCTCCGTCAATGAGAAAACTGGCGGCTGACAAGCTTTCTGACAAAGCCGTGTTCAGTGACGGAGATTTTCTGGAGTTTCCCGCTCCGCCTTTTCAAATAGATACCATCGTCAGCTCGTACGCCTTTCATCATTTAACCGATGAAGAAAAGCGAACGGCTGTAAAGCAGTATGGCGCAATCCTTCAGAAGCATGATAAAATAGTGTTTGCCGATACCGTCTTTAAAGATCATGAAGCTTATGATGAAGCCATTAAAAAAGCAATCCGAAACGGCTATCATCAATTAGCGGATGATTTAAAGACGGAACATTATCCGACACTCGGGACAATGAAAAACATCTTTTCAGAAGAGGGATTTGCCGCGCGGTTTACGCAGCAAAATGACTTTGTCTGGATAATGGAGGCGATTAAACGGTAAATCGAAGGGATTGTGTATAAATGAAACTGGCAGTCATCGGAGCAATGGAAGAGGAAGTTACGATTTTAAGAAGCAAACTGAAAGACGCAAAACAAGAGATGATCGCTCACTGTGAGTTTACAACTGGCAGCTATGAAGGCGTCGAAGTCATCTTGCTGAAATCAGGTATCGGGAAAGTCAACGCGGCGATCAGCACGACGCTTCTGCTTGACCGTTTCAAACCTGATTATGTGATTAACACAGGCTCAGCGGGCGGTTTTCATCATACATTGAATGTAGGCGACGTCGTCATCTCAACAGATGTCCGCCATCATGACGTGGATGTGACGGCGTTTGACTATGAATACGGACAGGTGCCGGGTCTTCCGGCAGCATACAAAGCTGATGAAAAGCTTATCAGTATTACTGAGGAAGCGGTTTCTGAACTGAACGGCATTCAAGTCGCCAAAGGCACAATCGCAACGGGAGATTCTTTTATGAATGATCCGAAGCGGGTTGAAGACGTACGCGCCAAATTTGCGGATTTGTACGCGGTTGAAATGGAAGCTGCGGCTGTCGCACAGGTGTGCCACCAGTTCAAAACGCCTTTTGTTGTCATCAGAGCTTTATCTGATATTGCCGGAAAAGAATCTGACGTTTCATTTGATAAATTTTTAGAACAGGCTGCCGTTCATTCAACTGAGCTTGTCCTGAATGTCATCAAACGAATTCACTAAGCGGGGGATTCTCGTTCTCCTCCGCTTTTCCAGGAGGAGGACATATATTGAACGTGATAACAGATATTACAGAACTGATCGGAAATACACCGCTGCTCCGTCTCAAGCATTTTGATCTACCGGAGGGAACAGCGGTTTATGCTAAGCTTGAGATGATGAATCCGGGCGGAAGCATTAAAGACAGGCTGGGCGGGATGCTCATTGAAGATGCGCTTCGCACGGGAAAGGTGAAACCGGGCGGCGTTATCATTGAGGCGACTGCCGGAAACACCGGGATCGGACTCGCTCTGTGCGCCAGAAAGCATCAGCTTCGCGCCGTTTTTTGCGTCCCGGAGCATTTCAGCAGAGAAAAGCAGCAAATTATGAAAGCTCTCGGAGCGGACATCGTGCATACGCCGAGAGAAGAAGGCATGCAGGGAGCCATCCGAAAAGCGCTTGAACTGGAGAGAGAGATTAATAATTCTTATGCCGTTCTGCAATTTAAAAACCGAGTAAATCCATTGACTTACTACAAAACGATCGGACCTGAAATATGGAACGCGCTCGGCGGGGATATCCACGCTTTTGTCGCAGGAGCGGGTTCCGGCGGCACCTTTGCCGGTACGGCAGCTTATTTAAAGGAGAAAAATCCTGCTGTCAAAACGGTGATCGTTGAACCGGAAGGCTCGATCCTGAATGGCGGAGAGCCGCATGCCCATAAAACGGAAGGCATCGGCATGGAGTTTATCCCGGATTATATGGATGAGAACCATTTTGACGCCATTTACACGGTGGAAGACGATACGGCGTTTTCGCTAGTCAGAGAAGCGGCCGAGAAAGAAGGCCTCTTAATCGGAAGCTCTTCAGGGGCGGCTCTTTATGCAGCGCTTGAAGAAGCGAAAAAAGCGCCCGCCGGATCAAATATCGTTACCATTTTCCCTGACGGTAGCGATCGATATATAAGCAAAAACATTTTTCAAGGAGGTCAGTAAGATGAAGAAAAAAACGCTGATGGTGCACGGAGGAATTACGGGAGATGAAAAAACAGGAGCGGTTTCCGTACCGATTTATCAAGTAAGCACGTACCAACAGCCGAAAGCGGGCGAGCACACGGGTTATGAATATTCAAGAACGGCCAATCCGACGCGGACGGCGCTTGAAAGCTTAATTGCGGAGCTTGAAGGCGGCGCGGCGGGATATGCGTTCGGCTCAGGCATGGCTGCGATTACTGCCGTCATGATGCTGTTTGACAGCGGCGATCATGTTATTTTGACGGATGATGTATACGGCGGAACTTACCGGGTGATGACAGGCGTGCTGAACCGCTTCGGCATTGAAGCGGACTTTGTCGATACGAGCAGTGAAGAAAAAGTCAAAAAGGCCATTCGCCCGAATACGAAAGCCATTTATATCGAAACACCGACAAACCCGCTATTAAAAGTGACTGACCTCAAACTGATGTCTGACATCGCAAAAGAAGCGGGTGTATTGCTTATCGTCGATAATACGTTTTACACGCCGTATTTCCAGCAGCCGCTCAGCTTCGGCGCGGACATCGTGCTTCACAGCGCGACAAAATATCTCGGCGGCCACAGCGATGTCGTCGGCGGCTTAGTCGTCACGGCTGATAAAGAACTGGGCGAAAAGCTTCATTATGTGCAAAACTCAACGGGCGGCGTTTTAGGACCGCAGGATTCATGGCTTTTGATGAGAGGCATTAAAACGCTGGGACTCAGAATGGATGCCATCAATCACAGCGCCGGAAAAATCGCCGGGCTGCTTGAAGCGCATGATGCCGTTCAGACGCTCTACTATCCCGGATCAGCGAAACACCCGGGCCATGAGCTGACAAAAGCACAAAGCTCCGGTTTCGGCGGAATGATTTCCTTTGATGTCGGCAGCAGCGAACGCGTCGACGCGTTTTTAGAAAAATTGAACCTGTTTACGATCGCGGAAAGTTTAGGAGCGGTTGAAAGCTTAATCTCCGTGCCGTCCAGAATGACGCACGCATCGATCCCGCGCGACCGCCGGCTTGCGCTTGGCATTACCGACGGGCTCGTGCGGATCTCGGTCGGTATTGAGGATACTGAGGATTTAACGGCGGATGTGAAACAGGCGCTTGATTCACTTTTATAAAGAATGGATAGATTTACATTCTCTGTCGGCTGTCAGCTTGTATTATAATGTTGGTAGACTATAAAACTGGCAGGTGACCTTATATGGAGAAGAAAAGACTGAAATCATTAATAGAAGATTTTAAGCATTACGCATTTATTCTGCTTGCAGTCAGCACCTTCATTTATATCGGCGCGGTTCTTCCCGGACAAGGGCTGACTGCGGGCCAGAAAATGCTGATGTTTGTAACGGATTGTGTATTTTTAGCGGGCGCTTATTTCTGCGTTGACCGTTCACTTATTTATAAAAAGAGGCTGGAAGAGGCCGATGAATAAAAAAAAGCCATTGTCTTTTGACAATGGCTTTTTCGTTTCTTATTCAGACGGGGTTTCGCGTAATTCTTTTCCCATTCCTTTTAAAAACTGCAGCCCGAAGCCGAGCGCCCGGTTAATATCAGGATCACCGACGGCTTTCATCAGTTCAAACATACTGACTTTCCTGTCCTCTTTTAAAAATCTTTGCGCCTGATCTGTCCCGGCCATGGCGCTTTCTAAAAGTCTGCCCATAAATTCGGGATCAGCTTTTGACAGCGCGCCTCCCGCGGCCATCATCGTATTCAGGAGATTGGTGACAGGTTCCCGGGAAATCTGTCCGAGTGCGATTTTGGCAATCTCCTCTTTTGCCTGGAGCATATAGCCGGCGGCATCAAAAATGCCCAAGCCATTCAGCTCTGCCATGATGGACATCGTTTTCGCGACGGCTTCTTCATTTTCTGCGAGAAGCGTCTTCAGTTCTTCCAGTTTTTCAGCTTTCAGCTGTTCCTCTGTTTTCGTTTCTTTTTGAATTTCAGTAATTGGGCTTGCCATAATGTTTCCTCCTTTCCTTAATCAGTTAAGTGCACATAGCCCGGACGGTTCCATTTTCGCTGAGCTTCCACACCGTTTTGCGGATGACGTTTTTTGTTCCGCGGATTCGTTTTCGGAAGCGGCGGAGTATCACAGGAACCAAGCACTTCCATGCGGACTTTTGTCTGCTTATAGGCAGGTGTATGTGTCCGTGAATCATACGCAGGCCCGGTCAGGAAATTAATCGCAGAATCTTTATCTGTAGAGTTCATCGGCAGATAAAGCTCATTTGCGCGGACTCGGTCTGTCACAAGCGCGTTCAATTTAACCGCCCCAAAAGGAGAGACGAGCCGGATCATTGTCCCGTCGCAAATTCCGCGTTCAGCCGCGAGCTCCGGCGATACTTCAACAAATACATCCGGAACTTTAGACTGAATGCCTTTTGACTTGTTTGTCATGTTTCCTTCGTGGAAATGTTCAAGCATCCGTCCATTGTTAATATGCAGGTCATATTCTTCAGGGAATACAGCAGGCTCCACCCAATCGCTCAGCGCAAAACGGGCTTTTTTGTCCGGGAAGTTAAAGCCGTCTTCATAAAGAAGCGGAGTGCTTTCTCCCGTAAAGCTTCCCCATAGGAAGCTGTTCCAGCCGCTAAGAACGTCGTAGCTTGCTTTTCCGAACAGCGGAGAAAGGCTCGCCATTTCTGAGAAAATGTCGCTAGGATGCGTGTAATTCCAATCAGCGCCTAAACGATTGGCGACTTCCTGAATAATCCACCAGTCGGGTTTTGCATCGCCGAGTGTCGGAAGCGCCTGATACAACCTTTGCACACGCCGCTCTGTGTTTGTAAATGTTCCGTCTTTTTCAAGAGATGGAACCGCAGGCAGGATGACATCCGCGTATTGCGCCGTTCTTGAAAGGAAAATATCCTGCACAACAAAGAAATCAAGGCTGGATAAAATGTCATGAACATGGTTGGCGTTTGAATCAACGAGCGCCATATCTTCACCGACGAGATACATGGCTTTCATGTTTCCTTCTTCAATCGCATGGAGCATTTCGATATTATCAAGACCCGGCTTGCCGTCAATTTCAACACCGTAAGCTTTTTCGAATTTAGCGCGTGCCGCATCATCGGTAATATGCTGATACCCCGGAAGCCAGCCTGGAAGAGTTCCCATATCGCAAGCGCCTTGAACGTTGTTATGTCCCCGCAGCGGATAGGCTCCGGCGCCCGGACGGCGGTAGTTTCCTGTGGCAAGCAGCAGGTTGGAAATCGCCGCTGATGTATCAGAGCCGCCTGTATTTTGAGTAACGCCCATGCCCCAAAGAACACAAGTGCCGTCTGCATCACGAATCATTTCGGCAATGCGGATGATCGTATCCTGAGAAAGTCCGGTGATGCGCTCCGCATATTCCAATGTGTATTTTTCCAGCGTTTCTTTATAATCATCAAAGTAGTTGACATTTTCATCAATAAACGCTTGATCGTGCCAGCCTTGGTCAATCATATATTTCGTTACTGCCATGAGCCAGACCTGGTCAGTCCCTTGTTTCGGGCTGATAAAGAGGTCGGACCGTTCAGCCATTTCATTTCTGCGCAGATCGGCAACAATCAGTTTTTGGCCGTGCAGTTTATGGGCGCGTTTCACGCGTGTGGCCAGAACCGGATGTCCTTCCGCCGGATTGGCGCCGACGATGAGCACGAGGCCCGCTTTTGCGATATCTTTAATTGTGCCGGCGTCTCCGCCCATACCGACGGTGCGGAATAAGCCGTCCGTTGCCGGTGACTGGCAGTAGCGTGAGCAGTTATCCACGTTGTTGGTTTCAAATACTTGACGTGCCAATTTTTGAATGACGTAGTTGTCTTCATTCGTAATTTTAGAAGAAGAAATAAAACCGACAGAACCATTTCCGTGTTCGGCCTTGATCGAACCGAGTCTTGAAGCGACAAGATCAAGAGCTTCTTCCCATGACGATTCAACAAATGCGCCGTTTTTCCGGATGAGCGGTTTTGTAATCCGTTCTTCCGAATTCACGAAGTCCCAGCCGAATTTCCCTTTCACACATGTGGAAATCGCGTTAACCGGAGCATCGGAAACAGGCTGAATTTTAAGGATGTCACGTCCTTTTGTCCATACTTCAAAAGAGCATCCGACGCCGCAGAACGTGCAGACTGTTTTTGTTTTTTTCGTCCGTTTATCGCGCATAGCCGCTTCCACTTCAGACACGGCGAAGATGCTTGTATAGTCGGGTTCAACATTTTTTACTAAATCAATCATTGGTTCCATGACATCTTCTTTTATTCCTGTCATAAATCCGGCTTGGCCGAGCATTGATTTTTCCATCAGTGCGTTACAAGGACAGACAGTGACACACTGGCCGCAGCTGACGCAGGAAGATTCATTAATGGCGACGCCTTCATCCCAAATGACCCGCGGGCGGTCGCGCTCCCAATCAATTGAAAGGGTCTCATTCACCTGAAGGTTTTGACACACTTCCACACATTGGCCGCAGGCGATGCATTGGTTCGGATCATAGCGGTAAAACGGGTGAGACATATCAACCGCGCACTTTGAATCATCTTTCGGCGTATACGGATATTTCTGATGTTCAATTCCCATCATTTCCGCTGTATTATGCAGTGTGCAATTGCCGTTGTTGTTATCGCATACCGTACAGTAAAGCAGGTGATTCTCGAGCAGGCGGTCCATGGCCTCTGTCTGAGCCTCTTTTACCCTTCCCGACGTAAGCGAGATGGACATCCCGTTTTCTGCAGCCGTGGAACAAGAACGCTGCAATTTCCCGTTTACTTCAACAATACAGGTGTCACATGTTTGAATCGGATCCACTTCCGGTACATGGCATATTTGCGGAATCTCAATTCCGTTTTGGTTTAAAATATCTAAAATCTTAGACCCCTCTGGTGCTTCATACTCCGTGCCGTCAATTTTGACACGGATAGACTGAACGTCTGTCACTTCCAATTCCCCTCCATCTTTTAAACTCGAAAAAAAGCCATGCACATAGATACCGGCCTCCTGTCCGGAGAACGGTATAAATACGCATGGCGGAATAGTTCACTAGCAAGTCTTACTAACAGACCAATCCTATTTGTATAAAACGATAGACTCATAACACGTTTCCTATTACAAATCCATCTTCACTGCTTTTATTATAAGATGATATTTATTATAATACAATACGAAAGGAAAACTTTAACCAGGTGAAATGTCACAAAGGGGAACCGGGAATGTCTTTCATAGGCTAAAATCGGAGGGGACAATATGTCTAAAAAAATTCATGAATTTAACGATATTATCCGGAAATTGCGCAAAGAATTATTTGGAAAGGGGCCTGAACGAATTCACACCGTTTTTGTGGATAACATGGCGGTATCTACACTTTACGGAAATCTAAGCGCAAGTGAGCAGTTTATCGCACGCACGCCTGAAGGAAGAGAAATGGTTCATGCGGCGCGAACCAGCTTAATTCAGGAGCTGTATTCAAAACAAACGCCTGACGGAATGGAAGAGCTCATCGGAGCAAAGCTGGTGCATCTGTTTTCAGATATAAAAATAGAGGAAAATATTGCCGTATCGGTGTTTGTCTTTGACCGCTCAATTGAAGAGCATAAAGAAGAAATCAAAAGCTGACAATATTCAATTGACACGAAATTGTCACATTTGATATGATATGAACTGCCAGCAGTGGCCTAAGGACGATTTTTTATGGAATGTGTGCATGATCTGTACATATTCTATACCGCATATTTTCATTCTGCTTGATATTGTTGTATGGGTATGCATACAAGTTAGGCAGCATTCAAACCCCGTTTTTTCAGACGGGTTAGTTGAATGCTGCCTTTTTTGTTAGGCGTCTTTGGAAACTGCGGGCTGAAATGATAAATGGAGGGGTTATTATGGCTTTTCGTAAACCGGACGAAATAGCGGAGCTTGCGGTCGAATCAGGGGTAAAAAAGGTGCATTCACCGCTTTCAGCACTGATTGTATTAGGATTTTTGGGAGGAGCGTTTATCGCACTCGGTTATTTGCTTGATATCCGTGTCATCGGCGACCTTCCGAAAGAATGGGGAAGCCTGTCGAGTTTAATCGGGGCGTCCGTGTTTCCCATCGGATTGGTGCTCGTCGTTCTTGCCGGCGCGGAGCTAATTACGGGAAATATGATGTCGGTATCCATGGCGCTGTTTTCCAGAAGAATATCCGCCGGTGCATTAGTGAAAAATTGGGTGATCGTGACGTTGATGAATCTTGTCGGCGCACTGTTTGTCGCTTACTTTTTCGGACATGTTGTCGGATTAACCGAAACAGGACCTTACTTGGAAAAAACAATTGCGGTCGCACAAGGCAAATTGGATATGCCGTTTGGAAAAGTCATTGTTTCGGCGATCGGCTGTAACTGGCTTGTCTGTTTGGCCGTCTGGCTTTCTTTCGGCGCAGAAGACGGAGCCGGAAAAATCGCGGGTATATGGTTTCCGATTATGGCGTTTGTCGCAATTGGTTTTCAGCACGTTGTAGCCAATATGTTTATCATCCCGGCTGCGATATTTGCAGGCTCTTTTTCGTGGGGTGATCTGATTGGCAATCTCATTCCGGCCTTTATCGGGAATGTCATCGGCGGGGCAGTGTTTGTCGGCCTTATTTATTTTATTGCATATTCAAAAAAAGATCAGAAAAAGCAAGGGATGAAAAGAGTTTCCTGAGGTAAGAAAGATGCCGGAAAACATGGACAATTGAAGCGGAATGCCAGCACATTTTCCGTCCAAATCTTGAAAAAAATGTTTACAAAATGGAAGCTGATGGATATACTTACAAAGTAAGAAAAAAGCAAAGGGAGGTTGAATCACATGACGACGTTAAACGGCAATCAAAATCTACAATTGAACCGATTCAGCCTGTGGAAGAGTTCGTGTCCTTCCTTAACCTCTGCCCGTCAAGCACGTTAATTTCGGAGTATCAGGACATTCGCAGCTCCCCGCAGGGAAAGAAGCACAGTCTTCTTTTGTCTGCGGATTTAGTCTGCCCGCAGCGCATATGAACTTTGCTGCGGGTTATTTTCGCTTGTGCGGATATTGAAAGGGGGTGAGCGATAATGACCATTAATCTTTTCTTTTTAACACTGACCATTTCAAAGCGTTTTAAAAGTGCGGAAGAGTATGAACGAGAACAGCAGGTCGAAGAGTTTTATAATGAAGCGAAAGAACGCCAGCTGAAACATTTTTATATGAACTAACGGACACGAAGGGCCAAAACGGAGGAGAAGGAGGAGATCATCATGTTCAGAATTGAACTGCTGAATCATTACACAATGGAGAAGGACCAGGTTTAGCGAGGATGTTGCTGTCACGTCGCAGACGGCCTGCATACCATGGTAAAGAAAGAAAAATTGGTAAGCGGGTGATAGCATGCAAGGCGGTCAGAACAGAATTCCATCCATCGGGCACGGGTATGCGTCAATGCCCCATTCATTTAAACACGGCTACGGCAACCCGTATCGCCGGCAGAGAATGGCGGCGCTTTCCCGGCAGACAAGATATATAGCACCGTATTATTGGTACTAGAGCAGGCGGAAAACCTACGTTTTCCGTCTTTTTTTTTATGAAAACAAATATAAATTTCAAATAAATCGAAACGTTCATGAAGAGAAGTGCGTCTAGTTAGTACCTCATACTAATACGAGGTAATATTATTTCTGAATAATAAATCACAGGAATGGAAAAGCGGGTGTTATACAATGTTGCAACACACATCTTCAGCATTAAAACGAATGCGCGCGAAATACTTTGCTGCATCAGAACCGGCAGAGTCAGTCATTCAGCAAATCTTGATGGACATACAGGAATACGACCGCATTTTGGAAATCGGGACCGGAAACGGCTCAATGTTTAAACAAATCATCGGACAGCTTGAAAAGGGCAGTCTTAAAAGCATAGAAACATCGAAACGTAAAATACGGAAAACACAGCGCGCAAACCGTTCGGTTATAAAAGCCGGGCTCGGAAACATTCAGCAGGGGAGGCCGGAAAGCATACCGTTCCGCGACCGCAGTTTTCATAAAGTCTTCTCGTTACATACTGCTGAAACAGTCAGCGATTACCGCACGGCATGTAAAGAAGTGTACCGCGTTCTTCAAATTGACGGGTGTTTCTATATGGTTTTGAAACCTTCGCGGATGAGTGAAAAGGATGTGATTGAGGTGCTCTATGATCAGCATTTCAGAGACATTTCAGTTGTCAGCAGAGATTCATTCCATTTTATTACTGCCATTAAATAGAATATTTCTTGGGAAATAAAAAGAGCTGCTTAAGTCACTGCAGCTCTTTTTGTGAAATTGGGCATATTTCCTTATTTTTGGTTATTTCACATATATTTTATATTAAAAAAAGTTTTTTTCTTATACAATGGTAATCAGATGACCGTACATTTTAAATATTTTGAACAAACGGAATGAATATTCATTCCGCATTTAGAAAGGGGGATGAAATGACAGCTTCAAATAAGGTTGAACTCATTATGAAAGCGTCGCTTACTTTGTTTACAGATAGAGGATTTGACGCCACGACGATTCCGATGATTGCCGCTCAGGCCGATGTCGGAACCGGCACAATTTACCGTTACTTTGACAGTAAAGAGACACTTGTGAACGTACTGTATCAGGAAAGTGCGCAGCGTTTTATGAAAAAAGTCAAAACGGACTTTCAGGGGATATCTGTAAGAGAAGGGTTTCATCACCTGTTTTATTGTCTGATTGATTTTACGAAGGAAAGTGAGTATGCATTGTTTTTTCTTGAAACGAATAAGGACGCCTACTTTCTGAATGAAACGAGCCGTAAGCTTCTTGATGAAATAACACAGATGCTTGACGTCTTTTTTCAGCGCGGCAAGTCTGAAGGCGTGCTCCGCAATCTGCCGTCCAATGTGCTGATGGGGCTGCTGCTCGGGGCATATCTCAAACTCTATCAGCTTATCCGGACGGGAAGCGTCGAAATAACAAAACCGTTTCTGAAAGAATTGGAACAATGTTCTTGGGATGCCATCAGAACTCATTAATTATTCGCCGAAGGAAGGAAGATCGATATGAAACAGCTAAGCGCTATACCGCAGCCGAAAACATACGGACCTCTGAAAAATCTCCCTCACTTGGAAAAAGAAAAACTGTCACAATCGCTCTGGAAAATTGCCGAAGAATACGGCCCGATCTTTCGTTTTGAATTTCCGAGCTCTGTCGGGGTCTTCGTATCAGGCCGCGAGCTCGCGGCAGAAGTCTGTGATGAAAAGCGATTTGACAAAAATCTCAGCAAAGCCCTGCTGAAGGTCCGTGAGTTTGGCGGTGACGGACTATTTACGAGCTGGACTCACGAAAAGAATTGGCAGAAAGCGCATCGGATTTTATTGCCGAGCTTCAGCCAGAAGGCGATGAAAGGCTATCATTCAATGATGCTGGATATTGCCATGCAGCTCGTGCAGAAGTGGAGCAGATTAAATCCGAATGAAGAAATTGACGTTGCCGAAGATATGACGCGCCTGACGCTGGATACAATCGGCCTGTGCGGATTTCATTACCGCTTTAACAGCTTTTACCGCGACACACAGCATCCTTTTATCACAAGTATGCTTCGTGCGCTGCAGGAGGCAATGCGCCAATCACAAAGACACAGCCTGCAGGACAAGCTGATGATCAAAACGAGACATCAGTTCCAGCAGGATATTGAAGAGATGAATTCGCTTGTAGACCGGATCATCGCTGAGCGGAGGGAAAATCCGGATGAGAATCTGTCTGACCTTTTAGCATTGATGCTTGAAGCGAAAGACCCTGTAACAGGGGAAAGGCTGGATGATGAAAATATCCGTTATCAAATCATTACCTTTTTGATCGCTGGGCATGAAACCACAAGCGGGCTGCTTTCTTTTGCGATATACTGCCTGCTGAAAAATAAAGATAAATTGAAAAAAGCCGTTCAGGAAGCCGAGCGGGTGCTGACGGGAGAGACCCCTGAATATAAGCAGATTCAGCAGCTGACATATATCCGCATGGTGCTAAACGAGACTTTGCGGCTGTATCCGACTGCCCCGGCATTTTCTCTGTACGCGAAAGAAGATACGGTTCTCGGCGGGAAATATCCGATTGCGAAGGGACAGCCGGTGACGATTCTGACTCCGCAGCTGCACCGGGATAAAAGCGCGTGGGGAGAAGATGCCGAGTTATTCCGTCCGGAAAGGTTCAGCGATCCCGCGGCAATTCCGGCTGATGCGTATAAGCCGTTCGGAAACGGACAGCGCGCATGCATCGGGATGCAGTTTGCCCTGCAGGAAGCGACAATGGTGCTCGGCCTTGTCCTGAAACACTTTGAACTGATTGATCATACTGATTATGAGCTTACGATTAAAGAAGCTCTAACCATTAAGCCCGGTGATTTTAAAATCCGTGTGAAAAACAAGGACGTGTCCAATCATCAGCCCGTACAAAACCATAAAGCTGAAGGCAGCGGTCACAAAGAAGAAACGAAAGAAATCCCGTCCCACGGAACGCCGCTTCTCATTCTTTACGGATCAAATTTAGGAACTGCGGAAGGAATCGCGGAAGAGCTGGCTGATATCGGAAGAAGCAAAGGATTTTCAACTGAAACCGGCCCGCTCGATGATTATGCCGGGAAACTGCCTGTAAAAGGCGCGGTCGTTATTGTTACGGCTTCTTATAACGGGGCGCCGCCTGATAATGCGGCGGGTTTTGTGAAATGGATGGAAACCCTTGAAGATCAGGAATTAAAGGGTGTTTCTTACGCCGTCTTCGGCTGCGGAGACCGCAACTGGGCCGCCACTTACCAAAGGATCCCCCGCCTGATAGACAAAGTGCTTGAAGAAAAAGGGGCAAAACGGCTGACCTCTATCGGGGAGGGCGACAATGCCGATGATTTTGAGTACAGTCAGGAAGTCTGGGAAGACTCATTCTGGAAGGACATCATGAAGGCTTTTCATATAGAGGCCGCTCCAAAACAGACAAACAAATCACAGCTATCAATCGAATACGTAAGTGAAGCAGCCGAGACGCCGATTGCCAAAACGTACAAAGCATTTGAGGCAGAGGTCATCACGAACAAAGAGCTTCATACCGAAAGCAGCAAGCGCTCAGTCCGGCATATTGAGCTGCGTCTCCCTGAAACAGAAACGTATCAGGAAGGAGATCATCTCGGGGTGCTTCCGCAAAACAGCGGGGAACTGATCAGCCGTGTCATTCGCCGATTCGGTCTTGATCCGAACCAGCACTTTAAGATCAAGGGCCGGCAGCTGCCTCATCTGCCGATGGACCGGCCGGTTAATGCGCCGGAGCTTTTGGCGTCCTATGTAGAGCTGCAGGAGCCGGCAACGAGAGCCCAGCTTCGCGAACTTGCCGCACATACCGTGTGCCCGCCGCACCAAAAAGAATTGGAGCATCTTTATTCTGATGATGCGGCATATAAAGAAAACGTGCTGAAAAAACGAATGACCATGCTGGACCTGCTTGAAGATTATCCTGCATGTGAACTGCCGTTTGAGCGCTTTTTAGAACTTCTGCCGTCCTTAAAGGCGCGCTATTATTCAATCTCAAGCTCACCGAAGGCAGCCAGCGGGGAGCTCAGTATCACAGTCGGCGTTGTGACGGCTCCGGCATGGAGCGGCCGTGGGGAATACCGGGGCGTGGCTTCGAACTATTTAGCCGGATTACAAAAAGGCGATTCTGCCGTCTGTTTCATCCGCTCGCCGCAGTCGGGTTTCGCATTGCCTGAAAATCCGAAAACGCCTCTCATTATGGTCGGAGCAGGCACAGGAATTGCGCCGTTCAGGGGATTTATCCAGGCGCGGGCTGCCGAAAAAATGTCCGGTAACAGCCTGGGCGAAGCTCATTTATACTTCGGCTGCAGGCATCCTGAAGAAGACGATCTGTACAAAGATGAATTCGACCATGCGGAGAAAAACGGCCTTGTCACCGTGCATCGGGCGTATTCCAGGTTAAATCAGGACTGTAAAGTATATGTACAGGATGTTCTGCTTCGCGAGGCTGCACAAATTATTGCCCTTCTTGACCAAGGCGGCCATCTCTATATATGCGGTGACGGAAGCAAAATGGCTCCGGCTGTCGAAAATGTACTGCTTCAGGCGTATGAAAAGGTGCATAACACTGATTCAAAAGTTTCCTTGGAGTGGCTTGAACAGCTGCAGGCGGAAGGAAGATATGCGAAAGATGTTTGGGCAGGTATGTAACAGAAGAGTGAGACAACTGAAGAATGTTTTTTAATTGAAGAAAGCCGGCACGATATTTGAAATCTACTGAATCAAAAGGAATAGTTATAGGGAGTATCGTGCCGGCCTTATCTTTAGTATCGGACAAAAGGCACAAATCTTTAATGTTTTTATTGATTTACATGCAGGCGGCTATGTCCCTTTTTTCTGAATTCCGCCAGAAATAAAACCGGATAAGACAGCAATAGCAAAACCGAAATAAATGAAATGATACCGATCCAATGAAAATGCGTCCAAAAGAAACCGCCGCAAGACCCTGCCACGCTTGAACCGATATAGTATGCAAGCAGATATAATGAAGAGGCTTGCGCACGATGATCACCGGCTGCGCGGCCGACCCAGGCGCTTGCGATCGAATGCGCGCCGAAAAAGCCGAAGGTAAAGACGGCAATCCCCGCGATTTTAAGCGCAAGCTGGGGCAAAAGTGTCACCGCTGCGCCGGCAAGCATAACAAAAATCGCAATCTTAATCATTTTCGCGCTTCCGAAAAGATCTGCTTTTTTTCCCATATAGACCGAGCTGAACGTTCCCGCGAGATAGACAATAAAAATAAAACCGATCACAGTCTGCGACAAATGATAAGGAGCCGCCATTAAATGAAAGCCGATATAATTATATAATGTCACAAAACTCCCCATTAATATAAATCCCAGAGATATTAACAAAAGCAGCCGTTTGCGGTGCAGGACCGCTCCGTATTCCTTACATGCCGATTTTACGCCCGCATGCCGCTGAGATGAATGGCGCGGAGCCGGAAGAAAACGCCAAAACAAATAGCTTAATACAATAGAAAGAATGCCGATGATGGCAAGCGCCGGCCGCCAGCCGAATACATCGGTCAGAAGCCCCGTTAACAGCCTGCCGCTCATTCCCCCGATGCTTGTGCCGCTGATATACAAGCCCATCATTTTCCCGAGGCCCTTCGGATCAAACTCCTCGCCTACATATGTCATAGCGACAGCCGGAACGCCTGCCAGGAAAATACCGAGCAGCGCTCTCATCGCCAAAAGCGCGGGAAAAGCCGGACTGAACGCTGTTAATAGACCTAAAACAGAAGTAGCTGTTAACGACAGCACCATTAATTTTTTTCTGCCGAATCCGTCAGACAACGAAGCGGCGGCCAATAATGAAAATGCCAAAACGGCTGTTGAGATGGATAAAGTTAAGCTGGCAGCCGCAGCGGAAATATGAAACTCTTCCGAAAACAAAGGCAGAAGCGGCTGTGTCGTGTAAAGCGTGGCGAAGGTCACAAAGCCGCTGATAAACAGAGCCAAGCTGGCCTTTCTGTAAGCCTTTGTATGAGGCTGAATAAACGTCATGAATGTCCCTCTTTTCTCACTGTTGGTTATATATGTATCGTACGCTTTTCATTTCAATGTGTCTAATTTATAATAACTATAGAATTAATGCGTGTAGGTTATGAAGGAAGGGGAGAAGGAGAAAATGGAGCTTCATCAAATTGACAACTTCATTGCGGCGGCAACTCATCAGCATTTCACAAATGCGGCAAAAGAAAGAATGATTTCTCAGCCGGCATTAAGCCGATCGATTATCAGGCTCGAAGAAGAATTAGGCGCGCCGTTATTTTACAGAGAGACAAAAGCCGTCCGGCTGACAAGGCACGGAGAGCAGTTCTTAATAAAAGCAAAACAAGCGAGACGAGCTTTAAATGAAGGCGTTGAACAAGTGAAAAAGAATATGAGCCTGGAGCACGGCGAAATATCTGTATCTTTTCTTCATACGCTCGGGCTGCGCTTAATGCCTCAGCTGATTGCCGAATTTAAAAAGCTATACCCAAACGTGACCTTCCGGCTTTATCAAGGCGCAAATGAAACGCTTCGCAAAATGGTGGAAACGGGAGATGCGGATATCTGTCTCAGCTCCCCGCCGCTTCCCAGCGAGCTTTTACAATGGACAGTGCTGGAGAAAGAGCCTCTTTATGCGGTGCTACCTGAGAACCACCCGCTTGCAGGAAATAAAAGCATTCAAATGAAAGAGATGCAGGACGAGGATTTTGTGGGTTTTAAACCGGGATACGGGCTGAGGTATATGTTTGATCTGATGTGCCGGGATTTGAATATACACCCGCATCTCGCATTTGAAGGAGAGGAAGTGTCAACCATATTAGGGCTGACCGCCGCGGGTCTGGGGGCTGCAGTGCTGCCGAAAACCGCGGAGCATTCATACTTTCCGGTCGTTTTTCTTCCGGTTGCAGATTACCAATGCGAACGCACCATAGCGTTAGCCCAGCTGAAAAACCATGCTCTCTCTCCCGCTGCTGAGCGTTTTAAACAGTTTGCACTTGAGTATTACAAAGCACGCAACTGAGCGGTCATTTTATTAAAATCGAAGTTGAAAATAAAGCAGAAAGAAATACAAAAACGGAGGAAAACCATGGCGAAAAAAACAGTGAAAACAAATGCTGTCCGTATCATTGAGCAGCAAAACATTCCCTATGAGCTATTAGGTTACAAAACAGAAGGGGGACAGCCCGCAGACGGTCTTTCCGTTTCACAAAAAATCGGATACGCTGCCGAATATGTTTATAAAACCTTAGTGGCATCTGCAGGAACTGATCGTTATTACGTCTTTGTCGTTCCCGTTGCAAAAGAACTGAATCTGAAAAAAGCTGCGAAGGCGGCAGGTGAGAAGAAAATAGAAATGATTGCCACGAAGGACCTTTTGGGAGTAACCGGCTATATGCGCGGCGGCTGCTCTCCGATCGGCATGAAAAAAAGGTTTCCGACTTTTATTGATAGATCCGCTGAAACACTGGAGTTTATGATTGTCAGTGCGGGGAAAATCGGAATGCAGCTGAAAGCAGCGCCTCAAGATTTGGCCAAAGCAAGCGGGGCGGTATTTACAGACATTGTATAAATGTCCGATGAATCTAATGGAACACGTGTCAAGGGAGAATGATAATGAAAAAAAGATATGAAAACTTGAATGGCGTGAAGAATGAACATGGATTCAGGGACATGTGGAAATGGATGAAAGAACGAAGAGAAAAAAGTAAAGATTTAAGCGAGAATATTCCGAAAGCGGTCACAAGGGATGTCCGTGATGTTGCCGTCAATCGGACGGAAACCGCCATAACATGGATCGGCCATTCTTCGTTTGTGATCCAAATACAGGGGCTTAACATAATGACCGACCCTGTATGGGCGCGGAGGATGGGTTTTCAAAAACGGCTGACAGAGCCGGGATATGAATTGAGCGAACTGCCTGACATTGATGCCGTGCTCATCTCACACGGGCATTATGACCATCTTCATTTTCCGAGTATAAAAAAACTGAGAGGAAACCCGGATTTTTACGTGCCTGCGGGACTGAAAAAGCTGTTCAACAAAAAAGGCCGCAAAAAGGTCCATGAAATGAATTGGTGGGATCGTTTTGAGATGCGGGGGGTGAACATATCATTTGTTCCGGCCCAGCACTGGACACGGAGAACGCTTTGGGATACCGATACCTCTCATTGGGGAGGCTGGGTCATAGAAAGCGAAAACGGCGAGTCCATCTATTTTGCAGGAGATACAGGCTATTTTGAAGGCTTTAAAGAAATCGGAGAGAGGTTTCGTATTAAGGCGGCTCTGATGCCGATCGGAGCATACGAACCGGAATGGTTTATGCAAGTGTCACATATCAATCCGGAAGACGCCGTGAAAGCGTTTTTGGAGCTGAAGGCTGACAGCTTCATTCCCATGCATTACGGGGCATTCCGGCTTGCTGATGATACAGGCCCGGAAGCATTAAGCAGACTGCACGGCGAGTGGGATCGGCTTGCATTACCTCCTGAAAACCTGAAAGCGTTAGCGCTTGGCGAAACATTTTGGCTGTAACAGCAGGTTTTCGCTGCCGACACCAATCGTTTAAAAACGGTTGGTGTTTTGACGTCAATCAAAGGTGAATTGTCTCTGTATAAAACATGATTTTTCCGGAACCTGCGGTAAAAAACAAAACTTTTTACTCTTTTGTTTCACTATAAAATGAAAACGGTTTCGTATGCGCAGTATATTTAACCTATCACAATTGCTCCAGCAGAAACGGACAGGAAGGATAGAAAAACAGATGAAATACATGAATTCAAGGCAGAAAAAGATTTTGTATCTGTTGTTATCTGAACCTGATGACTACTTAGTTGTGCAAGATTTCGCAGACAGGGTCCGCTGTTCTGAAAAAACGATCAGGAATGATTTGAAAACGATTGAAGATTTCCTGAATGAACATGCTCAAGCTCAGCTGATCCGCAAACCGGGATTAGGCGTCTATTTACATATATCGGAACAGGAAAGGTCACGGTTAAGCCGGCAAATTTATAATGAGCACTTTACGTGCAGGCACAAGACCGATGAAGAAAGAATACTTCACATCGCTTATGATTTATTAATGAATTCAAAGCCCGTTTCCGCAAAAGAAATTGCCGCACAGCATTTTGTAAACAGAGCTTCCATTAAAAAGGATGTAAGTGCGGTTGAAGAGTGGCTGAAGCGATTTGATCTCATACTGGTTTCTAAACAGCGGCTCGGCTTAAAGATTGAAGGGGACGAAAAAAACAAAAGAAAAGCATTGGCGCGAATTTCAGATTTGATTGATAATGCGGAATTTACAAGCCAATTTATAAAAAGTAAGTTTTTAAGTTATGAAGCGGACTTTGTGAGAAAAGAAATCAAGTTATTACAAAAAAAACATTCTATCTATTTTACGGATGAAACATTTGAAAGTTTGCTGCTGCATACATTGCTGACTATCCGCCGTATCAAAATGAAACAGCCGGTCGCCATTTCTGCAAGACAGCTGGACGCGGTAAAAAAGAAGAAAGAATATGAATGGACACTGGCTTGTTTAAAACGGCTTGAGCCGGTATTTGCCATCCGTTTTCCTGAGGAAGAAGCCGTCTATTTAACTTTACATATAATAGGCGGGAAAGTCCGCTATCCATCGCAGCAAGAAAAGAAGCTTGATCTTGAAGATTCTGAGCTCTCCAAAGTCGTCAGGCATTTGATAAATCGTGTTTCAGAACTGCAAATGCTGGATTTTCATAAAGACCGGGAACTGATCAACGGATTGAACATTCATCTCGATCCGGTGTTGAAGCGGCTGAGTTATGATCTCTCTGTTTCAAACCCCATGCTTCACGACATCAAAAAAATGTACCCTTATTTGTTTCATCTTATCATTGACGTTTTAGAAGACATCAATCAAACATTTGATCTTTATATTCCTGAAGAAGAGGCGGCCTATTTGACGCTGCATTTTCAGGCAGCGATCGAACGGCTGCGCCGAAGCAGTCATAACCCTAAAAGGACGATCATCGTCTGCCATATGGGCATTGGCATGTCGCAATTGCTGCGGACTAAAATTGAACGCAAATTTCATCACATTACGGTAAAAGACTGTATCGCAAAAGCGGAGCTGACAGAGTATATCAAAAAGCATAAAGATATAGATTTCGTCATTTCTACGATAGGGCTTGGAAATGTAACGATCCCTCATATTGTCGTATCACCGCTTTTGGAGTCTGCTGATGAAAAGAAGCTCAGCGCATTTATGCAACAGCTTGATACATCACACCGCCGGGAGCAAAAAACGTTTAAAATGCTGAACGACACGACTCCGTTTCTCGTTTTTTTACAGCAAGAGACAGAGCACCGTTATCAGGTCATTGAAAAGCTGGCGCAGGCTTTGTATGAAAAAGGCTATGTAGAAAAAGAGTATGGCATTCATGCAGTAATGAGAGAAAAAATGTCGGCGACAAATATCGGGGCGGGTATTGCCATCCCTCACGCGAACTCTAAATATATCAAACAATCAGCCATTGCAATCGCCACTATAAAAGAGCCGATTGAGTGGGGGACAGAAAAGGTGTCGCTCGTTTTTATGCTTGCCGTCAAACACGAAGATCAAAACAAGGTAAAGCAATTATTCAGTGAGCTTTCCTATCTTAGCGAGCAGCCGGCATTTATTCAAAAACTGACGGAAGAAAAAAATGTGATGACGTTTTTATCGTATTTAAACTATTAAAAGCAGGGAATGGCTCCCTGCTTTTTTTCTGTTTATAGGGAAAAATGCAGTTATTTCCGGAACTTATGGTAAAAAAACGCGCTTATCACAGGCTGATTTCAGTATAAAGTTGAGACAAGATCTTGAAATTCAGACTGCAAAGGAGGATTTATATGAAACTGTTAGCGATTACATCATGTCCGAACGGCATTGCCCATACGTATATGGCTGCTGAAAATTTACAAAAAGCAGCCGGCAGATTAGGCGTTGAGATCAAAGTGGAAACCCAGGGCGGAATCGGGGTGGAAAATAGGCTGACCGAAGAGGAAATCCGGGAAGCGGACGCAATCATTATCGCGGCGGACCGCTCGGTGAACAAAGACCGATTCGCGGGAAAAAAGCTGCTGGCTGTCGGGGTTCAGGAAGGCATCCGCAAACCGGAAGAATTAATTCAAAAAGCGCTTAGCGGTGAAGTGCCGGTCTATCAATCTGCTTCAAAAGCTGAATCCGCAAGTCAGCAGGGCAAAAAACAAAACCCGATTTACCGTCATTTAATGAACGGCGTTTCTTTTATGGTTCCTTTCATTGTCGTCGGCGGATTATTGATAGCGGTTGCATTGACGCTTGGAGGAGAAAAAACACCAAAGGGGTTAGTCATTCCGGACGAGTCTTTTTGGAAAACGATTGAACAGATCGGCAGTGCTTCTTTTTCATTCATGATCCCGATTTTAGCCGGGTACATCGCGTTCAGCATCGCTGATAAGCCGGGTCTTGTCCCCGGAATGATCGGCGGATATATTGCGGCATCCGGCAGCTTTTACGACAGTGCAAGCGGCGCAGGATTTCTTGGAGGAATCATTGCGGGATTTTTGGCGGGGTATGCGGCGCTTGGAATCAAAAAATGTAAAGTTCCTAAAGCAATACAGCCGATTATGCCGATCATTATTATTCCGGTGTTTGCCTCACTGATCGTCGGTTTGGCGTTTGTCTTTCTGATCGGCGCCCCCGTCGCTCATATTTTCGCATCATTAACGGTTTGGCTTGCGGGAATGAAAGGTTCGAGTTCAATTCTTCTGGCATTGATTTTAGGAGCGATGATCTCCTTTGATATGGGAGGACCCGTAAACAAGGTGGCCTTTCTTTTCGGATCGGCAATGATCGGAGAAGGAAATTATGAAATTATGGGCCCGATTGCCGTTTCCATTTGTATACCGCCGATAGGGCTTGGGATTGCAACGTTTTTAGGAAAAAGAAAATTCGCCGCCGCAGAAAGAGAAATGGGAAAAGCATCATTTACGATGGGCCTTTTCGGTATCACGGAAGGAGCCATTCCATTTGCGGCCCAAGACCCCCTTCGTGTGATCCCGAGTATTATGGCGGGTTCTATGACCGGCTCGGTGATAGCGATGATCGGCCATGTGGGGGACAGAGTGGCACACGGCGGACCCATCGTTGCTGTACTTGGAGCAGTAGATCATGTACTGATGTTTTTTATCGCTGTAACAGCAGGCTCTCTTGTCACCGCTCTATTGGTTAATGTACTGAAGAAAGATATGGCGAAATCCCCCGCGCCCGGCGAGGTGCTGCCGTCTGCCGCACCAAATGAAGCTGCAGCGGCAAAAGAAACAAAGGAACCATCTCAGGCTGACAGCCGAAAAGCCGGGATGACCGAAATCAAAAAACTGACTGACATTATCAGTACGGACTTGATTGAACCGCATTTATCCGGCGAAACGAGGGATGACATTATCGATGAAATGATCGAGAAAATGTCCCGTAAAGGTATGCTGCTGTCTGACAGCGGATTTAAGCAGGCCATTTTGAGCCGGGAACAGCAGGGAACCACGGCGATAGGTATGAATATCGCCATTCCGCACGGAAAGTCTGAAACCGTCAAAACGCCGGGTGTCGCATTCGGAATAAGGCGTTCGGGTGTTGACTGGAACAGCCTTGATGGTTCTGATGCAAAACTGATTTTTATGATTGCCGTACCGAAGGAAAGCGGCGGAAATCAGCATCTGAAAATATTGCAGATGTTATCCCGAAAACTGATGGATGACAGCTATCGGGAAAGGCTGCTCTCCGTTCAGACAAAAGAAGAGGCGTATAAGCTTCTGGAAGAAATCGAATAAAGCGGGGGATGATCATGTCTACTGAACCGATATTTTTCAATCCGGTTTTCAAAGAAAGGATTTGGGGAGGCGCCGCCCTGCGTGATTTTCACTATAATATTCCGTCCGAGCGGACAGGGGAGTGCTGGGCCTTCGCCGCTCATCAAAATGGACAGAGCACAGTTCGAAACGGCATGTATAAAGGATGTACGCTCGGTGAATTGTGGGAGCATCACAGAGATTTATTCGGAAACCTTGAAGGAGATCGTTTTCCTCTTCTTACAAAAATTTTGGATGCGGACCAAGACCTGTCCGTTCAGGTGCATCCGAATGATGACTTTGCCAAAATGCATGAAAACGGGGAACTTGGAAAAACCGAATGCTGGTATATCATTGATTGTGGAAAAGATGCGGAGATCATTTTCGGCCACAACGCAACAACAAAAGAAGAACTGATATCCATGATTGAGCGCGGAGAATGGGACGGGCTCCTGAACAGAGTTAAGGTAAAGCCGGGAGATTTCTTCTTTGTCCCAAGCGGCACCGTTCACGCGATTGGAAAGGGCACACTTATTTTAGAGACGCAGCAAAATTCAGATACGACTTACAGATTGTATGATTACGGAAGAAAAGATGCGGACGGCAGGCTGCGCGAGCTCCATTTGGAAAAAAGTATAGAAGTGATAGACGTTCCATCTGTCCGTGAACGGCCGACCGTTCAATATAAACAAACAGATGATCTGCTGGCAGCTGTTTTAATAGAATGTCCTTATTTTTCAGTCGAAAAGTGGGTTGTAAAAGGTGAAGCAAATCTATTCCAGCATCATCCCTTCCTTCTTGTCAGCGTGATCGAAGGAGACGGAATAATGAGTGCAGGCGGGCATGAATATCCCTTTAGAAAAGGAGATCATATTCTCCTGCCTTCCGGTTTGGGAGAATATAAACTGGCGGGCCATGCAAATTGTATTGTGTCTCATCTGTGATCCTCAAAACCCTTCTCTAGCATCAGAGAAGGGTTTTCCATTATTTTTACAAAAAGGACGGTATTTCAGTGTATCAGTGTTTTCGTTCCTGAATTTATTCTCTCAATTTGTATATCTCCCGAGCCATTGATTCAAGTATGTACATAGCGGGGATTTGGGTGGTGATATTCGCATTTTCAACCCATTCTTCCGTCACGTAATATGAAATATTCACATCGGCCATTTTGGCAATGGTTGAATGTTTATGATTTGTAATACTGATGACCCGGCTGCCTTCTTGTTTCAGCTGATTCAGATGAGTCACCGTAGAATCTCCTTCACCTGAAACCGATAATGCGATCGTGATACTGTTATGACGGAAATGGGAATGGGCCGGAAAGTAAGGATCTTTAATATACATTGAAAGTTTCCCTAAGCACGAAAAATATCTGGCTCCGTATTCGGCGAGAATTCCTGAACTTCCCACTCCGATAAAAATAACGCTTTTTGCATCGGCCGCAAGGGCTGCTGCTTCCTTCAGCTTTTCTTCCATCCCTCCGCTCACTGTTCTTTCAAAAAACTCGGCAACGGAATGATGGGGACTCTTTAAAATCGTTTTTTTATTTGCCTCCGTATACATTTTCAGCTTCACCTTAAACTCCGAAAACCCTTCACAGTTTATTTTTTTGCAGAAACGTAAAATAGAAGCCGTAGATACATGGGTTTCATTTGCCAATTCACGGATTCGCATATAGACGACTTTCTCGCTGTTTTGGGAGATGTAGTTGTATAAAGAAGTTTCAAGCTCGTTAAATGAAGCAATCATTTCGTGTGTGAACATGCAGGGGGATTCTCCTTTTTATGAGAATGGTGAATGTACATCTAATCGTAACATATCATTTTTAAAAGAAACATAGTGTTATATTTATGTGACAAATCACTTTTTGTGTCATTCAAAACAAGACGTCAGCCAATGATTTACGGCGCAAAACAACTGCGGATATAATTCGTTCATACGCTTTATGCATGATCTCTTCAAGGGTCTCTGACAAAAGCGGCCGAAAAAAGGAGGACAATATGAGTATCAAACTGATAGCGGTTGATATGGACGGAACGTTTTTGAATGATGAAATGGCATATAACAAAGAGCGTTTTATGAATCAGTATCGTGAATTAAAATCGCGGGGAATTAAATTTGCCGTAGCAAGCGGAAACCAGTATGCGCAGCTTACATCCTTCTTTCCGGAAATCAAAAGTGAAATCGCTTTCGTTGCCGAGAATGGCGCTTTCGTCGTGAATGCCGGAGAAGAATTATTCGCGGGCAGGATGTCTGAAGACACTATAAAAGCAGTGATCCGTGCTTTAAAGCAGTATGAGGTGAAAAACGTCATTGCCTGCGGAAAAAAAAGCGCGTATATTCATGAAAATGCCGGTGAAGATGAATATCTGCATGCCAGTAAGTATTATTATGTGTTAAAAAGGGTGCCGCATTTTGAAAACATCGATGATGACATTTTGAAATTTTCCATCAGCTTTCCCGCCGAACATTGTTCCGCACTTCTGAGCCGTTTAAAAAACGCCATCGGGTCTTTCGTCACGCCTGTATCAAGCGGGCACGGTGACATAGATCTGATCATACCGGGGCTTCATAAAGCAAGCGGGATTAAGCTCCTCCAGAAACAATGGGGGATGGGCGATGAAGAGTGTGCGGCCTTCGGAGACAGCGGCAATGATTTGGAGATGGTGTCTGCCGTGAAATATGGAGTCGCCATGGATAATGCACATGAAAGCATTAAACAGGCTGCCGCGCATATCACGCAATCAAACAATGAAGAAGGGGTCTTAAATGCGATTGATTCCATCCTCAAATGTGAAAAACCCTTTGTCTGAAAAAGACGTTTTAACTGCGGAGGTGCTGAACGATGATTAAATTGGTGATTACGGATTTAGACGGTACATTTTTAAATAATCAAGGCGATTTTGACAGAACGTTATTTGAAAAGACAAAACGAGTAATGGAGGAACAGCATGTCGCTTTCGCCATCTGCACCGGGAAGCAGTGTGAAAGGGTGGAAGCTTTATTCGGAGAAGATGCGAACGATTTTTGGATTTTAGGAGACAGTGCCACACGTATAAAAAAGAACGGCAAGTTCGTATATGAATCTTTGATCAGCAATGAAGCGGGACTGTCAATTATAGGCGCTGTAGAAAAAATCAGCTGCGGGCATAGCATTATCGCATGCACAAAAAATGGTGCGATCGTAAAAGAAAATCTGTCTGAAAGTGAGATGAAATATGTAAATGCCTCTTATGCACATGTAACGAAAATAACTGATTTTACTGAGATAAAAGACGATTTTATCAAGATTACGGTTCATGACCCCGACGCCAACTGTCCGGAAACGAGAGAAAAGCTGCATGAATTTTTTCACCAATTATATATCGTAGCATCAGAGGATACCTGGATGGACATATCAAATATCGGAATACATAAAGGAACAACAGTACAAGAACTGCAGCGATTATTAGGGGTTTCGGCTGATGAAACAATGGCGTTCGGAGACGGCCGCAATGACAAAGAATTGATGGAAGCGGCATCCTACAGCTTTGCGGTTAAGAACGCCATTGACGAAATAAAAGATGCGGCGCACTTTGTCATCAAATCAAATGAGGAAAGCAGCGTCATGCACACGATTTTGAGAATATTAGCGCTGCAAAAACAATGATGGGCTAAAATCAATGCGGCAGGGCTTACTAGGGATAGAAAAAGCGGGCTATCCTCAGACTTTAATTCACTTCTGGTTTTTCTAAAATATGTTAAAAATGAATAAATATCTATATTTGACTCGATGGTATTGGTATAATATGTATAAAATGAATGAAGCGGTGTAATATCAAGATGAAAAAAATCACTTCATATCAGACAAAAAGTCGGAACTGCCTCGTTTTGAAATTGGGAGGTGTTTGTATTAGCCCGCTGTTGAGCCCCGCGTATATCATTCTTATTTTTCTTCCGGCAGCTTCTTTTCTGTTAGGGATTTTAGGATATTTCATCTTTAAAAAAGTATGGATGATGGTTGTTATTGTCTTCATTTTGTCCTTGATATTCATGTTTATTGTAATAGGCGCCGAACCGACATTTTTCATTTGGGTGGCTATGATGACGGGGAGCTGTTTTGTCTCCGGTTCAATCACTAAGACGATATGGACTTTCGCAAAGAAAAAATATTAGACAGAAGAACCCTGTTTGAACAGCTATCCTTTTTTTGTCGATTGAAGAAAAAGAAGTATAGAGTTATCCGTTATGTTCTTATATTTTTGTCTGTTGTTGTAAGATCGGGCTTTCTGTTGAAAATGTCTGTCTATCATTTTGTTCTTTTTTAACTAAACGGAGCACTATAATTGAACTGTAGATACATAGAAAAATAAAAAAGGATAAGGAGGATTTTTATGTTTCAAACCTTAGACCATTTTTTGAAATCTTGGGAATTCGAAGCCGATGCGACACAAAAACTGCTGAATCATCTGACTGATGAATCACTTAAACAAGAAATCACTTCAGAACATTGGACTTTAGGCCGTATTGCTTGGCATACTGTCGCTGCCATTCACATCATTACCTCAAACACAGATTTAACGTTTCACGCTCCGGCCGAAGATTATCCTGTTCCTGCATCGGCGCGGTTTATTGCTGAGAGTTATCATCAAGCCAGTAATGCATTTGTACAGGCGTTAAAAACGCAATGGACTGACGATACACTTCAAGAATGTGTCAACTTTATTGGTCAGCAATTGCCAAATGGTTCACTTTTGATGTTTTTAATTCAACATCAAAACCATCATCGAGGACAAATGACTGTCCTTATGAGACAAGCAGGTTTACCTGTTCCGGGTATTTACGGTCCGGCAAAAGAGGAATGGATTAAATTCGGTTTGGAAGCTCCGAAATAGGATATTGTTGTAAGGGCTCGAATGAATAGATGATACCAATCGATGTTGGTATCTTTTTTGTTTTAGTCTTAGAGTGATTAAACCGGTATCCATGACATGCAGACGAATCAACAGTTCAATAGATGTAAATTAAGGTCAATAAATGCAGAAAGGTGATTATGATGATAACTAAAATGACGCGATTCAATATGAAAGACTTCAATAAACCAAACGAACCTTTCGTAGTTTCAGGGAGAATCATCCCTTCATTTGAGGACAATGTTTGGACATATACAGAGGAGAAATTTGCTGAGCCTTATGTCAAAAAATATGACGATGAAGACATTGATGTCAGTTATATTGAAGAAGAGGATAAAGTTGTCTTTTTTTATTACGCAGAGAACGACTGTGTCGGCCGGAGTAAGCTTCGTTCTAATTGGAATGGATACGCACTGATTGAAGACATTGCCGTTGCAGAAGATTATAGAAAAAATGGTGTCGGGACGGCTTTATTACATAAAGCGATTGAGTGGGCAAAGGAGAATCATTTATGCGGTCTTATGCTTGAAACACAAGATATTAATGTTTCAGCTTGTCATTTTTATGCCAAAAATAACTTTGTCATAGGAGCGGTCGATACAATGCTTTATTCCAATTTTTCAACAGCAAATGAAATTGCGGTTTTTTGGTACTGTAAATTTTAAAACAGAAACCTAAAATGTGGGATCGTACCTTTCAACTAGGAAAAAAAGCGATTGATTCCTTAGTTAAAGAGGGAATGCCTGTAACCCGGCAGAGTATAAGTAAACGAACAAAGGAACTAGATCCAACAAGTAAAGGAATTCATTCAAACTCTGTGAAAACAAATACTGACCTTTATTGTTACTATCAGGAATACAGTATATCGTATAGGAAAAAGAAACGGTTAAATGACAAAAAGAATCGAATACTTGAAGTTGATGATGCCTACTTCAGGAAGATTAAATCCAGCAGAGATAAAAAAATTGCTGAAAAAAAGTTTATGAAGATGACAAAGCAAGAGGTTGTTAGAGTCTTGTTGAAAGCGCTAGACTATATTGCAGATAATGAGGATAGGTGGCATGGAGAGCATTTTAAGAAGTCTAAAAATTTTTTTTGGATGTTTTTGCAACAAGAAAATCACAAAAAACCACAAAATTATTCGCCAAAATTGTGATATAACATTTAAGTATACAGTAATGTTTTATTAAAGGGAGCTGCAGTGGTGTGCACGCTCTCTTTTTCTTATTGAAGACGCAGAAACCGTTATATAAACGGTTTACCTCTGTAGTAAGAATATAGATGGACTTTTTGATTCATTTATAAGAATAATTGATGAAGAAGTGAAGGTCAATTGCTTTTTCAAATGAAGAAGCAAAAGATGGAAAAAACTATATATCAAAGAATGAGAGTTATCAGATCACTTCTGTAATCAGCGCCATACGAGATTTTGATTGACCGGTAGCCTGAGCATCTTCTAAAGTTAAATGCTGTCCTTTGGATAAAGTCATCACCTTGTTACGCTTTGCTGTACCCTTAACTCTTTAGAGTGCAGGAGACTTTATATTTTGTGAAAAGCTAGTAATTCCCACAACTAAAACAACTTCGCCATCAAACGTCTCTTATTCTTCCTCTTCATCTTCGAGTTAGAGTGTGAATACCTTCATTAAACAAAGCGTCTCTTGATAAAGGTCAGTATTGAGATTAATATTGATTTTTTTGAATTTATTAGATATAATTTAAATATTTGTAACGTATGTCGATAAAAGGTTATAGAGATTGTTATTTATGAATTAAAAATAAAGATATAGTGATCAGGTTAGGTAATGCGGTTTTAGAGTTTGAAGATATAGGGGTAGAACAATGAATATAGAGTCACTTAAAAAAGCCTTTGATGAAAGAAGAAGAGATACAACTTATCAAAAGCGGTTACTTTCACTTGCAATTTTTTTAAATGATGAGTATGAAATGAATATTAGAATTAATGGAGATTTGGATTCAACAAGACTTTTAACAAAAATTATTGAGTTTTGCAGAGATCATAGAGATCAAGAAGAAGAAGTATTAAGTATTTGTTATGATATCTTTTATGAAAAGTATACAAGGGGGACGCCATACTTTTTTTCAAACTTTTCAGGCGTGGATTCGGAATCTAACTTATACGATATGTTTACAGAAATGTTTGAAGAAACCAATACTTTTGAGTATCAAGAGTTTGATTTTAATAAAGAGGATATCAGAATCGATGAACAGGATCACTCAGTAACAATAGAATTAAAATATAAACAGTATTTTATTGATCGAGATGGTGAAAGGGTGACTCCTTTAGATCAAGGTAGTTGTTCTGTAATTTTCTTAACTAGAAAAAAATTATGTATAGGGACAGGTAATATTTATAGAAGAATCTTCGATAAATTCACAGAATTTATAACAAATAATTTCTCTTTAATAAGATTTAAACACATTTACATTTTGCAAAAAACTAAAGGAAGAAAGCATGATGTATTTGACAATGTCACTTTATTAACATTTTATCTATTATACAAATCTTTACCGAGGCTCGAATTCACTTTAAATGGAGTGGATAGGGTAAAATTAAGTAATAGTAATGCTGAGTATATTAAGGGCATCAAAATGTACGGAAACCGCATTTTTAATGATAGAGATGCTATTAAAAGAATTTATAATATGGACAAAATAATAAGCTTTCGATTTGATTTCATGAAGGTTATAAATGAGATAAACGGAGCTAAAGTTCAAGTAGAGATAGATTTTAAAAGTATTTTCAACATAACTTTTAGTGACACAGAATACACTAATATACATAATAGAGATTTTGCTATAACTCTCTTTGAAGAGATAATAAGGTTAACGGAAAATAGAGATGAGTTAAAGGTTGAAGGGGCAAAGTGTATAGAAAAGGTTTTAACTCCACTCGAAGATTACCAAGAGGATGAGTCAGTAGTGCAACTAAGTGAAATAAAATCAGATCTGATAAAGTCTTTTGATACTGAAAGTTATGATCCTGAGATAAAAAATATTATCATTACTTATTTTAGGGATAAGTGGTCAATAGAATAACCTTTGAAAGGTAAGATAATATGTTTGTATCTGAGGCAGTAATAATCGTCTCTGTAAGTGCATTGAATGAACAGTGTAAAAAAAATAATTTTTCTTTTATGAAAGAGTCAAGATTCTATTCTATAAGATGGCCAAATTCCAATATGTTATTGGGAGAACTGCATTGGTCTATTTCTTATAAATACGGAAAAATGAACATTATAAAATTTATGATTCTGGGGGATTACTATATACTTTTTACGGATAATCCTAGTCAAGCACAGATACTTGATACAGTTTTGAGTGAAATTAACCGTAGCGTCAAATTGAATATTCTACTATTACCGATTCCTGTTAAAAAACACATCTGTTCTTATGGGGATCTATATATTAATGAGGTTGATGAAATATTCGGTTTGACCTTTACATTTCTTTGCAGTAACTTGATAAGTGGTAAAGTCTACACAAATGGTCTAGTCACTTTTTCATCAAATTCGAATTTTGAAATAAACTGTCTGAAAAAATTATTTAAAAAAATTATAGAAATGGTTGAATTAAATAATGTCAATATGTGAAATCGTGGTGTTCTTTAAAAACCTTTTTACTCTTGATGCAGAAGTGGTTACTTATTTAATAAGTATTACATCTATCATTGCTACAACATTAGCTCTTCTTGTTATTATTATAACAATTTTTAATGAAAAAATTGTTTTCGGGGCGGAGACTTTATGGAGTGAAATAAATTATATAATAATTAATGACAATTTTGATAACAATGTTAAAGACGTAATTCAAAAAATTAATAAACTGCAGAATCTTTATAAAAATAGTAAAAATTATAAAAAGACATTGATTTTTTTTAAATTTATTTTATGGATTATGCTCATTCCATGGGGAATTGTTCTAATTAACTTAGTGACTAAATATAAGGGCATAGGGAATGTTTTAATTATCAGTAGTATCACTTTAACAATGATGGCTTTATTTTATTTAATACCAATTGCATTTAATAAATTTAATAATTTTAAACAATTTAATTCAAATCAATTTACACTAGGTAATTTTACAAGTACTTTGAACAAATTTAAGAATATTGAAATGCATGAAATTATTGAGAAGTTAAATAATCTTATACTGAAATTTTCTGTTGATAAAAATATAATTAATGTATCAATAAATGAAAGTGTAAAGTTTTTTAATACAAGTTTAATTTTTAGAAAAGTTATAGGGAATGAAAGTACAGTCCTCATATTGCAACCAAGTGATAATTATTTAAGTGCTGAATACGTTGGAACTGCTTCTGAGAATTCCAACCTGGAAGGTTTTATTAAAAAACTAAAAGAAGACAAATACGGCAAAGATGAATTATACTTCAAATGTGATAAGAAAATAGTCTGTTTCAATGTTGATGTTGTACATTCAAAGGGGCATTCTGTGATGTTTGAAATATCAGAATATAAACATATTAATACCATTCCCGCAGAAATAAAAAAGATTCTAAAAGAGAATAAAAATTCTCTTTACCCATTCGATTTAAGGGAAAAAAAGATGATTAAGTTAATATCAAGAGAGGATGATACTGAAAAAGGGGTTAATTAATCCTTAAATGGCTTAAAAGAATCTTCTATAACAATAAGTAATTAAATGTTGAGAAGTTTTTTTCTCTTCCTTCAACTAAGTGTCGACTACCACTAGTTAGTAAACATCTGATTATTTTTTTAGGGCCCATTTTGAATTGCTCTCTTCATTCATACAATAAATTAGAAGGGTGTAGAGGTGTGCAGTTAAAAAATCTGAATTTTTTATGTAAAGATATGACAAGAAAAAATATTGATCGATCTAAATTTGATATTCGATTTAAATCAGCTCATTTCAAGTGTATATTCCTTATCGATAAGTCTCCATTTAAATTGATTTTGGCAGCTAGAGGAGTAAATTTTTATTTGGAATTTGAAGTGAAAGAGGGATATAATATTAACTCTTACATAGAAAAAGAAAAGTATTATCGATTATGTGAGATATTAGGGATAAAAAAAGATGATAATAACAAATTCAGCACTAATGCTTTTCTTAATTTAGTTAATGATCGTGTTCCTCATAATATATCAAATGAGAATCGTGTTGTCCCAGCTGATATTGCTCCCTATCGAAAAATAGTTGAAGAAGAAAATAAAGTTTATTTTTATAAATGGATTCCTCATGACGGTATCAAATCAAATGTCTCGCATGAAAACTTAGAGAAAACCAGATTGTTGATTGGAGAAGAAGCTTATCTTACATGTAAAGAACGAAATATAAGCAGTGGATGGACTGACAACCCTAAATATGCAGATAAATTGCCGAGGGAAATTCCTAAAAATTAATCAAAATGACTATTCAATTGGCGAGGATAACTTCGCCTTTTTAAATTTTTATTAATCTTATGCAATTTGAGCTTCACTAAGATATAGAGGATGACTTGAAATGAATCAAGTCCTTCAATCATGACCACGTCTCCAACATAAAACATTTTAATATAATAAGAAAAAAAGAGAATATAATAGTGCAAAAAAGATATATAAGGATAGGAAAGATTAATTTGAAAATTAGGCAGACATTTTTTTGTTTTTATGGAAAAGTCACTGTCCAATAAATGTCTAGGCTTTAAAAGAGTATCTCCTTTAAAGCCAGTATTGTATTCATTAAGAGAAGACTTTCTTTAATTCTTTTTAGGTGAAATGTGGTTGACGATATAATTGAAATATTTTAAAGGTTTGGTGAAAAGTTCAATGAATATTCTCCCTTTTATGATATTCTTAACCTACAGAATAACTCATAAGGAGCCTTTTTATGAAAATCCTTGATGCACAATCGCTTATTACATCCTCACAACAACGCTCCAAAGAATATCAACAACTTCGTGAAGAACTATCCGATTTAAAGAAATCATTAGAAGATGTGTCTAATCTGGGTGATGATTTCACTGGCCGAGGCGCAGATAATATTAAAGATTTTTTTAACGATTTAGCATTGTACACCGAAACATATATGAACTTCACTGAGATGCAGATCGTCTTTTTCAATAGTATTGAAGGAAAGCTGGAAGATATGGGGCTTGCCGGTGGTACATTTGTTGATGAACATTTTGTCGAAAATCAATTAGAACAGGGAATCAAAAACAGTCGTAGTATTATTGACGAACAACAGCGGGAGCTTTCCGGAATATTTGCTGGTATTAGCGACATTATTCATTTAACACCGTTTTCAAGTGAGCCAGTTAATGATCGACTTAATGATGCTGACAAAGTCCGAAGAGAAACAATAGACGCTGTTTATAAATTGGATCATGAACTAGTGATGGAATATGCCAAATCTGAACCTATTGAGCAGCATATCAAATCTTTCTATTCTGCATTGATGGCTGCTACAGGAAGAGGAAAATCAGCACTACCGATGTATTATGATGCGAATAAGTTTCATGAATCAGAAGTATATAAAGCACATAAACATATTGATGCAGAAGTGAAAACATATTTACGCATTAAAAAGGAAGAAGCAGAGAAACGCAGAATCAAAGAATTAAAGGCTAAATTGGACAAGCCAGGGGATTTATCAGTAGATGATTATATCGACATTGCAACTGAAGTCGGTTATGAAAACCTGACGTCTGATCAAAAACTTTACTATGGACAACTACTTCAAGCAAAGTCACAACAGGAATTAGGAAATCAGGTCTGGAACGTTACAAAAGGAGTAGGGGTTGGGCTTTACGATGTAGGGAAGGATTTTGTCACTGGCATCTACGATTTGGTGGTCAATCCAGCAGGTACGATTGAAGCTGTTGTAACGGCCGTCATCCATCCTGTTGATACATACAATATGATTGCAAAATCCATATCCGACTCGTATGAGCGAGATATGGTAAATGGAGATTCATATTCTAGAGCACATTGGGTTTCCTATGCTGTAGGGACTGTTGTAACTTCAATATTTGGAACAAAAGGTGCTGGATCTATAACCAAAACAGGAGTAGCGACTACAAAGGTAGCAGTAAAAACTAGTGTGACCAAGGCCGGACAAACGGTTAAAGATATATCTTTAGCAGAGTGGCTTCCTTATGCCTCAAAACATCAGTTAGCAGGTGCAGGAATAGGAAAGGTCCCTTATAATGCGGTTGACGGCTTAGGTTTAAAAGACAAATTGATGATGATGGCTAAAAGTGCTAATACTGGTGTAAAAGTTACTAAAAAGCCCGCGCATAGACTTAAAAAAGCTGACTTAGCGAAAAAAGTAGACACAAAAAATATTGAAGAATTTATTAGTGGAAATAAACATTTTAATGATGTAGTAGACGACTATGCACAATTATATAAAGAAACAGTAAACTCTAATAAACCATGGTCGTGGGATGATACAATCTTAGGTGGAGAAAATTTAACAGGAAAGCAGAAGAAATTGATAAAAGAAAAAGCACTTACAAATCAGTTAATCCCAAATATAAAAGTAACAAAAGTAGAGGGGATGCCATTTGGGTTTGCTGATTTCAAAGGTGCTGGAGTTGTAGAAAAGACAATTCCGTTGCCAAAAGAATTGTGGCATGCTTCTGATAAGGTGCAATTTGATTATTTAGATAAAGCAATTGGTGGTCACAGAGATGGCATGACTTGGCATCACACTGAATTTCCTGGGATAATGGAGTTAGTCCCGTTTGGCATTCATAATGTTACAATACATAATGGAGGCAGAACGAAAGGGATGTGGGCAGATGCACCAAGATAAAAATTTTGGAGGTAACGACTTATGAATATGAAGGAAAATTCAATTATAAATCCACTTCCAACAGACGAGCTGCTGGATGAAAAAGAAAGAAAATGGAGAATAACCTTACCTCAAAGTTATAAAACCTTTATTAAACAAAATAGTGGAGGAATACCTTTAGAAAGCCAATTTTTATGTAATGGGCATAACTATGCTATTGATAGGTTTCTATGTATTTTAAAAGTCACTGGGGAAAATGAACTCGAGTGGTACGATATAGGGGCTACCATGTCACAGTTAGATGAGAGAATAATTGAAGATGAGGATTTAATTGGAGTTGAGATTTTGCCAATCGCCGTTCTCTTTGCAGGTGATTTTGTTTGTTTGGATTATAGATCAAATAGGAACGAACCTGCAGTGTGTGTATGGAGTCATGAAGAATCAGGAGAGTTTGCTCCTGTAACTTATCCGGTGGCAAATAATTTTGCTGAATTTCTCGAAATGTTAGGCGAATAAAGATTGCAATTCAGGCGGGGAGAAATCCTCGTCTTTTTTAATTAAGGTGAAATCTTTATCTGGAAGAACTGCTTTTAAAGTGCAGATCAAAAAAGGGGGAAACAGATGCAGAATAATTCAAATGGGATAGATGCTAAAAATTTGGTAATTAGGAATTGGAAATAATTTTTGAAAGGATTAATTGAAAGTTAACAGTGTAGTCTTTAATAGAGAGGAGACAATTATTTGGTTGTAATTAAATCCTATCCAATTGAAGGCGACTTTCCAGAGTTTGAGAGCTTAATTATTCAAATAGCAATTGAAGAAGGAAGTGGAGGTAGTAAAATTATCTCGTACAGAAAATTATAATGGAAGCTGCTGACGATATACTCAAGATTATTCATCAGAGATGTACAACGAACATGAGATATAAAACTTACCTCTTCACTGATTATAGGGGTTAGATGCCATAGTAAGATAGAGTTGAAACGATGTTTTTTGAACTTTTGAATTACTCGTTCGGAGTTCACTTGTATTGTTGAAGTAAATTTATTCAGTCAAGAAGGTTATATGCATATTATTAGACATTTGGAAGATCCAAAAGTTAAGTTGAAATTAGCAACGAATGTTTCCAAACTTAGAAAGGAAATTGAAAAATTAAATCTTAGTCAAGTTGCAGATCTTCGACTTTATGCCAAAGATAAATACGAAAGAGCTGCCAACTTTTCCACAAAAGCTTCAATTATTACAATAACGATTGTGCCAGTATTTTTATTTTTGAACTCTTATTTTAATTCATATTTTAACTATGGATTAGGTTTACTTTTCAAAAAATACAATATTAATGATTTGAAACCACTAGAGAATTCCAATGAGTTGCAAAAGGATTTCGATAATATTTCTGAACATATAATTGATACTTATGTTTATATTGCTTTAGGTATTTTGTTATGTGTTTTTATTGCTCTTTTCATAAGAAGAATTAATGTTTCCAACACAAATAAAAACTTTAATTTAATAGATGAAATATACGAAAAGAAATTAAAACGAGAGGAAAAATTTCAAGAGGATTATAAGCAATTGCGGAAGATGAGAGCTATGAATTGGAGAATAATCTCTTGTGTTCATTTTTCTGACCGTTTAGAGATTTTAATGAAATGTCCAAATCGGTTAGAAGCTGAGTTTTTTATGTTCTATGAATTAGATCATATTAAAGAAGTTGAAGTGATTTTGGGAATTAGTGAAGAGTTGTGAGTGAACATGCATGATCATTAATAAAGGCGCCTTTTTAAATCATAAGATAAAATCATTTATTGAGAGCTTTTGGTTAACTTTATTAAAGTGATTGGGTTTTGAACTATGATGATATAATTATTAGCGTATAACAATAACCTAAAGAATATTACAAATCCTGAACGGATGCAGTATCGTGTGTAACAAGTGCCTTTATCCCTTGTCAGAGTAAGGGTGAGTAGTGTTCTGAGGTGTTTTAAGGTGTTTTAATATAAAAATATAACAGTATTTGATGTTTCATCATCTTGCTCATATAGCGGGTGTATGTTCTAATGTATTCAAAATCGCATTGAGGAATTTTCTTTTTCCGCACACGAGCCATATTGTTATATACCTTAATCTGTATATAATAAGGTATATCAATCAATGCAGGGGGAGTTATGGATGAAGTGCAAAAAAATGAACAGGGTACAATTAAAAGAGGGAAGAGTATCAATGGCCCTATAAACTGCGTCTGCCCTCATTAATGGAGGGAAAGTTGTGAATACGCCTTATTCACAGTCAGCTTTACGGCACAACCAAGTGTTCATTTGGCTTTGTGTTCTGTCATTTTTCAGCGTATTAAATGAAATGGTTTTGAACGTCTCGTTACCTGATATCGCCAACGATTTTCATAAACTGCCGGCGAGTGCAAACTGGGTGAACACGGCCTTTATGTTAACCTTTTCCATCGGAACTGCTCTGTATGGGAAGTTATCAGATCAGCTGGGCATCAAAAAGCTGCTCCTATTTGGAATTATGGTAAATGGCTTCGGGTCGATCATTGGATTTGTCGGACACTCTTTCTTTCCTGTACTCATTCTGGCCCGATTTATTCAAGGGGCTGGTGCAGCCGCATTCCCGGCCCTTGTGATGGTTGCAGTAGTACGCTATATTCCGAAAGAAAACAGGGGTAAAGCATTTGGTCTGATCGGGTCGCTGGTGGCAATGGGGGAAGGCGCCGGACCAGCTATTGGCGGAATGATCGCTCATTATATTCACTGGTCATATTTGCTGCTTATTCCGACAGCAACAGTTATCACCGTTCCATTCTTGATGAAACTGCTGGAAAAGGAAGAAAGAATCAGCGGGCGCTTTGATATGGCGGGAATTATATTAATATCTGCAGGCATCGTATTTTTTCTGCTGTTTACAACTGTTTACAACGTCATATAGAATGTCTTTTCTGATCATCAGTATTCTAGCTTTCCTGATATTTGTGAAACATATTAGGAAAACTCAAGATCCCTTTGTTGACCCTGCACTGGGGAAAAATGTCTTGTTTATGATGGGCGTCCTTTGCGGAGGCCTGATATTCGGCACTGCTGCAGGATTTGTGTCTATGGTTCCTTATATGATGAAAGATGTTCACCATTTAAGTACTGCGGCAATTGGAAGCGGGATTATGTTTCCCGGAACGATGAGCGTCATCATCTTCGGTTACATTGGAGGATGGCTTGTTGATCGGAAAGGTTCTTTATATGTGCTGACCATTGGGATTGCATTGATGTCTTTCAGCTTTTTAATCGCTGCCTTTTTTATAGATGCGACACCATGGCTCATGACCGTTATCATCGTTTTTGTTTTTGGGGGGCTCTCCTTCACAAAAACGGTTATATCTACAATTGTGTCTGGCAGTTTGAAACAAAAGGAAGCCGGCGCCGGAATGAGTCTGCTTAATTTTACGAGCTTTTTATCAGAGGGAACGGGTATCTCGATTGCAGGCGGTTTATTATCGACCCGCTTGCTGGATCAAAGGCTGCTGCCTGTTAACGCTGATCATTCCGCTTATTTGTACAGTAATATGCTCATTCTTTTTGCAGGAATCATCGTTATGAGCTGGCTGTTAACCATGAATGTCTATAAACGTTCGCAAAGAAATGACTAAAAAGGGAAAAGGATCAAACTTGATAAAAGTTTTGATCCTTTTTTTGAGGAGCTTCCTTATTCCGAAACCTTTTGTCGATCAATGAAAGGGGAGTTAAAGTGAATTACATTTATAAGAAAAAGGAAAAGAAAAATGGAAATTGTATCATTTCAATCAGAGATAAATGGGAGAATGCACTTATTGAGTTTGAACAAAAAAATAATCAAATTGAGATCATGATCAATTATCGTAACGAGAAAACAACCAAGTTTTCACTGCCAATCGAGACTTTTGAGAAAGTGTATGAGGATATTAAAATAGGCCGGGGAGAAAGTTAATCATTCTTTTTGAAAATGACCATGATGTTCGTAAGCAGTATGGTTTTAACACGCATTTGGATTTCCCTGGCAAAGTAAAGGTTTTTGGGGATTTATGAAAAAATAATAGTAAGAACCTTGGGCAGCGGACAGGGAGTTTCGTTGCTTCATAAGGAGAGGGAACTATGAATAATATTCACATACTGGGAGCCTCCGGAGTCGGAACTTCAACATTGGGTGTTGCATTATCAAAGCATTTGCCTCATACGCATCTTGATACCGATGATTACTATTGGACAGATAAATTCACTAAGAAAAGAGAAATTCCTGAAAGAAGAAAGTTGCTTGAAAAAGACTTGACAATAAATGAGAAATGGATTCTTTCTGGCGCAGTGTGCGGCTGGGGCGATGATCTAAAAAGTTATTTTGACCTTGTCATCTTCTTATGGATTCCGCAAGATATACGGCTTGAGAGATTAAGGCATAGGGAATTTCAGCGTTATGGAAACGAAGTGTTAGCCGGCGGCAGTAAATATGAACAATCAAAAACATTTTTAGAGTGGGCTTCTTTATATGATAATGCCGGAATGGAAGTTCGAAGCAAAGCTTTACACGAACATTGGATGGCGGATTTATCTTGTCCATTGCTGAAAATTGAAGGAGATTACTCAGTCAATGAAAGAGTTGATCGTGTCTTGGATTATCTGAATTTTAATTAAACTAACGGATGGTGATAACTGAAAAACCAAAATTCAAAGACAGTTCCGGCCATTTTAACGGAGCTGTTTTTTTATACCGCTTTCAGTTTCTCTGTTGTGAAGTGATTTATTTTCGGCAGCATCCCACAATAGAGAAGTGATTTGTTCTTCATTAAGTTCTCCGTTGGAGTATTTCTGTAAAATTCGTATAAATCGTTCATCACCTAATCAATTATTTCTTTGTTTATTTTTATTCTCCATCTCATTTTCAGACCGAATTAAAGCCCTCTCATAACGAGAAGGGCTTTCCACAATATATTTTTAGAATTTTTTCGATCCAAACAAATATCTATAAAAAAGATACCGGCAACTTTCTGCGGCATCTCGCAGTGTTCAATTGTTTAGTGCTTTTTTTTCATAATCTTTACAAATCTGAAAAAGTCATCATCCGGCAGGGGCTTGTCATCTTCGCGTCCATTGCGATGCATATGCGGATCAGAGTGATGTTCATTGTAGAACTCTACGATATGGAATCCGCACTTATTCACATAGAAGTTGATATTTCGCTTTTCGAAATAAGGTGTCACGGTTTCCCAAAGCACAGTATCCGGATACTGTGCTTCTATGGCTTTCCAAGCAGAAAGACCAATCCCCTGGCTGTGATGTTCTGGAGATACATAGAATAAATCTAGCGAATTATGATGTGTTTCGCTGTTGATACGTACTACTGCACCACCTACCTTCTTACCATCCCGAAGAATATGATAAACGACTGCTCCGGGAGCGTCGAAAGATTCCTGAACATCATTGTCCGATGGAATCGGTCCATCTTCGCAATCACCGAACGTTTCAATTACGGCGATCGCAAAGGCTTCTTGTAATTTTTTTTGGAATTCTGGCAGATCAGATTCCTTTGCTGGTTCCAGAATAACTTTTGGTTCCTTTTTTGTTTTCATGATTGTCACTCCTTCAGTTGCTGAAATAAACGTTCAGTAAAACATTCCAGCTGCTCTGCCGCTTTTTCTTCCGCGGTAAATTTGGCGTTAAAATACTTCAAAAGCTTTCTCCTGTCTTTTTGTATGATGTCTTTTTCTTTGTTTTCTTAAAAAACAAGCTGCATGTAATCCTTATTTACTATCGTTCACTGCCGTATTAAGTGTGGTACGCGGGATTTGCCATCATTCTCAAACTTTTCCTGCGAAAAGTTGCAAAAATAGTCGAATGTGGCGCCTTTGCCTATGAACATGCGTAAAAGATTCAAAGATTCGATCATGAGCAATGCACATTGAGTAAACTCCGGTGAATTTATTAGCCCAAAGAAGCCTAAATGATATAAAAATAACTAGTATATATATCAAATCTGTCCGTTTAATGCCCACTTCTCAAAAACTAATTTGAAGTCATGCAATCTGTGCAAAGGGGTTATTTCTGTATTGATTTTTCCGGATGCAGCGGAGTCGCTTTGGGACTTCCGTTTACTTTGCCGTACGTCAGCTTGCGCCATATCAATTCCATCGGACCGTACTTAAACCGTTTCAACCACAATGTACTAAAGCTCATAAGCACGAAGTACACGGCCAGACTGAACATGAACGTGCCGGCGGATTGAATATGATCCGCAAGCCCGAATCCGTACCGGAGGAACAAAACTGTTCCAATGATAGAGTGAAGCAGATAACAGGTCAATGACATCCGTCCGACTTTGGTGAATATCATCATAGGGCCTCGCAGCTGAGGAACGTACAGAAACAGCATTGCAAAAGTGCTCATATAAAACATACTTCCGGTTAAGCCGCCATTTTGACCCACGACAGAGGAAATGTCCTTCCACAGCATATTCTCAGAAAGATTAGACATGTCTAGTAATATACTGCTTTGTGTTATTAGAAAAGCGATTGTGCTAATGATCCAGATACGCTTCCATATGAACTTTTTCGCTTCCATGTCTTTGAAAAATTCCATCTTAACAAAGTACACGCCCAGCAGAAACATGAGAAACATGGAATAGATCATAGAGAAAGAGCCAGCAGCCATCGTGACCATATCTGTCCACCGGGTGCTGATGGATTCCATGTAGGTAAGGCTTGTGTGGCTAAACAAAGTAAACTCTGAAAAATTCGGGTTTTTTGACCCTGCAGTATTGATGACATTGTACAACATTGTGAAAACAGGAATCAGGAATTGAAACACGATAAGTGCGATAATCCATCTAAGAACCGTTTTGGCCGTGCGTTTATAGAAAGCGAGTAACAGGAAGCCGCTTACGGCGTAAAAGGTCAATATGTCACCGACCCAAACAAATGTGATGTGCAAAATGCCAAACCCCAAAAGGATAGATAACCTGCGGGCAAACAGCTTGTTGGGACTATCTACCTTCTGCGCGGCTCGATCCATAAAGATCATAAACCCAACTCCGAACAAGAAGGAGAATAATGTAACGAATTTCCCTTCGGCAAACCAGGAAACCAGATTGTGCAGGAGGTCACCGGAGGCCATTTCGAATCCCTTTACTGAATCTACGATCAGAAAATAGTTGACAATAATAATGCCAAGCAAGGCAAATCCACGTACAATATCCAGAAAATGAACCCGTTCCCGCAGACTCACTGGTTGCCCGCGTTCTTCTTTTTGTACAATCATATCAATACTCCTTTCCCATTTACCATTGCAATGTGCAGTGCGGATCTGAAAAACTCGAGCCTTACAATGGATAAATATAAAGACAGAATCTTAACAATTTATGAAGGTTCATCATTTTTTTTAAAATGTGACAAAATTGTGGCGGACATCAGCTTTCATAAACTGTTAAGATTTACGTAGTATCTTATAACGTACGTTACTTATGAATGATATATAGTAAGGTGACAGAAATAACATCAAGAATCATGAGGTGAAAAAGGCATGACCCATCGAATATTAGTCGTAGAGGATGATCGGGATATTGGTGATCTTTTGAAGGAATCCCTTACGCGTTCAGGTTACGAGGTGCTAAGAGCCAAGGATGGAAAGCGAGCATTGCAACTTGTGAATGACTCGCTTGATTTGGTTATTTTGGATATTATGATGCCAGGCATTTCGGGAATTGAAACATGTCAGCACATCAGGAAATCCTCTAACGTCCCGATTCTGTTTCTGACGGCCAGATCGAGTATACTCGATAAAACTGAGGGATTACTCGCCGGCGGCGATGATTATATGACTAAACCATTCTCGGAAGAGGAACTTCACGCTAGAGTGATTGCTCAATTACGCAGATATACTATCTATCAGGAAAAGAAGGAACAGGAAGAAACATTTCTTATCGGGGGCAAACTAAGAGTGAGCGAAGAATTTAATGAGGTGTGGAAAGAGGAGAAGCAAATCAAGCTGTCAGATCTGGAGTATCGTATCCTGAAACTGCTGATGAGCAAACGCAACAAAATATTTTCTGCCCAAAATATATATGAGAGTGTGTGGGGACAGCCTTACTTTTACTGTTCTAACAATACGGTGATGGTGCATATTCGGAAGCTGCGCTCCAAAATTGAGGATGATCCGGCACGTCCGGTTTATATAAAAACTGAATGGGGAAGAGGATATCGATTTGGCGCATCTTAAATTTACGCTAACCAAAAAACTGGCTTTGCTGATCATGGTTGCTGCGATTGTGAGCGGTGTGATCTTTCTGACGCTGCAAAAGATCACAGATAATCTGATCGAGGGATATCTGAGTTCGGAAGAGTATTATCACAAGGAGTCAGCAAGATACATTCAAAAATTCAGCAAGTACGTTTCAGAAAATGAGTTGTCTACATCAGATAGAAAAGCGTTTGGCGAGTGGGTCAAAAAAGAAAATTACATTAACCTCACCATATTTAAGGATCAGGAGCTGCAATATGATTCTATTTATTCCGAATCGGATTATGGAAAGGAAAAGCTGACTCAGTACGCTCAAAATCATTCACATCCTGTCAAGTTCAGCGATGGTGAAGGACGAGTCATTATCGACGGTTTCTACTCTTCCCGATATTATGATCTGGCTTTTGCATTGGATTTGTTCGGGGCAACCCTCATCTTTTTAATTATTGTTCTCTTCGGAATTCGCCAAAGTCTTCGCTACCTTAAAACGATTCACCAAGAGATTCATATTCTTGAAGGGGGCGAACTGGACTACGAGATGACGATAAAAGGGCATGATGAATTAGCGATGATTGCAAAGAGCATTGAGGATCTGCGGAAAGCTTTCTTGGACAAACTTAAAGCGATCGAGGAATTGCAAGCAGAGAGCCGCAGCCTGGTTACCGAAATGTCGCACGATATGCGCACACCGCTGACGTCGCTGATCATGAATCTGGAGTTTGCCAAAAAAGAAGGAGGCGAAGCGGGTACAAGCAAAGATCGTTATGTAGCCAATGCTTATGGTAAAGCACTGCAATTAAAAAACTTGTCTGACAATCTGTTTGCGTATTTCCTGCTGAATAAGGAACATGGGGCCGACCTGGAGACCGTTGCAGTGAAAGAAGTGATCTACGATCTAATATCAGATCAGATTGCTATCCTTCATCAGGAGCATTTCCGGGTCCATATTTCAGGCGAGCTGCCGGAAACCTATATTAACGTGAATTTAGAGGAGCTTGGTCGTGTATTTGATAATGTGATGTCAAACTTATTTAAATACGCAGATCCGGAAGAAGAAATCAGCATCACGTTTGTATCTGATCAAGAAATATTTGAGATTCATATCAGCAATACGATTAAACTTGCGGATGTAACACCGGAAAGCAACGGACTCGGTGAAAGAAGCATTGCGCGAATGATGTCCCGCATGCAGGGGCAGTTTCACAGTATACAAAAGAATTCCAAGTACTGCATCGTGCTGCGATTTTGGAACAGAAAGATGTAGGCTGCGAATCAAAACGACGAAAATATTGAAATAGGAGACAACAAGATGAGATTTTCCAACAATTTCAAAAAGGCACCTTACCTGTTACAAGCGCTTCTCAATGTCTGCCTGTTCTTCCTGGCCATAGCCTTAAGCGGACTTCTGATCAGCGAGACATGGTACATTGTGCAATTCGTATACAAGTCACTGTTCAACAAAGTGGACAGCTATTATGAGATGCTTGGGGAACTGCTTATATTCTTCATGTACTTTGAGTTCATTGCTTTGATTATCAAATACTTCAAATCAGACTTTCATTTCCCGCTTCGCTACTTTATTTATATTGGCATCACGGCTGTCATTCGTTTGATAATCATCGATCATGACCAGGCGATCTCAACGTTCTGGTGGGCGATGGCCATTCTTGCAATGATTTGTGCATTCTTTATTGTCAATAGACGAAATTCTGTTGTTGAACATTAATAAATTAGTTCACTTTATACCGATACGCCACTGAAATGTCCTATGACTTACTTGAATACTAAATAGGTGTAAAAAGCGGTTATTCATACGGATTGAAAAAGAAGAACACGCAGCAGACTCACGTGCTCTTGTTTGGGGCAAGTGTTGACAACCCCATTGCTGGTTTAATTAAAAGAAGGGGTATAAAACCTGTATCAATGATGTTACGAGATATCTGCGACACAGGTTTTATATGCAGGTAACTAATATTCTGATATATGTAACATTGCATTTTTATTATGCAATAGTTCACTCTATTTCTGCTTTCAATTTTTCGAACCACTCTAAATTAACCAAGTGATGTGAACGGGAATTTTCGTTCATACGGCGAAAGTAATTGATTGTGCCGGGAATTTCTTGAGTGATGGACAGGTATTCATCAAGGAGTTCGATTCGAGTTTTAGTCTGATCGATTTGTGATTGGATCAGATCCAGTAATTTACTTTTGTCGAATTCATCGGCAAAGAGTAACGCCCCATAAAATTGCAGGTTCACATATTCCGATTTGGTGCCGTATTTGATCATTAATTTTTCGAATTCTGCCCTTCCCGAATCTGTGACTTTAAAGTTACGGATTTCACGCCCGCCGGTTGAGGGTTTCTGCTGAATCTGTTCAATCAAACACTTTTCTTCAAGTTGCTGCAGATTGTAATAAAATGAACCTTTCGTGAAGTTAACGATGTACTTGTAATGACGTTTTTCCATTAAGGCCAGAAGTTCATAGCCGTGAGCTCCGGGGTTTTGGATGAGCAAGCCAAGGATAAGTAAGGGAATCATGGTTTCATCACCTTCGCCATCCGCGCTTCAAATTCCGCGTACGTGATTTTACCCGAAGCCAAATCCATACTATGAAGGTAAATCTGTTCTGTTTTAGAATAGTCACCATTCACTTTCAGCGATTGCTCCTCTCCCGAAATGGGTTTCAGGATATGGTGCTTTTTCGAAAAAGCCTCGAAATAGCGGTAACCTAATTTGCGTTGTGAAGCTGCGTCTAAATGAATGCCATCAGGATTCGCAGTCAAACCTGCTGCAGTAACAAAATAACAATTCTGTTGTTCATCAGCAAAACGCAGCAATTGTTCATTAACCTGTCGAAATTCAGTCGCGTGCTGTCCAAAACCGGTCTTCCCAAGAAAGTCACCAAGCCCTCCAATAATCAACGGTACCTCATCAAGTTCCAACTCGTTTCTTAGCGTCTCGATGATAAGAGTTAATTTCTCGTAATAAGTTTCATGCAGCGAACGATAACTGTCACTCTCACCTTGATGCCAAAGAATTCCGCAAATTTGACTGGATCGGAGGGCGAAGCGGGCTTCGGACAAAGCATGCTGAAAAAGGATGCCTTCCGGATGCCAGTCATTCAATGAACTGCCGCCTTCCGCACAAGGGATCAAGCCAATTTCTTCATCGGGATGAGCTTTCGACCAAGCATCTGCAAAAGATGCCGCCAGGCCAACGCCGGAAACCGGACGGTCGTAATTAATCGGCTCTGTCATCATCTGCCATTGTCCATTGCGCAGCATTTTTATTTTTTCATTATAGATAGGGTCTACTTCATTCAAAAATCCACGGCCCGCCATATTCGACTGCCCCAACATTAAAAAAGACTTTATCATCTCATTTTTCACTTCTTTACATCAATATTTTAGTCTAATTAGACTATAGTCAATTCAGCTTGTCTTGTAAAGTTTTAACTAGGTTTTATTTTTATTATTAGTATGTATGAAAAACAAACTAACATTGAACATTTGGTGGATGTATTTGAGAATTAGCAAGTTCTTTTGCTTTAGGTCTTGATAAACAATGAAAAAACAACAAAAACCCTGTCATGTAAGAGTTCCTATGAGGTTCAAAATCATTTTTCATAGGAAATACATTCAATGATGGGGGTGTAGCCCAAATGAAACGGATTGTTAAAAAAAGAGGGCTATGTTGAAGGGGTTAAATATCAATGAAAAATTATTAAAAAGGTTAACGATTGTACCAATTTTATTCATTTGTTATGTTTTATTTTTAAATCCTGAAGTTATACTTGAAGAGCAATGTCCTAAAATGCAGAAAAAGCCGGGATGTCAGATCCGGCTTTTCGCTCACTTTCCCTTCTTCTTCCGCTTCTCCTTCTCCGCCCGATAAAACTCATGAAACATCTTCATCAATGCGCGTTTTTCAATCCGCGACACATAACTCCTTGAAATGCCGAGCTCCTTTGCGATCTCGCGCTGCGTTTTTTCTTTTTTTAAATCAAGCCCGAAGCGGCCGACGATGACTTCTTTTTCGCGGTCGTCTAAAATATCGATATATTTTTTGACCTTTTCAAGTTCCATGTTGAGCTGAATGGTGTCGATCACATCTTCGCTTTCCGACTTGAGGACATCGATCAGGCTTATTTCATTCCCTTCTTTATCCTGGCCGATCGGATCATGAAGGGAGACGTCTTTTTTCGTTTTTTTCAATGCGCGCAGATGCATTAAAATCTCATTTTCAATACATCGTGCGGCATATGTGGCAAGCTTCGTGCCTTTTCCGGCTGAGTAGCTTTCAATTCCTTTAATCAGCCCGATTGTACCGATGGAGATCAGATCTTCCGCGTCCTCTCCCGTGTTTTCGAATTTTTTCACAATATGGGCGACTAAACGGAGATTATGTTCGATCAGCATGTTGCGGGCGTGTTCATCTCCTTCAGCCATAAGGTCTAAGTATTTTTTCTCCTCATTATTTGAGAGCGGTTGTGGAAAGGCATTATTTTTCACGTATGATACTAAAAACACAAGTTCTTTCACAATAAACCCGAGCGCTGCAAAAACACCTGTCACCGTCCTCACCTCCACAAAGTTATGTAGGCAAAAGCCTATATGTAACTGTATGTGGCAGTCAGGCTGTTTGTGTCTGTACAGGGAAATTAATCAAAGGCAGGTTTTATTTCTTACAGCCTCTTGATTTTTGCTGATTGAGCCTGTATATTGTTAAAAAAAGTAAGGGTGAAAAGAATATAACGAAAAGCGCTGAAGAGACGAGTAGACAGATATCATTCATGACAGAGAGCTCCGGGAGCTGTGAAGGAGTATGAATGGATGTGTTGAAACAAACCTCTTAGCTTCGCATCGGAATCATGAAACACGAGGATGATGCGGCGGATACTCCTGTTACCGAGTAAGCTTTGTACCCGGCTTAGGCCGGCACCAAACCGAATTGAGGTGGCATAGCGGGCTGTTTCCCGTCCTCAAGACTTTATTGTCTTGAGGGCGTTTTTTATTTTTAAGGGAGGGATAAGATGAAAAACCTGAAGTCTTGGCGGTACCCGATGCTTCTGTTAACCGGAATCGGGATAGCAAATATTGGTGAATGGATCTATTTTTTGTCTCTTAATCTTATTGTCTTAAAAGAAACGGGGGCTGCTTTTGCGGTTTCCATCCTTTATTTAATCAGGCCTGCGGCTGTTTTGATGACAAATGGGTGGGCGGGCAGCATCATCGACCGGTGTAACAAACGGAATATGATGATGTCGCTTGATTTCACCCGGGCTGCATTCATTGCCGTTCTGCCGCTGATGGTTACTGCACGGTCTTTATTTTCCGTTTATTGTATCGTATTTTTGATTCAAATGGCCAATGCGATGTTTCGTCCGTGTTCCATGGCGTATGTGACGATGCTTATCCCGGCTGAAAGGAGAAAACGATTCAATTCACTAAGGGCTTTGTCGGAATCAGGGGCTTTTCTCCTCGGGCCGGCTGCGGCCGGGCTGCTTTTTATCGCCGGCACGCCGATTTTTGCGATTTGGGTGAATGCGGCGGCTTTAGTGCTGTCCGGTTTCATTACGATGATGCTGCCGAACCTTGAAAATGAGCCCCACGTACATTCTCCCGCACAGAAGCTTTCTTTGGCAGTGTACAAAGAAGATTGGAAGCTCGTCTATCGCTTCAGCCGCACGGCGCGAAACGTCATGATCATTTATTTTTTATTCAGTCTGGTCATGACCGTTATGCCATCCGCGCTTGATTCGCTTGAAGCCGCTTTTGCAAAAGAGGTTCTTCAGCTGACTGATGCCGATTACGGTTTTCTTGTCAGTGTCTCAGGGGCAGGCATTATTGCGGGGGCGCTTGTCAATGTGTTCTTTAATAAAAAAATGCCGGCTTCTTTATTGATAGGAATGGGCTCTTTATTCACAGCGGCCGGATATATGATTTATGCGTTTTCTGACGTTTTTTGGACGGCTGCTTTCGGATTTTTCCTTCTCGCTTTTTTTCTGGCGTTTGCCAATACAGGCTTTCTGACGTTTTATCAAAAGAATGTTCCGGTGGACATCATGGGGAGAGTGGGGAGCTTTTATTCATTAGTCGAAGCCGTCTTCATTATAGTGGTAACGGCGGTTTTCGGAGCGGCGGCTGTCAGTTCTTCCGTCCGCGGCATCGTCATCGCAGGGGCTGCTGTTATGCTGGCGTTGGCAGCCGTTTTATGCTCGTTCTTATTTGCGGCCTCAAAAAGGAGGACTCCCGATGTATTTCAAGCGGATCAATGTAAACAAACATAAAGAGACGGCCGGTTCATTTCGTGAGGATTCGTTTTTCGTCAGCTTTGGCACGGCGGATCATTTTAATAAGGATGAATATCTCAGGTGGCTGTCATCCCAAATCAAATACTCACCCGACAATTTTAAGCTGCTTCTTCATAACGGGCAGCCGATCGGACAGCTTGAAGCTTCCATCAAATTTTACCGCAGCCAAAAAACCGGTTATATGTACCTTTACTATATGACTGAGCAGCAGAGGGGAAGGGGGTGCGGAACAAAACTGTATCAATCCGCGAATCAGTTTTTCAGAGCGAACGGTGTTTCGGAATATCACCTGAGAGTTTCGCCGGGCAATGAAGCGGCTCTGTCATTTTACAGAAAGAAAAACATGGAAGTGATCGGTTCAGAATGTAACGGAAAAGTTCTCAGAATGAGAGGAGCCGTACCGCCGGAATAGGGGGGGGCGGTACGCGCTTCATTTTTTCGTTGTTTTTAAAAGGTCGGGAAACTTCTTATAAATGACCGCCATTAAGACAAGCATATACATTCCGTAAATCCCGAAAGACAGCAGTTTGTTGCTTGTAAATGAAGCGCCTGCGACGGTCACGATCACAATGTTCGGAATTTTGCCGAGCACCGACGCAGAAAAAAAGATCGGCCATCGTATGTTACTCAGCCCGCAGACGGTATTCATGGCAAGCGACGGTATAATCGGAATCAGCCGCCCGAAAAGCACCGCCGTAAACGCGTGCTGATGAAATGAATCTTCATATTGAGCCGCGGCCGGGTAAGCCAGCAGCTTTTTTCTGGCCCAGTCTCTGAATCCGTACCGGACGAGAAAAAACAATGCCATTGTTCCGAGCATCGCGCCTGACATTGTAATCCACACCCCGTTTACAATCCCGAAAACCGCTCCGTTTAAGGCCGCGATAATGGCGAATGGAACAATCGGAAAAAATACGTCAGCTGCGACCAGAAGGATACTCATAAGCACGGCGTACATGCCGCCCGCGCGAATCATGCTGAGCCAGACGTCTTTTTGCATAAAGCCGATCATCACGACAGCAATGATGACGGCAAGACTGAATCCCTTTTTTATCATCTGCACGTTCACCTCTTGTCAATTAGTATACAGCACAAATCTATCTCCTTCTATTAAAATAAGCTGTCCGATAAGCGTATTTGATTTATCAGCATTTGCCGTTTGATGAGAAACGGCTGGCACCCGGGTTTGGACAAAAACAAGCGGGAAGCGGGTGATGTGCATCATTTGATGCAGAGAATGATTTTTATAAAAGGGGACACGTTAACAGTAGTGTTTACTGGAGGTGTAAACGTTGAGATGCTTTCATCTGATCATCATGATATGCGTCCTCACGAGTCTCACTGCCGTGTCCGCCGATGCGAAATCTTTAAAAAGAAGTGACATGGAGAAGACGGGAAACGTGTACTGGGATATAAGGTCTGAAAAAAAGAAACTATCTTTAACCTTCGATGACGGCCCCCATCCTGTCTATACGGAGGCTGTGTTAGACGTGCTGAAACAGCACAATGTTAAAGCAACCTTTTTTTGTGTCGGGAGCCGTATAGACAAATACCCCATAACGGCAAAACGCATCGTTGAAGAAGGGCATGAAATCGGCAACCATACGATGAACCATGTTTATTTTCACCGACTGAAACGCAAAGACATTTTACAAGAGCTTCACAGCTCCGCGCATCATATCACATCGCTGCAGCCGGAAGGGGACAAGTTATTCCGCCCGCCGGGAGGGTCGCTGAATCATACGGCTTTCAAAAGCATCTTAAAAGAGGGCTATCATATCATCATGTGGTCATGGAACCAAGATCCGAGGGACTGGAAAAGGCCCGGGAAAGGAAAAATCGTCAGGCACGTTGTTTCACATGCCAGAGATGGAGATATCGTTCTTCTGCATGACGGCGGAGGAAACCGGCGCCAGACGGTTGAGGCTTTGAAAGAAATCATTCCCAAGCTGAAAAAGCAGGGCTACACGTTTGTTAAGGTTTCGGATTTGATCGGACAGGATTCCGGTCCTTTTCATATTCAGTAAAGAGAGCGCCGCGTTGAAAGCCGCCAAAGAGATGTGTACCATAGGAGGTAAGGTTTGGGGGGAGAGAAAATGAAGTTTGCTGTTCTTTTTATTACGATAATCTGTCTGTTATCAGGATGCGCCGCGGGCAAAGAAAAAAGTGTTGTCGCGTTCGGCGACAGCAATACGCGCGGTTCCAACTGGGATTATCGTGATTATCCGAAGGCGCAGCAGTGGGTAAACATTTTAAAAACAGCGGAACGCGGCCGTCTTACGGTTATAAATGCGGGAATAGGCGGTCAGACGACTGAGGATGCGCGCCTGCGCTTTCAAAGCGACGTGCTGGACCGTAAGCCCCAATATTTATTTATCATGTTCGGAACAAATGATGCGGGCATTTTGACGGGCGATCAGCCGCGGGTATCAAAGAAACGGTTTAAAGAAAACCTGACTTATTTCATAAACGAAAGCAGAAATCACGGCATAAAGCCGATTTTAATGACGTGCATCCCGGTTATAGAAGGAAACGGAACGCATCATCTCTATTACTATTCGAGATATAAAGCCTCAGCCTTTAAAGAAAAAGGCGGCGCGAGAAAATGGCATAATTCCTATAACGGCGTTACGAGGCAGGTTGCAGCTGAGTTGAAAGTGCCGCTGGTGGATAACTGGAAACACTTTATACGCGCGGACGGCGGCAAAGATACAGACCGGGCGCTGATCCAATCCGGACTGATAGATCCCTCCGGAAATCATATGACGCCAAAAGGCGCCAGAATCTTAATTGAAGGCATAAAAAATGGGCGGGTTTTGGAACGCTGACGCCGTCAGCTGCCTAAACCGTTTTGCTTCTGCTTCATAGGCTGTAGAAAAAACATCTTTTTGGAGGCGATTGCTATGAACCGCGGTTTCCCTCCGCAATATCCTGTATGCCCGCCTCCTCGGGTGAATGCGGGGTACTGGTACGCATTTTTTGTTGTGCTGCTCGTCGTCATTCTCGTCCTGGGCGGTCTGTATTGGTTCAATATATAGCAGCCGTCCTCTTAAACACCTCTATTTTAGGGGTGTTTTTTGTTGAAAGTGGTAGTAATGCGCATAACCGAAGTGATATAATATCAGTCATCTGAGTAAAAAAAGGAAATTCGCCCGGGAATTTTTTTCTGTTTAAGAAGAAACGGAAATAATGTGTCCGAGCGATCTTCTTTTGATTTCGTTTTCAATTAACTCGATAAATTCACGGCTCAAATTCATTTCATTGGCTTTGAAATAAGATTCTATTAGTAATTCATCAGAAAGCTTTCTCATGCCGGGGACCCAATTAATGGGAGTGGCACCTCCTTACAATTGTAATCAATCATCAGACGCAAGCATATGATGGAAGGTTGCGTTTCAATCATGGTGAGGTTATCTTTAATCTACCATGAAATACAAATAAGAACAATCGTTCTGTTATCCACACTCGTAAGTGGATAACTTGTTAGTATCTTGTTTATAATCTGGATAAATCCGGATGTAATAAGAGTGGATAATGTGTGTAATTTTATCCACAACTGGTGAAGAAACCCAATTTTTGTCGAAATTTTTTTACTGAGTCCGACTTTGTTTTTAAATCTGACAGGTTTCGACATATAGATGATAGAAAGAAAAGGAAGGGTGCGGGTTTTGTTAAAAAAGTTTTTTTTACCTGACGAATTTGTGAAAAATATATTTCATATCACACCGGAAAAGCTCAAAGAACGCAATGTGAAAGGGATTATTACAGACCTTGACAACACGCTTGTGGAGTGGGACAGACCGAGTGCGACACCTCGATTAATCGAGTGGTTTGAAGAAATGAAGGAGCACGGCATTAAAGTCACGATCGTCTCCAATAATAATGAACGAAGAGTGAAATTATTCTCGGAGCCGCTTGGCATACCGTTTATTTATAAGGCAAGAAAGCCGATGGGGCGCGCCTTTAAAAGAGCCGTCAGCAGCATGGATCTGAAAAAAGAAGACTGTGTGGTCATCGGCGATCAGCTGCTTACTGATGTTCTCGGCGGAAACAGAAACGGGTATCATACGATCCTCGTCGTGCCTGTCGCTTCCTCTGACGGAGTCATGACGCGCTTTAACCGCCGGATTGAACGGAGAATATTGAGTTCTTTGAAACGTAAAGGCCATATTCAGTGGGAGGATTAGAAATGGAAAAGGTTGTTTGCATCGGCTGCGGAGTAACGATCCAGACCGAGGATAAACAAGGTCTCGGATACGCGCCAAAGGCATCTCTCACAAAGGAGAATGTCATCTGTCAGCGCTGCTTCAGACTGAAAAATTACAATGAAATTCAAGATGTTTCATTAACGGATGATGACTTTTTAAATATCTTGCACACAATCGGCGATACTGACTCTCTAATTGTCAAAGTCGTTGATATTTTTGATTTTAACGGAAGCTGGATAAACGGGCTGAACCGCTTTGTCGGCGGTAATCCGATCATTCTTGTCGGTAATAAGGCCGATATCCTGCCGAAATCCGTAAAACGGGAACGGCTCGTTCAATGGATGAAACGCGAAGCGAAAGAATACGGCTTAAAACCCCTTGATGTCTTTTTAATCAGCGCTTCCCGCGGACAAGGGATGAAAGAAGTCATTGACGCCATTGAACATTACCGCGAAGGGCGCGATGTGTATGTGGTGGGCTGTACCAATGTCGGCAAATCCACATTTATCAACCGGATTATTAAAGAGGTCTCAGGGGAAGAGAATATTATTACCACCTCTCAATTTCCGGGCACGACGCTTGACGCGATTGAAATCCCGCTCGATGACGGATCTGCGCTTTATGATACGCCGGGAATCATTAACCATCACCAGATGGCGCATTACGTGGACAAGCGTGACTTAAAGGTGCTGACACCGAAAAAAGAACTGAAGCCGCGCACTTTTCAACTGAATGAAAAACAAACGCTTTATTTCGGCGGGCTTGCCCGGTTTGACTATGTATCAGGCGATAAAACGGCGTTTGTCTGCTATATGCCGAATGAATTGATGATTCACAGAACAAAGCTTGAAAATGCTGATGCCTTATACGAAAAGCATGCGGGAGAACTGCTTACCCCGCCCGGAAAAGATCATTTGGATGAATTTCCGGAGCTTACACCCCATACGTTTTCGATTAAAGAAGGAAAGACGGATATCGTTTTTTCCGGTCTCGGCTGGGTCACGGTGCAGCAAGCAGATAAAAAAATAACGGCATACGCTCCGAAAGGCGTACACGTATTTGTCCGCCGTTCATTAATATAGAGAGAAGGGGAGAGGGAGCATGAAACAATTGTACGGAGTAATCGGAAATCCGATCGGGCATTCAATGTCACCCGATATTCATAACGCGGCTTTGCAAGATAAGAACATCAACGGGCAGTATTTTGCGTTTCAGGTGGAACCTCATCATCTCAAGGACGCCGTTAACGGAATCAAGGCGCTTGGCATCTGCGGAGTGAACGTCACAGTCCCGCATAAAGTCGCGATCATGGAGCATCTGGATGAAATACATGAAAGCGCGAAAGTACTCGGGGCCGTAAATACCGTCAAAAGAGAGGGAGACAGGCTCATCGGGTATAATACTGACGGAGATGGGTTTTATAAATCCTTAGTCAAAGTATTGGACAAACCGATATCAGAGCTCTCCATCCTCATGATTGGGGCGGGAGGAGCGGCAAGAGCGATTTTTACGACGATCGTCCGCGGAGAGCCGAAACAATTTGACGTTTGCAACCGCACGCCGGAAAAAGCAGAAAATCTGATTGCGGCTGCTCCCTCTTTTCAGCAGAAACGCGCCCTTACTTTAAAAGAAGCTGAAAATCAGCTTGAACAATATGACGTCATTATTCATACAACATCTGTCGGCATGTATCCGAAAACGGATGCCGTGCCGCTCTCATTGGAACGGGCCAAAACGGGCGCCATCGTTTGTGATATCGTATACAACCCGATTCAAACGGCGTTCTTAAAAGAAGCTGAAAAAAGAGGTTTAACTACCCTTGACGGTGTCGGCATGTTTGTGGAACAGGCCGCACTGTCTTTCAAGCTGTGGACGGGACAAGAGCCTGACAGCGGCTTAATGAGAGCAATTGTTGAAGGAAAACTAGGAGGAACACAATGTTAACAGGAAAACAAAAACGGTTTTTGCGTTCAAAAGCGCATCATTTAACGCCTATTTTTCAAGTGGGAAAAGGCGGAGTCAACGAAAACATGGTGAAACAGATTGCCGAGGCTTTAGAAGCAAGAGAGCTGATTAAAGTCAGCGTGCTTCAAAACTGCGAAGACGATAAAAATGATGTCGCAAAAGCCCTTGTGAAAGGCACCCGCTCACAATTGGTGCAGACGATCGGAAATACGATCGTACTGTATAAGGAATCAAAGGAAAATAAACAAATCGAGCTTCCGTAAGGTGGTTGACATGAAGAAAATCGGAATATTCGGGGGCACATTTGACCCTCCGCACAACGGACATCTTCTGATGGCTAATGAAGTCCTTCATCAGGCGGAGCTCGATGAGATTTGGTTTATGCCCAATAAAATCCCTCCGCATAAGCAGAATGAAGACTTTACAGACAGCCGGCACCGGGTGGAGATGCTGAAGCTTGCCATCAGCTCTAATTCCGGCTTTAAGCTTGAACTTGCGGAAATGGACCGGAAAGGCCCTTCTTATACCTATGATACCGTCCGTTTACTGAAGGAGCGGCACCCGAACGACAAGCTTTTCTTTATTATCGGGGCGGATATGATTGAATATCTGCCGAAATGGTACAAACTGGACGAACTGCTCACGCTCATTCAATTTATCGGAGTGCGGCGCCCGGGGTATCATATTGAGACCCCGTACCCGCTGCTTTTTGCCGACGTTCCGGAATTTGACGTTTCGTCAACGATGCTGAGAGAACGTCTCAAAGCAAAAAAGCCGACGCAATACTTAATGCCGGATAAAGTGAGGCAGTATATAGAGGAGAATGATTTATATGAATCGTGAGGAAGCACTTGCCTGCGTCAAAGAGCAGCTGACCGAGCATCGCTACATCCACACAATCGGCGTAACAGATACGGCGGTTATTCTCGCAGGCCGGTTCGGAGCAGACCCGAAAAAAGCGGAAATGGCGGCTATTTTTCATGATTATGCGAAATTCCGGCCGAAAGAAGAAATGAAGCAGATCATCGTGCGGGAAAAAATGCCGGCTGAGCTCTTGGATTACAATGCCGAGCTGTGGCATGCCCCTGTGGGAGCGTATTTGGCTGAGAAAGAAGCGGGGATCACTGATCATGAGATCTTGGATGCAATCCGCTATCACACGTCAGGGCGTCCCGGAATGACCCTTTTAGACAAAGTCATTTACGTTGCGGATTACATTGAACCCGGACGCCATTTCCCCGGAGTGGAAGAGGTGCGCCGTCTGGCGGAAACAGATCTGAACGAAGCGCTCATACAAGCAATGAAAAATACAATGATATTTCTGATGAAAAAAAACCAGCCGGTCTTTCCGGAGACGTTTGCAACCTATAATTGGCTGGTGTCTCAAAATTGACAGGAGGAATTTAAAGAATGAATCAAGCTTCCGTATTAAAAATCGCGGCAAAAGCATGCGACGATAAACGTGCAGAAGATATTTTAGCGCTGGACATGGAAGGAATCTCACTTATAGCGGATTACTTTTTAATCTGCCACGGGAATTCTGATAAGCAGGTTCAGGCAATTGCGCGTGAAATTAAAGATCAGGCAGAAGAAAACGGCATTGATGTCAAAAAGATGGAAGGGTTTGATGAGGCCCGCTGGATTTTAGTTGATCTCGGCGACGTCATTGTCCACGTTTTCCATAAAGATGAAAGAAGCTACTACAATCTTGAAAAGCTATGGGGCGACGCACCGCTCGCAGAGCTTGAACTCGGCTTGAACTCATGATTTACCAAGGCTTCGCCGGCGTATATGACGAGTTAATGTCACATGCGCCGTATGATGAATGGGCGGGCTGGATCGAAGCGTCTCTTCCGGAAAAGGGAAGGGTGCTTGATCTTGCCTGCGGAACCGGAGAAATATCCATCAGGCTTGCTGAAAAAGGCTGCGAAGTCACGGGGATTGATTTGAGTGAAGATATGCTGAGCTGTGCCCAGCAGAAAAAAACGGGAAAGCCGATTCTTTTTCTCCAACAGGATATGAGAGAGCTTTCCGGTTTTGAAGAACAGTTTGATGCCGTTGTCATCTGCTGTGATTCCCTAAATTACTTAAAAACGAAAAATGATGTCTTAAGCACCTTCAAAAGTGTTTTTCAAGTTTTGAAGGAGGGCGGCCTGCTTCTGTTTGACGTCCATTCCCCATTTAAAATGACGGAGCTTTTTCCGGACAGCACCCATGCGGATCAGGATGAGCAGATCAGCTATATCTGGCAAAGCTTTGCCGGCGATGAAGAGCTTTCTGTCATCCATGATATGTCCTTTTTTGTATGGAACGGACAATCTTATGACCGTTATGACGAGACGCATGAGCAAAAAACATTTTACATTGAAGAATATGAACAAATGCTTGCAGAGACCGGATTTGAACTGAAGAAAGTGACGGCCGATTTTACAGACCGGCCTCCTTCAACAGAGTCTGAACGTCTTTTCTTTACGGCAGGCAAACCAAAAACCATCGTTTAAACGAAACGATGGTTTTTAAAATGCATTTTTTGCGATTGGCGCGATAAAGCACTTTATGGCATACTCAGTTACACGTGAAATTGCTTCTTCACTAACGATATATCTTCATCGTATTTGTTATGTGTACGCTGAAAGACACGGTTGAACATATCCTGAACACCGCTTTCGAGAGCCTTCAGTCCTTCCCCGGTGACGCCGCCTTTTACGCATACTTTTTCCTGCAAGGCGGGAAGTGTGTAATGCCCTGTTTCCAGAAGCTTTCCGAGACCGACAAGCATTTCCGTCGACATAATCACGGCTTCTTCTTTGGTGATGTCCGTTTCTTCCACTGCCGCGTCAATAAAGCGCTGAACGAGATAACTCATAAAAGCGGGCCCGCAGCTGACAATGTCTGACGCCGCTCTTGTAATGCCGATGCTGATTTCCACAGGTTTTGAAATATGAGTGAACAGCGTTTGAATATCCGCTTTTGCCGACTCGCTGCAGCTTTTGCCGAACGTAACAAGCGAGACGCCGGCCAAGGCGCGGTTCGTAATGCTCGGAATGACGCGGGCCGTCTGACACGGAACCGTATGTTCAATCTGATCCGTCTGAACGGGGCTGGTAATGGAGATTAAAATGTGATCTTTCCGTAAATGCGGTGTGAGTTTTTTCAGCAAAGGATATATATCCAGCGGTTTTACACAAATGAATATTATTTCATTATCCTGTACGAGCTTTTCCTGATCCTCGGTGACATGGATGCCGCTGAAACGTTCTTTTAGTTTTAATGCTTTTTCGATTGTTCTGTTTGTGATGGTGATATGTGAGGGATCGGCAGCGTTTGATTCGATAAACGATTCAATCAGGATCGTTCCCATGTTTCCGGTGCCGATAAAGCCTATTTTCAATGAATTCCCCTCCTTTTTCCCTTAATCCTCTAAACCTTATGCGGGGAGGCAATGCAATATGACGAAAGCGATGATGACGGAGCGGCTGCGGCGGAACCTGAAAATCCTGGTCGCTTGTCTTGCGGCAGGGGCGATTTTTATCTGCATTTGGCTGTTTCGTTCTGAAAAGGAAGAGCCGGTCAAACAGCAGTCCGTGCTTGGCCAAACAGCCTCAGTATCCGTCGCGGACAAAAAAGACACCGCAGCCGATAAGATTATGATTGATGTGAAAGGCGCGGTCCGAAATCCCGGCGTGTATGAAATGAAAGCGGGAGACAGGGTGACGCAAGCCATTGAAAAAGCCGGCGGCCTGAAGAAAAAGGCGGATGAATTGAATATTAATTTAGCAGAGCAGCTGCAGGACGGGACGATTGTTTATATTCCGAGTGAAGGCGAAGAGGAGAATCGCCCGAAAACAGCAGCGGGTGAAAAGGAGAATGCAGCTGTCAATATCAATACGGCATCTCTGGACGAACTTCAGGCGATTTCCGGGGTGGGGCAGAAAAAAGCGGAAGCGATTATCGCCTACCGAGAAGAAAACGGACGGTTTCAGACTGCTGAAGATTTGATGAATGTATCAGGCTTTGGAGAAAAGTCATTTGAGCGGATAAAAACTTCCATTACGGTAAAGTGAATTGACGGTTTTGCTTAAATCTATGTAAACTTAGAAAAGCAACAAGACTTTTTGGAGGGAACACTTGTGGAACGAATCTCATGGAATCAATATTTTATGGCGCAAAGCCATTTGCTGGCGCTGAGAAGCACATGTCCGAGACTGTCAGTCGGGGCAACCGTAGTCAGAGATAAGCGGATGATTGCCGGCGGATACAACGGCTCAATCGCCGGCGGCGTCCATTGCGCTGATGAAGGATGCCTTTTAATAGATAATCATTGCCAGAGGACCATACATGCAGAGATGAATGCGATTCTGCAATGTTCTAAGTTCGGTGTTCCGACGGAGGGCGCCGAAATTTATGTGACGCATTATCCTTGTATTCAATGCTGCAAATCAATTATCCAGGCAGGCATCAAAACGGTCTATTATGCCGAAGATTACAAAACACAGCCTTATGCAAAAGAGCTGTTCAGCCAAGCCGGAGTCAAGGTGGAGCAGGTCGAACTTGATGAAATGATCATCGATCTGAAAAACCGCGAAAAATTGTCTTTTGTCGCAGGTCTGATTCAGCAATTATCTGATGCGGGAGTTAAGGCAGATGAACTGAAAAAAATTCATGAACAGGCCAATGAGCTGTTTACCAGTTACGTATAAATGAAATATAAATACCTTCTTCTGCCTCTGGCGGCGGTTTCTGCAACTGCGGGAATTGCCGCCGCTCATGTCTTCTGGGTTCTGCTCCTTTTTCTTCTGTATCTTCTCTTTATTATTGTAAAAACAAAGCACCATGCTCCGGTTATCGTCTGCCTCGTTTCTTTTTGTCTTTATTTCTATCTTTATACGGTTTGTGACGCTGCGAATGTAACGCGCTATCAGGCCGGCAGTTATACTGAACAGGCCGTCATCACTAATATTCCGAAGGTTGACGGAGCGAAAATGTCAGCTGTTATCCGTACACATGACAAGGAAAAATGGGCGGCTTCGTACAAAATCCGTTCTCTTGAGGAAAAAAGACTCATTGAACAGCTTGAACCGGGGATGCGCTGCACGTTTACAGGCTCTCTGGAACAGCCTGCACATGCGACGGTTCCCGGAGGTTTTGATTATAAGGAATATCTTTACTCTCAGCAGATTCACTGGTTATTTTCCGTGACTTCCATTGAGCAGTGTGAAAAATCCAAACAGCCGCTGTTTAAACTGCTGAACATCAGAAAAAATTTGATTTCGATCATTCGGAATCACGTGCCTGAATCTTCCGCCGGAATTGTTGAAGCGCTGACCTTAGGTGAAAGATTTTCTATAGAGGACGATATACTGAGTGCATATCAAAATTTGGGAGTCGTTCATTTAATGGCGATTTCCGGAATGCATGTCGGTCTTATTACGGCGGGATTATTTTATGCTCTGATCAGAATCGGGCTGACAAGAGAAAAGGCGGGAATTTTGCTGCTGCTGTTTTTGCCGGTGTATACGCTGCTGAGCGGTGCCGCCCCATCCGTATTGCGCGCATCCCTCATGCTGGGATTTTATATCGCCGGAACTCTTGTTAAACGCGGCATTCATTCCTCTGCTGCATTGTCCTTGTCTTATCTGCTGCTTCTGCTGTTTAATCCTTACTTCCTTTGGCAGGCGGGCTTCCAGCTTTCCTTTGCGGTAAGCGCCTCTTTAATTCTGTCATCCTCCATTTTAAAGAAAGCAGGGGAAAGCAGACTTGCCGGGCTTGCGATGGCTTCATTCATTGCGGAGCTCAGCTCACTTCCGTTTCTTCTCTATCATTTTCAGCAGATTTCACTTGTCAGTTTTCCGATGAATATGGTGATGGTGCCTTTTTATACGTTATTTGTCATTCCGGTTTCTGTCATCGGTTTCCTTCTTCTTTTACTCTCAAGGCAGATGGGAGAATGTTTGTTTGGTATGTTTGACCTTGTGATGAAGCCTGTGCATGATTTCATTACATATGCGGCATCCGTTGATTTATTTACTATGATTGTGTCAAAGCCTGACTTTGTTTCCCTTCTTCTGCTTGCGGTTTCCGTTTTTACGCTTTTTGCGGCTTTGGAAAAGGGAGGTTTTTTAAAACTCAGGAAATCGGCTCTTTTTTTCTGCGCGGTTTTGGCTTATTTAATATGCCGTCCGTATTTCAGTCCATGGGGAGAAGCGGATATGCTTGATATCGGGCAGGGAGACTCACTGTTTATAAGCGCGCCGCACCGCAAAGGGACCGTAATGGTTGATACAGGGGGAGTGATTGCTTATCCCGGAGAATCATGGAAAGAAAAACGCCACCCATATTCTATCGGCGAGAAGGTTTTGATTCCATTTTTAAACGGAAAAGGGGTGAAAAAGCTGGATGCGCTGATTTTAACCCATGCGGATCAAGATCACATCGGGGAAGCCGGAGTGTTAATCAAAAATCATAGAGTCAAACGGTTAATTGTCCCCGTAGGATTCGTAAAAGAACCGAAAGATCAGAACATATTAAATATGGCGAAAGAAAACAACATTCCCGTTGCCGAAGCAAAGCGGGGCGACACCATTACAGCCGGGGATCTTCAGTTTCAGGTGCTGTCTCCGGAGTCGTCTGACGGAAGGAGTAAAAATGATTCGTCACTGGTGCTTTGGACGGTTTTTGGCGGAGTGAGCTGGCTTTTGACGGGAGATTTAGAATCGGACGGCGAAACGGAAGTGCTGAAAACGTATCCGAATCTGAAGGCTGATATATTGAAGGCGGGTCATCACGGCAGCAAAAGCTCAACGAGTGAAGCCTTTTTGAAGCAGCTTCAGCCGGAAGCAGCGCTGATTTCAGCAGGAAAAGAGAATCGATACCATCATCCGCATGAAGAAGTGCTGGATCGTTTGAAGGCGTACTCTGTCAATGTGCTTCGCACCGATGTCAGCGGAACGATTCAATACAGATTTAAAAAAGGCGCCGGAACGTTTTCCGTCTTCCCTCCATATGATATAGAAGAAACCAGGGCGCAAGAAGTAAAAAAGACTGCCGATTGACAGCAGCCCGGAATGCGGCTAAGAGCCGATAAGATGGATGGCTGTTGCCATCACGAACAAAAAGGCGAAAAATCCGAAGGACACGACAAAACCGACAGCTGAGTCAACAGCATCATTTCGTTTGCTTTGAACGTTTTTTTCAAAATCATTCAATTTCATCCCTCCTGACTTCTCTAAGTATACTGGAATTGTTTTGAAAAATCTAGAAGTGATGGTAACGTTTTCTGTTCTTGTGATTATCGCCTTTTTACAAGCAGACCCGGGAGCTTGTGAATCAGGCGTTTATTATAAATGAGGAAGCTGTCCTTAAAGCTTCCTCTTTACTATTTGCCGAACTCAATTTAGGATAGAAGGGGATCAAGAAAGAGAGGAAGTCATACGATCATGGTATTTGATGTTTGGAAAGCCCTGAAAAAAGGGGATGTCCGCTCCGTTTATTGCTTATACGGAAAAGAAACGTATCTGCTCCAAGAAACTGTCAGCCGGATCAGACAAGCTGTCGTTGATGAGGAGACAAAGGATTTTAACCTGTCTGTTTTTGATCTTGAAGAGGATCCGCTTGACCAGGCCGTAACCGATGCGGAAACGTTTCCGTTTATGGGAGAGAAGCGGCTGGTCATCGTAAAAAATCCGTCTTTTTTAACAGGGGAAAAAAAGAAAGAAAAAATAGAGCATAATACAGCCGCTCTGGAGACTTATCTGAAGGAGCCTGCACCTTACACGGTCTTTGTGATTGTGGCTCCGTATGAGAAACTGGACGAACGGAAAAAGCTGACGAAAGCGCTGAAGCAAAAAGCCCTTATGATTGAAGCTAAGGAGCTGAATGCAAAGGAGACAACTGATTTTACGATTAATCTGGCGAAATCCGAAAATAAAATGATCGATACAGAAGCTGCCGAGCATTTGGTTCTGCTTGCAAACGGCCATCTGTCATCCATATATCAGGAAATACAAAAACTCTCCGCCTACACCGGTGACAGACATGAGATCACACTTGAAGATGTCCGGGAGCTCGTCGCAAGAAGTTTGGAGCAGAATATTTTTGAGCTGATCAACAAAATCGTGAACCGAAAACGGACGGAAAGTCTTCAAATATTTTATGATCTTTTAAAACAAAACGAAGAACCGATCAAAATTATGGCGCTGATCGCCAACCAATTCCGACTGATTATGCAGACAAAGTATTTTGCGGGACAAGGATACGGCCAAAAGCAAATCGCTTCCAACTTAAAGGTGCACCCCTTCCGGGTAAAACTGGCGATGGATCAGGCGAGGCTTTTTTCCGAAGAAGAGCTGCGGCGTATTATAGAAAGACTCGCAGTGATGGATTATGAAATGAAAACGGGGAAAAAGGACAAGCAGCTCTTGCTGGAGCTCTTTCTCCTTGAGCTTCTCCGGACTGAATGAAAAAAACGATCCCCGTTAAAGGGATCGTTTTTGTATTATGCAGAAAGTCCGTTCACTTGTTTCGCAAGTCTAGATTTGTATCGAGCTGCGGCATTTTTGTGTACAAGACCTGTTTTCACTGCTTTATCAATGCGTTTCGCTGCTTCAGAAAGAGCAGTTTTCGCTTTATCCGCTTCGTTGTTAGCAACAGAAGCTTCAACTTGTTTGATTGCAGTACGCATAGCAGATTTGATTGTCGCGTTATGAGCGCGGCGTTCGTTGTTTGTTTTTGTACGTTTAATCGCTGATTTAATGTTTGGCATGTGTTTCACCTCCTAAGATACAACCTGTAGCACAGTGTCTTAAGGTTAAATCTTCTTCACAATAGAACAAATTGTATTCTATCAAACAGAACTTTAGATTGCAATATAAATGTAAAGTATTTTTCGTTGATGGGTAAATTCGCATGATTCGTTTTGTAAATGGTCACACTATGTACCACGATGATTGAAGGAGGTCTTCCCTGTGAAAAACAACGAACTGGATGTCAATCAATTTCTGATACGGACGGATTTAGCGGTAGAAACGAAACAGGCGGTAAAAGACGGACAAGCCGGTCAGAAAAAAGAAATAAACGGGTTTATTGAAAAAGAACGCGACAAGGGCGGCATTAAAGTCAGAACCGTCGATATTACCAAAGAAGGCGCCGAGCTATCGGGGAAAAAGCAGGGACGCTATGTCACGATCGAGGCTCAAGGGGTTCGGGAACACGACTCTGACATGCAGGAAAAAGTAACGGAAGTGTTTGCCGAGGAATTTTCCGCCTATCTGTCGGCATTAAAGATTCCAAAGGATGCAAGCTGTTTGATCGTCGGTCTGGGCAACTGGAATGTGACGCCGGATGCGCTCGGCCCTCTCGTGACCGAAAACCTTCTTGTGACAAGGCATCTGTTCAGGCTTCAGCCGGAAAACGTGCAGGAAGGGTACAGGCCGGTCAGCGCGCTTGCTCCCGGTGTGATGGGATTAACGGGAATTGAAACGAGCGATATTATTCAAGGTGTGATCAAAGAATCAAAGCCGGATTTTGTGATCGCGGTAGACGCTCTTGCGGCCAGAGCCGTTGAAAGGGTGAACACGACCATCCAATTTTCTGATACGGGCATTCACCCGGGATCAGGCGTCGGCAATAAGAGAAAAGAATTAAGCAAGGAAACGCTCGGCATTCCCGTCATCGCAATCGGGGTACCGACTGTCGTTGATGCGGTTACGATCGCAAGCGATACGGTGGATTATATATTAAAACATTTCGGAAGAGAGATGAAAGATGACAGCCCGTCAAGATCTCTGGTGCCCGCCGGAATGAACTTCGGCAAAAAGAAGGTGCTGACAGACGAAGACCTTCCGGGAGAAAAAGAACGCCAATCCTTTCTCGGTATTGTCGGCACGCTGGACGAAAACGAAAAACGCCAGCTGATTCACGAAGTGCTTTCTCCGCTCGGCCATAATCTGATGGTCACGCCGAAGGAGATTGACACCTTTATTGATGATATGGCGAACGTACTTGCAAACGGGTTAAACACCGCCCTTCATGAAAAAGTGTCACAAGATAACAAAGGTTCTTATAATCATTAAAATGGTTCTACCTCCTCTAGCTTGTTCATAGAGTAATTACTAGACAAGCGCTGGAGGGATTCAAATCATGAGAAAAAAACGCAGAAACCGTCAAATTGTCGTTGCAGTAAACGGTGGAAATGCGCTCAAGGGCATGTTTTTGTTTATGACAAGCCTTATCGTTATTTTTGTATTATCGGGTGTGCTCACATCGCTTCGCCCTGAACTGAGGCTTTCTTCGGATTCTCTTCACGGAATTGCCGGAGAACTTCCGGGTGACGCGTTTGCACACCTCCTCGGCATGGAAAATCATTATTTCGCCTCAGAGCTTCCTGAAAAAGACTCTTTTCAGCTGTCCCGGCTGTCCTTAAAACTGGCGACAAGCATTAATATGGAAGACCCGCGGAGTTTCTTGGGACGTGAGCTGCCGGGATTTTCCCAATATGATACGGAGATCCTTCTGGCGGGGCAGGGGACGGATTATACGAATATGCCGGCTGAATCTCCGCCGCCGTCAAAGGTGATGGAAAAAGAAAAAGAAGTGAACCTGGCAGAAATCGAAAACAAAACGAAAAAAGAAGAAACGGCGCCGCCGAAACATTCAACAGGCAGCAAAAAAGTCGTTTTTATTTACCACACTCATAATACCGAATCCTATCTTCCTCTGTTAAAGGGGGAAACAAATCCGGATAACGCCCGCCATTCGAAGGCCAATGTCACGCTTGTCGGAGATATGTTCGGAAAAGCGCTTGAAGCGCAAGGTGTAGGAGCGACCGTAGATAAAACCGACATTCAGGCCCGCCTGAACAAAGACGGTTTAAATTATGCGCGAAGCTACGACGAATCAAGGCCGGTCGTAAAAAGCGCGCTCGCCAAAAATAAAAACCTGCAATATACCATAGACATTCACCGGGATTCCCGCCGCAAGAAAAATACGACAGCCGACATCAAAGGAAAAAGCTATGCCAGAGTCGCCATCGTCGTCGGCAAAAAAAGCGCTAATTTTGAAGAAAACTATAAACTCGCAAGTGAACTTCATAAGCTGATGGAGAAAAAATACCCCGGCTTAAGCGTCGGTGTTTTATCAAAAGGCTCTCCGGGAGATAATGGAGTATACAACCAAGATTTAAACGACCGGTCGCTTCTGCTGGAATTCGGGGGCGTGGATAACAATCTTGAAGAACTGAGGCGCGCATCAGATGCCGTGGCCGATGTGTTCAGCGAACTGTACTGGGATGCAGAAAAAGTCAGCTCGCAATCAGGAGAGAAGAAAAAACAATAGAAATCAGGTGATTCGAATGATCCGTTTTACCGGCAAATGCCTGCTGATCGCCATTGTCATGTTTTTCGGCGTATTGTTCGGCATGCAGCAGGCAAACAGCGGAATGCTTGATATGAAAGGATACAAAGACCCTTCCTTAAAAGGAGCATTCACGCTCGGCGGCGGAGAAGGACAGGAAAAAGAAGCTTCCATTTTGGGGCAAACCGTTACGGCGAAAGATCTGGAAGAAAAACAAAAACAGCTGGAACAGGCGGAAACCTTCAACCTGTTTTCAAAAGCCGGAGAAACCCTTTCAAATACCGTGACGGACTCGGCGCAGGCGATGTATGAGTGGGTTTCGAAACTGAACCGTTAGCATTGATGAAGAGAAAAGCGGATGATTCCTTAAAGGAAGCTTTTCTCTTTCTTGTTTTAATTGAATGTTTACAATCCTATTGATATAATCTAAGCTAGTGTATTTTGCGTTTAATAGTAGGAGTGATAGATTGTGACAGATAAAGAAAAGCGTTTAGAGAGGCAGTCAAGAATCCGGAATTTCTCCATCATCGCCCACATAGACCACGGCAAATCGACCTTGGCGGATCGGATTTTAGAAAAAACATCGGCGATCACCCAGCGGGAAATGAAAGAACAATTGCTTGATTCAATGGACCTTGAACGCGAACGGGGAATTACCATCAAATTAAATTCCGTTCAGCTGAAATACAAAGCAAAAGACGGAGAAGAATATATATTTCATCTCATCGACACGCCCGGACACGTCGACTTTACATATGAAGTATCGCGAAGCCTGGCTGCCTGTGAAGGCGCGATTCTCGTTGTTGATGCGGCTCAGGGAATAGAAGCGCAGACATTGGCGAACGTCTATCTGGCGCTTGATAATGATCTTGAGATTCTTCCTGTCATTAATAAAATCGATCTCCCGAGCGCAGAGCCAGAACGTGTGCGTCAAGAGGTTGAGGACGTTATCGGCCTTGACGCTTCAGACGCCGTCCTCGCTTCAGCGAAAGCGGGCATCGGCATCGAAGACATTTTAGAACAGATCGTAGAAAAAGTGCCGGCTCCCGCGGGAGATCCGGAAGCTCCGCTGAAAGCGCTCATCTTTGACTCGCTTTATGACGCGTACCGCGGAGTCGTCGCGTATATCAGAGTCGTAGAAGGAACGGTCAAACCGGGCCAGAAAATTAAAATGATGGCAACCGGAAAAGAGTTTGAAGTGACAGAAGTCGGTGTGTTCACGCCGAAAGCAACTCCGACAGATGAACTGACTGTCGGCGATGTAGGCTTTTTAACTGCTGCGATCAAAAATGTCGGTGACACACGCGTCGGTGACACGATAACAAGCGCGGCCAATCAGGCTGCCGAAGCATTGCCTGGGTATCGCAAGCTGAACCCGATGGTGTATTGCGGTTTGTATCCGATCGATACGGCCAAATACAATGATTTAAGGGAAGCTCTTGAGAAGCTTGAACTGAATGACTCATCGCTTCAATATGAAGCAGAGACATCCCAAGCGCTCGGATTCGGTTTCCGCTGCGGATTTTTAGGTATGCTTCACATGGAAATCATTCAGGAGCGGATTGAGCGTGAGTTTAAAATCGACCTGATCACAACGGCACCGAGTGTTATCTATGATGTGTATATGACAGACGGCGAAAAGGTTGTTGTTGACAATCCGTCCAACATGCCTGACCCACAAAAGATCGAAAGAATCGAGGAGCCGTATGTAAAAGCGACAATGATGGTGCCGAACGATTATGTCGGTGCGGTGATGGAGCTTTGCCAAGGAAAACGCGGCAATTTTATCGACATGCAATATTTAGACGCAAATCGTGTCAGCATTGTCTATGACATGCCATTAGCGGAAATCGTATATGAATTTTTTGATCAGCTGAAATCAAGCACAAAAGGCTACGCGTCCTTTGATTACGAGCTGATCGGCTACAAACCGTCTAAACTTGTCAAGATGGACATTATGCTGAACGGAGAAAAAATCGACGCCCTTTCATTTATCGTGCATCGCGATTACGCGTACGAACGCGGAAAGGTAATTGTAGAAAAACTAAAAGAGCTCATTCCGCGCCAGCACTTTGAAGTACCGATTCAAGCGGCGATCGGCCAGAAAATCGTGGCCCGCTCTACCATTAAAGCGATGCGTAAAAACGTATTGGCTAAATGTTACGGAGGAGACATCTCACGGAAACGGAAGCTTCTTGAAAAACAAAAAGAAGGAAAACGCCGGATGAAGCAGGTCGGCTCAGTAGAAGTGCCGCAGGAAGCGTTTATGGCCGTTCTTAAAATGGATGACAGCCCGAAAAAATAACGGAAGCCGCCGCAGCCCCGCGCTGCGGCTTCTTTCTGTAAAGAAGAAGGTGTTTCAAAATGAAATCAGCTTATATTCATATTCCGTTTTGTGAGCATATCTGCCACTATTGCGATTTCAATAAATATTTTATTCAGAGCCAGCCTGTCGATGAGTACTTAAACTCACTCGAAAAGGAAATGATAAATACAATAGAACGGACGGGACGCCCTGATCTCCGCACGATTTTTATCGGGGGAGGCACGCCGACATCGCTCTCACCCGTCCAACTGGAAAAATTGATGGATTCCATTCACCGCGTGCTGAAGCCTTCTGACGGACTCATAGAATTTGCCGCGGAAGCGAATCCGGATGATTTATCCCCGGAAAAATTAAAAATCATGAAAAATGCCGGTATCAACCGGCTGAGCTTCGGTGTTCAAACCTTTGAAGATGAGCTTTTACAAAAAATCGGCAGAGTGCATAAACAAAAGGACGTATTCACTTCCTTTGAACGTGCGAGAGCTCTCGGCTTCGACAACATCAGTCTCGATTTAATGTTCGGCCTGCCGGGTCAGACGCTGGCCGATCTTGACAATTCCGTCAAAACGGCTTTGTCTCTTGATGCGGAGCACTATTCCGTTTACTCGCTGATCGTAGAGCCGAAAACGGTGTTTTATAATTTAATGCAAAAAGGCCGCCTGCATCTCCCCGCGCAAGAACAAGAGGCCGAGATGTATGAAACGGTCATGAGGCAGATGAGTGAAGCGGGCATCCGTCAATACGAGATCAGTAACTTTGCAAAGCCCGGATACGAGTCCCAGCATAATCTGACGTATTGGAGCAATGAAGAGTATTTCGGTTTTGGCGCAGGCGCTCACGGATATATCAGCGGCACGCGCACCGTCAACGCCGGGCCTGTGAAACATTACATGCAGCTCATCGAAGAAAAGGGGCTGCCTTACCGTGACACGCACGAGGTGACACGTGAGGAGCAGATTGAAGAAGAAATGTTCCTCGGTCTCAGAAAAATGTCCGGCGTACAAAAGCAAGCTTTTCTCGATAAATTCGGACGCTCGGTCGACGAACTGTTTCCCGATGTTCTCAAAGATTTAACCGAAAAAGGCCTGATCTGTGACACGGAAGAATCGGTTGCATTAACGCATGAAGGCAAATTATTAGGAAATGAGGTTTTTGGCGCTTTTTTGGGTGAGTTATAATTGACATTTTTCTTTTGGTTTGTTACTTTTGATATAGAATTAGCACTCGCTGACCTTGAGTGCTAACAGGGGTGATGATGATGTTAACAAATCGTCAGCTGTTGATCCTGCAAGTGATTATTAATGATTTTATACAATCGGCGCAGCCTGTAGGATCAAGAACTCTTTCAAAAAAAGACGAGATTACATTCAGCTCTGCAACGATCAGAAACGAGATGGCTGACTTGGAGGAATTGGGCTTTATTGAAAAAACCCATTCATCCTCAGGACGGATTCCGTCGGAAAAAGGGTACAGGTATTATGTCGATCATTTGCTGTCACCCGTCAAGCTGACAAAAACCGATCTGGATTTAATTCACTCGATATTTAAAGAAAAAATCTTCGAGCTGGAAAAAACAGTCCAAAAATCAGCGCAAATCCTGTCCGACCTGACAAACTACACATCGATTGTCCTCGGGCCGACGCTGAGCGAGAACTATCTTAAACAGATTCAAATCGTTCCGATCCAGCCGGATAAGGCGGTCGCCATCCTCGTCACGAACACGGGGCATGTCGAAAACCGCACCATCAATTTCCCGGCTAAAGTGGATTTGGCCGATATTGAAAAACTGGTCAATATACTAAACGATAGATTAGCGGGCGTGCCGATGGACGAACTGAATGAGCGCATTTTCAAAGAGGTTGTCACATATTTAAGGCAGCATATCGCCAACTATGACAGCATACTTGAATCGCTCCGCTCCACATTCCATCCGGCGGCCCACGTTGAGAAATTGTTTTTCGGCGGAAAAATCAACATGCTGAATCAGCCGGAGTTCCATGATATTGAAAGGGTCCGCTCGCTCTTATCTTTAATTGAAAAAGAGCAGGATGTTCTGAAGCTGTTTCAGTCATCAAAAGCCGGGATTTCAATCAAAATCGGGAAAGAAAACGACTACGAAGAAATGGAAAACTGCAGTTTAATCACGGCCACCTATACAGTTGATACGAAACAGATCGGATCAATCGCCATTATCGGGCCGACGCGCATGAATTATTCAAGAGTCGTCAGCCTGCTGCAGCACGTGACTTCGGACTTGTCAAAAGCATTCACAAGTTTGTATGATGAATAAGGGAATTTTGGCAATCATTTTCAGTCATCTTTTTACAGCATTTGAGGGAGGTGAACACAATGTCAGAAGAAAAACAAACCGCAGAACAGGTTGAAGCAGCAGAACAGGTTGAAGCAGCAGAACAAGAAGAAGTGACAGAACAGGCAGAACAAGCCGCTTCACAAGAGCAGCATGAAGAAACGGCAGGTCAGGAAGAAGCCCTTCAGCACCAAATTGATGAATTGCAGGGTTTGCTTGATGAAAAAGAAAACAAGCTTTTGCGTGTTCAAGCAGACTTTGAAAACTATAAACGACGCAGCCGCCTTGAAATGGAAGCTGCTCAGAAATACCGTTCTCAAAACGTCGTAACGGAAATCCTTCCGGCTCTCGACAACTTTGAACGGGCGTTACAGGTAGAAGCTGAAAGCGAGCAGACAAAAAGCTTGCTGCAAGGTATGGAAATGGTCCGCCGCCAGCTGATGGACGCACTTGAAAAAGAAGGCGTTGAAGCTATTGAAGCTGTCGGTCAGGAATTTGATCCGAACCTTCACCAAGCCGTCATGCAGGTGGAAGATGAAAACTTCGGCAGCAATATTGTTATCGAAGAATTGCAAAAAGGCTACAAACTGAAGGATCGCGTCATCCGTCCTTCAATGGTAAAAGTGAATCAATAACTACATAGCAGGAGGTAATTCAAAGTGAGTAAAGTAATCGGAATTGACTTGGGTACGACAAACTCATGTGTGGCAGTGCTTGAAGGCGGAGAGCCTACAGTCATCGCCAACGCTGAAGGAAACCGTACGACTCCGTCAGTCGTTGCATTTAAAAACGGCGAGCGCCAAGTAGGGGAAGTGGCAAAACGCCAATCCATCACAAACCCCAACACAATCATGTCTGTTAAACGCCATATGGGTACTGACTATAAAGTGGAAATCGAAGGAAAAGACTACACGCCTCAAGAAGTGTCAGCTATTATCCTTCAGCATCTGAAAGCATATGCTGAAAGCTACCTTGGCGAAACAGTTTCAAAAGCCGTTATCACGGTTCCTGCATACTTCAACGATGCGGAGCGCCAAGCGACAAAAGATGCCGGTAAAATCGCCGGTCTTGAAGTAGAACGTATTATCAACGAGCCGACTGCAGCAGCGCTTGCATACGGACTTGATAAAACGGACGAAGACCAAACGATTCTTGTTTACGACCTTGGCGGCGGTACGTTTGACGTATCTGTTCTTGAACTTGGCGACGGCGTGTTTGAAGTCCGTTCAACTGCCGGTGACAACCGTCTTGGCGGGGACGACTTTGACCAAGTCATCATCGATCATCTCGTAGCAGAATTCAAAAAAGAAAACGGCATTGATCTTTCAAAAGACAAAATGGCGCTTCAGCGTTTGAAAGATGCGGCTGAGAAAGCGAAAAAAGATCTTTCCGGCGTTTCATCTACACAAATTTCTTTACCATTTATCACAGCGGGAGAAGCAGGCCCTCTTCACCTTGAGCTGACACTGACCCGCGCTAAATTCGAAGAGCTTTCCGCTCACCTTGTTGAGCGCACAATGGCTCCTGTCCGTCAGGCTCTTCAAGATGCGGATCTTTCTGCAAGCGAAATCGACAAAGTTATCCTTGTCGGCGGATCAACACGTATTCCTGCCGTACAGGAAGCAATCAAAAAAGAAACGGGTAAAGAAGCGCATAAAGGCGTAAACCCTGATGAAGTTGTAGCACTGGGTGCAGCGATTCAAGGCGGCGTCATCACGGGAGACGTAAAAGACGTTGTTCTTCTTGACGTTACACCGCTTTCTCTCGGTATTGAAACAATGGGCGGCGTGTTCACAAAACTGATCGACCGCAACACGACAATTCCGACGAGCAAGTCTCAAGTATTCTCAACTGCAGCTGACAACCAAACGGCTGTTGACATTCACGTGCTTCAAGGTGAGCGCCCGATGTCTGCCGACAACAAAACGCTCGGCCGCTTCCAGCTTACTGATATCCCGCCTGCACCGCGCGGCGTACCGCAAATCGAAGTTTCTTTCGATATTGACAAAAACGGTATCGTAAACGTAAGAGCGAAAGACTTAGGCACAGGAAAAGAACAAAATATTACAATCAAATCTTCATCAGGTCTTTCTGATGATGAGATCGAACGCATGGTAAAAGAAGCGGAAGAAAATGCTGACGCTGATGCGAAAAGAAAAGAAGAAATCGAAGTCCGCAACGAAGCTGACCAGCTTGTGTTCCAAACGGAAAAAACATTAAAAGATCTGGAAGGCAAAGTGGACGAAGAGCAAGTGAAAAAAGCAAACGACGCGAAAGACGCGCTGAAAGACGCTATCGAGAAAAACGAAATTGAAGACATCAAAGCGAAAAAAGATGAGCTTCAAACAATCGTTCAAGAGCTTTCTATGAAGCTTTACGAGGAAGCGGCGAAAGCGCAGCAGGCTGAAGGCGGAGCAAACGCTGAAGGCAAAAAAGCGGATGACAACGTTGTCGATGCGGAATACGAAGAAGTAAAAGACGACGAAACGAAAAAATAAGTTCTTTCCCGCATGGCTATAGGCGGAAGAACACATAGCATATTCTGATTCAACAGACAGAAAGTCAAAGTCAGGCATCTCTTGGCTTTGACTTTTTTTCTTGCCCGGGATAAAAGGAATTGAAAAAACATAATTCAAAATGATACAATCTAATTTATGTGAGAAATTCGGGAGAGTGAAGCGAGATGAGTAAGCGTGATTACTATGAAGTGCTTGGGGTAAGTAAGAGCGCTTCAAAGGATGAAATCAAAAAAGCCTATCGGAAGCTTTCAAAAAAATATCATCCTGATATCAATAAAGAATCCGGAGCAGATGAAAAATTCAAAGAGGTAAAAGAAGCGTACGAAGCGCTCTCAGACGACCAAAAACGCGCTCAATATGACCAATTCGGCCATACAGACCCTAACCAGGGATTCGGCGGCGGTTTCGGAGGCGGCGGAGACTTCGGCGGCTTCGGTTTCGATGACATCTTCTCAAGCATCTTCGGAGGCGGCACGAGACGCCGTGACCCGAATGCGCCGCGGCAAGGCGCGGATCTGCAGTATACAATGACCCTGTCATTTGAAGACGCGGCTTTCGGGAAAGAAACGATCATTGAAATTCCGCGCGAAGAGAATTGCGAAACATGTAAAGGGTCTGGCGCGAAGCCGGGAACAAAGCCGGATACGTGCTCGCACTGCGGAGGTTCAGGCCAGCTGAACGTCGAACAGAACACGCCGTTTGGCAAAGTGGTTAACCGAAGAGTCTGCCACCATTGTGAAGGAACAGGAAAAATCATCAAAAACAAGTGTTCTGACTGCGGCGGCACGGGCAAAGTGAAAAAACGGAAAAAAATCAATGTCACGATTCCTGCCGGTGTGGATGACGGACAGCAGCTGCGCGTTCCGGGCCAAGGTGAACCGGGCGTAAACGGAGGGCCTGCGGGAGATCTGTTTGTCGTATTCCATGTGCGCGCCCACGAGTTCTTTGAGCGCGACGGAGACGATATTTATTGCGAAATGCCGTTAACGTTTGCCCAAGCGGCACTCGGAGACGAAGTGGAAGTGCCGACGCTTCACGGAAAAGTGAAATTGAAAATACCTGCCGGCACACAAACAGGCACGAAATTCAGATTAAGAGGCAAAGGCGTTCAGAACGTCCGGGGCTACGGACAAGGCGACCAGCACATTGTCGTCCGCGTCGTCACACCGACGAATCTGACAGACAAACAAAAAGACATCATCCGCGAGTTCGCTGAAGTCAGCGGAAACCTGCCGGATGAACAAGAAATGAGTTTCTTTGACAAAGTAAAACGCGCATTTAAAGGCGAGTAATGATTGGATAGGAGTTGGTAGTTTTGAAATGGTCCGAAATCAGCATTCACACAACACATGAAGCGGTCGAACCCATCTCAAATATTTTGCATGAAGCTGGTGCGAGCGGGGTTGTCATCGAAGATCCGCTTGATTTAATGAAAGAGCGTGAGAATGTTTACGGGGAAATCTACCAGCTCGACCCCAATGATTACCCCGATGAGGGTGTCATTGTCAAAGCGTATCTGCCGATCAACAGTTTCCTCGGCGAAACGGTGGACGGCATTAAAGAGACGATTAATAATCTGCTTTTGTACGACATTGATTTGGGCAGAAACACAATCACCATTTCTGAAGTTAATGAAGAAGAATGGGCGACAGCTTGGAAAAAGTATTATCATCCTGTGAAAATTTCTGAAAAGTTCACGATCGTTCCCACATGGGAAACGTACACACCTGTTCATACAGATGAACTGATTATCGAAATGGATCCGGGTATGGCATTCGGTACGGGAACGCATCCGACAACCGTTCTGTGCATTCAGGCGCTTGAGCGCATCGTTCAAAAAGGCGACCGTGTCATTGATGTCGGCACCGGTTCAGGAATTTTAAGCATCGCGGCCGCCATGCTTGAGGCCGAATCGGTTCATGCGTATGACCTTGATCCGGTCGCTGTTGAAAGCGCGCGTCTGAATGTGAAATTGAACAAAGTGAGTGATACGGCCGAAGTGAAGCAGAACAATTTGTTAGACGGCATCACGGGCGAACATGATGTCATTGTCGCAAATATTTTGGCGGAAGTGATTCTCCGCTTTACATCACAGGCGTACGACCTGCTCAAAGACGGAGGCCATTTTATTACTTCAGGCATTATCGGCCAGAAAAAACAGGAAGTAAAAGAAGCGTTGGAAAAAGCCGGCTTTACCATCATAGAAATTCTGTCTATGGAAGATTGGGTCAGCATCATCGCGAAAAAATAACAGTTAGTAGGTGTCACAGCGTATGCAACGATATTTTATCGAGCTCACGAAGCAGGAGATGGACGAAACTCCCGATTTTCAAATCACGGGGGAAGACGTCCACCATATAGCGAATGTCATGAGAATGAGTGCGGGCGGCCGGATTATCTGCTGTTCGAAAGACGGCCATGAAGCGTTATGCCTGCTTAAAGAGGTTTCTAAAGATCATATATCATGCAGCATTGCTGAGTGGACGGGTGAAAACCGTGAACTGCCGCTGAAGATCAGGATCGCAAGCGGCCTCCCGAAAGGCGATAAGCTTGAATGGATTATCCAAAAAGGGACCGAGCTGGGGGCTAGTATGTTCATCCCCTTTCAGGGCGCCAGATCCGTCGTTAAGCTAGACGACAAAAAGGCAAAGAAAAAGCGGGAGAGATGGGCGAAAATCGCGAAGGAAGCGGCGGAGCAATCGTACCGCAATGAAATTCCCGAAGTGAAAACCGTTCATACGTTCCGGCAGCTGCTTGAAATGGCGGAGAATGTCGATAAATGTGTCGTTGCATACGAGGAGTCATCAAAGCAGGGAGAAACGGGCGCTTTCGCTGCGGAGCTCAAAAGCCTTCCGCAAGGTTCGTCTCTTTTAATCGTATTCGGCCCTGAAGGCGGTCTGACTGAGTCTGAAGTTCATCAGCTCTCAGAAAAAGGCGCCGTCTTATGCGGCCTCGGACCGAGAATTTTACGGACTGAAACTGCGCCTCTTTACGCGTTAAGCGCAGTTTCCTATCATACAGAGTTATTAAGAGGTGATCAGTAGTGGCAACTGTTGCTTTTCATACCCTTGGCTGCAAGGTCAACCATTATGAAACAGAAGCAATCTGGCAGCTGTTTAAAGATGCGGGTTATGAACGAAAAGAATTCGAACAGACAGCAGATGTATATGTCATTAATACATGTACGGTAACAAACACGGGAGATAAAAAAAGCCGTCAAGTCATCAGACGGGCGATCCGCCAAAATCCTGACGGCGTCATCTGCGTAACAGGGTGCTATGCGCAAACCTCTCCGGCGGAAATTATGGCCATCCCGGGTGTTGACATCGTCGTCGGCACGCAGGATCGTGAAAAAATGCTCGGTTACATTGAGCAGTACAGGGAAGAGCGCCAGCCGATCAACGGCGTCGGCAATATTATGAAAGCACGCGTGTTTGAAGAGCTGGATGTTCCTGCTTTTACTGACCGTACAAGAGCGTCGTTAAAAATCCAAGAGGGCTGCAACAACTTCTGTACGTTCTGCATTATCCCTTGGGCGCGCGGCCTGCTTCGTTCCCGCGATCCGGAAGAAGTCATTAAACAGGCGCAGCAGCTGGTGGATGCCGGCTATAAAGAAATCGTCCTGACGGGGATTCATACGGGCGGCTACGGCGAAGATATGAAAGATTATAATTTCGCCAAGCTTCTCCGCGAGCTTGATACACGTGTAGAAGGACTGAAGCGGATCAGAATTTCATCTATTGAAGCAAGCCAAATCACTGATGAAGTAATTGAAGTGCTGGATGCGTCTGATAAAATCGTCCGTCACCTTCATATCCCGATTCAGTCAGGATCAAACACCGTTCTGAAACGGATGAGACGCAAATATACGATGGAATTTTTCGCGGACCGTTTAAATAAGCTTAAAGAAGCGCTGCCGGGTCTTGCCGTCACATCTGATGTCATCGTCGGTTTCCCGGGAGAAACGGAAGAAGAATTTATGGAAACATACCGGTTCATTAAAGAACATAAGTTTTCAGAGCTTCACGTATTCCCTTACAGCAAACGCACCGGAACACCTGCGGCCAGAATGGAAGACCAGGTTGACGAGAACGTGAAAAACGAACGGGTGCATAAGCTGATCGCGCTGTCTGACCAGCTTGCAAAAGAATACGCCTCCGATTATGAAGGAGAGGTTCTGGAAATCATTCCGGAAGAGGCGTTTAAAGAGTCTGATGAAGACGGCATGTTCGTCGGCTATACGGACAATTACATGAAAGTCGTCTTCAAAGGCACGGAAGATGTAATCGGCAAACTTGTCAAAGTCAAAATTCAAAAAGCGGGCTATCCGTATAATGAAGGGCAATTCGTCCGCGTCGTTGAGGATGAAATGACCCGGAACATGCGCATGTCTTCATAACAGATAAAAAAACCGGTGCCTTCCGGGACTGACCCCCGTTTTTGAGACAGGGATCAAAACACCTTTAAGCAGCCAGCTGTCGGTATGTGACCGGCGGCTGGTTGTTTAGTTTCGTTTGAATACGAATGTTGTTATAATAGTATATATAGGTTTCGACAGTTTGCTCTACGATGGTCGTCGTAGTGCTTTCCAACCTGTCGAGGTAGAACGTTTCAGACTTTAGTGAGGAATGAAACGATTCGATGGAGGCATTATCAGCGGGTGTCCCTTTACGGGACATGCTCATGGTAATGCCTTTTGTTTTAACAGCTTTCTGATACTCATAAGATGTATAAACAGAACCTTGGTCACTATGTAACACGCAGTTCTCTGGGAGTACGGGCAGCTGATCAAGTGTGTGTAAGACAAAATCTGTGTCCTGTCTATCGCCAATCGTAAAAGCAATCACTTCTCCATTGTATAAATCCAATATACTGGAAAGATACAATTGTTTCTGCCCATAAGGCAAATATGTGATATCCGTTACTAGCTTTTCCAGAGGGCGATCAGACTGAAAGTTCCGATCTAATATATTCTCGGCCACGGCATATGGCTGCCCATTCTTCTTGCGCTTTTTCACCTTAACCCGGCATTGCCACTGGTTTTTCTGCATAATGCGCTGAACCGTTTTATGATTAATACGCATTCCCTTTTTTAATATGGCTGTGATTTTCCGATAGCCATATCGATACTTATGTTCTCGGCACAACGTGCCGATTTGTTTTTCTAAATGGTATTTAGGGTTATCTTTCATCAGATTCTTCTTCCAACGATAATAAGATGCTCGTGAGATACCTAAATGAATACAGATATCCTGTATGGTCATTGTGCCGCGCAATGCTTCTACAAGCTCGACTGGCGTTTCGCTATCAGCTTCCTTTCCAATTCGTTGTACTTTTTTAACACTTCATTCTGTTGTCTCAGATAACGATTTTCTGCCTGCAGTTTCTCTAATTCGGAAGAATACTCTGGACCTTTTCCATAAGAATATTGCTTTCCGACAGGTTGTTCGAATCGATGTGTGTCCCCAGCTTTATACCACCTGACCCATGTCTGCACCTGCGTCTTATTCTTTATATTCAATTCCTGCATGATCTCCTTCACAGGCACGCCCGCCAATCTCATTTCTACAGCCTTCTGTTTGACTTCAACCGGATAACTCACTCTTGCCCTCATAGAAAAACACCTCCAAGTCTAATTTCGGATAACAACGATCCGTTTTCAAACTTGAAGGTGTTTTTTGTTTGTCTCATATTATGGGGTCAGTCCCCTTCCCGCATCGGTTTTTTTACGGTTTCGGAGGAATCAGCCTGTCAATCAGCCGGTAAAACAAATGTGTGAACGGCAGAAACAATAAGGCGGTGACTACGTTAAATAACAGGCTGAAATGCGCAATCATCTGCGCGGGATCATCAGACAGGCGCTCCGTAAAACCTGCTGATGCGGACAGGAAGGGAAATACGAGCAGCACGCCGAGAATATTAAACACAACGTGAGCACCGGCGGTCTGTCTGGCGGCATAACCGCCTGAAACAGCAGCCATGACGGCCGTGACGCATGTCCCGATATTAGATCCCAGAACGACGCTGACCGCTTGTTCAATGCCGATCACTCCTTCGTTCATAAAACTCATCAAAATGCCGATGCAGACGGAGCTTGAATGAATGATTGCCGTCAATATCATACCGATAAAAAGAGCGGACCAGCTCGAATCATTCACATGTCGCAAAACCTCCGCCCCCGCCTTCATTTCTGTCAGCGGAACGGCGAGCCGGCTGAAGCATGTGATGCAAAAAAAGATGATGCCGAGACCGAGGAAGCTTATGCCGATCTGCCTGAACGGATATTTACGGAGGAGGATAAACACAAGGCCTCCGATAAAAAGCACCCAAATGAGCACATCCATCTTTATGGCTAAAAACTCCGTCGTAAACGTGGAGCCGACATTCGTGCCGAGAATCATCGGAATGGTCCGTTTAAAAGATAAAGCGCCTGCGCTGACAAAGCCGATGACAATGACCATGAAGGCTGAGCTGCTCTGAAGAAAACCGGTGAATACGATGCTTATGAGAAAAGCTTTCAAAGGGTGGTCGGTAAATAAGAGCAGGCTCTTCTCAATTTTTGAATACGTTAAGGCGATCAGGCCCTGCCTGAGCAGGCTCATTCCGAGTAAAAAAACCAGGATAAGTGCGGTAAAGAGAATCAGTATCATCAAACGAAACACCCCTTTCCATCATTATATAGACAAGCAGCCTTATTCATGACGGAAAAGTGAGCTCGCTTAGTTGACCTGACTGATGGCTTATATTATAATGTCAAAGTACATGTTTATATATGTATCTTTTTAAAGGTAGTCGATTGGTGTATTCGGAGGGAGGGAAAGAGAATGTCAAAAACGGTCGTTAGAAAAAACGAATCGCTTGAAGATGCTCTTCGTCGCTTCAAACGCAGTGTATCAAAGACAGGTACTTTGCAAGAAGCAAGAAAGCGCGAATTTTATGAAAAACCTAGCGTAAAGCGCAAGAAAAAGTCAGAAGCTGCTAGAAAACGCAAATTCTAAAAGAGGGTGGATTTATGAGTCTTCTTGAGCGACTTAACCAAGATATGAAGCTGTATATGAAAAGCCGTGAGAAAGACAAACTGACTGTCGTTCGAATGGTGAAAGCTTCACTTCAAAACGAAGCAATTAAGCTTAAGAAAGACAGTTTGACCGAGGATGAGGAACTTACTGTCCTATCTCGTGAACTTAAGCAACGTAAAGACTCCCTCCATGAATTTTCAAACGCTAATCGTTTAGATTTAGTAGATAAAGTTCAAAAAGAGCTGGACATTTTAGAAGTTTATTTACCGAAGCAGCTTTCTGAAGAAGAGCTGCAGACAATCGTAAATGAAACCATCGCTGAAGTCGGTGCGAGCTCCAAAGCGGACATGGGCAAAGTGATGAGTGCTATTATGCCTAAAGTAAAAGGTAAAGCTGACGGCAGCGTAATTAACAGACTTGTCAGCAGTCAATTATCTTAATTGACAAGAAAAAAGACATCTTTCCTTGAGAGATGTCTTTTTTTATACATAAAAAAATGAAACTAAAGTACATTTGTTACGTATATAAAGAAGAACGAAACGGGAAGGAGGGTATATTTGCCTTGTTCCGAAAAAAAACCGGAATTGCTGTTGCTCTATTGGGCTTATTTGTATTATCTTTATTAGGGGTTCAATTGAACGCGAAAGCTGATCACCCATCGGTTTATGTCATCCCGGTTGAGAAAAATGTCGAACAGGGGCTCGCCTCGTTTTTATCGCGTTCTTTCAAAGAAGCGAAGGAGTCCGGCGCGTCACACATTATTCTTGACATCAATACACCGGGAGGCGCCGTTCAATCAGCCTTGGATATTGCGGATATCATCGGCCGCGCGGATGTGCCTGTTACCGCTTACGTTAATAAACGGGCGCTTTCTGCCGGAGCGTATATAGCGCTCCAGGCAGATGAATTCTATATGGCGCCGGGCGGAAAAATGGGTGCCGCAGCCATCATCGACGGAAAGGGAAACGCGGCAGACAAAAAGGCCCAATCACTGTGGCATGCAGAAATGGAGGACGCAGCGGTTAAAAACAACCGAAATCCGAAATACGCCCTGGCCATGGCAGATCCCGCCATTAATGCAAAGGAAGCGGGCGCCCCAAAGGGAAAACTGCTGACACTGACAGCTGAAAAAGCCAAGGAAGTCGGATATTCGGAGGGCACGGTTTCAGACCTTGATGCTTTATATACAAAGCTCGGTTTTGACAAAGCGGATGTTCACCATGCAGAAGAAGGTTTCGTCGGCAAACTGGGCAGATGGCTGACAAATCCGTTTGTTGTCCCCGTCTTATTAACGCTTGCTTTGCTTGGTTTGACCATTGAATTGTTCTCGCCGGGCCTCGGGATACCGGGTGCCGTCGGACTGACGGCCATGCTGCTGTTTTTCACCGGGCATATCGCTGCCGGATTCGCCGGCTATGACAGCGTATTCTTATTTTGCGCGGGCTTGGTTTTTATCCTTTTAGAGATATTTCTGCCCGGAGGCATAATCGGTCTTATCGGTATTGCAGGCGTCATTGCGAGCCTCTTTCTCGCTGCGGGCAGCTTTACCGTAATGGCGGTTTCTCTCTTGATCGCCATTGCTGTGTCTATTACAGCCTTTATCATATTAACAAGGGTGTTGGGGAAACGAATGAAATTCTTTAAAAAATTAATATTAACTGATTCAACAAGCACGGAGAGCGGTTATGTTTCAAATCAGAACCGGACGGAGCTGTTGGGAAAAGTCGGCGTTACCGCTACAGCCCTCAGACCGTCAGGCACCGTCATTATTGATGATGAACGTCTGGATGTCGTCTCGGAAGGATCATTCACTGAAAAAGACAGACAGGTGAAAGTAGTGAAAGCGGAAGGCTCACGCATTGTCGTGAGAGAAATATAGATGATAACCTTGAGGAGGAATTAGATGGAACTGTCAAGTTTGGCGATTTTAGCATTAGTTGCTGCTGCCATTATTGTGTTAGCCATATTCTTCACCTTTGTACCGGTGATGCTATGGATTTCGGCGCTTGCGGCAGGAGTCAGAATCAGCATTTTCACTTTGGTCGGGATGAGGCTGCGGCGCGTCATACCAAGCCGCGTTGTCAATCCGTTAATTAAAGCGCACAAAGCCGGCCTGTCCGCAACAACAAATCAGCTCGAAAGCCATTATCTGGCCGGAGGTAATGTCGACAGGGTGGTCAATGCCCTGATTGCGGCACAGCGCGCCAATATTGAGCTGTCATTTGAACGCTGCGCAGCCATTGACCTGGCCGGGCGTGACGTATTGGAAGCCGTACAGATGAGCGTCAATCCGAAGGTCATTGAAACACCGTTTATCGCGGGTGTCGCCATGGACGGAATTGAAGTAAAAGCAAAAGCCAGAATCACGGTAAGAGCCAATATTGAGCGCCTTGTCGGAGGAGCGGGAGAAGAGACGGTTGTCGCCCGTGTCGGAGAAGGGATTGTCTCGACAATCGGTTCTTCACACAATCATAAAAAAGTGCTTGAAAACCCTGATATGATTTCGCAGACTGTACTTGGCAAAGGGCTGGATTCAGGCACCGCATTTGAAATTCTTTCGATTGACATCGCCGACGTGGATATCGGCAAAAACATCGGAGCGATTCTTCAGACGGATCAGGCAGAAGCAGACAAAAACATTGCGCAGGCCAAAGCCGAAGAGCGCCGTGCCATGGCGGTCGCCCAAGAGCAGGAAATGCGCGCTCGCGTAGAAGAAATGCGTGCGAAAGTCGTGGAAGCAGAAGCCGAAGTGCCGCTTGCGATGGCAGAAGCGTTGCGTGAAGGAAACATCGGCGTCATGGACTATATGAACATAAAAAATATCGACGCGGATACGGACATGAGGGATTCTATCGGCAAGCTGACGAATGACCAGCAAGATGAAGACCAACAATAACCTCTCTATTAAGGAGGGAGCCGCTATATGCACGAGATTCTGACAAATCCGCTCGTCATTGCCGCCGTCATCGGCATTATATCGGCAATATTCGGCAAGAAAAACAAAGATGAAAAACGTCCGCCGGGTACACGTCCCGGAAATCAGGCAAAAAAGCAGGATCAAAAACAGCCGCAGAAAGAGCATAAGCCAAAAGCGGAAGAATGGCCTGCCGTTTCAGAAGAGAACCCTTTTGAGCAAAAAAGAAGGGAAGCTGAAAAGCGCCTAGCGGAGACGGAGCAGATGTTTAACGGGCTTGAACATAAGCTGACATCCGCACGCGCACGAAACGCGTCTCTGAAGAAATCAGCCCTCAAAATAAATAAAGAAACTGCGGTCCAAGGCATTATATTCAGTGAGGTTTTGGGTCCGCCCCGTGCAAAAAAACCGCACCGGACCATGCGGAACATCGGTAAAAAATAAAGTGTTAGAACCCCTTTTCAAATCATACATATGAGATGAAAGGGGGTTCTTTTTTTATGGGGCAAAGAAAGAATCGTGTAAAGGCATGGCTGACAAGAGCATTGGAAATTCCCCCGGACGTTATGATGGATCTGCCTCGTATTACGATGGTCGGCAGACTTCATATCTACATAGAGAATCACAGAGGCCTCCTGCTGTTCAGTGAAGAAGAAGTCAGGCTGATGCTCAAGCAGGGGCAGTGTATCATATCAGGAAAAAACTTGGTCATTAAGGCAATCCTTCCTGAGGAAATCCTTTTGGAAGGCACGATAGATCACGTACGATATGTCGATTCATAAAGCCGGGGGGAAATAATGTGAAAAACAAATGGCTGTCATTTTTTTCGGGTAAAGTCCAAGTGGAAGTCAAAGGAAAAGGGATTGAACGGCTGCTGAATGAATGCACGAGAAACGGAATCGCCATCTTTGCGGTGAAAAAAAAGCAAGACTGTGTTCTGCTGATGATTCAGCTTCAAGATGTACATGCTTTCAGAAGAGTCATCAGAAAACATGAATGCAAAGCAAGCTTTACAAAAAGAAAGGGTCTTCCCTTTCTGCTTCTCAAATCAAAATTAAATCTGGGCTTCACTGCGGGATTTGTGATATTTTTTGTTATATTGTTTCTTTTGTCCAACATGATTTGGGAAATTGATATTAAAGGGGCCAAGCCAGAGACCGAGCATCAGATGGTAAAGCATCTTGAAGAAATCGGTGTGAAAAAAGGCCGTTTGCAATTTTTAATGATGACGCCGGAGAAAATTCAAAAATCATTAACAAACGGCATCGATAATATTACGTGGGTCGGTGTGGAATTGAACGGGACAGCCCTTCATATGAAAGTGGTCGAAAAGAACGAACCGACAAAAGAAAAGTACGTAAGCCCCCGCCATATCGTTGCCAAAAAGAAGGCGGTCATCAAAAGGATGTTCGTGCAAAAGGGGCAGCCGATGGCTTTTGTGAACGATCATGTTGACAAAGGACAGCTCCTCGTCTCAGGACTGATCGGAAATGAAGACCGGAAAGTCGCCTCAAAAGCGGAAATTTACGGAGAAACATGGTACAAGTCAGAAGTAACCGTGCCCCTTGAAACATCATTTACGCTATATACGGGTAAAGTAAGGACGAAGCACAAGCTGTCTTTCGGATCATGGGGCGTGCCTTTTTGGGGCTTTGAATTTAATGAGAAGCCGCTGAAACATCCAAAAACAGAGGAAGAAAAGCATCCGTTTCAATTTCTGGGGATGAAGCTTCCGGTTTCTTACGTTCAAGAACAGACAAGGGAAAGTGAAACATCCGTGCGGACTTATACGAAAGGCGAAGCGGTTCAGGCCGGTATCAAAATGGGAAGACAAGATGTAGAAAAGCGATTAAACGGCAGCGGAGAGGTGGAAAGTGAAAAAGTTTTGCACCAATCCGTTGAGAATGGTAAAGTAAAGTTGATTATTCTCTACCAAGTTATAGAAGATATCGTTCAAACCACACCTATTGTTCAGGGAGACTAAAGAATGGCAGAACATTTACTTGCGATTAATCACAAACTGAAAAGCCCGGACGAAGCACTTTCTTTGTTCGGCAGCCAAGATGCCTTTTTACATTTAATGGAGAAGGATCTGGGCATTAGCCTCATCACACGCGGTGAAACCATTTACGTTTCCGGGAATGATGAAACATTTGAGATCGCTGACAGATTATTGGGCTCGCTCCTTACTTTAATTCGCAAGGGGATCGAGATTTCGGAACGTGATGTGCTGTATGCCGTGAAAATGGCAAAAAAAGATGAACTGGACTATTTTGAAAGCATGTATGAAGAGGAAATAACGAAAACGGCAAAAGGCAAACCGATCCGTGTCAAAACCATCGGCCAAAGAGAATATGTGGCGGCGATGAAGAAAAACGACATGGTGTTCGGCATCGGGCCGGCGGGAACCGGCAAAACTTATTTGGCGGTCGTAAAAGCGGTGCACGCTTTAAAAAACGGCCACATTAAAAAAATTATTTTAACAAGACCCGCTGTGGAAGCCGGCGAGAGCCTCGGTTTTCTGCCCGGAGATTTAAAGGAAAAAGTAGATCCTTATCTGCGCCCGCTGTATGACGCGCTCCATGATGTGCTCGGAAGCGACCATACGGAGCGTCTTATGGAAAGAGGGGTTATCGAAATCGCCCCGCTTGCCTATATGAGAGGGCGGACGCTTGACGACGCGTATGTGATTCTTGATGAAGCCCAGAATACCACTCCCGCTCAAATGAAAATGTTTTTGACGAGATTGGGTTTTGGCTCTAAAATGATCATTACGGGCGACGTAAGCCAAATTGACCTGCCGAAAGGCGTCACATCGGGACTTGCAGTGGCGAAGGACATGCTGAAGGACGTAAACGGCATCTCCGTGATTGAACTTGACCAGACAGATGTGGTCAGGCATCCGCTTGTTGCAAAAATTATTGAAGCTTATGATAAGCAAAAGTAATGCAAAAATGACCCGATCTCCCGTTATCGGGTCATTTTTATATGATGTGTTCCTGATGTTTCAGGGAGGAGGTTCTTGTTTTGAAAAAGAAGGGAAAGGGCAAAAGCGCCCGGGAACGGTTCCGCAGTTTCAGACATGCCCGCTCAGCCCATGTGCTGCTGTACCTGCTGCTTTCAGCGATCATGTTTGGTTTGCTCTTTATTCATGTAAAACCTGAATCACTTAATTTGGATTTGTTTGCAGTCAGTGATAAGACGATTTACGCGCCCGCCACAGTGGAAGATCAGCAGGCGACGGAATCGAAAAAACAGGCGGCCGAAGATGCGGTGGAAGATCAATACACTCTGAAAAAAGGCTATACCGACAATCGGCTTGACCTGATCACTTCCATTTTTGACAGCATCGGCGAAGTGAAAAAAGATGCGGAAAAAGACAAAAAGTCACCTTCGGAAAAATCACTGGTAAAATCGGTGAAAAACAAGCTGACACAGGATGTCAATGAATCCGTCTCGGAAGATGCCATTAAATCGCTTCTCCATGCAAACAATGAAGATTTCTCATTTGTGAGGGATTCCGTCATTACTGCGGTGAATACGGTGATGAGCAGTGAAATTCCTTCTGAAAAGCTTGCCGAAGCGAAGGATAAGGTCGCAAAAGAGCTGAAAAGCGCTTCTGTGCCGTCAAAATATTTAGCGGCTGCGACTGAAATCGGAAAATACGCGGTCATCCCGAATTACGTATTTGATCCGAAAGCGACCGATGAAAAACGCCAGGAAGCGTCAGACAGCGTCCAGCCGGTACAGATCAAACAGGGACAGGTTCTCGTGGAAGAGAATGATCTGATTGACCGGGAAGTATACAGGAAGCTTGAACTGACGGGTCTTTTGAATAATTCCAACCTGTTAAAACCGATCAGCGGTCTCCTTCTGATGATCGGCCTGTTTATTGCCACGCTTGTCTACTATTTTGAGAAACAGCAGCAGGAGCTTAAGCTGAAAAATAAATCTCTTTTGCTGTTTTCTATCATTACAACGCTTATTCTCGTCATTATGGAAGTCGTCAGTCTCTTTCAGAAGATTGAATACACCAATATCGGCTATCTTGTGCCGATCGCCGCCGGCGCGATTTTAATCAGGCTGCTGCTCAATGAAAGGCTCGCCATTTTAGGAAGCATCATTCTGGCGATCTGCGGCAGTATGATGTTTAATCAGGGTGTGACGGGAACATTTAATTACGTCATCGGCATTTACTATTTAATCAGCAGCATTTCAGGCATTTTGTTTTTGGGAAAACATAATGCGAGATCAAAAATATTGCAGACGGGACTGTTCGTCTCATTTATTAATATGATTATCGTGCTGTCGCTTTTATTAATACAAAATACGGCGCTGTCACCGGTTGAAATCGGAACGCTTATGCTGATGGGGGTCGTCTCGGGACTTGCTTCATCCGTTTTGATTATCGGTCTGATGCCGTTTTTTGAGACGGGATTCGGCATTCTTTCAACAATGAGGCTGATTGAACTGTCTAATCCGAATCATCCCCTGCTTCGAAAGATTTTAACGGAAACACCCGGTACATATCATCACAGCGTCATGGTGGCAAATCTGTCGGAAGCGGCTTGTGAAGCCGTAGGGGCAAACGGTCTTTTAGCACGGGTCGGAGCGTATTATCACGATCTCGGCAAAACGAAACGTCCGCAATATTTTATTGAAAATCAGATGAATATGGATAATCCGCATGACAAGCTGTCTCCGCAGCTCAGCAAAAATATCATTATCGCACATACGACAGACGGTGCGAATATGCTCAGAAGCTATAAGTTTCCGAAAGAGCTTGTGGATATCGCGGAGCAGCATCACGGAACGTCCCTTTTAAAATTCTTTTATTATAAAGCGAAAGAAAAGGGCGACCAGATTACAGAGAAAGAGTTCCGCTACCCGGGGCCGAAGCCGCAATCGAAAGAAGCGGCTATTATCTCAGTGGCCGACAGCGTTGAAGCCGCCGTCCGTTCCATGCATAATCCCAATCCCGAGCGGATCGAAAAACTGGTGCGGGGAATTATATCCGATAAGCTTCAGGACGGACAATTCTCAGAATGTGATCTCACGTTCCGAGAACTGGATACGATCGCAAAAACACTATGTGCGACTTTAAAAGGAATTTTCCACTCCCGGATTGAATATCCGGAGGCTACGAAGAAGGTGAAATAAATGAGTTTACTCATAGATATTGTTGATGAAACGAACAGCGTCTCAGCTGATGCGCTCCAAGAAGTGGAGAAGCTGCTCCAATTCGCGGCGGAAAAAGAAGGCGTTCAGGACCAGGCTGAAGTATCGGTCACGATTGTGACAAATGAGGAAATCAGAGAAATCAACAGAGACTACCGGGGAAAAGACACTCCGACTGACGTCATTTCGTTTGCGCTTGAAGAAGAAGGCGAAGACGAGGTTGAAATCGTAGGCGCCGACATGCCGCCTGTTTTAGGAGATATTATCATCAGCGCTGACAGAACGAAAGAGCAGGCGGAAGAGTACGGCCATTCGTTTATGAGAGAGCTCGGTTTTCTGGCCGTGCACGGCTTTTTGCATTTGCTTGGCTATGATCACATGACAAAAGAAGAAGAGGAAGAAATGTTTTCAAAGCAAAAGGATTTGCTGGATGAGTATGGACTCACGAGATCATAAAAACGAGTGGAGCAGGTTCCTGAAGAGCTTTGTCCATGCATGGAGGGGAATCTGGAAAACGGCGCGGTCAGAGCGGAATTTTCAATTTCATATTACCGCGGCCTGCGCCGTTATCGTTTGCGGTTTTCTCACCGGGCTGAGCACAGCCGAATGGGCCGTTGTTTTGGTGCTGATCGGAGGGATGCTTGCTTTGGAGCTTTTAAATACGGCGATAGAGCATGTTGTGGATTTAGTTACCGATCAGTATCACCCGCTCGCAAAAGCGGCAAAGGACGCGGCCGCCGGAGCCGTTTGCGTCTTTGCCGTGATATCGTGTATCATTGGTTTACTCATCTTCTTGCCGAAGATATGTTAGCAGAAGATTCTTACAATTATTTTACATTGCCAAAAATGGGCGTGAAAAACCAATCATAATTATGTAAAATAAAAGTGACAGCGGTATCATACAGGATAAAGGTAAGAGAGGAATTAAGTACACATGAACAGACAAGAATTGATTGCAGAAGCATTAAAAGCGCGGGACACAGCGTATGTGCCGTATTCAAATTTCAGAGTGGGAGCCGCTCTTCTTACCAAAGACGGAAAAGTGTACAGAGGCTGCAACATCGAAAATGCGGCATACAGCATGTGCAACTGTGCTGAACGCACGGCGATATTCAAAGCTGTTTCCGAGGGGGATACGGAATTTGCGATGCTCGCCGTGGCTGCGGATACTCCGGGACCGGTTTCGCCGTGCGGAGCCTGCAGACAAGTAATTTCCGAGCTGTGCTCAAAGGATATGCTTGTTATTCTGACCAACTTACAAGGACAAATAAAAGAAATGACTGCGGAAGAATTATTGCCGGGCGCATTTTCATCGGAGGATTTACATGACGAACGAAAGCTTTAAATCAGGATTTGTATCTATCATCGGAAGGCCGAATGTAGGAAAGTCTACCTTTTTAAACAGGGTCATCGGTCAAAAGATCGCCATCATGAGCGACAAACCCCAGACGACAAGAAATAAAGTCCAAGGGGTGCTGACAACCGGCACGTCGCAGACTATTTTTATTGATACACCGGGCATTCACAAACCAAAGCACAAGCTTGGCGACTTTATGATGAAAGTGGCGCAGAATACGCTGAAAGAAGTTGACTTGGTGTTATTTATGATTAACGCCGAAGAAGGGTACGGAAAAGGCGACGAGTTTATCATTGAAAAGCTCGGACAGACGTCTACACCGGTCTTTCTGATCGTAAACAAAATTGATAAGATCCACCCTGACCAGCTGCTTCTTTTAATTGATGAGTACCGTACGCGCTATCCGTTTAAAGAAATCGTGCCGATCTCAGCTTTGGAAGGGAACAACGTCGAAACCCTTCTCGCGCAGATTGAAGCGTATTTACCGGAAGGGCCTCAGTTCTATCCGAGCGATCAGGTGACTGACCACCCCGAGCGGTTCATTATTTCTGAACTGATCAGAGAAAAAGTGCTCCATCTGACAAGGGAAGAAGTGCCGCACAGCATCGCTGTCGCCATCGAGTCCATTAAAGGGCAGGAAAACGGCTCCGTCCATGTCGCCGCCACCATTGTGGTCGAGCGGGATTCTCAAAAAGGCATCGTCATCGGTAAAAAAGGAGCGCTTCTGAAAGAAGTCGGCAAAAGAGCGCGGGCTGATATTGAAGCTCTTTTGGGCTCACGCGTTTACCTGGAATTATGGGTGAAGGTGCAGAAGGACTGGCGGAATAAAATGTCTCAGCTGCGTGATTTCGGCTTCAAAGAGGATGAATATTAATTCATCTAAGGCGCATGCCTGAGGTGTGAGATTACCTCACAGAAGCAGGGATTCGTTAGCAAAATTTGTTTAACATGAAAAGGAGGACATCAGGTCAAGATAAGGGTAAGAATTTGGATTTGCAAGCTAGTTTAATGATGAAAGGTGGGTTTTTTGTGTTGAATTTTACCTGGAACGTATTTTCTCAAACAGGAAGTGTTGATACGTACCTTCTTTTTAAAGAACTGGAAAAAGAGAACCTGGAAAGACCCGAAGAACCGGAAGATGAGCTAGCCCGAATTGATTTTCCAATTTTGTAAACCTCTTGGCCCCTCCCATTGTTGGAAGGTGCGGAAATGCTGACTAAATGTGAAGGAATCGTGCTCCGTACGAATGACTACGGGGAGACGAATAAAATCGTGACATTGCTGACGAGGGAACACGGCAAAATCGGCGTCATGGCAAGGGGCGCCAGGAAGTCAGCCAGCCGGCTGTCAGCAGTCAGCCAGCCGTTTTTGTACGGGTCATTTTTAATGCAAAGAACATCCGGACTCGGCACGCTCCAGCAGGGTGAAATGATTCTCAGCATGAGAACGATCAGAGAAGATTTATTTTTGACGGCGTATGCCGCTTTTATCGCTGAACTCACTGACAAAGGAACGGAAGAGAAGAAACCGAACCCCTATTTATTCGAATTGATTCTCGAATCCTTTAAGAGGCTGAATGACGGGACTGACCCGGACGTGATCACCTTCATCGTGCAGATGAAAATGCTCGGCGTCATGGGGCTGTATCCGGAGCTGAATCATTGTGTCCACTGCAAAAGCGGGGAAGGGACGTTTCATTTTTCGATAAGAGATAACGGGTTTATCTGCCACCGCTGCTTTGAAAAGGATCCGTACAGAGTTCCGATTTCGCCGCAAACGGCAAGGCTGCTAAGGCTTTTTTATTACTTTGATATCGGAAGGCTCGGCAGCGTCTCGTTAAAACAGGAAACCAAAAATGAAATTAAACGGGTCATTGATCTGTATTACGAAGAATATTCAGGACTTTATTTAAAGTCAAAACGGTTTTTAGATCAGATGGAAAGCATGAAGAACCTTTTGGATGAAAACAAAAGTTGACATTCTGCCCATCTTTTTATATGATCATTTATTATAAAATATGTTGCAGTGACAGAAAGAAGTACTTGCGTCCAACTCATACAAGCGACCTTAGGGCAGTGTAAGCTAAGGATGAGCGCGCAACGAAAGGCATTCTCGAGCAACCCTTTAAAAAGAGGCTGAGTGATTCACATCCTCAGCAACTAGGGTGGAACCGCGGGAGAACTCTCGTCCCTATGTTTGCGGCCGGCAAGCATAGAGACGGGAGTTTTTTGGTTGCCGCCGCACTTGTAAAAGAATGGAGAAAGTGGAGGTGCTTGAAATGAACATTCAAGATATGATTTTAACCTTGCAGAAGCACTGGTCGAATGAAGGCTGTGTGCTCATGCAGTCGTATGATGTGGAGAAAGGCGCAGGCACAATGAGCCCGTATACATTTTTACGAAGCATCGGGCCGGAACCGTGGAGAGTGGCTTACGTTGAGCCGTCCAGGCGGCCTGCGGACGGACGGTACGGCGAAAACCCGAACAGGCTCTATCAGCATCACCAATTCCAAGTCATTATCAAGCCGTCGCCTGATAACATTCAAGAGCTTTACCTTGATTCATTGCGTGCGCTCGGCATTGACCCGCTTGAACATGATATCCGTTTCGTAGAAGACAACTGGGAAAACCCGTCTTTAGGCTGTGCAGGTCTCGGCTGGGAAGTATGGCTTGACGGGATGGAAATTACTCAGTTTACATACTTCCAGCAGGTGGGCGGAATTGAATGTAAACCGGTATCCGTTGAGATCACGTATGGTATTGAACGTCTCGCGTCATATATTCAGGATAAAGAAAACGTCTTTGATCTTGAATGGACGTCAGGATTTACTGTGAAAGATTTATTTATGATGGCTGAATATGAGCATTCCGTTTATACTTTTGAAACATCTGACGTGGATATGCTTTTCCATTTGTTCAGCACCTATGAAAAAGAAGCGATCAGACAAATGGATAACGGGCTCGTGCATCCGGCCTATGATTATGTGCTGAAATGCTCTCACACATTTAATCTGCTCGATGCAAAAGGCGCGATCTCGGTGACGGAGCGGACGGGTTATATCGGCCGTGTCCGCAACTTAGCGAGAAAAGTGGCAAAAACGTATTATGAAGAACGGGAAAAATTAGGGTTCCCAATGCTTAAAGAGGAGGGCTCTTCCCATGAGTAAACAAGACTTGCTTTTAGAGATCGGACTCGAGGAAATGCCGGCGCGGTTTTTACATGACAGCATGGTGCAGCTCGGTGAAAAGCTGACCGGCTGGCTGGCTGAAAAAAATATCGCCCATGGCGAAGTGAAACTTTTTAATACGCCGAGACGTCTGGCAGTATATATAAAAGACGTAGCAGAAAAACAGGCTGATATTCAGGAAGAAGCAAAAGGCCCTGCGAAAAAAATCGCTCTGGATGCTGACGGAAACTGGACAAAAGCCGCTATCGGATTTTCAAAAGGCCAAGGCGCCGGAGTGGATGATCTGTATATAAAAGATGTAAACGGCACGGAATATGTCTTCGTTCAAAAATTCCAGGCGGGACAAGAGACGAAGACACTTTTACCGCAGCTGGAAAATTTGATTGCCGGAATGCATTTTCCGAAAAACATGCGCTGGGGCACGCAGGATCTGCGCTATATCCGTCCGATCAAATGGATTATCGCTCTCTTTGGAAAAGACGTCATTCCGTTTAAAATCACAAATGTAGAAACGGGCCGGAACACACAGGGACACCGCTTTCTCGGCCAAGAAGTATCTGTTGATGCACCGTCATCATACGAAAAGCTGCTGAAAGAACAAAGCGTCATTGCTGACCCGAAAGAACGCAAACAAATGATCCAAAGCCAGCTGGACGCGCTTGCAGCCGAGAAGAAATGGAACATTCCGATCGATGAGGATCTGCTGAACGAAGTCAACCATCTGGTGGAATACCCGACGGCGCTTTACGGATCTTTTGAATCCGAGTTTCTTTCTATTCCTGAAGAAGTGCTTGTGACAACAATGAAAGAGCATCAGCGCTACTTCCCGGTAAAAGATGAAAACGGGAATCTGCTTCCTCATTTTATTACGGTAAGAAACGGGAACAGCCATGCAATTGAAAATGTTGCCCGCGGAAACGAGAAAGTGCTGAGAGCAAGGCTTTCAGATGCTGCGTTCTTCTACAAAGAAGACCAAAAGCTGAACATTGATGAAAACGTGAAGAAACTGGAAAATATCGTTTTCCATGAAGAGCTCGGCTCCCTTGGAGATAAAGTAAGAAGAGCGGCCGCCATTGCGGGCAAACTTGCCGTCCGCCTGAAAGCGGATGAACAGACGCAAAACCTTGTGAAGCGCGCCGCAGAAATTTCTAAATTTGACCTGGTTACACATATGATCTATGAGTTCCCTGAGCTTCAGGGCGTGATGGGAGAAAAATATGCGCGCATGCTCGGTGAAGATGAAGCCGTCGCTGCCGCAGTCAATGAGCACTATATGCCGAGAGCGGCCGGGGGAGAAGTGCCTTCAACCTTCACCGGCGCGGTTGTAGCGTTAGCTGATAAACTGGACACGATTGCTTCCTTCTTCAGCATTGACGTGATTCCGACAGGTTCTCAGGACCCGTACGGATTGCGCCGTCAGGCAAGCGGCATCGTTTCCATTCTGATCGACCGCAACTGGGGCATTTCTTTTAAAGAACTGCTGTCATTGACAGAAACAGAAAAAGAAAATGAGCTCCTCGATTTCTTTACACAGCGTCTGAAATACGTCTTAAACGCTGAAGACATCCGTCATGACGTTATCGAAGCCGTTCTGGACAGCACAGAGCTTGAGCCGTATGCAGCCGTTCATAAAGCAAGAGTGCTTGAGAAGCACCTCGGCACACCCGGATTTAAAGAAACGGCTGAATCACTCGGCCGGGTCATCTCCATCAGCAAAAAAGGCGAGAGCCGCGATATCAATCCGGATCTGTTTGAAAATGAACAGGAGAAAAAGCTGTTTGACGCTTATCAAAAAACAAAAGACAGTGTCGCGGAAAGCTTTGCCTCCAAAAACTATGAACAGGCGCTTGCCGTGCTCAGCGGATTAAAGGAGCCGATTGAAGACTACTTTAATCACACGATGGTAAATGCGGACGATGAAGCATTAAAAACCAACCGTTTAGCGCAAATGACCGCTCTTGCAGATGTGATCAAGTCTTTTGCTAATATGAATCATCTTATTGTAAAATAAAGAAAAAGACGGTTGCTGTGTGATCGGCAATCGTCTTTTCCCCTTTTACATAAACATCACAGAATGAAAACATAGATAAAGAAACCCTTCCATAAAGGTGGTGAGTACGATCGAATTAAATAAACGGCAAGAACAAATTTTACAGATTGTAAAGGAAAACGGCCCGATTACCGGAGAGCATATCGCAGAACAGCTCAATTTAACGAGGGCCACGCTGCGGCCGGACTTGGCCATACTCACCATGTCAGGCTTCTTAGAGGCCCGTCCGCGGGTCGGTTATTTTTATACGGGGAAAACGGGAAATCAGCTGCTTGCGGATAAACTGAAAAAGCTGCAAGTGAAAGATTTTCAATCGATCCCTGTTGTCATCAATGAGAATGTCTCGGTATACGATGCCATCTGCACCATGTTTTTAGAAGATGTCGGCACGTTATTTGTCGTAGATCGTGATGCTGTCTTAGTCGGTGTGCTGTCACGCAAAGATTTGCTGCGGGCGAGCATCGGCCAGCAGGAACTTGCCTCAATACCGGTTCATATTATCATGACAAGAATGCCGAATATCGCCGTCTGCCGGCGTGACGATTATGTGATGGACATCGCCAAGTATTTAATTGAAAAACAGATCGATGCCCTGCCCGTTATTAAAGATACGGATAAAGGCTTTGAGGTCATCGGCCGGTTTACCAAAACGAATATGACTAAGATACTTGTCAGTTTATCAGAAAATGAAATCATATAAGCTTGAAAACTAACGGGGGGATAACATGGACAATCGCATCATTTATGTAGTATCAGACTCAGTCGGAGAAACCGCCGAACTCGTTGTAAAAGCCTCGCTCAGCCAGTTTAACGGCTCAGCAGATGATACGCATATCAGAAGAATACCTTATGTGGAAGATATCGGCACCATTAATGAAGTCGTGTCTCTCGCCAAAGCGGACGGCGGCATTATTTGTTTTACGCTCGTTGTTCCTGAAATGCGCAAATACCTGGTTGAACAAGCGGAAAAAGCGAATGTGCTGTATTACGATATTATCGGTCCGCTCATCGATAAAATGGAATCGGCTTACGGTCTGACCGCTAAATATGAACCGGGCCGCGTCCGCCAGCTTGATGAAGATTATTTCAAAAAGGTCGAGGCGATCGAGTTTGCCGTCAAATATGACGATGGCAGAGATCCAAGAGGCATTTTAAAAGCCGATATCATCCTGCTCGGAGTATCCAGAACGTCTAAAACCCCATTATCACAATATCTTGCCCATAAGCGTCTGAAAGTGGCCAATGTGCCGATCGTTCCTGAGGTCGATCCGCCGGAAGAACTGTTCAGCGTTGATCCGAAAAAATGCATCGGCTTAAAAATCAGCCCTGATAAACTGAACCATATACGAAAAGAACGGTTAAAATCTCTCGGCTTAAATGACAAAGCCATTTACGCCAATATCAACAGAATTAAAGAAGAGCTGGAGTATTTTGAGAAAATCGTGGACCGGATCGGCTGCCAGGTCGTTGACGTTTCGAATAAAGCGGTCGAGGAAACAGCGAACATCATTCATCATCTCAAAACAAAGGGCCGATAACTCAGGACGCTTTATCCTGGGTTTTTGGGTATGCAAATAGGGAATAAACAAAAAGGATGGCATCTTCGCGAAGTTTGTATTATAATAAAAAATTGTGATAAAATGTTTATTTTTAGGTTTAAGCTTCGTGTGATACGAATAAACTATTATGGGTAAGATGTCAAGAATAACTCCCGGAAATTTTTCGACAAAGCTCAAAATAGATCCGCAGTCATGGAGCATATGCGATTTCGCTTGTTTTTATGCAGGAGATTGATGGAGGGATGGAGAATTAGTCTTCTAAATGAAAAAGAAAAGACGATTTTTGTCGATGCAGACGCATGCCCCGTAAAAGAGGAAATAATGCTCATTGCATCGCAATACAGCGTTCGGGTTATTTTCGTCGCATCATTTGAACACTACCAGCTTTCCAGAAGCAAAGACGAGAACTGGGTATACGTTGATCCTCATAAAGAAGCGGCAGACTTATATATCGCAAACCATGTGAGATCGGGAGACGTCGTAGTCACGCAGGATATCGGTTTAGCCTCTCTTTTGCTGAACAGAAATATTGCCGTCTTATCGGAAAGGGGCCGTTCTTATACTGAAGACACGATTGACTTCGCTCTGATGAGCCGTCATATGTCAGGCAAAATGAGAAGAAGCGGCATTCATTCCAAAGGACCTAAAAAATTAAATAAAGAAGATCGGAATCGATTTGTTACCCTGCTTAAAAAAATCCTGTCGAATGATGAAGGGATTTCAAATCAAAACATCGAATAATGTACGACGGAGTGTTATAAGATGGGAAACCGCATACCAGATGAAGTAGTTAATCAGGTGCAGCAGTCAGCAGACATTGTTGAAGTCATAGGTGATTATGTCCAATTGAAAAAGCAAGGCCGCAACTACTTTGGGCTCTGTCCGTTTCACGGGGAAAACACGCCCTCGTTTTCCGTCTCCAGCGATAAGCAGATCTTTCATTGCTTCGGATGCGGTGCGGGCGGGAACGTTTTCTCTTTCTTACGGCAGATGGAAGGCTATTCATTTACGGAAGCTGTTTCTCACCTTGCGGATAAATATCAGATTGATTTCCCTGATGATATAACGATTCACTCTGCATCCAGGCCTGAATCTTCCGGAGAGCAGAAGATGGCGGAAGCCCACGAGCTTCTGAAGAAATTTTACCATCATTTGCTAATAAATACAAAGGAAGGCCAGGAAGCGTTAGATTACCTTTTATCAAGGGGTTTTACGAAAGAGCTCATAGATGAGTTTGAAATCGGCTACGCGCTGGATTCCTGGGATTTCATGACGAAATTCATGAAAAAGCGCGGTTTTGAGGAAGAACTGATGGAAAAAGCGGGTCTGCTGATCAGAAGGGAAGACGGCAGCGGGTATTTTGACCGTTTCAGAAACAGAATTATGTTTCCCATTCATGATCACCACGGAGCCGTGGCGGCTTTTTCAGGAAGGGCGCTCGGAAGCCAGCAGCCGAAATATATGAACAGCCCGGAAACGCCGCTGTTTCATAAATCTAAGCTGCTGTATAACTTTCATAAGGCGCGCCTGCCGATCAGGAAAGAGGAGAGAGCCGTTCTGTTTGAAGGCTTCGCTGACGTCATATCCGCCGTCAGCTCAGGCGTAAAAGAAAGTATCGCCACAATGGGGACGTCGCTCACCGAAGAACATGTGAAAATCCTCAGGAGAAATGTTCAGGAGGTCATTCTCTGCTACGATTCGGATAAAGCCGGGTACGAAGCTACGCTGAAAGCGGCCGGCCTGCTTCAGAAAGCCGATTGTAAGGTAAGAGTAAGCATGCTGCCTGACGGGCTTGATCCTGATGATTATATCAGAACCCGGGGCGGAGAAAAATTCCGGACCGATATCATTGATGCAAGCGTTACGGTCATGGCTTTTAAAATGCAGTATTTCCGCAAAGGGAAAAACTTATCTGACGAAGGAGACCGGCTCGCTTACATGAAAGAAGTGCTGAAAGAAATCAGCGCTCTTTCCGGGTCGCTTGAGCAGGAAATGTATGTGAAGCAGCTCGCCTCAGAATTTTCTCTTTCGGTAGAATCTTTGACGGAACAGCTTTCCATCTACGCCAGACAAAACGCCCCCGGCGACAAAAACGCCGAACCGCAGACAAGACGGGCCCGGGTGACGACAAAAGCAAAACGGCGCCGTCTCCGTCCCGCCTATGAGAACGCGGAAAGACTTCTGCTCGCTCATATGCTGAGAGACCGAAACGTCATAAAGAAAGTGATTGAGCGTGTCGGCTTTGAATTTAACATTGACGGACATCGTGCGCTGGCAGCATACCTGTACGCTGTATATGAAGAGGGGGCTGACATGACGCCGCAGCATCTTATGGCGAGAGTGCAGGATGAGGAAATCAGCCAGCTGCTTTCAGATATAGGGATGCTCCAAGTAAACGAGGAGCTCTCAGAGGCCGAGTTATCCGATTACGTAAAAAAAGTGTTGGATCACCGAAAATGGTCAATGATAAAGGAAAAAGAAGCAGAAAGAGCGGATGCGGAGAGGCAGAAAGACTTCGTGAAAGCTGCGTCTCTGGCTCAAGAAATTGTTGCATTGAACCGATCATTAAAGTAACACCAAAAAGAGGCTTGCGTTCTGATTGGCAATGATTCCTTGCGGAGGAGCAAATAGATCGCTTAACCTCATCATGAATTGTCATTTATTATCCGCAGCCCTGCATGCTGAAAAAGAGAGAAGGCTTCCGGGTCGGATAAGAAACATACCGCTTTTAGAATTCGTTGCAAGCTTTGGAAGGAGGGATCCATAATGGCTGATAAACAAACCCACGAAACAGAAACAGAACTTACATTAGACCAGGTAAAAGAACAGCTTACTGAAACTGGAAAAAAACGTGGCGTTTTAACATATGAAGAAATTGCTGAACGCATGTCCAGCTTTGAAATTGAATCAGACCAAATGGATGAGTATTATGAATTTTTAGGAGAACAAGGTGTTGAATTAATTAGTGAAAATGAAGAAACGGAAGATCCTAATATTCAACAGCTTGCCAAAGCCGAAGAAGAATTTGACCTTAATGACCTCAGCGTACCGCCTGGCGTAAAGATCAATGATCCAGTCCGCATGTACCTTAAGGAAATCGGACGGGTAAATCTTCTTTCTGCTAAAGAAGAAATCACCTACGCTCAAAAAATTGAAGAGGGTGACGAGGAATCTAAACGCAGACTGGCTGAAGCAAACCTTCGTTTAGTTGTCAGCATTGCTAAACGGTATGTCGGCCGCGGCATGCTTTTCTTAGACTTGATCCAAGAAGGAAACATGGGTCTCATGAAAGCCGTCGAGAAGTTTGACTACCGTAAAGGATATAAATTCAGTACGTATGCGACTTGGTGGATCAGACAGGCGATTACACGCGCCATCGCTGACCAGGCGAGAACAATTCGTATCCCGGTTCACATGGTGGAAACCATCAACAAATTAATCCGGGTGCAACGTCAGCTTCTTCAGGATCTTGGCAGAGAGCCGACACCGGAAGAGATTGCTGAAGACATGGATCTTACACCTGAAAAAGTCCGTGAAATATTAAAAATTGCTCAAGAGCCTGTTTCTTTAGAAACGCCGATCGGTGAAGAAGACGACTCACATCTCGGTGATTTCATCGAAGACCAGGAAGCGACATCTCCGTCGGATCATGCGGCATATGAGCTTTTAAAAGAACAGCTGGAAGATGTGCTGGATACGTTGACAGATCGTGAAGAAAACGTGCTGCGTCTCCGTTTCGGTCTGGATGACGGACGCACAAGAACTTTGGAAGAAGTAGGCAAAGTGTTTGGAGTAACGAGAGAGCGTATTCGCCAAATTGAAGCAAAAGCGCTTCGCAAATTGAGACATCCGAGCAGAAGCAAACGTCTGAAGGATTTTCTCGAATAGAATGGAACGGGTCTTTTTGATCCGTTCTTTTTTATGTATAAGATATATGGATAATATACCTTTATTTTACTGGATAAGCATATGTTTTGCAAATGAGTTTGGAAAAAATGCGGCATGTCCTGAAAGGGGGAAAATGAGATAAGTTTATTTATATTCTTTATTGTAAGCGTATACAATTCATTATACAATAGAATAAAGATAATTTTGTGATAAACAAAACAGTTATTTTTGCTTTTTGTATAAATTGTGAAATCAAAGAAATTGCTGAACAAGACCATTTACTTTTTGTAAAAATAAGTTAGAATTAGAAGTGTTTACATAGGGGGAGAATGAAAAAGGGGGATGGAGATATGAAGTGGAATCCGCTGATTCCTTTTTTGCTCATTGCAGTGCTGGGAATAGGGCTGACTTTCTTTTTAGCTGTAAAAGGCAATGGAGATGCGCATCAGATCGCAAGCGGCGGTGAAAGTAAAAATGCCGAGAAGGAAACTGCAAACGCTTCACCTGAAGAGATTTATAAAGCGAACTGCATCACCTGTCACGGGGAAAACTATGAAGGTGTATCAGGGCCGAACTTAAAAGGCGTCGGCAAAAGAAAAGATGTCGCTGAGATTAAAACAAAAATTGAAAAAGGCGGCAACGGGATGCCCGCAGGCCTTGTGCCGGCCGAAAAGCTGGATGACATGGCAAAATGGGTTTCTGACATTAAATAAAGCTTTACCGGTCCCTATATAAAAGACATATGAAAAACTCTATCCGCCGCTTGGATTCCGGGCGGTTTTTTTATATGATAGTAAAGGAAAAAGAACCTGAGAAAAGTTGTGATATTGTGAATGAAATGAAGTTATCTAAAAGATTGCAGTCTGTGGCGGAATATATCCCTCCGGGTGCCCTGGTTGCTGATATCGGGTCGGACCACGCGTATCTTCCTTGCTATGCCGTTTTGAATCGTTTGGCAAGCCGGGCAATCGCCGGTGAAATTACAGACGGACCGTTTCTATCCGCCAAACAGCAGGTGGAAAAACTGGACTTAAGCACTCTTATCTCCGTAAGGAAAGGTGACGGGCTGAGCGTCCTTGAAAAAGGAGAAGCCGGCGCCATTACAATCGCGGGCATGGGCGGAGCGCTGATCGCTCATATTTTGGAGTCCGGAAAAACGAAATTGACGGGGCGTGAACGGCTGATTCTGCAGCCGAATATTCATGCCGTTCATATAAGAGAGTGGCTGTATCAGGAAGGCTATGAACTGATTGATGAAGTGATTCTCGAAGAAGACGGAAAGTATTATGAAATCCTCGTTGCGGAAACTGGCGACCGTGATGCGCCGTATCGGGACGTGCCGATGGCTGCCGGAATGCTTGCGGGTCCGTTTTTATTAAAAGAGAGGAATGAAGTGTTTCTTCGGAAATGGAGCCAGGAACTTAAGCATACTGAACAAATTTATGAACAGATCAGCCGCAGCGCAAAGCATGAAAGTCATGAAAAATTAGCTGAATTGAAAGAGCGGATTTCTCTGCTGAAGGAGGTAATCGGACATGTCTAAACATGTAAACGGACAGGAAATCATCCAGCTGTTTGAACAATTTTCACCGAAGGCTTTTGCGGTGGAAGGAGATAAAATCGGCCTGCAGATCGGTACATTGAATAAGCCGGTGAAAAATGTCATGGTGACACTGGATGTTCTGGAACAAACGGTAGATGAAGCCATTGAGAAAAAAGTTGACTTAATTATCGCCCACCATCCGCCGATTTTTCGGCCGCTTAAACAGATCACCACTGATCAGCCTGGCGGAAGACTGATTGAGAAATGTATAAAGCATGATATTGCCGTATATGCGGCTCATACGAATCTTGATGTGGCGGACGGCGGTGTGAACGATCTGCTTGCCGAAGCTCTCGGCCTGACAGACACAGAAGTGCTCGTCCCGACATATTCGGACCCGATGAAAAAGCTTGCCATCTATGTTCCGAAAGACTATGAAGAAGCTGTAAGAACCGCACTTGGCAACGCCGGAGCGGGACATATCGGCAATTACAGCCATTGCGCGTTCTCCTCTGAGGGAATCGGCAGCTTTAAGCCGCTGGACGGGGCAGAACCGTTTATCGGACAGACGGGAGAGCTGGAACTCGTCCATGAAGTGAGACTTGAGACCGTTTTTCCGGCAAGTATGGAGAAAACCGTCGTAAAAGCGCTGAAAAAAAGCCATCCGTATGAAGAGGTGGCATATGATATTTATCCGGTGGAGCAGTCTCCGCTTGAAAAAGGGCTCGGCCGCATCGGAAAACTTCAGCAAGACATGACGCTTGAAGAGTTTGCGCTGTTTGTGAAAGAAAAGTTTGACGTTAACGGAGTCCGGATGGTCGGAGAGCGAAACAGCAAGGTGAAAAAAGTCGCGGTTCTTGGCGGTGACGGAAATAAATATATTTATCAGGCAAAGCGGAAGGGTGCAGATGTTTACGTGACGGGCGATCTTTATTTCCATGTAGCGCATGATGCAATGATGATCGGATTAAACGTCGTGGACCCGGGGCATTATGCTGAAAAGATCATGAGAAAAGGCACGGCTGAGAAGCTTACGGCAATGGCCGGGGAGAAAAACTATGATGTGCGCATTTTCGCTTCCGAAACAGATACAAACCCATTTACCTTCTTATAAAAAAACTGAGGCCCCGGGCCTCAGTTTTTTATTTTTACTTTCGGAAGGATTTTTTTAAGCGGCACACTGTGTTCAAGCTGCCATGTCGATTCATCGTTGTGGTCAAACTGCTCTAAAAAGCGGATGACTTCCTTTGTAATCGGTGTCGGTGTTGATGCGCCTGCGGTAACGGCGACGGTATTGACGTCTTTCAGCCATTCGAGCTTCAGTTCACTGATGTCTCCGATTCGGTAGGCTTTTGTTCCGGCGATTTCTTCTGACACTTGCGCCAGTCTGTTGGAGTTATTGCTTTTCGGATCACCGACAACAATGGTTAAGTCCGCTTTTTTTGCCTGCTCTGATACAGCTTCTTGACGAACCTGTGTGGCCAGGCAGATTTCCTGATGGTATTCCACGTACGGGTACTTTTCTTTGACTGATTCCATAATATCGTGGACGTCCCACTGGGACATTGTCGTTTGGTTTGTAACGATTAATTTCTCAGCCTGAATATCGAGATTTCTCACGTCTTCCTCTGTTTCAACGAGATGAACGATTTCAGGAGCGACGCCGACGGCTCCTTCAGGCTCGGGGTGGCCTTTTTTACCGATGTATATGACGTGATAACCTTCAGCTTTTACTTTTCGGATTAAGTCATGTGTTTTCGTGACGTCCGGGCATGTGGCGTCAATCGTAACAAGCCCTTTTTCCTCAGCGGCTTTTCTTACTTCCGGAGATACCCCGTGAGCCGTGAAAATAACGGTTCCTTTTTCCACCTGCTTTAAAATCTCCAGACGGTTTGTGCCGTCAAGCGTGTAAATGCCGTCTTCCTCAAACGCATCTGTGACATGCTTATTATGAACAATCATTCCCAGTATATATATAGGTCTTGGCAGTGTTTTATCGAGTGACGCGTTTTTGGCTATGACCATGGCATCAACAACGCCGTAACAGTAGCCGCGCGGCGATATTTTGATAACGTCCAATGTAGATGTCCTCCTATCAAAAGTGAGTGTAGAGGCAATATAAAAAGCCGTAGTTAAACGGCTCAAATCTTGCATTCTTCTGATCTCATTATAGCTAATCTTTCGTGAGATATCAAAGAATGTTAAATATATAATTTCGGCTTTGATCTGCCCGATGTTCTTTTTGGACGCGGCTGTTCCGCTGAGTCTGCCTGTGCGGCGTCTTTTTCTTTTGAAGCGGATGCTTTTTCGGACGTCTTCTTTGATGTTTTGGATGAGGCGTCTGATTTGTTTTCATCTTCTGTTTCATCTGTTTTTTCAGCTTCATCCTTTTTGTCCTGTTCGTCTGTTTCTTTCGTCTCGTCAGATTCATTCTCGTCATCACTGCTGCTTAATTGGCTGTAAAGCTTCATCATTGCGGGCAGACTCCGTACTAAAGGACCGTACTGCTGGATCATCGGCGTAACCTGCTGCGCCACGCCGAGCACCTTCTGAACGTTGCCGAGCATGCTCGACAGGGATGCCGGACTTGCCAGGTTCTGTATTCCCTGCAGTCCTGCACCTGCTCCTCCGCTGGCCGCCGCCGGTGCCGACGCGGCAGCGCTTCCTCCTCCTGAACCGGGTAAAAAACGGGAAAGCATCCCTTTTAAGCCCCCTCCGCCGCCCGTGCCTGCGTTTCTCAGGCCCGCTCCGGCAATCTGCTGCTGAGGGAAAAGCTGCCGTCCCTGCTGCATTAGCTGCCGTCCCGGCAATGACGGTCTTCCTCCCATCATCATACGCGGATTCATAAACGGCCGTCCCTGCTGCGCCATATTTCTCATCGGCTGCTGTGGAAACATACTTGTACCTCCTTTCTGTCTCTCTGCTATTACAATATGCATCGGAGGGGGCATTTGCTTTTCTGTCTCGAAAACAGGATTCCCCCAAGACATGGTGTTTTTAAGTAAAATCGGTTATAATGTGATGATGGACACAGAATGTGCCGCTTTAAGGAGCTGGGAAAAATGAAAGAAACTAAATTTGATGGATACAACTTAAAACCGTTTATTATAGATGCAGTTCACCGCCTTGGTTTTTATGAACCGACAGATATTCAAAAGCGTCTGATACCTGCCGTACTGAAAAACGAAAGCGTGATCGGGCAGTCCCAGACGGGGACGGGGAAAACCCACGCCTATTTATTGCCAATTTTGAATCGGATTGATCCGGGTTCTGATACGGTACAGGCTGTTATCACGGCGCCGACGAGAGAGCTTGCCAATCAGATTCATCAGGAAGCGCTCAAAATCACACAGGGTGCGGAAGATGAGCCGATCCGGACAAAATGCTTCATCGGCGGGACGGACAAGCAAAAATCAATTGATAAGCTGAAAACACAGCCTCATCTCGTCGTCGGAACGCCGGGCCGGATCGCGGATCTGATTAAGGCGCGGGCATTGAACGTCTATAAAGCGCAGTCTCTCGTCATTGACGAAGCTGATCTGATGCTTGACATGGGCTTTTTAGAAGACGTTGATTACATCGGATCGCGTATGCCGGAAGAACTGCAGATGCTTGTGTTCTCAGCTACGATTCCGGAAAAGCTGAAGCCGTTTTTGAAAAAGTATATGGAAAATCCGAAGTACGCGCATGTTGAGCCGAAAAGAATCACAGCCGAAAAGATTGAACATGTGTTGATTCCTTCTAAACAGCGTGATAAAGACAAACTGCTTTTTGATATGATGTCTCATCTGAACCCTTATCTGGGCATTGTGTTTGCAAATACGAAAAACACGGCTGACCATATTGCGAAATACCTGACTGAAAAAGGAATGAGAGTCGGTCTTCTCCACGGGGGATTAACGCCGCGTGAGCGTAAGAAGGTAATGAAGCAGATTAATGATCTGGAATTCACTTATGTCATTGCGACAGACCTTGCGGCAAGAGGAATTGACATTAAAGGCGTAAGCCACGTCATCAACTATGAGCTTCCGGACGATCTGGATTTTTATGTTCACCGTGTCGGAAGAACTGCACGCGCGGGTTCATCAGGCCAGGCACTGACCATTTATGAGCTTTCTGACGAAGATGCGCTCGTAAGACTCGAAAAGATGGGCATTGTGTTTGACTATGCGGAGCTTGTAAACGGCGAATGGAAGAAAGGCGATGACCGCCACCGCCGCAAAAAACGCAAAAAATCCGAGAATGAGGCCGACCAAATGGCGAAGCGCCTCGTGAAAAAACCGAAAAAAGTGAAGCCGGGCTATAAAAAGAAAATGGGCTACGAAATGGAAAAGATAAAAAGAAAGCAGAGAAGAAACAAATCTAACAAAGGAAAGTAGGGGAATCGGGTTGCTGAAAATAGGTTCACACGTCTCAATGAGCGGAAAACATATGCTCCTTGCCGCAAGCAAGGAAGCCGTTTCGTACGGGGCGAATACATTTATGATCTATACGGGCGCTCCCCAAAACACGCGCCGCAAAAAAATTGAAGACTTGAATATCGAAGCGGGCCGCGCCCATATGAAGGAAAACGGCATCGACGAGATTGTCGTGCATGCGCCGTACATCATTAACATCGGAAATACGACAAATCCGGCAACGTTTGAGCTGGGCGTTGATTTTCTGCGTTCTGAAATTGAAAGAACGGCAGCGATCGGCGCGAAACAGATCGTGCTTCATCCGGGGGCGCATGTCGGAGCCGGGGCTGAGACGGGCATCAAAAAAATTATTGAAGGTTTAAACGAAGTGATTGTTCCCGGGCAAAACGTGCAGATTGCGCTGGAAACAATGGCGGGCAAAGGATCAGAATGCGGGAGAAGCTTTGAAGAGTTGGCCGAGATCATTGCGGGAGTCACGCATAATGAACATCTATCCGTCTGCTTTGACACTTGCCACACCCATGACGCCGGGTATGATGTCGCTAATGATTTTGACGGTGTTCTTAACGAGTTTGATAAAATCGTCGGCATCGATCGGATAAAAGTCCTTCATGTGAATGACAGTAAAAATATCAAAGGCGCCCGGAAAGACCGCCATGAAAATATCGGGTTCGGAGAGATCGGTTTTGACGCTCTGCAGTACATCGTTCATCACGAGCAGCTTGCCGATATTCCGAAAATCCTCGAAACGCCGTATGTAGGCGAAGACAAGAAAAATAAGAAGCCGCCGTACCGTTTTGAAATCGAAATGCTGAAAGAAAAGCAGTTTGATAAGGAGCTTCTTGAAAAAATATCAGCTCAATAAGAAAGAAAGGAGGGGCGGGTGTCCCTCCTTTTTTACCCAGAGAATTGATTGAAAAGTTCGTCAACTTTCCTCGCCGTTTCTTTTGAGGTTATCGTTTCCACTTTTTTCAGGAGGCGCAGCCGCTCCTGTTCATCAAAAATATTGATGTTTTTTCCGTGCATCAGAGCCGCTACCTCAGCCGCTTGACTTCTTGTAATGCTGATCCCGTATTGCTTGGAATATTTCAGCAGATCGTCCGCAGTGACTTGATTGAGCCGCTGCAAAATAATTCTTTGTATTAAAATCATCGATACTTTCACCTCTTTAGACATAATGTATTGAGCAGATCATTAAAATGTTACAGCTTTTAATGGTAAAATTAAGTTGCTTACTGTTTAAAATAGTTATTATAGGAAAGGAGATTTTATGACCCCAAATAAACAGCATAAAAGAGAATCATTTTTACACTTTATCTTCAGGGTCATTATGATTCTGATCGGGGCGGGTTCAGCCGCCGTAAGTATTGAATTGTTTCTGGTCCCTAATAATTTTATCGACGGAGGCATTATCGGTGTTTCATTAATTTTAGACCACCTCTTTATGTCCAATCCCCTCCTCAATTTTGCCTTATTCGTTGTGTTACTCAACATTCCATTTATGATTTTCGGATATAAATATATCGGAAAAACATTTCTCATCTCTACTGTTATCGGAATCGTCGGTTTAGCGCTGATTGAATCCTCATTGCACCATGTGGAGGCCATTACGACCCAGCCTATTTTGGCGACGGTATTCGGCGGGCTTTTGCTCGGTTTCGGGGTAGGCCTTGTCATCCGAAACGGAGGCTCGATGGACGGTACTGAAATCCTCGGTATCCTTCTCACGAAAAAGCTGCCCTTTTCAGTCGGGGAATTCGTTATGCTCATTAATGTGTTTATTTTCATTTGGGCCGGTTTTGTGTTCGGTCCGGAGCAGGCAATGTATTCTTTCATGACTTATTATATTGCCATGAAAACGATTGACGCCGTCATCCAGGGGCTTGATGAAACAAAAGCGGTCATTATTGTTGCAGAGCAATATGCTGAGATCTCAGATGCTATATTGCACCGGCTTGGACGGGGAACCACCAAGCTTCAGGGGAAAGGCGGATATACGGATGAAACCAAAGAAGTCATTTACGCGGTCGTGACAAGGCTTGAAGTGACTAAATTGAAATCCATTGTGTTTGAAATTGATAAAAACGCCTTTATTACGATCATGAATACCCATGAAACGAGGGGCGGTAAGTTCAAAACCGCGATTCACTAGGCTTTCATTTACTTTTCATCATTTTATAGGTATAATTTGATACATCATAAGAAAATGGCCTGCTGTTCAGACAGCTGCCATTTTCTTTTTGGAGCGATACCGTGTTGTAAAGGGGAGGTCCTCATGAACGTACAAGAAGCGTTGAACCTGCTGAAAGAAAAAGGGTATAAATATACGAGTAAGCGAGAAGACATGCTGCAGCTTTTTGCTGATTCTGATAAATATCTGACCGCCAAAAACGTGCTTGCCGCATTAAATGACGACTATCCGGGTCTGAGCTTTGATACCATATACAGAAATCTTTCGTTATATGAAGAACTCGGCATTTTGGAAACGACGGAGCTTTCCGGAGAAAAACTGTTCCGTTTTACATGCTCTTATACCCATCATCATCACCATTTTATCTGTTTAACCTGCGGGAAAACGAAGGAAATTGAGTCCTGCCCGATGGATAAGCTGCACGATGATTTGGAAGGGTATGAAATCAGCGGCCATAAGTTTGAAATTTACGGCACCTGTCCGGCGTGCCGATAAAAAACCTCCTGCTTATACAGGAGGTTTTTTCAGCTTTTGACATGCTGAAAGCTATGTTTGTTTTTATTAATCCAGGCGACGGCTTCAAGCCAATTCTGCACCCTGATAATATTGGAATCGATGGGGAGCTGATTATATGGGGAGTTAAAAAGGATAACCGGAATGCCTGCTTCTTTTGCGATCATTGTCGCATTGCCGTGGTGATCTTCGAAAAATAAATCAATGCCGTGTTTTTTGACGGCTTCCACTTTGTGATGGCCTCCGACAAGCTCAATGTGATCGTAATGAATGTCCCGGTTTGCAAACCAGTCCAGCGTAACATCTTCTAAGTGGCCGCGTCTTGCCGTAATGTAGATCAGACGGTGCTCTTCTTTCAGTCCGTCCAGTGCCTGCTTGGCAAATTCCGCGAGCTTCGCTTCTTTATATATGGCTGCTTCATGAACGTTCATCCATTCCCAAAATTCCTCGTCTGTAATGTTCAAAAGCTTCGTCAGATCATAATCAGTCATATCATCCAAGGTAATGGAAAGATGAAATGAGCGGTTTAAATAAGGGACAAATGTATCCTGTGCCGTAACTGTGCCGTCAATATCTATACCTAACCGTAACATGTCCACACTCCTATAAATTCATCCCTTCAAGTGTAACATAAACAATTAACAATACCAGAAAAGTTTAGCAAACATGAATCCGTAAAAAACGCGGAAACTAAAAAAGCTCCTTTCATAAAAGAAAAAGGGGGAATTGAAGGTGGCATACGATTACGAAAATCGAAAAGGCAACGACTACTATGTGGATCATGGATCGGAAGGAACCGATATCACGCGTGATGTTTATTCAGAAGAAACAGCGGCTGAAATTTCAGAGCCATATCGTGCTTCTGACCGGGCAGCAGACCGTGATGATAACCGGGACGGAGTAAGTGAAGGCCGGGGGATAGGGTATGCAGCATTGGCTATTTCTATCATTTCCCTGTTTGTGCTCCCTGTTTTATTAGGGGCATGCGGCATTATCGTCGGCTATATCGCCAGAAGAAGAGGAGCAGGCGCTTTAGGCGGATGGGCGATGGGAATCGGTATTGTTTCCCTTGTGCTCGGCATCTTCATTACACCGTTTTTTTAACACAACGCAAAAAAAGCTTGGCGGAATATCCGTCAAGCTTTTTGTGCTTCTTGTTCTGCTTTTGCTTTTTCCGCTTCAAGCTTTGCGTAGTGTTCTTCCGCCAGCTTATCGATTTCTTTTTTCAGCTCTTCGACCATGGTTTCTTCAGGGACTTTGCGGACGATTTGGCCTTTGCGGAAAAGAAGTCCTTCGCCGCGCGCGCCGGCAATCCCGATATCAGCTTCTCTTGCTTCGCCCGGTCCGTTAACGGCACATCCGAGAACGGCTACTTTAATCGGCGCTTTGACTTTAGAAATGTATTCTTCCACTTCATTTGCGATGCTGATGAGATCAATTTCGATCCGTCCGCATGTCGGGCATGAAATAAGCGTAGCCGCGTTTGAAGCAAGACCGAATGATTTCAGGAGTTCTCTGGCTACTTTTACTTCTTCAACCGGGTCGGCGCTCAGAGAGATCCGGAGCGTGTTTCCGATTCCTTTGCTTAAAATCGCTCCGAGTCCGGCCGCGCTTTTTACCGTTCCGGCAAACAGCGTGCCCGATTCTGTAATTCCGAGGTGGAGCGGATAATCAAATGCTTTTGAAGCTTTTTCGTATGCTTCTATGGCTAGATTGACGTCAGACGCTTTCATGCTGACGATGATGTCGTGAAAGTCAAGGTCTTCCAGGATTTTGATATGATGAAGCGCACTCTCAACCATTCCGTCAGCAGTCGGATAGCCGTATTTTTCTAAAATGCGTTTTTCCAAAGAACCCGCGTTTACGCCGATCCGGATCGGAATTCCTTTTTCTTTCGCTGCTTTTACGACGGCTTCCACTTTTTCGCGGCGGCCGATGTTTCCCGGGTTGATTCTGATTTTGTCGGCCCCGCCCTCAATTGCTTTTAATGCAAGCTTGTAGTCAAAATGAATATCGACAACGAGAGGGATGGAAATTTGTTTTTTGATGTCGGCAATTGCGTTAGCGGCGCGTTCGTCCGGACATGCCACCCGGACAATTTGACAGCCGGCTTCGGCTAAACGGTTGATTTCCGCAACTGTTGCTTCTACGTCGTGTGTTTTGGTCGTCGTCATACTCTGAATGACGACTTCGTTATTTCCGCCTATTGTTAAAGGTCCCACTTTGACGGGACGCGTTTTTGTACGATGTGTGATTTCACTCACTTGTCAATCGCTCCTTAATTGTAGTTACCGCTTTTGCAGGCTGAGCCTTTTACATGTCAGGCAACTTCTATTTACATGTTATATTGTAACAGTGTATTTGCCGAACTGACAAGAAATTAACGTTTAATTGCGGTAGACGGGGAATTTATAAGCGGTGCCTGCCTGAATGGCGTTTGCTTTTACATTCGGATTCAGCGCTTCAAAATCTTGTGCAATATCATCTGGCGCTTTATGTGCGCCGACTATCGACATCACCGTATCGCCTTTTTTGACCGTAACCGTTCTGTATGAAGATTCCTGTCGGGCTGGCTGTGCCGCCGCTGCGTATGCTGGAAGGTCTTGAGAAGGGATCGTGCCGATTTTAAGATCGTAAAAGATAATGAATATCACAAATAAACTGCCGAATACAAAAGTAAGCCGCTTCATTCCAACCGCCTCCCGCATACATTTTTACTTCATTGTATGCTTGTCCCATTTTGTTCATGACAAAAAAGAAGACCGCCGGGGGCAGTCTTTGTTACACAGCTGTTTTTCTTGGCGGTATCTCTTTTAAGACGAGGAAAAGGATGATAAAGTTTACAAACCAATTCACTAAAAATTCACTCGGCACCGTAATAACAAGCGCGCGCATGATCGTAAAGAATATGGTCGAAAGTGTAATGGAATAAGCCGAAAGCTTCCAGAGCTGCTGGTAATTCAATGTCTTTCTTTGCGCATTTTTCAATATGAGGCCGATGACGGCGAGAAATGATACTTCAATGAATTTTCCGGCCGCTGTCATGATGAACAGCAGAACGGACAGGACGGTGACGATCATTGTTTTATTTTGGTTTAATGCTGATATGATTTCTTTTTTTGTGATATCAGCAGGCATCAGCGAATAATTCATTTCTGTCGCCTGTCCGTCTACAGCAAGCACCATTTTATTTTTCAAAATGCCGATCGCATTTTGTTTCGCCGCTATTTGTTTCGCGCCGTAAGCATCTGTCGGATCAAACACGATGACGAACCCGTTCGCTTCCGTTTCCTTAGAGGCGGACGCTTTCGTCTGCAATTCTCCGTTTGAAATGCTGAAATCAGGGAAATCTTTCTTTAACACGGTTTTGAAACCGTTCATTGAGTTTACGGTGCCGGAGCAAAGGTAATAAGCGCTTGGCAGCGTAAAAAGGACAGACAGCAAAAATACATAAAGGATCGCTTTTCCTATCCCCTGAAACCGTGTTTTTGCAATATCTGCCGGAGAGTATGTACTTTTCAATAAAGCCGTAAATATGTTCAACATCTTCACTTCCTAGCCTAAACTGGTATATGTTGCTTATTGTATCGTTCACAGGGGATGAACACAAGTGAGAGTATTTAAAGCGGTGATAAGGAATCATACATAATAAGATAAAGCGGGAAGCGGTGATCGCCCGCAAAACAAAGGAGGGTGTTTTTGTCATGAGTGTTTTGTATTGGCTGATGATCATTGCGGTCTTCGTCATTGCTTTTATCGGGCTTGTATATCCGGTGATTCCAAGCGTTATTTTTATTGTGGCCGGTTTTCTTCTCTACGGATTTTTGTTTTCCTTCAGTCCTTATTCTTACCTGTTTTGGCTCATTGAGGCGGTATTTGCGGCCGTTTTATTCGCAGCTGACTATGTGTCAAATTTACTTGGCGTTAAAAGATACGGAGGAAGCAGGGCGGCAATCTGGGGAAGCACGATCGGATTATTGATCGGGCCCTTCGTTATTCCCGTGGCAGGCATTATATTAGGCCCGTTTATCGGTGCTCTCTGCGCTGAGGTGTTTGTTCATCAAAAGGATATCAAGTCCGCGGCAAAAGTGGGGCTCGGCTCGTTAATCGGCTTTTTAACAAGCGTGGCGGCAAAAGGCGTCATTCAGCTCTTTATGATCGGGTATTTCTTATGGACGGTGCTTTAGAAAGGTTTAATTTCGGCCGTGAACGGATAAAGTGTAATATGTCTGCTGGAATCGCCGGATTGTGAGCTTTTTCATTGATTACCACGCTTTCTTTTGTTACATTGAGATTAGAAAAGTTCGCGTTAAGCGGCATTTCAGTACATATATTTAAAGGAGGAAAAAATTATGGCTTACAAACTTCCAGAATTGCCTTACGCTTATGATGCTTTAGAACCTCATATCGATAAGGAAACGATGACGATTCACCATACGAAGCACCATAACACATACGTGACAAACCTCAACAAAGCGATCGAAGGATCTGCGCTTGCAGAGAAATCTGTAGATGAGCTTGTTGCTGATTTGAACGCAGTGCCGGAGGACATCCGCACGGCAGTCCGCAACAATGGCGGCGGACATGCAAACCACTCTTTATTCTGGACTCTTTTATCTCCGAACGGCGGAGGCGAACCGACTGGTGAGCTTGCTGAAGAGATCAAAAGCACGTTCGGAAGCTTCGATCAATTTAAAGAAAAATTCGCCGCAGCAGCTGCAGGCCGTTTCGGTTCAGGCTGGGCTTGGCTCGTTGTAAACAACGGCAAACTTGAAATTACAAGCACGCCAAACCAAGATTCACCGCTTTCAGAAGGTGAAACACCTGTTCTCGGTCTTGATGTTTGGGAGCACGCGTACTACCTGAACTACCAAAACCGCCGTCCTGATTACATTTCAGCTTTCTGGAATGTTGTGAACTGGGATGAAGTTGCCCGTCTTTACAGCGAAGCAAAATAATTGAGTTGAATGATCACAAGGTCTCCCGCGGGAGGCCTTGTTTTTTATTGACTTTGATTCCTTTTACATATCTCAGTTTGAGTGAGACAAACTAATGTGTAGTAAAGGGGAGTCAATGATGAGCAAAATAAAAAAAATTATCGGCGACATCGAAATAAATAAAGGGCTGCTGCTGTTATTGACGATTGGCGGCCTTTACTCATTGGGCATCGCGCTGTCAAATACATTTGTCAACGTGTATTTGTGGAAGCAGTCGGGAAAATTTATTGATTTGGCCATATACAATTTGTCGGTCGTGACGATGCAGCCGGTTACCTTTCTGCTGGCGGGCCGGCTGGCTAAAAAAATTGACAGGGTGTTTATTCTAAGGTTCGGCGTTATCTTTTTGGCCGCTTTTTATTTAAGTGTGCTGCTTGCCGGAGAAACTGCGGCTTCCCGTCTCGTTTTGATAGGGGCCGTGCTCGGAGTTGGATACGGCTTTTACTGGCTGGCTTTTAATGTGCTGACTTTCGAAATCACGGAACCGGAAACGAGAGATTTTTTTAACGGGTTTTTAGGCATTTTGTCTTCATCGGCGGGCATGATCGGTCCGATTGTGGCCGGATATGTCATTTCAAGACTTGAAAACAATACGGGTTATACAATCATTTTCAGCCTGTCGCTCGGCTTATTTGCCCTTGCTGTGGTCATGAGCTTTTTTCTGAAGCGGAGGGAGTCGAAAGGCCGGTTTATGCTGAAAAAAGTTTTTGATGAGCGCCACACGAATCTGAATTGGCGCCGGATTACCAACGCGCACTTTTTTCAAGGCTTGAGAGAAGGGATTTTTGTTTTTTTAATCAGCGTATTTGTATTCATTGCGACAAACAGTGAGCTGGCGCTCGGAACATTCGGTCTCGTCAATTCCGCGGTTTCTTTTTTTGCCTATTATTTTGCATCAAGGCTCATCAAAAAAAGAGCGCGGAAAAAGGCGATTCTTATCGGCGGATTGATCTTGTACGGCGCCCTGTTTCTCATCATTTTTAAAATGAGCTTCACGACGCTCCTTTTGTACGGAGTGTTTATTGCGATCGGCTATCCAGTTCTGCTCGTGCCGTATGTCTCGCTTACATATGATGTGATAGGCCGGGCGCGGCTTGCCAGAAAAGCCAGAATTGAATACATTGTGCTCAGGGAGTTATTTTTAAATGCGGGCCGGATCGTTTCCATCCTTTGTTTCCTTGTAATCGTTACATTGTTCAAGGAAAAAGTTGGGATACCGGCGGCGCTCGTGCTGCTCGGAGCCGGGCATCCGCTGATTTATTACTTTATAAAAGACATCAAACTGGATACGGAAACTTCTGATGAAACAGTAGAAGAAGACCGACAAAAACAGGCGGCGGAACCGAATTTTATAAAAGGAGAAAGATAAAAGGGTTATCTGTAGAAAAATATCGAAAAAACCTTTAGAATGAAAAATGGCACCTGAACAGAAGGTGTCATTTCTTTCTGTAAATAAGAAAAGGTGATGTCATGAGGAGAAATAAAAAGAAAATAGCTGTAAATAAAGAAAAGAAAAAATCACTGCCGATCCGGCTTAATTTTTTGTTTTTGGCCGCGTTTCTTATTTTCACTTGGATTATCGTCGAGCTTGGCATCAAGCAGATCGTTCAGGGTGATGATTATAAAAACGCCGCTAATAAGCAGGAGGAGTCTGATGTCAGCACGGCGGTTCCGAGAGGGAAAATATACGACCGGAACCTAAATCCCATCGTAACGAATAAAGCATTAAATGCGATTACATATACACGTTCAGCCTCAACCACCCAGGCGCAGCGTTTAAAAATCGCAAAAAAACTGTCGGGTATGATTAAGGTAAGCACCAAAAAGGTGACTGAGCGGGATAAAAAAGACTATTGGATGTTAACCAGGCCTGATGAAGCGAAAAAACTGATTACGGCCGAAGAAAAGCAAAAAGCTGAAGACAAAAAACTGTCTGAAGATGATTTATATCAGCTTCAGCTGAAACGCATCACAGACAAACAGCTGAATGAGCTCACTTCAAAAGATATGCAGATCCTTGCGATCAAAAGGCAGATGGATTCAGGCTACTCACTGACGCCTCAATACATCAAAAATGAAGGGGTGTCGGCAAAAGAAATGGCCGTCGTCAGCGAACATTTGGATGAACTGCCGGGAGTTGACGTGACGTCTGACTGGGAACGGTCTTATCCAAATAAAGGGTTGTTAAAATCAGTTCTCGGCAGTGTCTCGAGCTCCAATGAGGGACTCCCTTCAAATCTTCTTGAGCATTATTTGTCACTCGGCTACAGCAGGAATGACAGAGTAGGAAAAAGTTATTTAGAGTATCAATATGAAAATCTGCTGCAGGGCCAAAAAGAGAAAGTGAGAAATGTGACAGATTCCTCTGGAAACGTAACAGATACAGAAACGGTTTCAAAAGGTAAAGCCGGGGATGATTTAGTGCTCACTATAGATACCGAATTGCAAAAAGACGTTGAAAAAATTATTGAGAAAAATTTAAGGGCTGCAAAGGCAAGACCGAGTACACAGTTGCTTGACAGAGCATTTGTCGTAATGATGGATCCCCGTAATGGAGAAGTGCTTACAATGGCGGGTAAACAGATTAAACAAGCAGGCGGCAAATATAAAATTGATGATTATGCACTAGGAACAATGACTTCCTCTTATAACATGGGCTCAGCTGTAAAAGGGGCAACATTGTTAACAGGTTATCAAACAGGTGCTATTAAAATCGGAAATATATTTACGGATGAAGTTTTAAATATTAAAGGCTCCCCTCCTAAAAAATCGGTAAGTGTAATGGGGCCGATAAATGATTTAACTGCACTTGAGCGTTCATCTAACGTTTATATGTTCAAAACTGCGATTGCAATTGGTAAGGGTAAATATATATCAGGACATTCACTTCCGCTTGACTACAGCGCATTTGATAAATTTCGTTATTACTTCAGTGAATTCGGTTTAGGGGTAAAAACAGGAATTGATCTGCCTAACGAAGCTACAGGATATGTGGGAACTAAAAGACAGTCAGGTTTCTTGCTTGATTTTGCGATCGGCCAATATGACACATACACTCCGCTTCAAATGGCTCAGTATGTATCGACCATTGCTAATGGCGGCTATCGTATGAAGCCCCAAGTCGTGAAAGAAGTAAGAAAACCTTCAAAAAAAGGTATCGGGGCCGTCGTTGAATCTGTTAATCCGGAAGTGATGAACCGTCTTGATATGACGGAAAGTGAAATTAAACGTGTTCAGCAAGGTTTTAAACTTGTTATGAATGGAGCTCAAGGGACTGCGAGAGCAAATTTTGCTAATAAAAGTTATCACCCTGCCGGTAAAACCGGAACAGCACAAGCTTTCTATGATGGGCCTATAAAATCAAGAACTGGTGCTTCTACTTATAACACAACTTTGGTGGCTTATGCTCCTGCAGATCATCCTGAAGTTGCTATTTCGGTAGTGGTTCCATGGGCTTATGAAAATTACAATGACAGGTATTCAATAACTAATGACATCGGGGAAGCAGCTCTGGACAAATACTTTGAGCTGAAAAAGAAACAAGAAGATAATAATACGAAGCAGAAAAACGAAGATAAAATTCAGGAAGACGCTGAAAACGGCAATACAAACAACTAATAGAAAAACGCTCACAATCTGTGAGCGTTTTTTTTATACAAAAAAACATCCGGATTTACAAAACCTTAACACTTGATTTATACGTATTTTACAAGAACCCTTTACTCTAGACCTGTAGGACAAATTACACATTAAATGCAGGGGGAATTCAGGAAATGAAAAAAAACAAATGGATGCTTATGCTTCTGATGGCTGCTGTTATGATTGTTGCTGCAGCATGCGGAAATGCAAAGGAAAGCGGCAAGACAGACAGTCAATCTGCAAGTGAGGATAAAAAAGCATCAGGTTCTTTAACCATTTCTGGTTCATCAGCCATGCAGCCGTTAGTACTGGCAGCGGCGGAAAAGTTTATGGAAAAACATCCGGATGCTGATGTGCAGGTGCAAGCGGGGGGTTCAGGAACAGGTCTTTCGCAAGTGTCTGAAGGGGCAGTGCAAATCGGCAACTCAGATGTCTTTGCTGAAGAAAAAGAAGGCATTGATGCGAAAGCCCTAAAAGACCACCGAGTAGCGGTAGTGGCGATGGCGGCTGCGGTCAACCCCGGTGCGGGCGTAAAGGATATAACCAAAAAACAGCTGACAGACGTCTTTACAGGAAAAATTAAAAACTGGAAAGAGCTTGGCGGTAAAGATCAAAAAATTACACTCGTGAACCGTCCTGATTCATCAGGAACACGCGCTACGTTCGTCAAATACGCGCTTGACGGAGCAGATCCTGCTGAGGGCATCACAGAGGATTCCTCCAATACAGTCAAAAAAATCATTGCGGAAACGCCGGGAGCTATCGGTTATCTGGCATTCTCTTATATAAACGATGACAAAGTAACGCCTTTATCGATCGGAGGCATCAAACCGGAAGAGAAAAACGTCGTCACAGGCGAGTATCCGATTTGGGCTTACGAGCACTCTTATACGAAAGATGAAGCGTCAGGCCTTACAAAAATGTTTCTTGACTATATGAACAGCGATGAAGTACAGAAAAGTATCGTAAAAGATCAAGGCTACATTCCGATCTCTGATATGAAAGTCACACGTGACGCAAACGGCAAGCAAAGCTGAGGGGAGGGCGGGCTCCCCGCCTCTTCTTCTTTATAGGAGTGTAAACAAATGATAAATCACAGAGAAAAAGAGTCTGTAAGCGAACGCTTAATAAGCTCAAAACAAAACAGGCAAATGGATGAAGTCCGCGGAAGGGTGATTGTGTCTGTGTGTGCCGCGATTATCATTGCGGCATCAGCGGCGATCACAATTTTTCTCGGCATAAAGGGGCTGCAATCTTTTTTTGTAAATGGTGTAAGCCCGATTGAGTTCTTAACAAGTCTGAATTGGAATCCAACCCAGGCAAAACCTGAGTTCGGCGTGCTGCCTTTTATTTTCGGATCATTTGCGGTCACGGTTCTGTCCGCTCTGATCGCAGCGCCCCTCGGTATTGCGGGTGCCGTGTTTATGACGGAAATTGCGCCGACTTGGGGAAAAAAGGTGCTGCAGCCGGTAATTGAGCTGCTTGTCGGCATTCCGTCCGTCGTTTATGGATTCATAGGTCTTACAGTATTGGTTCCGTTTATCGGCTCTTTTAAATCAAGCGGAACGGGTCACAGCCTTCTGGCGGGGACGATCGTACTCTCGGTAATGATTCTGCCGACTGTTACATCGATTTCCGCTGATGCGCTTGCGTCACTTCCGAAACACCTTCGCGACGGTTCATATGCGCTTGGTGCGACGAGGTGGCAGACAATCAGAAAGGTGCTTATCCCGGCGGCGTTTCCGACATTGCTGACCGCTGTCGTGCTCGGGATGGCAAGAGCGTTCGGAGAAGCACTCGCCGTACAGATGGTTATCGGAAATACAAAGCTTCTGCCGGAAAGCCTGCTTGATACGGCGGGAACATTAACGACGATTATTACGTTAAACATGGGCCATACCACATACGGCAGTATTGAAAATAATACGTTATGGTCTATGGGGCTTGTTCTACTCATCATGTCGTTTCTGTTTATATTGCTCATACGCTACTTGTCGTCTAGGAGGAAAGTGTAATGAACCGGAAAATAACGGATAAATTGGCCACCGGTGTATTCGGGTTATGCGCCGCTGTAATTGCGGCGATTTTGGCAGGATTGTTTTTGTACATTCTTATTCACGGCGTCTCTGAAATCTCCTTGCATTTTCTTACGTCAAAATCGAGCGCCATTGCGTCAGGCGGCGGAATACGGGATCAGCTTTTTAACTCCTTTTACATTCTGTTTATCACCATGCTGATCACGATACCGCTTGGAGTGGGGGGCGGCGTCTTTATGGCTGAATATGCGCCCCAAAATAAAATCACTGATTTTATCAGAACGTGTATTGAGGTGCTGTCTTCGCTTCCGTCCATTGTCATCGGGATGTTCGGCATGCTGATGTTTGTAAACCTGACCGGATGGGGTTACACGATTATCGGGGGCGCGCTCGCATTAACGGTCTTTAACCTTCCCGTTTTGGTCCGGGTGACGGAAGGCGCGCTCACTGCAGTTCCTAAGGAGCTGAAAGAAGCTTCTCTCGCTTTAGGCGTATCGAGATGGCATACCGTCAAAACGGTGCTGATTCCGAGTGCGATTCCTTCGATTTTAACCGGAGCCATTCTCGCATCAGGAAGAGTATTCGGAGAAGCGGCCGCATTGTTATTTACAGCGGGACTGACAACGCCGCGGCTGAACTTTACGGATTTGAACCCGTTTTCTGAATCATCTCCTTTCAACATTTTCAGGCCGGCTGAGACGCTGGCGGTTCATATATGGAGTGTCAATACGCAGGGAATCATCCCTGACGCCGAAGCGATTGCAAACGGCGGCTCGGCGGTGCTGGTGATTTCGGTGCTCTTGTTTAACCTTTGTGCAAGATGGCTCGGATCTGTCATTTATAAAAAGCTTACGGCAAATTAATCGGAAAGAGGCGAAAACATGATTGATCACATCATCAGGGAACAAGCGGAACAGACAAAGCGTTCGCCGGAGTCTTCAATTTTGGAAGTGAAGCATTTATCAATTTATTACGGTGACAAACAAGCGGTTAAAGATGTAAACATGGATATTGAAAAACATGCGGTGACGGCTCTGATCGGTCCCTCCGGCTGCGGGAAATCAACATTTTTGAGACAGATTAACAGAATGAACGATGCCATTCCTTTTGCAAGAAGCGAGGGAGAGATCCTTTATGAAGGGCTGAATATTTTGGGGGAAGCGATTAATGTCGTGTCTCTCAGACGGGAGATCGGTATGGTGTTTCAAAAACCGAATCCGTTCCCGAAATCCATTTACAATAACATCACACATGCGCTGAAGTATGCGGGGGAACGCAGGAAAGCCGTTTTGGATGATGCGGTCGAGGAAAGCTTAACGAAGGCGGCGCTTTGGGATGAAGTCAAAGACCGGCTTCATTCATCGGCTCTTTCGTTATCAGGCGGCCAGCAGCAGCGTCTTTGTATCGCCCGTACGCTTGCGATGAAACCTGCCGTGCTACTTTTAGATGAACCGGCCTCAGCTCTGGACCCTATTTCAAACGCCAGAATCGAGACGCTTTTGACAGAACTGAAAAAAGATTATTCGATTATTATCGTTACGCATAACATGCAGCAGGCACTTAGGGTGTCTGACCGAACGGCTTTCTTTTTAAACGGGGAAGTGGTGGAATACGGGCAGACAGAACAAATTTTCACGAGTCCTAAAGTGCAAAAGACAGATGACTACATTAACGGAAAGTTCGGATAGGGGGAAGGACTGTGAGCCTTGTGAAGGAAGCGGTGCACACACAGAATTTATTTGATATTCACGGCATGAACGTATGGTACGGAGCCCATCAGGCTTTAAAGGACATTACGATCGGTTTTGAGGAGCGGAAGGTAACTGCGATCATCGGTCCGTCCGGCTGCGGGAAATCCACTTTTATTAAAACATTAAACTTAATGCTGCAAATGGCCCCGAATGTCAAAGTGACAGGCGACATGATCTATAACGGACGCAATCTGCTGAAAGAAAAGACGGATGCGGCAGAATTAAGAAAACAGATCGGTATGGTGTTTCAAAAAGGCAATCCGTTTCCGCAGTCGATATTTGAGAATGTCGTGTACGGTCCGAGAATTCACGGCGAAAAAAATAAAAAGAAACTGCTTGAAATCGCCGAGGAATCTTTAAAGGCAGCTGCGCTCTGGGATGAAGTGAAAGATCGCCTTCACCAGCAGGCGCTTTCACTGTCAGGCGGTCAGCAGCAGCGGCTGTGCATCGCAAGGGCGCTCGCCACAAAACCGGACGTCCTTCTGATGGATGAACCGACGTCCGCTCTTGATCCCGTGTCCACGCGGAAAATAGAAGAGCTGATTTTGACATTGAAAGAAAAGTATACAATCGTCATTGTGACGCACAACATGCAGCAGGCTGCGAGGGTCTCTGATCAAACCGCGTTTTTCTATATGGGCGAACTGGTAGAATGGGGGGATACGGGCAAAATATTTTCTCAGCCGGATCATCAAAAAACACATGATTATATCACCGGAAAATTCGGATAAAAAAACGGGCCCGGCCATTGACCGGGTCCGTTTTATACTCCTTATTAAAAAAGCCTGCCGGCCGTATCCATCTGAATGGACGATGCCTGCAAGCTTTTTTAGCGGGTTAATGTTTTGACGATTTTTTTAAAGCTCATATCTGAGTCGACTTTGAAATGGCCGGCGCGGATTTCTTTATGGTAGCCTGCGTCAATGACGTAATCATTAAAGTCCTTCGCTGAAGGAATAATCCCTTCTTTTTCAAGAATGGATGACACATCAGCAGTGCTCATTCCGTCTTTAATCGTCAGTTTGTATGTTACTTTTTTCTTTTTGGCGTCTGTGTTTTGGTCGTTGTTTAACGATTTTTCTTTAGAATCAAGCAGTTTTTGATAGTCATCCCGGTTGACGGAGACTTTTTGCTGATCGTCGAGGTAGCTGTTTACTTCTTTTTCTGTCAATGCTGTTTTTTCGGTTTTAACGGCGGCTGCCTGGTCATGGTCAGTCAAATAGAAGACAGCGGCGAGAACGGCCGTCGCTAAAATCATGCCTGCTGCAAAAGCCTGAATGCCCCGTTTTGTCATACGAGCACCTTCTCATTATCTTTAATAATGGTATTGACGTCCTCGACAGACACGTGCTCCGCTTTTGCGATGGCTTCCGCAGACATTCCGTTGTTATATTTTGAAATGATTTGTTTGGCGATTTTTTGGTTAATGCCGCTGCTTTTGGCTTTGCGGATCACGAGGTTGGTTTCCAGCAATTCTTCTTCAAGCACCGTCATTTTCTTTTTCAGCTTGTAAATTTCCTGCATGGCGGAAAGCTGAAGCGTTTCAAGCTCCTGTTCCACGTCTTTCATCGGATCTCTTTGAGAATATGAGAATGCAATAAGCGCTATACTGACGATAAACAACGCAATAATAGCAATTTCCACGTTTCATCACCTTCTATTATTAATTTGCCCTTCTTTTTTATACCATAAAACGCCGCCATTCTAAAGGAAATAGAGAAAAAAACGGAATTTTGTCGGGAAATCTTTTTTATTCGGGGAGCAAACGGTTATTTCTCTATAGATTTCGCATCAGAAAGTCCTTTTTTGTCCTGTTTCGTCATATTTTCCCTTCACCAGGCGCAAGCTCATTCAGAGGATCAGAAGCATAAACTGATGTTTTCTGCACTTAAACAACATTTCATGTAAATCACTCTAGCATTCCGTCCATTATAGTGGTATTATATATAAGTCTGAATAAGTAAATGATATTTAGTTTGGAGGGAAAATAATGCGCGTTAATATTACTTTGGCTTGCACTGAATGTGGTGAGCGTAACTATATTTCTAAAAAGAACAAACGCAACAATCCGGACCGCGTTGAATTTAAAAAATATTGCCCACGTGATAAAAAATCTACGTTACACCGTGAAACAAAATAAGCTGTTTAAAACAGCGGAAAAAGCTGGAGCTTTCAATAAAGTTCTGGCTTTTTTGTCTTTCAGGGAGGTTTGAGAAACGTGAAAGCACAAATTAGAACCGATATCAAAGCAAAGCTTTCTGATATGACAGAAAGTGAATGGGAGAAAAAATGCCGCAGCATGCGTGAAACGCTGTTTTCTTTAAAAGAATGGAAACAGGCCCGCGTGATCGCCGTTACCATCTCGACACGCCTGGAAATTCCGACACGGCCGATTATTGAACAGGCCTGGAAAGAGAAAAAACAAGTCTGTATCCCAAAATGCTTTCCGCAGACGGGAGCGATGGAGTTCCGTACATTTTCTGCGTATGATCAGCTGGAAACCGTATATGCGGGCCTCAGTGAACCGATCGAGAGCCTGACGGAAAAAGCCGCCCAAAAAGACATTGACCTTGTGATTGTGCCCGGTGTGGCTTTTGACCGGGAAGGCTTCAGAATCGGATACGGCGGAGGATATTATGATCGGTACCTCTCCGGTTATAAAGGCCGTACCGTGTCGCTTCTCTTTGACTGCCAGCTGACAGACCGCATTCCCCGCATGCCCCACGATATTCCGGTCGATATGATCGTGACTGAATCTGAAACCATCGCTTAATCGCATAAAAAACTTCTTACACCGGAATAATTCTCGCTGTTTGACAAACGATAGGGGCAGGAGGGATAAGATGAAAAAATTGTTGATCTACTCATTATGCGCCGTATCTGTTTTAGCCGTTTACCAAAACCGCTACCGTCTGATGAACAGCGTGCTCAGCCAGCCGGGGATCAGACGGTCATTCATTCATTTCTTTTTAAAAATACCGTTTATCAGAAACAAATTCATTCAGCAGGCATTTTAAACAAATCCCGTTTTTCAGCGGGATTTTTTGCATAAGAAAACCTGCCGGTAAAAAACGGCAGGTTTTCTCGTATTGTCAGCTTTTTTTCAGGAAACCGAGCAGAATTGAGATCATAGGAGAAATGTACAGGAAAAAGGTAAACGGCAGGTAGTCGATGACGGAAACCCCTAATGCGCTTGCCATAAAAGCGCCGCTTACTCCCCAGGGAATCAGCGGGTTGATCAATGTTCCGCCGTCCTCAAGCGACCGCGCAAGGTGAATCCGCTTAATGCTGAGCTTGTCATATAAAGGTTTATAAGATTGACCCGGAATTAAGATCGACAAATACTGCTCACCTGTCGCAAGGTTTACGCCTATACTTGAGAAGACGGTCGCCATGACAAGACGTCCTTTCGTATGCACGCCTTTTATCAATCCTTGAAGCAGCGCCGCGATCAGGCCCGTTTTTTCCATCAGGCCGCCGAGCGCAAAGGCGATCATGATCAGAGAGACTGATCCCATCATCGATTGGAGCCCGCCTCTGTTGATAATGCTGGCCACAGCCTGGTCGCCGGTTTTAAACGCCGTCCCGCTTTGCAGGGCGGATATAAATCCTTGAATGCTGCTGTCAGGAATAAAAACAGCAGTCAGAAGCCCTGCGGAAATAATACCGGCGGTAAGCACCGGAATCACGGAAATCCGTCTCACAGCTAAAATGATCACCAACAGAGGTGAAAGAAGCGACCAAGGCGTAATGTGCACGGCCTCTTTCATTCCGGAAATGACCGCCTCAATATTTTGCGTTGAAGCGGCATTTATTGAAACCGATGAACCGAGAATATAAAAAAGAACAATCGTGATCAGCAGTGCCGGAACGGTAGTGCCCATCATATGGCGAATATGCTTAAAAATCGGAATTTCGCCGATTCCGGCGGCAAAATTCGTCGTGTCGGACATCGGTGACATTTTATCACCGAAACAAGCCCCGCAAATGACTGCTCCCGCCGTCCATTCGAGCGGAACTCCCGCCGCGCTTGCTACCCCTAACAGCGCGACGCCGATTGTACTGACAGTTGTCAGACTTGAGCCGACAAGCGTGCTGATAATCATGCAGGAAAATAATGCGGTCAAAAGCAGCTGACTCGGCTGTATAATTGACAAAGCGTAAACGGTGACGGTGGGAATGGCGCCGCTGTACATCCAGGCGCCGATCAGCATACCGATCAAAGCCAGTACGATAATCGGCTGCACACCGTTTTTCAATCCGCTGACAATTCCTTTTTCAAGACTCTCCCACGAGAAACCGAGCCACAAACCTGCCAGAGACAGAATAATGACGCAAAAGAACAGCGGCATATGCGGCTCTGTATGAAAGAAAAACAGGCAGGACATAATGACTGCTAACATCAAGACAAATAAACTGATGGCTGAGATGAACGTCAGCCTTTTTTCTTGTTTCAAAACAACACCCCATCAAACTTTAATCCTTTTGTGCTTTTGGGCACGAAAGTATTGTAACAGAAAAACGCTTAAATGAGTGTTTTTTTACAATTGTGAATATACAATTTATGAAAATAATACAAGGATATTTTCTCCAATCGTTTTTTGCTTGACGCCCGGATCAGTGATGAAATACGCTTATACTAAGAAGAATAGAAATGGTGAAGCAGATGAATTCATTTTATGACGTGCAGCAGCTGTTTAAGTCATTCGGACATATCGTTTATTTCGGTGACAGACAAGCCGAAATTGACTTTATGAAAGATGAATTAAAGGAAATGTACTTGTCAAACGTGATTGAAAGAGAAGTATGGCAAAAAGCCGCCGGAGTTCTTCAGAGAGAATCGGAGCGGATCAAAGGCAGATAACAAAGCAGGATTTTAATAAGAAAAGGAGATTATTATGGAAGATACATGGTTTGCGGGGATTGATCTTGGCGGGACAACCATCAAGCTGGCCTTCATCAACATGTACGGTGAAATTCAGCATAAATGGGAAGTTCCGACCGATAAATCAGGAAACACAATTACGGTCACGATCGCCAAAGCGCTTGATCAGAAGCTGGAAGAACTGAACAAGCCGAAACGGATCGTAAAATGGATCGGAATGGGAGCGCCCGGACCCGTGGAAATGGCGACGGGAGTGGTCTATGAGACGACAAATATGGGGTGGAAAAACTATCCGCTGAAAGACCATCTCGAGGCGGAAACGGGTATTTCGGCCGTCATTGAAAACGATGCCAATATCGCGGCGCTCGGAGAAATGTGGAAGGGTGCAGGTGACGGGGCCAAAGATGTCATTTTAGTGACGCTCGGAACCGGAGTCGGCGGAGGCATCATCGTCAACGGAGAAATCGTTCACGGTAAAAACGGGGCCGGCGGAGAAATCGGTCATATTTGCAGTATTCCGGAAGGAGGAGCTCCGTGCAACTGCGGAAAATCCGGCTGCATCGAAACGATTGCGTCCGCAACCGGCATCGTCCGCATCGCGAAAGAAAAGCTTGCGGCGGTTTCCGACTCTTCGCTCTTACAAGTGGATGATCTGACGGCACGTGACGTGTTCGAAGCGGCTAAACAGCAGGATAAGACAGCGCTTGAAGTCGTCGATTATGTCGCAAAACATTTAGGCCTCGTGCTCGGAAATCTGGCAAGCGCCATGAATCCGACGAAAATCGTGCTCGGCGGAGGCGTGTCTAAAGCGGGTGAAATCCTGCGGTCAAAAGTGGAAGAGACTTTCAAAATCACCGCATTCCCGCGTTCTGCGGAAGCGGCGGATATTTCGATTGCGGCACTTGGAAATGACGCCGGAGTCATCGGCGGGGCGTGGATTGCCAAAAATGAATGGCTCAAACATCAAAACTGCTGAAGAAAGTCTGCCTGCCCATATCGCGGGCGGCTTTCTTTTTTTATCTCCCCTGTCATATAGTTTTTAAAAAAGGGGGATGAACATGGCGGGAATTCGTGTCAAACCTGAATTGAAACAGCATATGAAAGATATTGCAAAGGTGCTTTCAATTGATGAAAAACTGTTGAAAGCCGCTGATAAAACGGCGGAAAATGATGATTTATTGTGTCCCGGCTTTGCCGTGAGCGGGCAGTCAGAGGGTCCGCCGCTTGAGACGCTGAGCGGGCTTTCGCGATACATCCGGCACTGTGAAAGGATTCTTTCCGCTGATCAATGGGTGAAGGAAGAAAAGGTGTACGGGTCCCAATCGGTTTATGAAGAAATTGAGAAAATAACGGATGTCTTTCCGTTTGTCACGTGCCGTAAAATCGGCAGTTCCGTATTGGGAAAGCCGCTTTATGAGCTGAAAATAGGTGCGGATACGGCTGAAAGAAAAGTCCATGTAAACGCCTCATTTCATGCCAATGAATGGATCACCACCTCGGTCGCGCTTAAATGGTGTAAAGAATATTGCGCGGCATTATGCGAAAATAAAACCGTTTTCGGGCACTCTGCGCTTGATATATTCAGCCTGACATCATTGTCATTCGTTCCGCTCGTAAATCCCGACGGTGTTGATCTCGTACTTTACGGATGTGAAGATTTATCAGAAAAAAATGAATTTCTTAATCAATTAAATGAGCACCGCCCGGATTTCCGCGAATGGAAGGCGAATATAAACGGTGTGGATTTAAATAAACATTTCCCATCCAATTGGGATATTGAACAGAGGCGCAAACCGAAGGCCCCTTCATATCGTGATTTTCCGGGGACGGCGCCGCTCACTGAACCGGAGGCGCAGGCGATGCACCGGCTGATAACGGAGCAGCCGCCTGACAGGCTGATCGCGCTTCATACGCAGGGAGAAGAGATTTATTGGGGATACGAAGGATGTGAACCGGAGCAATCATCCCGGATGATTCGGGAGTTTGAAGCGATAAGCGGAAACCGCTATCAAGGCGTTAAAACCATTGACAGCCATGCCGGTTTTAGGGATTGGTTTATACAGCAGTATGGAAAAGAGGGCTATACCATTGAGCTCGGAAAGGGAAAAAACCCTTTGCCTTTTCATCAGTTTGCTGATATTTATCAAGCGACGGAAGGTATTTTGTGGAGGTCGCTTGTTTTTTGAGACATCTGTGAAATTTCTCATTTGTTTACATAAACAAATATGGGACAATAGAAAAGAATGGAGGGAAGGCTGGTGAGATACTTGGTTTGTGTTCTGCTGTCCGCATTCGTTCTGTGTTTAGCGGCCTGTGAACCATCTCATCAGCAGCAAGACACAGGCGTTTCGGCAAAATCGGCAGAACAGAAAATCGTTCCGCTCAGTAAAAAGGAAGCGGAGAAAACGGAAGGATGGCTGGATAACAGAACGATTCTGTATACAGCACATCATCAGCTGATGAAATATGATCTTTTCAGCGGAAAATCCGAACGGCTATATGAAACAAAGGGCAATATTGTCAATGTAAAGATCAGCCGGAAAAAACAGCTGATTCTCGTACAGGTGACAAGCAGCGGTCAGACTGAGCTTGTGCTTATGAACAAGCAGGGGAAAAGACTTTATCACAAAGCCTTTAACTCTTATGAGCTGGAGACGGCTTGGAATCCGTATGACCCGTATCAAATGATGATTACCGTTTTTACTGAAACATGGGACTTCACAGCCTATACGGCCGATATGAACAACGGCATTTTAAAAAAGAGTCCCGTTCAGGCCCCTTTTGTCCATTGGACCTCCACTGATGAATTCCAATATATCAAGCAAGGAAAAACGGAGGAAGAGGGTCCTTTATATTCTTATGACTTGCAGACGAAAAAAGAAAAAAGAGTGCTTCATCACGTCATCTGGGCCGATTCCCGCCCAGGCATGACGATTGCCGTCAGACAAACGGATCAATCGGACGGAGACGGCGAGTTCCTTTTCCAAAAGCCGGCATCCGTGACGCACCGCTTTCCTCTCCAAGAAAAGTATGAGAGCTTTGCGCCGATGGAGTATGATTACGATCAGACACACAAGCGGTTTTACATATTCAAGCCTGAAGGCCGCTCTTACAATCTGATCAGCTTTGACTTAGGAGACGAACGGGAGCGGACGGTGCTCAAAAACACGGAAATGGAGCCGATTCAGATCTCTCCGAACGGGGAATACGCTTTATACGGCTTTACGTATGACCGTCTGATTTCACTGAAAACAGGCATGACAGAACCAATCATAACAAATGAAAAAGGAGTTTGAACCAAATGGCAATTGCAGATGTGACAATCATTCCGATCGGAACAAAAACACCGAGCGTCAGTGAGTACGTAGCGGATGTGCAAAACATTTTGGAGGGTTACAAAGCTGCCGGCAAAATCAAATTTCAGCTCACGCCGATGAACACTTTGATTGAAGGTGAGCTGAGCGACTTATTCGCAGTCATTCAGGACATTCACGAAGCCCCGTTCCAAAAAGGGCTGCACAGAGTGGCGACAAATATCCGCATTGATGACAGACGTGATAAAGAAACGACACTGGAGAGCAAAATCAAAAGTGTCAGCAAACATTTGCAGCAATAAAAAATAAGCCTGTATCCATTGGATACAGGCTTTTAATGTGCAGTCGGATAGCCGCTGGTTACAACGGTCATTACGGTAAACCAGCCAAACACGCCCAGCGTGGCGGCGGCTAACAAAAATCCCAGGATATTTCTCTGTCTGACAGCCCGCAGGACTCCTAATACAGCTAATAATGCGACAAGGCCGAAGATTACAACAAGTAACATCATGCTCCTCCTTTGTCATTGGAACCTGAAAATCTTTCCATTTCATTTTAACCGTTTTCATTTTGTTTGTCGATAGCGTTTTCCCGGCCGCATTCATTGAATCTTCCGCAGAAAACCTTCATAATAAGGGCATATACATAAAGAGGTGATGAAAGTGAAATGGAGACGAATGCCGGCCGGTCCGATTCAGGCAAACGCGTATTTTCTTGTCAGTGAGGATCAGTCCTGTCTTATTTTTGATCCGGGCGGAGAAGCGGACAAAATCAACAATTACATAAAAGAAAACAATCTGAAGCCGCTGGCCATCTTACTGACGCACGCCCATTTTGACCATATCGGCGCGCTTGACGAAGTAAGAGACAGATGGGATGTTCCCGTATATCTTCACAAAAATGAAGAAAAGTGGCTGGAGGACTCTTCCTTAAACGGATCAGGCATATTGCGGGGCATCGCCGTAACGGCACGGCCCGCCGAACGGCTGATTGAAGGCGACGGCATATTGGACATCGGGCCTTTCCATTTGGAGACATTGTTTACGCCGGGACATTCACCGGGAAGCGTTTCTTATTATGTGAAGGACGCGGATCTGGTGATTTCAGGTGATGTGCTCTTTCAGGGAGGCATCGGCCGAACTGATTTACACGGCGGAAGTCAGGACGTATTGCTTGATTCCATTCATCAAAAACTGCTCACGCTTCCCGGACATACACTTGTGTTAAGCGGGCACGGGCCGGAAACGGATATTCAGACAGAGCAGGAGCGAAACCCGTTTATCAATGGTTTTTCACTGTAAATGAAAAAAGACAGACCATAATCGGTCTGTCTTTTTCTGTCAGTGGGTTCCGCCGCCCGGTGTCATAATAAAAATAGAGTAATATGTAAATCCGGCGAAAAATACGGTTAAGTAAGCTCCGAAAATATAAATATACATCCGCTCAGTCAGATTCAAATAAGAAAGAAATACGAAAAAGATCGTCTGTCCAAAAAACAAAAGTGAAGCGTCTTTCATGCCCCCTAAAAAAAACATGACTGCAAATATCCCCGTCCAAAATCCTAACACCCGGAACATGCGATTCATTCCTTATCCCCTCCCGAGAGTCTATCTGAAGTTTATTATAATAGATCGGCACTCAAAATGTAAACATTTTCATGATTATATTTATTGTGGAATTTATGTCTTTCCCTGTGTTTTATATCTTATGCCGCTCTCTGAAAAAGATCCGAAAAATCTTTTTGAAATATGTTTAATGAAAAAAAGTTCAGGGTACTTATGTTAACAAAGAGACGGATTATCCGAGGGAGGAATTTTTAAAAATGAAAGAACTTATTTTTTATTCATACCCGAGCTGCACATCATGCCGAAAAACGAAACATTGGTTAAAAGCCCACAATGTTGACTTTCAAGAGCGCCATCTATTCAGGGAGACACCGACAATTGATGAATTGAAGCAGATCTTATCATTAACGACTGAAGGAATTGATGAAATATTGGCGACGAGAAGTCAAACATTTAAAAATCTCAACCTGAACATTGAAGAAATGACTGTAAATGAAGTGCTGAAGCTTTTGACTGAGAAGCCGAAACTGCTGCGGCGTCCGATTCTGATCGATCGCAATAAGCTCGTTATCGGATACAATCCGGGAGAACTGATGAAGCTGACGAAGAAAAAAACGGTACATCAATCTGTATCATAAGAGAAAAACGAAGATCCGCTGATCAAAATTTATCAGCTAATCTTCGTTTTTTGCGGTTGCGGGACTGGGCTAGCTGGATTCGAACCAACGATCACGGAGTCAAAGTCCATTGCCTTACCGCTTGGCTATAGCCCATCGGATGTAATTACAGTATGTGCGTCCGGCGCCGATTTATACATACAAAGGAATTTGAATGGAGGAGACCCGTGAAACATTTGAGTGAAGCATTATCTCGAACCTTAATTGAAGAATCAGGTGAAATCACACGCCAGTGGCTGCTCATACCAAAATCGGGGCGGCCTACAGATGATCAGAAAGCGGAAATGCAGCACCGTCTGTTAATTGAAATCGTTGCCGGCATTTTATCGGAAAAAGACGGCGGGGAAGAGGAGCTGACGAAATGGGCGCTTCAGTTCGCAAGGGACCGGGCCGTCCATGAAGTACCGGTCTATGAAAGCGTCACGAGCTTTAAAGAATTCCGGAGATTGGTCTGGAACCGCATACAGACGTGCTGTGAAACAATGTCTGAGAAGCCTGGGGCGAATGCGGTATTCCATTGGGGAGAGAAGCTGAACAAAGCAATTGACCATATGATTGAAGTATTTACAGAGGAATATTATAAAGTGACGGTTACACAATTAAACGCCCAAAAAGAAATGATTAACGAACTAAGCGCGCCGATTATGCCGATTGCCGACGGTATTGGAATTTTGCCGCTCGTCGGCGAAATTGACACCTACCGGGCAAAAATGATTTTGGAATCGGTGCTTGACCAATGTTCTTCACTCCGTCTTTCTTATTTATTTTTAGATATATCAGGTGTGCCGATTGTGGATACGATGGTCGCTTATCAGATTTTTAAAGTGATTGACAGCACAAAACTTCTTGGCATAGAAACGACAATCTCAGGCATCAGGCCGGAAATCGCGCAGACCGTCGTGAAGCTCGGCATCGATTTTTCTCAGGTGAAAACGGAGCAGAGTCTGGCGAAAGCGCTGGCAAAAAACGGATTTATCGTAAAAGAATCATTAAGATGATAAAAAGCTGAATGGCCGGGAGGGATGTCTCCCTCAGCTATTCAGCTTTTTCAGCTTCAATCGTAATGATATGATGGCTGTCGATTTCTTTTACCGTAAATGTGTAGCCTTCAAAATCAATGGTGCTCCCGGGCTTCGCGTCAATATGCTGAGTAAGAAACCAGCCCCCGAGTGTATCGACTTGATCAGCCGTAATCTCTGTTCCGAGTACATCATTGACGTCGCTGATCAGCAATTTGGCGTTCAGGAGATAGCGGTTCTTCCCAAGCTTTTGAACGGAAGGTGTTTCATCCGTATCAAATTCGTCGCGGATTTCGCCGACGATCTCTTCAATGATGTCTTCCGCCGTTACTAATCCCGCGGTTCCGCCGTACTCATCAATGAGAATGGCCATATGGGCGTGTTCCCGCTGCATTTTAACGAATAATTGATAAATCGGAATCGTCTCAATCACATGGATCGCCGGCTGGATGTAAGGGCTGAGTTCGTGTTTTGTAAACGCCGCTCCTTCTGACAGGAATCTGAATAAAACTTCTTTTATATTGATGATGCCGACTACATGATCTTTATCTCCTTTTACTACGGGATACCGGGTATATTTATTTGTTTTGATAATGTCCCGGAGCATATGTCCCGATCCGCTGTCTAACGGCAGACTCACCATTTCATTCCGGGGCACCATAATTTCTTTGGCAGTGCGCTTATCAAATGTAAAAATGTTATTTACGTAATGCAGCTCGCTTTTTTTAATCATGCCGCTTCGATAGCTTTCGGCAAGGAGCACCCGCAATTCCTCTTCCGTATAAGCCATTTCATGTTCGGAAGCAGGCTTCAAGCCGAACATGGCTGTAATCAGGCGGGCGGAATGATTGAGCAGCCAGATGAACGGAAACATTAACTTATAAAACAAAATCATCGGTCTGGCAGACAAAAGTGTAATCCGCTCGGCTTTTTGGATAGCAAAACTTTTCGGGGCGAGTTCGCCGATAACGACATTCACATATGTAACCAGCAGAAAAGCGATGATCAATGACAGGACTTGGGCAACCGCTTCGTGAACTCCGGTCTTTAAAAATAACGGCTGAAGCATCGCTTTGACTGTCGGTTCACCCAGCCAGCCGATTCCCAAAGCGGTGACGGTGATGCCCAATTGGCATGCCGATAAATATTCATCGAGGTGTGTAATGACATGCTTGGCTGCTTTTGCTCCTTTTACATCTTCCTCAATGAGCTGATTAATGCGGGAGCGCCTTGCTTTAACGATTGAAAACTCTATGGCGACAAAACACGCCGTTAATAAAATAAATAGTACGATGGCAGATAGTTTGATGATATACAATGTAACGCCTTCCGCGAAGGAAGGCTTGCACCTCCCTTTTTTCGGAATAATACCACTGTAGAAAGCTGCTCAAACATCGAACCTGGTTTAGCCTGCTTCATTTACGGTAATAAAACAAGAAAGCGATACTGGAGGATGACAAGAGATGAAGGTACATTCGGGAGCGGACTGGCTGTGGTACCAGCTCGGTCCGCATGAAAAAACAGAAGCGAAAAAAATGATCCATCACAATCACTGGCCGCAATGCGAAAAGTGGTTTGAACATGAAAATCATATAAACTTTCTGCGCTCAGATACAAATGATCAGAATAATGAAGCGGTTTTCGGTTCTTTAATCTATCATCAAGGATTAGATGATGAAAAAAACCATACCGTATTTCACTTTTATATTACGAGAGACTTCTTTTTTACAATTAATTTTGATTTTTCGCTGCTGCGCGGTGTAAAAGAAAAGCATGCCACACAGCAGATTCAAACCTGTGAAAATCCGATTGAAGGCTTTTTTGTTCTGCTGGGAGAGCTGATGAATTCCTATCTGATCGGACTGGATGAATTTGAAGTCAAGCAGCGGACGCTGAAATGGCAGATTCATGATGACAACAGCAAAGGAATCTTGGAAAATGTGCATAAACTGCGCCATGAGCTGTTCATTTGGAAAGGCCTTACACTGGGGGCTCAAAAAGTGGAAATGGCTTTAAAAGAAGCTTTTCTCCCGAAAAATGACAGGCAGAAAGATTACCTCAGAGCTCACCAAAAGATGGAAAGAGGAATTACATATATCAATGAGTTTGATCAGGAACTGAGCAATCTGCTGCACGCCGAGGAAGTCATTACCTCCCAAAGAGGAAATGAAATTGTGAAAGCCTTGACGATCTTTACAACTCTCTTTACACCGATGACGGCGCTTGGAGCTCTCTGGGGGATGAACTTTGATAACATGCCGGAGCTTCATTGGAAATATGCGTATATTTGTTCCATCGTGCTCATTATTGTATCAACCCTGCTGATTTATATTTATCTGCGGCAGAAAGGCTGGACAGGGGACATTTTGAGGGAGCATCAAAAAAAATATTTGCGGAAAGAAAAGAAACGCTAAGAAGAGCAGGCATACGCCTGCTTTTTTTGATGGCTGAAAATGGCCGAATGGTTCCGGATTTCATTCGGTAAATCAATGTCAGGTGGCTTATTTTTTATTTTTTTACGTTTTACACACTGTAAAACGCATAATCTCTCCTTTGCCGGCTTTTGTGTATCTGATTTACAATACGTGCGGAAGGAGGGAAGTCTTGTGAAAAATATTGAAACATATAGCAGGAACATCATAAACGAGGCCTATACGGCAAGGGCTTCAGATATACACATTGTGCCGAGAGAAAAGGATGCTTTCATTCATTTTCGCATCGGCCATGCTCTTGTGAAAAAAAGAGTCTTAAAAAAAGAGGAATGCGTAAGGCTTATTTCTCATTTTAAGTTTTTATCGGCCATGGATATAGGAGAAAGACGTAAGCCGCAAAACGGGTCATTGTCTCTGCCGCTTCCGACGGAAACCGTTCATTTGAGAATGTCAACCTTGCCGACAATGAATGATGAAAGTCTTGTCATCAGGCTTTTGCCTAAGCGGCAGATTCCCCCTCTGGATAAACTGTCCTTATTTCGGGGGGCGGGCGCCGCACTATTGTCCTTTCTGAAGCATTCGCACGGCCTGCTTCTGTTTACCGGCCCCACCGGATCTGGAAAAACGACCACTCTTTACTCGCTTGTCAACTATGCAAAAAGGCATTTCAACCGGCGGATTGTCACGCTTGAAGACCCCGTAGAAACAAGAGATGAGGATGTGCTGCAAGTTCAGGTGAATGAAAAAGCCGGAGTCACATATTCCGCCGGTTTAAAAGCGATTTTAAGACATGATCCCGATATGATCATTTTAGGGGAAATCAGAGATGCCGAGACGGCTGAAATCGCAGTCCGCGCGGCCATGACGGGACACCTCGTTCTTTCAAGCCTGCATACAAGAGATGCTAAGGGCGCCATATACAGGCTGCTGGAGTTCGGCGTGAACATGACAGAAATTGAACAAACCGTCATTGCTATTGCCGCTCAGCGTCTGGTTGATTTAACATGTCCGTTCTGCAAAGAGGAAAACTGTTCCGTGTACTGCCGGATGTACAGGCAGACACGCCGTGCGGGCATTTATGAACTGCTCTACGGGAAAAACCTCACCCAATGCTTTCAGGAAGCAAAGGGAGAGCACGCCAATTTTCAATATCAGACGCTCCGCAGGCTGATCAGAAAAGGAATCGCGCTCGGCTATGTCACGACCGACAATTACGATCGGTGGGTGTATCATGAAGCGGATTAAACGAACATGGCCGTTGAAGGATCAAGCGGCTTTTTTGAAAAGGCTCGGTGAAATGACGGAAAAAGGATACAGCCTGATTGAAGGGCTCAGACTGCTGCAACTCCAGCTGCATAAACGTCAGCTTGCAGAGCTGAAGGAAGGAATCCGCCGGCTGAGAGAAGGTGATGCGTTTTACCAAGTGCTTGAGGCACTGTCTTTTCATAAAGAAGCCGTCTCTATCTGCTATTTCGCGGAGAAACACGGGGAATTGCCGGGGGCGATGAAACAAAGCGGCGAATTATTACAGAGAAAGCTCATGCAGACGAATCAAATCAAAAAAATGCTCCGGTATCCGATGTTTTTAATTTTTTCCGTCTGTGTCATGTTTTATATCCTGCAAAGTTTAATTATTCCGCAGTTTTCTGGGATTTATCAATCAATGAATATGAATACGTCCGGTACGACTGCTTTCATCTTTGCGTTTTTTCGGCATTTTCATGAAGCCTGCGCACTGGCGCTTTCCGCCGCTTTCTGCTTGTTTTTGTACGTTTGGTTCTTATGTAAGAAAAAGTCCCCGCAAGATAAAATGCTGATTGTTGTGAAAATACCCCTCTTAGGAAAAGCGGCCGTTCTTTTTAACAGCTACTTTTTCTCTTTACAGCTCAGCAGTCTTCTGAAATCCGGCCTTTCTATCTATGACAGCTTAACAGCTTTTAAAGAACAATCTTTTCTGCCTTTTTATCGAGAAGAAGCAGAGATGCTCATTACACGTCTGAAAGCCGGAGAAACCATAGAATCCGCTCTTTCTGGGCATCCGTGTTATGAAAAAGACCTTGCGGCTGCAGTCAGCCACGGACAGGCAAACGGCCTGCTTCACCGCGAACTTTATACGTACAGCCAGTTTATGATGGAGCGTCTTGAACAAAACGCGGCGAAGTATACCGGCATTCTCCAGCCTGTCATTTACGGTGTTGTGGCCGGTATGATTTTAATTGTCTACATGTCAATGCTGATGCCGATGTACCAGATGATGAACCAAATGTAAGGGAGTGCTTCGTCTGAAAAATCAAGATGGATTTACTTTAATTGAAATGCTGATTGTTTTATTTATCGTTTCCATTCTGCTTTTAATCACCATTCCTAACGTTACAAAACATAATCAAAGCATTCAGCATAAAGGCTGTGAAGGACTGCAGAATATGGTGAAAGCCCAAGTGACGGCGTACGAAATCGACCATGAAGGTAAAATGCCGGATATGAACGATTTACAATCAGAGGGGTATATCAAAAAGAATACAGTCTGCCCGAATGGTAAACAGATCTTAATTAGTGGCGGAGAAGTTACAGTTGAACAATAACAGGCGGACAGAAAATGGGTTTACCCTTCTTGAAAGCCTGATTGTGTTAAGTCTGGCGTCCGTCCTGCTGACGGTTTTGTTCACGACGGTTCCGCCGGCCTGCACCCACCTTGCCGTGCGGCAAAAAACAGAACAGCTCCAAAAAGATATTCAGCTTGCTCAGGAAACGGCTATCGCAGAACATAAAAGAACAAAAATCACTTTTCTTCCAAAAGAGCATAAATACAAACTGCAGTCAGGCGGAAGGATTGTCGAGCGTTCCTTTGATTCGCTTCACATTACACTTGTGACTTTACCGGAGAGCCTTGAATTTAACGAAAAAGGCCATCCGAATTCGGGAGGAAAGATCCAATTGAAGAGCGCCGGGTTCACCTATGAGATCACAGTTTACTTAGGGAGCGGAAATGTCCATGCTAAACGGAAATAAGGGGTTCTCTACTATTGAAACACTATCAGCAATGGCCATTTGGCTGTTCCTTATGACGTCTATCATTCCGGTCTGGACGGGCATGCTGACAGATGGTCTGAAAATAGAAGATCGCCAGGAAGCGTACCGGCTTCTTCAGAAACATATCAGCACTTATATGATGACCGGAAAAAAGCCGCCGTCTCCCGGTGTGAAGTGGAAGGAGGATGGTGAGTATTACAAAGTGTGTACGGCTGACCGCAGCGAAAAAGAAATGTGCCTCAGCATTCTCAAAACAGACTGGCTTTACGCTTCTTAATGTTTTGTTCTCCTTGGCAGTCTGTCTTTTCCTATCAGGCACCTTGGGCCCGATTTTACATCTGTTTTTATCAAACCGGACCGATAACGGCGGATTAGACAGCCGGGAGCATCAAATTGCCGTTCAGCAGATCATGAACGAATGTAAACAGGCTGAGGCTGTGAAGCCGGCGGACGGCGGACGGGCGTTAGCATGCCGGAAAACCGGAGGCGAAGAAGTGCGTTTTGAAATTTATCATAAGATGATAAGGAAAAGAGTAAACGGAAAAGGCCACGTGCCGATCCTGCAAAACGCGGCATCATTAACGGCTGATGTGAAAAACGGCCTGCTCTTATTAGAGATCTCAAGCGTTGCAGGTAAAAAGAATCAGGCGGTCATTCCGGTTTACAGCTCTTTTAAAGGTGATTAAATGTACAAATCTGACGGTTTTATATATCCCGCGGTTCTGTTTGTTTCTGCCGCAGTTTTACTTGTCATCAGCTATACTTCATCTGATTTCATCACCCGAAAAACATTTGCAAAAGAGGCAGGGGAGTACTGGATCGGAGAGAACCTGCTCCAAAACGGCGCGCTGCTGTCAAGCCGCCATATGACACAGGGACAAAAGGTCCAAACTGGTACACAGCGTTTTCCGTATGGCACCGTTTCTTTTCACATCACGGGGAGTGATCGCCGGGAAACGGTTCAGGTTACAATTCAGGCGGAAACCACGACAGGTACGAGACGGGAGGCTCACCTTTTGTTCGATCAGAAGAAGAAACAGCTGATTCAATGGACGGAAGTATAAAAAAGAGGCGGCGGGACAACACTTCATAGTAAAGACAGCACTATGAGGTGAGAGCCGTGAAAACAAATGATTATGTAAAATATATGACTGAGCAATTCGTTAAATATTTCGATACGCCGAAACAGGAACGGAGAGAGCGAAAAGAAGTGCGGAAAGAAAAGAAAGTGCCGGCTTCTCAGCACTGGTTCGGAATATTGCCGTATAGTTTTAAGCTGTGGATGCAGCGGAAAAAATAAAGTGAATCACACGAAAGGTCCTCCTGATACAGGAGGGCCTTATTGGTATTCTTCAATGACGGCAATTTTATTTACCTTTTGGCTGTAGGGATTAAAAGAAATCGTAACAAACACGCCAAATTCTTTTGCGCCATCCCGCAATGTCAAGTGGTATTGCTTGACTGCTTCGTCCGTTCTTTTCCGATCCCACACCTTTTGAATAAATAACGTTTGGGCGAGTGGATATCTTTTTTTAGCTTCCTTTTCTGCTAACTTTTCCCATTTTGATTTATGGTGAACAGCATAATAAGGCACCGTTTCCGCCTGAGCTGTTCCTGAAACCCCGAAAACAAGAAGAGAAAGGCAAATCAGACTTTGTTTGATCATCATTCTTCGTCCTTTCGCTGTATATACTTTCCATTTTGTTCTAGGCACCTCGTTATTTTCTCACGTTTTATTAGAAAAAATTCCAAAAAGGTGTGTAATTTGAAGCAAAACGCTGTTTTTAAAAGATACCATTCTCAAAAACGAACAATTTGACCGATTTTGACATTTTTCAAGACGATAATCCTTGATTATACTTTGTTCATAAAGTTCTTTAAAGAGAACGGTTGTCATATTTATTAACAGTTTTACAGGGGGTAAGGCATGTTCCGATTGTTGCGAATGGAAAAAAAGGGCAAGGTGAGATGGCGGATGATGCTATTGTTACGGCTTTCGTTCATTTTTTGCCTGTCCGTGACGATATGTGCTCAGTTCACAGGTGATACAAGTTCCTCCTTCAATGATGTGAAAAGCTTCAGTCTCCAGGTTCAAACGTGCGGAGATTTTCAATATACGGATGACGATTGCCGTTATGACGAACGCTGGGATCAAAGTGATTTACATATAACAAATCAAACTGATACGTCAGGCACCGTGTGTGCGCCGCTTCAGCTCTATGCCGAGCTGGAGAATAAGGGAAAAGAGCGGACTGTTTCTGACTGGAAATGGGAGCTCCATAAAATCGCTTCTCAGCAGCAGCCTTTACGAAACGGCAATGTTGTGGATAAAGGGCTTATTACTGATAAAAAAAGCAAAACGATTTATAAAATTGAGTCAAAGCGGTCTTTGAAGCCGGGCATATACGCATTCAAGGTTTACAAGCCTGAAGGGTATCCGGCGGACGAAGAAAAATTTGAGTGGTCAAAACCGATGAAACTCGTCAAATGCCGGGAACAGGCGACAGTTTCCGATCTAAAGAAAACAGAGAAAGAGCCGGCTGAGCCGGTAAAAGAAAGCGGGGAAGAACATGAAAAAAACGCTGAAACTGATCAGTAATATTTTGTATGCCGTCATCTTCAGCTTGATTATTGTGCTGACGTTAACGGTGATTTCGACCCGGGCTTCCGGGGGTGAGCCGGCCATCTTCGGCTATACGCTGAAATCCGTGCTGTCGGGTTCAATGGACCCGGAATTTAAGACGGGTTCGCTCATAGCGGTAAAGAAAATTTCTGACGTGAATGACTTAGAAAAAGGGGATGTGATCACCTTTACCCAAGATGACGGAACAGCCGTCACACACAGAATAATCGGGATCACAAAAAAGGACGGGAACCTGCTGTTTGAGACAAAAGGGGACCATAATGCCGCCCCGGATGCCGCACCCGTTCAAGCTGAAAAAGTGGCGGCCCAGTATACAGGATATCAGCTTCCGTATGCCGGATATGTCATACATTTGGCCAGCCAGCCGATCGGAACGGCGATTCTGTTAATCGTTCCCGGCGTCATGCTTTTGATTTACTCAATAACAGTCATTGTCAGCGCCCTCCGCGATATTGAGCGGAAAACGAAAGCGCTGGAAGAACATGCGAAAAAGGGAACCATCTCCACATGAATACGGTTGCAACCTGGCGACAGGATTTGATAACAAAAATAAAAAGTAAGGGGAGAGTACAAACATGGGTATGAAAAAGAAATTAAGCTTGGGCGTTGCCTCAGCCGCACTCGGTTTAGCATTAGTAGGAGGAGGCACATGGGCCGCATTTAATGATGTGAAGTCGACAGACGCTACATTTGCGTCAGGAACACTTGATTTATCGGCTAAAGAACAATCAGCCAATGTCAATTTGTCAAACTTAAAACCAGGCGATAAATTGACGAAAGATTTTGAATTCAGAAACAATGGTTCACTTGCTATTAAAGAAGTGCTGATGGCTTTGAATTTTACTGACTTTAAAGGAGCAAAGAAAGGAAATGAATCTGCGGAGGATTTCCTCAGTCAGTTTGAAATTACGGTTCTGACAGTCGGTAAAGAAGGGGGCAACGGCTATCCTAAAAATATCATTTTGAAGGCGGCCAGCCTGAAAGACTTATACTTAATGTCAACAAAACAGGATAAAGCAGCTGCCGAAGCGATCAGCAAGCACATTGATCCGAAATTCCTTAGTGAGAGCGGAAAAGTCAATGTAGCAACCATTAACGGCAAAACAGCTCCTGAGTACGACGGAGTTCCGAAAACGCCTGCTGATTATGACCAAGTGAGAATGGAAATCCAATTTAAAAATGACACCGCAAAAACTGCGGACGGATTAAGTGTGCAAAACAAGTTCCAAGGCAATGCGATTTCTCTTCAATTCTCTTTTGAAGCAACGCAATGGAACGGCTTGACCATTACGAAAGATCATACGGATAAAGACGGTTACGTCAAGGAAAATGAAAAGGCTCACAGTGAGGATAAAAACTAATCCGAAAGTCGGACAGTTAAAAGAGGAGTTGTGCACATATGGCGGCACTACTCCTCTTTTTGCGCTTTTCTCCATTTTTGATAATCTAAAAATTCACGAAATTGTTTTTTTGATACCCCGGATGTCATCGCATCGCGAACTAATTTCTCCCATTCACTATCTAATTGACCATCGTATTCGGTTTCATGTTTTTCATCAAGTAAAGTATGAACCGAGACGTCCAGAACAGCGGAGACTTTTTCGAGAAATTGAATGGAGGGGTTCGTCTGTAAATTTCGTTCTATTGAGCTTAAATAAGACTTCGCTACCCCAGCTTTTTCAGCTAGTTCTGATAGTGAGTAGCCTTTTTCTTTTCGGTATTGTTTAATACGCTGGCCAATCAATGTCATCACCTTCCTTGTGATATTATAGCACATTCAGAAAGGATTTACGGTATGACTTCTGGCTGCCTGGATATGTTGAGAAGACTTTTTATGCGAAAGCAGGTATTTGCGTATTTCTTCTAGGCTGATATTTGCTTTTTGGGCTTCTAATATCAGCTCAACCCATTCCTTATCTAATTGCGAAAATTCCATTTTTGCATTTTTCATGCATTTTCTCCTCCTAAAATACTTGTTTATGTATTTCAGCCAATCCGCCCATGACCTTATCTTTACATGTCTGGAAGTGATTCATCGCATGCGAAACGCCAGAAATTTTTTCTATATACTTTTATTATAATATAGAATTTCCAGAAAAAACGGGAAAGGTGTCGAATGGATAACCCTTATCCAGAAAAATTACTTTGCAGGAAAAATAAACCGCCGTTTTCAATCTGAATGTGAATGTTCGGCTGATATAAGGCTTTCAGCGCTTGTTTTTCCAAATGGTATTCCTCAGGTTTTTCCTCTGTCTGCTCATAAAACTGATCGAGCAGCCTGAGATCCTTTTTCCATCTGGCGATCGCGCTGTCAGCCCAGTCTGACGGCTCTTTGGCGGCAGCGTCTTTTAAGTAATGCTCCATTCTTTTAATTCCGCTTTCCGGCTTAATCATCGGCGATATGGTAAAGCAATAGTCTGATATTTGCGAGGTCAGCGGAAGCGGTGCAAGTTTCTGCTGAAACCCCTCTATAATTGTTCCAGAAACAAGATGCAGGCCTAAAGACAAAAGTCTGTCTTTTTTCATGTCGGATTGGTATGAAATCACTACATTTAATCCAAGCCAGGGCTGAAGCGGCACTCTGGCTCCGGCTGATACAATTTTCTCATATATTCTTGTAAATCTCCCATTTTGTTTAACTGCTTGAAAGATTTGAAAGAGGCGCGGGGCTCCAAAGTAAATAAATTCGCCGTCCATATCCTCCGGAGCCGTTTCTTTATCAGTGATGAACGTGATCTTCATCGGGTTCGGTTCGCCGCCCGTTTTTTCACGCCAATGCCAATAAAACGGGCGGTTCATAATTTGTTTGTCCATCTCGACCGTCAACTGAACCGTCATAAAACCCGGCCCGTGTTCTGTAATCGGACAGTGGTTCGCTTCAAAAAAGCGCAGTAAAAATTCGTGAACCTCCTGCTGTCTCATGTCGCGCTTCCTCCTTTTAGATTAAGATCCTTTTTTTCTGGCGGGCTTTTCCGTACCGTACGACAGAAAAGAGGTGAGATTGTCCATTTTGATTCTCATTTCTTCCTCTGTCAGCGAATGGCATAAAATATCATGCAAATGGTCTTCAAAATTGCTCACTTTGATTTTTGTTAAGATGTCATCTAATTCTCCGACGACATTTTCAAATAAATGAATTTTGTCATACAGAAGTTTTAAGATATGCTCTTCCACCGTATGTTTTGTCGCCATATTGTAGATATGGACATCTCTTTCCTGACCGAGTCTGTGAATCCTTCCGATTCTTTGTTCAAGCCGCATCGGGTTCCACGGGAGGTCATAATTGATAATATGGTTGCAGAATTGCAGGTTGATCCCTTCGCCTCCGGCTTCTGTAGCGATCAGCACCTGCACTTTGCCGCGGAAGAGATCCTTCATCCAGTCTTTTTTTCCGCGTTTAAATCCGCCTCTGAACGGAACGGAGCTTATGCCGTTCTGCTGAAGGAACCATTGCAGGTAAATCTGTGTCGCCCTGTATTCAGTAAAAATAATGACTTTATCATTAATTTTTTGGATCAAGTCAACAACTTGAATCGCTTTTGAGTTTTGCGTGACTTGATTGATGCGGTCCATTAAATTAGTTATCGTCTGATCATCGAATGCGGGCGCTTGTTTGTCTTTTTGGTCAAGCATTTTTTTGAGCGTCATATACACGGCTTCCCTGCTTGAACAGCATTCTCTTTGCAGCGTCATAATGGAAAATGCGCTGGCGGGCTTTTCCGTGCCGTTTTTCAGTGCGGCGATGTCATCGTAAAGCGCCTGTTCCGTCGGTGAAAAGGTGATCGGCACTGTTTCCACGTGGCGCTTCGTCCATGTAAGGCCGGTGTCGCTCCGCGTGTTGCGGATCATCACTTTATTGACGAGCTCTTTCAAATGCTCATGAGCGTCAATCCCGTCCTTCTGATTGAAGGTTTCTTGAAATCCGCTTTCGTTTCCTAAATGGCCGGGCTTTAACAGTGACACTAAATTGAAGATTTCTTCGATCCGGTTTTGAATCGGCGTCGCCGTCAGAAGCAGGCAGTATTTCTTCACAAGACTTCTCGCAAATTCATAATTTTTCGTTTTGCTGTTTTTGAGCTTGTGCGCCTCGTCAATAATGACGAGATCATACGGAATAGAAAGCACAATGTCTTTGTGTGGCGAGCGTTTGGCCGTATCAATAGAAGAAACGACGATATCGCACTGTTCCCACACATAGCTTTTCTTCTGTTCAACAGCGGGTATTAAAAACTTCTCCTGAAGCTCTTTCACCCACTGGGAAACGAGTGATGCCGGCACAAGAATCAGGATTTTTTTGGCCAGCCCGCGAATCATATATTCTTTTAAAATCAGGCCCGCTTCCACCGTTTTTCCGAGCCCCACTTCATCAGCCAAAATCGCCTTGCCGTTCATTTTTTCAACGACTTTCTGCGCGACCTCAAGCTGATGTGGAAGCGGAGTGAAATCGGGCAGGTATAAAGGAGCCCTCAACCCTTCAAATTCAGGAATGGCAAGGGTCTGCTGGACTTCAGCCGACAGTTTGTACATCTCCCAATTTGACCAGGGACCGTCCGTTTTCAGCCGCTCAGAAAACTCTCCCGGCCAGTTTGCATCAAATATGATCTCTGCTGTCATATGTAACAAAACCGCCTTTCTTTTAAAAAACTGATTTATCATAATTTTTGTTGCCGGACGTAAATGAGGGTGGTAGGATATAAGTAATGATTTCACTAAAAGATATTGCTTTAGTATGTCCATAAAATTGGTAAATATGAGCGAATGACAGCAAGGGGAGAGACTCGGACGAAAGATGGGCGTCCGGGCGCCGAAGGAGCAAACTGCGGAGTGAATCTCTCAGGCAAAAGAACTCTTGCTCGACGCAACTCTGGAGAGTGTCTGCACTTAGAAGAAGCAGGCCACCAAAGGGGACGTCTTTATGATATGTTCATAAAGTAAACTTTCAGGTGCCGGGACAGAGAAACCTTCATTTTCATGAGGTGTTTCTCTGTCCTTTTTTATATGTTTTTACAATGCGCCAATGACTGAAGGGGGAAGATGATGCTGAAACGAACACCGCTTTATGACGTGTATAAAGAATACGGCGGAAAAACGATTGATTTTGGAGGATGGGAGCTGCCGGTTCAATTTTCTTCTATTAAAGAGGAGCATGAAGCCGTCCGCACAAAAGCGGGCCTGTTTGATGTGTCTCATATGGGGGAAGTCGAAGTATCCGGTAAAGACGCCCTGTCTTTTCTGCAAAAAATGATGACAAATGACGTTGCCGATTTAAAGCCGGGAAACGCGCTTTATACCGCCATGTGTTATCCTGACGGCGGTACGGTCGATGACTTGCTGATCTATCAGAAAAGCGAGAGCTGCTATCTGCTCGTGATTAACGCGTCTAATATTGAAAAAGACATCGCTTGGCTGACGGAACATGCGGAAGGCGATGTCACGCTGACGAATCAGTCTGACGGGATTTCACTGCTTGCCGTTCAGGGGCCGAATGCTCAGTCGGTTCTTACGAAGCTGACTGAATGTGATTTGTCCTCCTTAAAGCCGTTTACATTTATTGACGAGACGGACGTTGCCGGACGACAAGTCCTGCTTTCAAGAACAGGCTATACCGGTGAAGACGGATTTGAGTTATATTGCCGCAATGAAGATGCGGTTCATCTATTTAAGGAGATACTTGCAGCGGGAGAGCATGAAGGCCTCGTTCCGTGCGGCCTCGGCGCCCGTGATACGCTGAGATTTGAAGCGAAGCTTGCTTTATACGGTCAGGAATTGACGAAAGATATTACACCGATTGAAGCCGGAATCGGATTTGCCGTGAAACACAAGAAAGATTCCGATTTTTTCGGGAAGTCTGTATTGCGCGAACAGAAAGAAAAAGGAGCCCCGCGAAAGCTGGTCGGACTTGAGATGATTGAAAAAGGGATTCCGAGACACGGGTACGCCGTGAAAAAAGACGGTGTTCCGATCGGTGAAGTCACGACAGGCACGCAATCTCCGACTTTAAAGAAAAATATCGGCCTTGCCTTAATCAAAACGGAATTCAGTGAAGTCGGAACGGAAGTAGAAGTGGAAATCCGTAAAAAAACGGTAAAAGCGAAGATTGTCCGCACACCGTTTTATAAACGTCCAAAACAGAGCTGAAAAAAGGAGAGTCATATGAAGCATCGATATTTGCCCGCGACAGAACAGGATAAAAAAGAAATGCTGAAAGCCATCGGCGCAGAAACAATTGATGAACTGTTTGCCGATATTCCGGAAGATGTGAGGTTTCAAAAAGACTACCAAATTAAAAAAGCAAAGTCAGAAACTGAGCTGACGAGAGAGCTGACAAAGCTTGCGGCGAAAAATAAAGACGCTGTTACATATGCATCTTTTCTGGGTGCAGGAGTGTACGATCACTACCAGCCGGTTATCGTCGATCATGTGATATCCCGATCAGAGTTTTACACGGCATATACGCCTTATCAGCCTGAAATCTCACAAGGAGAGCTGCAGGCGATTTTTGAATTTCAAACGATGATCTGTGAATTAACGGGAATGGATATCGCAAACTCCTCTATGTACGACGGGGGAACGGCGCTGGCGGAAGCGGCGATGCTTGCATCGGGACATACGAAAAAGAAAAAAATCGTCATTTCCGCAGCCGTACATCCGGAATCGCGGGATGTTTTGAAAACATACGCAAAGGGCCAATATATTGAGGTTGTAGAGGTGCCCGCGAAAAACGGCGTCACAGATCTTGAAGCATTGGAACATGCCGTTTGTGATGAAACGGCAGCCGTCATCGTCCAGTATCCGAACTTCTTCGGACAAATCGAGCCGTTAAAGGACATTGAGCCGCTCGCACATAAAGGAAACAGCCAGCTGATTGTTTCTTCAAACCCGCTCGCGCTCGGTATTTTGACACCGCCCGGGGCATACGGAGCTGATATCGTTGTCGGGGACGCGCAGCCTTTCGGCATACCTGCGGCGTTCGGCGGCCCGCACTGCGGCTATTTTGCAGTAACGAAAAAACTGATGAGAAAGGTGCCGGGCCGGCTTGTCGGCCAAACGGAAGATGAAAACGGGCGAAGAGGTTTTGTTCTCACCCTTCAGGCGCGTGAGCAGCATATCAGAAGAGACAAAGCCACGTCTAACATTTGTTCAAATCAGGCGCTGAATGCTTTAGCAGCTTCAGTCGCGATGACGGCGCTCGGAAAAAACGGCGTCAAAGACATGGCCCGCCAAAATATATTGAAAGCTGATTACGCGAGACGCCAAGCGGAAAAAGCCGGCTTGCACGTAGCATTTGACGGCCCGATATTTAATGAATTTGCCGTCAGGCTGAATCTTCCCGTCAAGGAAGCAAACCGGCGGCTCCTGCAAGACGGCATCATCGGCGGATATGACTTAGGCCTTGCGTATCCGGAACTGAATCAGCATATGCTCATTGCCGTCACAGAGCTGAGAACAAAAGAAGAGATCGATTCGCTTATTGCGGGATTGGGGGATCAACATGAATAATCAAGATCAGGCGCTTATTTTTGAAATGTCCCGCGAAGGGCGTATCGGTTACAGCCTTCCGGAGCTTGATGTGCCGGAAACAGAGCTTGAAAGCCTTCTTCCCGGTGACTATATCCGCGATGAAGACGCAAAGCTGCCGGAAGTATCAGAGCTCGATATTATGCGGCATTATACCGCTCTTTCTAAGAGGAACCACGGAGTTGATTCAGGCTTTTATCCGCTCGGCTCCTGTACGATGAAATACAATCCGAAATTAAATGAAAAAATTGCCCGGATCGCAGGTTTTTCCGCTATTCATCCGCTTCAGGACGAGGACACGGTTCAGGGGGCGCTTGAGCTTTTATACGATTTAAGCGGACACTTGGAGGAGATTACGGGCATGGATGAGGTGACGCTGCAGCCTGCGGCGGGCGCTCACGGCGAATGGACCGGCCTGATGATGATCCGCGCCTATCACGAAGCACGGGGAGACTTCGGACGGACGAAGGTGATTGTCCCTGATTCAGCCCACGGTACGAATCCGGCATCCGCCACGGTCGCCGGTTTTGAAACGATTACCGTCAAGTCAAATGAGCATGGGCTGGTTGACATTGAAGATTTGAAAAGAGCGGTAAACGAAGAAACAGCGGCGCTGATGCTGACGAATCCGAACACCCTTGGATTATTTGAGGAAAACATTACGGAAATGGCTGAAATCGTCCATCAGGCCGGCGGAAAGCTTTATTATGACGGAGCGAATTTAAATGCCGTTTTAAGTAAAGCAAGACCGGGAGATATGGGATTTGACGTCGTTCACCTTAATCTGCATAAAACATTTACCGGGCCGCACGGCGGGGGAGGACCGGGCTCAGGTCCGGTCGGAGTGAAAAAAGAATTCATTCCGTATCTGCCGAAACCCGTTCTCACGAAAAAAGAGGGCCGTTTGACTTTTGACTATGACCGGCCGCAGTCGATCGGGCGCGTAAAACCTTATTACGGCAACTTCGGCATTAATGTCAGAGCCTACACGTATATCCGGTCCATGGGGCCTGACGGCTTAAAAGCTGTGACCGAAAACGCGGTTTTAAATGCAAATTATATGATGAGAAGACTCGCGCCTTATTATGATCTCCCGTATGACCGTCATTGCAAGCATGAATTTGTGTTATCGGGAAGAAGGCAGAAAAAGCTCGGCGTACGAACGCTTGATATTGCCAAACGGCTTTTGGATTTCGGCTATCATCCGCCGACTGTGTATTTTCCTCTCAATGTTGAAGAAAGCATCATGATCGAACCGACGGAAACGGAATCGAAGGAAACGCTTGATGCGTTTATAGATGCCATGATTCAAATTGCGCGGGAAGCGGAGGAATCGCCTGAAATCGTTCAGGAGGCGCCGCATACAACAGTTGTCAAAAGAATGGATGAAACCAAGGCGGCAAGAAAGCCCGTTTTAAAATACGAACGTACACTTGACGGCATCCGCTGACACGGTGTAAAAAAAAGAGCTGTCCGTTTTATACGGAAGCTCTTTTTTATGATTAGTTTTTTGCTTTAATTTTTCCGCCCCATTTTTTAAATCCGCCTTTCAGGTTGTAAATATCTTTACAGCCGTGTTTGCGGAGCGTCTGTGCCGCGCGTCCGCTGCGGACATTGTTTTGGCAGTACAGATAAACGGGTTTATCAGGACGGATTTCACTTTTGCGCTGTTTCAGCTGTGACAGCGGAATGTTGCGCGCGCCGAGAATATGGCCGCCTTCAAATTCATTCGGTTCACGGACGTCAATCAGCTGCGCTTTTCTGTAGCCCGCGCGGAATTCCTCTTCCGTAAGTGTTTTCATTAAACGCTGCTGGTAAAAATACGACACGATCATATAAACGATAAACGCCGCAACAATAATTAAAGCAATCATATTAGACAATGCGATTCTACTCCTTTAACTTATAAAATCAAAACCCTGCTTCCTGAAAACAAGGCTTACCGGACGTTTTGGGACAAATACTATTATAGTAAAGCATGAAGCGATTGTCATCCTTAATGAAACGAAATATTTTTCATTTTCAAGGCAGTTTGTTAAACTGATTTTATTAAAACGATAAAGAAGGGTTCAGTGTATGGAAAAAGAAACATGGCGGTTTATTGACTCAGGGAACGAAAGCCCGGCATTTAACATGGCGCTGGATGAAGCGCTTTTATATTGGCACAGCCAAAAAAAAATTCCACCGGTGATCCGTTTTTACGGCTGGAATCCGGCAACTTTGTCTGTCGGGTATTTTCAAAATATTAAGAAGGAAATTAACTTTGACGCAGTACATAAACACGGCCTCGGGTTTGTCAGAAGACCGACAGGCGGACGGGGTGTTCTGCATGATAAAGAATTGACATACAGCGTAATCGTTTCAGAGGATCACCCGGAAATGCCGGCCACGGTGACAGAGGCGTACCGGGTGATTTCAGAAGGTATTCTGCAGGGATTCAGAAACCTTGGACTTGATGCCTGCTTTGCGATTCCGCGAACGGAGAAAGAAAAAGAAAGCTTGAAAAATCCGCGCTCGTCCGTCTGCTTTGATGCGCCTTCGTGGTATGAACTGGTCGTCGAAGGGCGGAAAGTTGCCGGAAGCGCACAGACACGCCAAAAAGGCGTCATTCTTCAGCACGGTTCCATCCTGCTTGACATTGATGAGGATAAACTGTTTGATCTGTTTTTATATCCGAGCGACAGAGTCCGTGAGCGCATGCAGCGGAATTTCAAAAACAAAGCGGTAGCCATCAACGCCTTAGCGCCGAAACGGGTAACGATGGATGAGGCCAGAATCGCTTTTAAAGCCGGTTTTGAGGAAGGGCTGAACATACATCTTGAGCCCTACACACTCACGTCTGAAGAGCTTGCATTTGTCAATGAGCTGGCTGAGACGAAATACGCGTCCGATGAATGGAATTATAAGCGCTGATAAGGCTTGACAGACCGGAAGCATCCTTGTTTTTTCATGACCGTTAGTGTAAACTTGTAATGGTTTATAAAGTTAAGGTGCTTTTTGGGAGGGTTACTTATGACAACACCAAGTATGGAAGATTATATTGAACAGATTTATATGCTGATAGAAGAAAAAGGATATGCACGGGTTTCTGATATCGCGGAAGCTTTGGCAGTCCACCCCTCCTCTGTAACGAAAATGGTTCAAAAACTAGATAAAGACGAGTATTTGATTTATGAAAAATATCGCGGGCTCGTATTGACGTCAAAAGGCAAAAAGATCGGCAAACGGCTCGTATACAGACACGAATTGCTTGAGCAGTTTTTAAGAATCATTGGTGTTGATGAAGAGAAGATTTACAATGATGTTGAAGGAATCGAACATCATCTGAGCTGGAACAGCATTGACCGCATCGGCGACCTCGTTCAGTATTTTGAAGATGACGAAAGCCGGAAAAAAGAATTGAAATCCGTACAGAAAAAAACCGAAAATCCCGGTGAATAAAGGGCAGCCCGAAATGGGGCGCCCTTTTTTTAATGTCTTCATTCTTTGGTCTATTTCGCCCAGCCGTTTCTTAAAATAATAATACACCTTGAGATGGAAGGGAGAGGGCGCGCTATGCAGATTGACGGCGTATTTTCGGGCGGGGGGATAAAAGGGGTGGCGCTTGCCGGCGCTTATGAAGCGCTGGAAGAAAAGGGCTTTCGCTTTGAAAGGCTCGCCGGAACAAGCGCCGGCGCAATTATTGCCGCATTTATCGCTGCGGGCTATACGAGCAGAGAGGTTCATTCCATCATAGATGAGGTGGACGGAAGGCAATTGCTTGATCAGAGATACTCATTCCTCCCGCTGAAAATCCTGCGGTGGGTGTCGATATATTGGCGCCTCGGACTATACAGAGGCGATATGCTGGAAAAATGGATTGCGGATAAATTAAAAGCGAAGGGCATCATCGCGTTCGGCGATTTGAAAAAAGGCTCGCTCCGTCTCATCGCTTCAGATCTGACGAACGGAACGATGATCGTGCTTCCTGACGATCTTCCCCGCTACGGATTAAATCCGGAGATGTTCCCGGTTGCCAGAGCCGTCAGAATGAGCTGCAGCATTCCTTATTTTTTTGAACCGATAAAACTGAAGACAGAAAAAGGCACCTCAACGGTCGTTGACGGCGGCGTGTTAAGCAATTTCCCGATTTGGCTGTATTCAAAAGAACGCAAACGGCCGGTCATCGGAATTTCGCTCTCGCCAAACGAAAAAGAGCGCCCGAAAAAATCAATCCGCAACGCTTTTGAGCTGTTCGGGGCTTTGTTTGAAACGATGAAAGACGCTCATGATGCCAGGCATATCGCGACAAAGTACGAACAAAATATTATTTTTATTCCGGTGGAACATGTGATGGCGACGGAGTTTCATCTCACACCGCAAAAAAAACTAGCTCTCATTGAGCTAGGAAAAAGCAGAACAGAGCAATTTTTGAAGCAATGGAGCTATTAAAAAAGCGCTCTGTTTTTCTTTTTATTCTTTTTGCCTTCTATGACGGTAAGCTGGGTCTGGCTTTTTTTCTTAAGAATCATCGGCTTCGGTCTGCTGCTGCTCGGCACGCTCCGCAAATGGCTGACCCGGCCTCTGTGTCCGGCGCGGTGCTTCGCTTTTTGCTCCTTCATTCGGAGCCGCGATTGTCTGGCCGCTTTTCTGAAAGCGGTTCCGTCACGGCCGGTGCGGCGGTTCAGGACCGTCCTCACGATAAAATAAATAATGATGCCTGCGATAATAACGGTGATCGCTCTTGAAATCATCTGCCCGGGGTTGGTTACCGCTGCATAAATGAAACCGAATGCGCCAAGCGCTATCAATACAGCAAAAAAAGGTTGTACACGATGATTCATAACTGCCCACCTCCAAAATAATAACGGTAACGGTTCAGATTACGTTGTGAGACGGTTTTTCGCTCTGTTCTGAAATGTCTTCCAGTCTGAGAAGCTCGTTAAAGCTTTCTATGGCAACCTCGACCTGGTCATCCGCCGGTTCCTTTGTCGTTAAAAGCTGAAGCCACAGGCCGGGATAACCGAGCACTTTCAAAACGGGGATATTCCGCACTCTGTTCGTCAGCTGGAGCACTTCAAAGGAGATGCCGAGAACGACCGGTATAAGCGCAATCCTGTCTAAAATCCGCACCCAAAGCGGATCTGTCGGAACGAGTAAATAGATGAACATGCCGACAATGATCGTAAATAAAATAAAGCTTGAACCGCAACGGTAATGAAGCCGTGACTGCTTCTGAACATTTTCTGTTGTAATTGGCAAATTCTGTTCATAACAGTTTATGACCTTATGTTCGGCTCCATGATATTGAAACACTCTTTTAATTAACGGCGTCATTGATAAAAAATAAATGTAGCCGAGAAGCAGAATAAGCTTAAACAGACTTTCGATTCCGATCTGCGCGGCGTCTGAGGAAAATACGGGCCTTACAAGCTCCGCTAAGAAGACCGGGACGAGCGTAAAAACGAATTTGCTGAACAAAAACGACAGAACGCCGATCACCGCCAGGCTGAAAAACATCGATAAGCCCGAACCTTTCTTATCTTCCTGCTCCAGCTTGGCGTCATCTTGAGGATCAAGCCCGTAACGTTCGCTGGAAAAGTTTAAATGCTTTGTGCCGTTGGCGCTCGCCTCAATGATGGCGACGATTCCCCGCAAAAAAGGAATCTTTTTTAAAGCCGAAAGCTTGGCGTTCGGCACTCTCGGAAGCTTGAAAAAATCAATGCTTCCGTCATTCCTGCGGATGGCGGTAACATAATTTTTTCTGCCGCCGAACATGACCCCTTCAACGACGGCCTGCCCGCCGTAAGCAGGGGGCGTTTTTTGTTTGGACATTGTTTATCAACCTGCCTGTTTTTTTAGGATTTACTAACCATTTCCTTTCACTCTATTGTACAGGAAACCGCGGTAAACCTCTAGTTAGACAGCCGGAAAATCAATGCTTTTTCTACATGCAGTATACCCCGTTTCTTTAGATTTTACTCATTGAATGAAAATATGGCGCAGTTTTTTATGACTTTTCAATTTTGGGGCAGTCTATGACTGGAGGTGCCATGATGACAAGCGAAAAACATTCAGAACAGGAAGAAAAAAAGAAGCAGGATGATGATCAGCAGCCTGTTTCATTTACCGGCAGAATTTGCGGTATCGGATTTGCCGGCGGTGTATTTTGGAGTTTGATCGGCTATCTCGGGTATGTCTTTCATTTTTCAGAGATCAGCCCCAACATGATTCTTCAGCCGTTTATGATCGGAGAATGGAAAAAACAATGGCTCGGCACGATGGTCAGCATCGTTGTCATCGGATTCATTTCAATTGCCGGGGCGTTTATTTATTTCGTCTGCCTGAAGCGTTTTAAAACCATGTGGCCGGGGATGGTGTACGGCGTCATTTTATGGTGTGCGGTTTTTTTCTTATTCAATCCGATTTTCGAAGATGTGAAATCCGTCACTGAATTGAAATCAGATACAATCGTGACGACGCTTTGCCTTTACATTCTGTACGGTTTGTTTGTCGGCTACTCAATTTCCTTCAACTACAATGAACTTACGTCAGACAAGCTTGCAAGGGCGCTCGGCAACAAGTGAATAAGTGTATAATCCCTGTCCGGTATGGTAAAATGTTCACGAGAAGTGAACATTTTTTATGCTGAAAACCGGGCGGGGATGCTCCCGCGTTGTCAGGCGGCAGTCAAGAATCGGCGAGGAGGAGAAAGGGAATGAAACTTGAGAAATTGCGAAATCTTTTCGGTCAGCTGGATATAGACGGAATGTTGGTGACAAGCTCCGCCAATCTGCAGTATATGACGGGATTTACGGGTTCGTCAGGCCTTGCGGTCATATCGAAAGAACGTGCGGCATTTATCACGGATTTCCGTTACACCGAGCAGGCGAAGACGCAAGTGAAGGGTTTTGACATTATCGAGCACGGCGGAAGCTTAATCCAAACGGCTGCGGATACAATTCTTGAGTACGGCATTAAAAAACTCGGCTTCGAGCAAAACAGCATGACGTACGGAACATATGCATCCTACCAAGCGGTGCTGCAGGAAGCGGAGATGGTTCCCGTCGCGGATTCCGTTGAAAAGTTGCGCTTGATTAAGTCAAGTGAAGAGATTAAGATATTAGAGGAAGCTGCGAAGATTGCGGATGATGCGTTTGAACATATTCTGACGTTTATCAAACCGGGCATCTCAGAGATTTCAGTTGCAAACGAGCTTGAATTTTATATGAGACGTCAAGGAGCAGACGGCTCTTCCTTTGATATGATCGTCGCCTCGGGAGTCAGATCCAGCCTTCCCCACGGAGTGGCTAGCGGCAAATTGATTGAAAAGGGAGACTTGGTCACGCTCGATTTCGGCGCTTATTATAAAGGCTATTGTTCTGATATCACACGCACCGTCGCGGTCGGAGAGCCAAGTGATAAACTGAAAGAGATTTATCAGGTAGTATACGATGCCCAAGCGCTTGGTGTCCTGCATATTAAACCCGGCATGACGGGAAAAGAAGCGGACGCCCTGACGAGGGATCACATCACCGCAAAAGGCTACGGACAGTATTTCGGCCATTCGACAGGACACGGGTTCGGAATGGAAGTCCATGAATCACCGGGGCTGTCTTTCAGGTCATCGGCCGTTCTTGAGCCGGGCATGGCGGTAACGGTTGAGCCGGGCATATACATACCGGAAGTTGGGGGCGCAAGAATCGAAGATGATATCATCATCACTGAGGACGGCAACCGGACAATTACGCATTCCCCTAAAGAATTAATTATTTTGTGATCGGAATATAGGAGGACATCAAACATGATTTCAGTTAACGATTTTCGTACAGGACTAACGATTGAAGTAGACGGCGGCATTTGGCGCGTCGTTGACTTCCAGCACGTAAAGCCGGGAAAAGGAGCGGCATTTGTCCGTTCTAAATTGCGTAACCTGCGCACGGGCGCTATTCAGGAGAAAACATTCCGTGCAGGTGAAAAAGTCGCGAAAGCTCAAATTGAAACAAAAACGATGCAGTATCTTTATGCCAACGGCGATCAGCACGTGTTCATGGATACAAGCTCATATGAACAGCTTGAATTGAACGAAAACCAAATCGAAGAAGAATTAAAATATCTTCTGGAAAATATGTCTGTGCACATCATGATGTATCAGTCTGAAACGCTCGGTATTGAACTGCCGAACACAGTTGAACTGAAAGTTGTTGAAACAGAGCCGGGAATTAAAGGCGACACGGCGTCAGGCGGCACGAAACCTGCCAAAACGGAAACAGGCCTTGTCGTAAACGTACCGTTTTTCGTGAACGAAGGCGATACGCTGGTTGTAAATACATCAGACGGTTCTTACGTGTCAAGAGCGTAGTTAAAGAAATTCGGAGTCTGCTCCTTTTACGGGGCAGGCTTTTTTTGCGTTCTGCCTCAGAATCTTTCTTCTATATGAAAATAGTGAGACTACTTCCGTCAGCTAGAGCATATAGTGTAACAAAATGCTTGAAGTTGGGGGATTGCAATGAAATTTTTGTTTGGTTCAATCAATTCTACTGTTTTAACGATGGCTGGTTTACGAGTTTTGTCCTCGCTCATTGAATTATCGGCCGCTATTATCATGCTTTTGACAAACGACATCAGAAAAGCGGTTGTGGTGAATAGTATTTTGGCAATCGTCGGCCCGCTGATCTTTATCATCACAATGACGATCGGCATTTATCAGATTGCCGGACAGCTCTCATATGCAAAATTAATATTGATTTTTGCGGGAGTGGTGCTGATTTTGGCCGGTGTGCATAAATAGAGGGCCGGGGTGTCATAAAGTCTGTCCCGGATCATACATTTTAAAGAAGCCAATCGGTAAAAAAGGAGGAGACTCTATTGAATGAAATTACAGAGGTTCTCCCTGAATTATTGAGACATGCCATCTCCGCCGTGCCCGAAGAAGCGAGGCGGGATACAGAAGAAATCAGAATCCGTGTCGACAGGCCGGTTGAACTGATCCAAAAAGGACAACCTTTGTATTTGTCATATGTCTGTACGGCCGGCGACGCACAGCTGATCCTCAGCCGGCTCAGCAATTACAGTATGTACACGCTGGAAGAAGAGCTGAAAAAAGGCTATATCACAATCAGAGGAGGCCACCGAGTGGGGCTGGCCGGAAGAGTCATCGTCGAAAACGGAGCTGTCAAAGGACTCCGGGATATTACTTCTTTTAATATCCGAATCGCCCGGGAGAAGCTGGGAATCGCAGAACCGCTCATTCCTTTCTTATGGAAAGAAAACTGGCTGAATACGCTGATCATCGGTCCTCCGCAAACGGGGAAAACGACCTTGCTTCGTGATTTGGCCCGGCTTTCCAGCACCGGATCAAAACGCATTCCTGCAAAAAAGACAGGTATCGTAGATGAACGTTCGGAAATTGCCGGCTGCCTGCGGGGCATTCCCCAGCACAGTTTCGGCCGCAGAATCGATGTCCTTGATGCCTGTCCGAAGGCGGAAGGGCTGATGATGATGATTCGCTCGATGAGTCCTGATGTGATAATTGTGGATGAAATCGGGAGAATGGAAGACTCACAAGCGCTGCTGGAGGCGCTCCATGCGGGCGTATCCGTTATCGTATCTGCGCACGGGTGGAATATGAAAGACTTGGTCAAGAGGCCGTCGCTGAAAATGCTTTGGGAGGAAAACGTGTTTGACCGGTATGTTGAACTGTCAAGGCGCCGCGGTCCGGGAACGATCAGCAGGATGTACGGAAAGGACGGGGAACCTGTTCCGCATGCTGAAAGCGTGATGACATGCTGAAGCTTTTGGGTGCCGTGTTTATTCTGACAGCGACGACTTGGACCGGATTTGAGATCGCCAAAATGTATATTGAAAGGCCGAGGCAGATCCGCCAGCTGCGTGCGGCGCTCCAATCGCTAGAAGCGGAAATTATGTTCGGGCATACACCGCTGCATACCGCCTCGGGACAAATTGCCGCACAGCTTTCCAAACCTGTATCATTATTGTTTCAAGCTTTCAGCACAAGGCTTGAGCAGGGAAGCGATTCCGCCAAAACGGCTTGGGAACAGAGCTTGAAACATAATTGGTCTTCCATGGCGATGAAAAAAAGCGAATATGATGTGCTGAAGCAATTCGGAGAGACGCTCGGGCTCCATGACCGTGTTTCTCAGCAGAAACATATCAAGCTTGCGCTTACACATTTGGAAGCGGCGGAAGCGGATGCCGGACGGGCGCAGGCGAAAAATGAAAAAATGGTGAAAAGCTTAGGATTTTTAGCCGGACTGTTACTCATTCTTCTATTGATGTAAACATGAGGGGAGCAAACATAAAATGGGAGTCGACGTAAATGTCATTTTTCAAATCGCCGGAGTCGGTATCGTGGTTGCGTTTCTGCACACCATACTTGACCAAATGGGAAAAAAAGAATACGCCCAGTGGGTGACGCTGCTTGGCTTTATCTATATTTTATTTATGGTGGCGACGATTGTCGATGACCTGTTCAAAAAGATCAAAGCTGTGTTTCTATTCCAAGGATAGGGGGGCTTACAGATTGAGATTGTTCAAATTGTAGGTTTAGGCCTGATCGCCACATTTCTCTCCCTGATCGTAAAAGAACAGAAACCGACTTTCGCGTTTATGATTGTCGTCTTCAGCGGCTGCGTGATCTTTCTTTATCTCATCGACCAGATTTACGACATTATCAGAATGATAGAAAAAATAGCCGTCAATGCAAATGTCAATATGGTCTATGTGGAAACCATTTTAAAAATTATCGGCATCGCCTACATCGCTGAATTCGGAGCGCAGCTTACAAAGGATGCGGGCCAGGGAGCGATTGCTTCGAAAATAGAGCTGGCCGGAAAAATTTTGATACTGGTAATGGCCGTGCCGATACTCACCGTCATTATTGAAACGATTCTCGGACTTATTCCTTCTTGATCAAAAATAAAATGGAAAGGGGGGGCACAAAAAATGAAGCGCTTTCGGTGGGCGGGAGCTTTTTTGTTCATCCTCTTATTTTTTCAGACTGAATGTGTACAAGCTGCCGGAACAGACGGTGCGTCGCAGGAAACCGCAGTTCACCAAGAATCCGCTGATGAAGTGGCGAAAAAGCAGGCCGAAGCGCTGAAAACAGAAGGCATCGGAAAGTTTTGGGACGACATCATGACAGAATACGGCGGTCTTCTGCCTGAAAGCCAAAAGGGAAGCATCATCGACTTTATTAACGGAGAAAAAACGTTCTCGCCGGAGGCATGGCTGAAGGCTTTATTTTCATACTTGTTTCATGAAGTGCTCGCAAACGGAAAGCTTCTGGGAACTTTGATTCTTCTCACCATTTTTTGTGTCATTCTGCAGCTCCTGCAAAATGCGTTCCAGCAGAGCACCGTCAGCAAAGTGGCTTATGCAATCGTCTACATGGTGCTGATTATTCTCGCTTTAAACAGCTTTCATGTTGCCGTCAATTATGCCAGTGAAGCGATCCAGACGATGACAAGCTTCATTCTCGCGCTCATCCCGCTTTTACTCGCGCTTTTGGCGTCTTCCGGGGGAGCCGTCTCCGCAGCTTTTTTTCACCCCGTTATTTTATTTCTGATGAATACGAGCGGCCTTCTCATTCAAAACATCGTCATGCCGCTTATCTTCCTGTCAGCGATTTTAAGCATCGTCAGCACGATGACGGATCAATATAAAGTCACGCAGCTTGCCAATCTGCTCAGAAATATCGCGATCGGCGCGCTTGCCGTATTTCTCACCGTGTTTCTCGGCGTCATCTCCGTACAGGGGGCTTCGGCTGCCGTGACGGACGGGATTACGCTCAGGACTGCAAAATTTATCACAGGCAATTTTATTCCCGTACTCGGCCGGATGTTTACGGATGCGACGGATACGGTCATCAGCGCCTCGCTCCTATTAAAAAACACCGTGGGAATCCTCGGAGTCGGAATTTTGATCTGCATCTCCGCGTTTCCGGCGATCAAAGTGCTCTCGCTCGCTTTTATTTATAAGCTTGCGGCCGCTATTCTGCAGCCGCTCGGAGGCGGGCCCGTCATTACGTGCCTCGGCGTCATCAGCAGAAGCGTACTGTATATTTTCGCGGCGCTCGCCATCGTCTCTCTCATGTTTTTCCTCAGCATCACAGTCATTATTACAGCAGGCAACCTCACCATGATGATGAAATAAAGGAGGCCCATTGGATATGAGCTTTTTAACAGAATGGCTGACAAGCATTATTTTATTTATCTTATTCGCCATCGTCATCGACATGCTGCTGCCCAGCTCCAGTATGCAAAAATACGCAAAGATGGTTGTCAGCCTGCTGTTAATCATTGTCATGCTCAACCCGATATTCAAACTTTTCAAAACAGACCCGGAAATCATCTTCGATTATTTGACAAAACAAGAGCAATCTCAATCCGCTGATATAAAAAATCAAATTAAATCAGAAAAAAAAGAAATACAAGCATCAAACCGCGCATATGTTTTAGAAGAAATGGCTGTCCAACTAAAAAAGAAAGCGGAGGAGATGTTCAGTCATGACGAATACAAAATAGACGACATCCGCCTTACAGCGGAAGAACAGGTTCGTTCAGAAGAAGATGTAAAAACGATCAGCGTGTATATGGCCCCATCTTCTGAAAAAACCGTGCAAACCGTCGCACCGATCGACATCCGCACAGACCGCAAATACGAACCGGAAGGCGCAGCCGACAAAAAAGAGGCCGCAGACATCAAAGAAAAACTTGCGGATATATGGGAAATCGGCAGTGAGAAAATTACGGTTTATATGGAAGGCGGGGAGAAAAACGGCCATGAATAAAAACGGACTATGGACCATACTCAAAAAACAGCTGATGATCGGACAGGCGAAAGACGGAGAAAAACCAAAACTGACAAAATATCATTACTTTCTGTTCGTGTTTGTGCTCGGGGTATCTTTTATGCTGGTCAGCCAGCTGTTCTCTTCACCGGAGAAAACCGAGAAGGACCAAACGGCGCAGACCGTCATGTCCGGCCGAACGGAAGACAAAAGCGGGCAAAAAAGCGCACCCGTTTTTAAGGCATCGAAAGACGGCAGCGCAAAAACCACAATCGATGATTACGAAAGAGACTATGAAAACCAGCTGAAAGAAATCCTTGAAACGATTATCGGCGTGGAGGATGTCTCAATTGTCGTAAACGTAGACGCAACATCTCTGAAAGTGTTTGAGAAAAATAAAACGAAAAAAGACACCACCACTGAAGAAACCGATAAAGAAGGCGGCAAAAGAAGCGTAACCGATCAAACCTCTGAAGAACAAATTGTCATGATTCGAAACGGGGACCAGGAAACCCCGGTCGTCGTCCAGACGAAAAAGCCCGATATCCGCGGTGTACTCGTTGTCGCTCAGGGAGTGGACAACGTTCAAATAAAAAAAACCATCATTGATGCCGTCACAAGGGTGCTCGATGTTCCGAGCTATCGTGTAGCGGTTGCCCCTAAAAAAATCAAGGAGGATTCATAAATCATGCTGAAAAAACAAACGGTTTGGCTTTTAACAATGCTCAGTCTCGTCGTGGTATTAAGTGTTTATTATATTATGTCGCCGGAAAGCAAAAATGCCGTGCAGATGAAAAGCGAAAAAAGCAGCGGAGAAGTCGCCACTGAAAAAACGCCGGCTCCTGAAACGAAAGATAAGAGCGGAAACGGAACGGAAAAAGAAGACGGCACAAAAGGAACGAAAGATTCTAAAGGCACAAAAGAGGATAAAGAAACATCAGCCGAAGCATCGGACAAAGACGGATCGGTCGCCACAGAAACAGCTGATGAAAACTTATTTACCGCATACCGCATGGAGCTTGAAGACGCGAGAAGCAAAGAAAGGGAACAGTTAAACAGCATTGTTTCAAGCGATGATGCGACCGCAAAGGAAAAAAGCGAAGCCTACGATAAAATGACGGCGCTGAGCAATGCTGAAGGGACGGAAAAACAGCTGGAAACGCTGATTAAAACACAAGGCTACAAAGATGCGCTCGTGGATGCTGAAGGAGACAAAATCAACATTACCGTCATGTCTGACAAACATTCAAACGCAAAAGCTTCCGCTATCATTGACCTGGTGGAAAAAGAAATCAAGACGATGAAAGACGTCGCCGTCACGTTTGAACCGACAAAATAAGAGACCTGAACCGCCCGCACCCGCTGCGGGCTTTTCTGATGTCATTTTAGATCAGTGTTGAATTTACACAAGCGCTCCTGTAAGATAAACATAGTATGTACTTTTAGTAGCAACCCATAAATTTCTATTTTTTATACATAGGAGTGGAAACTGATGTTAAAAATCAACGAAATTCATGAACTGATAAAAAGAATCGATGAATCTTCCATCGACGAATTTGTTTACGAAATTGAAGGCGTAAGCCTCAAACTGAAAAAAAATGAAGCGCCGGCAGTGAATGTAACGGGACAAGCCCAAGCCGTTCCCGCCGCTTACGCACCTGCTCCGCAGGCTGCAAAACCGGAAGCGAGTGAAGCCGCTCCTGCTCAGGAAGCGCCGAAACAAGACGAAAACCTGCACAAAATTACGTCTCCGATGGTCGGAACGTTTTATGCTTCTTCATCGCCGGAAGCCGGCCCTTACGTAAACCAAGGTTCAAAAGTGAGCGAAAATACAGTTGTTTGTATCGTAGAAGCAATGAAACTCTTTAACGAGATTGAAGCCGAAGTAAAAGGAGAAATCGTTGAAGTGTTAGTTGAAAACGGCCAGCTGGTCGAATACGGACAACCTCTATTTCTTGTAAAAGCTGAGTAAGGAGACCTGCTATTATGATTAAAAAGCTATTGATCGCCAACCGAGGAGAAATCGCCGTCAGAATTATCCGGGCCTGCAAAGAGCTGGGCATTGAAACTGTAGCCGTTTATTCTGAGGCAGATAAAGACGCCCTGCATGTCCAAATGGCCGATGAGGCTTTTTGTATCGGGCCGAAAACATCAAAAGAAAGCTATTTAAATGTAACGAACATCGTCAGCGTCGCAAAGCTGACCGGCACGGATGCGATTCATCCGGGATACGGGTTTTTAGCTGAAAACGCCGACTTTGCCGAGCTGTGCGAGGAATTAAACGTAACGTTTGTCGGCCCTACGGCTGACGCCATTTCAAAAATGGGAACAAAAGATATCGCCCGCGACACGATGCAGCTGGCGGGCGTGCCGATTGTGCCCGGTTCAAAAGGAATCATAAAAAATACGGAAGAAGCGGTTTCGCTTGCAGGTGAAATTGGGTATCCTGTCATTATAAAAGCCACTGCGGGCGGAGGCGGAAAAGGCATCCGGGTCGCACGCACAGAAGAAGAACTGATCAAAGGCATTGAGATTACCCAGCAGGAAGCCGCTACGGCATTCGGAAATCCGGGTGTGTACATCGAGAAGTACATAGAAGATTTCCGCCATGTTGAAATTCAGGTGCTTGCGGATAATTACGGAAACACGATCCATCTCGGAGAGCGTGACTGTTCTATCCAAAGACGTCTGCAAAAACTTCTTGAAGAGTCACCGTCACCTGCGCTTGATTCTGAAATCAGGGAGCAGATGGGTGAAGCAGCGGTAAAAGCAGCGAAGGCCGTCGGTTACACGGGAGCCGGCACAGTAGAATTCATCTATGACTACAGAGAACAGCGCTACTACTTCATGGAGATGAACACGCGTATTCAAGTAGAGCACCCTGTCACAGAAATGGTGACGGGAACGGATCTGATCAAAGAACAGATCAAAGTGGCATCCGGACAGGAGCTTTCGCTCAGACAGGAAGACGTTGAATTTAACGGCTGGGCGATTGAATGCCGCATCAACGCTGAAAATCCTGCGAAAAACTTCATGCCTTCACCCGGTAAAATTAACATGTACCTGCCGCCGGGCGGACTCGGCGTACGCGTGGATTCAGCCGCATATCCCGGCTACTCGATCCCGCCGTACTACGACAGTATGATTGCTAAAGTCATCACATACGGAACAACGCGTGATGAGGCAGTCGCACGGATGAAACGCGCGCTGAGCGAATTCGTGATTGAAGGTATTGAAACGACGATTCCGTTCCATTTGAAACTGCTTGAACACGAAACATTTGTCAGCGGAGAGTTTAATACAAAGTTTTTAGAAACATATGATGTAATGGGCTCATAATTTTTGCGGGAGGTGAATTGAATGGAAGACAACAGTGTGCTTAAAATGGATCATGATGAGGCTCATTTAGGCAAGGTTGAAATTGCTCCTGAGGTCATTGAAGTCATTGCCGGCATCGCCGCTTCCGAAGTTGAAGGAGTTGCTGAAATGCGCGGCAATTTCGCCACGGGCGTCGTAGAACGCTTCGGCAAAATCAATCACGGCAAAGGCGTAAAGGTCGATTTAGCCGATGACGGGATTACCATCGACGTCTATTGCGTCGTTCAATTCGGGATCTCGATCCCGAAAGTGGCGGCAAGCGTTCAGGAGAATATCCGCCAAACCTTATTAAACATGACGTCTCTGACCATTAATGAAATCAATATTCATATCGTCGGCATTCAATTTGACACGAAAGCCCAAGAAGTCGAAATCGACGAAGAAATGTAATGAGCGTATAAAAACCAAGGGGATGGGCAGCCCTTTGGTTTTTTATACGTTTCCCGTCATTTCAGGCATGAAGAAAGCCGGCTTACAAACGGCAGCCGAGTTTCTTCATGCTGTGAAATCCGAATGAAATTAATACGGTTTGTGAAAATATTCGGCATTAGGGTGAAAAAACCTAAATTTCGACATGCGATTGAGAAAAAAATATGTTATGATCTCTTTAAGCTTAACGACAAGCGGATAAAGCGGATCTGAAGGAGAAAGAAAATGAAAAGAAGAACAGCTAGAGAAAAAGCTTTGCAGGCACTTTTTCAGATTGATGTCAGCGATATTGCACCGAACGATGCCATTGAGCACGCGCTTGATGGTGAAAAAACAGATGCCTTCTTTGAACAGCTGGTGTACGGAGTGATCGAACATCAGGTTCAGCTTGATGAAATGATTTCCGGCCATCTCGTCAATTGGAAGCTTGACCGGATTGCAAACGTAGACCGCGCGATCCTGCGTCTGGCGGTGTATGAAATGGTTTATTCTGACGACATTCCTGCTAACGTGTCATTAAACGAAGCAATCGAGCTGGCAAAACGGTTCGGCGACGATAAAGCTGCAAAATTCGTAAACGGGGTTCTTTCTAACATTAAAACTGATATCGAATCATAGGAGGAAAGAAAATGACTGCAACAATCATCGACGGAAAAGAAACGGCTAAAGAAAAACGCGAACAATTGGCAAAAGAAGTAGAAGAGCTGAAAGCACAAGGCGTAGTGCCTGGATTGGCGGTCATTTTAATCGGAGACGATCCCGCTTCTGTTTCATATGTGACAGGCAAGAAAAAAGCCGCTGAAACAATGGGAATGAAATTTAAGCTTGACCGCTTTGACTCAAGCTTAACCGAGGCGGAGCTTTTAACAGTGATTGATCAGTATAATCAAAATCCGGAATTCCACGGCATTCTCGTCCAGCTGCCGCTCCCGGATCATATTTCTGAAAAAGCCGTAATCGAGCGGATCTCCCCTGATAAGGATGTTGACGGTTTCCACCCTCTCAACGTCGGGAAAATGCTGCTTGGCGAAGATACATTTCTTCCATGCACGCCGCACGGAATTGTCGAGTTATTGAAAAAGACGAACGTAGATCTTTCCGGCAAAGAAGTTGTTGTAGTCGGACGAAGCAATATTGTCGGTAAACCGGTCGGCCAGCTGCTGCTGAACGAAAACGCGACCGTCACATATTGCCATTCCCGCACGAAAAATATGTCTGAGCATACGAAAAAAGCAGATATTCTTGTGGTAGCGGTCGGTAAAGCGAACTTCATCAAAGCTGATCAAATCAAAGAGGGAGCCATTGTCATTGATGTCGGCGTCAACCGTCTCGAAAGCGGAAAACTCTGCGGAGACGTTCAGTTTGATGAAGCGAAAGAAAAAGCATCTTTCATTACGCCGGTGCCGGGCGGAGTAGGTCCGATGACCATCACAATGCTTGCGCATAATACTGTTAAATCTGCCAGACGTACGTTATCATAGATAACCGGAGACAGTCACAAAAAGTGTGACAATGAGCACGATACCCGCTTCTTAAGGCTCCTTTCAGCCAGAGCGGGTTTTCTTAGTTTAGGGCAAAAAGCCTTTATGAAAGGAGTGCAGGATGTGAGTGAAGCGGCATATGTCACGGTTTCCGCGCTGACCAAATACATTAAACGAAAATTCGATGTGGACCCTCATCTTGAAGACATTTGGATTAAGGGTGAGCTCTCCAATGTTAAAATTCATACGAGAGGCCACATCTATTTTACATTAAAAGATGAGCATGCCCGCATGCAGGCCGTCATGTTTCAGAGGCAAAGTTCGAGGCTTGCGTTTAAGCCAGAAGACGGAATGAAGGTCATCGTAAGAGGCGGCATCTCCGTCTATGAACCGAGCGGAAGCTATCAGCTGTACGCGAAAGAAATGCAGCCGGACGGTGTGGGGGCGCTCTACTTAGCCTATGAAGAATTAAAGAAAAAACTTGCCGGCGAAGGGTTGTTTGATGACCGGCATAAGCAGGCCATCCCCGCTTTTCCGGCCACGATCGGGGTCGTCACGTCACCGACGGGAGCAGCCGTCAGAGACGTCATTACCACACTCAAAAGAAGATACCCCCTTGTGAAAGTCATTGTGCTTCCCGCGCTCGTTCAAGGTGAAAATGCCAGCAGATCGATTGTGAAGCGCATTGAAGAAGCCAATGCACAAAAAATGTGTGACGTCCTGATCGTCGGAAGGGGAGGGGGCTCGATCGAAGAATTGTGGGCATTTAACGAAGAAATCGTGGCCCGGGCGATTTTTGCTTCCGCCATTCCGATTATATCAGCCGTCGGACATGAAACAGATTTTACAATCAGTGATTTCGTCGCGGATATCCGGGCGGCAACCCCGACAGGAGCGGCAGAAATTGCCGTTCCCCACACGACGGACTTAATGGAACGGACAAAAACGGCGGAAGTCCGCCTGACAAGAGCGATGCAGCAGCATATCAGCAAGAAAAAAGAACGGGTTCAATCGCTCCAGTCATCCTACGCGTTCCGTTTTCCGAAACGATTGTATACCCAAAAAGAACAGCAGTTTGACCTTTTGTATCAGCAGTTCCAATCACAGATCACAGGGCTTACGGACAGGAAACAAAGGCAGCTGGAGCGGAATACGTACAGATTAACGGCGCTCCACCCTGAAACCCAGCTGAAACAGGCGAAAAAACGGTACGAGGAGCGCTCAAATCAGCTCGCCCGAAGCATGAATGTCCAGCTGAAGCAGCTTCATTCGCAGTTTCAGACGGTTCTTGGTAAACTGAATGCATTAAGTCCCCTTCAGGTGATGGAGAGAGGATACAGCCTGGCCTATAAAGACAAAGAGCTGATCAAAAGCGTTGATCAAGTGGAACAAAATGATACGCTTGAAGTAAAGATGACAGACGGCGTTCTGACGTGTGAAGTATTGCAAAAGAGAGGCGAACGATAATGACAGAAACCAAAAAAAGTGAAGAGCTGACATTTGAAGAGGCGATGAAAGGCCTTGAAGGCATTGTGGCAAAGCTTGAAGAAGGAGATGTGCCGCTGGAGCAGGCGATTAATTATTTTCAGGAAGGGATGGCCCTTTCAAAAATGTGCCATGAAAAGCTTCAGCATGTCGAAAAGCAAATGGACTTTATTTTAAAAGATAACGGCGAACTTGCACCTTTCAGCGTTCAGGAGGAAGACGAAGGTGACAAATAAACTGGACGCATTTTTAGCATCGCGCAAACAACTGATTGAACAGCAGCTTTCTTTGTATACAGAACGGCTTGCGATGCCGGAAACCCTCAAAAAATCTATGCTGTATTCTTTGGAAGCGGGCGGAAAGAGGCTGCGCCCTCTCGTCGTCTTAGCCGTTCTGAATGCTTACGGAAAAGATGAAAAAGACGGGATTCCGGTCGGATGCGCTGTCGAAATGATTCATACGTATTCTTTAATCCATGATGATCTGCCTTGCATGGACGATGATGATCTGCGCCGGGGAAAGCCCACAAACCATAAAGTCTTCGGAGAAGCGGCAGCCGTATTGGCCGGAGACGGGCTTCTGACAGAAAGCTTTAAATTGATCACATCTCATGTGTCTGAGGCGGTTTCAGCAGAAAAACGGCTCCGTCTCGTCGATGAGCTGATCAGCGCAGCGGGAACGGAAGGAATGGTCGGCGGACAGGCTGCCGACATGGAAGCGGAACAAAAGCGGATAACGCTTGAGGAGCTGGAATCCATCCACGAGCGGAAAACGGCCAAGCTCCTAGGTTTTTCAGTGACGGCGGGCGCCATTTTGGCAGATGCGCCGGAGGATGAAGTCGAAAAGCTCCGTCTGTTCAGCAGCCATATCGGCATCGGATTCCAAATCAGAGACGACATCCTTGATATTGAAGGGCATGAGGAGAGGATCGGCAAACCGGTCGGCTCAGACACGTCGAATGAAAAGTCAACGTATCCGTCGCTTTTAACGCTTGAAGGCGCGAAAGAAAAGCTTGCGTATCATATCAGCGAGGCGAAACAGATCATCAGCGGCCTTTCTCTTCAGAAAGAATTGCTGCATGACCTCTGTGATTTAATCGCGGCGAGAGATCATTAAAAACGGTCCTGATTTGAAGGGGCTGCCGCTCCTATGGTAAAATGTAAGCAGTTTCGATGAAAATACAAAGGGAGTCTTTTTCTTTTTTCAAAAAGACACTGTTTAATTTGCAGAAATTCATGCTGAAAGTGAGTTGATCCGCTTTGGATCTTTTATCAATACAGGACCCGTCATTTCTTAAAAAGATGTCAATTGAACAGCTGGAAGAGCTGAGTGAGGAGATCCGCAATTTCCTCATCACATCGCTGTCTGCCTCTGGCGGCCATATCGGACCGAACCTCGGGGTTGTCGAGCTGACAATTGCGCTTCACAAAGAATTTGACAGTCCGAAAGATAAATTTTTATGGGATGTCGGACATCAGTCCTATGTTCATAAACTGTTAACCGGGCGCGGCAAGGAGTTTGAAACCTTGCGCCAATATAAAGGGCTTTGCGGTTTCCCGAAACGCAGCGAAAGCGAACATGACGTATGGGAAACAGGCCACAGCTCAACCTCGCTCTCAGGCGCGATGGGAATGGCTGCCGCCCGTGATATTAAAGGATCGAAAGAATATATCATCCCGATTATCGGAGACGGCGCTTTAACCGGAGGAATGGCGCTTGAAGCGCTGAACCATATCGGTGATGAGAAGAAAGACATGATCGTCATCCTGAATGATAATGAGATGAGCATTGCGCCGAATGTCGGGGCGATTCATTCTATGCTGGGACGGCTTCGCACGGCCGGCAAATATCAATGGGTAAAAGACGAGCTTGAATATTTATTTAAGCGCATCCCGGCCGTCGGCGGAAAATTGGCCGCCACAGCTGAACGGATAAAAGACAGTTTGAAATATATGCTTGTGTCAGGCATGTTTTTTGAAGAGCTGGGCTTTACGTATTTAGGCCCGGTTGACGGTCATTCCTACCACGAACTGTTTGAAAACCTGCAATACGCCAAAAAAACGAAAGGCCCTGTCCTTTTACATGTCATTACGAAAAAGGGCAAAGGCTATAAACCGGCTGAGACCGACACAATCGGCACATGGCACGGAACGGGTCCTTATAAAATCAATACGGGTGATTTCGTCAAGCCGAAAGCCGCGGCGCCTTCATGGAGCGGACTTGTCAGCGGCACCGTGCAGGAGCTGGCGCGCGAGGATGACAGAATTGTCGCCATTACACCGGCCATGCCGGTCGGCTCCAAACTGGAAGGGTTTGCGAAAGAATTCCCTGAACGCATGTTTGATGTCGGAATCGCAGAACAGCATGCGGCGACGATGGCGGCTGGAATGGCGCTCCAAGGCATGAAGCCGTTTCTTGCGATTTATTCGACCTTTTTGCAGCGGGCGTACGATCAGGTCGTCCATGACATCTGCCGCCAAAACGCGAATGTATTTATCGGCATTGACCGCGCCGGTTTGGTCGGCGCCGACGGGGAGACGCATCAAGGCGTCTTTGACATCGCCTTTTTGCGGCATATACCAAACCTCGTTTTAATGATGCCGAAGGATGAAAATGAAGGCCGCCATATGGTCAATACAGCCCTTAATTATGAGGAGGGTCCGATCGCGATGCGCTTCCCGCGCGGAAACGGGCTCGGCGTAAAGATGGATAAAGAGCTGAAAACCATTCCGATCGGAACATGGGAAGTGCTCCGTCCCGGAAAAGACGCGGTCATTTTAACATTCGGTACGACCATTGAAATGGCGCTGGAAGCGGCTGAAGAACTGCAAAAAGAAGGCCTGTCCGTGCGTGTCGTGAATGCGCGGTTTATAAAACCGATTGATAAACAAATGATGAAGGCCATTCTTAATGAAGGTCTGCCGATTTTAACGATAGAAGAAGCCGTGCTTGAAGGCGGATTCGGCAGCACGATTCTTGAATACGCTCATGACCTCGGCATGTATCATACACCGATTGACAGAATGGGCATCCCAGACCGGTTTATTGAACACGGCAGCGTAACCGCCCTGCTTGAAGAAATCGGTCTCACGAAGGCTGAGGTTATGAACCGGATCAAACTGCTGATGCCGCCGAAGACACATAAAGGAATTGGATCATGACAGCAAAAAAAGAACGATTAGATGTACTTCTTGTAGAAAAAGGCCTTGCGGAAACGCGGGAAAAAGCGAAACGCGCCATTATGGCGGGCATCGTATACTCAAATGAAAACCGATTGGACAAACCGGGTGAAAAAATCGCCCGGGATCTTCCGTTAACGGTAAAAGGAAACCCTCTTAAATACGTCAGCAGAGGCGGATTAAAGCTTGAAAAAGCCCTGGAAGTGTTTCCCGTCTCGGTAAAAGGCAAAACGATGATTGACATCGGCTCGTCTACAGGGGGATTCACGGATTGCGCCCTCCAAAACGGAGCCGAGCGGTCCTACGCAGTGGATGTCGGCTATAATCAGCTTGCCTGGAAGCTCAGACAGGACGAGAGGGTCGTCGTCATGGAACGGACGAATTTCCGCTATTCCGAGCCTTCCGATTTCACAGAGGGTTTGCCGGAATTTGCGACAATCGATGTTTCTTTCATCTCACTCCGCCTCATTCTCCCGGTTTTAAAAACGCTGCTTGTACCGGGGAGCGATTGTATCGCACTGGTAAAGCCGCAATTTGAAGCCGGACGGGAATCCGTCGGAAAAAAAGGCATTGTCAGAGATCCCGGCGTTCATACTGACGTTCTCCGCCGCATGAATCAATTTGCCGCTTCTGAAGGATATACAGTGAAAGGACTGTCCTTCTCACCGATTACAGGGGGAGACGGTAATATTGAGTTTCTGCTTCATTTGGAATGGGGCGGAGAAGACGGAAACGGCGCTGAACTGCCGGAAGAAGACATTCTCCGTACCGTCCGCGAAGCACATGAGACATTAAAAGCCAAAAAGACAGATGTACCGGAATAATAGGGGGCTATTATTCCTTTTTTCTGCCATCATGTACTTTTTATCAAGAAGCGGTTAACATAATGACAAGAACAGCTTGAAAACAGAGGTGCTTACATGACAAAAGGCCAAAGGCATATAAAAATCAGAGAGCTTATTACAAGCCATGAGATTGAAACGCAGGATGACTTAGTTGACATGCTGAGAGAAGAAGGATATAAGGTAACTCAGGCGACTGTCTCCAGAGACATTAAAGAGCTGCATCTCGTAAAGGTGCCGACAAACAACGGCTCCTACAAATACAGCCTGCCGGCGGATCAGCGGTTCAATCCGCTGTCAAAACTGAAGCGTTCATTAATGGATGCGTTCGTAAAAATTGACTCAGCAAGCCATATGATCGTATTAAAAACGATGCCGGGGAATGCTCAGGCAATCGGCGCTCTGATGGATAATCTCGAATGGGAAGAAATCATGGGCACGATTTGCGGAGATGACACGATCTTAATCATCTGCAGGACGCCTGAAGATACGGAGGGCGTTCAAAGCCGTCTTTTGGAGCTGCTGTAGCGTAATTATCAGATAAAAGGTGGAATGCTGTTTGTTAGCTGAACTATCAATAAAAAACTTTGCCATTATAGAGGAACTGACGATTTCGTTTGAGCGGGGGCTCACCGTCCTGACGGGAGAAACAGGGGCCGGCAAGTCAATTATTATAGACGCCGTTTCCCTATTAGTCGGCGGCCGCGGCTCGTCTGAATTTGTCCGTTACGGTGAAACAAAGGCCGAGCTTGAAGGACTGTTTCTATTGGACAGCGGTCATCCCGTTTTTGAAGTATGCCGTGAGCAGGGAATAGACGCATCTGACGACATGATTGTCATGAGAAGGGACATTAATGCCGGAGGAAAAAGCGTCTGCCGTGTCAACGGAAAATTAGTGACGATTGCGGCTTTGAGGGAAATCGGCAGACTTTTATTAGATATTCACGGACAGCATGATAACCAGCTGTTAATGGAGGACGATAAACACTTAGAGCTGTTGGACAGGTTTGCGGGCGCTGAGGCCGAATCCGCGCTTCAGGCTTACCATGAAGGCTATGAGCGTTATATGAAGCTGCTCAAAAAAGTGAAGAAGCTGTCAGAAAGCGAGCAGGAAATGGCGCATCGGCTAGACCTGATTCAATTTCAGCTTGAAGAAATCGAGTCGGCGAAGCTTGAATTGAATGAAGACGAGCTTCTTCAGGAAGAGCGGAAGCAGATATCCAACTTTGAAAAAATTTATGAATCATTGCAAAACGCCTATAATGCGCTCCGCAGCGAACAGGGGGGGCTTGACTGGGTCGGAATGGCCTCTGCCCAGCTTGAAGATATTTCGGATATCAATGAACCGCTGCAAAAGCTGTCAGAAAGTGTGTCAAGTTCCTATTATCTGTTGGAGGATGCAACCTTTCAGATGCGCAATCTGTTAGATGATCTGGAATATGACCCGGAACGGCTGAATTTTATTGAAACCCGTTTAAATGAGATCAAACAGCTGAAGCGCAAATACGGAGCGACGGTAGAAGACATTTTGGAATACGGCTCCAAAATAGAAGAGGAAATCGATCAAATCGAGAACCGCGACAGCCACCTTGAAGCGCTGAAGAAGGAACTGGAGTCGGTCGGCAAAGATGTGGCCGTAGAAGCCGCGAATTTATCAAAAATCAGAAAAGCATGGGCTAAGAAACTGGCGGAAGCGATTCATCAGGAATTAAAAAGTCTGTATATGGGCAAATCAACGTTTGATACGGAATTTCTCGTGAAAACCGATCCGTCAGCCAGTGAAGCACCGGTTGTTGACGGGCAGCCCGTGCAGCTTACCCAAAAGGGGATTGACCTTGTGAAGTTTTTAATTTCAACAAACACCGGTGAGCCTTTAAAACCGCTGTCAAAGGTCGCTTCCGGAGGCGAGCTTTCAAGGGTGATGCTGGCGATGAAAAGTATTTTTTCTTCCCAGCAGGATGTCACCTCCATCATCTTTGACGAAGTGGACACCGGTGTAAGCGGGCGGGTTGCCCAAGCCATCGCGGAAAAAATCCATAAAGTATCGACCGGTTCACAGGTGCTCTGCATTACACACCTGCCGCAGGTTGCCGCTATGGCGGATACGCACCTTCTGATCGCAAAAGAATTCAAAGACGGCCGGACGACAACGCATGTCACGCCGCTTTCTAAACAGGACAAGGTAGCGGAAATCGGCCGCATGATTGCGGGCGTCGAAGTGACCGATCTGACAAAACGGCATGCACAAGAGCTTTTAAAACAGGCCGGACAGGTAAAAACGACAGGATAAGCTGCTGATACAGGCAGCTTATTTTTTTGTTCCATTTCTCTAACAGTGTATCCAATGTTTTTCTTCGTATGCCGGTTATAAATCAAGCGCAGGAAGGCAAAAGTATAGATGTAGCAGAAAAAGAAAGTGGTGTGGGATAGGAGCGAGGAGAGTGAAGGAATGAATGCACGATAACATGAGGAAAGCAATAGGTGTAATTCTCCTTGTTTCTTTACTAAGTGTAGGCTTTTTTAAGCCATTTAAAGAATATTTACTGATACCATCAGAAATGAGCGTCTTTGAAAACCAGACACAGGCCGTTCCGGTTAATGCATCAATAAGCGCTGAAAAGGGCGAATTATCAGAAGCCTTTACGCTGAAAGAAGAGCACGGCCATGCAAACATAACAGGGCAAACACAAGGCCGGTCAGAAGTAGTATATGATCTTGCCGGATTTCCCATTAAAAAAACAAAAGTGCGTGTCCTTCCAGAATTGAAGGTCATTCCGGGCGGACAGTCCATCGGTGTAAAACTGCATTCAGTCGGTGTTTTGGTGGTCGGTTTTCACCAAGTGATGACAAAGGATGGGAAAAAGTCTCCGGGAGAACAAGCGGGAATTGAATCTGGCGACATCATTATTAAAATGAACGGACATAAAATTGAAAAAATGAGCGACATCGCCCCGTTTATTCAAAAAGCGGGCAAAACCGGTGAATCTTTGGATTTATTGGTGAAACGCGATAAGCAAAAAATCAAAACAAAGCTGATTCCGACAAAGGACGAAGCCGAGGGGAAATATCGAATCGGCCTTTATATCCGCGATTCGGCAGCCGGCATCGGCACCATGACATTTTTTGAACCGAAAACAAAAAAATACGGCGCATTGGGCCACGTCATCTCTGATATGGATACAAAAAAACCGATTGTCGTAGAAGACGGAGAAATCGTCCGTTCAACTGTAACATCAATTGAAAAAGGAAAAGGCGGCAATCCCGGCGAAAAACTGGCAAGGTTTTCGTCAGAACGGAAAACGATCGGCGATATTAACCGCAACAGCCCGTTCGGCATCTTCGGGACACTGCATCAGCCGATTAAAAACAACATTTCCGACAAAGCGCTTCCGATTGCTTTGTCAAATGAAGTAAAAAAAGGACCTGCGCAAATGCTGACGGTTATCGAAAACGATAAAGTAGAGAAATTTGATATTGAAATCGTCAGCACCACGCCGCAAAAATTCCCGGCGACAAAGGGAATGGTATTGAAAGTGACAGATCCGAAACTGCTGAAAAGAACCGGCGGAATCGTTCAGGGGATGAGCGGAAGCCCGATCATCCAGAACGGAAAGGTCGTCGGAGCCGTAACCCACGTATTTGTCAATGATCCGACAAGCGGCTACGGCGTTCATATCGAATGGATGCTGTCTGAAGCGGGTGTTGATGTTTACGGAAAAGACAAAGCAAGCTGACTGCCGGATGATCCGGCAGTTTTTTTATGTGATGCGTTCTTCACTTCTTTCCTGGATTCATGTAAAATAAGACATGAAGATTTTTCGACAAATTCACGTTTCCTGATTTGTCAAACTTAATTTTTAGTCGAAAAACCTAGAAAATGCTAGAAAAACAAAGATATACCACTATTATTGGTAAATATGGATTTTTTAAAAGGGGAAGTAGTGGTTTTGTCGAATGTAACATGTAGCAGTCAAATGGGTTGCGTCCTGTTAATACATTGGGGGAGGAAGAAACGTGGAGAAAATTAAAGTTTGTGTTGCTGATGATAATCGAGAGCTTGTAAGCCTGTTGAGTGAATATATAGAGGGACAGGATGATATGGAAGTGATCGGCGTTGCTTATAACGGACAGGAATGTCTTTCTTTGTTTAAAGATAAGAATCCAGATGTGCTCGTTTTAGACATTATCATGCCGCATCTGGACGGACTTGCGGTTTTGGAGCGTCTGCGGGAATCAGAGCTCGAGAAGCAGCCGAACGTCATCATGCTGACGGCATTCGGTCAGGAAGACGTTACGAAAAAAGCCGTCGATTTAGGCGCGTCCTATTTCATCCTGAAGCCGTTTGATATGGAAAACCTTGTCGGCCATATTCGCCAGGTAAGCGGAAATGTCAGCAGTGTCACACACCGTGCGCCGTCTGCGCAAAGCAGCATTATCCGCAACCAGCCTGAGCCGAAGCGGAAAAATCTCGATGCCAGCATTACAAGCATTATCCATGAGATCGGTGTGCCTGCCCATATCAAAGGCTATCTTTATTTGCGTGAAGCCATTTCCATGGTGTATAACGATATTGAACTCCTCGGCAGCATCACAAAAGTCCTTTATCCCGACATCGCCAAAAAATTCAACACGACTGCAAGCCGTGTAGAACGGGCCATCCGGCACGCCATTGAAGTCGCATGGAGCAGGGGAAATATCGATTCCATTTCTTCACTGTTCGGATATACGGTAAGCATGACAAAAGCAAAGCCAACCAACTCGGAATTCATCGCGATGGTTGCTGACAAGCTGAGATTGGAGCATAAAGCTTCGTAACGCAAGCTTTTGGCTAGATGTCTTTTTCGCGCCTTCTATTCCGTGCATGAACGCGGAAGAGAAGGCGTTTTGAAATTTTGCTGGCGAAAACAATGGAAATCATTCATGCCGGTACTTGTTCTATACATAAATGCGGGATCTATGCCGTCTACACGTATAATACCGGAGCTGATATTTTAATGATTTTGCCGTCTCTAAAATAAAAGCGGGGGACGCGGCGGCTTAACACAGATAAGACTTCGTAGCTGATCGTACCGAGCATTTCGGCAATTTCATCAACGGAAATCTCGGCTCCTTGTTGTTTACCGTAGATGACGACTTCTTCTCCTTGTTTGCCCTCATTCTCACCTAAACTGACCATGATCATATCCATTGTCACTCTCCCCGCCACCGGCACCCGTCTACCGCGGTGAAGAATAAACCCGCGGTTGGACAGGGCGCGGGAGTAACCGTCACCATAGCCGATCGGAATCGTCGCGATGATTTCACCCGGTTCGGCGATATATGTGGCGCCATAACTGACGGTCCGGGGATCTGTCACCATGGCTTTCACATAAGCGATACGCGCCTTTAAACTTAGTGCGGGTGTGAGATCCACGAGGTTCAGTTCCTTTATCGAGGCGGACGGATATAAACCATATAACCCAATGCCTAAACGGATCATGTCGGCGCTGAATTCCGGGAATGCGATAGCGGCGGCTGTATTGCACATATGCACGGTAGGCAGCGTAATGTCTTGATTTTTTAAAAAGCGGAGAAAGCTGATAAACTTTTCGTGCTGCAGCATCGTCAGCTCAGTGTCCGGTTCATCCGCTGTTGAAAAATGTGTAAAGATGCCATCCCATGACAGATATGTACTCGACTTGAGCGCTTTCACCACTGCTAAAAGATCTTCTTCCGTACGCACACCCAGCCGGCCCATTCCCGTATCCACATTGATATGAATGGACAGCCGTTTCGAATCTGCTTCTTTTTCCAATATCCGATTCGCTTTTTTGATCCAGCTGACCTGAAACGCTGATAATGTTATGTTCCAAACGGCAGATTTTTTCACACAGCTGAGAGCTGTGAAGCCGAGCACAAGAATAGGTGCCGTAATTCCCGCTCTCCGTAACACAATTCCCTCTTCGACGCTGGCGACAGCGAGCTCGCTCGCTCCGCTTTCCAGTGCCTGCCGCGCTACTTCCACAGAGCCGTGGCCATAAGCGTTCGCTTTTACGACGGCCATAATTTTAGACGTATTCGGAATATGGCGGCGGATCGCCCGTACGTTCTTTTTTATCGCATCAAGGTCAACTTCAATCCAAACTTCCCGGCAAAGTTTTTTCATCACGATTCCTTCTTTCCTTAATGAGATTCAGTACCCATGCTTTCAATCTGCATTCTATTCATCTTTAACTGAAATCATTCAAAACATGGAAAGGTGATCGCTGATGTTTAAAATCAAGTTTTCGGGAAATCAGTGTGCCTGCTTTATTTATGCTGAAAGGGCTGCTTGGCAGCCCTTAAATTGACTTTACAATATTCTGATCTGAAAATTGATGTTCAAACATTTTGGACTGGCTTACAGCATTGTTTTGAATGACAATGCCGATATTTCCCCCTCCGGCACCGAAAACGGTTTTTGATGCAGTCAGCGGACTGATGGATATGGCGCCGCCAACATTGACAACTCCGTTTCCTGATACGTTGTTTATCGTAATCGGGCAACCGCTCATTCTATTTTTTCTCCTTTCTCTCACAGTCTACTAACTATATGTACGCTGTGATATGGAATAAGATTAAACAAAACGGCAAAAAGAATCCGGCTGCTGCCAGCCGAAAAGGGAGGGAAATACGGATGTCATAATGTTTTCGTTACATTTTGATCAGAGTATTGTGAGCTTGAAGATTGAGATGTGCTGGATTGATTCATTTGCAGGACCATCCCCGTATTTCCCCCACCTGAGCCGTAGACGGTTTTTGATACGGTTAAAGGACTTATCGAAAACGCACCGCCGACATTGACAACCCCGTTTCCGGAAAGACTGTTAATCGTAATAGGAAAACCAGCCATCATATACGGTCTCCTTTCTATTAATCTATTTACTATATGTACGCTGTGTGTTAGAAATAGGAGTAAACAAAGCGGTAAAAACTTGTGAATCAAAAAAACTGCCGGACATCCGGCAGTTTTTTAGTCTACTTTTCAAACGGCACCCAGCCGCCTGTATTCTGAATCATTTCCCATAACGGTTCAGGAAGTCGGTATTTCTCAATTTCAGATGCTTGAATGGCTTTTTCGATTTCCTGTTCGCGGCCTTCTTTGACCAGCACCGCCCATTCGGGGTTAATCAAAATGACACGTCCCAGAGCCACCAGCGGAATTCCGCTTTCTAATACAGCAAGCGCTTCGTCCGCGGTATAGATGGAACCGACGGCCATCAGCGGCACTTTATGGCCGACGCGTTCGTTTAATAAATCCATCCGCGTCCGTGAAGTATCCGCTCCGCGGCGAGCTTTGGAATTGACATCCATCAGTGAAATATGCAGATAATCCAAGTTCTCTTCCGCAAGCGCGTCGGCGAGCATGAATGTTTCTTTCATTGTAAGCCCCGGTGTTTCCGGCTCTTCCGGTGACAGGCGGTAGCCGAGAACGAATGGATTTTCAGCGTGTGTATCAATTGCCTGTTTGACAGCGTCAACGACTGCAAGCGGGAACGCAAGGCGCTTTTCATCGCTTCCGCCCCAGCGGTCTGTGCGCCGGTTTGTTTTCGGTGAATAAAATTGGTGAATCAGGTACCCGTTTGCCCCGTGAATTTCAACACCGTCAAAGCCGGCTTCAATCGCTCTGCGTGTCGCTTCGCCGAATGCTTTCACGATGTGCTCAATTTCTTGTTCGGTGAGAGCCCGGGACGTTTGTCTCCCGTCTTCTTCTGAGCCGCTCGGGCTGACGACGTCGTTGTTTGGCACGAGTTCAGGAGGGCATTCCAATCCTCCGTGGTGAATCTGCACAACGGCTTTCGCTCCTTGAGACTGGATCGCCTGAGCGAGTTTTTTCAAGCCGGGAATGTGAGAATCATCATAGATGCCGGGCTGGCCTGGAAACGCTTTGCCGTCCGGCGTTACGTTTGCACATGCCGTAATGACCATGCCCATTTCTTTTGAACGGGGAGTAATGTAGCTTAATTCACGGTCGGAAATTGTTCCGTCATCATTTGATGAATAGTGTGTCATCGGTGCGACTGAAATACGGTTTGGTATAGTGACGCCGCTTTCGAACGTAAAAGGTTCAAACAGCGGTTTATAAGTTTGCTTCATCATTTCGCCTTCTTCCTTAGGAGTTTAACTCGTCCGTATTCTAGCTTATGTTTTAATTGTGTGCAATTATTTTGCTTGTTCTTCTTCCTGAGGTTATGACCGGCTGAACCATTTAAACGAATGAAACGGTTTTCTCCGTTCCTTTTCAGGATCTTTATATCCTCCTGAAATTTGATGGCCGATCGAGCTGAATATGACAGCGGCGGCGAAGAGGAGAATGATTTTTTTCATATACATATCTTCTTTCTTATCTTTTACAAGGTTATTTATAAGCATACGCTTGTGCGAAAAAACCGTCAATTTGTTTTTATTTATTCTTTTTTCCACTTTCCTGCGGCGAATATCGTTCCGATCTGAATCACAACACTTAACAGAGCGCACACTGCCACAACTGTGTTGCTGTCCATAGAAGACACCCTCCTTTTTGTTAGGTTGATGTATCATATGACAGCTGTCTCTGTTTTGACAAAACCGTAATGCGGTGTTTCATATTTTTCAACACAAAAAGGGCGCTTTTTTAAGCGCCTTTACTTTTTTTTCAGCCGGTTCAAAGCGATTTGAACGGCGATGGCGTCATCCAGGTAGCCGATCGGAAACATGTAATCCGGAATGACGTCGGTCGCTAAAATATAATACAGCAGCGCGCTCCCGAGAATCGCGCGGTCTTCAGCCGGTGTTGATTCATCCATATACTGATGATGCATGTTTTTCAAATGATCAATAAAAGGGCCGACGCTTTCTTCATTGTCCATTTTCTTTTGAAACTCATCGCAAATCAGGCGATGGCCCTGCTGGGTTTTGGCATATTGTTCATATCTGGTCAGTTCGCGCTCAATTTGCTCCCGGGAAAAAGGCTGATCAAACATCTCGGCCATATTCAGCATATCCTGAATCGCGTGCATCGGGTCTTGCGGCGCAGCTTCTTTTTCATGGCCGATGTCTATGCCTGACGCCTCAAGCAATTCCTCCAGCGGGGTGCGGAGATGTTTTGAAAATTCCTGAAGATGCTTTAAATTGGCCTTCTGCTTGCCGTTTATAATCCGGGAGATGGTGGCCGTATCAATGTTTGTTAAGGCGCCGAGTTTTCTCATAGAGAGCGAGTGCTTATCAAGCAGTGATTTTAAAAGGGGCCCCAGTGTCGTATTTTTATTTTCTGTCAAGGGTGTCACCTCGTTTCCGCCGGAATGATGATCATTAATCAATAATTTTTGCAGAAAAGGTACCTTTTCTGTGCTGCTGAATAGGATAGTGTAGATTCAACGGCACAACATGTTGAAAAGACATCAAAGAATGGAGAGAAACGAACATGGCTTGGTTATTGATTTTAGGTTTGGCAGTGTCCTCGAGCATTGATAATTTAGGAGTGGGGATGTCATACGGCATCAGAAAAATCAAAATATCGCATGCGTCAAATATGATGATCGCTTTTATCTGTTTTGTATTCAGTTATATCGGAATTTATTTCGGCAAATGGATTTCAGCCGTTTTACCGGGCTTTCTTCCTGTATTGCTGGCGGCGTTTATTTTATCTGTCATCGGTATCCGCATCATTCTGCTGGCTGTGCCGAGAAAAACAGCGCGTGTTGGCGCGTCAGAAAAAAAAGGCCGTTTTGCCGGTCTGCTGCAAAATCCGGAGGCAGCGGATGCCGACGGTTCGGGAGAAATCGGTATATTGGAATCCATGGTTCTCGGGGTGGCCGTATCCGCAAATGCGCTGACCAACGGATTAAGCGCGGGGTTGATCGGGCTTTCTCCCGCTGCCATTTCCATCACTGCGGCGGTCGGAAGCTTTTTGACCATATGGATCGGCTGCTCGCTTGGAAAAAAAGCCGCGTCATTGCGCATCGGTTCTTTTCACGTCGGACAGTTCAGCACGGTGCTGAGCGGAGTGATTATTCTCATCATTGCCGCCAATACGCTGCTCTTTTAAGTTGTCCCGTTCATTTTATGAAAAGCTCAAAATAAATATGAATGTTTCTATTCGGGAGAGCGCATGACGCGGCTCTCTTTTTTTGCCGATCTGATATTTTTTCAAAATGAACAGAAAGTCGTCCGTTTCCGTTAAATTCTGCATATTCAGCCTTCAGACAGAACCTTTTTCATAGACTGATCAGCTTGTTTTCTTTCTAAGTTCAGGTAAACAGCAGGTCAGATAGCCTTCATTCCAAATATGGAAAAGCGCTGGAGGAATGAAGGCTCCCTTTACAAATCGGCCATTCTGTTAAAAGATAAAGCCGAATGAGAAAACGTGAGGTGATCTGTGTGAAGTCTGTCATACTTCTGATCTTCACCGCATGGCTGTTATCAGGCTGCGAGTATACCGCGGAGGCTGATGCGGCGCCGTCATTTACTCAGGAAGGAACATTTATAAAAACGGCCGGAAACGATACGATCGCGGTCGAAATTGACGGAGAAAGGCAAGAGGTGAAGGTGCCTTTCGCTAAGCGGTTTGAATGTCAGTCTCTGCCTGAACATACGGCGGTGCAAATCACCTATAAAAAAGAGAGCAACGGACAATTACGGCTTGAGGAACTGAAAAAAGAAACAGATATGTGAAAACGGGGAGGAAAAAAACGTGGGTTTACTGACAAAAAGCGCTGCTGCCTTCGGTGCCGCTCTTCTTCTGCTTGCGCCGTCTGCTTATGCAGCTGAACCTTTGCAAGGGAAAACCATTTATATCGATGCCGGACATGGCGGAGAAGACAGCGGGGCCGGCGGAAATGGACTGCTTGAGAAAAACATCAATTTAGCGGTGTCAAACAAGGTAATCGCCAAATTGGAGACAGAAGGCGCAAAACCTGTTGCTTCAAGGACTGACGATACTTTTTTACGGTTGGACGAGCGGGTGGCGAAAGCAAGCGCCAGCCAATCCGATTTATTCGTCAGCCTCCATACGAATTCAGCCGTATCAACGGCATCGGGCACGGAAACGTATTTTAATTCGACATATGAAGGAGCAGACAGCGAAAGGCTTGCTTCCGACATCCAGCAGCAGCTTGTCACGTCTTTAGGGATGAGGGACAGAGGCGTAAAAGAAGCTCCTTTTTATGTTATTACATATTCAAAGATGCCGAGTGTGCTGGCTGAATTAGGTTTTATCACAAATCCTCAAGATGCGGACAAGCTGAAAAGCGATAACGGACAAGAGCACGCCGCGGACGCCGTTGTAAACGGAATCGAAACCTATTACAGCGGACGGTAATTATAAAATATGTGTAAATAGCACCCTCCTTATGTGCATAACGATTATAATAGAGAAAACCGATGACAAACACCTGAGGTGACACATATGACGAATATTTTTGCCCACCGGGGGGCGTCGGGCGACTGCCCTGAAAATACGATGCCCGCATTCAAAAAAGCGATTGAGGACGGGGCTGACGGAATCGAACTTGATGTACAGATGACAAAAGACGGCCGGATCGTGGTCATTCACGATGAAACCCTCGACCGCACGACGTCTTTGAAAGGATTTGTGAAAGATACGGCGTATGACAAAATCAGAACCGCCGATGCCGCCGGAAAATGGAAAGATGCTTTTAAAGGTGTCAGAATTCCGCTTTTGTCAGATGTGCTGCGTTTTGCGGAACGTGCTGATTTTCTGATAAACATTGAGCTGAAAAACAGTGTATTCCGTTACGAAGGAATGGAAGAAGAAGTGATTAAAAAAGTCAGATATTACGGACTGGAAAAGCGCGTTATTTTTTCTTCATTTAATCATGAGAGTCTCGCGGTTTGCCACGCCTTGGCGCCTGAAATTGAACGGGCGGTGCTGACAATGGATGTGCTGTACCGGCCTGAACGGTATCTTGCCGCCATTCCCGCTTCAGGTTATCATCCGAAGCTCGGTACGCCGGCGGTGAGCGCTGAAGTGATCAAACATCTTGCAAAACACCAAGCGGCGCTCCGTCCGTTCACCGTCAATCGTCCTGAGGATATGAAGCAGCTGATGAAAGCGGGAGCAGACGCAATTTTTACCGATTATCCAAAGCTGGCTGTTTCTATAAAAGAAGAATGCCGCAGCTGAGAAGACTGTTCAGACAGTCTTCTTTTTTTATGGGCGGGAAAAAGGCTGTGCACTCATAACTCGGTCAGCCGGTTCATATATTGTAACAGGGCGTTTTGTGTAAGCGTTATCTTTTATCTTATTGAAAGTGAGGCAAAATTGTGGGAAAAACGGTTATCGTCAGTGCGGCAAGAACGCCGTTCGGAAAATTTGGCGGCGCATTAAAAGAGGTAAAGGCAGCCGAGCTTGGCGGCATTGCCATAAAAGAAGCAATCAAGCGCGCCGCTATCAGTGAAAGCGAAGCGGAAGGAGCGGTGATGGGAATGGTCGTCCAGGCGGGTGCCGGGCAGATACCGGCACGGCAGGCTGCAAGATATGCCGGGCTTCCGTGGTCCGTTCCGGCTGAAACCATTAATAAGGTCTGTGCATCGGGGCTCAGGGCCGTTACCATCTGTGATCAAATGATCCGGGCGAAAGATGCGGACGTGCTGATTGCAGGCGGAATGGAAAGCATGAGCAATATTCCGTACGCCATTCCGGCCGGCCGCTGGGGTGTGAGGATGGGAGACGGGGTGTTTCAGGATTTAATGGTTCATGACGGGCTGACCTGTGCGTTCGACCAGGTGCATATGGCTGTCCACGGAAGCACTGCGGCCAAAAAGTACGGCATTTCCCGGGATGAACAGGATCATTACGCTCTTTTGAGTCAGAAACGCGCGGCTGAGGCGGCCGAGGCGGGCAAATTGCGTGAAGAAATTGTCCCCGTCACCTGGACCGGCAAAAAGGGCAAACAGCATACCGTTGAAGCGGATGAGGGGCTGCGCCCTGATACGAGCCTTGAGCAGCTTGCAGCGATCAAGCCAATTTTTACAGCCGACGGAACGGTTACAGCCGGAAACGCTCCCGGTGTAAATGACGGGGCCGGAGCATTTGTGCTGATGTCAGAGGAAAAAGCCGCGAAGCAGCATGTCAGGCCGCTCGCAGCGATACTTGGCTTTGCGTCAGTCGGACTGGAAGCGTCCGAGCTGGCAAGCGCGCCGGGAGAGGCCATCAGCCGGCTCTTGACAAAAACCGGACTGACCGTTGACGATATTGATTTGTTTGAAGTAAATGAAGCATTTGCGTCCGTCGTGCTCGTGAGTGAAAAAATAGCCGGGTTCAGCCGGGAAAAAGTGAATGTAAACGGAGGGGCGATTGCGTTCGGCCACCCGATCGGCGCAAGCGGAGCGAGAATCATCATGAGTTTAATATACGAATTAAAGCGTCGCGGAGGAGGTTTAGGCATAGCTGCTATATGCAGCGGAGCGGCTCAAGGAGATGCCGTCCTGCTTGAGGTGTACTGATCAAAGGAGGGAGCGCCGGATGAAGATGAAAACAATCATGGTCGCAGGTGCCGGTCAGATGGGAGCAGGCATCGCGCAGACGGCTGCAGAAGCCGGGTTTGCCGTCAAGTTATACGATTGGGAGCCGGAAACGGTAACAAAAGGTCTTCACCGCATAAAGACAAACCTGGAGAAAGAGCAGGCAAAAGGACGGAAGACACAGCAGGAGACAGATGCCGTTTTCAGCCGTATTTCCCCGGCAGAGCTCACAGAAGCGGGAGATGCTGATTTTGTAATTGAAGCCATTGCAGAAAACAAAAAAGCAAAAGCAGAATTGTTTGACACACTAGATAAAATCTGTCCCCCTCATGCCGTATTGGCAAGCAATACGTCTTCTCTTCCCATTACGGAGCTTGCCGCGGCAACAAAAAGGCCTGAAAAAGTAATCGGCATGCATTTTATGAATCCGGTTCCTGTCATGGAGCTTGTCGAAGTCATCAGAGGACTCGCCACATCGGAAGAAACGGCGGAAACAGTAAAGAAGCTTGCTGTCCGGATGAATAAAACCCCTGTCGAAGTCAATGACTTCCCGGGCTTTATATCTAATCGCATATTAATGCCGATGATTAACGAAGCCGTTTATTGCCTTTACGAAGGAGCAGCTTCAAAGGAAGCGATTGATGAGGTGATGAAGCTCGGCATGCGGCATCCGATGGGTCCTTTAACATTAGCTGACTTCATCGGGCTGGATACGTGCCTTTCCATTATGGAGGTTCTCTATGCGGGGCTCGGAGATTCGAAATACCGCCCATGCCCTCTGCTCAGAAAATATGTCAGCGCCGGCTGGCTCGGCAAAAAAAGCGGGCGCGGTTTTTATGAGTACGGCAGATGACGTAAAGATCATGAGGGGAGACGGCAGCCATGCATTTTACAGAAGAGCACATCATGATGAGAAAAATGGTGCGTGATTTTGCCCGCAAGGAAATCGCGCCGGTGGTTGAGCTCATGGAATCAACAGATGAATTTCCGGAGCGGCTGATTAAAAAAATGGGCGAAGCGGGATTGATGGGCATTCCCGTCCCGGAAGCTTACGGCGGGGCGGGTGCTGATACAACATCTTACATTTTAGCGATTCATGAAATATCAAAAGTCAGCGCGGCCGTCGGCGTCATTTTGTCCGTCCACACATCGGTAGGGACAATCCCGATTTTGCATTTTGGGACAGAAGCCCAAAAACAAACGTATATTCCGAAGCTGGCAGCGGGCGAATATATTGGGGCTTTTGCGCTTACTGAGCCTCAATCCGGATCTGATGCGGGCAGCCTGAAAACAACGGCCGTGCGAAAAGGCGGTTCATATATTCTGAACGGTTCAAAAATCTTTATTACAAACGGCGGAGCGGCAGATCTGTATCTGACATTCGCCATAACCGATCCGGGTAAGGGGAGAAAGGGAATTTCAGCGTTTATCGTTGAAAAAAACACACCCGGTTTTTCTGTCGGAAAAAAAGAAAAAAAGCTCGGACTGTTAGGTTCCAATACTGTCGAATTGCAGTTTGACCAAGCGGAAATTCCGGTTGAAAACCGGCTCGGCGAAGAGGGTGAAGGCTTTTCAATCGCCATGAAAAACCTTGACGTCGGACGGATCGGCATAGCGGCCCAGGCGCTCGGGATTATCGAAGCGGCGCTCGGCTGCTCGGTGGAGTACGCCAAAACCCGCAGCCAGTTCGGCAGACCCATTGCTTCGAATCAGGCCGTTTCATTTAAATTATCTGACATGGCGACGAATGCGGAAGCTGCCAAATTATTGGTCTATCATGCTGCTGATCTGTATCAGCGAGGGCTTCCGTGCGGAAAAGAAGCATCTATGGCGAAGCAATTCGCGTCCGATGCGGCGATGAAAGCGGCGGTGGAGGCTGTGCAGATTCACGGCGGCTACGGCTATATGAAAGAGTATCCCGCGGAGCGTTTATTTCGGGATGCGAAAGTCACGCAAATCTATGAAGGAACCAATGAGATTCAAAGGCTGATTATTTCTAAGTATCTTCTTCAATAAAAAGTGCGCAAAGGAGCGAAACCATGGAATCTTATTCTCCCGGTTTAGATGGCGTCATAGCGGTGGAAACGGGGATTTCTTTCCTGGATACACAGCAGGGCAGTATTTTAATCAAAGGCCACGATCTGATTGAGCTTTCTAAAACGGCCGGCTATATGGACATTGTTCATCTCTTATTGGAAGACAGACTTCCTGATGCGAAAGAGAAGGCGGCGCTTGAAGAAGACGTTCGGCGCGGCGGGCACCTTCCCGAGGAAATCTTGCACATATGCCGTCTGCTGCCTGAACATACTCACCCGATGGACGGACTGAGGACGGGTTTGTCCGCGCTTGGAGGCTTTGACAAGGACATCGATGACCGTTCATCTTCCGTAAATCAGCACCGCGTACGCGGACTGATAGGCAAAATGCCGAATCTGACGGTCAACAGCTATCGAGTCATCAACGGGCTGGAGCCTTTGGCGCCGGTCGGAACCTTATCATACAGCGCAAACTTTTTATATATGATTACCGGAAAAACACCGTCATCTTTGGAAGAAGAAATCTTCGACCGGTCGCTTCTTTTATACAGTGAGCATGAATTGCCGAACTCAACGTTTACGGCCCGTGTCATCGCTTCGACGCAATCGGATATTTACGGTGCGCTGACCGGAGCCGTCGCCTCGCTTAAGGGAAATCTTCACGGCGGAGCGAACGAAGCGGTTATGTACATGCTTGAGGAAGCGAAGGATACAGACGGGTTTATACAATTATTAACTCAAAAACTCGCAAACAAAGAAAAAATCATGGGCTTCGGCCACCGTGTCTACATGAAAAAAATGGACCCGAGGGCGCTCATGATGAAAGAAGCGTTAAAAAAGCTGTCTGATCTTTCAGGTGATTTCCGTCTTTATCATATGTGTGAAGCCGGCGAAACCGTCATGCGGGAGAAAAAAGGCCTTTATCCGAATTTAGATTACTACGCAGCGCCGGTCTATTACATGCTCGGCATCCCAATATCGCTGTACACGCCTATATTCTTCAGCGCACGGACGGTCGGCCTGTGCGCCCACGTCATTGAACAGCACAGCCGAAACCGGCTTTTCCGCCCGCGTGTCCGCTATACCGGAGCGCGCCTGTAAACAGATGAGAAAGGAAGATGAAAACATGACAGAACCCCGCCGAATGGATGCTGTAATCGAAGAGATTTCTGATTACGTGCTCCATCAGGAGATTGACAGTTCAGAAGCTTTTACTACGGCAGGACATGTGCTTCTTGATACGATAGGCTGCGGGATTTTGGCGCTCAGCTATCCCGAATGTACAAAGCTGCTCGGCCCGATTGTCCCGGGAACCTCCGTGCCCAACGGCAGCAGAGTCCCGGGCACGCCTTTTGTTTTAGACCCGGTCACGGCTGCTTTTAATATCGGCTGTATCAACAGGTGGCTCGATTATAATGATACGTGGCTTGCTGCGGAATGGGGTCATCCGTCTGATAATCTCGGAGGCATATTGGCTTGTGCGGATTATATATCCAGAGTGCGGATTTCAGAAGGGAAAGAACCGCTTACCGTGCGCGATGTGCTTTGCGCAATGATCAAAGCGCACGAAATTCAAGGAATTCTCGCTTTGGAAAACAGCTTAAACAGAGTGGGGCTTGACCATGTGCTGTTTGTGAAAGTGGCGACTGCGGCTGTTTGCGCGCAAATGCTGGGCGGCTCAAAAGAGGAAATCAATAACGCCGTATCTCATGCCTGGATTGATAATTCAAGCCTCAGAACGTACCGTCATGCGCCGAATACCGGATCACGCAAATCATGGGCGGCCGGCGACGCGACGAGCAGAGGGGTATATTTGGCCCTTATGGCGCACAAAGGTGAAATGGGGTACCCGACGGCTCTGACCGCATCTGGGTGGGGATTTCAAGACGTATTGTTTAACCGGCAGGAAATAAAGCTTGCCCGCCCGCTTGGGTCTTATGTGATGGAGAATGTTCTGTTTAAAGTATCCTACCCGGCTGAATTCCATGCCCAGACAGCGGCGGAATGCGCGGTCCGGCTTCATCCGGAGGTGAAAGACCGCATCGAAGACATTGACAGGATCACGATTATGACGCATGAGTCGGCAATCCGGATTATCGATAAAAAAGGGCCGCTTCACAATCCGGCTGACCGGGATCACTGCCTCCAGTATATTACGGCAATCGGGCTGCTTTTCGGAGATATCACGGCGGATCATTATGAAGAGGAAACGGCGTCTGACCCGCGAATTGATACATTGCGGAGCAAAATGGAGGTGACGGAACACAAAGCGTACTCAATAGATTACTTAGACCCGAATAAGCGATCCATCTCAAATGCCATACAGGTGCATTTTACAGACGGCACGGCTACGGGACGGATTGAATGTGAATACCCGCTCGGGCACCGATTCCGCAGAAAAGAAGCCGTTCCGAAGATTCTTGCCAAGTTTTCAGCAAACATCAGCACTCATTTTTCATTGAAGCAGCAGCGTAAAATCAAAGAGGCCTGTAAAGATAGCGGCCGAATGCAGAAGCTCAGCGTTAGTGAATTTATGGACTTATTTCTCGTATAAAATAGGAGGGTGACAAACATGACGTGGATCGTCAGCAAGCAGTCGTCTCAAGAGGAGCTTGCAGAGCGGTTCCGCACGCTGATGGCAGCGCCGGATCTATTGCAGATCCCCGGCGCTCACGATGCGATGGCCGCTCTTATCGCCAAGAAAACGGGGTTTTCGGCTCTTTATTTATCAGGCGCGGCTTACACGGCAAGCAGAGGGCTTCCCGATTTAGGGATCATCACGTCGGCGGAAATGGCTGAACGGGTTAAAGATTTGGTCCGCTCGTCTGATCTGCCCGTCCTTGTCGATATTGACACGGGTTTCGGAGGCGTGCTGAATGCCGCCCGGACGGCGAAAGAAATGTATGAAGCGCGCGCGGCCGCCGTCCAGATGGAGGATCAGCGCCTGCCGAAAAAATGCGGACATCTGAATGGGAAGCAGCTCGTGCCGATTGAAGAAATGGCGCAAAAAATCCAAGCGGTCAAGCGGGCCGCGCCGACTCTTCTTGTTGTTGCGAGAACAGACGCCAGACAGCAGGAAGGATTGGAGGGGGCATTAAAAAGGGCGTCCGCTTATATAAAAGCGGGTGCTGACGCTGTTTTTCCGGAAGCGCTCCAATCAGAAAGTGAATTCAGAGCGTTTTCCAAACAAATCAGTGTGCCGATTCTCGCAAACATGACTGAATTCGGAAAAACGCCGTATTACAGTGCTGATGAATTTTCCGATATGGGCTGTCAGATGGTCATTTACCCGGTCACGTCACTCAGAACGGCGGCCAAGGCTTTTGAGCGTATTTTCCGCCTTCTGAAAGAAGAAGGCTCGCAAAAAGAGGGGCTTTCGGATATGCAGACGAGAAAAGAACTATATGAAACGATCGCTTACGATGACTATGAAGAACTGGATCAATCCATTGCCAAAACGATACTGCCGGACGACTGAAAAAGCCCTTTTTTTGCAAGGGCTTTTTTTACAGCTTTTTTTTCCTGAACCGCGGGCTGACTTGATTGCGTTTCCGATCTCTGTACAGAATAAATCCGGCCAGAACATAAAGGCCGAACAAAAAAAACGCCAATCCGGCCGCCCCCTGAAGAAAAAGGGACGGAAACGGGGAAAACGCATGCCCGAATAATGCATCTCTCATCAGCTTAATGCCGAGCGCCGCGACAGCGCCGGGGAGGACCAGAATCAAAAGCGCTACAAGCCGGCTCATATTCAGAAAACCCCTTTACGATATGTTTTCCTTTATTGTCCAATCGAAAAAATATTTTGTCAAGAGATCAAAACGTGGTAACATAGGGGTTGTGCAAATTATTGCAACGGGAAATACAGGTGTGCAAATTTTTTCATATAAAGGGGTATCGGGATGCAGAAGGTGCTGATTATAGGTGCTGGTAAAGGAGGCACGGCGCTCCTACAGATTTTGATGAAAACAAAGCTGATCCGGATTATTGCGGTGGTTGATCAAGATCCGGAGGCGCAAGGGCTGCAAGAAGCCCGGAGATATGGAATTGCAACCTCATCAGATTGGAAACCCTACATAACTGAAGATATAGATATTATCATCCATACAACAGGCGACAAAGCGGTCATGGATGAGCTGCTCCATGAGAAAAAAGAACAAACCATCGTCATGCCGGGGAAATTGGCGTACATGGTGTTTCAGCTGATGGAGGAAAAACAGCAGCTTATCCAAATGCTGAAGTCGCAGACGTATAAGCATGACCGGATTTTTAATTCAACGCACGACGGCATGATTTTTATAGACGTCAACGAAACGATCATTTTATTTAATCAGATGGCAGAAAAAATGGTCGGCCAAAAACGGGAGGATGTCATCGGCCGCCAAATTAAAGATGTAGTGCCGAACACAAAGCTGCCGCGGATTCTGGAAACGAGAGAGCCGGAATATAACCAGAAGCAGCTTCTCGGGAAGCACCTGCAGATTGTCACGACAAGACTGCCGATCATTGATGAAGGCGGAAAACTTCTCGGCGCGTTATGCGTGTTTAAAGACATCACCGACGCAGTTGAACTGGCGGAAGAGGTCACGAACTTAAAACAAATCCGCACCATGCTCGAAGCGATTATACAATCGTCAGACGAGGCCATTTCTGTCGTTGATGAAAACGGCATCGGAATGTTAATCAACAAAGCGTATACAAAAATGACCGGGCTGTCAGAAAGCGAAGTCATCGGAAAACCCGCTTCCACCGATATCTCAGAAGGGGAGAGCATGCACCTGAAAGTATTGGGGACAAGGCGGCCCGTGCGGGGTGTGAGAATGAAGGTCGGCCCCAATAAAAAGGATGTTATCGTAAATGTTGCCCCCGTTATTGTGGACGGTATTTTAAAAGGCAGCGTCGGCGTCATCCACGACGTGTCAGAAATTAAAACGCTGACTGCTGAGCTGAATCGGGCGCGCCAGATCATCCGCACGCTTGAAGCGAAATACACGTTTGACGACATTATCGGCACGAGTGAACAAATGCTGGTCGCCCTTGAACAGGCGAAGCTCGGGGCGAAAACGCCGGCGACGATTCTGCTGCGGGGAGAATCCGGCACAGGAAAAGAACTTTTTGCCCACGCCATCCATAATGAAAGCGACCGAAAATACAATAAGTTCATCCGGGTCAATTGTGCGGCCTTGTCTGAATCCCTGCTAGAATCCGAGCTTTTCGGCTATGAGGAAGGGGCGTTTACGGGCGCGAGGCGCGGGGGCAAAAAAGGACTTTTTGAGGAAGCGAATAACGGCAGCATTTTCTTAGATGAAATCGGAGAGCTGACCCAAAGCACCCAGGCAAAGCTGCTCAGAGTTCTGCAGGAAAAAGAAATTATCAGAGTCGGCGGCGCTAAAGCGATTTCTGTCAATGTCAGAATTATCGCAGCGACAAACGTCAACATCGAAAAGGCCATGGCGGAAGGCGCGTTCCGTGAAGACCTGTATTACCGGATTAACCGCTATCCGATCTCAATCCCGCCGCTTCGGCAGCGCAAAGAAGATATTGAAGCGCTGAGCATTCGGCTCATTGAAAAAATCAATCAGGATTACGGCCGCAATGTAAAGGGGCTCACGCCGAACGCGCTGCGAGCATTATCAGCCTACAGCTGGCCGGGAAACGTCCGGGAGCTTGAAAATGTTCTCGGACGGGCAATGATATTTTTAGAGCCGCACATGGAACGGATCGAACAGCAGCACCTGCCTGTTTTTGAATCAGAGCTGAATGAAAAAAACGGCACCCAAAGTGATTTTCCGGATGTGGAAGGGGAAAAGCTGTCTCAGGCTGTTGAAAAATTTGAAGCGCACGTCATTCAAAAAACGCTTGAAAAGCATAAATTCAACCGAACCAAAACGGCAAAAGCGCTTGGTGTCAGCATTCGGAATCTGTACTACAAAATGGACAAGTACGGCCTTGCAAATGACGGCATGCAATAAATTGCAGAGAAAGCGCAAACAGCTGCATGCTTTCTTGAAAAAAGCCGGAATAAACCCTCCCGCATATTTGGCACGGAACTTGCATTGTTAAAAGCGGATTCGCACAAGGAAGGTGGTACAAAATGAAGCTGAGAGACCTAGTTGAAAAAGCCGCGGCAAAAAACGCAAAAACCATTGCAGTGGCCCACGCAGCAGATAAAGAAGTGATCCAGGCCGTCAAAATGGCGGCAGAACACTTGTCGGCACGATTTTTACTGACGGGTGACAGCGGAAAGCTGAAAGAGCTTCTGGCAAATGAGCCGAAGTTCAATGCTGAAATCATCCACGCCGATTCACCCGAAGAATCTGCGGCAAAAGCAGTGCACGCAGTGCGTGAACAAGAGGCGGACGTTTTAATGAAAGGGAATCTCCCGAGCTCAACTCTTCTGAAATCGGTTTTAAACCGCCATGAAGGGCTTCGTTCAAAAAGGGTGTTATCACATGTAGCTGTTTTTGAGGTGCCGGACTATGACCGGCTGATGTATGTGACTGATTCAGCGCTGAACATTGCCCCGTCTCTTGAAGAGCTCGGGCATATTCTGCAAAATGCGGTTCATGTCGCACATTCAGTAGGGAATCCTATGCCGAAAGCCGCAGTCCTTGCCGCTATTGAAACGGTTAATCCGAAAATGGAGGCGACGCTGAACGCGGCTGCGATCGTCCAGATGTGCAATAGAGGACAGATTACCGGCTGCATTGCGGACGGACCGCTTGCTTTGGATAATGCCGTATCCCAAGCGGCTGCGCTGCAAAAAGGGATTTCCGGAAGCGTAGCGGGCCAGGCGGATATTCTCTTGGTTCCTTCAATCGAGGCCGGAAATATGCTTTATAAGTCAATGATTTATTTTGCGAAAGCAAATGTTGCTGCCGTCATCGCCGGTGCAAAAGCGCCGATCGCATTAACGAGCAGAGCGGATACCGCAGAAAATAAACTGTATTCAATTGCGCTTGCGATTTGCGCATCACAAGAACAGTAGGAGGAACGAACCTATGGAAATTTTTAAATATATGGAGACTTATGATTACGAACAATTGGTATTCTGCCAAGATGAACAATCCGGATTAAAAGCGATCATCGCGATTCATGATACGACGCTCGGCCCCGCACTCGGCGGAACAAGAATGTGGACATATGACAGTGAAGAAGCGGCGATTGAAGATGCACTGAGACTCGCAAAAGGCATGACTTATAAAAATGCGGCTGCCGGTTTAAACTTAGGCGGCGGGAAAACCGTTATTATCGGAGACCCGCGCAAAGATAAAAATGAAGAAATGTTCCGCGCGTTCGGCCGGTACATCCAAGGCTTAAACGGAAGGTATATTACGGCGGAAGACGTCGGCACCACCGTTGAAGATATGGACATCATTCATGATGAAACAGACTATGTAACCGGAATTTCTCCGGCATTCGGTTCATCAGGAAATCCGTCCCCGGTTACGGCGTACGGCGTCTACAAAGGGATGAAAGCCGCAGCGAAAGCGGCGTTTGGCACTGATTCCCTGGAAGGTAAAACAATTGCCGTGCAAGGCGTGGGAAATGTGGCTTACAATCTATGCCGCCACCTTCACGAAGAAGGCGCTTCTTTAATCGTAACGGATATCAATAAAGAATCTGTTAAACGTGCCGTTGAGGACTTCGGCGCCCGCGCAGTTGATCCCGGCGACATTTACTCACAGGCTTGCGATATTTATGCCCCATGTGCTCTCGGCGCCGTCATTAATGATGACACGATTAAACAGCTGAAGGCGAAAGTCATTGCGGGAGCGGCCAATAACCAGCTGAAAGAAACACGTCACGGCGATACCATTCATGAAATGGGAATCGTGTACGCTCCGGATTATGTCATCAATGCAGGCGGCGTCATCAATGTGGCCGATGAGCTTTACGGCTACAATGCTGAGCGGGCTTTGAAAAAGGTTGAAGGCATTTATGCAAACATTGAGCGGGTGCTCGATATTTCCGCGCGTGACGGCATTCCGACATACTTAGCGGCTGACCGTCTGGCTGAGGAACGAATTGAGCGCATGCGCCGTTCAAGAAGCCAGTTTCTGCAAAACGGCCAAAGTATATTAAGCAGACGATAGGAATTTGATCTGGAGGTATGAAAATGTTCGAAAAGGAAAAACGCATTCTCATTCTGAATCCAGGCTCAACATCAACGAAAATCGGTGTCTTTCACAATGAACGCTGTATCTTTGAAAAGACGCTGCGGCATCCCGAAGAAGAGCTGAAAACATTTAACAGCATCATCGACCAATACGAATTTCGAAAAATAAGCATTCTTGAGTCTTTGCACGAACAGGGCATCAACATTTCAAAGTTCGATGCCGTTTGTGCCAGGGGCGGTCTGCTCAGACCGATTGAGGGCGGCACATATGAAGTGAATGACGCCATGATCACTGATTTGAAAAACGGCTACAACGGCCAGCATGCTTCTAATCTGGGCGGAATTATTGCCAGGGAAATAGCTGACGGATTAAATATCCCCGCGTATATCGTCGATCCGGTCGTGGTGGATGAGATGACTCCGCTCGCTAAAGTATCAGGAATGCCTGAAATCAAGCGGAAAAGCATTTTCCATGCTTTGAACCAAAAAGCTGTTGCCCGTCAGGCGGCGGCGTCCCTCGGCAAACGGTATGAACAGATGAAGATGATCGTCACTCATATGGGCGGCGGCACCACAGTCGGTGTCCATGATTGCGGACGGGTGACGGATGTTAACAACGGGCTTCACGGAGAAGGACCCTTCAGCCCGGAGCGCGCGGGAACCGTTCCGGCGGGTGATTTGGTAGAAATGTGTTTTTCCGGCAAGTATTCAAAAGCCGATATGATGAAAAAACTTGTCGGCACGGGCGGACTCTCCGGCTACCTGGGGACAACGGACGCGGTGAAGGTGGAAAAACGCATTCAGGCCGGAGATGAGCATGCGAGGCTCATTTATGACGCCATGGCTTATCAAGTAGCAAAAGAAATCGGGGCGGCAAGCGCCGTTTTAAAAGGAAAAGTAGACATTATCGTCCTGACGGGCGGATTGGCGTACGGGAAAAGTTTCGTATCCGCCATCAGATCGTACATAGATTGGATTTCGGATGTACTGGTGTACCCGGGAGAAAATGAACTGCAATCTCTCGCGCAAGGCGCGCTTCGGGTTTTAGCCGGTGAGGAGCAGTCAAAGCAATATCAGATCGGCGAAGGAGTGAAAACAAATGGCGACTGAGTATGATGTGGTCATTCTGGGCGGCGGCACGGGCGGTTATGTAGCCGCCATCAGAGCGGCCCAGCTCGGCTTAAAAACGGCCGTTGTAGAAAAAGAAAAGCTCGGCGGAACATGCCTGCATAAAGGATGTATCCCGAGTAAAGCGCTGTTAAGAAGCGCGGAAGTGTACCGAACCGCAAAGGAAGCGGGAGCATTCGGCATTGAAACGGAAGGTGTCTCCCTCCGCTTTGACAGCGTGCAAAAACGAAAGCAGGGAATCGTTGACCGGCTGGCCGGCGGTGTCGCCCACTTGATGAAAAAGGGGAAGATTGATGTATTCAACGGGTACGGACGTATGCTCGGCCCTTCCATCTTCTCACCTCTTCCCGGTACGGTTTCCGTTGAATACGCAAATGGTGAAGAAAACGACATGCTGATACCGAAACAATTGATTATCGCAACCGGTTCAAGGCCGAAAATGCTGCCGGGTTTAGAAGCAGACGGTACATATATTCTGACATCAGATGAAGCGTTAGAGCTAGAACGTCTGCCCCAATCCATGATGATCGTCGGCGGCGGTGTCATCGGAATTGAATGGGCATCCATGCTGAACGATTTCGGCGTCAATATCACTGTGATTGAATATGCGGACCGCATTTTGCCGACGGAAGACCGTGATATTTCAAGCGAGATGGAAAAACTGTTAACGAAAAAAGGAATTAAGGTCGTGACGGGTGCGAAAGTGCTTCCGGATACATTGGAAAAAGCGGACGGCGTTTCAATTGCCGCTGAAAAGAATGGAAAAAAAGAAACGTATCACGCGGAACAAATGCTTGTTTCCATCGGCCGCCAGCCGAACATTGAAGGGATCGGGCTTGAAAACACGGATATTGAAGCGGAAAACGGTTCTATCATCGTGAACGAAGCCGGGCAGACGAAGGAATCGCACATTTATGCGATCGGTGATGTTGTCGGCGGGCTGCAGCTTGCGCATGTGGCCTCCCGTGAGGGCATCATTGCCGTTGAGCATATGGCGGGTCTTAATCCGGCTCCGCTTGATGCCGCTCTTGTGCCGAAATGTATTTATTCAAATCCGGAAGCGGCGAGCGTCGGTCTGACAGAAGAGGAAGCTCTTCGAAAAGGGCATGAACTGAAGATCGGGAAGTTTCCGTTCATGGCGATCGGAAAGGCTCTTGTATACGGAGAAAGCGACGGCTTTGTCAAAATCGTCGCCGATCGGAATACAGATGATATTCTCGGTGTTCATATGATCGGCCCGCACGTCACCGATATGATCTCTGAAGCGGGGCTTGCCAAGGTGCTCGACGCGACGCCTTGGGAAATCGGCCAGTCCATACATCCGCATCCGTCCCTATCAGAGGCGATTGGAGAAGCTGCGTTAGCCGCAGACGGAAACGCGATTCATTTTTAAAAGGAAAGAAGGAGGGGTTTGAATGACTACAAACCGCCATCAAGCATTAGGGCTCTCTGACGAAGAAGCCGTTGAAATGTATAGAACCATGCTGTTAGCCAGAAAAATCGACGAAAGAATGTGGCTCTTAAACCGCTCGGGCAAAATTCCGTTCGTTGTTTCATGTCAAGGACAGGAAGCGGCGCAAGTAGGCGCGGCCTATGCCTTAAACCGTGATACCGACTATGTGCTTCCGTACTACAGAGATATAGGGGTTGTGCTTGCATTCGGTATGACTGCAAAGGATTTGATGATGTCGGGTTTTGCGAAAGCAGCTGACCCGAACTCAGGCGGAAGGCAGATGCCGGGCCACTTCGGGCAAAAGGAAAACAGAATCGTAACGGGCTCATCCCCTGTTACGACGCAGGTTCCTCACGCAGTCGGAATCGCGCTTGCGGGACGCATGGATAAAAAGGATATCGTCTCTTTCGTTACCTTTGGAGAAGGATCTTCCAACCAGGGGGATTTTCACGAAGGGGCAAACTTTGCCGCTGTGTATAAACTGCCTGTCATTTTCATGTGTGAAAACAATAAGTATGCCATTTCTGTCCCGTATGACAGACAGGTGGCGTGCGAGAAAATATCCGACCGGGCGGCAGGCTACGGCATGCCGGGAGTCACTGTTGACGGAAACGACCTGCTGGAAGTTTACCGGGCCGTAAAAGAAGCGCGCGAACGGGCATCTAAAGGCGAAGGCCCTACATTAATAGAAACGGTTTCCTACCGTTTGACGCCGCATTCCAGTGATGACGACGACAGCAGCTACAGAGAACGCGAAGAAGTAGAAGAAGCAAAGAAACAAGATCCGCTTCTTTTATACAAAGCATACTTGCAAGAAGCCGGGCTTCTAGGTGAAGAAGAAGAAAAGACCATGCTGGATGACATCATGGCTATCGTAAACGAAGCGACAGACGAAGCGGAGAAAGCGCCATACGCATCTCCTGAATCAACGCTTGATCACGTTTATGCGAAGTAGGGAGGAATACTTATGTCTGTAATGTCTTATATTGACAGTATTAATGCAGCAATGAAAGAAGAAATGGAAAGAGATCCGCGCGTTTTTGTTCTCGGGGAAGACGTCGGGAGAAAAGGCGGCGTGTTTAAAGCAACGGCGGGTCTCTATGAACAGTTCGGAGAAGAGCGGGTGATGGATACGCCGCTTGCTGAATCAGCGATTGCCGGTGTCGGGATCGGCGCCGCGATGTACGGCATGCGCCCGATTGCCGAGATGCAGTTTGCCGATTTCATTCTGCCTGCGGTCAACCAAATCATTTCAGAAGCGGCAAAAATACGCTACCGTTCAAACAATGATTGGAGCTGTCCGATGGTCATCAGAGCGCCTTACGGCGGCGGTGTGCACGGCGCGTTGTATCATTCCCAATCTGTGGAGGCCATTTTTGCCAACCAGCCGGGCCTTAAAATTGTCATGCCTTCAACTCCTTATGACGCAAAAGGGCTGTTGAAAGCTGCAGTCCGTGACGAAGATCCGGTGCTGTTTTTCGAACATAAGAGGGCGTACCGTCTGATTAAAGGCGAAGTCCCTGCGGATGATTACGTCCTTCCGATCGGAAAGGCGGATGTAAAACGCAAAGGCAGCGACATTACTGTTATTACGTACGGATTATGCGTCCATTTTGCTCTGCAGGCTGCCGAGCGCCTTGAAAAAGATGGGATTTCCGCACACGTATTAGATTTGCGTACGGTTTATCCGTTAGATAAAGAAGCCATCATTGAAGCAGCGTCTAAAACGGGAAAAGTATTGCTGATCACAGAAGATACGAAAGAAGGCGGTATTATGAGCGAGGTCGCCGCCATTATTTCTGAAAACTGCTTATTTGATTTAGACGCGCCGATCAAGCGGCTTGCAGGTCCTGACGTTCCGGCAATGCCTTATGCGCCGACAATGGAAAAATACTTCATGATGAATCCTGACAAAGCAGAAGCCGCGATGAGAGAATTAGCGGAGTTTTAAAGACGTAAGGAGGTTTTTGACATGGCGATTGAACAAATGGCTATGCCTCAGCTCGGAGAGAGCGTGACGGAAGGGACGATCAGCAAGTGGCTGGTATCCCCCGGTGATCAAGTGAATAAATATGACCCCATCGCGGAGGTCATGACGGATAAAGTGAATGCGGAGGTGCCGTCTTCTTTTACCGGTACGATTACAGAACTTGTAGGAGAAGAAGGCCAGACTCTTGCGGTCGGCGAGATCATCTGCAAAATTGAAACAGAAGAAACGGAAACCGAAGAGGCGCCGAAGCGGGAAGAAGAGCAGAATAGCCCTTCAGACACTGATGCAAACCGTCAAGGTAAAGATCAGTCAAATAAAGCGCGTTATTCGCCGGCCGTGCTCAGATTAGCGGGAGAACACGGCATTCAGCTTGAAGAAGTTGAAGGAACGGGTGCAGGCGGAAGAATTACGCGAAAAGATATTCAAAAGATCATTGATTCGGGAATGAAGCAGAAGTCGGAAGCACCGGCGCCGGCTGCCGTTCAAACAACGCAACAAGCGCCGAAACAACAGCAAAAACAAGCGCCGCAACCCGCTCTGTCAGCCGGTGATATTGAAATTCCGGTTACAGGCGTCAGAAAAGCCATCGCCGCCAATATGCATAAAAGCAAAACAGAAATTCCGCATGCCTGGACGATGATGGAAGTCGACGTCACGAATATGACGGCGTACAGAAACAGCATTAAAGACTCATTTAAACAAAAAGAAGGCTTTAATTTAACGTTTTTCGCTTTCTTTGTAAAAGCGGCGGCGCAGGCTCTCAAAGAGTTCCCGCAGATGAACAGCATGTGGGCGGGAGACAAAATCGTCCAAAAGAAAGACATCAACATCTCCATTGCCGTTGCCACGGAAGATTCGCTGTTTGTTCCGGTTATTAAGCATGCTGATGAAAAAACGATTAAAGGCATAGCCAGAGAAATAACGGACCTTGCGAAAAAAGTGAGAAACGGAAAACTTACCGCGGAAGATATGCAGGGCGGCACATTTACCGTCAATAACACGGGATCTTTCGGCTCAGTTCAATCTATGGGCATTATCAACCATCCGCAGGCGGCGATTCTTCAGGTAGAATCTATCGTCAAACGTCCGGTTGTCATGAATAACGGGATGATCGCCGTTCGTGATATGGTTAATCTTTGCCTGTCTTTAGATCACAGAGTGCTCGACGGGCTCGTGTGCGGCCGATTCCTCGGACGCGTCAAAGAGATCTTAGAAAACATTGATGAACATACTTCCGTCTATTAAAAAAAACTCCTTTTGCCCGGGCGGCAAAAGGAGTTTTTTTATTTTCATTGTGAATCCTCGGGAACAAGCATAGTGAGATGATGTTTTTTCACTTCAATCGTACAAGGTGTTGTTCCGTATACCTCGCCATCTGTATCCGCGTCCATTTCACGTCCGGTTTCGATTTCAATCCTGGAGGCCTGAATATAGGACAGCTCCCCTTTGAAATCATCAAACGAACCCTGCTCCATCGTCATCAGCTCCCGAAGCGCGGCAAGGCTTGTGTTGCGGCAGATTAACACATCGGCTAAGCCGTCCTGGAGGCTGGCATCAGGCAGGGGAACTCTGTTTGTCCCGATATAATGCCCGTTCATGACAAGCACCATTACGGCTTCGTCTTCTTTCACCTCGCCGTCAATCGTCAATTTGACAGGAAACGGGTTCGCGCTTGTCATCGTCCGCAAGGCGCTCGTGAAGTAGCTGATTTTACCAAGCCATGCTTTTTCAGTTTCATTAATATGGCTTGATGCTTCGGTGATCAGTCCGATGCCCCAGAAGTTCAGAAAATAGCCGTCATCCGTTTTACAGACGTCAATCATCCGTTTATGTCCGGCCGCGAGCGCTTCAGCGGCCTTTTGAAGGTTTTGCGGGATGCCGAGCGCCCGTGAGAAATCGTTGCACGTTCCTCCCGGCAAAATGCCGACAGCGGGTCTGTGATCAAGCTTGCTGATGCTGTTGATGCATTGATGCACAGTGCCGTCTCCGCCTAAAATATATAAATGGTCAACTGAACTGTCGAGATTTTCACAATACTGACGGGCATCATCCTGATGTTTGGTCGGTTTAATCAAAAGTTCGTCAGCTGACTGGGCCAAAATGGGGACGACCGTGCCGAGCGTTTTATCAATCTGTTTTTGACCGGCGTTTCCGTTATAAATTAAAACTGCTTTCCGTTGGCTCATATGACTGCTCCTTTATTTCAGACAATCTCCTTAACAAGTTTCCCGTTTTTAAAGGGTCATAAACTTACATCGGGAACATAAAAGGGACAAAAAACAATTGGATATGAGCGGTGTCATTTGCCGATAGGGAGGTTCCTTGCTATCATAAGAAGAGATGATCAAAAAGGAGATGTCCCAGTTGAATATGGATTTTAATTTATTTATGAATGATGTCGTGCGTCAAGCCCGCCAGGAAATCACGGCCGCCGGGTATACAGAGCTGAAAACCGCTGAGGAAGTGGACGAAGCGCTTTCGAAAAAAGGAACGACACTCGTCATGGTCAACTCTGTGTGCGGATGCGCAGGCGGTATTGCACGGCCTGCCGCGTACCATTCCGTACATTACGATAAACGCCCGGATCAGCTTGTGACGGTATTTGCCGGACAGGATAAAGAAGCGACAGCCAAAGCGAGAGAATACTTTGAAGGCTATCCGCCGTCCTCTCCGTCATTTGCCATTTTAAAAGACGGGAAAATCATGAAAATGGTGGAACGCCATGAAATTGAAGGCCATGAGCCGATGGCCGTCGTCACAAAACTGCAGGAAGCATTTGAAGAATATTGTGAAGAAGTATAAGTGAAAGAAAAACCCCGGAGCCAAGCGCTTGCGGGGTTTTTTTATATGGCATCTGTATAAATATAAATATTTATACATCGGCGTTCAGCTGTCACTAACTTGAAAAACAATGACTATAATAAACACAGAAAGGAAAATATATTTTTCAAAAATAGTATTGCATCACAAATAAAAAGTGTTTAAAATACAAGTTAACGAATAAATATTCAATTTTAAGAGATCAGTAGATATGGGGGAAATGAATCATGAAGAAATGGCTGTTGGTATTAGCTGCCGCATGTATCACCTTTGCGCTGTCCGCCTGCGGATCAGGCAATTCAGGCTCAGAGGGCGGAAAGAACAAGCTGATTATGGGTACATCGGCTGACTATAAACCATTTGAATATAAAGACGGCGATCAGATCACCGGGTTTGACGTTGATCTGGCAAAAGCTCTAGGCAAAAAGACTGGCTATGACGTTGAGGTGCAGGACATGGACTTCAACAGCCTGATTACAGCCTTGAAGTCCAAGCAGGTAGATATGATTTTATCTGGAATGACACCTACGCCGGAACGGAAAAAGCAAGTTGATTTTTCTGATATTTATTATACTGCTAACAATATGATCGTTACGAAAAAGGGAAGCAGCATGAAATCCCTGAATGATCTGAAAGGCAAAACCGTCGGTGTTCAGCTCGGCTCCATTCAAGAGGAAAAAGGCAAGAAGCTCGCTTCGAAATACGGTTTTCAGCTCGAAGACCGCAACCGGATCTCAGACTTAACCGAAGAGATCAAATCCGGGCGTTTTGATGCCGCGATTATCGAAGACATCGTAGCACAAGGCTATTTCAGTTCAAATCAAGATCTGCAGGGCTTTGCGTCAGCAGATGCGAAATCAGACGAATCGGGCTCCGCGATTGCGTTCCGCAAAGACAGTGATCTGACAGCGAAGTTCAACAAAGCGCTGAAAGAAATGGAGAAAAACGGAGAAATCGAAAAACTGAAGAAAAAATGGTTCACCAACGAGAAATAAAAGAAAGCTCAACTTTTCGTTGAGCTTTTTATCTTGAATAAAGACAAAGGAGATCACACGTATGAATTTGGATTTCTCAGCAACAATCCCCCAAATTCCTTTTATATTGGAAGGCCTTGCGGTCACATTGAAAATTGTGCTCGTTTCGGCGGTCATCGGTCTTGTATTAGGCATCGTGCTCAGCTTATTTAAAATCAGCACGATCAGTCCGCTGAAATGGATTGCGGATTTTTATACTTCGATATTCCGCGGCACGCCGCTCGTGCTGCAGCTGATGATCATTTATTTCGGTATGCCGCAGCTTCTGGGCTTTCAGATCGATCAATTTTGGGCGGCGGTCACCGCATTATCGCTCAATTCAGCCGCTTACGTCTCTGAAATTATCAGAGCGGGAATCAACGCAATTGACAAAGGACAAAAAGAGGCTGCCGTCGCTCTCGGCGTGCCGTACGGAAAAATGATGAAAGATCTGCTGCTGCCGCAGGCGTTTAAAAACATTTCTCCGGCTATTATTAACGAATTAATCACCTTAACGAAAGAATCGGCGATCGTCACAGTCATCGGTCTTGGCGACATTATGAGACGGGCCTACCAGTCCGGCGCCGCAACATACAACTATTTAGAACCTCTTATTGTGGCGGGCTTAATCTATTACGTGCTCGTTTTGATCTTAGCATTCATCGGAAAAGGCGTAGAAAGGAAGCTGAAAGCCAATGATTAAGGTCGACAACCTGTCAAAATCATTCGGGAAACATGAAGTACTGAAAAACATTTCAACACAGATCGAAGAAGGGGAAGTCGTCGCTGTCATCGGCCCTTCCGGTTCCGGCAAATCAACGTTTCTGCGCTGCTTAAATCTGCTGGAAACCCCGAGCGGCGGAACGATTGCCATTAAAGAAAATAAAATTACCGCAGCTAAAACGAATAAACTGAAAGTGCGGGAAAATATCGGCATGGTATTTCAGCATTTTCATTTGTTTCCTCATAAAACGGTGCTTGAAAATATCACATACGCGCCGGTCAGCGTGAAGAAAGAGTCTAAAAACGAGGCGGAGGAAAAGGCGTGCGCCCTCCTTGAAAAAGTCGGACTGCTTGACAAACGGAACGACTATCCGAACCGTTTGTCAGGCGGACAGAAGCAGCGGGTCGCCATCGCGCGGGCGCTTGCCATGAATCCTGACATCATGCTGTTTGATGAACCGACCTCGGCTCTTGACCCGGAAATGGTCAAAGAAGTTCTTGAGGTGATGAAAGAGCTTGCGCAGACGGGCATGACGATGGTGATCGTAACGCACGAAATGGGATTTGCCAAAGAAGTCGCAGACCGCGTATTATTCATGGATGAAGGGACGATCGTGGAAGACGGGCAGCCGGAAGAATTTTTTCTTTCTCCGAAGTCAAAAAGAGCACAGGACTTTTTAGAAAAAATATTATAAAATATAACTGTAAGAAAAGAAGAAGAATGCTCTTCTTCTTTTTTTTGAGAAAGAAACAAACAGAATGGAGCAAGCAATGTTTAAAATCGGTTACCGCACACTAAAGACCGCACTTGGAACGGCGCTGGCCATTTATTTAGCCCAGCTGTTGCATCTGCAAAACTTCGCATCCGCAGGAATCATCACCATATTGTGCATCCAGATTACGCAAAAGCGGTCGCTTCAGGCCTCGTGGGCCCGATTTGCCGCCTGTTTATTGGCGATCGTCTTCTCATATGTCTTTTTCGGGCTGATCGGCTATTATCCGTTTGCGATCGGAATATTGCTGGTGCTGTTCATTCCGACTACAGTCGTTTTAAAAATAAACGAAGGGATCGTCACCAGCTCAGTAATCATTCTTCATTTATATATGTCCGGCGGCATTACGATGGCGTTTATCTGGAATGAGTTCCAGCTGATCACCGTAGGTATCGGCGTCGCGCTGTTAATGAATCTGTATATGCCGAGCCTCGACAGAAAACTCGCGGCGTACCGGAAAAAAATCGAGGACAACTTTTCCGTCATCTTCGCCGAAATCGAACGGTATTTGTTAACTGGTGAGCAAGATTGGTCGGGGAAGGAAATACCGGAGACGCATCAGATGATTCAAGAGGCGAAAAACCTCGCCTATCGGGACGTTCAGAATCATATTTTGCGCCATGAAAATCTTTACTATCATTATTTTAAGATGAGACAGAAACAATTTGAAATCATTGAACGGCTGCTGCCGAAGATTACCTCTATTTCAATAACGGTGGAGCAGGGCAAAATAATCGCCCATTTCATCCATGAATTAAGAGAAGCCATTCACCCCGGCAATACCGCTCATAAATTTTTAAAAAGACTTGCAGAAATGAGAACGGAATTTGAAGAAATGCCGCTCCCGGCAACGCGCGAGGAGTTTGAAGCGCGGGCGGCTTTGTTCCATCTCCTCGGTGAGATGGAACAATATCTCGTGATTAAAAGTTATTTCAAAGGCATCAAGCTGTAAAAAACATATGGATCAATCGCATGAGTCCTCCTTTCATTGGTCATTCTAATGAAAAAAGGAGGGGAGCCCATGCGATTTTTTTTATTGTCAGCCGCCCTGATGCTGTCTCCGCTTTGGCCGCTTGGCGCGAACCCTTTGCCGGGTGACCCTTATATTATCGTCAATAAAGCCACAAATGCGCTTGCTGTTGTGAAGGATAACCGAATAGAAGGCATTTATCAGGTGGCGACGGGAAAAACGGATGATTTGACGCCTGAAGGAGAATTTACGGTAACGGTCAAAGCCGTCAATCCGTATTACCGGAAGAAAAATGTAGAGGGAGGCGCGCCGGAAAACCCGCTCGGCGTCCGCTGGATCGGTTTTGACGCGAAAGGCACCGACGGCAGGATATACGGCATTCACGGAACAAACAGAGAAGAGCTGATCGGGGGGTTTGTTTCAAACGGCTGCATCCGTATGAAAAACCGGGATGTCATCCGTATTTTCCGGATTATCCCTCCCGGAACGAAAGTGTTGATTACAAAAGAAAACCGCTCATTCGAGGACATTGCAATAGAGCGGAAAGCCCTCATAAAAAAGCAGGAAACCCCCTTGCAATGAGGCGCCTGCTTTTTTAACGCAAATACATCATAATGCCTGAGAGGAGGGTTGAAAGTATAAATACGCCCAAAATGACGATAACGGCGCTTTTCATAAATTTTTGAGACATTGTTTCACTCCTTAAGATTACTGTCTATCATTTTAACGTGTTTTGCTTGTATGAACAAGCCATATCCTATGGCGGAAAGCAGGTGGCCGCGCTATGAAAAAACTTGATCATGTCGGCATTGCCGTCAGCTCTATTGAAGCTGCGAGAGGATTTTACGAACGGATGCTCGGGCTTACGTATATGGGAGACGAGCTGGTAAGCGGCCAAAATGTGAGAGTTGCTTTTTTAGAGGCGGGAGGCACAAAGCTTGAGCTGATTGAGCCGCTGTCGGACGCGTCTCCCGTCAGCTCTTTTTTACAGAAAAGAGGCGAAGGGCTGCATCATTTGGCATTCCGCTGCGCCGATATGAAGGAAACGATCAAGGAGCTTGAAGCATGCCGCATGACTTTAATCCATCATGAACCGCAATACGGAGCGGGCGGGAAGAAGATCGCATTTCTCTCTCCAAAAGAGGCGAATGGGGTCCTGATTGAGCTTTGTGAAACAATTGAAAAAGGAGAAACTGAAGATGAGCATGAGTGATCATATCAGACACTTAAATGAAAGACGTTCCTTTTTAACAAACGGCGGCGGAGCGGAAAAAAATGAAAAACAGCACAAAAAAGGCAAGCTGACAGCAAGAGAAAGAATTGACTATTTATTGGACGAAAACAGTTTTTCAGAGCTGCAGCCGTTTGCCAAAAGCCGCATGCCCGGGTCCCGAAATGCTCCGGGAGACGGCGTTGTTACCGGATACGGCACAATTGACGGACGGCCCGTGTATTTGTTTGCCCATGACTTTACCGTACTCGGCGGGACGCTCGGCGAGACACATGCGGAAAAAATCGCGGCGGTAATGGATCTGGCGGCGAAAAATAAAACTCCGATCATCGGGCTGAACGACTCAGGTGGTGCGAGAATTCAAGAGGGTGTGGTATCATTAAATGGATACGGTCATATCTTTAGGCGCAACGTCCTTTACTCGGGAGTGATTCCGCAAATTTCTGTCATCCTTGGGCCGTGTGCCGGCGGTGCTGTTTATTCACCCGCATTGACGGATTTTGTGATTATGGCGGAGCATACGTCGCACATGTTTATTACAGGCCCGAAAGTCATTGAACAGGTGACGGGTGAACAGATTGACGCGGAAAGTTTAGGCGGTGCGGGAATACATAATGTGATAAGCGGAAATGCCCACTATTCCGCACGAACGGAAAAAGAGGCTCTTTCCGCTGTGAAAACCCTGCTTTCTTATCTCCCGCACGGCGGACAGACGGCATCACCCGTTAAAAAGGAAGACGCCAGACCGTTATTAAACACCCTCGTTCCCGCGGACAGTTCGAAACCTTACGATGTGTTACAGGTAATAAAAGAGCTGGCGGATGACGGAACGTTTTTTGACATTCAGCCGTATTTTGCCAAAAACATTGCTGTCGGTTTTCTGAAACTCGGACGGCGTACAGTCGGTGTTGTCGCAAACCAGCCGAAACACTTGGCGGGGAGCCTCACGATTGATGCCGCTGACAAAGCGTCGAGATTCATCCGTTTTTGCGACGCGTTTCATATTCCGCTATTGACGATCGCTGATGTTCCTGGATTTCTTCCGGGCCTTCAGCAGGAACATGCGGGAATCATCCGTCACGGAGCAAAATTGCTGTATGCTTTTGCCGAAGCGACGGTGCCGAAAGTGACGCTCATCATCAGAAAAGCTTACGGAGGCGCCTATGTCGCCATGAATTCGAAAGGGCTCGGGGCAGATCTTGTATTCGCCTGGCCCAATGCGGAAATCGCCGTGATGGGAGCGGAAGGCGCGGCGTCGATTTTATACAGCAGAGACATACAGGCTTCTGACGACCCGGAGAAAACGAAGCGCGAAAAAAAAGCCATATACGAAAAGGAAAACGCCGGTCCGTATAAAGCGGCGGCCTGCGGAATGGTGGATGATATCATCCGGCCGGAAGACTCGAGGAAAAAATTGATTCAGGCATTTGACATGCTTGCGCATAAGGAAGAGGAAAGACCGAAAAAAAAGCACGGTAATATACCGCTTTAAACGGAGGGAACTGAAAATGGTCAACGAAAAACGTCTGCTTGAAGAATTTCTTGAACTCGTTCAAATTGATTCAGAGACAAAACATGAAGCGGAAATCAGCAAGGTGCTCAAACAAAAATTCACTGATTTAGGATTGAGCGTAAAAGAAGATGATACAAAAGAAGTGACGGGGCATGGAGCCGGCAACTTAATCTGTACGTTAAAGGGCACAAAAGATGCGGATACGATTTATTTCACATCGCATATGGACACGGTTGTCCCGGGCAAAGGCGTTAAGCCGATTGTGGAAGACGGCTATGTAAAATCTGACGGCACGACGATTCTCGGCGCTGATGATAAGACGGGTCTTGCCGCAATGTTTGAAGCCATTAAAGTGCTGAAAGAACAAAACATCGAGCACGGCACCATTGAATTCATTATCACGGCCGGAGAAGAATCGGGACTAGTCGGGGCAAAAGCAATGGATCGTTCAGACATTACCGCGAAATACGGTTTTGCGCTTGATTCAGACGGAAAAGTCGGCAACATTATTGTAGCCGCGCCGACACAAGCGAAAGTGAGAGCAACCATTTTCGGGAAAACGGCTCATGCGGGAGTAGAACCGGAAAAAGGCATCTCCGCGATTACAATCGCATCAAAAGCAATCTCTAAAATGCCGCTCGGCCGTATTGATAAAGAAACAACGGCTAATATCGGACGTTTCGAAGGCGGCACGCAAACCAATATCGTCTGCGACCAGGTTGATATTCTGGCTGAAGCGCGTTCATTAGTGCCTGAAAAAATGGAAGCGCAAGTGCAGAAAATGAAAGAAGCATTCGAATCTGCTGCAGCTGAGATGGGAGGCCGCGCGGAAGTGGACATCGCGGTCATGTATCCGGGTTTCAAATATCAGGACGGCGATCAGGTTGTGGAAGTCGCGAAAAAAGCGGCGGCAAAAATCGGCCGGCCGAGCGAACTTCAGACAAGCGGCGGCGGAAGTGACGCAAACGTCATTGCCGGCCACGGCATTCCGACAGTCAACCTGTCAGTAGGCTATGAACAAATCCATACGAAAAATGAGAAAATGCCGATTGAAGAGCTCGTCAAAACGGCGGAAATGGTCGTTGCCATTATCGAAACAGCGGCCAACTAAAAACGAAGCACCCAGTTGATTGGGTGCTTTTTTCATTCTTCATGATAATTGGTTTAAAGCCTTGCAGATACAAGAAAAAACCCACCGGATAGGTTCCGGCAGGGTTTCAGTATTATGATTTGGCGGGCTCCGCCTGAGCCGCAGCTTGTTTCTTTTTATGATGCGTCTGCTGTAAAAGTACATTCTGCACTGTCAAAAACAGTCCGCTTGTAAACCAGTAAAGCGGCAGCGCAGCCGGTACGTTAAGTGAAAAAACGGTCATCATGACAGGGAAAATAAAGACCATGATTTTTGCTGACTGCATTGCGGCCGGATTTTGAGCAGCCGGTGAATATTTCTCGTTTAATTTTTGGGAAATATAAGCCTGTAAGAAATACATGGCCCCCGCGCACAGTGATACAAGAATATCAGAATGCCCTAAGCTGAACCACAGAAATGAGTGTGAAGCGATTTCCGGCGTTGAGCGGATGGCGTAATAAAAACCGATCAAAATCGGGAATTGCACCAGCATCGGAAGACATCCCATTGCCATCGGATTCAGATTGTGCTCACGGTAAAGCTTCATCATTTCCATTTGCAGTTCTTTTTGTTTTTCCGCATCTTTCGTTTGTTTCATTTTAGCCTGAATGCTGTCGACCTGCGGTTTGATCACAGCCATTTTTTCCTGGAACACCCGCTGTTTCTTAAATTGGTTCACAAACAAAGGCAATACAACGATCCGGACGATAATCGTCACCAGAATAATCGACAGTCCGTACTCACCGTGGAACAGTCCCGCCACACCTTTTAAAAGTGCCGAAAACGGCTCGATCAGGTAATCGTGGAAAAACCCGATATTCCCGAGGCCTCCCGTCTGAGTCTGAGATGTCGCCGCAAAAGCCGAGCGGCCTGTGCACAGTACGATAAAAAACAATCCGAATGCGATCCATTTTTGATATGTTTTAGACAATTATGTCTCCTCCTTTTTATCTTCACTTGCCGTTATAAAAGGAGGAAGCTGACATCTTCATCATCATTCGCCGGTGAATTCATGCGGATGACTTTACGTATCCAAGTTGTAATGCGATGATATATAATAATAAGAAAGTCTGTTCGGTTCAGCTGAACGACTGCTTGATGTTCATCTATTCGTTTCGTTCTCCAATGCTCGCCTGCGCGGCGCTCACGCAAAAGAAAAGCGATGCCGATCGCGGTCAGAGCGGGAAGAATAATTGTGAAAAAATCGACTAAAAATAAAAAGTCATTCATTGACTCAAGAATCATTTTATCACATCCATTCAGCTCTTATTTTACTACATATATATAAGGTTGTCTATGAAAGGAAAGGAGGCGCCGGGAGTGGCCGGAAAAGGGAGAATTATATTTCATATCGATATGAACAGTTTTTATGCCTCCGTAGAAATGGCGTATGATCCGTCTTTAAGAGGAAAACCTATCGCCGTTGCCGGAAACGTGAAGGAACGGAAAGGAATCATCGTCACCTGCAGCTATGAAGCGAGAGCGCGGGGCGTAAAGACCACCATGCCGGTCTGGCGGGCAAAACGCCTCTGTCCGGAACTCATCGTCGTGCCTCCGAATTTTGACCGCTATCGGAGTTCGTCAAAAGAAATGTTCAGCATTCTGAGGGAGTATACGGATTTAGTCGAGCCTGTTTCTATTGATGAAGGATACATGGATATTACGGACACACCGCACAGCCACAGGGCGTATGAGACAGCCGAAGACATTCAGGCGAGACTGCAAAAAGAGCTTTTGCTTCCGTCAAGCATCGGCATCGCCCCGAATAAATTTCTCGCTAAAATGGCTTCTGACATGAAAAAACCGCTCGGCATCACCATTTTAAGAAAAAGAGAGCTGCCGGACGTATTATGGCCTCTTCCGATTGAAGAGATGCACGGTATAGGAACGAAAACTGCGGAAAAAATAAAAACGCTCGGCATCAAAACGATCGGTGATTTGGCAAAAGGAGATGAACATGCGCTGAAAACGCTTCTCGGCATAAACGGCCCGAGGCTGAAGGATAAAGCGAACGGCATCCATCCTGCAGAAGTCAATCCCGAGCGGATATATGAATTTAAAAGCGTCGGCAACTCATCCACCCTGTCGCATGATTCGGCTGACTGGGATGAATTAACGGGCGTGTTTGACCGGCTCGCGCTGTCTGTGAGCGAACGGCTCCAGCGTAAGGAGGTCATGGCCTGCCGGCTGTTCATCATGATTCGGTATGCGGATTGGAAAACGGTCACAAGAAGCATGACCCTCAGCAATCCGGCTGATCAGAAAAAAGACATTATGGAAGCGGCGATGGAACTGTTTGACAAGCACTGGAACCAAAATCCGGTAAGGCTTCTCGGCATCACCGGAACGGAACTGGTTGAAAAACAGCAGGCATATAAACAGCTTGATCTGTTTTCATTCAAGGAGGACGCAAAGGATGAGCCGATTTTTCAGATGATGAACGAGCTGAATGAAAAGTACGGCCAAAACCTGATCAGAAAAGGCGCCGTTATAAAAAAAGAAGAAAGCAAAACAAGGGGAACGAGCTTTAACAGAGACTTTTTTCAGGATGAAAAGAAAAGGTGAATAACTTGAAAAAAGGGGTTATGTATGATAATTTCTTTAGTATAAATATCATTTTATTTTAATTTAAATTTTAAAATGGTTAAACGTTTGAAGAAGGGACGTTAGAATATGTCAAAACAACAAATCGGAGTTATCGGTCTTGCGGTAATGGGTAAAAATCTGGCTCTTAACATCGAAAGCCGGGGATTTTCTGTGTCTGTATACAACAGATCAAGCAGCAAAACGGAAGAGTTTTTAGAAGAGGCAAAAGGCAAAAATGTTGTCGGTACATACAGCATTGAGGAGTTTGTCCAGTCTCTTGAAACACCCCGTAAAATTTTATTAATGGTTAAAGCGGGAACTGCAACGGATGCGACGATTCAATCTCTTCTTCCTCATCTGGAAAAAGACGATATTTTGATTGACGGCGGAAATACATACTATAAAGATACACAGCGCCGGAACAAAGAGCTTGCCGAAAGCGGCATTCACTTTATCGGAACGGGTGTATCAGGCGGTGAAGAGGGAGCGCTGAAAGGGCCTTCTATTATGCCGGGCGGCCAAAAGGAAGCGCACGAACTCGTAAAACCGATTTTAGAAGCCATTTCTGCTAAAGTGGACGGAGAAGCTTGTACGACATACATCGGCCCGGACGGAGCGGGGCACTATGTAAAAATGGTGCACAACGGTATCGAATACGGTGACATGCAGCTGATCTCTGAGTCATATTTCATTTTGAAACAGGTGCTCGGATTGTCTGCCGAAGAGCTTCACGAAGTATTCGCTGAGTGGAACAAAGGAGAGCTTGACAGCTATCTGATCGAAATCACGGCTGACATTTTCACTAAAAAAGATGAAGAAACGGGCAAACCGCTAGTTGACGTGATCCTTGATAAAGCAGGCCAAAAAGGAACGGGTAAATGGACAAGCCAAAGCGCTCTTGACTTAGGCGTGCCGCTTCCGATTATCACTGAATCTGTTTTTGCGCGTTTCATTTCCGCAATGAAAGAAGAGCGTGTGAAAGCAAGCAGCCTTCTGTCCGGACCAGACGTTAAGCCGGTCACTGAAAATAAAGAAGAGCTGATTGAAGCGGTCAGAAAAGCGCTCTTCATGAGTAAAATCTGTTCTTACGCACAAGGCTTCGCCCAAATGAAAGCCGCGTCTGAAGAATATAACTGGGATCTGAAATACGGTGAAATCGCGATGATCTTCCGCGGCGGCTGTATCATCCGCGCGGCGTTCCTGCAAAAGATCAAAGACGCATATGACCGTGAACCGGAGCTTGACAACCTGCTGTTAGACAGCTACTTCAAAAACATTGCAGAAAGCTACCAAGGCGCCCTTCGCCAAGTGATTTCACTTGCCGTAGCCCAAGGCGTACCGGTACCTTCGTTCTCAAGCGCACTTGCGTATTACGACAGCTACCGTACGGCAGTGCTTCCTGCAAACTTGATTCAAGCGCAGCGTGATTACTTCGGCGCGCATACGTATGAACGCACAGATAAAGAAGGCATTTTCCATACTGAATGGATGAAGTAATGAAGAAGCCCCCGCAGTTATTGCGGGGGCTTTTCTGATATTAAAAACCGCGGGCCGTCATGAACGGCGCCGCGGTTTTTAATGTTTTCTTATATATTCCACCAGTGGAGACCGTCTTTTTCAAGAAGATCGTCCGAAGCTTTCGGTCCCATTGACCCGGCTTCATAATTCGGAGAAAGGGTTTTGTCGGCTGCCCACGTTTCGGAAATCGCATCGACGAAATTCCAGGAAAGCGCCACTTCGTCCCAATGGGCAAAGTTTGTCGCATCACCGAGCAGACAGTCATGGATTAATTTTTCATAGGCTTCCGGTGTGTTCATTTCGTCACTGCAGTTGCTGCAGTAATCCAGCTTAATCGGCTGAGCATGAGCGGCTCCGCCTAATTTTTTAGCGTTCAGATATAGTGTGATGCCTTCATCCGGCTGAATATGGATGACAAGCAGGTTCGGATTTACATTCGTTTCATTGCCGTAATAAAGGTTCATCGGAATGTCTTTAAATTGAACGACGATTTTCGTTGATTTTTCTTTCATCCGTTTCCCTGTGCGGATATAAAACGGAACGCCGGCCCAGCGGAAGTTATCGATTAACAGCTTTCCGGACACGAATGTTTCCGTATTTGAATCCGGTGCTACATTATGCTCATCTGTATAGCTTGGTACAGAGTTTCCGTCAATCGTTCCCGCTTGGTATTGTCCGCGGACGAAGTAGTCGCTCACTTCGTTTGGGGCGACAGGGCGGAGAGCTCTCAGCACCTTCACTTTTTCGCTGCGGATTTCTTCCGTGTTCAGTTTAATCGGCGGTTCCATCGCCAAGAGAGCGACCATTTGTAAAATATGGTTTTGAACCATATCACGGAGTGCGCCTGATTTCTCATAATATCTTGCACGATCCTCAACGCCGAGATCCTCACTTGACGTAATCTGGATGTTTGAGATGTAGCGGTTATTCCACAGCGGCTCAAACAGCGCATTCGCAAACCGGATGACTTCGATATTTTGAACCATTTGTTTGCCTAAGTAATGGTCGATCCGGTAAATTTGATCTTCCGTGAAAGCTTCGCGTATTTCTTTGTTAAGCTCTTTCGCACTCGGCAGGTCATGGCCGAACGGTTTTTCAATGACGAGACGGGACCAGCCATTTGTCGCTGTGACACCTTCGTTTTTAAGTGATTTTGCGATAGTGCCGAAAAACTCAGGAGCCATCGCCAAGTAAAACATTCTGTTGTTCGGAATTTCATATGTATGTTCAAGCTGATCAAGCAGGACATTCAGCTCCTGATAGGAACCCGGATTCGTTACATCAAACGGATGGTAATAAAAATGAGATGTGAAATCGTCTATGTCTTTTTGCCCGGCAGAAGAAACAGACGTTTTAACGGTTTCCCGGAGGTCCTCGTTTGACCAAGGTCTTCTTCCAACACCTACAACTGCAAACTCTTCACCAATTTGACCATTTTTATATAAACGGTGAATTGATGGGTAAAGTTTTCGTTTTGCCAAATCCCCTGTGGCACCAAATATTACAATTACTGCTTTTGGTTTGTCGTTTGTTTTCACTTAGAGTACCTCACTTTATCTGAAGCATGGTTTAAAACCCCGCATATTTCCTTCATTTTAAATCTAAAATTCGTTGAAAGCAAACATTTCAGCCTGTTTTTTGCGGTTTGCGGAAAAAAATTAATCAGGCCGGAGAAGGCCCGGGTGAATTCACATTTTCAGCCTGATCCTGTATCCTTAGTAGTACAAAGATCTAGGAGGAAGCATTGTGGAATTATTATTTTTAGGGACGGGGGCCGGCATGCCGGCAAAGACGAGAAACGTAACGTCCGTCGCGCTGAAGCTTCTTGAAGAAAGGCGTTCCGTATGGCTGTTTGATTGCGGAGAAGCCACTCAGCATCAGATATTACATACAACAATCAAACCGAGGAAAATTGAGAAGATTTTCATCACCCACCTTCACGGCGACCATGTTTACGGGCTTCCGGGTCTGTTGGGGAGCCGTTCATTTCAGGGCGGTGAAGAAGAGCTGACGATTTACGGGCCAAAAGGCATTAAAGCCTTTATCGAAACAAGCCTGAACGTGACGGCGACTCATCTGACGTATCCTCTTACCGTACATGAAATCGAAGAGGGGACGGTTTTTGAAGATGAGCAATTCATTGTTACCGCAGTATCCGTCATTCACGGCGTGGAAGCGTTCGGCTACCGGGTTCAGGAAAAGGATATTCCCGGCGCATTGCAGGCCGGCAGATTGAAAGAAATGAATATCCCGCCCGGACCCGTCTATCAGAAAATCAAAAACGGCGAAACGGTCACACTTGACGATGGCAGAATCATTAACGGGCGGGATTTTCTGGAACCCCCGAAAAAAGGAAGAATCGTCGCTTTTTCCGGGGATACGAGGGTATCAGAGCGGGTAACGGAGCTGGCGCGCAATGCGGATGTGCTTGTTCATGAAGCAACATTTGCAAAGGAAGATGCAAAGCTCGCACATAATTATTATCATGCGACGACAGAACAGGCTGCGCAAACGGCAAAAAAAGCAGGCGCCAAACAGCTGATCTTAACTCATATCAGCGCAAGGTATCAGGGTGAATCGCCGATAGAGCGTCTCGAACATGAGGCGAAAGCGGTATTTGAAAACAGTAAGATCGCATTTGACTTCATGGAGGTCACTGTGGAGCGGTCTTAAAAAATGGACGCTTGACATTTTTTTCTGATGAGATATAATAAAACGTAATAATTACGATTTAAAGGGGTGGAAATGATGCGTGTGAATGTTACATTGGCCTGTACAGAGACAGGGGACAGAAATTATATTACGACGAAGAACAAACGGACGAATCCGGACCGGTTAGAAATGAAAAAGTATTCACCCCGGTTGAAAAAGTATACGTTGCATCGTGAGACAAAATAGATCACGATAACAAAAGCCATTGTGCCGTTGCACAATGGCTTTTGTTTTATCAGTTTACCGCCTGATAGGCAGGAGCATTCATTTGCTGGCGCACCGCGCACCAAACATCATAAATGGCAAGGTGGACGATGTGCGGTTCATCGTGGTGAATGGCATGAGAACTGTTTTTGGCCTGAATCCATCCGCTTTGATAAGAGACATCAAGCATGCTTCTGTGCAGTTTCACCCATTGTTCATGAGCGTGCTTTAAACGCTCATCCCGCTCTCCCGATGATAAAATCAACAGCGGCATATCGCCGAAATGAATCTGCTGGTGCTTGATCTGACGAAGGCTCGTCAAAAATTCCGCGTGTGATCCTTCCAATATGAACTGTTTCAAATAGGCGGCTTTCATTTCTTCGGGAAGAAGCGGAAGCACTTTCGTCTCCTGATCCTCAGAAACCGGATCAAGCATCACCATCCCGAGAATATCCCGGCGGTTCCGGCTCGCCCAAAGTCTGCTGATAATCGCGCCGTATGAATGCGAGACGACAAGATAAGGAGGCTTGACGCCGGCCTTCAGAAGAAGAGCGTTTAATTCCTGTACCATGTGGTCCGCCGTTCTCTTGTTTCGGCTTTGTCCGCTTTTGCCGATTCCGGCTCTGTCATATGTGAAAACCCCAAATTCTTCATCTATGTCAGCGAGTAATGATGTCCATGTTTCAGAAGAAGTGCCGTAGCCGGCTTCAAAGACGATCGTCACTTCGCCGGCGCCTTTACGGTGTTTCGTATAAAACGGACACCCGTCAATCAGATATGTCCTTTCCATCCATGCTGCTTTCATTGGAGTCATCCCCTCTAATTGGTTCTATAGGGAAGACGGAGAAGCTTCGGCAATCGTTTCTCAAAAAATAAAAAAAGAGACAGCCGGATCGAAAAACTCCGGCTGTCACTTCATCACCATGCTCTGTCGTATTGAACCGGTGACGGTATTTCAGTATTCAGCTGCTTCGCTGCACTCCTTGCAAAGTGCGGATCGCGCAGAAGTTCTCTTGCGACAAAAATAAGGTCAGCGCGGTTGTTTTGCAGAATTTCTTCCGCCATTGTTCCCGTCGTTATCAAACCGACGGCGCCTGTTGCGATTTCGGCCTGTTCACGGATTTTCTCTGCGAAGCTCACTTGGTAGCCTGGGAAGACATTAATATCAGCTTGAACGAGTGCGCCTGAGCTGCAATCAATGAGGTCGACTCCCTGTTCTTTCATCCACTTCGCAAAACCGATATGATCCGCAATGTCCAGCCCTTTGTCTGTATAATCCGATGCAGAAATACGGACAAATAACGGGCCGTCCCAGACTTCCTTGACAGCTTCAATGGTCTCGCCTAAGAAGCGGTAGCGATTTTCATGTGAGCCTCCGTATTCGTCTGTACGGTGATTGGACAGAGGGGACAAAAATTCGTGCATTAAGTAGCCGTGTGCCGCATGAAGTTCAATAATATCAAAGCCGGCTTCTTTCGCGCGCGCCGCTGCCTGTTTGAATTCCTGAATGGTTTCTTTAATTTGTTCTGTCGTCATTTCAGCCGGTGTTTTGGACTGCTCATCGAACGGAATGGCTGACGGAGCGTAAATGTCTCCCTCAAGCTCAGCTTTACGTCCGGCGTGCGCAAGCTGAATGCCGATTTTAGATCCTTGCGCTTTCACTTGTTCCGTCAGTTTGGCAAAACCTTCGATATGATCATCGCTCCAAATGCCCAAATCCTGATCGGAAATGCGCCCCTGCGGATTAACGGCTGTCGCTTCCACGATAATCAGGCCGACCTGTCCGATTGCACGCGATATGTAGTGCGCCATATGAAAAGGCTGCAGTTTTCCGTCCTTCTCATGTGAGGAATACATGCACATCGGTGCCATAACGATACGGTTTTTGATCGTTACATCTTTAACGGTCCATGGTGTGAATAATTTTTTGGCCATTTATTTCGCCTCCCGGAATGTTTTTAGACATTGATTATAACAACTCATGATCATTCAGTCATATAAACTGCTCACAACTGAACACATCGTTCTTATTGTTCTGGACGGGCATTTTTTTATACACAGCGTGGCCGTATCTTCATAACAGGCATTTACAGCCGATCATATAGCAAATATAGATGAGAAACGCACCGATGACTGCGTGGCCTCCTTTGAACCAGTTTGTCAGGATGAAAATACAGCTGATGAAGATCACCGCGCCGAAGGCACCGAATATTCCGTTTTTTTGAGCGGCTCTGAAATCGTCGGGGCTCATATTTTTCAGCTGTAAGTGAATATTCAGTAACGTCATGGGCGCAGCCTGTATTAAAGTGGCTTTCTTATGTGCCGGTCTGCATTCTTACAGCAAACGCTTTTGATCAATTGGCCGGGTTTGATCGTGCTTATCCCGACCATCGTGATCGCCTTGAAAACAAAAAGTTTGACCGTGACGGTGGTGAGCGGGGTTATTTCGGTGTCGGGCTTTCGTCTGTTTATATAATAAAAGCATCAACGGCACATGCTGTTGATGCTTTTATTGAAATGCTAGGGTTTGGAGAGCACTTCAATTCCGACGTTGACCATTTTGTCCAGTCCCATAAAAGACAGGCAGATTTTGGCGCGTCTTTTTCTTTTATCGATCTTTTTAATAATGCCTTCCATTCCTTTAAGAGGCCCTGAGGCAACGGTTACTTTTGAATTTTCAATATAGACTTTTGAATAATCTACAGTGTCTCCTTCTCCGATCAGCCTGATGATAGGGAGGATTTCTTCATCCTTAATTGTCGTGAAATAGGTTTTACGCTCTTTGGAATAATATGCGCCGTTATTCACGATTCTGCATGAAATGGGGAGTTCTTTGATTTTATGAAATGTCCGCTCTGTCATCTTCGTTTTAAACAGCACATATCCCGGAAACATCTTTTTGAGTGCCTCGTATTTGATTCCGGCTTTTCGTTCTGTGACTTTTTTCTTGGGTATGATTGAGTAGAGTGCCTGCTCATCAAACTGCAGACGCAGAAATTTTTGAACTGTTTCTTCTTTTCCGGACTCTACAAAAAGTGCGTACCATTTCATGACTGGGTCCTCCTTAGAATAATAAGAAATTATTATACAAAGAAAGTATTTAATGGATAGTATTTAAAATGATTAAAAATTTTTCTAATTCGTCTTTTTTTTACATAATATACGAAAATGAAAAATAAGTATAGACCCAATTGACAGGGAAGCGATGAAATTTTCTTTGACATGAAAAGGGTTCAGGGAATTATCTGACATTTATCCCGAAACAATTATGCCGACTGTCCACCGAATATAAAACTGTGGAATAAATGTCAGAAAATAACGAAATAAAGCCTTGACATTATTATCTATAAATTGATATTATTCTCTTTAAATAGCAACTATTTGTTAAATTTATTAAATTGATGTAAAGCACCTATTAAATTTCAATCGCTGTTTCGGCACGTTGAAGAGGAAATAGGGATTATAAAAATGATTGTAGTGTATATATCTACATATACATGATAAGGGAGAAGTGTGCCGTCATGGCTGTTTTCGGGCATATTGGCACTGCAGCTTGTCATGCGAAACATTCGGTAAACAAGCAAGATGTCTTGATATAAATTATGTTAGAAAAGGAAAACACAATGCGTTTGCGATTTTTAAACCTGTGCTGAATCGCAAACGCGTTTGTGTTTTTATTTTTATGCCGGTGTTTACACCAGTCAATATATGAATATAAGAGACGTTTTTGTATGGAGAACCACATGTGATGTACAAAATTGGCGATGCGGAAAGGATGAGGATAAGATGCTTACGTTTGTGTTCCCGGGGCAGGGTTCTCAATTTAAAGGAATGGGAGCCGGACTGTTTGATGAATTTCAAGATCTGACACGTCAGGCTGATGACATATTAGGCTACTCTATAGAAGAATTGTGTCTGGAGGATCCGAATCACCAGCTGGGGAAAACGCAATTTACCCAGCCGGCGTTATATACGGTGAGTGCACTCAGTTATTTAAAGAAAATGAAAGAGTCCGGCAGAGAGCCTGATTACGCCGCAGGGCACAGTTTAGGAGAATATAATGCGTTATTTGCGGCCGGCTGCTTTGATTTTGAGACCGGTTTGCAGCTTGTGAAAAAAAGAGGGGAGCTCATGAGCAAGGCAGCTCCCGGAGGCATGGCGGCGGTTTTGGGGTTTACCGCTGAACAAGTAAAAGAGGTTCTATCCGATTATCATCTGACCGGCATTGATATCGCTAACCACAATTCACCTTCGCAAATTGTGATCGCCGGAACGAAACAAGACATTGAAAAAGCGGGCCCCGTTTTTGAAAAAGCCGGCGTGAGAATGTACCTTCCTTTAAATGTGAGCGGCGCCTTCCATTCCCGCTATATGAAAGATGCTGAAAAAGAGTTCGCGGATTATTTAGAAGAAACGGCGTTTTTGCCTCTTCGTTTTCCGGTGATCTCAAATCTTCATGCCGCACCTTATAAGAATGATGAAATCAAAACAAATCTGACTTTGCAAATGACCAATCAGGTAAAGTGGACGGACACGATACGCCGTCTGATGGGACTTGAAAATAATGAAATTGCAGAAGTCGGGCCCGGGGAAGTGCTGACAAAACTGACGCGTCAGATTAAAAAAGATGCCGTCCCATTACCTATGCCGAAAGAAGAGTCTGATACTGCTGATGTTAAAGTATCGGCAGCTGATCCGCAAAAAACGGCGGGAATGAGATTAGGGAACGAAGATTTTAAAAAAGATTATAACGTCCAATATGCTTACATGACGGGCTCCATGTACAGGGGAATTGCTTCGGAACAGATGGTCATTAAAGCGGCAAAAGCGGGAATGCTGGGCTTTTTCGGAACGGGCGGATTGAGTATCGAACGGATCGGACAGGCCATCGGAACCATCCGGTCTGCACTGCGGCAAGGGGAAACATTCGGAATGAATCTTCTTCATCATATGATGTCACCTGACAAGGAAGTCAGAATGATAGATTTATATTTGAAAAACGGCATTCATCTTATTGAAGCATCGGCATTTATGGGCATAACCCCCGCTCTTGTTATATACAGGGCAAGGGGACTAAGCAGGAATCATGACGGGTCGGTGTCAGTTCAAAACAAAATCATCGCGAAAGTATCCCGGCCTGAAGTCGCTGAGGCCTTTCTGAATCCGGCTCCGGCTCATGTGCTGGAAAGACTTGTGTCTGACAATCGGCTGACAGCCGGGGAAGCGGCGCTTGCAAAAGAAATTCCGATGGCTGATGACATTTGCGTTGAAGCGGATTCAGGAGGGCATACCGACCAAGGGATTCCGTATACATTAATGCCTGCCATGATCAGACTCAGAGACCGCATGATGGAGAAGCACGGTTATGCGAAAAAAGTAAGAATCGGCGCAGCGGGCGGCATCGGCACTCCGGAAGCGGCTGCTGCCGCGTTTCTGCTCGGCGCCGAATTTATCGGAACCGGTTCTATTAATCAATGCACGGTCGAAGCCGGGACAAGTGATTCAGTGAAAGATCTGCTTCAGGAAGCGAACGTGCAGGATACGTCATACGCTCCTGCGGGAGATATGTTTGAAGCGGGAGCAAGGGTGCAGGTGCTGAAAAAAGGCCTGTTTTTCCCGGCAAGAGCCAATAAACTCTTTGACTTGTACAGACAATACAATTCTTTAGATGAAATAGATGAAAAAACGAAAACATTAATTGAAGAAAAGTATTTCCAGCGCAGTTTTGAAGAGGTGTATGAGCAGTTGAAACGTGATAAATCTCCTGAGCAGATCGCCAAAGCCGAACAGAATCCGAAACACAAAATGGCGATGGTATTTAAATGGTATTTTTCTCATACGACAAGGCTCGCTCTGGAAGGAAAAAGCGAAAGTAAAATAGATTACCAAATTCATTGCGGCCCTGCGCTCGGCGCGTTTAATCAATGGGTGAAAGGAACCCCGCTTGAAAATTGGAGAAACAGGCATGTCGATCTGATCGGCAAACAGATCATGGAAGAAACAGCCGGCCTTCTTGCGCAAAGGCTGGTATCGATTACAGGCTGAGTATGACCAGCCATTACATTTTTTCTGCGGAGGACAGACCATGCTGATTGAAAATCAGGAATTAACGATGAGCCATGTGGGGTTAGGGAATTTGAATGAGTACGCGCTGCTGCTGTTATTCGGCAACGCACACAGTCACCATTTAACGGACGGAACGGGATTCCGGCCTGATCAGATGGCCGATCACCAAGGGCTGATTTTGTATCCGGCTTATTTTATGACACATCTTAAAGTTCCTTCGGATCAGCCTCTTGATCAGTACCGATTATGGGACGAGGTTTCCGTCGGAGTCGATATCTCCCGGTTTGGAGAAACCATATTAGAATCTGAGTATTTGTTCGGGCCGAAAGGAGCGGTCAGCTCTGATAAAAGCGAGTGGGACCGGGGACGGTTTCCTTCTATGAAAGCCAATAGTTTAATTGTCGTCGACGTCACACAAACAGAAGGTTCGACGCGCAAAGTCTCAGCGCCTAAGGCTGAATGCATTGCGGAACTTTCTAAGCTAGCCAAGCCGCCTTACGCCCTGATGCGGTCAAAGAAAATCAGAACGGACGCCTTCGGTATGAAGCCGGGCAATCTCAAAACAGCAGACCCCGTTTCATATCGGGTTCCTGTTGATCAGGATGCTGCGCCCGGGCATGCCATGGTGTTTGCGAAATTCAGCAAGATAATGGATGCGGCGGAATTTGAATGGATGACGCGCCGGTCGAAGCCGGGTTTTCCGGTTTCAATCGCGCGGCATTTATTTTTGCTTGAAAGAGAGACGTATTATTACGGAAATTGTTTTGCGGATGAAGAGCTTGATATTTATATGACGGGACACATTGAAGAATGCGATCCCGACTTTCACGGTGAGTCCCTCGGTATGATCTCAGTGGCGAAAATCAGCTATCAGATTGAAGTCTATATGAAAAGAAATCATACATTGCTGGCCATTTCCAAGGTGGACAAGCTGCTGGCGGTGCCGACCTCTTCACAAGATCATATTCCGGATTATAAGCGGGTCATCAGAAGTTTATAAAATGAAGAATGGAGCTGAAAGCAAATGGAACAAACCAAGGAAATGAAGCAGATCATCGCTCAAATCATTCAGGATATTCAAGAACAGCAGTCATATCGGGCCGTCGAAGCGGGAGATGATGTGAGAGTCATAGAGGATCTGGGCTTCTCATCACTGGATATCGCTCAATTAGTCGCACAGATGGAGATGGAAACCGGAGTAGATCCTTTTTCCCAAGGAGAAACAATTTCAAGCATTACAACCGTCGGCAGCATTTGTGATATTTATCAAAAATATATGGACAGTGCTCAATCATGAAAACAGAAAGCGGGGGAGATATCAGCTGGGTGACTGATAAGCTTAGGGAAACGCAAGACAGTGAGTTTCTCATTTTTAAAGGGCAGACTTTTACGTATGATGATTTGCTGGCACGAATTAGCTTTTTTCAGAAAGAACTTGAACAAAACGGAATACGTGAAGGAGAATGTGTGGCGCTTATCGGGGATTATTCCCCGAACGCTATTTTTTTGCTGATGGCGCTTTTGTTAAACCGAAATATCGTTGTCCCTCTCAGCAATGAATCAAGGGAAAAGCATCTCGATATGTTTGAAGACGCGAAAGTGAATCAAATCATTGAAATAAATGAAAATGACAGCTGGACGCTTCGTGAAGGTTCTGAAAGCGCCTCCCACCCTCTGCTTGATGACCTGCGCGAGAGAGGGGAGTCAGGCATTATTATTTTCACATCGGGAACCTCCGGCAAAAGCAAAGCATCCGTGTTAAGCGCCGGCCGGCTGCTTGAAAAATATAAAACGGCGAAGAGAAAACCGCTGCGTACGCTCATTTTTCTGAAATTGGATCATATCGGCGGCATTAATACGCTGTTTGCGATTCTGTTTAACGGGGGGACCATCGTCACATCAGACAGCAGAACGCCGGAGTCCGTTTATCAGGCGGTCGACAAGCATGCTGTCCAAGTGCTCCCCGCAACCCCGACCTTTTTAAACATGCTGCTGATGTCCAAGGCGGATGCCGGCTATAACCTCTCTTCACTCCGGCTGATCACTTACGGCACAGAACCGATGCCCCAATCAACGCTGCGCGGCATTCACCGGCTGTTTCCGGATGTACGGCTGAAACAAACATACGGATTAACTGAACTGGGTATATTCTCAACGAAATCAAAAGACAGCCAATCCACTTGGATGAAAGTGGGCGGTGCCGGAACAGAGACCAAAATTACCGGAGGCACGCTTTGGGTCCGTTCTGAGTCGGCGATGCTCGGCTATTTAAACGCACCGTCACCTTTCGATGAAGACGGCTGGTATGACACCGGTGACCAGGTGGAAACAGACGGCGAATATATAAGAATCCTTGGAAGAAAGAGTGAAATCATTAATGTGGGCGGAGAGAAAGTGTTTCCGGCAGAGGTGGAAAGCGTCTTTCTGGAGATACCGAATGTCCGGGATGTTCTCATAACGGGAAGAAAAAATCCGATTACGGGCGAGATTGTCGCAGCAGAGGCCGTGCTTGAAAAAGAGGAAGATATCAAATCTTTCAGAAAGCGGGCCGTAGCTCATTGCAAACAAAAGCTGCAGCCATATCAGATACCGCAGATCATCTCTGTTACAGATCGGAAACTGTCTAATGACCGATTTAAAAAAATAAGAAACGTGTAAAACAGGAGGCAAATATGAATAACGGAAAAGTAGCGGTCGTCAGCGGAGGAAGCCGGGGGCTCGGAAAAGCGATTGTACAGACGCTTTTGGATGAGGATTACAAAGTAGCCGCTTTCAGCCGCAGTGAATCTGATTTTATTAACACATTGAGAGAGAGTGAAAAGTACCGCGGCCGCTTTTATTGGGAAGCGGCGGATGCGGCGGATGATGCCGCCATGAAACAGTTTGTTCTTCAAGTATACCGCAAGTTTTCCAGAATAGACGGCTTGGTCAATAACGCCGGTTTGAACCTTGATCAGCTGCTGCCCCTGACCAATGATGAAGACATTGACCGCATCCTCAACCTGAATATCGGTTCAGTCATCAAGCTGACCCGAAACGTTTCCCGTGTCATGCTGAAACAAAATTCCGGATCAATCGTTAACATAAGCTCCATTATCGGCTCAAGAGGATTTAAAGGCACTTCAGTTTACAGCGCATCCAAAGCGGCTCTTGACGGCTTAACGCGAAGCCTGGCCAGGGAGCTCGGGTCTAAAGGAATCCGTGTCAATTCACTTGCGCCCGGTTTTGTGGACACCGATATGACGAAAAATATGCCGGAAAAACAAAAATCGCAGATTATCAGAAGGACGCCGATGGGACGTTTAGGCGAAACAGACGATATGACCGGACTCGTTCGTTTCCTGCTTTCTCCTGAATCGTCCTTTATGACCGGACAGACAATGGCAATAGACGGCGGATTAACTTGTTAAAGCACAGAAAAATTCTTTTGTACAAGGGATGGTATCCTATGAAATGTATTAACGAATTTTTAAGAACGGTAATAGCGGAAAAGCTGGGTGCCGAGGTAACCGAAGCGGAAGATAAAACCGCTTTTTTTACTCTTGGCGTGACGTCTCTCATCAGTGAAGAAATCATGACCATATTGCATAAAGAGTTTACCGGCCTTTCTGAAACGCTGCTGTTTGAATATCCGAACATTGAGAAATTGAGTGAGTTTTTAAGTGCGCAGAAACGAAATCCCGAAAGCGTTCTTGAATTCAAAGAAACGGAGCCTGATACGGGAAGCCCGCAGGAAGAAGAATTGCTTCCCGTACAGGCGGCTGAAAAGGTGCCTGAACCGGCAACGGACGGGAGCTCTGATATTGCGGTTATCGGAATGAGCGGGATGTTTCCGAAAGCGGAAAACCAGCATGATTTTTGGGACAATTTAATGGAAAATAAAGATTGTGTCTCCGAAATCCCAGAGGACAGATGGGACAGCTCTTATTACTCGGAAGAGAAAACGGCAGAATACGCGTCATACAGTAAATGGGGAGGTTTTATTGATCATCCGGATCAATTTGACCCGCTGTTTTTTTCTGTTTCCCCGTGGGAAGCTGATTTAATGGACCCCCAGCAAAAATTGTATGTCACGTGCTGCTGGGAAGCGATGGAGGATGCCGGTTACGGGAACCCGGCGGCGAGGCCGACGGATCAAATCGGTGTATTCGCCGGAGTGACCTGGAATGAATATTCATTAATTGCACACGAAGAAGGTTTCCTCAAAGATCAGTACAAAGGCCCCGGCTCCTTATATTGGGGCATTCCGAACCGGGTTTCTTATTTCCTTGATCTCCATGGCCCGAGCATCGCTGTTGATACGGCGTGTTCTTCATCGCTTGTCGCCGTCCATCAGGCTTGTCAGGCCATTATGTCGGGCGACTGTGAAATGGCGCTGGCCGGAGGCGTCAACCTCAGCTTACATCCGCAAAAATACATGTTTTTAAGCCAATCGCATTTTCTGTCTTCTGAAGGAAAATGCCGCAGTTTCGGTGAAGGCGGAGACGGTTACGTGCCCGGCGAAGGCGCGGGAGCCGTTTTGTTAAAACCATTGAAAAAAGCGATTGCGGATAAAGACCACATCTACGGTGTCATTAAGGGGTCCGCCACTAACCACGGCGGCAAAACGACCGGGTATACGGTGCCGAATCCGGAAGCGCACCGGGACCTGATTTTATCCGCTCTAAACAGAGCCGCGGTAAGTCCGGCGGATATCAGCTACATTGAAGCTCACGGAACCGGCACGGCACTCGGCGATCCGATTGAGATACGCGGCCTGTCTATGGCATTTGATAAACAGACCGATGAGAAAAATGACTGCGGAATCGGCTCGGTGAAATCCAATATCGGACATTTGGAAGCGGCTGCAGGGATCGCCGGTTTAATCAAGGTGCTTTTAAGCATGAAACATGAAACGCTTCCCGCCAGTCTGCACTCCGAGGAACTGAACCGCAAGATTTCTTTTTCTGATTCGCCATTTTATGTCGTCCGAAACAACCGGCCGTGGCCGGCTGAAGGAGATAAACCGAGAATCGCCGCAATCAGTTCATTCGGCGCAGGAGGCTCTAATGCCCATCTGATCGTAGGTGCTTATCAGCCAAAACGGCAAGCGGACGGGAATACTGAGCAAAAACCGCATGCCGTCGTATTAAGCGCACATTCCGAACAGCAGCTGAAAGAATATGCCGGGAAATTAAGCTCTTTTCTTGCCCGATTGGAAAACCTGCCTTCTGCCGGCGGATACAGTCTGGAAAATATCGCTGCCACCTTATTGTCAGGCAGAGAGCCTTTCTCCTTCCGGCTTGCTGTCATTGCATCATCCCTTTCTGAGCTGAAACGGCGATTGGACGGATTTGTAAGCGGTCACAGCGACGGCAGGTATATGTACTTCGGAAAAGCGTCACCCGGGCGTCCGGACGTTTCAGGCCAATCCGTTTCAGATCCTGAGAAATTTGCCGCGCTGTGGGTGAAAGGCCTTCAAGGTTGCAAAAAGCCGGAAACGCCGTATCAGAAAGTTCCGCTTCCTACGTATCCGTTTTTAAAGGAAACGTCCTGGCTGACCGATCAAAAAAAGCGGTATACAAAAAAGCCCCAAAATATCAAAAGGCGTGAAGCGCTGCATCCTCTGCTTGATGAGAATATTTCATCCGCCCGGAAAGGGACGTTTCAAAAGATATTTTCCAAGGATGAATATTTCTTTAAAGATCATTTAGTGAACGAAAAATATGTGCTTCCCGGAGTCTGTCATCTGGAAATGGCGGCATACGGCGCGGGATTGTGGGGAGAACGCCCGGTCGTCTCTCTTCAAAGTGTGTGGTACATGGAGCCGATTGTGACAGGGACAGACCCAACATCCGTCATGATAGAGTTTGAAGCAGAAAAAGAGCGTATAAGCTATGTCATTAAAGAAAAAGGAGCGGACGGCGCTCTCTTTTCGCAAGGAGAAGTGATTTGTAAAGAAAAAGGGGCGTCTTTTGAGGCCCCGGCCTTTCAGCTCCCGGCGCCATTTGAGCAGAGAACGGAGCCGAAAGACATCTATCACTCGTTCTCTGAGGCGGGAATCGTGCAAAAGGACAGTTTTCAGGTCATCCGCGAATTCTCTTATACAGAAAGGAAAGCACTGGCCAAATTAACGCTCCCGTCACACTTGGAAGCCGATTTTAAACAGTATATCCTACATCCGTCCTTAATGGATGGCGCTGTTCAAACCGCAATGGCGCATGTGCTGCAATTTCAAAAAGAGCCTGCGCTTATCGTACCGTTTTCCTTCGGAGAAATACAGCTGCTTGAACCGTTAGCGAAAACCGTATTTGTGCATGCAGAGGTAAAAGCGGCCTCCGTTCACCAATTTGATCTGCATATTTGTGATGAGCGCGGCGTGCTGTTGGCGGCAGTGAAAGATTTTATCATAAAAGAGGTGCAGGAAAGCGCCGGGTTTAACCAAAAAGCCGGCGTCACGCCGAAGACAAGCCGTGAAACGGAATTGCTTATGACACCGGTTTGGAACACCGTCACCATTCCGGAAACCGGCATGTCTTTCATGCGTGAAGAAAAAATAATCGTCATCGGGGCCGGGCCGGATTTTCAGCAGGCTTTGAAAGAGATGTATTCCGATGTCCGTTTTCCGGACATCACTTCTTTGGACAGCGCGGAACAAATGGCTGAAACAATGAAAGCGCAAGGCTCTTTTCAACACATGATATGGGCGGCGCCGGATCATCCCATTCCATCCGTTTATGATGCGGATACGGCCGAGGGACAGGAGCACGGGGTCATGCAGCTTTTCCGGCTGGTAAAAGCGCTTCTGCTTCTGAATTTTGACACGGAACAACTATCATTGACAATCTGCACGTTTCAAGCACAGCCGATTCATGAACATGATGAGGTTAATCCGAGTCATGCAAGCATACACGGATTAGCGGGGTCGCTCGCAAAAGAATACAGCAATTGGAGCATCCGGCTTCTTGATTTGGAATCTCAAAGGGGAGACCGGCATCTTCCCGATGTCTTCTCTTTACCGTCGGACCCCGAGGGAAATCCGTGGGTCTTTCGTGCAGGTCAGTGGCACCGCCAGCAATTGGCCGTCTGCCGGCCTCATGCAGCTAAGCCTTCATTATACCGGCACGGCGGGGTTTATGTGATTATCGGCGGAGCAGGCGGAATAGGAGAAGTATGGACTGAATATATGATTCAGACCTATCAGGCGAAAATTATCTGGATCGGGAGACGGAAAAAAGATACACAGATTGAAAGAAAGCTGAAAAGACTTGCGGCTTTAGGTTCCGCACCGCAATATTTCAGCGCGGATGCTGCCGATTATGACTCTCTCAAACGGGCATATGACACCATTGTGAAGGAAAATGGAAAGGTCCGCGGAATCATCCATTCCGCCATCGTGTTATCAGACCGAAGTTTTGCCAATATGGAAGAGGATCAGTTCCGCGCGTCACTTTCTGCAAAAACTGATGTCAGCTTGCAGATTGCCCGGGTAGCTGAGGGGGAGCCCCTGGATTTCTTGCTGTTTTTCTCTTCGATGATGTCGTTTCAAAAAGCGCCGGGACAGAGCAATTATGCCGCCGGGTGCACGTTTAAAGACGCTTTTGCTAAGCGGATCTCACAGAAAGCGCCGTATGCCGTAAAAGTTGTCAATTGGGGCTTTTGGGGAAGTGTCGGCGTTGTCGCTTCAGAACAATACCGGAAACGGATGGAGCGGGACGGAATCGCTTCTATTGAGGCGCCCGAAGCGATGAAAACGCTGGAAACCCTGCTTTCCGGACCCCATGACCAGCTGGCGCTGATCAAAACGACAGATCCGGTTTTTATGAAAGACGATCTGAATGAACAAGTAACGGTTTATCCGGAAAAGATTCCTTCCGCACTCGGACAATTAACGGTTAACATCACGCAGAATGACGAAGCTGAACGGTTAAAAGCTTCAAGTGTCATGAGCTGCATGAGAGAGATGGAATCCCTTATTGAAAAAATGCTTGTATCAACCCTTTATGAGATGGGAGCCGGGCTTGATCAGGCTTTGCCGTTATTTCAATCCGCTGCCGGCATAACGGAACAATACAGCAGATGGCTGAAAGAGAGCTTTGTCCTCCTGAATAAATTAGCGTTTGCTCCGGAAAAAACGGATTTAGGGCAGGTGTGGGAGGAATGGGAGCGGAAAAAAGAGACTTGGCTGCGCCAGAAAGACATGAGGGCGCATGTCAGATTGGCAGAAGAGACATTGCGTGTGCTTCCAGACATTTTAACCGGTAAGCTTCCGGCAACGGAAGTGATGTTCCCTGACTCCTCCTTCCGTCTTGTGGAAGGCATTTACCGCAATAATATCATTTCTGATTTTTTCAATGACAAGCTTGCTGACACATTGATTGCAGTTTTGAAGGAACGTCTGGAAAAAGATCCGCAGGTGAAAATCCGCATTTTAGAAATCGGAGCCGGAACGGGCGGGACGAGCGCTGCGGTCATGAGAAAATTGAAACCGTATGAAGCGCATATTGCCGAATATTGTTTCACGGATATTTCTAAAGCATTTCTCTTACATGCAGAAGACATATTCGGTCCGGAATATCCTTATGTCACTTATAAAATATTCAACGCTGAGCAGCCGGTATCAGCAGAAGCGCCGGACATCGGCACGTATGACGCAGTGATCGCGACCAATGTGCTTCATGCGACAAAAAATATCCGCTCTACGCTGCGCCATGCGAAAGCAATGCTGCAAAAAAACGGCCAGCTGTTTATAAATGAGATCAACAGCCGCACCATATTCAACCATGTGACGTTCGGCCTTCTTGAAGGCTGGTGGCTGTATGAGGATCATGATTTACGGATTCCGGGCTGTCCGGGGGTTGATCCGGCCGGCTGGGCGGAAGCGCTTTCGCTTGAAGGATTCGTCCATCCTCTGTTTCCGGCTGAAGCCGCACACGACTTAGGCCAGCAGATTATAGCGGCTGAAAGTGACGGAACGGTCAGGCTTGCCCTCACACAGGCGTCAGAAGAGAAGCCGGAGCGCCGTCCGTATGACGCAGAAGGTCTTTCGGATGATACTTTGCATGTCAGCCTGAGAGAAAAAAGCGTTGAACTGATGAAGAAGGTAATCGGCGAAGCGCTTAAAGTGCCGGCGCATCGTCTTTTATCCCATGAACCTTTAACCGCATACGGATTGGATTCCATACTGGTCGTCAGACTGACCAACGCGTTAAAAGACGTCTTCGGTTCTGTCAGCAGCACTTTGTTTTTTGAATATCAAACCATTGATGAGCTTGCTGATTATTTTCTGTCTTCCCGTAAAGAAGCGCTCGAGCGGCAATTCGGGATTGGACGGGCTCATCCCGAAAACACCGGACGGGTGCAGGCTCCCGCAGAAAGCGCCGCGCCGATTCCAAACGTAAGGGAACGGGGCATCACATATCTGACGGAATTAATAGGAAAAACGCTGAAGATTCCGAGCGGGAGAATGGATCCGTCGGTTTCCTTAACCGCATACGGTTTGGATTCTATTCTGGTCGTCAGGCTCACAAATGCCTTTCGTAACGTGTTTGACCAAATGACCAGCACCCTCTTTTTTGAATATCAGACGATAGAAGAAATCGCGGATTACCTGCTTCTTTCTCAGCGGGGAGCATTTATGAAAGCGATGGGTGTGCGTGAGGCACAGCTGTCTGATCACACAGATAACCTGAATGTAAAACAAAACAAGATTCCTCAAAACGAGGAAGGCGAAAGGACGAACGGAGATCCCTCTATCCAGGATATCGCTGTCATCGGTCTGTCAGGCCGGTATCCGGGCGCCGATCACGTTGATGAGCTGTGGGAAAATGTAAAAGCCGGCAGGCATTCTATTACTGAAGTGCCGAAAGATCGCTGGGACTGGAAAACGTTTTATAACGAGGAACGCGGAAAATGGGGGTCCATTTATTCAAAATGGGGCGGTTTTCTCGATGACATTGATACATTTGATCCGCTGTTTTTCCGTATATCTCCCGCGGAAGCTGAAAGGATGGATCCGCAGGAAAGGTTGTTTCTGCAGACTGCTTATTCAAGCATTGAAGATGCGGGGTACACCCCGGCCACGCTTTGTGACAGCCGGAAAATCGGAGTCTTTGTCGGTGTGATGAACAGCAATTACCCGACAGTTCCCAGCGACTGGTCTATCGCAAACAGAGTATCGTTTTTGTTCAATTTCCAAGGGCCGAGTATGGCTGTGGATACAGCATGCTCTTCTTCTTTAACAGCTGTCCATCTCGCCGCAGAAAGCCTGCGGAGCGGAATGAGTGAAACAGCGATTGCCGGCGGAGTCAATCTTATCGTTGATCCGGCCCACTATGAGCGGCTGTCCGCTTTTTCAATGCTGTCTCCCGGTGATAAATGCAAATCTTTCGGAGACAGTGCGGACGGTTTTGTTGACGGTGAAGGAGTAGGGGCGATTGTGTTAAAGCCGCTTGCTCAAGCGGAGAAAGACGGCGATCATATTTACGGCGTTATCAAAGGAAGCATGCTGAACGCAGCAGGAAGAACAAACGCTTATATGGTGCCGAATCCGAAAGCGCAGTTTGATCTGATCGCAGAGACGTTGAAACGGACAGACATTCACCCGAGAACGGTCAGTTACTTGGAAGCCCACGGAACGGGCACTGCGCTCGGTGATCCGATTGAAATCGACGGGTTAACGAAAGCTTTTCGCCTGACAACAGAAGACCGGCAGTTTTGTTCCATCGGTTCCATTAAATCAAATATCGGACATTTAGAAAGCGCTGCCGGGATTGCGGGGATCACCAAACTGCTTCTGCAATTGAAACATAAGAGGATTGCCCCTTCATTGCATGCGGCGGAATTGAATCCGAATATTGAGTTTGAGCACACTCCGTTTTTCGTACAGCAAAAAGAAACGGAATGGAAGCGACCTGTCTTGAATATCACGGGTGAAATGAAGGAATATCCGCGAATTGCCGGCATTTCCTCGTTTGGAGCAGGAGGTTCAAACGCGCATGTCATCATTCAGGAATTTGTGCCGTCTGACAGCCTGAAACCAATGGAAAACGCGTCTGTTTCTCCGCAAAAACCGGCTGTTATTATTTTATCAGCGCGAAATGAGCAGCAATTGACAGAGCGCGCCCGCCAGCTTCTGGATGATGTCATAAGAAAAAAACGTTCTGACGGGGATTTAGCCAAGATCGCTTACACGCTTCAGGCGGGAAGAGAACCGATGGCTGAGCGGCTTGCATTTACGGCCGAGTCGATAGAAGAACTGAAAATGAAGCTTATGAGTTTCTCAAACGATCATAATATCGAACATGCTCATATCTGGCGGGGCAAGACAGCCAAACATCATTCATTGGCGGCTTCGCTCACTTCTGATGAAGATATGGCGCTTACCATAAATGCCTGGCTGAGAAAAGGGAAATACGGAAAGCTGCTTGACCTTTGGGTTAAAGGACTTGACGTCGATTGGTCAGCTCTTTATCAGCGCAACCCGGGCCGCATCAGTCTCCCGGCCTACCCTTTTGCCAAAGACCGATATTGGGTGACAAAAGCTGATGTGTCACTTGACAAAACAGGCTCAGCGAAAAGTGAGAAAGCAGCCAGACTTCACCCGCTGCTCCATGCGAATACATCGACTTTTACCGCCCAGCGCTTTACTTCTGTTTTTTCAGGACACGAACCGTTTTTTGCCGATCACATCGTCAATGGAAAACCGGTGCTTCCGGGCGCGGCTGCTTTAGAAATGGCCCGGGCCGCCGTTACGCTTGCCGCCGAAGACTTGGCCGGCGGGAAAACGGGTGTAAGGCTCAAACAGATCGTTTGGCTCCGTCCGGTGACGGCGCTTTCTGAAGGAGTGACGCTTCATGTAAAGCTTCAGCCGGAAGAAAACGGAGACATTGCTTTTGAAGCGTATGCCGAAGGAGAAGAGCCGCTTGTCTTTTTCCAGGGAAAGGCCGTGCTCGAAGAGACGGAGCGTGCTCCGGTACTCGATGTGGAAGCGGTTCAGGCGCGCTGCGGCGGCCGTCACTTGTCAAAGGCTGAGTGCTATGAAGCGTTCGACAGCCTCGGCATCACCTACGGACCGTCGCATCAGGCGCTTGACGCCGTCTATGCCGGAAGCGGAGAAGTGCTCGCAAAGCTCACTCTTCCGCCGTCCGCCCGCGAGGAAAAGGATCCGTTCATCCTGCATCCGAGCATGCTGGACGCCGCCCTTCAGGCTTCTATCGGTCTCGTGCTCTCAGACGGTTCCGCGTCCGGACGGCCGTTTCTGCCGTTTGCCCTGCAGGATATGCAGGTGTTTTCTGCGTGCCGGGAGACGATGTGGGCGGTGCTTTCCTCAGCGGACGGCGCCTATCATATTGAGCTGTGTGATGAAAACGGCGCGGTATGTGTCCGATTGACGGGGCTCACCGCCCGTTTTCTGGAAGAGGAAACGGAGGAAAAACCGCTCTTGCTTCAGCCAAAGTGGCAGGAATCACCGCCGGATGAAGGCGGCGGACAAGAAGAGTCTTTCAGATACGTGACGCTGTATGGCGGAATGAACGCTGAGGACATAAGCGGCGCCGTATGTGCGGCTGACGGCGAAGGTCCGATTGAAGACCGTTATGACGCCTGCGCGGCGGAGCTGTCAGCGATCGTCACGCGTCTTATCAAAGAAAAACAGAAGAAAAAAACGCTGATCCAGCTTCTTGTCCCCGACAGGGGGGAAGACAATGTATTGGCGGGGCTGGCCGCTTTTCTGAAAACGGCTCACCTTGAACATCCGAAGCTGTACGGCCAAGTCATCCAAGCCGATCCGGGCGAGTCAGCATCAGCGCTTCTTGCCAAGCTGAAAGAAAACCGGGCGCATCCTGAACAAGCGGAAATCCGTTATGAAGCCGGCAAACGTCTCGTCAGAAACTGGCGTCACCTGCCTGCCCCTCAAAGCGGCGCCGTTCCGTGGAAAGACGAAGGGGTCTACCTCCTCACTGGGGGAGCGGGCGGCATCGGACTGATTTTCGCTGAAGAAATAGCCTCCCGCGTCAAAAACGCCGTCCTCGTATTAACGGGAAGGGCGGAAGCGCTTGATGAAGACCGCTCCGCCCGCTTACGGCGCTTGGAAGCGTCGGGTGCCCGTGTATTGTATCAACCGGTTGACGTGACAGACAGGGCGGCGGTCATCGCCCTCGTCCGCGGCATACAGGAGGAGCACGGAACACTCGACGGGATCATTCACGGCGCAGGCGTAATCGCTGACAATTACATTCTGAACCAGACAGAAAACGAACGGAAGACCGTCATGGCGCCGAAAGTGAAAGGGCTTATCAATCTTGATGAAGCAGCGAAAGATGCGCGGCTGGACTTTTTCATCCTGTTTTCTTCCTTGGCGGGAGGTATGGGAAATCCGGGGCAGGCCGGTTATGCGGCAGCCAACGCATTTATGGATGTTTATGCAGCCCGCCGGAACCGTCTCGTGCGGGACAACGAGCGGAGCGGGCAGACCCTGTCTGTCAACTGGCCGCTTTGGGAAGAAGGCGGTATGCGTGTGGACAAAGAGACCGAACGGCTGATGTACGAACAGACCGGAATGAAAGCCATGCGATCGGCCTCAGGCATCCAAGCGCTTTACGCCGCTTTTGCCTCCGGAGAACACCAGGTCATGGTGGCAGAAGGCGACGAAAAACGGATTCGAAAAAACCTGATGCCTGAAACACCGGAACCGTCCAATCGCATTCATGTGTCAAGGAAGACGCCCGTCCATATACCGAATAAAGTACAAGCGGAACTCAAACATATGATATCAGGCATTCTGAAGGTGAAAGAAGACGAGATAGATGCTGAATCAGAGATGAGAGATTATGGCTTTGATTCGGTTTCATTCACGCAGTTTGCAAATGAACTAAATAAAACGTATGGGCTTGAACTGACACCGGCCGTATTTTTTGAATACCCGACAGTCTTTCGTTTTGCCCAATACTTGCTGACGGAACATCCGGATACATTCGGCTCACAGGCAGAAACGGAGAAACCGGTTGTGCGTAAAAAAATGAAGACGGAGCCATTCTTGATTCCGTCCCGCCTTCCTAAAACAAAAACCGCAGCTGCACCTGAGCCCGTGGCGATAATCGGAATCAGCTGTGCATTTCCAATGGCTGAAAATCCGGAAATGTTTTGGGAGAATTTAGCCGGAGAAAAGGACTGCATTTCTGAAATACCGCCGGAGCGCTGGGACTGGAGACAGTATTACGGAGATCCGCAGAAAGATAAAAATGCGAGCAATGTAAAGTGGGGCGGCTTCATTGATGAAACCGCTCAATTTGACCCTTTATTTTTCGGTATTTCTCCGCATGAAGCCGAAATGATGGATCCTCAGCAAAGACTTTTAATGATGCATGTATGGAAAGCGATTGAAGATGCAGGCTGCTCTGCCAAAAGCCTGTCAGGTACAAATACAGGCATTTTTGCAGGCACGACAAACAGCGGTTACGCTCAGGAAGCTTCAAAGTTCCATATAGAGATTGAGGGTTCTTCCGCCGCCGGTACGGTTCCGTCAATCGGTCCGAACCGTATGAGCTATTTTCTGAATATACATGGGCCGAGCGAACCGATTGAAACCGCCTGTTCAAGCTCATTGGTCGCTGTTCACCGTGCGGTCAGGGCAATTCAGGCCGGAGACTGCGGCATCGCGATTGCAGGAGGCGTCAATGCTATTGTGTCGCCGGATATGCATATCAGCTTTAATAAAGCGGGAATGCTCAGTGAAGACGGGCGATGCAAAACATTTTCCGATCAAGCGGACGGGTATGTCAGAGCTGAAGGTGCGGGCATGATTGTTTTGAAAACATTATCCGATGCGGAACGTGACGGCGACCGTATTTATGCCGTTATTCGCGGAACGGCGGAAAATCATGGCGGACGGGCGGCTTCCCTTACATCGCCGAATCCGAAAGCACAGACAGAAGTCATGATAAAAGCGTATCAGCAAGCGAACATCGACCCCCGTACAGTGAGTTATATTGAAGCCCACGGCACGGGAACGGCGCTCGGAGATCCGATAGAAATCAACGGACTCAAAGCGGCTTTTGCAGCGCTTTATCAGAAAGCCGGAGTAACAGCGCCCGATCAGCCTCATTGCGCCATCGGTTCCGTCAAAACGAATATCGGCCACACAGAGCTTGCCGCCGGCATGGCAGGGCTTTTAAAAATTATTTTGCAGATGCAGCACAAAACGCTCGTGAAAAGTCTGCATTGTGAAACCGTTAATCCGTATATCAGCCTCGACGGCAGCCCATTTTATTTCGTCCGCGACACTCAGCCGTGGAAAGCGGCGACTGATGATAGCGGAAATGAACTGCCGCGGAGAGCGGGTGTCAGCTCGTTCGGATTTGGCGGTGTCAATGCTCATGTCGTGCTCGAAGAATATGTTTCTCCTGTTGAAGAGAAGCAATGGACGTCCGGTGAACTTCAGCCGTCCTTATTCATTCTCTCGGCAAAGACGGCGGAACAGCTGAAGAAACGTGCGGAACAGCTGCGCAGATATTTGGAAAAGACACATTCAGCTGACGGAGCTCTTGCGGGTATCGCTTATACGCTTCAGCTTGGCCGGGATGAAATGGAAGAGCGTCTTGCCGTCATTGCTGAAACAAAAGAAGAGCTTACGAACGCGCTGAATGATTTCCTCAGCGGCAAGGAGACGGGGCAGAATTTCTTTACAGGCCGGAACAAAGCGATGAAACAGCTGTTTACAGAGATGACGGACAACGCAGAAATGAGCGGGACCGTAGATCAATGGATTGAAGCAGGAAAGTATGCAATGCTTGCAAAATTATGGGTGCAAGGTTTACATGTCGACTGGAATAAATTATATCCGAATGAAAGGCCAAAAAAAGTCAGCCTGCCCGTCTATCCTTTTGCGAAAACACATTGCTGGATACCGCACAGTGCGCAGCATATAAGGCACCGGGAGACTTATGAGATTGATACGTCCCCGCTTGAGACTTATGAACGCCTGCTTGATGAATTGGAGAAAAACGAAATAAGCATAGAAGCCGCTGTAAAAAGAACGATCGGTTTTTACAGGGATTAGCGTAATGGAGGAAACCATATGAAAGAGTTTCTGCACCGGGTTTTTTCTGACGTCAAAAATAAAAAAATGACAAAACAGGATGCGATCGGCATTTTGCGCGATTATGATATGCGGATGGGACTTCGCCAAGCGGCTTCCCTTCATCCGCTTGCTCAGCAGCATATTTCCGATGAAACGGGACAGGGATTCTCGGCAGCTTTCAGCGGCCGGGAATTTTTTCTCGCTGATGTTTCTTTACAGCGTAAAAAGCTTATGCCCGGAGAACTTCTTTTGGAAATGGCGAGAGCTGCCGCTGTTTTGACAGTAAAGGAGACTGAGGCTGTCCGGCTGACGCATATCGTGTGGTCAAAGCCCATTCTGACTGAGGCTGAGCCGTTCCATATCGAAATCAGGCTGATACCCGCAGAGGGTGAAGCCAAAAGGTTTGAGATTTATAATCCATTTTCTGCCGATTTCAGTCATCATGATGTGTACAGCCAAGGGACGATTCAGCCAGTTGATGCTGCGCCCGGCATGCTGGATATCAGCCGCTTGAAGGAAAACAGCGGCTTCCTGATGGATCAGCAGCAAATTGAAGCCATCACTCAGAACGATACCGTTCAATACAGTGAGCACATGAAAGGAATTGAGCGTATTTACGCCTCAGCAGGACGGATGCTGGCAGACATATCAATTCCATTGACAAACCAAAAAGAATCCGCCCGATTCGGCCTTCCTCCCTGTGTGATGCAAAGTGTGACAGAGGCATGCGCGCTGCTTGGCGGCAAAGAATATAAAACGCTCGCCCCGGTTTCATTGGACGAGCTTTTGTTTTATGAATCTTGTCCTGAAAAGGTATGGGCCGAGATACAAGAGAAGGCGGGGAGCTTTTATGTTGATTTATGTGACGAAGAAGGGAAAATATGGGCTTCCCTGTCGGGGTTGAAGCTGCAGCCTGTCATCAAGACGGGCGCTCCCGGAAAAACCAATGCCGAACACCGCAGTGAACGTTTGTATGAACAAACGCTTCTTCAGCTCAAAACGCTGTTTGCCCTGACTGCAAAAATTGCTGTTTCCAACATAGACACTGAAGAGCCGCTGGAAACCTACGGAATCGACTCAGTCACTGTGACGAAATTGAACCGCGAATTGTCTCTGCTTTTCGGTGACCTTTCCAAAACGGTTTTTTATGAGTATAAGACACTGGGATCCCTGGCAGCTCACTTTGTCACGGATTATCCGAATGAATGCCGAAAATGGACAAATGATGATGAGCACCGTTCAGGCATATCAGAACAGGTTTTGGCAAATGAAGATTTTCCGGTGCTTCCGTCGTTTATCAAGCGAAAGAAACGACCTGCTTTTTCCAATGAGAAACAGACAAAAGAAGGGATTGCGATTATCGGAGTCAGCGGACGTTATCCGCAAGCTGAAACACTTGAAGAGTACTGGGATAACTTAGCGGCCGGAAAAGACTGTGTGACGGAAATTCCCGAAGAGCGCTGGGAAAAGGACAAGTACTACAACCCTGATCCCGAAGCGGCCGTGAAAGAAGGGAAAAGTTACAGTAAGCGGGGCGGGTTTCTGAAAGATGCCGCTTTCTTTGATCCGCTGTTTTTTCAAATTTCACCCCGTGATGCTTTGAATATGGACCCGCAGGAGCGTCTCTTTATTGAAATGTGCTGGCAGGTGCTGGAGGATGCCGGTTATACGAAGGAACAGCTTGAGAATCTGTATAACGGCCGGGTCGGCGTTTTTGCGGGCATTACGAAAAACGGGTACGGAATGTACTGGAAAAACAGCGGCGCCCTGCAGCCGAAAACGTCGTTCAGTTCAGCGGCCAACAGAGTTTCCTATTTTCTTAATCTGAAAGGGCCGAGCATGCCGGTCGACACGATGTGCTCATCTTCGCTGACTGCAATTCATGAAGCGTGTGAAAACATCCTTCGCGGGGAATGTGAGATGGCGATTGCCGGAGGTGTGAATGTGTATACGCATCCTTCAGCTTATGCGGAGCTCAGCGCCTATCGAATGCTTTCAAAAGACGGAACGTGCAAAAGTTTCGGTGAAGGCGGGGACGGGTTTGTTCCCGGGGAAGGCGTCGGGGCCGTGCTGTTAAAGCCGCTGTCAAAAGCGATGGCTGATAAGGATCATATTTACGGTGTGATTCGCGGCACTCATATCAATCACGGCGGCAGAACAAACGGGTATACAGTGCCGAGTCCGAGCGCCCAGGCTGACGTGATTTCCGGCGCGCTTGAAAAATCGGGAATACATCCGCGGATGATCAGCTGTATCGAAGCCCACGGCACGGGTACTGAACTCGGAGATCCGATCGAGATTGACGGTTTGACCCGCGCATTTCAAACGAAAACGTCAGATAAAGGCTTTTGCGCCATCAGCTCAGTTAAATCCAATATCGGGCATTTGGAAGCCGCGGCAGGCATTGCCGGTGTAACGAAACTGCTGCTTCAGTTTCAAAAACGACAGCTGGCTCCCTCTTTACATTGCAGAAAATTGAATCCGAATATTGCATTCGACCGGACGCCGTTTGTGGTGCAGCATGAATTGGCAGACTGGAAACGGCCGGTCATTGAGGAAAGCGGAGCGCAAAAAGAGATTCCGAGAATCGCGGGAATCTCTTCTTTTGGCGCGGGCGGGGCAAATGCCCACATATTGATAGAAGAATATATTGAACCTGATAGGGAGATTTATGAGCCATTCACAGATGAAGATCCCGCAGTCATTTTATTATCCGCCAAACAGGAGGCCAGCCTGAAGCAGCGGGCGCAGCAGCTTCTTCAAGCGATCAGAAAAAATGACGTCACAGACCGCAGCCTCCGGGATGCGGCTTACACCCTTCAAACCGGAAGAGAAGCGATGGAAGAACGTGCTGCGTTTATCGTGACGTCGACAGAGCAGTTAGCGGAAAAACTGCAGCGTTTTATTGACGGCGGGACAGACGGCTGCTTCAGGGGAAAAAGCAAACAGTATAAAGACATTCTAGCCGTTTTTAAGGATGAAGATATGCAGGAAGCCGTCCGTAAATGGATGAAAAGAAAAAAATTCGCGAAGCTTCTGGAACTTTGGGTAAAAGGGCTGAAGATTGAATGGTCAGAGCTTTATAACGGCAGCCTGCCGCATCGCATCAGCCTTCCCGGTTATCCATTTATAAAGGATCGGTATTGGCCGGACGATGCAGCGCCGGACAATGTTCGTGATGCTGAATCACATTCTGAAACATTTCGTGAAATCCGCTTTTTACAGAAAAGCTGGGCAGAAAGCAGCCGTGTTCCGGCTAAGGAAGTGCGGGGCGTCATCGGAATAGCTGCTGATCACCAGACAGGAAATTTAGCCGTTGAGCTGTCCCGTTATTTCCCCGAGTCTGAAATCATTGACGCTGCATCACCGGAAATATCCGGGGACGCGGCCCGATTCGGCGGTTTGATTGATGTGACCGGATGCGGGACGGAAATCAATCATGATGACGGCTGGATTCATCGTCTGCAGTCTCTCATTGACAACAGAAACCGCGGCCGAAAGCTTCAGCTGCTTTGTGTGACAAAGGGGCTTGAACCTTTTGCAAATGAAACGATAAATCTCTCAGGTGCAAAAAAGGCCGGATTGTACCGGATGCTCCAAAGTGAGTATAAGGATATCCGCTCGCGGCATATGGATGCAGAACGGACTGCCGAAGATCCTGAACTGGCAAACCAGATCGCAGAGGAGTTTTTTCGCGATTCTGAAGACATCGAAGTGTGTTACCGAAACGGTGTGCGCTATCACGCGCGGTTAAAAGAAACAAACAGCTTAGCTGAAAAAGAATTTTCATTCCCGAAAGACCATGTGCTCTGGATCACCGGAGGAACCCGGGGACTCGGATATTTATTCGCCCGGCATTTTGCCGAACGATACGGAGTCACGAAACTCGTGCTTACCGGAAAAGAAACAATGCCTCCGAAAGCGGAATGGGATGATCATATCAAACGGAATTCCCCGTTTTCCGATAAGGTGAGAAGAATCAGAGAGCTCGAACAAAAAGGTGTCCGAACGGAAGTGCTGTCTGTATCTTCCGGCCCTGAATATGAGCAGGCTGTCAGCCGGGTGAAAGAGAAGATGGGCCCGATTGGAGGCGTGATACACGCAGCGGGAGCCGTAGATCTCGATCATCCGGCCTTTATCCGCAAAACGAGAGAACAGATGATGACCGTGCTTGAACCTAAAACAGACGGACTGGACCTTTTGTATCAAGCGCTGCACAAGGAGCCTCTCCGGTTTTTTGCGCTGTTTTCTTCAGTGTCCGGCGTGATGCCGGAATTAGGAGCGGGACAAAGCGATTATGCCATGGCTAACGCCTATATGGATTATTTTGCGGCCGCAAAAGGTTTTCCGGTGCTGAGCATCCAGTGGCCGAGCTGGAAAGAAACGGGTATGGGCGAATCAAAAAGCCGGGCCTATCAGAAAAGCGGTTTAAAGAGCATCACTGACAGAGAAGGGCTGAGCCTGTTTGATGCCATCATGGCAGGCGATTGCGGATCTGTTATTATGCCGGCCGTCATTCACCCGGAAAAATGGGAGCCTGACCGTCTGCTGCTTTCATCCGGCCTTACTGAAACAAAGCAGCAGGAACAGGCCGATACAGAAAGCGTTGAGGAGTGGCTGACGGGCATTTGCTGCCGGGAATTAAGACTGGAGCCGTCAAGATTTGAATCTGATACACCGTTTCAAGATTACGGAGCCAATTCCATTATGCTTGCTCAAGTGTCCAGAGCGATCGGAAAGAGGATCAAAGCTGACCTTGACCCAGCGGTGCTGTATGAATATCCTACGGTTGCTGCGCTGGCGGGATGGCTTGAAACAGCATATCCCGAAATCAAAGATGCCGTTTCAAAACCGGTTCAGCCTGAAATTCCGGACGTTCCCAAACAAACGGCAGCCGCTGTTATTCAGCCTTCTGGTGCTAGAGCGGCGCAAGACATTGCTGTGATCGGAATGTCCTGCCGTTTTCCGGGAGCTGAATCAATTGAAGCTTATTGGAAGCTGCTGTCTGAAGGAACGTCAGCCATTCAAAGGGTGCCGAAAGAGCGCTGGAAAACAGAGAAGGCGGATTATGCGGGCCTTTTACAAAATGTAACGCATTTTGACCCGGAGTTTTTCCTTATTCCCGAAGAAGACATCAAGGCAATGGATATCCAGTCCTTTCTTATATTAGAAGAGGCGCTTCATCTGTTCAGAGACAGCGGGTACTCGTTACAAGAAATGAAAGGCAGGTCAGCCGGTGTCTATTTAGGAGGACGCGGCGGCAGTATGCCTGATGAAAACCGTCTGAAGCATGCAAAAAATCCGATAGTCGCAGCCGGTCCGAATTACTTGGCGGCCAATCTTTCTCAGTTTTTTGATTTGAAGGGGCCGAGTCTCGTTTTGGATACGGCCTGTTCTTCAGCGCTTGTCGGGATGAATATGGCGATACAGGCGCTCTCTTGCGGTGAAATCGACTCAGCGGTGGTCGGGGGAGTCAGTCTGCTGGAATCCGGTCAAACCCACCGGATGTTCGAACTTCGCAATCTGTTAAGCGAAGAGCCTGCGTTTCATATTTTTGACCGCCGCACCGGCGGCATTGTATTGGGAGAAGGCGTCGGAATGGTGTATTTAAAAACAGCGGCCCAGGCTGTAAAAGACGGTGACCGGATTCATGCGGTCATTAAAGGCATTTCCGTAAACAATGACGGCAGAACCGCGGGGCCTGCCACACCGAATATACAGGCGCAGAAAGAAGTGATGGCCAAGGCGCTTGCCAAAAGCGGCAGAAAAGCGGAGGATATCAGCTACATTGAAGCAAACGGTTCAGGCTCTGAAGTAACGGATCTTTTGGAACTGAGGGCGATTGAAGCGGTCTACCGTATGCAAAACAGCGCGCCTTGTGAATTGGGATCGATGAAGCCGAATATCGGACACCCGTTATGCGCTGAAGGGATTGCCGGATTCATTAAAACAGTGCTTATGCTCTCGCGCCGAATGCGTGTGCCTTTCCTTTCGGGCAAAGAGCCGATGACGCATTACGATCTGTCCGCCTCGCCGTTTTATTTTTCGCACGTTCTGCGTGAATGGACGGATTCACCGCGGATTGCCGCCGTCAGCAGCTTCGCTGACGGAGGGACGAATGCCCATGTCATAGTGGAAGCTTGGGAGCAAGAGGCGTATACCCCGGTTAGAAAGCCTTTGCCGAGACAGGAATTAAAACGTCGGCCAATTCGTTCGGACAAAGCCGAAAGCCTGCATGAAAACGCACATAAGTCCCGTCCGAATACGTTTTGGAAACAAATGAAGACTTACTGATTGCGCTGAAAATTGAACGTCGATATGGAGGAAGTTCATATGCAAGAGCAGTTTCTTATTAACAATCAGCATCCCGTTCTGAAACATCATAAAGCCTATGGAAAGGAACTGCTGCCGGGTCTGGCTTATATTGACCTGATCTATCAGACTTTCAGAGAAAACGGTTTTTTTCATGCCGGCCTTGAACTCAGGCACTTATCGATTTTTCACCCTTTAGCTCCTGAACAGGGAGAAACAATCCTGCTTTCCGTTGACTGTACAGAGAACGGCGAAGGGCAGTGGAAGGTAGAGGTGAAAGGGCAAAAACAAGGTGACGAAGCAGCAGAGACAAAGGTATATGCCGCGGCGCAAATGCATTCCGTCAAGCCCGCCGGCTTCCAAGAGAGCGTCCGGATGGATGCCGTAAAACAAACGGCGGCAGAAATACCGCTTGAGGACATTTACGCGGAATGCAGGGATCAAGAACTGGTTCATTCAGGAATGATGAAAGGCTGCGGAAGCGTCTACCAAAATGAAAAAGAGATTTATATTGATCTGTCGGTGCAAAAGGATCACCTGGAACATGCAGAAGAGGCGATGTTTCATCCCGCATTGATAGATGCGAGCAGCATCGGCTCCAATGTATATCTCGCTCCTTTGACGAGGGAGGAGGGGCAATTATTTCTGCCGCTGTTTTATGAATCGTTTTATTGCACCGAATTGCTGCAGACAACATGTATCACCAAGATAAAAAAAGAATCCGTCACCCGTAAGAAAGATCTCGTTTACGTGACAATGGAGTTTTTCAATGAGGAAGGCAGAAAAGTCGGCGAACTGAAAAACTTCGCCAATAAACTGGTGAGGGACCCGGAACTGATCAATCAGAAACGGCTAAAGAAAGAACCTGACGGGCGGAATGCCGTCCCGGCTCCGCAAGCGGAACCGGCGCCTTCTGAGCCCCGCCGTACGGAGGCTTCCGCCGGCCTTACTGAACAGTGCATCCTTTATTTAAAAGAATTGCTTGCCGCCCGATTGAACAAACCTGTGAAAGAGATTGACCCGGATATCGGCTACTATGAAATGGGGCTGGATTCTCCGGGGCTGTTGGACATGGTAAAGGAAATTGAACGAAAAATCGGAACGCAGCTTCTGCCGACACTGTTATTTGAATACACGACAATCGCGGAATTGGCGGGATATTTGTGCGAACATTACGGAGCCGGTTTCGGCCATGCTCAAAGCGGGCATTCAAGTGCTGAGCCTTTGCACCGGGAAAAAAAGAGGACGACCCAAATCCGCGTGAAAAAATCGGCGTCAGCCGGAACGCAGAATGGAGATATTGCGATCGTCGGGATGGCGGGACGGTACCCCGGCGCCAAAAATCTTCGTGAATTTTGGACAAATTTAAAAAATGGAGAAAACAGCGTAACGGAAGTGCCCCGTTCCCGCTGGGATACGAGGACATATGAGCATTTGCGATCGCCGTCCGGCAAGCCGATTTCCAAATGGGGCGGTTTTATAGACGATCCGGATTGTTTTGATGCGAAATTTTTTCGGATTTCTCCGCGGGAGGCAGAAGCTAAAGATCCGCAAGAACGATTGTTTTTAGAAACATGCTGGGAAACGATTGAGGATGCGGGCTACACCCCGGAAACAATCGTTCAGCCGAAAGGGCCGAATAAGAGAATGAACGTCGGTGTGTTTGCCGGGGTGATGCATATGGATTATTCTCTCGCCGGCGCTGAAGCTGCGGCTAAAGGGCTGGTCTTTCCTTATCCCTTGAACTATGCGCCGATCGCAAACCGGGTTTCATATTTTTGCAATTTTCACGGGCCGAGCATGGCGGTTGACACGGTGTGTTCGTCATCTTTGACGGCCGTCCATATGGCGGCGGAAAGTCTGAGACGCGGTGAATGTGAAGCAGCTCTTGCCGGAGGCGTCAATTTATCATTGCACCCGACAAAATATATCACATACGGCTTGATGGATATGCATTCGAGTGACGGGCTGTGCCGCACGTTCGGCGAAGGAGGCACAGGCTATGTCTCAGCTGACGGCATCGGAGCCGTGCTGCTGAAGCCGCTCCACAAAGCCGAAGAAGATAAGGATCATATTTATGCGGTGATAAAAGGCAGCGCCGTCAATCACGTGGGGACCGTCAGCGGGATTACCGTGCCGAGCCCCGTGGCGCAGGGGGATATGATAGCTGAATGTCTTGAAAAGACGGGGATCGATCCCCGGACGATTTCTTATGTGGAAGCGCACGGAACCGGAACTTCTTTAGGAGATCCGATTGAAATACAAGGTCTTGTTAAAGCTTACCGCACGTTTACGGAGGATCGGCAATTTTGTGCGATCGGTTCCGTTAAATCGAATATCGGACATGCGGAATCAGCTGCCGGGATCAGCGGGCTTCATAAAACGGTTTTGCAGCTGTTTCACAAAACGCTTGTCCCTTCTTTGCACTCAGAGACGATTAATCCGTATCTCCGTTTAGAGGACTCGCCATTTTACGTGCAGCAAAAAACCGAGTCATGGAAAAAGCCGGCGTATACAGAGAACGGCCGTGAACATGCCTGCCCGAGACGCGCAGGCATCAGTTCATTCGGGGCGACGGGTTCAAACGTTCATCTCATTTTAGAAGAGTACAGGCCTAAAAACCCCGGTATTACGGAGGATCAAGAGAGACCGTATATCGTGCCTCTGTCAGCGAAAAATCCGGAGCGGCTGAAGGAATACGCTGCCCGCCTGCTGATGTTTCTCAAAGATAAAGCGCTTGAAGGAAGCGGTCCGCTTCATGACAAAATAGATACAATGCAAAATCAGCTGGAAAATGCGTTGCGAGGTGTTCTGGCCGAAGTTCTGCATGTTGCGGCCGGCTCGGTAGATGATGAACAGGATTGGAAGGAATTCGGCTTGGATGTCATGCAGCTGACACAGTTTTCTGAGCTGATGACGGATCAATACGGGCTGGCAATAGACATGACTGATCTCATACAGCATACTTCTGTCCGGACTTTAGCAGAATGTCTTACAAACGATGAGAAACATAAGAATATTCTTTCCGGTCTTTTCGGTCAGTCCGGCTTAGATAAGCAGCCTGATGAATCTTTTTCCCTGCGGTCACTGGCGTATACGCTGCAAACGGGACGGCTGGCAATGGAAGAGCGGCTTGTTTTTTTAGTGAACGATCAAGCAGACCTGATCAGGAAATTAACTGAATTTACAGAACAAAAACGGCAGATTGACGGCTGCTTTCAAGGGCGGTCTGACAGCGGAACGGAAATCAGGGGTTTCCTGAATGATGATCAGGATACGGAGGAGCTGATCCGAAAATGGATGGACAGCGGCACTTACAAAAAACTTGCGGAGCTGTGGTCAAAAGGATTTGAGATAGACTGGACGCGGCTGTATCAGGAGGAGAAACCGCGCAGGATGAGTCTGCCGACGTATCCGTTTGCAAAGGAACGATATTGGATACCGGAGCCCGATCATCCCGTCACTTCCGTAAATACAGAAAGCAGGCTTCACCCGCTGCTTCACCGCAATACATCAGATTTGCTAGAACAAAAATTCAGTACGATACTGAACGGAGATGAATTCTTCTTAGCCGATCATATCGTCCGAAACAAGCGTGTTCTCCCCGGGGCGGCTTATCTTGAAATGGCGAGAGCCGCGGCTGAACTGGCTGCCGCGCCGTTAGCCGCTGAATACACGGCTAAAACCGGCATTTCGCTGCGGTATATCAGCTGGATACGCCAGGCCGTTCACAAAAAAGAGACGCTGCGTATGACGACAGGGCTTTCTTTGGAGGATAACGGCAATGTTTCATTTCAAGTGTACAGCAATGAAAATGATTCAGACATTTATTGTGAAGGCAGTGCTGTGATTGAGCCGCTGTCTGAGGCGCCGGTTTTGCATATTGAACAGCTGAAAGCGCGATGCCGCAAAAAAGTGCTGTCAAAAGAAGACTGCTATGCGGCGTTTGCAAAGACGGAAATTGTATACGGACCTTCACATCAAGGAATTGATCACATTTATTGCGGGGAAAAAGAAGCCTTGGCTAAATTGGTGCTCCCTGCTTCCGTTTCTGATGAGGCTGAACAGTTTGTGCTCCATCCTAGTCTGATAGATTCCGCTTTTCAGGCGGCCATCGGCGTTATGAATGAAGATCAAGCGGGTTATCCGGAGCAGCCGTTAATGCCTTTTGAATTGCATGAACTGACCGTTTTTCATCCGTGCAGGCCAAACATGTGGGCTGCCGTGTTTGTGACGCATGAAACACCGGCCGTGCGAAGAATGGACATTGATATATGTGATGAACGCGGCAATGTGTGTGTAAGGATAAAAGGATTTTCTGCCCGGATGGCCGAAAGTGAACCGGCCGTTACCGATAATAAGCAATACGATCTCCCGGGTAACCTTACCGGAGCCGTCAAACTGATGCAGGTATGGGACGCGGAACCGATAGACAACCAAACCGGCTTCCCCATTTCTGAAGCAAAAGCGGTCATCATAGGCGGTACAGACGGGCAGGCGGACGCGGTTTTACGATTGTTTCCTAAAGCTGTGCGATTTGATATCGGCCAAAGTGCTTCCGTTGAAGTGATATCTGATCGGCTCCGCCGTCTCGGTGAAATTCAGCATATGGTCTGGTTTGCCCCTCAGCCGGCTGATTCTGACAGCCATGATCAAAAAAGCGGGGTGCTGCAAATTTTCAGAGCGGCCAAAGCTCTTATCGGTCTCGGGTATGGAAAAGAGCAGCTCGGGATGACGGTGATTACGCACCAAGCACAGCCTATTACCCAATATGATGAGGTGCGTCCCGCTCATTCCAGTGTGCACGGTTTCGTCGGGTCTCTCGCTAAAGAACATCCGAGCTGGCACATCCGTCTCGCCGATCTTGAAGACGGGGGGGATTTCCCCGCAGAAGACATATTCAGCCTGCCCCGCGACCGTACGGGTAAAGCATGGGTGCGCAGACATCAGGAATGGTACCGGCCTCAATTGCTTCCGGTCCAAAGCGGGCCGTCTGAAAGTGTTCCTTACCGCTATGGAGGCGTATATGTCATCATCGGCGGTGCGGGAGGCATCGGCGAGGTTTGGACAGATTATATGGTGACGACGTATAAAGCCCGAGTCGTCTGGATCGGGAGGCGGCCGCTGGACAGCCGGATACGCCAAAAAATAGACCGGTACCGGCCATCAGGCCCGGCTCCCGAATATATAGCCGCAGATGCTTCTGATCTTCCATCGCTTCAGCGCGCCTATGAACAGATTAAAAACACATACGGCACCATCAGCGGCGTCGTTCATTCAGCGATGGTATTTGCGAATGAAAGCGTAAAAGATATGGAAGAATCACAGTTTCACGCCGGCCTTGCGGCGAAAGTGGATATTTCCGTCAACATTGCCGAAGTATTTGCGAAAGAGTCTTTGGACTTTATTCTCTTTTTCTCTTCGGTTATTTCATATATTAAGAATCCGAATCAAAGCCATTATGCGGCGGGATGCGCATTTAAAGACGCATTTGCCCATGAGCTTTCCGGACGGCTGTCATGCCGGGTCAAAGTGATGAACTGGGGTTATTGGGAGCGGGCTGACAATCACATTTCTGAAGAGTTTGACAGACTGAGTGCAATCGGTCTCGGGCTGATCAGCCGGGCGGAAGGGATGCAGGCGCTGGAAACTCTGCTGACGCAGCCGATCTCCCGCATGGGGCTGATGAAGCTGACGCAGCCGATTCCGATCGAGGGAATGAACCCTCATGAATTTGTGACTATCTGATTGCCTGTCAAAATGACGGAGCAAATTTAATTTTCTTAGGAGGATAAGGTTTTGGGTAAGGGAGACAAACAAAAAGACCGTACACAGTTATCCTTAAGAACAGAAATAAGCAATCAAATGAAAGAATTGAATCGGCTTTTGCTGCAAGTGCTGCGGGTGACGCTGCGTTCAATGGGTCTGACCGGCGAAGCGCCGGCGGCTTCCTGTCTGCCTTTATATGAACGCTGGCTGGAAGAAAGCATCCGTCTTTTAGACGGCGATTTTAAAAGCGGTGAAACGGCCGCGGTTTGGGAAGAGTGGCATAAGAAGAAAAACGAATGGCTGAAAGATCCGGATATGAAAGCGCAGGTTCTGCTGGCGGATACCGTCATTCAAGCTTTGCCTGACATTTTAACAGGCAAAACAAAAGCCACTGACGTGATGTTTCCCGATTCTTCAATGGAGCTTGTTGAAGGAATCTATAAGCATAATATTCTCGCTGATTATTACAACGATGTGCTGGCAAATGAAGCGTGTATGTATGTGGAAAATGTAATGAAAAACAATCCTGAGGCAAACATCCGTCTGCTGGAGATCGGAGCGGGCACCGGCGGAACGAGCAGCACACTGTTTAAAAAGCTCCGCCCCTATCAAAACCATATTCAGGAATACTGTTATACCGACTTGTCAAAAGCTTTTTTAATGCATGCCGAAAAGGAATACGGCGCGGACAATCCGTATTTGACGTATCAGCTGTTTAATGTGGAGCAGCCTGCGGCGGGCCAGGGATTACATCTGCGAACCTACGATCTCGCTATTGCCGCAAACGTGCTGCATGCCACCAAAAATATCCGGAAAACCTTACGGACGGCAAAAGCCGTATTGAAAAAGGACGGTTTGCTGCTCGTTAATGAACTGGGCGGGCATACGCCGTTTACACATGTTACATTCGGCTTATTAGAGGGCTGGTGGCTGTACGAAGACGAGGCGCTGCGGATTCCGGGGTGCCCCGGTCTTTATCCGGAAACATGGAAATCCGTTTTAATGGCTGAAGGTTTTCATTCCATTCAATTTCCGGCTGAAAACGAACGTCTGCACACCCAGCAGATTATCACGGCGAAAAGCAACGGAGTCATCAGGCAGAGCAGGGAAGTTTACACCGCGCAAAAGCGCCAATCAAACGTACCGCAAACATCCTCTGATCGTCAGCTCCCCATCAAACAAGCGGGAGAGGGGCTTTCGGAAAAGACAGCGGCTTTTCTGATAAGGGCTGCGGCAAAAGTATTAAAAATGCCGGCAGAAGAGATAAATCCGCTGGCTCCTCTGGATGAATACGGCATTGACTCTATTCTGATCGTTCAGCTGACGAATGAGCTGCGGGATCTCGTCCCTGATATCAGCAGCACGCTGTTTTTTGAATACCGGACGATAGAAGAGCTTGCCGCATTCTTGGCTGAAACGAAGGAGCGCGAACTGCATGCGCAATTTTCTGAAGAAGTCCGTCATACTGAAGCGGCATCATCCGGCTCTTTGCTTGAAAAAAGCACAGAGTATCTGAAACAGATCGTCAGCGCCATCTTAAAGATGCCGATTGAGGACGTTCAAGCCCATACGCCCCTTGAAGAATACGGAATCGATTCCATCTTAATCGTACAGCTGACCAACCGCGTGCGGGAAGACATACCTGATATCAGCAGCACATTGTTCTTCGAGTATCCGACAATCGGCGGATTAGCGGAATATCTCGTCAGCTCAAGACAGGAAGATATGGCTGGGATTTTCAAGACAAATAAAGAAGCCGAAAAGGCGCCGCACACTTTACAGAAAAAGCAAAGCCGTAAAAAAAGCGCCGGATTGACGAAGCGCCAAGCGGCATCTTTTTCTGAAAAAGCGCCGCCTGCTTCCGAACCGCCGTCAAAACACCTTGAAGTGGCAATTGTCGGTCTTGCCGGACGGTATCCCGGAGCTGAAAATGTTAATGAGTTCTGGGAACGGTTAAAGACCGGTGAACACGGAATCACCGAAATTCCGAAAGACCGCTGGGATTGGCGGGACTACTATGATGAGACAAAAGGTAAGGAAGGCCGGATGTATACAAAGTGGGGCGGCTTTTTAACAGATATTGATAAATTTGATCCGCTGTTTTTTAAAATCTCCCCGAAAGAAGCGGAGCGCATGGACCCGCAGGAGAGACTGTTTCTGGAAACCGCTTATGCGGCCCTGGAGGATGCCGGATATACCCCTGATTCACTATGCGCCGGTAAAAAGGTTGGTGTCTTTGCAGGTGTTATGAACGGCAACTATCCGACAGGGGCCCACTACCACTTTATCCCGAACCGCGTATCCTATGTGTTTGATTTTCACGGTCCGAGCATCGCGGTCGATACCGCATGCTCCTCATCCTTAACCGCCATTCATCTCGCCGCAGAAAGCATCAGAACAGGTGCATCTGAATGCGCGATTGCCGGCGGCGTAAACCTGATTACAGATCCGGTTCATTATATCGGACTTTCTTCTATGAGAATGCTGTCACCGTCAAACGCGTGCAAAGCGTTCGGTGATAAGGCTGACGGGTTTGTTGACGGAGAGGGCGTCGGCTGTATCGTGTTAAAGCCGTTGAAAAAGGCTGTTGAAGATCATGATCATATATACGGTGTCATTAAAGGAAGCGCTCTGAACGCCGGCGGCAAAACGAACGGGTTCACCGTTCCGAATCCGAAAGCACAAGGAGAAGTGATCGCAGACGCGATGGAGCGGGCAGGGATTGACCCGAGAGCAATCAGCTATCTGGAAGCCCACGGCACCGGCACTTCCTTGGGAGATCCGATTGAAATCGCAGGGTTAACCAAGGCTTTCCGCCGCTATACGGATGCAAACCAATTTTGTTCCATCGGTTCTGTTAAATCCAATATCGGTCACCTGGAAAGTGCGGCGGGCATTGCTGCGGTCACCAAAATTCTTCTTCAGATGAAACACGGATATCTGGTGCCGTCGCTGCATTCAAAGCAGCTGAACCCGGAAATTGATTTTGAAACTTCTCCTTTTATCGTGCAGCAGGAAACAGCGGAATGGAGACGGCCGGTCATAGAATCTGAAGGAGTAACACGGGAATATCCGAGAATCGCGGGTACATCTTCTTTCGGAGCGGGCGGTGCAAATGCCCACCTGCTGATAGAAGAGTATGAACCGGCTGAAATGACTTCGGCAGACACCGGCCGTCCGGCGCTTTTTGTTTTATCGGCAAAAGATAAAGACCGCTTGCGCGAGCGGGCTCTGTTGCTGTCGGATGCCGCCGGAAACGGAACAATTACAGATGCGAATCTGCTTGACGCGGCATTTACCCTTCAAGTCGGCAGGGTCCCGATGGAAGAACGGCTGGCGATGACAGCGGACTCTGTTTCTGAATTGGAACAGAAGCTGACTGCTTTTCTGAATAATGCTGGTTCTGTAAGCGGGGTGTTTACGGGCCGGAGTGATAGTGCTGTCACGGAGACGGGAGGCACAGTCAGTGAATGGATGGAAAAACGTCAATTTGACAGTCTTTTGAATGCCTGGGTTCACGGGGCGCCCGTCGATTGGGCATCTTTATATAAAGGCGCGCTGCCGCATCGTATCAGTCTGCCGTCTTATCCATTTGCAAAAGAAAGCTACTGGATGAAGCGGGAAGAACCAAAAACAGGAACAACTGAATATGTGCATCCTTTCCTGCATGAAAATACGTCAACCTTGGCGGAGCAAAGCTATCATACATCTTTTACAGGCCGGGAACACGTTTTCCAGGATGTGAGCGGGGAGCGGGTTCTGTCGGCAGCCGTTTATTTAGAAATGGCGCTTGCGGCTTTTCATCATGCGGCAGACAGCTCTGAAGAAAAAGAGATATGGATCCGAACGGCGGCATGGACTGACCCGATTACCGGCGGACATCACGGTGCGGGCGTCAATCTCTCCCTTCTGTCTGAAGACGAGGAAGGCATCCATTATGAAATATACAGTGACGAAGAGAAGCTGCATCATTATGGAATCATCGGACAAGGGAACATACAGCCATCCCGCGTGCTTGATATTGCCTCCTTACAAAAAGACTGCCGCCCGCTGTCATTCGATTATGAAACACCAGGCACATCAGGTGTAACGATCAGTAAGGAGTTCCGCACCGTTGAAAAGCTTTATGCGGGAGAAAGTGCGGTTTGGGCGAAGCTTGCTCTCACAGATGAAAGCGGCTGTAATCCGGGATATCATCTGCCGCCGGAATTTCTGGACGCAGCTTTTCATGTCCTGGCAAAAACGGAGCCGTCAGTCCATATCGTGCCTGAAGCGGTTGAAGAACTGCGCGTCATGCGTCCGTGCTCATCCGGCATGTGGATGTATATTAATAAAAAGAATCAAATCGGCTGTGACATTCAATTTTGTGACGAAACCGGCACTGTCTGCGCAGAAATCAAAGGGATAAGAATGAGACAGCCGTCTCAGCAGGATCACGGGCAAGAGGAACAATCCGAGATGATGATATTTGAAGAAATGTGGACGCAGCAGCCTCTGAAGAAATCTATTCATGAAGAGCTGAAAACGGTCATCTGTTTTCTTACGGGAGAAGCTGCCAGAAAGCATGCTTATCAGTCTTTACAAACCCTTTATCCGGGAGCCGGCGTGTTTTTTATTTCACAGGGTGAGGAAACTCAAAAGCTTTCAAACACGCATTATCAAATTAAAATCACTGACGGACAAGCATATCAAGAAACGTTTCGGCATATTGAAACGGCTGCAGGCAAAGCGGATGCCGTTTTATATGGATGGCCGCTTGAAGATGAAAAGGCCGTGAAAGACTATTCCGTTCTGTATCATGTGATCCGCGCAGCTGCTTCTTTGCGTTCTAAACCGAGGCGGATCCTTCTTTCCGCTCAGTGCGGGAGCGATACCGATATCAGTTACGCCGAGTCATGGATCGGGCTGGAACGGTCGCTGAAACTGATCTTGCCGGAGACAGATACGGCCGCGGTTTATTTTGGACAAAAAGGACCGTTTGAAAAGCTGATCCATAACGTATGTGAAGAACTTCACAGCGAGTCGTTCGGCAGTGTCATGTACAGTGGGGAAATCCGCCACGTCATGGAAATGAAGCAGACGGATATCGCCCCTGTTGAGAAGCGTGTGATAAAGAGCGGAAAAACGTACTTGATTACCGGCGGATGCGGGGGTTTAGGCTTGTTATTTGCCGGATATTTCACTGAAAAAGGATCGGTTACGCTCATTTTGACGGGGAGATCAGCGGCAGCCGGCCCGGTGCTGAACAAGATAAAGAGATTGGAAGAATCAGGCGCCAAGGTGTTTTACGTGCAGGCGGATGCCGCAGATCAGGCCCAGATGGAGAAAGGTTTGCAAGAAGTGAAAGAGAAAGGATGCGGGCCGATTCACGGTGTCATTCACGCTGCAGGTCTTCAAGGCACTGAAAGCATTCTGGAGAAAGATCTGCAAACCTTTCAGCAAGTCTTATCGCCAAAAGCGGACGGCACCGCGGTGTTAGATCAGGTTCTGTCACGGGAGCCGCTTGACTTCTTCTGTTGTTTCTCTTCTTCTTCAGCGATTTTAGGAGACTTCGGTTCTTGTGACTACGCGATGGGGAACCGCTTCCAAATGGCTTTTGTCCGTCATCGGGATAAACTTGTGAGCCTCGGGCTCAGAAGCGGCAAGTCACTTGCAATCAATTGGCCGCTTTGGAAAGAAGGGGGGATGCATGTCGGCACGGCGGAAAGCACCGATATGTATTTAAAATCAAGCGGACAGCGTTATTTATACACTGAGGAAGGACTCGAAGCTTTTGAAACATTGTTAGTCCAGCCGTCCAGCCAGTATCTCGTCCTGGCCGGTTTTCCGTCGAGGGCCAAACGTTTCCTGCAGATAGATCAAGGCGAACGGCCGATTTCGGGTTCTGTAAACAGGAACGTCCCGTTTTCAGGAAGGCGGAGTGAAATGAAAGGCTTTACACTGGAAGAATGCGTAAGCTGGGATGTGAAAGAACTGGCGGCGGGGCTTTTGAAAATAGACAAGAACAGACTGACGGACGCTGACAATCTGGCTGATTTCGGCTTTGATTCTATCAGTTTGGCGGAATTCGCCTCTTCTTTGTCCGCCCATTACGGAATTGAAGTGACACCGGCCCTGTTTTTCGGACATTCCACACTGGAGAAGGTCGTCCGCTATTTTCTGACGGAACACCAGTCCGTCATGGAGCATGTCTATGAAGAAAAGAAACCTGAATCCGCAGATCAATCTGTCTTTGAAAAGGCAGGAACGGAAAAGCGAAAGAAGCAGAGGGGAAGAAATAAGCTGAACGCCGGAACCGAGGGCAGTCAGGCAGCTGATTCCATTGCCATTATCGGCATGAGCGGCCGATTTCCTCAGGCGCGCACGGCGGACGAGCTGTGGGATATTCTGTTTCAGGAAAAGGACGTTGTCGCACCGGTCGCAAAAAAAGGCTTCATAAGTTCAAAATGGAAACTCGGTGCTGTACCGGGGGCGGACGAATTCGACCCTTTATTTTTTGAAATATCGCCGAGGGAAGCTGAAACGATGGATCCGAAACAGCGGCTGCTTCTTCAGGAAGCGTGGAGGGCCCTTGAGGACGCCGGCTACGGCGCCAGTCACATCAAGCAGCAGACGATCGGTATGTTTGTGGGGGCGGAAGAAGGAGATTATCACCTTTTAACACGGGACAAAGGCAATGTCACGTCTCATCATAACGGTATTTTGGCGGCACGGCTGGCTTATCACTTGAATTTATCAGGTCCTGTGATGGCGATAAATACAGCATGTTCTTCGGGGCTCGTTTCTGTCCATCAGGCGGTATTAAGCCTGCAGAATAAAGAGTGCACAACAGCTGTTGCGGCCGGGGTGAATATCATGAATACCCCGGACTTTTTTGAAACGATAGATAAAGCCGGAATGCTGTCGGAAAACGGGAAATGCTTCGCGTTTGATAAAAGGGCTGACGGCATGGTTCCGGGGGAAGCGGCCGCGGCGGTTGTTCTGAAGCCGCTGAGAGAGGCGGAAAAAGATGGTGATCCGATTTACGGGGTGATTCGGGCGAGCGGCATCAATTATGATGGGAAAACAAACGGAATTACCGCTCCGAGCGGCGTCGCGCAGACCCGGCTGCTTACTTCCGTTTATGACCGGGGCCGTATCAACCCTGAAGATATCGAATATATCGTCACACACGGCACAGGTACAAAACTCGGTGATCCGGTGGAAATTAACGCGCTTTATGACGCATTTTCTGCCTATACAAACGAAGAAGCTTTTTGCGCGCTCACATCAATTAAAACCAATATCGGCCACACGTTTGCCGCATCAGGCATTGTCAGTTTAATCAGTCTTTTACAGGCGTTCTCCCGTGAGATGATTCCCGCCAGTCTGCATTGCAGCGGGGAAAACCGCTATATCAACTGGGAGAAGAGTCCTTTTTATGTGAATAAAACGGGTAAACCGTGGCCTTCTCTGCCGGGTAAAAACCGAATGGGGGCAGTCAGCGCATTCGGGATGAGCGGAACAAACGCCCATGTCGTTATGGAAAGCTATAAGCGCAGCGCTTCACCTCATCGTGATGCCCCTGCATATTTACTGACTTTGTCTGCAAAAACAGAGGAGGCCCTTCAGGAAAAAATCGAAGAGATGATCACTTGGGCGGAAAATGGCGGACTGAAAGAAAATGATCTGGCCCAGCTCAGCTATACGTTGTTAAAAGGACGGCATCACTTTAACCATCGCGCCGCCATAGTAGTGCAAGATGCTGATGACGCAGTGTATGTATGGAAGCAGGCAAAGCTTAATGAACATCATCCTTATGTGTTTTCGGGAAAAGTACCGCAGCACTTTGCAGGGCGTCAGCATATTCAGGAGCACATAATAGAAGTGCTCGGCAAGTGCAGCGCCTCATATTCTGACCATAGAAAATATCAGGAGCTGTTATGCGTGCTGGCAGATTTTTATTGTCAAGGTTATGAAATCGAAGGGGACTTGCTTTATGGCGGACCTTTGCCGCGAATCGGCAATCTGCCGGGCTACCCGTTTGCCAGGCAGACGTATTGGGCGTCCGATCGTCTTCAGGGAGAGCTTGAAAGCCGGAATTCAGACGAACGTGAAAAGCTTCACCCGCTGCTCCACGCGAATACATCGACCTTTACCGCCCAGCGCTTTACTTCTGTTTTTTCAGGGCATGAACCGTTTTTTGCCGATCACATCGTCAATGGAAAACCGGTGCTTCCGGGCGCGGCTGCTTTAGAAATGGCCCGGGCCGCCGTTACGCTTGCCGCCGAAGACTTGGCCGGCGGGAAAACGGGTGTAAGGCTCAAACAGATCGTTTGGCTCCGTCCGGTGACGGCGCTTTCTGAAGGAGTGACGCTTCATGTAAAGCTTCAGCCGGAAGAAAACGGAGACATTGCTTTTGAAGCGTATGCCGAAGGAGAAGAGCCGCTTGTCTTTTTCCAGGGAAAGGCCGTGCTCGAAGAGACGGAGCGTGCTCCGGTACTCGATGTGGAAGCGGTTCAGGCGCGCTGCGGCGGCCGTCACTTGTCAAAGGCTGAGTGCTATGAAGCGTTCGACAGCCTCGGCATCACCTACGGACCGTCTCATCAGGCGCTTGACGCCGTCTATGCCGGAAGCGGAGAAGTGCTCGCGAAGCTCACTCTTCCGCCGTCCGCCCGCGAGGAAAAGGAGCCGTTCATCCTGCATCCGAGCATGCTGGACGCCGCCCTTCAGGCTTCTATCGGTCTCGTGCTCTCAGACGGTTCCGCGTCCGGACGGCCGTTTCTGCCGTTTGCCCTGCAGGATATGCAGGTGTTTTCTGCGTGCCGGGAGACGATGTGGGCGGTGCTTTCCTCAGCGGACGGCGCCTATCATATTGAGCTGTGTGATGAAAACGGCGCGGTATGTGTCCGATTGACGGGGCTCACCGCCCGTTTTCTGGAAGAGGAAACGGAGGAAAAACCGCTCTTGCTTCAGCCAAAGTGGCAGGAATCACCGCCGGATGAAGGCGGCGGACAAGAAGAGTCTTTCAGATACGTGACGCTGTATGGCGGAATGAACGCTGAGGACATAAGCGGCGCCGTATGTGCGGCTGACGGCGAAGATCCGATTGAAGACCGTTATGACGCCTGCGCGGCGAAGCTGTCAGCGATCGTCACGCGTCTTATCAAAGAAAAACAGAAGAAAAAAACGCTGATCCAGCTTCTTGTCCCCGACAGGGGGGAAGACAATGTATTGGCGGGGCTGGCCGCTTTTCTGAAAACGGCTCACCTTGAACATCCGAAGCTGTACGGCCAAGTCATCCAAGCCGATCCGGGCGAGTCAGCATCAGCGCTTCTTGCCAAGCTGAAAGAAAACCGGGCGCATCCTGAACAAGCGGAAATCCGTTATGAAGCCGGCAAACGTCTCGTCAGAAACTGGCGTCACCTGCCTGCCCCTCAAAGCGGCGCCGTTCCGTGGAAAGACGAAGGGGTCTACCTCCTCACTGGGGGAGCGGGCGGCATCGGACTGATTTTCGCTGAAGAAATAGCCTCCCGCGTCAAAAACGCCGTCCTCGTATTAACGGGAAGGGCGGAAGCGCTTGATGAAGACCGCTCCGCCCGCTTATGGCGCTTGGAAGCGTCGGGTGCCCGCGTATTGTATCAATCGGTAGACGTGACAGACAGGGCGGCGGTCATCGCCCTCGTCCGCGGCATACAGGAGGAGCACGGAACCCTCGACGGGATCATTCACGGCGCCGGCGTGATCGCTGACAACTACATTCTGAACCAGACAGAAAACGAACGGAAGACCGTCATGGCGCCGAAGGTGAAAGGGCTTATCAATCTTGATGAAGCAGCGAAAGATGTGCGGCTGGACTTTTTCATTCTGTTTTCTTCCTTGGCGGGAGGTATGGGAAATCCGGGGCAGGCCGGTTATGCGGCAGCCAACGCATTTATGGATGTTTATGCAGCCCGCCGGAACCGTCTCGTGCGGGACAACGAGCGGAGCGGGCAGACTCTGTCCGTCAACTGGCCGCTTTGGGAAGAGGGCGGTATGCGCGTGGACAAAGAGACCGAACGGCTGATGTACGAACAGACCGGAATGAAAGCCATGCGATCGGCCTCAGGCATCCAAGCGCTTTACGCCGCTTTTGCCTCCGGAGAACACCAGGTCATGGTGGCAGAAGGCGACGAAAAACGGATCCGCAGCCATATTTTCGATCTGGGCGAAGAACAAAGCGCCGCCGGAAAAGCTCCGGCAGTGGCAGATGCAACAGATCTGAAAGATCAGGTTCAAGAGAAACTAAAGCGGCATGTATCAGATCTTTTAAAGGTAAGCATGAAAGATATCGAGGCTGACAGCGAACTGACGGAATACGGATTTGATTCGATCATTTTCACTGAATTTACAAATCTATTAAATCGGTCTTATCAGCTTGAGCTCAGCCCGACTATCTTCTTTGAATTTCCGACATTGCGCAAACTGAGCGGCCATTTGATATCTGAATGGAAAGAAGCATTCAGCGGCTTAGAAAGAGAGCGTTTAAAAACCGCTCCAAAAGCCGGAATAAGAAAAGCTGAAGCTCCGGCGGCCGTTCATGTCAAGCGGGAAACGCCCGTATCCGTAAAAGGAAAATCAGAAGAAAAAACCGAACCGATAGCCATTATCGGAATCAGCGGTATTTTTCCGCAAGCGAAAGACATAGATGAATTCTGGACACGTTTACAAAAAGGAGAGCATTGCATCACAGAAATTCCACGAGATCGCTGGGATTGGCGCGAATATTACGGCGATCCGGCAGCGGATGCAAATAAAACGTCAATTAAATGGGGCGGTTTCATAGATGGAATCGCCGGGTTTGACCCGCTGTTTTTCGGGATATCTCCGAAAGAAGCTGAAATGATGGATCCTCAGCAGCGTCTATTAATGATGTATGTGTGGAAAGCCATTGAAGACGCGGGGTACTCAGCAAAACGGATTGCCGGAACAAAAACCGGCATTTTCACCGGCACACTGGGAAGCGGATATCAAACTTTAATCAATAAGGCGGGTCTTCCTGTCGAGGGGTATACGATGACCGGAATCGTGCCGTCCGTCGGGCCGAACCGGATGAGTTATTTTCTTGATATCCACGGGCCGAGCGAGCCGGTAGAAACCGCTTGTTCAAGCTCTTTAGTCGCCATTCACCGCGCGGTAAAAGCCATTGAAACGGGAGATTGTGATATGGCGGTCGCAGGGGGCGTCAACACGATCGTCACGCCTGAAGGGCATATCGGTTTTCAAAAAGCAGGCATGCTTAGTGAAGACGGGCGCTGCAAAACATTTTCCGATCAGGCTGACGGTTATGTCAGAGGAGAGGGTGCCGGCATGATTGTCTTGAAAAAGCTTTCAGAGGCAGAGCATGACAGGGATCACATCTACGGCCTCATCCGCGGTACAGCGGAAAATCACGGCGGACGCTCAGCGTCACTTACCGCGCCGAATCCGCAGGCTCAGACGGATGTGCTGAAAAGCGCTTATCAAAAAGCCGGTATTCACCCTTCAACGATCACTTATATAGAAGCGCACGGAACCGGAACGGCACTCGGCGATCCGATTGAGATCAATGCATTGAAAAAAGCTTTCCAAACAGACGGGGCGCCGGGCGGATATTGCGGGATAGGCTCAGTGAAGACAAATATCGGACATTTGGAGCTCGCAGCAGGTATTGCGGGCGTTATCAAAGTATTGATGCAGCTGAAACATCGGACGCTCGCCAAAAGTCTGCATTGCGAGAACATCAATCCCCATATCAAATTGAAGGACAGCCCGTTTTACATTGTGACAGAAACAAAGGAGTGGGAAGCGCTGCGTGATGAAAACGGCCGGGTCCTGCCCCGCCGGGCGGGTGTAAGCTCATTCGGTTTCGGAGGTGTCAATGCGCATATCGTTATTGAAGAATACATGGGCAGAAGTGAGACGGAACAGCAGGAAACCCGTGAGAAAGCGTCATCTCTTTTTGTTTTGTCGGCTAAAAATGAAGAGCGGCTGAAAGAAAGAGCGCGTCTCCTTCGCGACTTTATCAAAAACGGATCATCCCGCCATATCGATCTTGCAGATGCCGCATACACACTGCAGACCGGACGGGATGCGATGGAAGCGAGGCTGGGAATCATTGCAGGCTCCGCAGAGGAACTGACTGAAAAACTGAACGCGTTTTTGATGGGAAAAAACAGCGAAGATATCATCAGCGGCCGTAAAAAACGCGAGAATAACACGATCTCCATGTTCTCAGACGATAAAGACGCTGCTGACCTCGTCAGCGCCTGGCTTGAGAAAAAGAAATACAGGAAAGTGCTGCGGCTCTGGGCAAACGGATTTGACACGGATTGGGAGCAGCTGTATACGGACAGGAAGCCGCGCCGCATCAGCCTGCCCTCCTATCCGTTCAGAGCCGACCGCTATTGGGTGCCGAAACGGGAGCAGTTGCCGCTTTCGAATCAAAAAACAGTATTATTGCAAAAAACATGGGAACCGTGCGAGGCAGTGTCTTCATCCGAGCCGTTCAACAACAAAATAGCGCTCATCGTCTCTGAAGATACAAAAGACCTTGCCGCCGAGGTGAAAAAACAGCTGAATGATGCTGACATTGTGCAGGAAAATCAGCTCATCTCTTTCTTACAGGGTCCGAACGCGGCCATCTATTCCGGGTTTATTGACTTCACCGGCTGCGGCTCCCGACAAAAGCGGCAGGACATCAGCTGGGTGGCATCGCTGCAGCAGCTGATTGAATACGGCCGCGGACAAGAAAACATGAAAATGCTTTACCTTACAAAAGGGCTTGAAGCCTTCAAAAATAAGGCTGCCGTTATGCATGGTATTGAAAAAGCGGGGCTTTATCGCATGCTGCGGCATGAATACAGCCATATTCTCACCTGTCACGCCGATATTGATCCTGAAGGGCCGCTGGAGCAGACAGCCGCTTTTATTAAACAAGAAATTCAATCAGACTTAACGGAGTCTGCTGTTTGCTATAGGGACGGCATGCGCTTCAGCTATGTTCTTCGGCAGACTGATCAGATTGAACCAGAAGCCGTGCAAACAGACCGGACTGCGTTTCCAAAAGACGCCGTCCTGGTGATAACCGGAGGAACGCGCGGACTCGGCGCTTTATGCGCCAAGCATTTCGTTTCCGCATACGGTGTGAAGAAACTGCTTCTGACAGGCAGAAAGGAGCTGCCGCCGAAAACCGAGTGGGATCTTGAGCAAACAGACCCTGTCGTTTCGGAAAAAATACAGCTTATCCGGCAGCTGGAATCACAAGGCGTAAAAGTGTGCGTCTCAGCAGTTGATCTGACGGATAAGCAGGCCGTCGGACGGCTTATAAAAGAGGTAACCTCAACGCTCGGACCTGTCGGAGGCATTCTGCATTGCGCGGGAATTGCGGACCGTGAAAACCCTGCTTTTCTCCGCAAATCCAAAGACAGTATTGCGCGGGTGCTCGCCCCGAAAGCAGACGGCCTTCACAGTCTGTATGAGAGTGTAAAGGATGGTGCGCCGGCATTTTTCGTCCTGTTTTCATCTGTCTCGGCAGCCGTCCCGATTCTTGCGACGGGTCAGAGCGATTATGCGATGGCTAATTCTTACATGGACTATTTTGCAGAAAACAATGAGAGCGGTATCATTAGCATACAATGGCCGGCATGGGATGAGACGGGCATGAGCAGGGATACAAAAAGCGGGATGTATCAGCAAACGGGATTGCTGCGGCACTCTGACGCGGAAGGTCTCAAGATGCTTGATTACATTTTAAGAGAAAGACCCGGAGCTGTCGTGCTGCCGGCACAAGTGAAACATGATTGGGACATCAAAGCGCTGGAAAACGCCAAGCCAGCCGCCAATAAAGGAATGAAAGCAGCTTCCAAACCCCCTGAAACCAAAAAACGGGAACATAACCGGATTGATATTCAATCTTGGCTGAGGTCGCTTTTGGCAAAAGAGCTGAGTATCGATGAAACGCATATGGATATCGATGTGCCTTTTCAGGAATACGGAATGGATTCTATCTTTCTGGCGCAAGTGCTGACAAAGATCGATCAAAAACTGCCGTCCGTTTCAATTGATCCGACTGTCCTTCTGGAACACCCTACCATAGAACAGCTCGCGGATTATTTAGCCGCACATTGTCCGGAAGCTTTTTCGGCAGATGCAGCAGTTCCCGCGGAGAAGGTCCCTTTGCAGAAGACGCTGAAACGGAGCAAAAAAACGGCAGATAACCCCGGGAAACGGGGAAAGGTTGCGATCATCGGCATGGCCTGCCATTTTCCGAAAGCGGGGGATATAAGAGAATTTTGGAAGAATCTCCGCAGCGGAACGGATGCCGTCACTGAAGTTCCGCCGGACAGATGGAACGCCGGGGAACACTATCAGCCGGGTGAATATCAAGAAGGAAAAAGCATCAGTAAATGGGGCGGTTTTATTCACGATATTGATCAATTTGATCCGGAGTATTTCAATATTTCAGAAACGCTGGCACCGATGATAGACCCGCTGCAAAGGCAGTGGCTCGAAGTGAGCGCGGAAGCTTTGGCCGATGCCGGTTATCAAAAAGAGGATCTCTGGGGCCGCCGTATCGGCGTTTTTGCCGGTGCAAGGGCAGGTGCGTTTCATCAGAAATTTCAATATTTGCAAAAAGACGCGATTATTGGCGCGGGGCAAAATTTTATTACCGCACACATGGCGCATATTTATAACTTTACAGGGCCCAACCTGGTCGTGGATACGGCCTGCTCCAGTTCGCTTACGGCAATTCATTTGGCCGTGCAGGCCATTCAAAATGGAGAAGCGGAAGCGGCCTTTGCGGGCGGGGTTGACATTTTGCTTGATGAAAAACCTTTTCTCACAATGAGCGCGGCGAGAATCTTATCGCCAAATGGCCGTTCAAAATCTTTCGATGCCGATGCGGACGGAACAGGAATCGGAGAGGGCTGCGGTGTGCTGATGCTGAAGCCGCTCGAAAAAGCGATAGAAGACGAAGATAAAATATACGGCGTTATTGACGGCTCTGCGATAAATAATGACGGCAGCACAATGGGCGTGACGACGCCGAATCCCCGGGCGCAGCAGGACTTGATTGAGCAGGCGGTTCAATCAGCGGAAATCGATCCGGACACCATGACATACGTAGAGACGCACGGAACCGGTACATTGATCGGCGACCCGATTGAATTAAAGGGATTAACCAATGTCTTGTCTGCTTATTCCGATGAAAAACAATTTTGCGGTGTAGGAAGCGTCAAAAGCAATATCGGCCACTTGCTGAGTGCGGCGGGTGCGGCGGGAATCATCAAAGTTTTGCTGGCGATTGCCAATGAAGAACTGCCGCCGACTTTGCATTGCCATAAACCGAACCCCCGCTTCCAATTTAAAGATTCTCCGCTTTATCCTGTGCTTGAGCTGAAGCGGTGGAACGGAAAAAAAGAGATACTCAGGGCCGGGGTCAGCGCGTTCGGTTTGGGCGGGAATAACGCCCATATCATTGTCAGCAACGAAGGAATTCCGAAAGAGCGAAAAGCGGCCATGGAACCGAAAGGCGGCCAGACAGTATACCGAAAACAACGGTATTGGCCTGAAAAAGCACAGTTGTCCGAAGCGGAAGAAAATGAGGCGGGCACAGAAGCAATGTTTGAAATAAGCGAGGTGTGATAGATTGGCAGTTGCCACCGATCAAGTCAAAACGTTCCTGCAGAAAATCAGCCATACGAATTATATCGTCCGGGATCATCGCGTTCATCAAATCCGCGTCCTCCCGGGCGTGACTTTAATAGACATGCTGTATCGGCTCGCCGCCGGGTATCTCGGTGAACGGCCTATAGAATTAAGACAGATTATTTTTAAGCAGCCTGTTGTAACATCTGAAGAGTTTGATAAACACCTGTATGTGACCTTTACGCCGGCGCGTGACAGCTGGAAAGTTGAGATTACTAGCGAAAAAGCAAAAAACGGCACACCGCTTGGCGGGAACCGGGATGAGAATATGGAATGCCAGCTTTATTTGCAAGAAGACACGCCGCGGGCAAAAGAACTGAATATTGAAGCGTTCATGAAAAACGCAAGCCGAAAATGGGACATGCATGACATTTATGGAATTGCAAGAAGAAGCCATATTGAGCATGGCGAGTTTATGAAAAATGAAGGGGCCGTTTATCAGCTTCAGGATAAAGAAGAATTAATGGAGCTTACTCTGAGTGATTTGGCTGAAGGATTCCGGGAGAAATTTAAGGCGCATCCGGCTTTTTTGGATGCGTCCACCCTTGCCGGCTCTTCCTTTGCATTGTCGGCCCAAAAGCAGAATGACACACCTTATATTCCTTTTATGATCAATCGTTTTTGCATGTATCAGCCGTTTCCGAAAACGATTTACACTTATTCTGCGAAAAACAGCCGCACTGAAAGCGGCGTATCAGATAGCGAACCTGATGTTTATTCGGCCGACTTCACGATTTACGACAGGGCAGGGAACGTATTGGCCGAATGTGAGAAACTGACAGTAAAAAGGGTCAGACAAGCGAATATGATTACCCATCTGATAGACAAAGAGAAGCCGCCTCAGCAGAACAGAAGCGGCCGTGGTGAGTCGGAAAATTCTGTGGCCGCAGAAGACGTGTCTGAACAGCAAACGCCGGAACAAAACATGGTGACTTACATAAAGTCGGAAATCGCCAGGCTGGTCAATCGTCCGGCACAGGATATTGATGTGAGGAAAGGCTTTTATGATATGGGGCTTGACTCGGCGCATTTGCTGAAGCTTGTAAAGATATTAGAGCAGACTTTTCAGCAGCAGTTTTATCCGACACTGCTTTTTGAATATTCATCTGTCCGCCGCCTTGCGGATTACCTTATCAATGAAGCGGGCTGTGTGCTGAAAGATTCGGCAAAAGAACGGCATACATCAGACGCTGACACTGCTGATGAGGTTCTGTTTTTTGAACCCGCCTGGAAAGATCATCCGCTGGAAACGGCGGTGCAGAACGGGCAAAAACACACCCGTCATCTCATTATCGCTGCCGATGCAGGACCCCGTCTCACCGGTGAACTCGGCATACATTGCCCGGAAGCGGAAGTGATAGAACTGAAAAGGGAGCATGAGGCTGCAGATGAGCAGTTTGGAGCAGATGCCGAGCGCATATTTCGTATGCTCAAACGGGAACTGACAGAACATCCGAAAGAACATACATTGATTCAGCTTGTATGCGCCGTTGAGAATGGAGCGGCATTGTCTTCCGCTCTCGGGGCTATGCTGAAAACGGCACATCTGGAAAATCCGGCTCTTCGCATTCAGGTGATCACCTTCTGTGAAAAGAATGAGAGATTGCCAAGTGAGACGGCCGCAATCATTAGAACAGAAGCAGACTGCTCTCATGCAGGCTGCACAGACATTCGGTATAAAGACAATATGCGGCAGATCAGATTGTTCGAACGTATTGAGAAACTGGACGGGCAGACACAGTCTCCTTGGAAACAAAACGGCGTATATGTCATTACAGGAGGTCTTGGCGGTCTTGGATTTCTGCTTGCCCGTCACCTTGCAGAAAAAGAAAAAGTGAAGCTCGCACTCATCGGCCGTTCGCCGGAACAGTCTGAGAAGATCAGCAGACTGAAAGCATTGGGCGCAGAAGTTCTTTACGTTCAAGCGGACATCGGCAATAAAGCCGAAACAGAGCGGGCATTTGCTCAGATTACAGAAACCTTCGGCCGGCTGACGGGTATTTTTCATTGCGCCGGTGTTTTAAAAGATCAATTTATCATCCAAAAAGACAGTTCTGACTTGAAGCGGGTGTTCCTGCCGAAAATCAGCGGCCTGATTCATGCGGACGAAGCTTCACGGAATGAACCGCTTGAATTTTTCGCCGTATTTTCCTCATTCTCGGCGTTGGCCGGAAATGCCGGCCAGACAGATTATGCCGCAGCGAACGCTTTTATGGATGAATATATGAAATATCGCGATTGCAAAGCGGAAAAAGGCGAACGGACCGGGGCTTCTATGACGATCAACTGGCCGCTTTGGGAAGATGGCGGCATGCAGGTTGACAGCTTGATGAAAGAGATCATGAATGATGCAACTGGCACCAGCCCGCTTCCGGCCGGGGAAGGGATGGCTGCACTTGAATATATGCTGCGTCTCGGCAAGCTGCAATCCGTTATTTTATACGGGAAGGAGCCCGCTGTAACTGAAAGCATGGCCCGATTGGTTCCGATGGCAGACAAGAACCGCTCTTCATTATCCCATGCAGCTGTCAAGAGAAGGAGCCGAAAACAAGAGAGACATACAGAAGAGCGCGATATTGCGGTAATCGGATTGGCGGGAAAATACCCGCAGGCGGGAAGCATTGATGAATTTTACCAAAATCTGCGCTCGGGGAAAGACTGCATCACAACAATGCCGAAAGACAGATGGAAAGGTTATCCTTTCTCATATGAAGCAGATCAGTTCTACCGTTACGGAGGATTTTTAGATCGCATAGACAGCTTTGATCCGCTGTTTTTCAATCTGACTCCTCGCCAGGCTGAAATGATGGACCCGCAGGCGCGGCTGTTTTTAGAGACGGCTTGGGAAGCTTGTGAAGATGCCGGTTTTTATCAGGACAGAACGGCGCGCGGGCCATCTTCGCAAAAGAGAAAACGCGTCGGGGTATTCGCAGGTGTGTTTTGGAGCCATTATGAGCTGTTCGGGGCTGAAATCACACAGCGGGGCACACCGCTGTCTATGGGCGTGACGCCTGCCTCTGTTCCGAATATCGTGTCTCACTGCCTGAACTTTACGGGACCGTCAATGGCTGTTGATACGATGTGCTCTTCTTCGCTCACATCCATACATTTGGCATGTGAAAGCATTAAAAGAGGGGAGTGTGAATTCGCCATTGCCGGCGGTGTGAATGCGGTCACACACCCGCATAAGTATGCGTTTTTGGCGAATGCCGGATTTCTGTCTTCAGAAGGCGTCTGCAAAAGCTTCGCCGACGGCGGTGACGGTTATGTGCCGGGAGAAGGCGTCGGCGCGGTGTTACTGACAACCGTTCAAGAAGCGCAAAGAATGGGCTGTCCGATATATGGCGTCTTAAAAGGCTCCGCTTTAAACCATGTCGGAAAAACATCCGGTTTGACCGTGCCTGATCCGGCATCACAGGCGGAAGTCATTACAGATTCTTTTCGGGGTGCCGGCATTGATCCGGAGACACTGAGCTATATTGAAGCCCACGGAACAGGCACGTCTCTGGGTGATCCGATTGAAATTGAAGGGCTGAGCCGCGCTTTCCGCAAATGGACAAACAAGAAGCGGTTTTGCGCCATCGGCTCTGCCAAATCAAATATCGGCCATTTAGAAGGAGCAGCCGGGATCGCCGGATTAACAAAGGTGCTTTTGCAGCTGAAGCATGGAGAAATCTTTCCGTCATTGCACGCGGACACGCTGAATCCCCATATTCCGTTTCCGGACACGCCGTTTTATGTGGCGGACCGGCTGGAAGAATGGGAACGGCCGTCACATTCTGACCAGCCGAGAAGAGCGGGTTTAAGTTCTTTTGGCGCCAGCGGGAGCAATGCCCATTTTGTCATAGAAGAATATCTGCCGCCGCAGGCTGAAAAGAAATCGGTAAATATACGGGAAGACGAGCCGGTTCTGTTTCTGCTTTCGGCAAAAAATGAAGAACGCCTATTAGAATATGTCAAACGGTATGACCGCTTTTTACGGGAAAAAGAAGTCAACCTTAAAGACCTGGCCTACACGCTTCAAGCTGGCAGAGAAGCGATGCCTGAACGGCTGGCATTTATCGTTACATCCGTTTGCGGCCTGCAAGCGAAGCTGAAGGATGTGCTTGAACGGAAAACAGAAATTGAAGGATGTTTCCGCGGACGTGCTCAAGATGATATTTCATCAAGTGGAATGGCCGAGCTGCTGAAAAACAAGCAATATTCCAGATTGCTCACTGAGTGGGCAAAAGGAGCCGCCGTTGACTGGAGCCTGTTATACGAAGGAGAGAAGCCGAAACGGGTCAGCCTTCCTGTATATCCGTTCGCGAAGGAGCGGTATTGGGTGCCTGTGCCTGCGGATATCCGGAAACAGACAGACGAACCGGCGGAAAACCAAAAGATCATTCTTCAAAAAGACTGGAAGCAGCAAGATCCGGCGGAATCTGAAGCATTATCAGGAACAGTAATGATACTTGCAACTGATAAGACAAGCCGATTGGCCGATGCTCTTTTTAAAGGAAACGGCCATATTGAAACGATCTGCTTCATCCATCAGGCAAAAGACGGCGCCGATTATTATGCCGCCGCATCGGGGCGAAACCTTTACGGCAGAGTGCGGGAGTCTCTTCAAAACAAACAGATACTCGGGGTCGTCGACATAACCGCATATGACGCGGAATATGAACGGCAGGAAGAGATAGAACACGGAAAGCTTGCCTTTTTACAGCAGGCTCTGGAATCACTCCGTCATAGCGGCGCTGTGTTCAGCCAAGTGACACACCGCCTCCAGCCTTTCAAGGAAAGTAAACCTCTGATGCAAGGGGCGAAAACGGCGGGGCTGTACCGGATGCTGGGCGCTGAGTATGCCAACATTCATTCTTTTACGATAGATAGCGATTGTGAGATTGAGCATACAGAAGAATTAAGCAGACAGATTGAGATTGAATTTTTACAGCCGCGGACCAAAAGCGTCAGTGAATGCTGCTACAGGCTGAATCGCCGTTATGTGCCGTTTCTGAAGCAGGGTATGAATGTTTCGGCGGCGCCTGAGCTTTCCTATTCGTCTGATGGTGTGCTGTTAATAACGGGCGGATCGCGCGGAATCGGCGCAATTGCGGCGGAGCATGCCGTTTCACGCGGCTGCAGGAAACTGGTCATCATGGGGCGGGAGCCGCTTCCCGATTCCTCAGAGTGGGCAGACATGAAAAAGGACGGCATTCTCCCGGAAAAAGCCGAGCGGATGCAGAGGTTAGCCGAGCGGGGCGCGGAGATCCGTTATTACAGCGTTTCTCTTACGGATCAAAAGGGGCTCCGGAACATGACGGACGGCATCCGCGGCACGATGGGGCCGATTACCGGCGTTTTTCATTGCGCGGGTGCAATGGGAGAACACCCCGCTTTTTATAACAAAACCGAAACTGAAATCAAAAGCGTTTGCACACCGAAAGTAACAGGGCTTCGCGGTCTCTTTGAAGCCGTTCAGAATGAGCCGCTGTCGTTTTTTATTTTGTTCTCATCCGTTTCGGGTCTGATCCCTTCGCTTGCTGCGGGGCAAAGTGACTACGCGATGGCTAATTCATTTATGGACTCTTTTGCAAATCATCAAGCAGGTAAAGGAAACGTGTTTGTTAAAGCCGTTCAATGGCCCGTCTGGAAAGAAACCGGCATGGCTGAAGGCCTGCCGGAAACACCTGCTTATCAAAAATCAGGACTTTCCAGGCTGTCTGCTGAAGACGGACTGAAGTTTTTAGATTACATCATCTTAAACGGACAAAGCTGCGGAATTCCTTGTGTTCCCGAAGACAGTGAGGCTGATTTTGGTGATCTTCTGAAGGTGAAGAAAGCTGAAGCTCCCACGAAAAAAAGCACTGCCGGTGACCAAAAGGTGAAGGATATGATTCGTCAATGGGTGCGCACCGTTTTCAGCGAAGAACTGAAAATGACGGATGAGCAGATAAAAGATGATATGCCGTTTGATGAATACGGGATTGATTCAATACTCTTTGCGGAATTGGTTCAATCATTGCAAAAACGGATCAGCATAAAGTTAACACCGTCCTTAATGCTTCAATATCAAACGATTACAGAAATGGTTGACTATTTCGCAGCGCATCATGAAGCCGATTTTGTGACAAAAGAAAATGGTTTCGTTCAAGACAGGGACGTAGAGCCTGATTTAATCGCTGACGCTGAAGAGAGAACATTCATGGAGCCGAAAGCGGATACTGAAGACGATATTGCCGTCGTCGGCATATCCTGCCGTTTTCCGGGGGCGGGCGGAACGGATGCTTTTTGGGAGCTGCTGATGAAAGGGAACACCGCCATTCGGCCTGTCCCCGCATCGCGCTGGCATGCAACAGCAAATACAAAGGATTATGCGGGGTGGATTGATGATATCGACATGTTTGATGCGGGCTTTTTCGGCATCTCTGAAAAAGACGCGGCAATTATGGATCCGCAGGCGCGGATCATATTAGAAGAAGCGGTTCATTCTGTTTATGATGCCGGGTACGGCCAAAAGGATTTATCGGGCCGGAAAGTCGGCGTGTACATCGGCGGCAGGGCGCAGCCTTCAGCCGGTATGGAACATATCCTGCAGGCGCCTAACCCGATTTTGGGGGCGGGACAAAACTATTTGGCGGCCAACATTTCACGATTTTTGAATGTCACAGGGCCGAGCCTTGTCGTGGATACAGCATGTTCCTCAGGGCTGATCGGGCTGTCCTTTGCAAAAGACGCCCTTTTGGCCGGAAGGATTGACGCGGCCTTAGTCGGTTCGGTGAGTCTGCTCTTATCTCCGTCTGCGCACCGGTTATTCGGAGCGCGCCATATTTTAAATGAGAACGGCGTGTTTCATATATTCGACCGTGAATCAGCGGGAGAAGTGCTCGGAGAAGGAGCGGGGGCGGTTTTTATCAAACGATTGAGCGATGCGGTACGGGACGGAGACCGTATTTACGGCGTCATAAAAGCCGTCTCGGTAAACAATGACGGCCGGACGCTCGGTCCCGGTTCACCGAATATAAGAGCGCAGAGAGACGCCATTCAAACTGCGCTTGACATGGCGGAAAAGTCGCCCGAAGACATTGGATATATAGAAGTGAACGGAGGCGGTTCCCCAATCGTTGATTCGGTGGAAATCAAGGCACTCTCAGATGTCTATCAGCTGAACCGGAAAACGCTTCTGCCCTGCCGGATCGGATCGGTGAAACCGAATGTGGGGCATTTGCTTCTGTCTTCAGGTCTTGCGGGCTTCATCCGATGTGTGCTGAGCGTCTATCATAAGCGGATTCCGCCTTTCTTATCAGCGCGTGAGCCATTTGAACATTATGACTTTGAAGCGTCGCGTATTCATTTTAATCGTGAACCCGTTGATTGGCATTCAGAGAAGAAACCCCGCGTCGCAGCTCAGAGTTCATTTCCTGACGGCGGGACAAATGCTCATATCCTCGTTGAAGAATACAGAGGTGAAAGGCAGCGGGAACACCACCTGGCGCCTCAGCCGCCGGAATTCAGAAAAAAACACTACCCGCTTTTGGGCGGCTGGAACAGCACGGAGAATGAAGCGGAAAAAACAAGTAATGAAAAAACAGACATTGCGGATATTTTAAAGAAATATGAGAAAAAAGCAGAGACAAGCACTGCACCTGCAGACTCGTTTTGGCAGGTGACAACGTGACGTTTTTAAAAGGGGACGAACCATGAAAAAAACAGTGAATCTGCGTCTGACGGCAGAACATCCCATTATGAAACACCATCTTGTTCACGGAGAATCTGTCATGCCCGGTCTGGCCTATATTGATATGCTGTATCAGCTGGCAAAGCAAAGCCTTGATCTTTCATTCCGTTCCATCTGTCTGAAACGGGTGACCATTTATCATCCTTTATCAGTGAAACGGTCAGAGCGGCTTGATGTGAGTGTCATATTCAGTAAAGAAAAGGAGTTCTGGACTGCCTTGATTTGCGGGGCGGATTCCGGGATGGTTTTCTTATCAGCGGAGGTGCATGAAGGGGTTTTCTCATCAGATAAGCGCCTTGACGCGGAAGAGAAAAAACAAGTTGCGCTTCCATCAGTCTCCTTGCATATGGTTTACGAAGCCGCGAGAAGCCGCGGACTGTCGCATGACGGGCTGATGAAGCCGGAGGGAGAGATCTATGCAAATGAAGAGGAATGTTTCCTTGATATTCGGCAGTCTGATTCATGCCAGGAAAATCTCCCCGGCACTCTCTTTCATCCCGCGCTGATGGACGGTGCCGCCATGGCCTCCGGCGTATTGCAGACAGCTGCAGGCGCCGGTTTGTTTTTACCGATTTATTATGATTCGTTTAGTGCCGCTGAAACCGTTACGGAGCGCTGTTACGCGGTGATTTCGAAAAAATCCGGCACGCCTTCTGAAATGGTGAAAATGGATATTGACTTTTACAACCCCAGCGGTGCGCATATTGCTTCACTGCTCGGCCTGACAGCCAAAAAGGTGCGGACAGACCGGCAGCTGATACCAGGCGATCAGCAGATGGAGGAAACCTTATACCGCATTTTCTCAACATACGTAGGCCGTCCTGTCACAAGAAATGATGCGCACACCGTGTTTTTTGAATTAGGTCTTGAATCGTCACAGCTTCTGGCCATTATTAAAGACATCGAAGGGGCGTTTGATCTACGGCTGAATCCGACTCTTTTATTTGAGTGCAGCAGCATATCCGAACTGCTTGAAGACATAAAAACAAAAGGAACAGGTGAATCTTCCGGCCTTGTCGCGGATGCAGCACCGGTCTCTGAAACGCAATCAGTCAGTCAGACATTTACTTTCTATGAACATGAATCATTCCTTCAGGATCATCTGGTTTTCGGCAAACCGGCACTGATGGGTGTAGTGTATCCGTGTCTGGTGCTTGAAGCATCCGGAGCGTCTCATTCCGGCACGTATCCCGCCGAGCTGAAAGATATCCGCTTTACGGGCGGGCCCGTCACGCTGGAGCCGGGAGAGGCCGCACAGATTGACATTTCATTTGCGGCAGAAAAGAGTGCCGAACGCTTTACCGCAAGCTGCACTGTCTCCGGTGAAGAAAGCCGGAAGACGTGTGCCGAAGGAGAAATAAGCAGATATACAGAGGCACCCGTAAAAAAATCGTATGACGTTGAACAAATGAAGGCGCATGCACAAAAGGTGGCGCCGGATGTCATTTCCCGTCTGTACGATTCGGTTGCCGACTTCACGATAGGCCCGATGCTGAAAACGGCAACGGCGGGATACAAAATGAGTGAGAGCTCCTTTTTATTGCAGCTGGACTTATCAGGAAAAAAAGAAAAAGGCGATCTGCGTCACTTTGCATTTGACCCGCTTATATTGAATTCTTGTTATATGTCGCTCGGTGAAGAAGAATTGCAGCTGAAAAAGCGGATTCACGTCCCGCTCATGATTGAGAGGCTGACGCTTTACGGACAAGTCATGTCTGATACCGTCTATGTGGTGAATACAATCAAACATAAAAAAGACGGGTTTCTCTCATTTGATGCCGCAGTCCTCAGTCATACCGGGGAACAGCTGGCGGAATTGAAAAACGCGTCTGTGAAAGAAGTGCTTCAGCCAAATCGGCTTGAAAATGCGTCTTTTGCCCCGTCCGGGAATCAAAGCCGTCAAAAAACGAAAGGAAAACCGCTGGATATTGCCATTGTCGGGATTTCCGGCAAGTATCCGCAGGCCGATGATATCAATGCGTTTTGGGAAAATCTCAAACTAGGAAAGGATTGTATTACCGAAATTCCGAAAGACCGCTGGAATTGGGAACATTACTTTTCCGAGGACCGGACGGCGCCGGGAGCGATCTACAGCAAATGGGGCGGATTCATTGACGGGATCGCCGATTTTGATCCTGAGTTCTTTAAGATTTCCCCCCGTGAAGCGGAACACCTTGATCCTCAGGAACGGCTGTTTTTAATGCATGCGTGGATGGCCATGGAGGATGCGGGATATACGAGGACATCACCTGAACTTGGCCGTCAGGTAGGTGTGTATGCCGGTGTCATGTATCAGGAATACCCGCTATTCGCGGCTGAAGCGGGAGTGAAAGGACGGCATATCGGGCTCCCCGGCGGGATTTCATCCATTGCTAACCGTGTCTCCTATTTTTGTGATTTTCAAGGGCCGAGCATTTCGGTCGATACGATGTGTTCGGGTTCGCTGACTTCATTGTACATGGCGTGCCGGGATCTGCGGGATCATCGGATTCGCGCGGCGCTTGCCGGCGGAGTGAATCTCACCGTTCATCCTAACAAGTACCTCATGCTGAGCCAGGGGCAGTTCATCTCATCTAAAGGACACTGCGGGAGTTTCGGCGCCGGGGGTGACGGCTATATTCCGGCAGAAGGGGTCGGGGTGCTGCTTCTTAAACGTTTAGAAGACGCCGTACAAGACGGAGATCGGATTTACGGCGTCATTAAGGGAGCTGCCATTAATCACGGCGGAAGAGCGAGCGGTTACACCGTACCGAACCCCAAGGCGCAAAGCGAAGTCATTTCTCAAGCTTTACAGGAGGCGGGGGTTTCTCCGGGCCAGATCAGCTATGTGGAAGCGCACGGGACAGGGACGAAATTAGGCGATCCGATTGAAATCCGGGCTTTAACCGATGCATTCGGTGATGTTCCTGAAACATGTCTCATCGGGTCTGTCAAATCAAATATCGGACATGGGGAATCTGCAGCAGGCATCGCCGCTGTCACAAAAGTGCTGCTGCAGATGAAGCACAAACAAATCGCCCCATCTTTGCATGCGGATGTTTTAAATCCGAATATCCAATTTGATGAAGGACCGTTTTCCGTCTGCCGGGAATTAACAGATTGGAAACGGATTGCAGCAGACGGAGCAGAACAGCCGCTCAGGGCGGGGGTCAGCAGCTTTGGTGCGGGCGGTTCTAACGCGCATATCATTATTGAAGAATATGAGGCTCCTGTCAAACAAGCAATCAGCAGCCAAGAGCCGGCTGTCATTCTGCTGTCTGCGAAAAATGGGGAGCGTCTGACAGAATATGCGGAGCGCCTTCTTGCTTTTCTTCAAAAGAAGCATACGGATAAGCCGGACTTATTTGATGTCGCGTACACTTTACAAGCGGGGCGGGAAGCGATGGATGAGCGGCTGGCTTTCATTGCGGACTCCCTTAAGGAGCTGGAGGACAAGCTCAGATCGTACTTGGAAAATGAAAACGCACCGCATCTTTACAGGGGGCGGGCGAAGCGAAATCATGAGACAGTGGCTGTGTTTGAATCTGATGAAGATTTGCAGGAAGCCATGGTTAAATGGCTGAAAAAGAGAAAGTACGGTCATTTGCTGAACATGTGGGTGCAGGGAGTCGATGTGGACTGGAACTTGTTATATTCGGGACAAAAACCCCGGAGAATCAGCCTTCCCGCCTATCCGTTTGCAAAGGTCAGATGCTGGATTCAAGATGAAGCCGAGGCGGTTTCAAAACGGAATGACGGCAAAACGGTGATCCATCCGCTGCTTCATGAAAACACATCCGATCTGTGGGAGCTGAAATTCACATCCGTTTTTACCGGACGGGAATTCTTTTTCACTGATCACACAGTCAATGGACAGAAGGTGCTCCCGGGAGCCGCCGTGATCGAAATGGCCAGGGCGGCCGTTGAGCGTGCCGCATACGCTGTGCCGGACGGACGTAAAGGAATGTATTTGAAAGATCTCATATGGATGAGTCCTGTCGTTCATAAGGGGACGGATGTAGAAGTCCATATCAGCCTTATCCTTAAGGGAAATGAAGACATTGAATTTACGATTTACAGCCTATCGGAAGAACCCGGGGGAGAACGGATTATATACAGTAAAGGCACCGCGGTATCAGGAGAGATAGCAGCGGTTCCGTCAGTTCACTTAGAGGGCTGGCTGTCCGGCTGCAGCCAATCGGTTATGACGTCTGATGAGGTTTATCAGGCTTTCCGGCATGCGGGTATGATATACGGGCCGAGCCATCAAGGAATTGATCAGCTGATGATCGGAGAGAGGGGTGCTGCAGCCCGGCTGTCGCTGCCGGAATCGGCAGACAGTACCGCCGATCAGTTTGTCATCCATCCGAGTCTTCTAGATGCCGCGTTTCAGGCGTCACTGGGTGCCGGTTCAGATACTGCCGGAGACACTCCGATGCTGCCGTTTTCCCTGCGGCAGGCAGAAATATTTCAGCCGACTCAGAAAACGATGTGGGCGCTTGTCCGCAAACAGAGCGATCGGTCAGATAACGGAGCGCTGACGCTGGATATTGATTTATGTGATGAAAACGGCGCTGCTTGCATGAGATTAACAGGATTTTCCTGCCGGGCGGTCCGGCAGACAAACCAAACCGAAAGCAAACGGCAGGAAGTTCAGACGGCGATGCTTGCCCCTATTTGGGATAAAACTTTCTTTTCTCTGGAAGAAAATCGAGCGGTTGATCAAGAACAATTGCTGATCATCGGAAAGCCGGGAAATACCATAAAGGCTGCGGCAAAAATGTGGCCCCGCGCCCATCTGGCGGAGACGCCGGATCATTCAAGCGAGCAAACATTACGTGAATTGACAGCCGGATATCAGGATATCCGCCATTTCTTATGGATTGCGCCGGATCGTTTCGCACCCGCATCCGTCAGTCAGGAAATGCTTGATGAGCAGGAGAATGGGGTGATTCAATGTTTCCGTTTCATCAAAGCGCTGCTGTCAATCGGGTATGGAAACCGAAACATCAGCTTTACGGCGGTGACCCGGCAGACACAGTCCGTGTATCCGGGTGATCTGCCGCAGCCTGAGCATGCAGGCGTACACGGTTTGATCGGTTCATTGGCAAAAGAATATCCGAACTGGGACATCAGGCTGATTGATGCAGAAGAAGGCAGTGATTCGTCTGAAATGAAAGACATCTGGCGCCTCCCTCCAGATCCGGACGGAAATGCTGCCGCGTACCGTAACGGAGCTTGGCACAAGCAAAAAACAGTCCGGGTGCTGACAAGTTCCGCTCCGCGTATGTCGTACAGAGAAGGCGGCGTTTATGCTGTCATCGGCGGAGCGGGCGGCATCGGAGAAGCATGGAGCAAATACATGATCACCCGTTATAAGGCACGGATGATATGGATCGGCAGGCGGCCGAAGGATCAGGAGATTCAGAGCAAAATAGACAGGCTGGCGCTATCAGGCCCCGCGCCGCATTATATACAGGCTGATGCTCAAGATGCCGTAGCGCTTAAAGCGGCCGTCCGTTCCGTAAGAGAGCAATACGGCAATATAACGGGAGTCATCCATTCCGCGATAACGCTTGCCGACAAAAGTATGGCGAATATGGATGAAGCTTCTTTCAGAAACGCTTATTCAGCTAAGGTGAATACGAGCGTCCGAATGATCGAAGCTTTTAAGGAAGAACCGCTTGATTTTGTGCTGTTTTTCTCATCCGTTAATTCTTTCACAAAAAATGCCGGGCAAAGCAACTATGCGGCAGGGTGTACATTTCAAGACGCCTTTGCCCGCCATATCGCTTCCTTGCTTGATTGTGAAGTGAAAGTCATGAATTGGGGATATTGGGGCAGTCTGGGTGTTGTATCAGACCCGTCTTACAGAAAACGGATGGAGGCGTCAGGGATCGGTTCTATTGAACCCGATGAAGCAATGGAGGCGCTGGAAGTCTTACTATCAGAACCGTTCAGCCAAGCGGCATTCATCAAAGCTGCTCCGCACGGCTTAGCCGAGCTGACGGATCAAGATGCAATATCGGTTGTATCCGGCCCGAAGCCTTCATTTATGGAAAGCGTCAAGCGGCAAAATCCGGATCGGAATGAACGGCTTGAGACTTTAAAACGAGAAATGGAGTTGCGCATATGAACAGCCTTCTTTGCAAACTGCTCTTTTACCAATTACAGTCAATCGGTTTTTTCAGCGAGCCTGTCACTACACCTGCAGCATCCATGCGGAGCGCCGGCGTGATCGGCACATACGGCAGATGGCTGGAAGAAAGCCTGAATCTATTAAAAGAAAACGGATATATCGCGTATGACGGATACACGGTCACTCTTCTCACGGATCAGCGCCCGGACGGCCGCACAGTCTGGAATGAGTGGAATACCCATAAACGCCTGCTTCCCAATGGGGAGCTTGCGCAAGCTGAATTGGCCGAGGCGACGATAAAAGCGATGCCTTCCATTTTAAAAGGAGAACGTCCGGCTACGGATATCGTATTTCCCGATTCATCAATGCGGCTCGTTGAAGGTGTTTATAAGCATAATCCTGTCGCGGATTATTTTAATGAAGTGTTAGCAGATTCCGCGGCCGCTTACCTGAAAGCCTATCTTACAGAACACCCCGATGCCCGTATCAGGCTGATAGAAGTAGGGGCCGGGACGGGCGGAACGAGCGCCATGCTGTTTACAAAACTGAAACCATTTGCAAAACAGATTGCGGAATATTGTTATACGGACGTTTCTAAAGCTTTTTTAATGCATGCCGAACAGGAATACGGAGCTGATGTGCCGTATTTGACAACAGCCTTGTTTAATGCGGAGGAGCCTTGCGAATCACAAAATATCAAAACGGGTGTTTACGATATTGTCATCGCCGCCAATGTGCTTCACGCCACAAAAAATATCGGTTTGACACTGCGCCGTCTGAAAGCGCTCCTGAAATACAACGGGATGGTTTTGATAAACGAAATCAGCGATCGTTCTGTTTTTACCCATTTAACCTTCGGGCTGCTTGAGGGCTGGTGGTCCTATGAGGATGCTGAGCTTCGGATTCCGGGAAGTCCCGGCTTATATCCAAAATCGTGGGAGCGTGTGCTGCATTCGGAAGGATACAGAGCGGTTTGTTTCCCTGCTGAAACGGCTCATGATTTAGGCCAGCAGATTATCGCAGCTGAGAGTGACGGACTCGTTCGGATGCAAGGGATCAGAGACGGCAGAAAGCCATACGCCGCCCCGGCCGAAGTTTTCCGAAAGCCCGCGCAGCCTGTTTCCCGCAGCCGCGCGCCAGAGGAGCATCAAGCTGTTAAGGCTGATGGGGAATCGGTCGCTTCCCATGTCCGCTCTGTCATCAAAACAAGTATTGCCGATGTATTAAAAATGAAAGAAGAGGATATTCAGGAAGAACTGAATTTCTCTGAATACGGCATTGATTCCATTCTGGCCGTCAATGTGATTAACGAGATTAATAAGCGATTGAATCTTACACTGCAGACAACGATTTTATTTGATTACTATCATGTGAAACTGCTGACCGGTTATATCTCGGAAGAATACGAAACCATCATAGCCTCGTCTCTGAAGACCGATAGAGCGAAAATCCGCCCGGCGCTTCAGGAAGAACGGCCTGCTGAAAAACCTCTGCAGACGAAAAGAAAGGAAAACGGTTATCAGAAACCGAAACAAGAACGTATGCCGCCTTCTTTCGCAAAGTCCGATGACTCGGGAATGTTCCGGGTTGTGATTGACCGTCCGGGCGGCATTGAAGATCTGACGATTGCCCGCAGTGAGGTGCCCGAGACAAAAGATGACGAAGTTCAAATAGCCGTCCGCGCCTTTTCTTTAAACTTCGGAGACTTGCTTTGTGTCAGAGGGCTGTACCCGACGATGCCGCCTTATCCGTTCACTCCGGGATTTGAAGCAAGCGGCGTCGTGATCAAGACAGGGAGGCATGTAACATCCGTCATTCCAGGTGATGAAGTGATTGTCGGCATGGGAGAGGAATTTGGATCTCAGGCGAATCTCATCACATGTAAAGAACATCAAGTCTATCATAAACCGGCCCGGCTGACCTTTGAAGAAGCATGCGCTCTTCCCACCGTGGCGGTGACCATGATAGACGCCTTCCGGAAAGCCGGACTTAAAAAAGGCGAAAAAATATTAATTCAGACCGCGACGGGAGGAACGGGGCTGATCGCGGTGCAAATGGCCCGGCATATCGGCGCGGAAATATATGCCACGGCCGGATCACAGAAAAAAATTGAGTATTTGCATTCGCTAGGGGTCCGTAATACCATTTGCTATTTAGAAGAAGATTTTGAAACGGAAATCATGCGAATGACCGGCGGCCGTGGGGTGGATGTTGTCATTAATACCCTGGCCGGTGATGCCTTGCAAAAAGGAATGAATTGCCTGGCGCCGGGCGGAAGATATATCGAAATTGCCATGACTGCGCTGAAATCCGCTAAATCAGTCGACTTGTCCGTCCTTCATAACAATCAATCGTTTCACAGCGTGGATTTGCGGAAGCTGTCCCTTCAAAATCCGGACCAGGTCAAGGACTATCAATTGGAATTGCAGCGGCTGGCGGAAGAGGGAGTCATTCAGCCTGTCATCTCAAAAATCTTTTCCTTTGAAGACATAAAAGAAGCGTATCACTGTCTGGATGACCGCGGAAATATCGGGAAAATCGTCATCAGCGTTTCTGAGCCGTATCAAATGACGTACCGCCCCGAACAAAAGGATCCGGCCGATACAGTAAACTCAGCAGCTGTGTTACCTGAAAAAGAACCGATCGCGATTATCGGGATGAGCGGGCGGTTTGCTGAATCGGAGAATCTCCATGAGTTTTGGGAACACTTAGCCGCCGGTCAGGATCTGATTAAAAAAGCAGACAGATGGGATGTCTCTGACAGCCAATGCCAGTATGGCAGTTTTATAGAGGACATTGAATGTTTTGACCCCGTTTTCTTTCATATATCGGGACGTGAAGCGACCTATATGGACCCTCAGCAGCGGCTGTTTTTGGAAGAATCATGGAAAGCACTTGAAGATGCGGGATATGCGGGAGACTCGGTAAGAGGCCGGGAATGCGGCGTGTATGCCGGCTCCTGCGGTGGAGATTACCAGGCCATTTTTAAACAGCAGGGGCCCGCGCAGGCGTTTTGGGGCAATCACAATTCCGTCACTCCGGCAAGGATCGCCTATCATCTTAATTTACAAGGGCCGGCGATCACTGTTGATACAGCATGTTCCAGTTCGCTGACAGCCATTCATTTGGCATGTCAGGGGCTCTGGACGAAAGAAACGGAAATGGCGGTGGCGGGCGGGGTTTTCATTCAATCCACTCCCGCTTTTTATCAATCGTCAAATAAGGCGAATATGCTGTCACCGACCGGACGCTGCCATACGTTTGATCAAAGCGCGGACGGGTTCGTGCCGGGTGAAGGCGTGGGAGCGGTGGTGCTGAAACGTCTTAGCGACGCCGTTAGTGACGGAGATCATGTGTACGGCGTCATAAAAGGATCTGCAATGAATCAGGACGGCGCTACAAACGGAATCACCGCTCCAAGCGCGCTTTCTCAAGAACGATTGGAACGTCATGTCTATGATACTTTTCACATTGATCCGGAAACCATTCAAATGGTGGAAGCTCACGGAACGGGCACTGCACTGGGCGACCCGATCGAATTCGGCGCCTTAACGCGCGCTTTCCGCCGCTATACGGATAAAAAAGGATATTGCGCCATCGGCTCTGTGAAAACCAATCTCGGACATGCCGCTGCGGCCGCGGGGATGGCCGGACTGTTTAAAATCCTGCTGTCGCTGAAGCATCGGCAGATTCCGGCTTCCCTGCATTTTCACCAAGCCAATCAGCATATTCAATTTGCGGACAGCCCGTTTTTTGTGAATGAAAAGCTGATACCGTGGGAACGGAATCCGGATACACCGCGCAGAGCCGCCATCAGTTCATTCGGATTCAGCGGAACAAATGCCCATCTTGTGATTGAAGAGGCGCCGCAAACCGTGCGCCGGTCGCCGGCAAAACCGGCCTGCCTCATTCCTTTATCTGCGCGGACGGAGCGTCAGCTGGAAATTCAGGCAGAACGCCTGCTGGATTCACTCAGCAAGAACAAAGACAGCGATCTGGGAAATATAAGTTATACGCTCCTGCTCGGCAGAAAGTATTTACATCACCGGTTTGCCTGTATCGTAAGCAGTGCGGACGAACTGAAGCGGGTATTATCGGAGTGGCTTGTAAAAAGAGAGCTTCCGGGTGTGTTTGTGTCCAATTTGAAGGATCAGAAGCCGGCAGAAGAAGCCGGAATGAAAACATTCGGAATGGAATGCATTGAACAGTGCCGCTCGGCAGCTTCGCCCGCGCAGTACAGAGAAAGCCTGGCACATATCGCTGACCTTTTTTGCAGAGGGTATGATCTTCCTTTTACACGGCTTTTTGACGGAGGGCAATATTATAAAACGCCGCTTCCTGCCTACCCGTTTTTAAAAGAAAGGTATTGGGCGGCTGATGTAAACAGTTCTTTACCAGGCCAAGCCATGAAAAAGTCTGAAACGCAAACCGTTCTCCCGTCTTCGCCGCAGCCTGACCATGAAGGGCTGATTTCTCTGAGTCCTTTAACTGAGATCGAAATGAGAGCGTTTGAACCGGAGACATTGCAAAAACCGATCGTGTTACAGCCTTTGGATTGTACTGTTTCTGTCCAGCAGCCGAAAAAAGCCGTTTCCGAAGACAATAGAACATTGCTTGAAGAGTTGAGGATAAGCCTGGCAGATATTTTATTTTTGTCACCGGAAGATATTGATGCTGATGAGCCTTTCATCGATATGGGGCTTGACTCCATTATCGGGGTTGAATGGATACAAACAGTAAATAAAACGTACCACACTGAGATTACTGCCAATAAGGTGTATGAACACCCGACGCTTGAAGAGCTTGCGGAATATATAGCGGGACAAATAAAGAAACCCGAGTATGCTGAAGCGGAGGAAACAGCGGTACGTCCGCAAATCCCGGAAGCAGAAACTCCCCTTGCCGGCATCTCTGACGGCACTTTGCGCAAAGAGCTTAAAGAAAGCCTTGCGGACATCCTGTTTCTGAAGCCGGAAGATATTGATGAGCATGAGGCATTCATTGACATGGGGCTGGATTCTATTATCGGTGTGGAATGGGTTCAGTCTATTAATAAAACGTATCAAGCGTCTATTACGGCAAATCTGGTCTATGAATATCCGACAATCGCAAAATTAGCCGGGTATCTGACCGGTTCCGTTCAAAAAGACACTGAGGAAGTACATGAGGAACATACGAAACAAAACGATATATCAGAAGAGACAGATGATCAAGAACCGCCCGAACTGATCTGTCTTAACCCGGGGGGAAAGGGAAGACCGATTTTCTGGTTTCATTCCGCGCTGGGGGCAGTGGAGCTGTACCAGCCTGTTGCCGAACGGACCGGGCGTCCTTTTTACGGAATTCAGGCAAGAGGATGGATGACAGACCGGGAACCGATCCGCGGCATTAAAAACATGGCGGAATATTACGTTAAGCTCATACGTACCGTGCAGCCCCGGGGTCCTTACGATGTAGGCGGCTATTCATTAGGGGGCATGCTCGCTTATGAAGTCACCCGGCAATTGCAGCTGGCTGGAGAAACCGTTGAGTCAATCGTCATGCTCGACTCCTTTGACTCGGCGGGTGCGCGGGAAATAAACATTCCTGATGAATTATTTGATAAAAATATGATGCTGCAGACGGTGAACATGGCTTTATTTGCACCGATCTATCAACATCCGGAACGCATTTCTGAAACCTTGATTCACCGTGATGAACTAGATGCCGATCTTCATGAAGACATATTTTTAGAGCAATTAATCGCAAAAGCCAAACAGCGGGGGTTAACGAAGACGGACGCGTTGGTGAAAAATCTGATCAGGCAGAATATAAACGTTCAGGACGCTTACGAAATCACTGATTACGAACTCCTGCCGCTTCCGGATCCGAACGGGGTGACATGCTATTATTTCCGAAATAAAAACGGTATTTTCTTGGGTGAGCTTGATCCGTATTTTACGATCAGGGCCGATATTTTATCCGCTGATTTCGTCAACTACTGGAGCCAGTGGGAAGAGCATATGACAAACATCGCCATCATGGATGTGGCGGTATCCAACCATATGACGTTATTGGCTGAAGACAGCGCAGCCGAAACGATTTCTGAATTTTGCGGCGTTTTATATTCGGCAGACGGAATGACAGAACACAGCTTCCTGCAGCTGCAGGAAAAGATACTGAATGTGCATGGTGAGATGCTGAAGCAGCCCGCCAAAACAAGACCGTAAATTCACATATCCGCCCGCCGGGTTTACTCGTAAGCTTTGGCGGGTCATTTCAAATCTTGATCACATCTTGGAGGAATGAAAATGACCAGTTTAACAAAAATCAGACAGCAGCAGCCGTACAAGTGGTACCAAACGATGAGAGAAACCTCTCCCGTTCATTACAATGAAAAGGAAGATTGCTGGGAAATCTTCACCTATGATGAAGTGAAGCGGGTGATTTCTGACTACAGTCATTTTTCTTCCGATCATAAATACTTAAGTGCGGACAAGCAGGAAAAAATGATCCGGCATATTAACAAAGACAGCCTTTTGAAAATGGACCCGCCCGAACACACCGTCTTCAGAAAATTGGTCAATCAGCCGTTCATGCCGAAATCGGTTGAGTCTCTTGCACCGCGTATAGCCGCTATCGCTGATGACCTGCTTCAGGCCGTCCGTTCAAAAGGCAGGATGGACATTATTGAAGATTACGCATTTCCGCTTCCGATTATCGTGATCGCAGAGCTTTTAGGATTCCCTCCGAAAGACAGAGATATCTTTAAAAGCTGGGTCGACCAAAGCCAGAATGTAAAAGATGAAAAGAAAATGAATGAAGTGCAAAAGCAGATGATCGGATATTTCATGCAGTTTATTTTACAGCGGAGAAAACAGCCGCAAAATGATTTAATCAGCCATTTAATTTCAGCTGATTTAGACGGAGAGCCGCTGTCAGACAAGCAATTAATCGGTTTTTGCGGCTTGTTGATCGTCGCGGGGCACGTAACGACGGAAAATGTGATCGGAAATTCATTTCTCAGTCTCAAGGAGTTCCCGCACATTCTGCCCCGGCTGCTTGAAAACAAGGCGCTCCTTCCTGACTTTATTGAGGAAGTCATCCGCCTCAGACCTTCCATTCAGCGGGTAACCCGCTACACCGCGGTTGAAAGCGAGATTGGCGGAAAAACGATTCCGGCCGGAGAAAAAGTGTATGCGTGGATTGGATCGGCGAACAGAGATGAAAAGAAGTTTGATAATGCCGATCAGATTGACTTGGGACGAAAGCCGAATCAGCATCTGTCATTCGGTCAGGGCAGCCATTATTGTTTAGGAGCGCCGCTGGCCCGGCTTGAAGCGAAAATCGCGCTTTCCCACTTTTTTGAACAGATGTCCGCATGGCGTTTTACTGAGGATCAAGAGCCGAATCTGGTTCCGAGCCCTGTATTTCACGGCGTTGACAGGCTGCTTGTTGAGTTTTGAACGGAAAAATAAAAGAGGCTTCCACAGGAAGCCTCTTTACTCTGGGGGCTTGGAGAAATGAATGTAGGAATCGAAGCAATGAACGTGTTTGGCGGAACCGCGTATGTAGACGTCATGGAGCTTGCGGAACATCGGAACCTGGATAAAAAAAGGTTTGAGAACCTGCTGATGAAAGAAAAAGTGGTGGCGCTTCCGTTTGAAGATCCGATTACGTTCGCCGTAAATGCCGCAAAACCGATTATCGACTCTCTGTCAGAAGAGGAACGGAATCAGATTGAAATGGTCATCACCTGTACGGAATCCGGGATTGATTTTGGCAAATCCATCAGTACATATGTCCATGATTATTTGCAGCTGAAGCGGAATTGCCGGTTATTTGAGGTGAAACAGGCTTGCTATTCTTTAACGGCCGGGTTTCAAATGGGCGTGAATTTCATCTTATCGCAAACATCGCCGGGAGCGAAAGCGCTCATCATCGGAACGGATATTTCCCGCTTTTTAGTGGCTGAAGGCGGTGACGCGTTGACGGAGGAATGGTCCTATGCCGAACCGAGTGCGGGGGCGGGAGCTGTGGCGCTTTTAGTCAGCAGCACCCCTCATGTCTTTTTGCTTGATCAAGGCGCAAGCGGGTATTACGGGTATGAAGTCATGGATACGTGCCGCCCGATTCCGGATAGTGAAGCGGGGGATGCTGATCTGTCGCTCATGTCTTATTTGGACTGCTGTGAAAAATCATTTCAGGAATACCGAAAGCGTGTGAGCGGGGCGGATTATAAGAATACATTTCAATACCTTTCTTTTCATACTCCGTTTGGCGGAATGGTAAAAGGAGCGCATCGGACGATGATGAGAAAATTGGCAAAGGCTAAGCCGCAAGACATTGAAGCGGATTTTCAGCAACGCGTGCTGCCTGGGATTCAATACTGTCAGCGCGTCGGCAACATCATGGGGGCCACTGTATTTTTATCTCTTGCCAGCACGATTGATAACGGCTCTTTTGAAACGCCGAAACGAGTCGGCTGTTTTTCATACGGTTCGGGCTGCTGCTCTGAATTTTACAGCGGTGTCGTTATGCCGCAAAGCCGGACGCGGCAGAATCAATTTCAGATCAGCCGGCATTTGGATGAACGCGTCCGTTTATCGATGGCTGATTACGACCGGCTGCTCCAAGACAGCGGCATCGTAAAATTCGGCACAAGAAATGCCGCGCCCGCAGCAGACATCCCGAATGCGCATCAAGGAAAAACGCGATTGGTGCTGACTGAAATAAAAGAGTTTCACAGAAAGTATGAATGGACGACTTAATATCAGAAACACTCAGAGCCGGAAAGGCTTGAGTATTTTTAAAGAAACGGAGAATAAACATGAATCCAATGATTGATGTACAGGAAACAGAACCGGGCATTGTGCAGGTCACAATGCAGGATACGGCAGGGAAAAACGGGCTGTCAGAAGAGTTTGTCAGAGAGCTGCACCGGGTATTCCAAGACATCAATGCCCATCCGTCCTATAAAACCGTCCTTCTGACGGGTTACGGAAATTATTTCTGCACGGGAGGAACGCAGGAGGGGCTTTTGACCATTCAGAGCGGAAAGCTCCAATTTACAGATTTAAAGCTTCACAGTCTTTTATTGGATTGCAGGATTCCCGTGATTTCTGCCATGCAGGGGCATGCGATCGGAGCCGGCTTTACGATCGGTCTGAGCTCGGATTTCGTGATTTTAAGCAGAGAGAGTTTTTATTCTTGTAATTATATGAAGTACGGATTTACACCGGGAATGGGCGCGACGTATATTGTGCCTGAAAAACTGGGAATTGTCCTCGGGGAAGAAATGCTGTTTACGGCCGCGAATTTCAGCGGCGCCGCTCTGGAAAAACGGGGAGTTCCGTTTGAAGTGCTGCCGAAAAAAGACGTCCTTCAAAGAGGCCGCGAATTAGCCCGGCTGCTGGCGGATAAACCGAGAGCCTCACTGGTTGCGCTGAAAACCAATGTGACCGCACGGATCAAAAGAGAGCTGACAAAAGCGGTTGAGGAAGAGGTGAACATGCACGAAGCCACATTCCATCTTCCTGAAGTAAAAGAGAGAATCAGCCGCTTATACGGCAGTTAAACAGAATGAAAAAAGCATGGGAAGCCCCATGCTTTATCACTGGTCCGTCTTTTGCAGAACGGAGCCTGCGAATTGTTCTTTAATTTCGGCGCTCCGGGCTGCGGTTTCTGCGATGCAGTGCATGATGGCTTCTTCAAAGCGGCGCTCTTCTAATGCGCGAAGGCCTGCTTCAGTCGTGCCGCCCGGGCTTGTGATTTCCTTGCGCAGGCGTTCAGGCCGTTTGCTGCTTGTTCTGAGCATTTCCGTCGCCCCGGCCATGGTTTGTAAAATCAGCTCTTTTGCCGTTTCTTCCGGCAGGCCGGCTTGAAGGGCGGCCTTTTCCATTGCTTCGACATACCGGTACACATAGGCGGGACCGCTTCCGGCAATGGCTGTGACGGCGTCAAGGTGTTTTTCTTCAAAGCGCGTCGCTTCTCCGATTGTTTCCAGAAGCTCTTTTGCCGTCCGGATTTCAGCTTCACTCGCCTCGGAGCTTGCGGAAAAACCGGTCGCCGATTGCTGAATGGCCGCGGATGTATTCGGCATCGCCCGGATGATGGTGAGCTTTCTGCCGAAATATTGCTGAATCGTGTGAATCGTCAGCCCTGCGATGACAGAAATCACAAGCTGATCTTTCACGTATTCGCGAATGTTCTCAATGCTTTCTGCCGCATCTTTCGGTTTAAAGGCGAGAACGAGAATGTCGGTATTGCTGAAAAACTCTTCTTTATCCCGGCACGGTTTTACTCCGTACGTTTTTTGGAGCTCTTCAAGCCGGCTGTCATTTGACCGGTTTGTCATATATATATGTCCGGGGGCTGTCATTCCGCTTTGCAGCAGTCCGTTCACCATTGCTTCCGCCATTGATCCGGCCCCGATAAAACCGATTTTCTTCATATAAATCCTCCTTCTTCTCAAAACACAAAAAAACCTTCCCGTCAAAAAGGACGAAAAGGTTTCGCGGTACCACCTTACATTAGCACGAATCAGCCGTGCTCAGCTCAAATCCCGTAACGAGGGGATACGTTTAGGTTTTCCTAACCGCTCTGAGGGCAGGTTCTGTAAACAAGAGGGCCGCAATGTCTTTCAGCCGGGGACATTGCTCTCTGCTGCCGTTGTTTATATACTAGTTCCTCGTCATCGCGTTCCGTGTTTTCTAGTTTGTTGTTCATTATGCTATGCGCAAGAGCGGGATGTCAATCTTTTTTTCCGATATGCGGCAATAATGACACAGTGAAAAGAAAACGCTAAAATATGATTATTCAGGAATGAAAAGAACGAAGGAGCGTAAACATGGCAGCGAGAAAGATCATTCCGATACGTGTGCCGACTCCGTTTGCAGTCGGCGACGTTATCGTTTATTTAGTAAAAGATGAAGCCTTAACCCTTATTGATTGCGGCCCGAATACAAAGGAAGCGGCTGAATCGCTCTCATTGCAGCTTAAGGAACACGGGGTTTCTGCGGCGGATATAGAACAGGTGGTGCTCACTCATCATCACGCAGATCATTCAGGTCTGCTGCACCTTTTTTCCGACGATGCGGAAGTAATAGGGCATCCGCTGAATGACAGGTACATTACTCAGGATCAGTCGTATATCGCCCGGCAGGAGGACTTTTTTCTGTCGCTTATGACTGAAATGGACGTTCCCCTGACGCCTGAAGACATACATAAAACAGTTAAGCTGTCATACTTATTTTCTGCAAACCGTCCGTTAACGAAAACAGTGAGGGAAGGCGGAAAAATTGACGGGCTTAACGGCTGGACGGTGCTCGAAATCCCGGGTCATGCCGCTTCTCACATTGCGCTCTACCATGAAAAAAGCGGTGAAATGTTCAGCGGCGATCTGCTTTTGTCCAACAGCTCCACCAATCCGATTCTGGAAGCTCCGGAAAAGGGGGGCGTGCGCGCGGCCCCGATGCTCGACTACTTGAACTCAATGAAGCGGCTGTATGACGTAAACCCGTCCTTTTTATATCCGGGACACGGCGATCTGCTGACAGACGTAAAGCCTGCTTTTGACAGGCGGCTTGAAAAACAGAGAAACCGGTCGGAATATGTGCTGCGCCTGTTGTCAGAGGAAACGCTGACGGCTTTCCAGGTATGCCGGCGGCTGTTTCCGGCTGTGTATGAAAATGAATTGTTTTTAACGATGTCAGAAACGATCGGCCATCTTGACGTGCTGGCCGCCGAAGGGAAGGCTGTATCCTTTCAGTCGGGGAACACTCTGAAGTTTAAAGCTGTGAAGGGGTGAAGGAAATGGGCAGATTAACGGATAAGCGGATTTGGATCACCGGAGCATCCGGCGGACTCGGAGAACGGCTTGCATATTCCTGCGCGGCAGAAGGGGCTCATGTTTTTTTATCCGCCAGGCGGGAGGACCGCTTGCAGGAAGTGAAAAAGACGATTACCGCGCGCGGCGGACAGTGTGATGTCGTTCCCTTTGACGTCCGGCATGCAGAAGAGGCTGAAAACGTAAGGCGTTTGATCGGTCATGTTGACGTATTAATCAACAACGCCGGCTTCGGCATTTTTGAAACGGCCGCTGATTCATCTTTGGATGATATGAAGGCAATGTTTGAAGTCAACGTCTTCGGATTAATCGCCTGTACGAAGGCCTGTCTTCCTGTGATGCTTCATGCGAAAAGCGGCCATATTATCAATATCGCCTCACAGGCCGGCAAATTGGCGACGCCGAAATCAAGCCTTTATTCCGCAACGAAGCACGCCGTGTTAGGATATTCCAATGCGCTGCGGCTTGAGCTGGACGGTACGGGTGTAGCCGTGACAACGGTTAATCCCGGTCCGATCAAAACAGACTTCTTTACAATTGCAGATAAAGAGGGCGGTTATGTGAAAAGCGTCGGCAGATGGATGCTTGATGCCGACCATGTGGCAGAGCGTATTACATCCGTGATTCTGACGGATAAACGGGAAATGAATCTTCCGCGATGGATGAGCCTCGGGACGAAGCTGTATCAGCTTTTCCCATCGTTTACAGAGAAACTGGCAGGCCGCGCATTAAAGAAAAAGTAACAAGGGGGAAAAAGGAATGTCCGACCGGGATATACACAAGGCATTGATGGCAGAGCCTCTAGTCAGGCAAATGGCGGAGGCGCGTGAAGTATTTTGGATCAATCCGCATAAAACCGATGATCCAGTAAAGCATGGTGCTGAATGGAAAAAGGAGATTGCCGAAGCGGAAGAAAGGCTGCGCCGGTTTGCGCCTTATATCGCGTCGGCTTTTCCGGAGACGGAAGCGGAGGGAGGCCTCATTGAATCTCCGCTTGTCTTGATTAATGAAATGAAGAAGCATCTGGAACACAGCGCCGCTCAGGCTTTCCCCGGGCGTCTGCTTTTGAAATGCGACGACGAACTTCCGATTTCCGGTTCCATTAAAGCGCGCGGCGGGATTTACGAAGTGCTGAAGCATGCCGAAGATCTCGCGGTAAAAGCGGGAATGCTCTCAGCAGACGACGATTACAGCATATTGACTGAAGAACGGTTTACCGCTTTTTTCTCAAAATACTCTATAGCCGTCGGCTCTACGGGCAATTTAGGTCTGAGTATCGGCATAATCGGCGCGAAGCTCGGCTTTTGTGTGACCGTTCATATGTCCAGTGACGCAAAGCAGTGGAAAAAGGAGCTGCTCCGGGAAAAGGGGGTTCGCGTCATCGAATATGAAGCAGACTACAGTCTGGCTGTCAAAGAGGGGCGCATGCAGGCGAAGCAGGACCCTTATTGTTATTTTATTGATGATGAGCATTCCCGGGATCTGTTTTTGGGGTATGCCGTTGCGGGAAGCCGTGTGAAAAAGCAGCTCGACCAAATGAACATAAAGCCTGATGCAGATGAACCGCTTTTCGTTTATTTGCCGTGCGGGGTCGGAGGAGGCCCGGGCGGCGTCGCGCTTGCGCTAAAGCTGATCTATGGCGAGCATGTCCATATTTTTTTCGGTGAGCCGACGCATTCACCGTGTATGCTGTTAGGACTGTTTTCCGGCTTGCATGACGGAATCAGCGTGCAGGATATCGGTCTTGATAATCAAACGGCCGCCGACGGACTCGCAGTGGGAAGGCCGTCCGGACTGGCCGGCCCTCTGATGGAGCCTATAATCAGCGGCTGTTATACCGCCGATGACGGCACGCTTTTTTCGCTGCTTTATCAATTAAGGGCGGCCGAGAATAAGAGCCTTGAACCCTCTGCACTCGCCGGACTGGCCGGAGCCGTCAAGGTCGTTCAGACCGAAGCCGGAAACCGTTATATAAAAGAGCGGGGGCTTGAGATGGAAAATGCCGTGCACCTTGTGTGGAGCACCGGCGGAAGCATGGTTCCGGAGGAGGAAATGGAAGAGTACAGCCGGATCGGTTCCTCATTTTTGAAAAAAATGGGCAGACAGTGAAGCGGTTTTCCGTTACAATCTTTGTAAGCGTTTGTTTTTTTATCGGAAAGCCATACAGAGAGATTGGTGTGAATTGTGAAAAGTAAAGAATTGAACTTACATACATTGTATACGCAGCACAGCCGCGAGTCGTGGGCCGGATTCGGCGGCCATCTTTCCATTGCCGTTTCAGAGGAAGAAGCCAAGGCCGTAGAGGGGCTGAATGACTACCTGTCGGTGGACGAAGTAGAAACGATTTACATTCCGCTTGTGCGCCTGCTCCATCTTCATGTCACGTCTGCCGCAAGACGGAATCAGCATGTCAATGTGTTTCTGAAGCATCCGCATTCAGCGAAAATTCCGTTTATCATCGGAATCGCGGGCAGCGTCGCCGTCGGCAAAAGCACGACGGCGAGAATTTTGCAAAAGCTTCTTTCCCGTCTGCCGGACAGGCCGAAGGTGAGCCTGGTGACAACCGACGGTTTCTTGTATCCGACGGCGGAATTAAAAAGGAAAAACCTTCTGTCCAGAAAGGGATTCCCGGAAAGCTACGACGTGAAAGCGCTGCTTGAGTTTCTGAACGATATAAAGTCGGGGAAAGAGAGAGTGGAGGCGCCCGTATATTCCCATCTTACGTATGACAGGGAAGAGGGCGCCGTCGAGGTTGTCGAAGGTGCGGATATCGTTATTATCGAAGGAATCAATGTCCTGCAGTCGCCGACCTTAGAGGACGACAGGGAAGATCCGCGGATTTTTGTATCGGATTTCTTTGATTTTTCGATCTATGTGGATGCCGAAGAAAGCCGGATTTTCACGTGGTATTTGGAGCGTTTCCGCCTCTTAAGAGAAACCGCTTTTCAGGATCCGGCTTCTTATTTTCATAAATTTAAGGATTTGTCTGATGCAGAAGCGGATACCATGGCCGCCTCCATTTGGGAGAGCGTCAACCGTCCGAATCTGTATGAAAATATCCTGCCGACAAAATTCAGATCGGATTTGATTTTGAGAAAAGGTGACGGCCATAAAGTTGAAGAGGTGCTGGTAAGGCGGGTGTGATGTGAGGAGGAAGCGAATATTATGATGCATCATATTGAGTTGTATGTATCTGACTTGAAAGCCTCCGCCCGGTTTTGGGGATGGTTTTTAGGTGAGCTCGGTTATAGGGAATTTCAAAATTGGGACTCCGGCATCAGCTGGAAAAACGCAGGATTTTATGTTGTGCTTGTACAGACAGAGGAGCGTTTTTTAACACCGGAGTACCACAGATGCCGGGTCGGGCTGAATCATCTGGCTTTTCATGCTGCATCAAGAGAGCAGGTTGACGAGATGACAGAAAAGCTGCTTGCCAGAGGATGCCCCGTGCTTTACAGGGACCGCCATCCATATGCAGGCGGAAGCACGCATTACGCCGTATACACGGAGGACCCGGATCGGATAAAAGTGGAGCTCGTTGCTCCTGCTTCTGAATGAACTATAACTTTTCGTTTTTTTCTTCGCGCAGCGCGTCGAGTTTCTTTTCGATTCTGTCCAATTGTATGCGGCGCTTGTTCAAGCTTCTGAATACGTATATCACGGCAAACAGGAAAAATGCGGCTGCAGTAAATGAAATCAATTGAAAAATGACATCACCGATGTTCATCTTTTTTACCTCCGTGTGCGGCGGGCTTCTTCAGCCCGCCGTTTTTTCATTTTGACCGATATGAAGACATGGGGGATGAATCATTTCTCTCCTAGCTTTGTTTTTTTCTGAGAATGAATAGTTTCTGCATGTGGCTTATGACCACTTTTGCGGCCGCATATCCCGGAATGGCCAGAAGCATCCCGGCAATTCCTGAGAATTTGCCGGCGGCAAGCAGAAGAAAAATAATGGTCAGCGGGTGAATGTCCAGCTTCCGTCCCATAATTTGCGGGGAAATCAGCTGGCTTTCAAGCTGCTGGACAATGACGACGACCGTAATCACCAGCACCGCCTCGGTCGGTGAATCGAACAATCCGACAATGACTCCGGGAAATGTGCCGATCCAAGGCCCGATAAACGGAATCAGGTTTGTCACCATGGCGAACGCGCCCAGAACGAGCGGATAATCGAGCCCGATTATAAAATAGCCGATCGTGACGAGAACGCCGACACAGAAACTGACGAGCAGCTGTCCTTGTATGTATGAACTGAGAGCTTCATCCATATCCCGAAGGATTTGTTTTCCTTCTTTTTGATGTTTTTCCGGAAGAAGCCGCAGCAGTCGCCGAGGGGCTTTGTTTCCTTCTTTTAACATGTAATACAGCGCAAACGGAATAATAGCTGCGGTGATGGCGGCATTGGCAGCCGTACCGGCCAGGCTGCTGAGAGAATCAGCGATTGAACCGGAATAATTTGCGGCTTTGTCTGCTAATTTTTTAAAGGAATCCCCATGCTGAAGCCGGGAAAACCATTTGCTGTCCTGGAGATGCCCGATCCAATTTTCAGCTTTTGCGGAAAGCTCCGGAATATGATCTGTGAAGGCTGTAAACTGTTTTTGAACGGCAGGGCCCGCCGTATAAAGGAAGAGGACAAAAAGGCCGGCTGTTCCCGCATAAATCGCTAAAATCGCGATTCCTTCGGGCAGCTTTAATTTCGCATGCAGCACTCTGACGAGCGGGCGGCACAAATAGTAAAGGACGCCCGATAATACAATGGGCGGAAACAAGGTTTTAACCGTAATCACAACAGGCTGGAACAAAAAGTCTATTAATGTTCCGAGATAAATGATGAGAAATAACAGAAGAACGGCATAGCCGATCCTGAAATAAGGCCCGACAGGCATATCCTGCACCACGCAATCTTTAAAGGTTTACTCTCGGACATTTCCCTTATCGCCGGGTGCATAAACGTCCGTGTCAGGAAAACTGCCCTTGATTGGTGACGTAATCGTAGATAATATCTTCTACATGGGCATGGAGATCCTCATCGGGTTCTTCATTCCTTCTTTCTTCTAAAGCTTTTTTTAAACTCTGTTTTTCATAGGGGCTCAGCGGATCTGTCGACACATTCCGTCCATACTGGCGGAGGGCTTGTCCCAGCATTTTTTCTATAAATTGATCCATCATATATTCTCCTATTCTTGTCATTCATCTTTATTCTACTAAATATCATGTGATCCTCCCACTCTTCTATCATATTTTCTGTCAGGACGATTTAGGCTTTTATTCCAGTTCAGCCGAGAGAATACGATGAAACGGCAGCGTTAACGCATCTTCATCGTTTATGATTTTTAAACGCTTTTCGTCATGCCTCACTTGTTTTACCCAGCCCCAAAAGCGGCGGGGGCCGTGTGCGGAAGCGTAGGTGACCGAAATGGCCCTGTCTTCTTCAATCGACGCCGCAATGATGCGGTTCATGTCGTTCAGTTGCTCTTCGCTCAGTTCCGGAGGCCGGAATTCCCGTTCTTTTCGTTTTTTCGCAAGCAGCTGCTCCCGATGTTCGGGCAGCATCATCCGGCTTGATTCCCACATGACATTATACCCGGGTGTTAATTTGTTCGGATTCATGTATATCACCTCAAATTATTTGTAATGCCCGCCGATTTTTTCAGCCCGGTGAAAGGCTTGGCCGGCCTCTGTCAGTGAAGCGGCATGGAGGAGCGACGCAGGGCCGTACCGCTCATGAATATCATCCAATACTTTGCCGAGACTGATCTTTTTTTCCTGGGCATCGAACAGGCTCAGCTGAACATAATCACAAGGCTCCAGCTGGGAAAGGGAGACGCCGGCGCTGCGGACGGGCTCACCGTTCCAATGCTCTTTGAAGAGCTTGACCGCCGTTTTAAAAATATCCATTCCGAAATTAGTCGGTGACACCAGCTTTCTCTGTCTGTGAAAACCTGAAGGGAATTCAAAATCAGCGCCTCTGATGCTGACCGAAACCGTATGGCCGATGTATTGTTTGAAACGGGCGCGGCGGGCCACTTCTTCGCTTAACTCCAGCAGCACGACTTTGATATCCTCAAAGCGGCTGTAGTCTCTCGGGAGGGTCATGTTATGGCCGATCGCTTTTTGCCGGCTGTGCGTGTTGACGGTGACCGGAGAGGGATCGATGCCGCGGGCTGTCCGCTGAAGCAATTCGCCGTTAATGCCCCAGCGTTTTTTCAGCAATTCGGCGGGGTGTCCGGCAAGCCCGCCGATTGTGCTGATGCCCATCCGTCTTAAATGATGCTCCATCCGTTTTCCGATGCCGAATAATTTTCCGACCGGCAGCGGCCACAGATCCTGCCTGATATTTGACATATCCAATCTGTGGATGCCGGATGCGTTTTTTTTGGCAAAATGGTCGCAAGCCATTTTCGCGAGCGCCTTATTCGGCCCGATGCCGACACGGGCATAAATGCCGAATTCACGCATAATCGCTTGCTGAATGCTTTTGGCAATTGTAAAAGGATCACCGAACAGCCGCCTGCTTCCGGTCACGTCGAGAAACTGCTCATCGATGGAGTAGGGTTCTACAAGATCGGTATACCGTTCAAACAGTTCGGTAATCATGACGGATACATCAATATACCGCTGCATCCGCGGACGGACAATAACGGCATCGGGACATTTGGCCTGCGCTTCCCACAGCCGTTCGGCATTTTTTACGCCGTATCGTTTGGCGAGCGGACAAGCCGCAAGCACGACGCCGCTGCGTCTTTCGGGATCTCCCGAGACAATCACGGGCCGGCTTTTGAGATGAGGCGCTTCCGCTTTTTCCACAGACGCATAAAACGATTGCATATCTACAAGAAGAATATCAGCCATAAAAAAACCTCCGGGAACGTTTGTTCTGTTTTTCATTGTACCCGAACAATGACCACGTTTATACTGGTAAATCATTCCCCGGCTGGAAGACGTGCTGATTTGTTTGCTTGAAAAGAAATCATTTACAATTGCAAACAACCCACATATAATTTTTTATATTCCAATGAGAAGAGCTGACATTCATTTTGCCGGACGAAAAGGAGAGTCAATCGATAATGGATATTCGAACAATTACCTCTGAAGACTATGAAATGGTTACGTCTGTTTTGAATGAATGGTGGGGCGGCAGGCAGATGAAAGACAAACTGCCGCGCTTGTTTTTTGAACATTTTCAGGACACAAGCTTTATCACGTACGGGCCGGAGGGAATGACCGGTTTTTTAATCGGTTTTCAGTCGCAATCAGACCCTGAGACAGCCTACATTCATTTTTCCGGTGTGCATCCGGATTTCAGAAAAATGCAAATTGGAAAACAGCTCTACGACCGATTTATGGAGACGGTGAAGAAAAGGGGCTGCACAAAAGTCAATTGCGTGACGGCGCCTGTCAATAAAGTATCAATCGCTTATCATACAAAATTAGGCTTTGAAGCTGAAAAAGGAACCAAAACCGTAAACGGAATCCCTGTTTTTGCGAATTATGACGGTCCGGGAGAAGACCGGATTCTGTTTGTGAAATATATGTAGAGGGGGATGAATATGGGTTTTTTAGCTGACACGCCCAAACCGCCCTATTATGCGGTCATTTTTTCATCAATAAAGGGAAAATATGATGAGGAATATGAACATACGGCAGAGCGCATGATGAATTTGGCAGGCGGACAGCCGGGCTTTTTAGGCGCGGAAAGCGTTCGGGAGGAAAACGGCTGCGGCATCACGGTTTCCTACTGGGACAGCCTGGAAGCGATTAAAAGGTGGAAAGACCATACGGACCACCAGGCGGCAAAACAAAAAGGAAAAAGCGCCTGGTATGAAGCGTACGCGGTCCGCATTACGAAGACGGAGTCACAGCGGATGTTTGCGTCAAAAGGGGCGGAAGATTGATTACATTTTTACAGCATACACAAGAACAGACCGCGCGGGAAATTGCGGCGGTTCAGCGCTGCTCTTATCAAAAAGAAGCAGAGCTGATCGGCTTTTTCGGCATCCCCGCCTTGCATGAAACACCCGATGATATACAGCGGTCACGGGAGACGTTTGCCGGTTTCAAGGAAAAAGATCAGCTTGCAGGCGTCATTTCGTATGAAAAAAAGGGATATGACCTTGTCATATGCAGGCTGACGGTGCACCCGTCCGGCTTTCGAAAAGGAATCGGACGGGCGCTTATTCAATTTGTGATAGACGAGAACCGGGACGCCCAAAAAATAGAGGCGGCTACCGCCAGCCAAAACGTTCCGGCAGTCTCTCTCTATTTAAAAACCGGGTTCACAGAAGCCGGACAGATAGAGACGCCGGAAGGGCTGGCCCTCTCATTTTTTCATCTTTATCCGAAGAGGAAAGCGGAAGTTGTTCCGTACAAGCCGGAATGGAAAGGAATGTTTGAAAGAGAGAAGGCGGACTTGATCCGAATCTTCGGCCCAGCACTTCATTCTGTCAGCCACATCGGCAGCACCTCTATCCCGGGGATGACCGCCAAACCCGTCATCGATATACTGGCGGAGGTTAAAGATATTTCGGACGCTGACCGATTCAGTCCGCAGCTGGAAGCACTCGGCTATGAGGCGAAAGGGGAAAACGGGATAGAGGGCCGGCGTTTCTTTCAAAAAGGCGGCAGCAAGCGCACACACCACGTTCACATATACGAAACAGGCCATCCGGACGTGAAGCGTCATCTGCTGTTCCGGGATTACCTCACCGCAAAGCCTGAAAAAGCGGCTCAATACATGGAACTGAAACGGCACCTCGCTAAGACGTACCCATACGATATGGGAAAATATAGTGAAGGAAAAAATGATTGGATCAAGGCGGCTGAACAAGAGGCAAAGGTCTGGGAGAGCGGGCTGCTGTAAAGAAAGCAGAAACAATGCATACAGCGGCTCGGTATGCTACAATGGCGAAAATGAAAAACGGAGGATCATCTATGCAAATACATGTGACGGATGCGGCGAAACACACACTTCAGCAGGCAATGGACGCCAACCCGGGGAAAAAAGCGCAGCTCCGCTATGACGCAGAAGGCTGCGGGTGCGCGGTGAGCGGCGTGCCGACCATCTGGCTGGCGGACGAATTAACGGGACAATGCGAAGCCATTGAAACCAACGGACTTCCGCTTTACATCCAGACCTCACAAAAAGTGTTTTTTGACGAGGAAATGACAATCGATTACAATGAAAAGGCAAAAACGCTCGTCTTAAAAAGCCCGGCAGAGATGCTGAGCCCGAGAATGAGCATATTAGTAAAGCAGGGAGAAACGGAAAGTGAATCAAAAGCTGAAAGCCATTAAACAGACGGCACAGCATAAAACGTGGGTATCCTTTCTGAACAACAACCACCCGTACAGTCTGCTGCACTGGTCCATCGGAGGCGCTGAATCCGTTCAGAAGGATGTCTGGCTGCTTCAGGATGAGATGACCTTCAAAGCGCAGGAGTTTACGACAATCGACCTCGCCATTGACTGGATCGGAGAAAATATGGACGGGATTACCGACGTTTTATGACGTGAAAGCGAAAGAACCAGCATACGTTCTTTCGCTTTTTTACGTTTGCGTCATGGTATCTAAAAAGGTTTGAACGGCTTTACGGTAGCTCTCCGGATTTTTGGTGTACGACATGGCATGCCCGCCCGATTCGGCCAGATAGAGCATCTTAGGGCCGCGTTTTCTGCGGTGCAGCAATTCGGAACAAGCGGAGGGTATATAATCATCTTCCTTACTGTGAATAAACAGCACGGGCTGCCGGATTCGGCTGATAACCGATAAAGGCGATACATCACGGATACGGTATCCTTCTCTCATCCGCAAAAAGAAATCAGCCAAAGGCAGAAGCGGCCACGGAGGCGGCCGGAACTCCCGTTTCAGCCTGTAGGCGAGCTGATCGCGAAAGCTTGCGAACGGACAGTCCGCAATATAAAAATCAGCGCCGTTTTCATCCTGATGCCCGCCCGCGTATAATAAGGCCGTCACCGCTCCCATCGATTCCCCGTGGATGCCGATTTGACCGCCGTCTCCGGTTTTGTGTCTCACCCAATTCACGGCTTCTTCCAAATCATCTTTTTCAAAATAGCCGTAGCTCGTCGTTCTGCCGCCGCTTTTTCCGTGCCCGCGGTGGTCATATACGAGCACATTCCATCCTAAATCTAAAAATAAATCCATGTATTTCAATGAATTGAACGAATTTACGGTAACGCCGTGACAAATAATCATGGTGTTTGCCGTATGATGCGGGGCGACGTAAAAGCCTTTGATCGCATACCCGTGGCGTGACAGGATGACAGCCTCTTCTTTTTCCATGGCCTGAAAGGAATCAAATCTATCATGCCCGTCCGCCGTTTCTTTTTTCATGATATCTTCATCCGTCTTTTTCTTCATAAACATAATCAGATTCGTAAAAGCGAATCGGCAGCCAAAAAGACTGCGCAAGCCGAACCGAACACCGCCAGCCGTTTTTTCACACAGGCACCCTCCTTTCATATGAAAAATCCTTCCTCCGGCTTTTCAGGACCGTGAACGTTGCCGGCCTCCGGCGCTCCGTGGTACACTTGCTTCACCATATTCAGATACGGGGGGCGTAATGATGAAAAAGCAGCTGCCTAAAGAAAAACACAGCTTAAAAGACGATCTGGAGGAAGATCTGAAGGCCAGGCTTTTGCAAATGAAAAGTGAGCTGAAGGAAGAAGACGAGAAAAAACAGGCGCAGCAAAAGGCGGAACAAATCAGAAAACGAAAAGAAAAAGAAAAACATAAAAGCTTTGAAGAGCTGCTGAATGAAAGCAGTCTCGATTGGCACAAATATAAATAAACCGGCATCTGAAAAGGTGCCGGTTTTATGATTTAAGAACGATGGGCTTCGTATACGTCCCGTTTTGTATGGTATTGCAGGGCTTTGATTTCCTGGCTGCTTAAACGCCGGGCCTCTGCAGCCGAACAGTTTTCTCTCAGCTGCTCAAGTGAGCTGGCTCCGGTGATGACAGAAGCGACGGCCTGCTGTGACAGTAAGTATTGAAGAGAAAGCTCCGTCATGCTCAAGTCAGGTGCGGCAGCGCTGATCGCTTTTTTGGTTTCTGCCAGTTCTGCAAAAGAATATGTTAAATAGCCGTTCTCTTTTACGCTTGCGGCCGCTTGATCAAGCGGTTTTTCCGTAAGAAGCCCTTTAGCGACAGGCCCTCTTGCGACTACGCTGATTCCGTTCTCCTCTAAAAGGGGAAGCCACTCCTCGGGACGCCGGTCCAGCAGGCTGTATTGCATCATAATGCTGGTGATATTTGATTTTTTCACATATTCTTTAATAACATTCGGACGAATCGAGGAAATGCCGTAATACCGGATGACACCTTCCTGTTTTAAGTCCTCAAATGCTTCGATCGTTTCGTCAATATGATCTTCCATCGTGCCGCCATGCAGCTGATAAAGGTCGATATAGTCCGTTTTCAGCCGGCGCAGGCTGTTTTTAACCGCTTCTTTTATGTATCCTTTGGAAGCGTCCCAATGCCAGCCGTCTTTATCATCATTCCAGCGGTTTCCGGCTTTCGTGGCTAAAATGATGTCGTGTCTGCGGTTTTTGACGGCCTCCCCGACAATTTCCTCATTTCTGCCGAAATCATAAAGATCAGCGGTATCTAAATAATTGATTCCAAGCTCGATCGCTTCATCCAAAATAGACAGCGCTTTAACTTTATCCGTGCCCAGCGACATACAGCCGAGCCCGATTTCGCTTATTTCTAAATCAGAATGTCCCAGTGTGCGTTTTCTCATCGTTTCGCTCCTTTTTATAGTCTTTTATTGACCGTAATATAAAGGCGCGAAGTTTTCAACTGTTAAGGCCCGGTGATCCAATCTCCGACATAGCGGAATGTCCGTCCGTATTCTTTCAGTTTAGCCCGCACTTCCCACGCCTTTCCGACCAATACGATACTTTTATCCTTCCGGTACACCTTCAATCGAAAAGCACCTCCCTCTCATGCATGTATGATAAAATATATGAGGCATAATAGAGAGACAGAACGGGAGATGACATGATGAGACATTTAGAAGAAAAAACACTTGCGAAAAAAAAGCTGTATGACGGGAAAGTCATAGATCTTTACTTAGAGGATGTAGAGCTCCCGAACGGAAAAACAAGCAAGCGGGAAATCGTCAAACATCCGGGAGCGGTGGCCGTACTTGCGGTGACCGAGGAAGGAAAAATCATTTTGGTGAACCAGTTCAGAAAGCCGCTGGAACGGACAATCGTTGAAATTCCGGCCGGGAAGCTTGAAAAGGGGGAAGAGCCGGAACATACGGCGTTAAGAGAGCTCGAGGAAGAAACGGGATATACGGCGGAAACCTTGACGAAAATCACCGCTTTTTATACATCACCCGGGTTTGCTGATGAAATCGTGCATCTCTTTCTTGCGGAAGGGCTTTCGCCGCTGGAAGAAAAACGAGAGCTGGATGAGGATGAATTTGTCGAAGTCATGCAGGTCACGCTTGAAGAGGCCGTGAAGCTGATTGAATCCCGCAGGGTGTATGACGCAAAAACGGCGTACGCGATTCAGTATCTCCAGCTGAAAGAAGCGCTGAAGGAAAAATGATGAAAACCATCTATGCGGATCTGCATATTCATATCGGCCGCACCTATACGGGAAAACCGGTCAAAATCACCGGGGCCAAAACGTTGACGCTGCACCGGATTTTAGAAGAAGCCAGTGAGGGGAAGGGAATTGAACTATTGGGCATCATCGACTGCCATTCCCCGGAAGTCATAGAAGAAATCGAGCGCGGAATTGATGAAGGCAGATACCGTGAGCTGAAAGAAGGCGGCATCCGGTATCGGAATACGACGCTTCTGTTGGGCAGTGAGCTTGAAATCTATGATCACACATGCCGCGGGCCGATTCACGTTCTCGTCTTTATGCCGGCTCTTGCCGAAATGAAGATGTTTTCTGAGTGGCTCGCAAAAAGGCTTAAAAATATCCATCTCAGTTCCCAGCGCATTTATGAAACCGGTTTGAATCTACAAAGGAAAACAAAGGAATTGGGCGGGCTGTTTATTCCCGCCCATATGTTCACCCCGCATAAAAGCCTGTACGGAAAAGGGGTCATATCTTCTTTGAGAGAAGTTTTCGACCCGTCGCTCATTGACGCGGCGGAACTCGGGTTAAGCTGTGACACCGACATGGCTTCGCGGGTAACAGAACTTGATCCGTATACATTTTTAACAAATTCTGATGCGCATTCCTTAGGAAAAATCGGCAGAGAATATAATGAAATGCTTCTTAAAGAAGCGAATTTCACGGAATTTTCGCTGGCTTTAAAAGGGAAGGACGGAAGAAAAATCACGGCGAATTACGGGCTGAACCCGAAGCTCGGGAAGTATTACCGGACGGCTTGCGACCGCTGCGGCAGCCCGGTTGAAAAAGGAGCTTCCGCATGTCCGGAGTGCGGGGGGAAAACAATGACAAAAGGGGTCAGTGAACGGCTGGAGGAACTGAGCGGACCGAAAAAAAGCCGCATGCCGCGGCCGCCGTATATTCATCAAATCCCGCTGCAGTTCATTCCCGGGGTCGGGCCGAAAACGTTAGAAAAACTGAAGCGGGCCTTCGGGACGGAGATGGCGATTCTTCATCAGGCGCAAGAAGAGGAGCTGGCGCGTGTCGTCCAGCCTAAAATAGCGGCTGTCATTCATAAAGCGCGCACCGGGCAGCTCGTCCTTGAGGCCGGGGGCGGAGGGACGTACGGCAGAATCAAGCCGTAAAAGCCGGTTTTTAACGGAGCTCCTCCTGCACCTTCTTTTTCGTGCGGACAAACGCAATCAATTCGATGATTTCATCCTGATTCAGCGGCTGTCCGTCAACGGTCAGTGTGCCGCGGCCTTGTGCGGCGTTTGTTAATTCGATGGTCTGGGCAAACGGCTCCGCCTTTTTTTCAGTGCGCCCGAGTAAATCGTCGCACGTCGTGTCAAACAGATCGGCAAGCGTGCCTAGCGCCTCGAATGACGGACGCCGGTATCCTGATTCATACCCGGCGTACGTGCTTTTGGCGATGCCGAGACGGTCAGCCGTATATTGAAGAGACCAATTTTTCTTTTTTCTCAGTTCAGTTAAACGATCTAAATTCATATTCAAAACCGCTCCTTTTCACTTGAGCAAATTATATCATATCGATATGCAAAAGTGTACGCGAATTGAATAATAATCACTTGATTAATTTCATTCGTCTGTCTATAATTTGATTAAAAGTATGCGAAAAGCGAATGCTTAACACATCTTGAGAAATGGATGAAGAGGTGCAGGGTATGAAAAAATTATTGCTGTTAACAACCGGAGGAACAATCGCCTCAGTCGAAGGAGAAAACGGGCTTGCACCCGGGGTGAAAGCAGACGAATTGTTAACCTACGTATCAAAACTTGATAACGATTACACGATGGAAACCCATTCGTTAATGAACATCGACAGCACAAATATGCAGCCTGAATATTGGGCCGAAATCGCAAATGCTGTCAAAGAAAAATATGACGCATATGACGGGTTCGTCATTACGCACGGGACAGACACAATGGCTTATACATCAGCGGCACTGTCTTATATGCTTCAGCATGCTGATAAACCGATCGTCATTACGGGTTCGCAAATCCCGATTACATTTCAAAAAACCGATGCCAAAAAAAATATCACGGACGCGATCCGCTTCGCATGTGAAGGGGTGGGCGGCGTATACGTCGTATTTGACGGCAGAGTCATTCAAGGCACACGCGCCATTAAATTAAGAACGAAAAGCTATGATGCATTTGAGAGCATTAACTATCCGTATATCGCGTTTATTACCGAAAACGGAATTGAATACAACAAACAAGTGCACATCCCAAAAGACGATGCTTTTACGGTCAATACTTCACTTTGCACGGACGTGTGCCTGCTCAAGCTCCACCCGGGGCTGAAACCGGAAATGTTTGACGCATTAAAGGGCATGTACAAAGGAATCGTCATTGAAAGCTACGGCAGCGGCGGTGTGCCGTTTGAAGGAAGAGACATTCTCGCCAAAGTCAATGAAATGATTGAAAGCGGCATTGTCGTCGTCATTACGACACAATGTCTTGAAGAAGGAGAGGACATGAGCGTCTATGAAGTCGGCCGAAGAGTCAATCAAGATCTCATTATCCGCTCCAGAAATATGAACACGGAAGCCATCGTGCCGAAATTAATGTGGGCGCTCGGCCAGTCTCACAACTTGGCTGAAGTCAAAAACATTATGGAGACACCGATCGCAGACGACGTTGTACTGTAAAAACATGACTACCACAAAGAGAAAGTAGGGTTTTAGCATGACAAACGCGCAAAAAGAATATCGTCAGGAAAAAGATTTCCTCGGAGAAAAACAAATTGAAGCTGATGTGTATTACGGAATACAAACGCTGCGCGCGAAAGAAAACTTTCCGATTACCGGCTACCGCATCCACGAAGAAATGATTAATGCGCTCGCCATCGTCAAAAAAGCGGCGGCGCTTGCCAACATGGATGTAAAACGGCTGTATGAAGGAATCGGAAATGCGATTGTACAGGCCGCAGATGAAATTCTTGAGGGGAAATGGCATGACCAATTTATCGTCGATCCGATCCAAGGGGGAGCCGGAACGTCCATGAACATGAATGCCAACGAAGTAATCGGCAACAGGGCTCTTGAAATCATGGGGCATAAAAAAGGTGAATACATTCACCTCAGCCCGAACACACACGTCAACATGTCACAATCGACGAACGACGTGTTCCCGACGGCAATCCATATTTCAACCTTGAAACTTTTGGATAAGCTCCTTGATACGATGGCGCATATGCTCAGTGTCTTTAAAGATAAAGCGAAACAATTTGATTCTGTCATTAAAATGGGGCGCACACACCTTCAGGACGCTGTGCCGATCCGTCTCGGACAGGAATTTGAAGCATACAGCCGCGTGCTTGAGCGTGACATAAAGCGAATTAAACAATCCCGCCAGCATCTGTATGAAGTAAACATGGGGGCAACGGCCGTAGGTACGGGACTTAACGCCGATCCGCGCTACATAGAACAGGTTGTGAAGCACCTGGCTGACATCAGCGGACTGCCGCTTGTCGGCGCCGGCCATTTGGTTGACGCCACACAAAACACTGATGCGTATACGGAAGTTTCAGCCGCGTTGAAAGTATGCATGATGAACATGTCTAAAATCGCCAACGATCTGCGCTTAATGGCTTCAGGTCCGCGCGCGGGACTTGCGGAAATTTCACTGCCCGCCCGTCAGCCGGGATCATCCATTATGCCTGGGAAAGTCAACCCTGTAATGGCAGAGCTGATCAACCAAATCGCCTTCCAGGTCATCGGGAATGACAATACGATCTGCCTCGCTTCAGAAGCGGGCCAGCTGGAGCTTAACGTAATGGAGCCGGTACTCGTATTTAACCTGCTTCAATCCATCAGCATCATGAATAACGGGTTCCGTTCATTTACCGATCATTGTCTGGCGGGAATTGAAGCCAACGAAAAACGTCTGAAGCAATACGTGGAAAAAAGCGTCGGCGTCATTACAGCGGTCAATCCGCATCTCGGGTATGAAGCGGCTGCGCGAATTGCCCGTGAAGCAATCATGACGGGGCAATCTGTAAGAGATCTTTGCCTTCAAAATGATGTACTGACAGAAGAAGAATTGGATATCATTTTGAATCCGTATGAAATGACAAAACCGGGGATTGCCGGAAAAGATCTATTAGAAAAATAAATTTTAAAGCAACAACAGCCGCCTTTTTCACGTTTTTTAGTGAATAGGCGGTTGCCATACAAAGGGATGAGGCAGTATAGTATAATCTGTTATATCATTTGATGAAAGCGTTTTAGCTTTTTTCTTCTAGGGGGATTTTCTTGTGAAAGAGGTCAGATTGCCAAATTTATTGGAAATTATTATCTTATTATTCGGGTTTTTAGCGCTTGTCTTATCATTCACAGTGTTTTTAGACCTGCCGATCCAGCTTGCTCTATTTATATCCTGGTTTATCGCTATTATTCTCGGAGTCAGGCTGGGACATTCATATAAAGACTTGCAGGCTTCGATTGTCACCGGGATATCAAACGGTCTTGAAGCGGTTTTGATTCTTGTTTCGGTCGGTGCGCTTATCGGGACATGGATTGCCGGCGGCGTTGTGCCGACGTTAATTTATTATGGTTTAGAGTTTATTAATCCTCATGTTTTCCTGCTTGCTACATTGGTGATTTGTTCCGTTATGTCCGTTGCGACCGGAACGTCGTGGGGAACCGTGGGGACCGCGGGGATCGCCATGATTGCCATCGGAGAGGGAATGGGTATACCGCTCCCGATCGTAGCGGGAGCCGTTTTGTCCGGCGCTTACTTCGGAGACAAGCTTTCACCGCTGTCTGACAGTACGGTGCTTGCCTCCACGCTTTCTAAGGTGGATGTGCTGTCACACGTCAGAGCGATGATGTATCTGTCAATTCCGTCCTATATTATTACGGCCATTCTGTTTACCGTAACGGGATTTATATACGGCGGAAAAAATATTGATCTCGGCAAAGTGGAATTTTTAAAATCTTCATTGCAGAAAACGTTTGACATTCATATATGGATGCTCATTCCGGCTGTTGTCGTCGTTGTCCTTCTGATTTTGAAAAAGCCGTCTATGCCCGTTATCGTCATCGGTGCTTTGCTTGGCGCAATCTGGGCTTCCGTCTTTCAGGGAATGAATTTTGCCAGTGCCATCGCGACTGCTTATAATGGTTTTTCCATAAAAACGGACGTCGAATTTTTAAATGGCCTGTTAAACCGCGGAGGCATTACCGGTATGCTGGATACGTTAGTCGTTATCCTGTTCGGTCTCGGTTTCGGAGGAATTCTTGAGAAGCTCGGCGTATTAAAAGTGATTGTCTCAACTTTTGAGAAAAAGCTGACCACACCGGGAAATGTGACGCTTTCGACATTGATCGTCGCCCTTTTAGGAAACATTTTCGGCTGTGCGATGTACGTGTCATTGATCCTGACGCCGAAAATCATGGAGAACAGTTATGATAAACTGAAACTTGACAGAAGAGTTTTATCCCGGAACGCAGAGGTGGGCGGCACGCTTACTTCAGGGATGGTGCCGTGGTCTGATAACGGCATCTATATGGCCGGCATTCTCGGCGTATCCACATTTTCTTATCTGCCGTTCATGTGGCTCAGTTTTGTATCTATCGGACTGGCAATATTGTACGGGTACACGGGGAAATTCATTTGGTACACGAAAGAAAAATCCTTGCAATCTCAAAAATTGGGTTAGGAGGTTCATTTCATGATTACAAAGCATATGATTCGGACGTTAATGATTGAAACGCCGACTGTTCCCGGAAATCTCGGAAAAGTGGCAACCGCCATCGGAGTGATGGGCGGAGATATCGGGGAAGTTGAAACCGTTAAAGTCGGCCCGAACTACACAATGCGCAACATCACGGTGCAGGCGGAAAATGAAGAGCAGCTGCAGGAAATCATTCAAGCCATTGAAGCTCTCGGTGAAGGCATCCGGCTTCATACAGTCTCAGATGAAGTGCTCTCTGCTCATGAAGGCGGCAAAATTCAGATGAAAAGCAAAATGCCGATCCGGACACTGGCTGAGCTTGGCCGTGTTTATACACCGGGTGTCGCCGATGTGTGCAGACTGATTGAAAACGAGCCTGAAAAAGCGTCCATCTATACGACAATCAGCAATTCTGTCGCCATTGTCACCGACGGAACGGCGATTCTCGGCCTCGGCAATATCGGCTCTGTCGCCGGAATGCCCGTAATGGAAGGGAAAGCCGCGCTTTTTGACCAGCTGGCGGGTATCAGCGGAATTCCGATTTTGCTCGATACCTCTGATCCGGAAGAAATCATTCGCACGGTAAAACATATTTCCCCGGGGTTCAGCGGAATTCTGCTTGAAGATATCGGTTCGCCCCACTGCTTTGACATTGAAGACCGCCTGAAAGAAGAACTGGACATTCCGGTTATGCACGATGACCAGCACGGCACGGCGGTCGTCACGCTCGCCGCCGCCATTTCCGCTTGTAAAAGCGCCGGTCTTGATTTAAAAGAAGCGAAGGTCGGTCAGATCGGTCTCGGCGCGGCAGGCGTCGCCATCTGCCGCATGTTTATGGCATACGGAGTCAAAGCGGTCTGCGGAACGGACAAGTCAGAAGACGCAATGAACCGCCTCGCTCAGTACGGAGGTCAGCCGCTTGGAAGCATCAAAGAATTAATGGACACGTGTGACATTGTGATCAGCACCACAGGAGTTCCGGGTCTCATTAAAAAAGAGGATGTCAGAAAAGGACACGTCATTCTGGCTTTATCTAATCCGAAGCCGGAGATTGAACCGGAAGAGGCATTACAAGCCGGAGCCGCTTATGCAGCTGACGGCCGTTCGGTCAATAATGTTCTCGGCTTCCCGGGGATTTTCCGCGGCGCGCTGAACGCCAAAAGCAAGAAAATCGACCATGAAATGCTTGTGGCGGCCGCAGAAGCCATCGCCTCTTGCACAAAACACGGCGATCTCGTGCCTCAGCCTTTGGATGCCGACGTGCATCAAGCCGTATCAGCAGCCGTAGAACGGGCCGCGGCAGGGAAATAAACAACTCTTACAGTACCGGATGTGTGCCGGTGCTGTTTTTTTATCATGAATAGGAAGCGGAATTCTTAGGCAGGCTAACAGATAGCAAAAGACGGAATAAAGAGGTGTCGATGTGGATTATTTTCCGCTGATCCATACAAATATTTGGGATGCTGTGATCGGCGTGCCGGTCGTCTTATGCGCCACACAGCTGATCAAAGTGTTCTGCCGGGTTCCGGGCATATTCGTTCCCACGATTGCCCTTGCTGCCGGAAATGTTGTGTCTATCGTTTTCGGTCATCATGAACACGTGTATGCGGGGATTTTCATGGGGTTTTTTTACGGATACGCCGCAATGGGGAGCTATTCATCTGCCAAAACGTCTCTGCGCGCTTACCGGTCGAAACATGAGCCGTATTCATGAACACATCTGGATTTTTTTGTTATGATAAAGAAAAGGGAAAAAGGAGCGATTGGCACATGGCGAAGAGCAAAACGAAAAAAATGCGGGAGCATCTCAAAAGAAACGGAATGCGTGACGCAGTCCTGTCAAGGGGGACGGCGCCGTCTTTCAGCACCCATGAAAGAGTGACGAAAACCAAAAAAGACAGGCTTGAAAGAATAAAGCATAAAAAAAGGAACCCCTATGATCACCGGAGTGATGACGGGGTTCTTTTTTTATGCCCGAATCTCGCGCCTTTCTATGATTTCTCTGTCATGTTTTCTCTTTTCTTTCATACAATCTACTAAATCAAGTCAATAGATTAGCGGGAGGAAAGCGGTATGAGAAAACAATCGTACAAAGAACTGTTTTTTCGCCATGTAAAGGATCATCTGTCACTTTATATATTTGTGTTCGTCTTGTTTTTGATGGGAGTCATTTTCGGGGCGATCATCGTCAACAGCATGACCATCACGCAGAAAGAAGATTTGTATTACTATTTAAGCAAGTTTTTCGGACAGCTGTCTGACGGAAAACATGCCGGCGCTTCAGAAATGTTTTGGCAGGCCGTCTTTCATGATGTAAAATATTTGGGGCTGATGTGGATCCTCGGTATTTCCGTGATCGGTCTTCCGGTTATTTTCATTATGGTGTTTTTAAAAGGAATCGTCGTCGGCTTCACGGTCGGTTTTTTAGTGAATCAAATGGGGATGAACGGGTTTTTCCTGTCATTTATTTCGGTTCTGCCGCAAAACGTCGTTCTCATTCCGGCGTATCTTATCATGGGGACATGCTCTATCGCTTTTTCACTGAAACTGATCCGGCAGCTGTTTGTCAAACGCAGCCTTCATGACGCGCCGATCCAATGGTTCGGACGCTACGCCTTCGTGCTGATTCTCATCGTTTTCTTCTCGGTCATCGCTTCGCTGCTCGAGGCGTACGTGTCTCCGCTGTTTATGGAAAAGCTGTCATCACGCATATTTTAGAATGATTATCACAAAATAATACTTTTATTTATCAGTTTATAATAATTATAGTTGGAACTCTGCGCGTATTTTGTTATAATGAGTCATGGAATGCGGCGTAGGAGGGAAAGACATGGAAAACCGTATTGATCGAATTAAAAAGCAGCTGCACTCGTCAAGCTACAAGCTTACGCCACAGCGGGAAGCAACGGTAAGAGTGCTGCTTGAAAACGAAGAAGACCATTTAAGCGCAGAAGATGTATACCTCCTCGTAAAAGAGAAATCTCCTGAAATTGGTCTCGCTACAGTATACCGTACATTAGAATTATTAACAGAATTAAAAGTCGTTGATAAAATTAACTTCGGGGACGGCGTATCCCGCTACGACCTTCGCAAAGAAGGCGCGGCTCACTTTCATCACCATTTGGTGTGCATGGAGTGCGGAGCCGTCGATGAAATTGAAGAAGATCTGCTTGAAGACGTTGAAGAAGTGATTGAACGTGATTGGAAATTTAAAATTAAAGATCATAGATTGACTTTTCACGGAATCTGCCACCGCTGCCGCGGGGATGAAACAGAGTAAAAGCCTACGAACCTTTTCTGCCAGGAAAGGGTTTTTTGCTGTTTTTATGTATAAAAGCCTTTGAAATTGGCATAAGGTGTACTAACAGCCGCCAACAGAAAGGGTCGATCGAAAGATGGGCAGATTCTTAAAAACAGCCGCGGATACGATCAAAGTGTTTATTCTGTTCACAGGTTTTACCGCGCTGTTCTATTATGCTATGATATGGGTGAATTCAGAGTATGAAAACTATCATCGGTACGATAAACCGGAAGGCTCCGCCGTCAAAGTGGCCAAAACGGAACATGAGGAGAAAGACGGCTGGTTCGGCCGATTGATCTTTTTTTACCAAAACGGGGAGTAGATCAAGAGTGAAGGATCAAATTAAGGATTTCATCCATTATGTGAGGGTTGAAAGAGGGCTGTCCCAAAATACGATGATGTCCTATGAGCGTGATCTGAAAAGTTATTCTCTCTTCTTAACTGAAAGCCTTCAGATCACTTCATGGAATGATGTGACCCGTCTTCATATTATTCAATATTTAAAGCATATAAAGGACTCCGGGAAATCCGGCAAGACGTCTGCGAGGCATTTGGCGTCGATCCGGTCTTTTCATCAATTTCTGTTAAGGGAAAAAGCCGCGGATAAAGATCCTTCGGTACATATTGAAACACAAAAAACAGAGCGGACGCTTCCGAAAGTATTGGCGCTTCACGAAGTTGAGCGGTTATTGGACACGCCTAAGCTTGACAGTCCGTTCGGCCTCAGGGATAAAGCCATGCTTGAACTGCTGTACGCAACCGGCATCAGGGTCAGCGAGATGATCGAGCTGAAATTATCCGACGTCCATTTGACGATGGGATTTGTCCGCTGCTTCGGAAAAGGGCGGAAAGAGCGGATTGTGCCGATTGGTGAAGCCGCTTCTCATGCGATAGAAGCATACATTGAAAAAGCCAGAGGGAAATTATTAAAGAAAAATGTAACCGAAGCGCTTTTTCTGAATCATCACGGCAGGCAGATCAGCCGTCAAGGTTTTTGGAAAAACCTGAAAAAAATCGCACTTGAAGCGGGGATTAAAAAAGAGCTGACACCGCACACGCTCCGGCACTCCTTTGCAACGCACCTGCTCGAAAACGGGGCGGATCTGCGCGCCGTGCAGGAGATGCTCGGACATGCCGATATTTCCACGACGCAAATTTATACGCATGTGACGAAAACAAGGCTGAAGGACGTGTACAAACAGTATCATCCGCGCGCTTAGGAGCCGCTGCCAGAGGGGCCGCGGCTTTTTTGCCGGATTGGCGGAATACAGAGAAGGTTCTAATTATTTGAATCGGCATTGTCAACAAGAATGTAAACGGTTTATACTTGAGTTGTCTGACCTCTGTAAGCTACAATGGACAGATGGAAGAAAAGGAGGCTTTTATGATGTCTGAATACAAATATAACCGGGTATTTTTGATCGTAATGGATTCTGTCGGAATCGGTGAAGCGCCGGACGCCGCCGATTTTAATGATATAGGCGCAAATACGCTCGGACACATCGCAGAGCACATGAACGGCTTACATATGCCCCATATGGCGCAGCTCGGTCTCGGACTGATCGGAGACATTAAGGGCGTGGAAAAAACGGAGCACCCTCTTGCGTACTACGGAAAAATGCAGGAGGCGTCAAACGGGAAAGATACGATGACGGGGCACTGGGAGATTATGGGCCTCTACATTGAAAAACCGTTTAAAGTGTTCCCGGAAGGATTTCCGGATGAACTTCTTCAGGAACTTGAGCGGCGTTCAGGACGGAAAATCATCGGAAATAAGCCGGCTTCAGGCACGGCGATTCTGGATGAGCTCGGAAAAGAACATATGGAAACGGGTGCGCTGATCGTTTATACATCAGCAGATTCCGTACTGCAGATTGCGGCTCACGAAGATGTCGTTCCGCTTGACGAACTGTACAGCATCTGTGAAACGGCAAGAGAACTGACGCTTGATCCGAAGTACATGGTCGGCCGGATTATCGCAAGACCGTTCGTCGGAGAACCGGGCAGCTTCAAACGCACGCCGAACCGTCATGATTATGCGCTCAAACCGTTCGGCCGCACGGTAATGAACGGAATGAAAGACAGCGGATTAGACGTCATTTCCATCGGCAAAATTTCTGATATTTATGACGGAGAAGGCATTACATCTTCCCGCCGGACGGTATCTAATATGGACGGCATGGACAAAGTGATTGAAACGCTCGGTGAAGAGTTCACGGGCCTGAGCTTTGCCAACCTCGTTGATTTTGACGCGCTGTACGGACACCGCCGCGATCCAGAAGGGTACGGAAAAGCGCTCGAGGAATTCGACGCAAGGCTTCCGGAAGTGTTTGAGAAAATGAAAGAAGACGATCTGCTTATCATCACTGCGGATCACGGCAATGATCCTGTCCATCACGGCACGGATCACACGCGGGAGTATGTGCCGCTTCTTGTGTACAGCAAAAAGCACAAACACACTGAACAGCTGCCGCTTGCGGATACATTTGCCGATATCGGCGCAACCATTGCGGATAATTTCAAAACGGAAAAGCCGGAATACGGAAAAAGCTTTTTATCAAGATTACAGTAGGGGGACTTTTTTTGAAACAAAAGATCGAACGTGCTGCTGCATTTATTAAAGAACACGTGAAAGAAACACCAAAGATCGGTCTGATTTTAGGGTCAGGGCTCGGCGTATTGGCCGATGAAATTGAAGGAGCTGTCAAGCTTACATATGAAACGATCCCTGATTTTCCGGTCTCAACGGTAGAAGGCCATGCCGGCCAGCTTGTGATGGGAACGCTTGAAGGTGTGCAGGTCATCGCGATGCAGGGCCGCTTTCATTACTATGAAGGCTACTCAATGGATCAGGTCACATTTCCCGTCCGCGTAATGAAGGCGCTCGGCGTTGAATCCCTTGTCGTGACGAACGCAGCCGGCGGTATCAACACTGAATTCCGGGCCGGCGATCTGATGATTATTACAGACCACATCAACTTTACGGGCACCAACCCGTTAATCGGGCCGAACGAAGCTGAATTCGGACCGAGATTCCCGGACATGTCAGAAGCCTATGACAAAGAGCTGTCAAGCTTGGCTGAAAAAACGGCCGATGAGCTGGGCATTCCTGTTCAAAAAGGGGTGTATACAGCTGTTACGGGGCCGTCTTACGAAACGCCGGCTGAGGTTCGGTTTTTAAGAACGATGGGTTCTGACGCTGTAGGCATGTCGACCGTGCCGGAAGTCATCGTCGCCAACCACGCGGGGATGCGCGTGCTCGGCATCTCATGCATTTCCAACGCGGCGGCAGGTATTCTTGACCAGCCGTTATCCCATGAAGAAGTAATGGAAATGACGGAAAAAGTAAAAGGCGGCTTTTTGAAGCTTGTAAAAGCCGTAGTCGCACGATCTCAAAAATAAGTCAGCATAAGTCAGCTGTTTCTTCGGAAGCAGCTGTTTTTTTGTGCCCTCAACACGAAACATTTTCCAGATGAGGCGTATAAAACCACCGGATTTGGAAAAAATAAAAAGGATTATGAAATGGAGGGCTTTGGAGATGAAACGTCTTATATCCACTTTGTTGATTGGCATTTTATTAACGGCATCAGCACCGTCCGCTTTTGCAAAGCCGGACGGAAAACATACATCGGAGCTCGCTCATGAAGCCAAAAGCGCCGTGCTGATTGAACGCGATACGGGAAGCATTCTTTATAACAAGAACAGCCGGGAGCGTCTGGCGCCGGCAAGCATGACAAAAATTATGACCATGCTTTTAATCATGGAAGCGCTTGACAAAGGGAAAATAAAGATGAGCGATAAAGTCAGGACGAGTGAACATGCCGCGTCCATGGGCGGATCACAGATTTTCCTTGAACCCGGAGAAGAAATGACGGTAAAAGAAATGCTCAAAGGAATTGCGATAGCTTCCGGAAATGACGCATCCGTCGCAATGGCGGAGTATATTGCCGGTTCAGAAGAGGATTTCGTCAGCCGGATGAACAAAAAAGCAAAAGAATTAGGATTGAAAGATACCTCCTTCAAAAACCCGACGGGACTGCCTGAAAAAGACCATTACAGCTCTGCTTATGACATGGCGAAAATGGCGAAGGAATTATTAAAGTATGATAAAATCACTCAATTTACGGGAACGTATGAGGATTATTTAAGAGAAAATACAGACAAAAAGTTCTGGCTCGTCAATACAAACCGGCTGATCAAATTTTATCCGGGTGTAGACGGCGTGAAGACGGGCTTTACAGGCGAAGCGAAGTATTGTTTAACCGCCACCGCTAAAAAAGGAAATATGAGGGTCATTGCTGTTGTTTTCGGAGCCAGCACTCCGAAAGAAAGAAATGCCCAAGTGACCAAAATGCTTGATTACGCCTTCAGCCAGTTCAAAACACACCCGCTGTACAAACGGGATCAAATCGTCGGAACGGTAAAAGTGAAAAAAGGAAAACAGAAACTGATCAAGCTGACCACATCTGAGCCGATTTCTCTTCTGGCCAAAAAGGGAGAGAACATGGACAAAGTAAAAAAAGAAGTGAAAATCAACGGCAATGTAACGGCTCCGGTTAAAAAAGGAGAGGTGCTCGGCAGCCTCGTTCTGAAAAAAGACGGAAAGGTGCTCGTTGAAAGCCCGGTCACGGCAAAAGACGACATGGAAAAAGCGGGTTTTCTCACTTTTCTGAAGCGGACGATGGGAGATTGGACAAAATTTAAATAATCGTGGCGAACGGGCACTAGTTTTGTCATAGTGAAGGAATTGCTTTCCCGAAAATCGAAACACTCATTATCCGATCATATCAAGGAGGAATGAGCATGAGCCTTGGAATTGACTTCCATGTCAAAGAATCCGTGCTTTGTATTCGATTAACAGGTGAACTCGACCATCATACGGCAGAATCATTAAAACAAAAGGTTACTGAATCGCTGGAGGCTGACGGCATCCGTCACATCGTGCTGAACCTTGAAGATCTTACCTTCATGGACAGCTCCGGCCTCGGCGTGATTTTAGGGCGTTATAAACAAATTAAACAGCTCGGCGGAGAAATGGTCGTGTGCGCGATTTCACCCGCGGTGAGGCGTCTGTTTGACATGTCCGGCCTGTTTAAAATCATCAGGTTCGAACAATCAGAACAAAAAGCGCTTTTAACGTTGGGGGTGGCATCATGAAAAACGAGATGCATCTTGAATTTTCAGCCCTCAGTCAGAACGAATCGTTTGCGCGCGTAACAGTTGCTTCTTTTATCGCACAGCTCGACCCGACGATGGATGAGCTGACGGAAATCAAGACCGTCGTATCAGAAGCGGTAACAAACGCGATCATCCACGGCTATGAAGAAAACTGCGACGGAAAGGTGTACATCTCCGTTACGCTGGAGGATCATGTCGTCTATCTGACCATACGTGACGAAGGCCTCGGTATCACGGATCTTGAGGAAGCGCGCCAGCCGCTCTTTACGACAAAACCAGAGCTTGAGCGCTCCGGAATGGGCTTTACCATTATGGAAAACTTCATGGATGATGTCACGATTGATTCCTCGCCGGAGATGGGAACGACGATACGCTTAACAAAACACCTATCAAAAAGCAAAGCGCTTTGTAATTAAGGAGATTTGTTATGGATGTGGAGGTTAAGAAAAACAGCAAAAACGCGCAGCTCAAGGACCATGAAGTCAAAGAATTAATCAAAAAGAGCCAAGAGGGCGACCAGCAGGCAAGAGACCTCCTCATAGAAAAAAACATGCGTCTTGTGTGGTCCGTCGTTCAAAGGTTCTTAAACAGAGGCTATGAGCCGGATGATCTGTTTCAGATCGGCTGTATCGGATTGTTAAAATCCGTTGATAAATTCGATTTGTCCTATGATGTCCGTTTTTCAACTTATGCCGTGCCGATGATTATCGGAGAAATCCAGCGCTTCATCCGCGATGACGGAACCGTCAAAGTTTCAAGATCTTTAAAAGAGCTCGGCAATAAAATACGCCGGGCGAAAGATGAACTGTCAAAAACATACGGAAGAGTGCCGACCGTCCAGGAAATCGCGGACCATTTAGAAATTGACGCGGAGGATGTGGTGCTTGCGCAGGAAGCGGTGCGGGCGCCTTCATCCATTCATGAGACCGTATATGAAAATGACGGAGACCCGATCACCCTGCTTGATCAGATCGCCGATCATTCAGAAGAGAAGTGGTTTGACAAAATCGCCCTCAAGGAAGCGATCAGTGATTTGGAAGAACGGGAAAAACTCATTGTCTATCTGAGATATTATAAAGATCAGACACAGTCGGAAGTAGCCGAACGGCTCGGGATTTCCCAAGTCCAGGTATCGAGGCTGGAGAAAAAAATATTAAAGCAGATTAAAGTGCAGATGGATCATACGGAAAGCTGACCTTTTACGGGCCGGCTTTTTTTATTTGTGTATCGGTGGTAATTTATGGTCTTTTGCCGCTGATGAATGAGAACAAAAGTGAACCGCATACTACATATATAACCACCCGAAAGATGGTGATGCAAGATGGAAAGACGAATATTTCTCAGACTTCGCCACCGCGTGAAGGCTCATACCGGAGATATCATCACAATCGGCGACGCCGCGCAGATTGCGGGACAGCAAAAGCTGAAAAAAAAACTGTCGGCACTGCCGCTGTATAAGGTCACGAAAAAAGATAAAAATATCGTCGTGCTGGACATCATAAAAGTGCTGAAAACCATTCATACCGCTTTTCCCGCTCTTGATGTACAGACCGTCGGCGGCGCTGAAACGATAGTGGAAATCCATTACCAAAAAAAGCAGCTGTCAGCCGTTTTGTTCGTCGGTGTCTGGCTCCTGCTTTTTATCGGTTCATGTCTTGCCATTATGAATTTTCATGAAGATGTCAGTATGAGAGAAGTTCATATCGCCTTATATGAAATCATAACGGGCGAACGGAATGAATATCCGTATCTGCTTCAGATTCCATACAGCATCGGCCTCGGTCTCGGTATGATCGTCTTTTTTAATCACATCTTCAAAAAACGCCTGAATGAAGAGCCAAGCCCGCTGGAAGTCGAGATGTTTAATTATCAGCTTGATCTCGATCATTATGTCGCAATGCACGAAAATGAAGAGACGATGAAAGATCTGCATGATCGTTAGCATTCTTTTCGTTATGTTTGTCGGGCTTGGCGGAGGGCTGACCGTGGGTGCGGGCTTTGTGGCTTTTTTAACCGTTATGGGAATCGTCCCCCGCCTTATGCAGCTGACAAAAACAATGCGCTTTGTACAGGCCTACGAAGGAGCTGTTATTTCAGGAGCTGTGTTCGGCGGCTGGGAAACCTTAAATATGAATCATTTTTTTTTATCTGAATGGCTGGCCGTTCCGGTCGGGCTTTTGGCCGGCATGTTTGTCGGCATGCTGGCCGCCGCGCTTACAGAAGTGCTGAATGTGCTTCCCATTCTTGCCAAACGGATCGGCTTCGGCAGCAAAATCATCATATTGCTGATGGCCATTGTGTTCGGCAAAATAGCCGGCTCTTTATTTCATTGGCTGTATTTTATCCATCATTCATAAGGAGGAACCGACGTGACAAACTTAAAAGAAAATTACAAAACAAAAGTGAAAGACTATCAGCCGAAACCGCCATATGTTTGGAATTGCGTCAAAGCCTTTCTGATCGGCGGTTTGATCTGTCTGATCGGGCAGGCTCTTCAAGACTTTTACATCCACTTTTTTAATTTTAATGAAAAAACAGCGGGCAACCCGACGGCCGCCACTCTTATTTTAATTTCCGCCCTTTTGACCGGATTCGGCATTTATGACAGACTCGGGCAGTTTGCCGGAGCGGGTTCAGCCGTGCCGGTGACGGGTTTTGCAAACAGTATGACAAGCGCCGCTCTGGAACACAGAAGTGAAGGACTCGTGCTCGGAGTAGCGACAAACATGTTTAAATTGGCGGGAAACGTCATTGTATTCGGCGTCGTGGCAGCCTATATCGTAGGCCTGATACGGTTTGCTTGTGAAAAACTGTTTTCGTAGGAGGAGAAAAAATGAAATTGACCGGAAAGCAAACCTGGGTGTTTGAAAACCCGTTATTTGTAAATGCGGCGGGGACGGCAGCCGGACCGAAAGAAAAAGACGGCCCGATCGGTTCGCTGTTTGATAAGACATACGATGAAATGCATTGCAATCAGAAAAACTGGGAAATGGCGGAACGTCAGTTAATGGAAGATGCCATCAACTCCGCTTTGCAAAAACAGAACTTGAAAAAGAGCGATATTGATTTGTTACTCGCGGGGGATCTTTTAAATCAAAATGTGACCGCCAACTACGTCGCCAGACATCTGAAAATTCCGTTCCTCTGTCTGTTCGGCGCCTGTTCGACATCAATGGAAACGATTGCCGTCGCATCCGCGCTCATTGACGGCGGTTTTGCGAACCGGGCGATCGCAGCCACGAGCAGCCATAACGCGACGGCAGAACGGCAATTCCGCAATCCGACGGAGTACGGCGGGCAAAAACCGGATACCGCCACTTCAACGGTCACGGGGGGCGGGGCGGTCATCATCAGTCAAAACCCTTCTGATATCAAGATTACAAGCGCAACAGTGGGAAAGGTAAGCGACCTCGGAATAACAGATCCGTTCGATATGGGATCCGCCATGGCGCCCGCTGCCGCCGACACAATCAAACAGCACCTGCAGGACTTAAACCGGACGGCGGATGATTATGATCTAATTTTAACGGGAGACCTTTCAGGCGTCGGCTCGCCGATCGTAAAAGATTTGCTCAAAGAAGAAGGCTATCCCGTGGGGACGAAACACGATGACTGCGGTCTTCTCATCTATACGCCGGACCAGCAGGTGTTTGCGGGCGGAAGCGGCTGCGCCTGCTCCGCGCTTGTTACGTACACACATATTTTTAACCAATTAAAAGCGGGGACTCTAAACAGGGTACTCGTTGTCGCGACAGGAGCGCTTTTAAGTCCGACAATGATCCAGCAGAAGGAAACCATTCCGACCATCGCGCACGGTGTGGTATTTGAGCGGGCGGGAGGTGCATCATAAATGGAATATCTGTTGGCTTTTGTTTGCGGGGGAATCATATGCATTATCGGTCAGCTGCTGCTTGACATTTTTAAACTGACACCCGCCCATGTGATGACAACTTTTGTCGTCATCGGCGCCTTGTTAGATGGGTTCGGAATTTATGACAAATTTATCGAATTCGCAGGCGCGGGCGCGACGGTTCCCATCGTCAGCTTCGGTCACAGCTTATTGCACGGCGCCATGCATCAAGCTCACGAGCATGGATTTATCGGGATCGCCATGGGGATTTTTGAACTTACTTCCGCCGGTATATCTTCAGCGATTTTATTCGCATTTCTTGTAGCCGTTATTTTTAAACCGAAAGGATAATGCCTGATGACGAAACGGAAGGTCATTCTTGTGACAGACGGGGACGTATACGCCGCCAAAACAATTGAATACGCCGCGGAAAAAGCAGGCGGACGGTGTATTTCCCAATCAAAGGGCAATCCGTCAACGAGAAGCGGCCCCGAACTTGTTCAGCTGATTAAAGCCGCGCCGAATGACCCGGTGTTTGTCATGTTTGACGATTCAGGCCTGCAAGGGGAAGGGCCGGGCGAAACGGCGCTGAAATATGTCGCCTCACATCAGGACATTGAAGTGCTGGGGGTGATTGCGGTCGCTTCTAAGACCCATCAGGCAGAATGGACGAAAGTCGATGTCTCCATTGACCGTGATGGAGAAGTGACGGAGTTTGGCGTCGATAAAACCGGAATGAGAGAAATGGACGAGCACAGAATGAACGGAGATACGGTGTATTGTCTGGATAAATTGGACGTTCCCCTCATTGTGGGCATCGGCGACATAGGTAAGATGGGAAGAAAAGATGACATATCAAAAGGCTCGCCGATCACGATGAAGGCGGTCGAATTCATTTTAGAAAGGAGCGAAAGCCATGCCGGAAAAACCGGAAAACATGATCAAGGTGTACCGGGATCCTAGAAAAAATGAACAATTTTTTAAAGACCGCGTCGGTATGGGAACGAGCTATGATGTCGGCGTCCGCAAAGTTCGAGTATTAGACCGGGAAGTCCAGATTTACTTTGTCAACGGATTAACCGATACTTTGTTTATCATTCATTTAATGGAACAGCTCGTCGACGTCAATAATTATGACGAGAATGCGGATGAAGCGATTGACGTTGTTGAAAACAGACTTGTCAATCAGCAGGTTCAAAAAGTCAAAACGCTCGACGAAGCAACGGATCAAGTTCTTTCCGGACTTGTGGCGGTTATCGTTGAAGACGCGGGCTTCGCCTTTATCGTTGACGTCAGAAGTTATCCCGGACGCACGCCTGAAGAACCGGATACGGAAAAGGTCGTCCGCGGGGCAAGAGACGGTTTTATCGAAAATATCGTCATTAATACAGCATTGATCAGAAGACGAATCAGGGACGAAAGGCTCCGCGTCAAAATTACGAAAGTCGGCGAGCGCTCTAAGACCGATCTTGCGATTGTGTATATAGAGGACATCGCTGACCCGGACCTTGTCAGCATCGTCGAAAACGAAGTGAATGCGATTGACATTGACGGACTGACGATGGCTGATAAAACGGTGGAGGAATTCATCGTCAAACAAGGCTACAATCCGTTTCCGATGGTCAGATACACGGAGCGGCCGGATGTGGCCGCCAATCACATTTTGGAAGGGCACGTCATCATCGTCGTCGATACGTCACCGAGCGTGATCATAACGCCGACAACGATATTTCACCATGTTCAGCATGCGGAAGAATACAGGCAGGCGCCTTCAGTGGGCACATTTTTAAGATGGATCAGGTTTTTCGGTATTATCGCTTCAACCGTTCTGCTTCCGATTTGGTTCCTCTTTGTTCTCGAACCGTCTCTTCTGCCCGAAAGATTGGATTTTATCGGTTTAAATAAAAATACGCACATCCCGATCATTCTGCAAATCTTTTTGGCCGATTTGGGGATTGAGTTTCTCAGGATGGCCGCGATCCATACGCCGACCGCTTTATCCACCGCCATGGGTCTGATTGCGGCGGTGCTGATCGGTCAAATCGCCATAGCGGTGGGGCTGTTTTCAGCAGAAGTGATTCTGTACGTATCGATCGCCGCCATCGGATCATTTACCACGCCGAGCTATGAGCTCAGCCTCGCCAATAAAATGATACGCCTCATCTTAATGGTTCTCGTAGCCATTTTCCAAGTGAAAGGCTTTGTGATAGGTTTTACATTGCTGCTGATCATAATGGCGAATATCCGCTCGTTTCACACGCCGTATTTATGGCCGTTTTTACCGTTTAACGGCAAGGCGCTGTGGCAGGTGCTCGTCCGGACGACAGTGCCGGGAGCGAAAGTCAGACCGAGCATTGTTCACCCGAAAGACCGTCAAAGACAGCCAAGCGGTTCATAATCGCATTGAAACCGACAGAAGATTATGATATTGTATGTCTTAACTTATACGGGACTTGTATAAGGACAGCTCAAAAGAAGCTGTCCTTTTCACCCATATGCGGATCAGAAAGAGGGAATGAGCATTGTTCTTACATGGCACAAGCAGACAAAACAAACTAGGTCATTTGGAAATCGGAGGTGTGGACGCGCTGTATTTAGCGGAGCATTACGGCACGCCTCTTTATGTTTACGATGTGGCTTTAATACGTGAGCGCGCTAAAAGCTTTAAACAGGCATTCATTGACGCGGATTTAAAGGCGCAGGTCGCGTACGCGAGCAAGGCGTTTTCTTCTGTTGCGATGATACAGCTCGCTGAGCAGGAGGGGCTCTCACTGGACGTTGTATCCGGCGGAGAGCTGTTTACGGCGGTTGCGGCTGGTTTTCCGGCTGACAGGATTCATTTTCACGGCAATAACAAAAGCGAAGAAGAGTTGAAAATGGCGCTCGATCATCAAATCGGCTGCATTGTCGTTGATAATTTTTATGAAATATCCTTACTCGCGGAACTGTGCCGCAAATCAGGGCGCACAATGGATGTGCTTCTGCGGATCACTCCGGGGGTAGAGGCGCATACGCATGATTATATTACGACGGGACAGGAAGATTCCAAATTCGGTTTTGATCTGCATAACGGGCAAATAGAAAAGGCGATTGAACAAGTATTACAGTCAGACCATATCCGCCTTCTCGGCGTTCACTGCCACATCGGATCGCAAATTTTTGATACGGCGGGCTTTGTGCTGGCCGCAGAAAAAATCTTCACAAAACTGAATGAATGGAGAGAATCATTCGGCTTTGTTTCTGAAGTGCTGAATTTAGGGGGCGGCTTTGGCATCCGCTACACGGAGGAGGATGAACCCCTTCATCCTGCCGTTTATGTGGAAAAAATTATCGAAGCGGTAAAAGAAAACGCAGCGCTGCACGCTTTTGACATTCCGGAGATCTGGATTGAACCGGGACGCTCGCTCGTCGGAGACGCCGGAACGACGCTTTATACCATCGGTTCGCAAAAAGAAGTGCCCGGCACCCGTAAATATGCAGCGGTTGACGGGGGCATGAGCGATAACATCCGTCCTGCGCTGTATCAGGCGAAATATGAGGCCGTATCGGCAAACAGAATCGGAGAACACCACGATAAAACGGTATCCATCGCGGGCAAGTGCTGTGAAAGCGGTGATATGCTCATTTGGGATATAGATCTTCCGGAAGTGAAAGAAGGCGATCTTCTCGCCGTTTTCTGCACGGGAGCATACGGATACAGCATGGCTAACAACTACAACCGCATTCCGCGTCCCGCCGTCGTTTTTGTGGAAGACGGCGAAGCGTATCTTGTCATTAGAAGGGAAACTTATGAAGACATTGTAAAACTGGATCTGCCGTTTAAGACGGGGGTCAAACAATAAATAAAAAAGAGACCGGAACAATGGCGTCCGGTCTCTTTTTGCATTCAGCTGTTAGAACTTGATCCGCTGTCTCCTGTAAATACAGACACGATCGCATTCCAAATCGAAGCGAAGAAATCAATGACTTTTTGAACAAAGCTTTTGCCTTCATCGGATTGAATGAACTTCGTGATTTTGTCTTTTGCCTTGTCAAGCTGGCTGCCGACTTGGCCCCAATCAATCTTGGCATTTTTCATTTTATTAAACAATGAAACGAGCTGGTCTTTTTGAGCGTCAGTCAGTGTAATGTTGAGGTTTGAAGCCGCATCATCGACCTTTTTCTCGATTCCTTCTTTTGTATCGGGCACACCGTTTTTCGCGAAATCATCTTTAATGTTTGCGATGAGCGCGGAGGCGTTTTTATCCCCGATTTTATCCCCGAGATTTGAAGTGGTGACAAGCTCTTGGTTGGCAACCTGTTTTACATCTTCTGAAATCGCTTTGTCTGATGAGACTTCATATGCCTTGATGATTCCCGTTAATGCTGCGGTGCCTGATACCTCAAACGGCGCCGTCACGTATACTTTCGCATCTTTCACTCCTGCTGTCATCAGGGCGTTTAAGTACATTTCATCCGTGATGGAATCGATATTATGGGTCTTAACGTCAAGCCCGGACCCTTTCTTTGCCACCGTGATGGATGATGAAGAGATGGCTCTTGTGCCGATTTGGGCATTCGATATATATTTTCCCAGATATTCATGTTCTTCTTTATTCGTAACCGTCACTTTTGTCGCGTTATCAGGGACATTTAATTCGTCAAGCACTTTCTGACGGTTTTCGTTTGACAGATCCGCCCCCAGTGTGACGATGACATCTCCGACTGCGGCATCGGCCAGGCTGATTTTCGGTATTGTGCACAATACAACGGCCGCCGCCAGCAATCCAATCCACATTTTTTTCAAAGCGGTTAACCTCCTTCTTTTCACAAATGCCGTTTTGAAGCGGTTTGTGAGGGCCTGCGTGAAGCAGTTCCGATACATAGACGGCTGTGAAGCTGTTCTGGTTTCATTTTCTTTCTGCGGAAGCGGGGAGATTCGTTTTCCGGCTGAAGGTGTGGTATAATAGCCGCGAAAAGAAGAGCAGAGGCCTCTTCCTTCAAAAGAATATCAAAAAGAAAGCCGGCTTACAATTGAAATTCATATTGAAGAAGGCTTTGACAAAAAACAATACGGAAGTAGGAATGAGAATGAAAACTGGTTACATCGAAATGGAAAACGGCAGCAGAATTGAATTTGAACTTTATCCGAATGAAGCGCCTAATACAGTCGCTAACTTTGAAAACCTGGCGAATACGGGCTTTTATGACGGCGTTATTTTCCACCGCGTGATTCCGGGCTTTGTCAGCCAAGGCGGAGATCCGACTGGGACAGGCATGGGCGGAAGCGGAAAAACGATCAAATGTGAAACAGAAGGCAATCCGCATAAGCACGAAGCCGGTTCTTTATCAATGGCGCATGCCGGTAAAGACACGGGTTCAAGCCAATTCTTCATCGTACATGAGCCGCAGCCGCATTTAAACGGCGTTCATACTGTATTCGGAAAAGTGACAAGCGGTTTAGAGCATGCGAAAAACATGTCTAACGGAGACAAAATGAAAGAAATCCGTGTAGAAGGATAATGACGGAAAACCCGCCTTTTTCAGGCGGGTTTTTTTATGTATATGAAAATTCTCATGTGTAAATCATGAAAAAATACATATATGAACATCAGCGATCATTCTGGTATAGTGAAAAAGACCGATTACAACAATGAAAAGAGGTAGAAACGTTGGTTCAATTGGCAACCGTTTTATTTGTTATTCTCATTCTCGCACTTATGATTTGGTTCAGGGTGAAAAAGGGAAACAGGCCGATTAAAGGCGGCGGCTTCGGCATCATTCTCCCGCTATTGATTATCGCCGTCATTTTTACATTCAGCATCAGCCAGCTCATGAATATCCCGGGAAAGCCGTTTCATTTTCCCGCTCTTTGGGAGCTCGCCATCGCCGGACTGTTAGGCGCGGTATTCGGCGTCATCATGCTGTCGCAAACCGCCTATGAAATCCGGGAAGACGGCTTTGTCTACTCCAAGCGGAATAAAAACTTTAAATATGTCATTCTCGCGATTATTGCGATCCGTATCGTGCTCAGCCAATATTTCAAAAACATTGACGCGGCGGAATTCGCCGTTTTAACGATGGAACTTGCTTTTGTGTATTTGTGCATTTGGCGGATCGGAAGCTTCGTGAAATACCGTAAAATCAGCAGATCCGGCTTATAAAATGAAAAAAATGGATGAGGTGCGGGGCTTATTTGCCCTCTGTGCAGGGATTCATGGTAAAATAAAAACGACCATGGCTAATGGGAGGAAATCACTTGAAATCAGAAAAAGAAAAAACTTCTAAAAAAAGCGCCGTACTTGATTGGGCGAAAGCCATTATCATCGCTGTCGTTCTGGCACTGCTCATCCGAAACTTTTTATTTGCCCCTTATCTCGTTGATGGAAGATCAATGGATCCGACGCTGCATGACCGCGAGAGAATCTTTGTCAATATGACGGTCAAATACATAAGCGACTTCAAACGCGGCCAGATCGTCGTGCTGAACGGAGAAAATGAGCACTATGTCAAACGGATTATCGGACTTCCCGGCGACACGGTGCAAATGAAAAACGATCAGCTGTACATCAACGGCAAAAAAGTGTCCGAACCGTATTTAGCGGCAAACAAGCACAAGGCGAAGCAAGAAGGCTATGACCGGCTGACAGAAGACTTCGGCCCGGTGAAGGTGCCGGACGACAAATATTTCGTCATGGGTGATAACCGCAGAGAATCTATGGACAGCCGCAACGGCCTCGGTCTCTTTACGAAAAAACAAATAGCGGGCACATCAAAATTCGTCTTCTTCCCGTTTAATGAAATTCGCAAGACGAAATAAACCGTACAGGCAGTTTTCTTCATGAGGAAAACTGCTTTTTTATATAAATTTATCTTTCCACCCTCAAAAACAGAACATAAATTCGTATATCTATTTAATAGATAGAAAGTTTTACAGATACATGAAACATCTTCCCTTTATGAAACGTTATATGAATAACTCACGCAGGGAAGAACGGTTTTCTATTCATGAAAAAAAGGAAAATGACATAGTAATGAATAGATTGATACGGGCTGGAGGTAGAAAAATGGGAAGAATTAAAACAAAAGCAGCCATTTTACTTGTACTGCTGCTGTTATTAGCGGGCGGTTATATGGTCATAAACGATATTGAACTGAAAGACGTGCCGACTGCAATCGGACAAACCCTGTCCCAGGAAAAAGAAGAATATACAGTCAAAACATATAAAATTACGAAAATCGAAGGAACTGAGTACCACGGTACGGCAGAAAACGGCACAAAAATTATTTTTAACGGCGACAAGCTGAAGCAGGATCTCTCCGATGTGAAAAAGGGAGATAAGATTAAAGCGTATTTCAGCAAATCAAACCGGATTGACGGCTTATTGAAGGTCGTCAAAGTAAACGAATAAATAAAGGCGCCTTTTATGGGAAAAGGGCGCTTTTTATTTTTCTGAATAATTAGGTGCAAATTCATTGCGCCTGCCGCAAAGGATGTTATAATAGCGGATAAGGACAAAAAAATATTGATTGTATCCTTCGGGGCTGGGTGAAAATCCCGACCGGCGGTAATAAGGCGTTTTGCGCTTTACAGCCCGTGACCCGTATGCATTTGTATACGGTGGATTCAGTGAAAAGCTGAAGCCGACAGTGAAAGTCTGGATGGGAGAAGGATGAGAGAAGCTATGCAAAAAATAAACTTACTGTATAGTCTTATTTCCTATGGATTAAAACTGGTAAAGCCCCGAACTGTGTAAACATTCGGGGCTTTTTTGACGCCAAATTGCGTGGAAGAAGGGAGGGATAACGATGGAAGAATATTATATGAATACGGCAATAGAGCTTGCCAGACGCGGTGAAGGGCAGACGCAGTCCAATCCCCTTGTCGGCGCTGTCGTCGTCAAAAACGGACAGATCGTCGGAATGGGCGCCCATTTGCAATACGGAGAATCGCATGCCGAGGTTCACGCGATTCATATGGCCGGCAGACACGCAAAAGGCGCCGATTTGTATGTGACGCTGGAGCCTTGCAGCCATTACGGAAAAACACCGCCATGCGCTGAGCTGATAATAAAGTCGGGGATAAAAAGGGTGTTTATCGCTGTGAAAGATCCGAATCCGCTTGTAGCCGGAAAAGGCATCGGAATGCTGGAAGCAGCGGGCATCGAAGTGAAAACCGGACTTCTCAGGCAGCAGGCAGAAGAGCTGAATAAAATGTTTCTTCACTTCATGCGGACCGGACTTCCGTATGTCACCTTGAAAGCGGCCGCGAGCCTTGACGGGAAAACAGCGACTGAAACCGGTGACAGCAAATGGATTACATCAGAGGCGGCAAGGCTTGATGCCCAGCAATACAGGAAATCGCATCAAAGCATTCTTGTCGGAGCAGGCACAGTCAAAGCCGATAATCCGAGCCTGACCTGCAGGCTTCCTGATGCGGTGAAGCAGCCGGTCAGAGTGATTCTCGATACAAAGCTGACCATTCCTGAAACGGCAAATGTGCTCACTGACGGCGCTGCGCCGACATGGATATTTACGGCCAAAGGTGCAGACGTGCAAAAGAAAGACCGGCTGACCGCACTCGGAATAAAAGTTATTCCGCTGGAAACAGACCGCATTCACGTCCCTGAGGTGCTCGGTATTCTCGCTGAAAACGGCATAATGTCCGTTTATGTGGAAGGCGGAGAATCCGTACACGGAAGTTTTGTCAAGGAAGGCTGTTTCCAAGAGCTTCATTTCTATTTCGCCCCTAAATTAATCGGAGGAACGCTTGCTCCCAGCTTGATCTCCGGTGAAGGTTTTCAATCAATGAAAGATGTCCCCCATTTACAATTCACACAAATCACCCAAATCGGGCCGGATATAAAACTGACGGCCATACCTAAAGATGGAAAGGATGGTGAAGATGTTTACAGGAATCGTTGAAGAAACAGGCACGATCCAAGCAATCAAAAAGACAGGCCTTTCCATGGCATTAACCATCGCCGCTTCAAAAGTGACAAGTGACGTGAAGCTTGGCGACAGCATTGCGGTAACCGGCATCTGCCTGACCGTAACCGGATTTTCTGACAATCAATTTACGGTTGATGTCATGCCGGAAACAGTGAAAGCCACTTCGCTGAACGGCTTGTCAAAAGGCAGTAAAGTAAACTTGGAAAGAGCGATGTCCGCCAACGGACGGTTCGGCGGCCACTTTGTATCAGGGCACGTGGACGGAACGGCGGAAATTACGCGGATCGAGAAAAAAAGCAACGCGGTCTATTACGATTTAAAACTTTCGCCGGAATTGACAAAAACGCTCGTATTGAAAGGTTCAATTACGGTAGACGGCGTGAGCCTGACGATTTTCGGTTTATCAGACGAAAGCGTGACGGTATCCATCATTCCGCATACCATCTCAGAAACGATTTTTCAGACGAAAACAGTCGGATCGATCGTAAATATTGAGTGTGACATGATCGGCAAATACTTATACCGCTTTTTGCACAAAACAGAACAAACGAAAAGCAATCAAACTATCACGGAAGCCTTTTTAAGCGAGAACGGCTTTTAGAAAGGAAGATCGATATGTTTCATCCGATAGAAGAGGCGTTAGAGGCGCTGAAAAAAGGTGAAGTCATCATTGTTGTCGATGATGAAGACAGAGAAAACGAAGGAGATTTCGTAGCGCTGGCTGAGCATGCCACGCCTGAAGTGGTTAATTTTATGGCGACCCATGGGAGAGGCCTGATCTGCACGCCGCTGTCTGAAGACATCGCCGGCCGGCTGGATCTTCACCCGATGGTCGATCATAATACGGACTCACATGAGACAGCGTTTACGGTCAGTATTGACCACAGGCTGACAAAAACGGGCATCAGCGCGCAGGAACGATCCTTTACCATTCAGGCGCTGTTGAACGAAGAATCTGTGTCTGACGATTTTCAGCGTCCGGGCCACATTTTCCCCTTAATTGCAAAAAAAGGAGGCGTCCTGAAGCGGGCCGGCCATACGGAAGCAGCCGTTGACCTTGCAAAAGCCTGCGGATCTCAGGGAGCGGGCGTCATTTGTGAAATTATGAATGAAGACGGCACAATGGCCAGAGTGCCGGAGTTAGCCGAAATCGCCGAACGCCACCAGCTGAAAATGATTACGATAAAAGACTTAATAGAGTACCGTTACAACATTACGACACTTGTGAACAGAGAAGTTGATATTACGCTGCCGACTGACTTCGGCACGTTTAGAGTTTACGGATATACAAACGAGGTTGACGGAAAAGAACATCTCGCCTTTGTCATGGGGGATGTCCCGTTTAACAGCGAACCCGTTCTTGTCAGAGTGCACTCAGAATGCCTGACGGGCGATGTGTTTGCATCCCATCGCTGTGATTGCGGACCTCAGCTTCATGCCGCGCTTGCGCAAATTGCTGAAGAAGGCCGCGGCGTTCTATTGTATTTGCGCCAGGAAGGCAGAGGAATCGGTTTAATCAATAAGCTGAAGGCGTACCGATTGCAGGAACAAGGGTACGACACGGTTGAAGCGAACGAAGCGCTCGGCTTTCTGCCTGATCTGCGCAACTACGGCATCGGCGCCCAGATTCTCCGCGACTTAGGGGTTCAGCATATGAAACTTTTAACCAATAACCCCCGGAAGATCGCCGGCCTCGAAGGATACGGTCTCAGCATTTCAGAACGGGTGCCGCTTCAAATGGAAGCGAGTGAGCATAACAAGCAATATTTAAAGACCAAAATGAAAAAACTTGGACATCTGCTTCATTTCTAAAAACAAATCTCACAAAAAAGGATGGATAACATATGAATATCATACAAGGAAACCTAGTAGGAACAGGACTTAAAATCGGAATCGTCGTCGGCAGATTTAATGAATTTATTACGAGCAAGCTGTTAAGCGGAGCGGAAGACACGTTGCTTCGCCACGGTGTAGAATCAAACGACATTGACGTCGCTTGGGTGCCGGGAGCGTTTGAAATCCCGTTTGCGGCAAAGAAAATGGCGGAAACGAAAAAATACGATGCCGTCATTACGCTCGGCACGGTTATCAGAGGAGCGACAACGCATTATGACTATGTCTGCAATGAAGCGGCAAAAGGCATTGCCCAGGCGGGAACGGCGACGGGCGTCCCGGTTATCTTCGGCATCGTGACGACTGAAACCATTGAGCAGGCCATCGAACGAGCCGGAACAAAAGCCGGAAATAAGGGAGCGGATTGCGCAGTATCTGCCATTGAAATGGCAAATTTAAACCGTTCATTTGAATAATTTGTTGAAAAGCGTTTAAAACAGCGGCGAAAATGATATAATGTGAGGAAACGGATCGCCTTTATGTATCCGTTTGATAGGACATGAATGGACATTTTGGATATAGAGGGGTTTTTATGTTAATTCGTTATAAAAAATCGTTTGAAAAGATTGCGATGGGTCTTCTGTCATTTATGCCGAATGAAAAAGATCTCAAGCAGCTTCAGCAGACAATAAAGGACTATGAAACGGATACTGGCCGCCAGCTCTTTCTTTGGAAAGAGGATGAAGATATCGTCGGAGCGATCGGAGTCGAAAAAAAGGACTCAGAAGTTGAAATCCGGCATATCAGCGTGAATCCTTCTCACCGCCATCAAGGAATCGGAAAGCAAATGATGGACGCCTTAAAACGTCTGTTCAAAACGGAGGCACTCGTTCCGAATGAATTAACGCAAAGCTTTTTTGAACGCTGTCAACATCAAAAAGATCAGGATATCTCATATAATAACTGACAAATGCTCCCGGAATCTTCACGGTTTCGGGAGCTGTTTTGATATAGAAAAAGCAGGGCTGACCGTCAGCCTCTGCTTTTTTTTCTTCTCTCAATTTCCCGTTCGCGTTCCTTAATGACATCCGTCCTGTCCCGCAGGCGGTGTTTATGAATAAGAAAGGTATCTGATACGCCGTCTTGCCCCCATGTATAGCCCTTTCGGCGGCATTCGGCAAGACATGCTTCTTTCAGGGCTTCATCTGTAATCGGCAGCATAACACTTCTGTAAGGCAGGCCCGCTTCTATATCGTCTGACAGCGTTTCTATCAGCTCAATCAGCTTCGGGTGGCTGAGACCGAGAGAACAGACCGCCTGCTTTTCAGACCGGAGAATACGTAAGCTGTTGGCAATCAGCCGTTTCGCCCCGGCTTCATTTCCCCTGCGCTGGTGATACAGAGCGACGGCAAGCTGAATCAGGCCGACCCAATGAATGCTCCGCTTTTCAGCCGGGCTTTCTTTCCAATATTCCTCTAACAGTTCATGACACTCAAAATAATCTCTTGATGCGTGAAATTCGGCCAAAAAGCCGATATAAGCTTTAGGATACAAGCCGCTTCCTCCTTTTATGCTAAAACCAGTGTACCACAGCGCTATGAAAAGGAAAAAAGAGCGGCTTGGTGCCTGAAGCCTGAGGAACTAGCAGATGTAAGATGCTCCTACGACAACGAGCAAAATAAACAGAACGACAATTAATGCAAAACCTCCGCCGAAACAAGCTCCGCTCATGTGAAATCAGCCTCCCTTTGTTTCAAGTTTACACGGCTATCATATGTGCATCCGCCTTTAAAGGTATAGGCGTATATCTTCTTTTTCAGTATTTTCTAAATAACGGATGACGTGTATAAAAGTATTGGACGAGAGCATTTCGGTGGATTATACTAAAGGGTAGCCAGTTTTTCCGGCAATGAGAGTGATATTGAAAATGGTGAGATAATGGTAGAATATCAAGTGAAAATTGATACGTTTGAAGGCCCATTGGACCTGCTGCTTCATCTGATTAACCGTCTTGAAATCGACATATACGACATACCCGTGGCAACCATTACTGAACAATATTTATTATATGTACATACAATGCAAGAGCTTGAACTTGATGTCGCCAGTGAATATCTGGTCATGGCGGCGACGCTTCTCAGCATTAAAAGCAGAATGCTGCTTCCGAAACAAGAGGAAGAGCTGTTTGAAGACGAAATGCTTGAAGAAGAAGACCCTCGGGACGAGCTGATTGAAAAGCTGATTGAGTATAGAAAGTATAAAACCGCTGCGAAGGATTTAAAAGAGCGGGAAGAAGAAAGACAAAAGTCATTTACAAAGCCGCCGAGTGATTTAAGTGAGTATGCAAAAGAAATCAAACAGACGGAGCAGAAGCTGTCGGTGACCGTTTATGACATGATCGGCGCGTTTCAAAAGGTGCTTCAGCGTAAAAAAATCACGCGGCCGAAAGAAACGACCATTACAAGACAGGAAATACCGATTGAAGACAGAATGAACGAAATCGTAAAAAGCTTAAAAACGGCGGGGAGAAGAATAAACTTCACGGAGCTTTTTCCTTCTCGGCAAAAGGACCATCTCGTCGTGACGTTTTTAGCAGTCCTGGAACTGATGAAAAATCAGCAGATTATCATTGAACAGGAAGAAAACTTTTCGGATATATACATTATGGGGAGTGAATCCATTCATGGCGCTTGATATCGTGAATTGGAAAGCGATTGTGGAAGCCCTGCTGTATGCGGCGGGGGATGAAGGGCTGACCAAAAAGCAATTGGTGACGGTGCTTGAAATAGAAGAAGCGGAACTGGCCGGAATCATGGAAGAAGTGGCCGCTCAGTACAAGGAAGACGACAGAGGCATCGAGCTTACCGAATATGCGGATACGTATATGCTTGGAACGAAAAAAGAATTCGTGCCTTATTTGAAAAAACTAATCGAAGTGCCGTCAAAAGGGCTGTCACAGGCTTCTTTGGAAGTGCTGGCGATCGTTTCGTACAAGCAGCCGATCACACGGGCGGAAATTGAAGATATCCGGGGCGTGAAGTCTGAGCGGATTCTGCACAGCCTCGTGTCAAAAGCGCTGCTGTGTGAGGTGGGCCGCGCCGACGGTCCCGGCCGGGCGATTTTATACGGCACTACACCGGTATTTCTTGAACAATTCGGCTTAAAAACATTGGAGGAGCTCCCGCCGCTTCCTGAAAATGCGGAGGAAGACGTTCTCCAGGAGGAAGCCGATTTATTCTTTGAAAACTTCAACCAAACTTTTGAGGATATTAAATAATAATCGTTTTTCATCATACGATAGTAGGGAAAGGCCATTGATGAATGACGCAAATGACGATGTACAAGAGAGGAAGGAAACGGACGGAAATGGGAAATTCGATTGTGAGGGCCCATACTGAAGAAACTGGTGAATTTTTAGCCGAGGTTGTCACGATGGTCAGCAGCTATTTAAATCATACAACTTTGCCGGAGATGCGGGCTCAAGGAGAGGCGGATGAGGCATACTGCCGCGACGTGCTCAGTGTGCTGAGGAGGATGACCGTCTTTTGCGAAGGCGCCCAGGAAGCCTGCAGGCGGCTTTTAATGCAGGAGCCGTTTCATGAGGCGAGAGCGGAAAAAACACTGTATAAAGTATATCATCAGTGCGTGGAAGAGTTTTTCATGCCGAAAAAGGATACATGGTACGAAAACAGCCGCGCCGCTTATACAGGCCAAAGCGCGATTGAATTCTACCAGCAAGTGCCGGACTCGCTGCGGAGCCTTCTGCTTTCGCTCAGCAGTGAATTTCTGCGCATGCGGGAAGAATTGGCGCAATATGAAGCATCAGGCTCAAATATGGCACCAGTCAGATAAAAACTCTTCCTTTTGGGAGAGTTTTTTTATGTGAAAGTGATGCAATTGGTATTCATAAGTCATGGACATGCGCATAAACTTGTACAAACCCACAACAAGGACGTGAGCATTCATGCGCTTTCTCAAAAAAGCTGCCGTATTTCTTTTGACTTTTGTTATTCTTTTTTCCATTACAGACGGCAATACGGCACATGCCCAAATACATGTCAGCGCAAAAAGCGCGATTATAATCGACGGAGCATCTGGCAGGGTGTTATTCGCCAAGGATGAACATCATAAGCGGCGGATTGCAAGCATTACGAAAATCATGACGGCGGTGCTGGCGATTGAATCAGGGAAGATGGAAGAGACCGTGACGGTTTCCCCGAATGCCGTAAAAACGGAAGGCTCAGCCATTTATCTTCAGCCGGGACAAAAAGTAAAGCTGAAAGATCTCGTATACGGGCTTATGCTGAGATCAGGAAATGACGCCGCTGCGGCAATAGCGGAATATGTCGGCGGAAGCCTTGACGGTTTTGTATTTTTGATGAACAAAAAAGCCGAGCAAATCGGGATGGAAAATACAAAATTTCAAAATCCGCACGGGCTGGACGACCATGAAAATTTATATTCAACGGCGTTTGACATGGCGCTTTTGACTAAATACGCGATGAAAATCAAGGAATACCGGACCGTTTCAGGCACAAAAGTGTATAAGGCGGAAACGATGGACCGGGTATGGAAAAATAAAAACAAGCTTCTGACCGGGCTCTACCGTTACAGCACAGGCGGAAAAACGGGTTACACAAAAATCGCGAAACGGACGCTCGTCTCGACGGCCTCAAAAGACGGTACGGATCTCATCGCGGTCACCATAAATGATCCGGATGATTGGGATGATCATATGAATATGTTTAATTATGTCTTTGATCACTATAAAACCTATGTCATCGCCAAAAAAGGCGGCATTCCGAAGCTGAAAAAGACGTTTTACGGAAAGCGCGCTTTTATTGCCCGGGATGTCAAATATTTGTTAAAAAAAGATGAAATCGACGATGTAAAAATCAGCACAACCTTAATAAAACCGAAAAAAGCCTGGAAAAAGGACGCCTCTCTCATTCCTGATGTCGTCGGCCGGATGACTGTTATGCATGATGGGAAAGTGATCGCCAGGATCCCCGTCTATTATGAAAATGAGCGCCATAAAAAACCGAAAAAGCATTTCATTGAGACGTTTACGAGCCTGTTTATGAGCGCGGCGGGCGGTTCGTCATGGTCAATTTAATCTGGGTATGTCTGACGGTAATCGGACTTGTCTTTGCGATGTTTAACGGTACCTTGCAGGATGTGAATGAAGCCGTTTTTAAAGGAGCGAAAGAAGCGGTTACGATCTCGTTCGGATTAATGAGCGTTCTCGTGTTCTGGCTCGGCCTGATGAAAATAGCCGAGCAGTCCGGCCTTTTGGATATATTCAGCAGAATGTGCCGCCCGTTTATTTCTAAGCTGTTTCCCGATATTCCCCCTGATCATCCGGCGATGGGATACATCTTATCAAATCTCATGGCAAACTTTTTCGGACTGGGAAATGCGGCGACACCGCTCGGCATTAAAGCCATGGAGCAGATGAAAAAGCTGAATGGAGGTAAGTCTGAGGCCAGCCGTTCCATGATTACCTTTTTGGCGGTAAATACTTCGAGTATTACATTGATACCGACAACCGTCATTGCCGTGCGCATGGCTTACTCGGCGAAATCACCGACCGATATCGTCGGGCCGACCATCTTAGCGACTTTAATTTCGGGAATCGGCGCGATTTTCATTGACCGCTACTTCTGGTACCGCCGCAAAAGAAAAGGGAGGTAAGCGAATGGAAATGGTGAATTGGCTGTCTTTAGCCATGATTCCGATTATTATCGCCGGTATATTGATATACGGCACGATCAAAAAAGTGCCGACGTATGAATCGTTCGTTGAAGGCGGAAAAGAAGGAATTGAGATTGCGTTTTCCATCATTCCGTATTTGGTCGGGATGCTGGTGGCGATTACCGTATTCCGGGCCTCGGGCGCGCTGGATTTTGTCATGGGGCTGTGCAAGCCTTTCTTTACAACGCTCGGCATTCCCGCAGAAGTCGTGCCGCTTGCTCTGATCCGCCCGATTTCGGGGACGGCGGCGCTCGGCATGACGACTGATCTGATCGCCGTGTACGGGCCTGATTCATTTATCGGCAGACTGGCCTCGGTCATGCAGGGATCGACTGACACGACGCTGTATGTCCTGACGGTGTATTTCGGGGCGGTAGGCATCAAAAAAATGGGGGATGCTTTAAAGGTTGGTCTTCTTGCTGATTTGATCGGGGTGGTTGCATCAATCATCATAGTTACGTTATTATTTGGAAGCGCCTGAAATCAGGCGCTTTTTATATATCAGAATAACTCTCCTTGAAAAAGCTTGTTTGTTCAAGGGGAAAAAAGTAAGATTATACTTGAGGTGAACGACATGGAAAGACTGCAAAAAGTTATTGCTCATGCCGGCGTGGCATCACGCAGAAAGGCGGAAGAGCTGATAAAAGAAGGAAAAGTAAAGGTGAATGGAAAAGTAATAACAGAGCTCGGCGTAAAAGTGACCGGTTCTGATCAGATTGAAGTAAACGGATTAAAGGTGGAGCGGGAAGAACCCGTGTACTTTCTGCTTTATAAACCGAGAGGAGTGATCTCAGCAGCTGATGACGACAAAGGGCGGAAAGTGGTGACCGACTTTTTCAAAGAAGTGCCGCAGCGCATTTATCCGATCGGCAGGCTTGATTATGATACGAGCGGACTTTTATTGCTGACAAATGACGGCGAGTTTGCCAACAAACTCATGCATCCGAAATACGAAATTGATAAGACGTACGTCGCCAAAGTGAAGGGGATTCCTTCCAAGGAACTTCTGAGAAAGCTTGAGCGCGGCATTCAGCTTGAAGAAGGCAAGACGGCGCCGGCCAGAGCGAAATTGCTTTCCCTGGACAAAAGAAAGCAGACGAGCATCATTCAGCTGACGATTCATGAAGGACGGAACAGACAGGTCCGCCGCATGTTCGAGGCGATCGGTCATGACGTGCTGAAACTCAAACGTGAAGAATACGCATTTTTAGATTTAAGAGGCCTGCGCACAGGAGACGCAAGAGAATTGTCGCCGCATGAGGTGAAAAGGCTTCGGGCTTTAGCTGAACACGGTAAAAACGCTTTCTAATTTTCACATAACCTTCAAAAATTACAAAACGTGTTGATGATATAATTGAATGGATTTGCAGGCAGGGGAGGGGAGCAGTGTACAATGAACAAAAAACGGCGGCGTTTATTCATTCGGACCGGCATCCTTCTCATCTTACTCTGCGCGCTCGGATATACCATCTATAATGCCGTATACACAAACGGTGAGCGTATATCTGAGGGGTCCAAAGCCCCGAATTTCGCGCTGAAAGATACAGAGGGCAGACTCATAGAACTGAGTCAGTTAAAAGGAAAAGGTGTTTTTCTGAATTTCTGGGGAACGTGGTGTGAGCCGTGCAAGCAGGAATTTCCCTACATGGAGAATCAATACAAGCATTTTAAAGACCTCGGTGTCGAGGTGGTTGCGGTAAATGTCGGCGAATCAAAAATTGCAGTACATAATTTTATGAAAACATACGGCGTCAATTTCCCGGTTGCGCTCGATACTGACCGGCAAGTGCTGGACGCGTACGGCGTATCACCTATTCCGACGACATTTTTGATCAATCCCGACGGAAAAGTCGTGAAAGTGGTGACCGGCACGATGACAGAACGCATGGTTCATGACTATATGAATTTAATTAAGCCGGAGGCGTCTTCATGAAAAAGGTCAAATGTGAATGCGGGCACGTGAATCCAGCCGGGACGGTTTTGTGCGAGTCGTGCGGGAAGCCGCTTGATGATCAAAAATCGCCGCTTGCCGATATGCGGTACGACGGCAGCGCAAGGCGTTCGCAAACATATAACAAAACAATCGTAGATAAGGTATGGAACTTCTTTTCTTCCGTAAAAGTCGGAATATGGCTGATCGTCATTACTCTGGCGGCGTCTGCTTTCGGCACGGTTTTTCCGCAGGAAGCTTATCTGCCGCCGGGCGCCCAGCCGGATACATATTATGAACAGCAGTACGGCATAATCGGCCAACTGTATTATCTGCTGGGATTTCATCACCTGTACGGCTCATGGTGGTATATGCTCCTGATCGCATCCATTGGCATATCACTGGTCATCTGCAGCCTGGACCGGGTGATTCCTTTGTACAGGGCGCTGAAAAATCAAGGAGTTCGGCGGAATCCGGTCTTTTTGAAGAGACAGCGTCTATACAGCCGGACAGAAACCGAGCTGAGCGGGGATGCGGCTGATAGCCTCAGAACACGATTGAAAAAAAAGCATTATAGAGTGCGAGAACAAGAGGGAAGCATTCTGGCGGAAAAAGGCCGTTTTTCAAGGTGGGGGCCCTACGTCAATCATATCGGCCTGATCATTTTTCTGATCGGAGCCATGCTGAGATTTGTACCCGGTATGTATGTCGATGAAACGCTCTGGGTCCGTGAAGGCGAAACCGCCCAGATCCCAGGTACTGACGGCAAATATTACTTAAAAAACAACCGGTTCACGATGCAGACATATAACAAAGACACTGAGAAAAAAGTATTCGCCGACGCCATTGACAGAGCCGGAAACGGCAAAGTCGCCAAATCCTTCACAACGGACGCGGTTTTGTACAAGAGGGAAGGCGACATTGTATTCGGTGAAAAGCCGAAGCTTAAAAGAGTCAAAGAAAACAATATCCGCGTCAATGAACCGCTTCGCTTTGACTCCTATTCTGTGTATCAGGTGGACTATAAAGAAAACCAGCTCGATCAGATGGTATTTCAGCTGATCGACCAAAAAACAAAACAGTCATTCGGCAAACTGAAGATCAATCTTCTCGATCCCGACACGGACTATGATCTTGGTAACGGTTACAAAGTGCAGATCGCCAGTTATCTTCCTGATTTTTATTTTAACAAGGACGGAGAACCGAGCACGAAAACGAAGGTTCCTAACAATCCGGCTTTTGTCTTTAAAATCACGGCTCCTGACAAGCCGAAAGGGGAGAAAAGTTTTGTTGCGATTCAGCAGACTGTTGAAGGTTCCGACAGTAACAAGTACAAATTAAAATTCGACCATGTGGAAACGAAAAACATTACAGGACTCACCGTCAGAAAAGACTTAACCTTATGGGTGCTTGCCGTCGGCGGCGCGATCTTTATGATCGGCGTCATTCAAGGAATGTACTGGCAGCACAGAAGGATCTGGATCAAAACAGGTGATCATGAAGTGCTTGTGGCGGGACATACGAACAAAAACTGGTTCGGTCTGAAAAAAGATATCGAATTTGTTCTTAGCGGGACCGGGATTCAAGAGCCGGCCGATCAAAAAGAATTGGCCAAAAATCAGGCCTAGTGAAAAAGGAGTGGTGTCATGGCGGAGCTGAGCGCAAATTTTCTTTATGCTGCCTTTTTGATTTATTTAATTGCCGTCCCGATTTTCGGCGGCGCCATCCGGGGAACAAAAGGTGCTAAGGACGGTAAGGGCCGCTGGTCGGCTATCGGAATCACGTTAACCATTTTCGGATTTCTTTGTCATCTCGCCTACTTCATTGCGAGATGGTCGGCAAGCGGACATGCGCCTGTCAGCAATATGTTTGAATTTACGACGTCATTCGGCATGATGCTTGTTCTCGCTTTTATTATTATTTACTTTATTTACAGACTGCCTTCATTAGGCATGTTCACATTGTCTATCGCGCTTTTGCTTATCGCATATGCAAGCATGTTTCCGACAGACATCACGCCGCTTATTCCGTCACTGCAGAGCAATTGGCTGTACATTCACGTCACGACGGCGGCGCTCGGGCAGGCGATTCTTGCGATCAGTTTTGTAGCCGGCGTCATTTTCCTGTTAAAGCACGTCGACCAATCCAGACCGGGTAAAAAAACGTTCTGGCTCGAAGTCATCATGTTTATACTCGTGACGACCGTGGCATTTATCGCCGTCACGTCGGCATTCCGGCTGGCGGACTACAAAGCTGAATTTAATTGGGTGGATAAAAAAGAAGCCAAAAGCGTCATGATATATGATATGCCTGCGCTTGTCGGCCCGCATGAGGGAGAACTGCTTACGGAAGGCGCAATGAAGCCGCTTATTGAGCTTCCGGCCATTTTTTCAGGCAGAAAGGTCAATACGGTGATCTGGTCGTTTGGCGCAGGCCTCGTTTTATACGGTGCGCTCAGGCTGATATTCAGAAAGAGAATCAGCGCTCTTATCAGCCCGCTCGTCAAAAATGTGAATCTGGACTTGGTCGATGAAGTCGGCTACCGCGCTGTTTCCATCGGTTTTCCGGTATTCACACTCGGCGCGCTTGTGTTTGCGATGATTTGGGCGCAGCTTGCATGGACGCGTTTTTGGGGCTGGGACCCGAAGGAAGTATGGGCGCTGATCACCTTTTTATTTTACGCAGCGTATTTGCACTTGCGGCTGTCAAGAGGCTGGCATGGCGAAAAGTCCGCGTGGCTTGCCGTCATCGGCTTCGCCATTATTATGTTTAACTTAATTTTTGTGAATCTCGTGCTTGCCGGACTTCATTCGTACGCATAGATGCAAAAAGCCGATACAGTTCTCAAGCTGCCGCACAGTTTGTTAAAATGAAAGTAACAGAAGGAAAGCAGGGGGAAAACGATGGATCAAACAAATGAAACTAAAATATTAGTAGTAGATGATGAAGCCAGAATTCGACGCCTTTTAAGAATGTACCTTGAACGGGAAAACTATGTGATTGAAGAAGCGGAAAACGGCGACGAGGCCATTAAAATGGGGCTGGCATCAGATTATGATCTGGTGCTCTTGGATTTAATGATGCCGGGAACGGACGGAATCGAAGTATGCCGGCAGCTCAGAGAAAAAAAAGCGACGCCGATTATCATGCTGACGGCAAAAGGGGAAGAAGCCAACCGCGTCCAGGGGTTTGAAGCGGGTACGGACGATTATATCGTCAAGCCTTTCAGCCCGAGAGAAGTGGTGCTTCGGGTAAAGGCGCTTTTAAGAAGGGCTTCCCAAACATCTTATCTGACAGCAAATACCCCGACAAAAAATGTGCTCGTCTTTTCGCATCTATCCATTGATCACGATGCTCACAGGGTGACTGCGGACGGCACGGAGGTGAGCCTGACGCCGAAGGAATATGAACTGCTGTACTTCCTGGCGAAAACACCGGACAAAGTGTACGACAGGGAAAAGCTTTTAAAAGAAGTGTGGCAGTATGAATTTTTCGGAGACCTCAGAACGGTGGACACCCATGTCAAACGGCTCCGTGAAAAATTAAATAAAGTGTCCCCGGGAGCGGCGAAAAAAATCGTTACCGTATGGGGAGTCGGATACAAATTTGAGGTAGGCGCTGAATGAAGTTTTGGAAAAGCGTAGTAGGTAAGCTTTGGTTTACCATTCTTTCACTCGTGTTAATTGTTTTATTTATTTTAACGGTGCTGCTTCTGGAATTTATAGAAAATTACCACGTTGAAGAAGCGGAAAAAGATTTAACGCAGCTTGCCGACAAAATTGCGGTCATAATAGAAAATCATGAAGACCAGCCGCTTGCCAGATCCATCACGTGGGAACTGGCGGACAATTTAACGAGCATCGCGATCATTCAGGATGATAAACATGTCTGGTATTCGCCCAATGACGATAATCATTTATCCTCTATTACATTAGAGCAGATCAAACATGACCGGGATCTGCACAAGGCGCTGACAGACCGCAAAAAAGTAAGCAAACGCGCGGTCCCCAACAATGCCGGTTCGGATAACGAACGGCTGATCGTCGGAGTGCCGTATGAAAAAGACGGCAAAAAAGGCATGGTCTTTTTATCCCAATCGCTGCTTGCCGTCAAAGATACGACGAAACATACGACACGCTATATTTTTCTTGCGGCGGGCATTGCCATCGTCTTGACAACGTTTTTCGCGTTCTTTTTATCCAGCAGGGTGACATATCCCCTTCGGAAAATGCGGGAAGGCGCCCAAGACTTGGCGAAAGGAAAGTTTGATACAAAAATTCCGATTCTGACCCAAGATGAAATCGGGGAACTGGCCATTGCCTTTAATCAGATGGGACGGCAGCTCAATTTTCATATTAACGCGCTGAATCAGGAAAAAGAACAGCTGTCCAATATTTTAAGCAGTATGGCAGACGGGGTCATCACCATTAATATCGACGGCACCATTTTGGTGACCAACCCGCCGGCCGAACGTTTTCTGCAGGCATGGTATTATGAGCAGAACATGAACATTAAAGAAGGAGACAACCTTCCCCCTGAAGCAAAAGAGCTATTTCAAAATGCAGTGAACACGGAAAAAGAGCAAATGATTGAAATGACGCTTCAAGGAAGGTCATGGGTTTTATTGATGTCGCCTCTTTATGCGGAATCACACGTCCGCGGCGCCGTGGCCGTGCTCCGTGATATGACCGAAGAGCGCAGGCTGGATAAATTGCGTGAAGACTTCATTGCCAATGTCAGTCATGAGCTCAGAACCCCGATTTCTATGCTGCAGGGATACAGCGAAGCAATAGTGGACGACATTGCAAGCACCGAAGAGGAGAAAAAAGAAATCGCACAGATCATTTATGATGAATCTCTTCGCATGGGCCGGCTCGTTAATGATTTGCTGGATTTGGCCAGAATGGAATCCGGACATACGGGCCTGCACTATGAAACGGTAAACCTGCATGAATTTCTGGAGAAGATCTCCCGCAAATTTTCCGGGGTAGCGAAGGAAAAAGGCGTTTCGCTCACAGAGGACATCTCAGTGTCTCAGCCGGAGTGTGTCTTTGATGAAGACAAAATGGAACAGGTGTTTACCAACCTTATAGATAATGCGCTGCGCCATACGGAGTCAGGCGGAAGCGTTCATATCGCGGCTCAGACCGTAAAAGACGGACTGAAGATCGATATCAAAGATTCCGGCTCTGGTATACCGGAAGAGGACCTGCCTTTTATTTTTGAACGTTTTTATAAAGCGGACAAAGCAAGAACAAGAGGCAGGGCGGGAACCGGACTCGGGCTCGCCATCGTAAAAAATATCGTGGAAGCCCACGGCGGCTCAATTGCGGTTCACAGCAGCATCGACAAAGGGACGACGTTTACATTTTATATTCCGACAAAAGTGCAGGATGACGTCTGAAATTGACGAACAATCTTGTTCCATACGAAACACCCGCATGTTCTGCGGGTGTTTTTTATTTGTTTCTCCTTTAAAAATTTAAGAATATGTTAATATAAATTCCCTTCCAAATTCCAGTTTCTCGTAATATAGTTGTAATGTAACTTTTCAACGCATTTTTACGACAAAAAAGTGAACGGAGGGGTTTCCCATGGAAGAAACCTTTCAGATATTATATGATGCATACCATCAAGATTTATATCAATTTTTATTTTATATGGTAAAAGATAAGTCGCAGGCTGAAGATTTGACGCAGGAAGTGTATATCCGCGTCTTGAATTCCTATCATACATTTGAAGGAAGAAGCAGTGAAAAAACATGGCTGTTATCCATCGCACGCCATGTGGCGATTGACTGGTTCCGCAAGCAGCAGACGATCAGACAGCGTATTATGGGTACGTTTGATTGGGATACACAAGATGTCAGAGATCAGCATTTGCTTCCGGATGAACTCGCCGTACAGCATGAAAACGTCCGGGAAATATATACCGCGCTTGATCATTGCACCATTGATCAAAGAGCTGTTATTATCTTGAGATTTATTCAGGGATATTCCATTCAGGAAACAGCCGCCGCTCTCCGCTTCTCGGAAAGCAAAGTCAAAACGACCCAACATAGAGGGCTCAAAATACTTCGGAAACAGATGGAGCTTTTGAGGGAGGAGCTAATGGATGATGAAGTCATATTGGAACGAAGAAAGAGTAGAGGAGTTGTTAAGACAACTTCCGGCGGTTAGAGATCATCGTTCACCCGAGGCCATTTACCGGAATATTGAAACGGGTAAACCGTACAGGAAAAAACCGGCTCGAAGCTGGATCGGCCCCGCCGCAGCCGGCGTCTGCGCATTGTGCATCGCTCTGATTATATCTCCTCACCTGATGACAAACAAATCTGCCGGTGATCTTACAGCTGACAGCGGTCAAGCTGAAAAAGCCAGTCAGTCAGCTGCTGTCAAGCCGGATCAGAAGACGTTTGTCGTTTCTAACGAAAACAAAAACAATTACATTACTTTGGCGTTTGCCGATTCAGATACATCCGCCGTCATACCGGTCAGTTTTGAAAAAAAGAAGCCGGATGAATCGGTATCAGAGGCTTTATCCGAAGCAGAAAACCTAGAAGTGCCCGAATCCTTCCTGTCTGTGCCGAACCTTTTGGACGGTGTGCAGGTAACGGCGGATAAGAAGGATTTGCTTGTGCAGGTAAACGGGCGGCTCTCTATCGAATCAGTTGCCGATGCTGACTTATTGAAAAAGATGCTGAAAGAGACTTTGACATGGAGTCCTTACGAGCGGATTAAATTGAAAAAGGTTCAAAACGGAGCCGGACAGGATTTTTATAAATCTTACGGCATTTCCGCTGAGATGTCCGTACATAAACAGACAAACCGGGCGTATTTTTCTTACAGCGACAGTCTGGGACAAGAGTATCTCATCCCGTCTGAACAAACCTATTATTCAGTATATCAGGCTATTGACGGGATGAAGACAACAGACGGAGGCTCACAGACCGCGAGCATTATAGAAGCCGATGCGATTGCATCGGTATCGGAAAGGGAAGACGGCGAGCAGCTGCGGATTCAATTGTCCGAAAAACATAAGGTTGAAGATTCGCTGGAAGGGATTTTAATGATCGAAGGGCTTCTGTTAACTGCGAAGGAATTCGGTTATTCTGAGGTGCTGTTCACACATGCGCATACAAAGAAAATCGGTAATTATGATGTGACAAAACCTATCGCTGTGCCTGCCGCGCCTAATCCGCTTCCAAGCCATTAACGTAAAAAAACCCAAAACATATGAATGTTTTGGGTTTTTTGTTGGTTACGGAAGGTCAATCAGTTTAACGGAAACAATATCCTGAATTGAAGTCAGCTCATTGACGACTTTATCATCTAAATGTTTATCAAAAGAAAGCATCATAATGGCTTCTCCGCCTTTTTCTTTACGGCCTACCTGCATGGTAGCGATATTGATATCGTTATCGCCGAGGATGCGTCCTACGCGTCCGATTACACCGGTCGTATCCTGGTGCTGGATATAAACGAGGTGGCCGGCAGGATTTAAGTCAATATTAAAGCCGTTCAGTTCAACGATTCGTTCACCGAAGTGAGGGATATACGTAGCCGTTAACGTAAATGTGCTCCGGTCTCCGGTTACTTTTACGCTGATGCAGTTATCATATCCTGATTCATTGGAGGAAATCTTCTCGCTGAAGCTGATTCCGCGTTCTTTTGCTACACCGCCGGCGTTCACTTCATTGACCGTTGAGTCTACACGCGGTTTTAAGAAACCGGACAGCAGGCTTTTTGTAATAAATGATGTTTCAAGTTTGGCGATGGTGCCTTCATATTGAATCGCAACATCTTTGACGGGTTCCTTCATACATTGTGACACGAGACTTCCGATTTTATCGGCAATTTGGTGATAAGGCTGGATTTTTTTGAATTCATCTTTCGTCATCGCAGGCAGGTTGATCGCTGACATGACAGGCAGACCTTTTGCAAACTGCAGCACTTCTTCAGAAACCTGTGCCGCGACATTCAGCTGTGCTTCTTTCGTTGAAGCGCCTAAGTGAGGTGTGGCGATCACCAGCGGATGGTCGGGAAGCTTTGATTCAACTGGCGGTTCCACTTCAAATACGTCAAGGGCAGCGCCTGCGACATGGCCGCTTTCCAGCGCTTCCAAAAGCGCCGCTTCATCAATAATGCCGCCTCTTGCGCAGTTGATAAGACGGACGCCTTTTTTCGTTTTGGCAATGGTTTCTCTGTTAAGCAGTCCTTTTGTTTCCTTTGTTAAAGGCGTGTGGACGGTAATGATATCCGCGCTTTCAAGCACTTCTTCGAATGTCCGGCTGTTTACGCCGATTTTGCCGGCTCTCTCTTCGGTTAAGAAAGGATCGAATACATGAACCGTCATACCGAACGCTCTGGCGCGCTGGGCAATCTCGCTTCCGATCCGGCCCAGACCGACAATGCCTAAAGTCTTTCCGTAGAGCTCCGCCCCGACAAAAGCCGTCCGGTTCCATTCTCTTGATTTTACTGAGATATTGGCTTGCGGAATGTGTCTCATTAATGAAGAAATCATCGCGAATGTATGCTCTGCCGTTGAAATGGTGTTTCCATTCGGCGCGTTTATCACGATAACCCCATGTTTTGTGGCCTCATCGATGTCGATGTTGTCTACGCCGACACCGGCTCTGCCGACGATTTTTAAAGAGGTCATTTTTTTAAACAATTCTTCGGTTACTTTCGTGGCACTGCGGACTAACAGGGCATCAAAGGTATGTAATTCATCTTCTGCATCCGCGACGTTTTTTTGAACAATTTCTATAAAGTCTGATTCCATCAGCGGCTTTAAGCCGTCATTGCTCATCTTATCTGAGACCAAAACTCGAAACATTGTTAGATTTCCTCCTAGTTTAGCTGACTAAATATCTGATAATTTATCATATTCTCAATAGAGTGTCAATGTGTATTGACGCAGTAAAGGAGAAAAGGAAACCGCTGAATCAGCTTAAATTGGGCTTCCCCAATATTTTATTTAAATTTGAGCAGTTCTCTATACAATTGCAACTTGATCATATATAATGTGAATAAATTCATAAGATCAATCTTCGGGGCAGGGTGAAATTCCCTACCGGCGGTGATGAGCATCATGCTCTAAGCCCGCGAGCTGCTTCGGCGGCAGGATCCGGTGAAATTCCGGAGCCGACAGTATAGTCTGGATGGGAGAAGATGGAGGTTCAGCAGACGTTTTGATGCTTATATCAAACGTTTCTTTGCCAAGCCTTAGTAAGCTCCCGCTTTTTAACAAAAGCGGTTTTTTTATTGGGGCGCAAAAGAACCTTTCCTCTTTTCGAGAGATTTGATCGAAAAGGAGAGAGCATTGTGAAAGTAAAAAAATTAGTTGTCATCAGTATGCTTAGCAGTATTGCTTTTGTGCTTATGCTGTTAAATTTCCCGTTTCCGGGTCTGCCGGATTATTTGAAAATTGATTTCAGTGACGTTCCTGCAATTATCGCCATTTTGGTTTACGGGCCTGCGGCGGGAATTGCGGTTGAAGCGATTAAAAATATTCTGCAGTATATCATTCAAGGAAGCATGGCCGGCGTGCCTGTCGGGCAGGCAGCCAATTTTATCGCGGGAACGCTGTTTATTCTGCCGACGGCGTTTATGTTTAAAAAGCTCAATTCGACAAAAGGGCTTGCAGTGAGCCTGCTGGCCGGAACCGCGGCGATGACCGTATTGATGAGCATTTTGAACTATATTCTTATCCTGCCCGCGTATACTTGGTTTTTACATTCACCGGCACTGTCAAACAGCCAGTTAAAAACGGCGGTTGTGGCAGGAATCCTGCCGTTTAACATTGTAAAAGGCGTTATCATCACCATCGTCTTTACGTTCATCTTTACGAAGCTGAAACCTTGGATTGAACAAAAACGCAGCATCCAGACACAATAACCACTCCAAAGCGCCCGCTCTGTAAAACACAGACCGGGCGCTTTTTTGATTGTTTGATCACGCAAAAAAAATAAGACTCCGGCCGATAACAGCCGGAGTCTTATTCAGGACGAAAAAGCTCCTCTCACGGGGAGGGCTTTTTTATTCGTATTTCAGCGGGTCGCCTTCGAACGGTTCATCCGCAACTTTGATTGAATCAGTAGGGCATCCTTCAAATGCGTCAATCATATCTTCTTCCAGAACTTCCGGAACTTCGACGACGCCTTTATTTTCGTCAAGCGTAACGAACGCAATGCCTTCATCATCATAATCATAAATGTCTGGTGCCGCAGCTCCGCAGGCGCCGCATGCAATACACGTATCTTTATCTACAATTGTGTACTTTGCCATGAATAAAACCTCCCAGATTGTTCGTGTTGGAACAAATGGTTTACCTTATATATTTTTAAATATAACACCTATTCCTCTTACTTATTGTAATGATGTTAGTGTCAAATTTCAACAGAAAAATGATTGAGAATGCTTATCACATAAGGGATTCTCTTTAGCACTTCCCCCTAAAAGATGACTTTAAACGTCAAATTTATATGAAAATCTGTTAAAATAAAAAGAACCAAAAAACGAAACTTGTCACAGAAGAAATGTAGGTGTGTTTAGATTGGCGATAAACTACTTTGATACCGTGGTTCTCGACTGTCTGGACAAAATAGACGGCGAACGGACTCCGAGTGCTGTGTTTCATTTATTAAAAGGAAAAAAGTCGTCTCAAACCATTCAGGATGCCGGCTTATTTCAGATCGCTAAATATTTCGGCATGGCTTCACATTGTGAACGCGGCGATATTGCGGCTTCTTTGCATGAACTCACCGAGAACTCATACATTACAGCCGGAAAAGAAGAGGGAACGTGGAAAGTGACTGCGCGCGGCGTTCAAAAGCTTGAACGGGCGTTTGCCGAGCGGCCTTGGCCGAAGCACTGCCACGGCGCGAATTATCAAACGCCTGCTGTCACCCTGTGGAGGCGGCTTTCCCTGCTCATTCAAGTCCTGTCAAACAAAGAGCATCAATGCAGTCAATATATCCCGGTTACAAACGATGTGCAGACGCTGAGATGGGTCAAACGGTTCATGCGGAAAAACAGAGGCGCTAAAGAGCTCTCCGTCCAAATGCATGAGACGCTGTTTCACCTTCTGCAAGGCGTAAGTGAACGGCAGGCGCTTATTTTTGTCTATTCTTTAACTTCATTCAACAGAATCGGCAAAACGAATAAGCAGCTCGCTCTCCAGCTGAACGAAGATGAATGGTATGTGTCCGTCCAGTTTTGGGGAGCGGTACATTATGTTATTCAATCGCTTCCGCAATGTGCATATCCCGCTCTGCGCGAGCTGTTGTCCGATCTGCAGGCGGAAAGCGCGCTGACACAGTCTGCCAGAAAAACCTTTGAGCTGTTGGAAAAAGGGTTTCCGATTGAACGGATCGCCGCGGTCAGAAATTTAAAAACCGCCACAATCGAAGATCATATCGTAGAAATATCATTGCATCAGCCTGCATTTTTTACAGAACAGTATCTTTCTGAAGAGGAACAGCGTATGATAACGGCATTTGCAAAACAGCATCAGACGAATAAAATTAAACGGATTCGCGAAGGAATGCAGATGCGCTTCAGCTATTTTCAGATCAGGCTGGCGCTGGCAAAGACGGTGAATCAGCATGACTGAGCTGCATAAAGCTTTATCCAGGTATTTTGGTTTGCATTCCTTTAAAAAAGGGCAGGAAGAGATTATGACTAGCGTGCTCCAAAAAAAAGATACGATCGCCATGCTTCCGACCGGCGGGGGAAAATCATTATGCTATCAGCTCCCGGGTTACATGATGGACGGGCTGGTGCTGATTATTTCGCCGCTCCTTTCATTAATGGAAGATCAGGTGCAGCAGCTGAAAGCGAAAGGAGAAAAGCGGGTTGCGGCATTAAACAGCATGCTGAATTCCGCAGAGCGGCATTTTATCCTCAGCAACATCAGCCGGTATAAATTTCTCTATATGTCTCCTGAAGCCCTTTCTTCACCTTATGTACTGAACCGTTTGAAAAATGTCCCGGTCAGTTTATTTGTTATTGATGAGGCTCATTGCATATCAGAATGGGGACATGATTTCAGGCCTGATTACTCGAAGCTCGGGCCTTTCAGGCAGGCACTCGGAAAGCCGCCTGTATTGGCGCTGACCGCAACAGCGACAAAAGAAACGCTCAGAGACGTGACGGATGTGCTCGGACTTGAGCATGCGGTGCGTCATCTTTATTCAGTCAACCGGCCGAACATTCTCCTGGCGGCAGAACATTTGGCTGATAATACCGAAAAAATAAGCAGGCTCACGGAGCTTGCCGAAAAGCTTGAAGGCCCGGGTATCATATATTGTCCGACCAGAAAATGGGCGGAAGAGCTTGCGGCTGAGCTGAACGAAAAAACGGGAAAGCGGACGGATTATTATCACGGCGGAATGGATACAGGCGACAGGATTTTAATCCAGCAGCAATTTATCCATAACCAGCTTGATTGCATTTGCTGCACCAATGCGTTCGGCATGGGTGTGGATAAGTCAGATATCCGCTTTGTCATTCACTTTTATCCTCCCCAAACGGCCGAGGCCTTTATGCAGGAAATCGGCAGAGCGGGACGCGACGGCAGCCCGAGTGTCAGTATTTTGCTGAGGGCGCCCGGCGATACCGAGCTTCAGCAGCAGATTATTCAGACAGAAAGCCTGTCTGATTATGACCTGGAAGGCATTCTGGCCGTCATACGGGATGCCGGTACGAGTGATGAGCGAAAGCTTCGGGACGTTCTGATCAATAAGGGCGTCCAGGAAACACAGGCGCGAACGGCCGTCCATCTGTATCTGCAAGGAAAAACCACAAAAGAGCAGCTGCAGGAAGAACTGACATACCGCGTGGAAAAGAAGCTGCGTAAAATGAATCGTTTTTCGGCGTTATTAGAGCGGAAAGAATGTATAAGAGAAGCGCTGCTGTCTTATTTTGATGAACCGTATGAGCCTGATTGTCAAACCGGACAATGCTGCAGCAGCTGCGGACTTGATCTGGCTCCGTACGAGCAAAAAGGAGAACGTAAAAATATGGAACGGTTTGAAGATTGGAAGCTGGAATTAGGCCGGATTTTCGGATCAGAGTCTGCGGGTGAGTTCAGCTGAGACGGCAAAGCGAATTGATCCGGCAGCTCTCAGACCGGGAGATTGTGATGCAGCTGTATGCCACCCAATTGCTCATATTGGCGGTTTCAGCTGTTATCGGCTTTTTCTTTTTTACCGACATTCACGATTTTTTAAAGCTGTGGCATATACGTGACGATAATATCATATGGTACGGTGTAACTCTTGCCGTTCTTGTCATTTTTGCCGATCTGGCGGTGATGAAATGGTGTCCTTCGCATTTATATGATGACGGCGGCATTAATGTATTGCTTTTTAAGAACAGGCCGGTGCTGCATATTTTGTTTTTGACGCTCCTCATTTCGTTTAGCGAAGAGATTTTGTTCAGAGGCGTTCTGCAGACACATATCGGCTTATGGGCCGCCAGCTTCATTTTTACCGTGCTTCATTTCAGATACTTGGCGAAGTGGCTTCTGTTTATGATGGTTGCGGGTATCAGTCTTTTGCTGGGGCTTATCTATGAATGGACCGGCAATTTATTCGTTCCGGTTACAGCGCATTTTATTATTGATGCGGTATTTGCCTGTCAGATCCGTTTTCAATATGTTAGGAGGGGTTTGCATGACGGAAATGTCAAGAGTTGAAAGAAGAAAAGCTCAGCTGCGTGCCGAGCAGCAGGTTGCCGCGGCCGCGGATGAACAAATTGAATATCTTGAAGACAGCCTCCCGACAAGACAATCTGTAAAAGAGGAGCGTAAAAAAAAGGAAGAGCAGGTGAAGGAAAAAACCAAAACAAAAACGCCGCTGTTCACTTTTCTGACCGTCCTGTTCATTATCGTAACAATCGGTGTCTTTTTCGGTCTTCTTTATATGACGAACAGCAGCAGATTTGACCCGAAGGACTATGAAGATGTCTTCATAGACCACAGTGAAAGCGCGCCTGCCGTTATTCCGAAAGGCGCTCAGAAAGAAACGTCAGGAACCGCTCTTTTAGAACAACCGAAAAAAAAGTCTGACGACAAAGATAAGAAAGAAGCGGCTGCACCTGAAAAAACGAAAGAAAAACCAAGTGAAAAACCAAGTGAAAAAACACCTAAAAAAACGGAAACGCCCTCAGAAAAACAAGTAAAGCCGACAGACACCGAATACGCGGAGACAAAACAGCAGTCTCCGCCGGCTGTCCGTGAAAAAGCGGCTCCGGCTGAGGCGAGTGATCAAGCCGGGACTGTCCCAAAAAAAGTGCGGACCGTACAGCATACTGTACAGCCGAAAGAAACGCTTTACCGTATTTCAATGAAATACTATAAAAGCCGGGCGGGCGAAGAAAAAATCCGCAGCTACAACGGATTAAACGGAAACGACGTGTACACCGGCCAGGTTCTGAACATTCCGCTGTCTGATTAAAATAAATGCATGTTTTCACCGCGTTTTTCATATAGTGTACCAATGAAAACGGACAAGGTGTGAAGCGCATGGATTCTTTATGGAAGCAATTAGACCGATTTGCTGACGGACCGACGAAACAGATGCTTCAGGCGCTGGTGAAACGGAAATTAAAATACGAAAATTATGCCGCACAATGCCGAAGATGGCAGTGGGCGTCCCTCGTTTGTTTTTCCCTGATGTGCATACTGCTGATGTTTAAAAGCTTTAATGCCCCCCAAGCCTCTCCGCAGCTGATTCTGCAGGAAATATTAGGCCATACGGTTTACTTGTGCTGGATTATGGCTTCCGCTTTTGCGTATTGCACTTCTTATTATTTTAAAAAAAAGGAAGAAAAAGCTGAGGGTGAATTTCATAAACTGAGATGTGAAATTATCCAAAAAAGCACGGATTTATGGCCCCAGCCTGAAAAATGGAGGGCGAGAGAATCTGTTTTCCACTTGATGAAACATCGGTATGATATCAATCTTTATTTTGAAAGCAAATAAAATGAGGCGTTTTCCGGAAAGGATAGAAACGTCTTTTTTTGTTTGTCCGTCTAATATAAGACAATGACAGAATGGAGAGTGCGTTTATGAAGCTTACAGCGGGAATTCTCGGCTCATTGGCGGGAGCGGCTGCGGTTATGGCGGCCGTTATGTACAAAACGGCAAACGGCAGCCATCTGAAAACACATACATTTACGCTTGATAAAATGAAGGGGATGAAGCCGCTCACCATCTTTTTTATATCTGACGTGCACCGCCGTTTAATTGATGAAAAGCTTCTCCGCGAAGCGGCAGGTTATAAGCCGGATGCCGTTTTGCTCGGCGGTGATTTGGCGGAGGGCGGAGTTCCTTACGCCAGAATTGAAGAAAACATCAAACGTCTGACGGCTCTCGCGCCTGTCATGTATGTGTGGGGAAATAACGATTACGAGGTCAGCCAGCAAAAACTGCTCTCTCTTTTACGGGCATATAAAGTGATCCCGCTGAGAAATGAATCGGTTCAATTTGCTTATAAAGGGGAAACCGTTACGATCTGCGGGGTGGATGATATCAGGATGATGATGGATGATTACGAATCTGCAATCAGATATACGGATGCTGACAAAGTAAACCTCCTGCTTTGCCATAACCCGGACATCCATGAGCAGATGAGGGAGTCAGACGGGATTGACGCTGTGTTCAGCGGCCATACGCATGGCGGCCAAATCCGTTTCGGCCGGTTCGGGCCGTACGAATTGGGCGGGACGGGAACGGTAAAAAAAGCGCATTACCTGATCAGCAACGGCTACGGGACGACAAAAGTTCCGCTGAGGCTCGGGGCGAAACCGGAGACGCATATGATTACGCTGTGCGGACCGGATGAGCCGTCTTCCTGAAACAAACCCGGCCGCGGTGATAAAAAACGGCATTCTGCTTGTCTTCCCGCTGTACACGGTGTAAACTGATAACAAATTAAGAACCTATGACTCATTTATTCATATACTGTGTTATATGATTTGTGTGCAAGAAGAGGCAGGAGGGAACATTATGCGGCTTGAGCGTCTGAACTATAATAAGATTAAAATCTTTTTAACCCTCGACGATCTGACTGATCGGGGACTGACAAAAGAAGACCTCTGGAAGGACTCGTTTAAAGTCCACCAGTTATTTAAAGATATGATGAATGAAGCAAATACAGAGCTCGGCTTTGAAGCGAATGGTCCGATCGCGGTGGAAGTATATTCTCTTCAGGCACAAGGCATGGTTGTGATTGTAACGAAAAATCATGACGCGGACGCAGAAGATGACGAATATGACGATGATTATATCGAGATGCAGGTCAAACTTGACGAAAGTCCGGATATTATTTATCAGTTCCATTCGTTTGAAGATATCATTCAGCTTGCCGGAAGCCTTCACCGAATCGGGATTACCGGCGGCACCGTCTACCACTATGAGAACCAATACTATGTAAGCCTTGAAGACCTCGGCTCCCGTTCCGCCGAAGGCGTCATCGCGGTGCTGGCTGAATACGGACACCCGGCGACAATTACGATTTACAGGCTCCATGAGTACGGAAAACTCATCATGGACGGCAATGCTGTGGAGACCATCCAGAAACATTTTTCATAAAAAAGATTTGAAACGGCAGCTGTTTTCAGCGGCCGTCTTTTTTTAAGCGAAATAATGGAAAAATCATTGTCTTTCTTCTATGCACGGAGATATTGAAGGTGTATACTAGTCACTGAAAGGGAGCATGAGAGAAACAGAAGATTTTAGGAGGTTAACTCAAATGGCAGCCGATCGATTCACCGGTCATAATGAAGAAGACAAACATGATGTATTAAAATCAACCCAAACCGTAATACATAAAGCTCTGGAAAAATTGGGGTATCCAGAAGAAGTGTATGAACTGCTGAAAGAGCCGCTCAGATTATTAACGGTTAAAATTCCTGTTCGGATGGATGACGGGTCTGTGAAAATATTTACAGGCTATCGTGCGCAGCACAATGATTCCGTAGGTCCGACAAAAGGCGGCATTCGTTTTCACCCGAATGTAACTGAAAAAGAGGTGAAAGCACTTTCCATCTGGATGAGTTTAAAATGCGGAATTATTGATCTTCCTTATGGCGGTGGTAAAGGCGGAATTGTTTGTGATCCGAGAAATATGTCATTCAGAGAGCTTGAAAGGCTGAGCAGGGGATATGTCAGAGCAATCAGTCAGATTGTCGGACCGACTAAAGACGTCCCGGCGCCTGACGTATTTACAAACTCGCAGATTATGGCTTGGATGATGGATGAATATTCAAGAATTGATGAATTTAACTCACCCGGCTTTATTACGGGAAAACCGCTTGTACTCGGCGGGTCCCACGGCAGGGAATCAGCGACGGCAAAAGGCGTCACCATCTGCATAAAAGAAGCGGCCAAGAAAAAAGGTCTCGATATTCAGAACGCGCGCGTCGTCGTACAAGGTTTCGGAAACGCGGGCAGCTATCTGGCCAAGTTTATGCATGACGCCGGTGCGAAAGTTGTCGGAATTTCTGACGCGTACGGAGGCCTTTACGATCCGGACGGTCTTGATATTGATTATCTGCTTGACCGCAGAGACAGCTTCGGAACGGTGACGAAGCTTTTCAATGACACCATTACGAATCAGGAGCTGCTTGAGCTGGACTGTGACATACTTGTCCCGGCGGCGATCGAAAACCAAATTACAGAAGAGAACGCTGACCGCATCAAAGCGAAAATCGTTGTAGAAGCGGCAAACGGACCGACGACACTGGAAGGAACGAAAATCCTGACAGACAAAGGAACGCTGCTGGTTCCCGATGTTCTGGCGAGCGCCGGCGGTGTAACGGTTTCTTATTTTGAATGGGTTCAAAACAACCAAGGCTTCTACTGGAGTGAAGAAGAAGTCGAGGAAAAACTGGAAAATATGATGATAAAATCGTTTAATAATATTTATGAAATGTCCCAAAACCGCCGGATTGACATGAGGCTTGCGGCTTACATGGTCGGCGTGCGGAAAATGGCGGAGGCTTCGCGTTTCAGAGGCTGGATATAAACCAATCGTTTGCATAAACAAAAAAAATCTCCTATGATAATATAGGAGATTTTTTATATGAGTGGAAACTTATGATGGAAATGCCAATCGCAGGAGTTGAAGGACATGACAGAAGAAAAAGCAATTATAATAGGCGGAGGTCCTTGCGGATTATCGGCGGCTATACATCTGAAGCAAATTGGCGTGAACGCGCTTGTAATCGAAAAAGGGAATGTCGTAAACAGCATTTATAACTATCCGACCCACCAAACTTTTTTCAGTTCAAGTGAAAAATTGGAGATCGGCGATGTCGCCTTTATTACGGAAAACAGAAAACCGGTCCGAATACAGGCTCTCTCTTACTACAGAGAGGTTGTCAGAAGAAAAGAGCTGCGCGTAAACGCCTTTGAAACGGTGGAGCGCGTAACGAAACAGGAAGACGGCCGTTTTCTTGTAGAAACATCAAAAGACCGCTACCTCACTCCGTTTTGTATCATTGCGACAGGATATTATGATCATCCGAATTATATGAACATACCGGGTGAAGGGCTTCCTAAGGTATTTCATTACTTTAAAGAAGGCCATCCTTATTTTGATAAAGATGTTGCTGTGATCGGCGGGAAAAACTCAAGTGTGGACGCGGCTTTGGAACTGGTGAAGTCCGGTGCGCGCGTCACGGTGCTCTACAGAGGACATGAGTACTCCCCGAGCATCAAGCCGTGGATTCTGCCTGAGTTTGAGGCCCTCGTCAGAAACGGCACAATCCGGATGGAATTCGGCGCTTGTCTTGAAGAAGTGACGGAAGATGAAATCATTTTCCGCTCCAGCCGAAATGAGACGGTCCGGCTGAAAAACGATTTCGTATTTGCCATGACGGGATACCATCCCGATCACGGTTTCCTCGAAAAAATCGGTGTGCGGATTGATGCGGAATCAGGCCGGCCGTTTTTCCGGGAAGAAACGATGGAAACAAATGTTGACGGTGTTTTTATCGCCGGAGTCATTGCGGCTGGAAATAACGCCAACGAAATTTTTATCGAGAACGGACGTTTTCACGGCGGCTTGATCGCAAATGAAATATCAAAACGGCTGGGTGCAGAGAGCATATGATCATTCATATGCTCTTTTTTAAAAAAATTGAAAGATGTAAAAATGTGAACAACATGGTACGATAGATATAGGAATATAAAGGAAAGAGGTTGCCTGATGTTTGCAATCATCTCTGCAGGAATTGCTCCCGGCATTGCGCTGTTAAGCTATTTTTATTTAAAAGATCAGTATGACAATGAACCCGTACATATGGTGCTGAGGTCTTTTTTTCTCGGGGTTGTCCTTGTGTTTCCGACCATGTTTATCCAATATGTTCTTGAAAAAGAGCATGTGGGGGGAGGAAGCTTTTTCGTTTCGTTTTTGTCTTCGGGATTTCTGGAAGAATCGGTGAAATGGTTCGTTCTGATGATCAGTGTGTATCCGCATGCTCATTTTGATGAGCATTATGACGGAATCGTTTACGGGGCCAGTGTGTCTTTAGGATTTGCCACGCTTGAAAATATTCTGTATTTATTCGGCCACGGCGTTGAGCATGCTTTCATCAGGGCGCTTCTGCCGGTCTCCTGCCATGCGCTGATCGGAGTGATTATGGGATTTTATCTCGGAAAAGCCCGCTTTTCGCAGAAAAAAGCCCGTGTCAAATGGCTTGTGATTTCGCTGGCCGTGCCTTCATGTCTGCACGGTTCTTACGATTTTATTCTTACCGCCCTCAATCATTGGGTATATTATATGCTGCCGTTTATGCTGTTTTTATGGTGGTTCGGGCTGCGAAAGGCAAAAAAAGCACGCTCCGTCAATATGATCCAAGTGTGAAGAAACCGCGCGTCGCGTGCGGTTTCTTTTTTATGCCTTGACAGGGGATAAGAAGGAAACGTGCATAAAAATAACCTCGTGACAGACAATACGGGTACACTTTAAATTTTGCAGTAGGAGGCTTGAAGAGATGAAGTGCAAAGGAGCCTTTATGGCATGTCTCATTCTATTTTCTTTCGCCGCCGCTTTCTTCGATCATCATGAAACGGTTCATGCGTTTTCAAATCAAGTGATTCAAAGAGGCGCGACGGGTGATGATGTTATAGAATTGCAGGCCCGTCTTCAATATAACGGATTTTATAACGGGAAAATCGATGGTGTTTACGGCTGGACCACATACTGGGCCGTGAGAAATTTTCAGGAGAAATTCGGCATGAAGCCGGTTGACGGCCTCGTCGGCGCGAAAACCAAACAGGTGCTGATTTCTAAATCAAAATATTACCGTGAATATGTAATGGAGCAGATCCAAAAAGGGAATACGTTCACTCATTATGGCAACGTCCCATTGGAAAACCAAACAAAACCGAGAGCCGGAACGCAGAAGCCGGCGGGAACGAATAAGCCTGCTCAAAAGCCGCAAAACAATACAGGCGGTCAGTCAAATCAAAAGCAAAATACGACAGCGGCCAATATGCCTGGCGGTTTCTCAAACAACGACATCAATCTTCTGGCACAGGCTGTGTACGGGGAAGCGCGCGGTGAGCCGTTTGAAGGGCAGGTTGCCATCGCCGCGGTTATTTTAAACCGTATTAAAAGCCCGTTATTTCCGAATACGGTGGCCGGCGTCATTTTCGAACCGCTCGCGTTTACCGCCGTTGCCGACGGCCAAATATACATGCAGCCGAATGAAAGAGCAAAAGAAGCGGTTCTTGATGCGATCAACGGCTGGGATCCTTCTGAAAACGCGATTTATTATTTCAATCCTGATACGGCGACAAGCAAATGGATTTGGGGACGTCCGCAAATAAAAAGAATCGGAAAACACATTTTCTGTGAGTAAAAGTACGCAAAATGAGGTGTTAACATGATTAGAGGAATCATTATCGCTGTTCTCGGTGTCGCGATCGCCGCAACCGGATACTGGGGATATAAAGAGCATCAGGAAAAAGATGCGGTCCTTCTGCATGCGGAAAATAATTATCAGAGGGCTTTTCATGAATTGACGTACCATGTAGATCAGCTTCACGACAAAATCGGGACGACGCTTGCGATGAACAGTAAAAAATCTCTGTCTCCGGCGCTCATTGATGTATGGAGAATAACATCTGAAGCTCATAACAATGTGAGCCAGCTGCCCCTGACTCTCATGCCTTTTAATAAGACGGAGGAGTTTTTATCCAACATAGGAGATTTCAGCTATAAAACATCCGTCCGGGATTTAGACCAAAAACCGCTTGATAAGAAAGAATATACAACACTGAACAGCCTGTACAAACAGGCGGAGAACATTCAAAACCAGCTCCGCAGCGTTCAGCATCTCGTCATGAGCAAAAATTTACGGTGGATGGATGTTGAGATGGCGCTCGCCTCTGACAAAAAACAAAGCGATAATACGATCGTCGACAGCTTTAAAACAGTCGAAAAAAATGTAGGCGCTTTTTCTGAAGACAGCATCAGCCCCACATTTACGGGAGCAAATACAGAACGAAAAGGTTTTACGCATCTGAAAGGAAAACAAATTACGGAAAAAGAAGCGGTCAAAATCGCACAACGGTTTGCGCCTGATCATAATTATTCAATTAAAGTGGTCAAAAGCGGCAGGAAAACGAATCGGGACGTATACAGCATCCGCATGAAAGACGCGGACAACAAGTCTTTTATCTATATGGATATTACCCAAAAAGGCGGACATCCGGTCTATTTGATTCAAAAACGGGCCGTGAAGAAACAAAAGATCAGCCTCAATGAAGCATCTAACCGGGCCGTCGCGTTTTTAAAGAAAAATGGATATGAAACAAAAGGCCTCGAAATTGATGAAAGCGCGCAATATAATAACATCGGCGTCTTTTCTTTTATCCCCGTGGAGAAAAACGTCCGCATCTATCCGGAAGCCATCCGAATGAAAGTGGCGCTGGATGATGGTGAAGTCGTCGGTTTTTCCGCACGTGATTACCTGGCGGCGCACCGCACGAGAACGATTCCGGCTCCCGCTTTGTCAGCTGATGAAGCGAAAGCAAAGCTGAATAAAAATGTTGAAGTGCGGGAGACGCGGCAGGCGCTGATCACGAATGAGCTCGGTCAGGAAGTGCTTTGCTACGAAATGCTCGGGACGATCGGGAAAGACACATATCAAATGTTCATTAATGCGGACGACGGAAAAGAGGAAAAAATAGAAAAGTTAAAAAGTGCAGAACCTATATATAAAGACCTATAAAAATAAAGGAGGAAAGGACTAAAAGTCTTTTCCTTTTTTTCGTTACATGCTTTAATAAAAGCATAAATAATGAAAGAGTGAAGGCCCATGATAGCTGTCGGAGATTATATTTGGATTGAATACATAGAGAACAATGAGCCCAAAAAAGCGAGGAGCAAAGCAGTAAGCGTTGAAAACGGCGAGCTGCACATCTCATATCCCGTCGATCTGGATTCGGGACGGACGGTCTTTTTGCATAAAGGAGTGGAAATAACAGCGGAATTTATGGGGGATGGCCAAGTGCCGTATCAATTTAAAAGCATAATCAAAGGAAAGAAAAAAGACCCCATCCCGATGATCGGATTGGACATCCCCCCTCAGGAGGAAATGAAGCGGATTCAAAGACGCCGATACGTCCGTGCAGACGCAGTATTGGATGTATCCGTCAAAATGGAAGCGAAAAAAACCGCTTTCCAAACGGTTTCCTCTAATATCAGCGCCGGCGGAATCGCTGTTGTGATGCCTGAGCATATTTCCGCGGAACCAGGTGAAAAGCTTTATGTCTCATTTTCTCTTCCCGGCAAGGAAAATACAGCCGATATTACGGCCGAGGCTATTACCCAGCGGATTTTTTATGATGAAAAGGCGGATAAACAAAAAATGACGCTTGAATTTGCAGAAATCGATCCCGCATCACAGCAGCTTTTACTCCAATATTGTATGCGCGCGCAGCTGCAGCAGAGAAGAAACAGTCTGTCGGAATAAACAGCAGCGCACTTTTCCATACTAATCCTAATGGAGGTGCGCGTGTATGAAAACATTTGAACGTCTGCTGGTCAAATTGGTCTGCATTCAGCTTATCATTTTGGGCGCGGTGCAGTTTTTGCTTCATTATCAGCCTATTGAACCTTATATTTCGAAAGCTGTGAAATATGAGGGAGTTGATAAAATGGAGAAAAAAGAATGGATTGAAACGGTAAAGCGGTAAATCAGCTCAATTTTTTCGCCCCTTTTCCGGCAGTTCATGATACAATCCATAGAGGAGTAAAGAGCAAGGAGAGAGATTATGGACAAGAAATTATCAATTGCGATCGACGGGCCGGCCGCTGCCGGAAAAAGCACCGTTGCTAAAATAGTGGCTGAGAAAAAATCATATGTGTACATTGATACAGGAGCGATGTATCGTGCCATTACATATACGGCGCTCAAGCAGAATGCCGATTTAACTGATGAAGCCGCGCTTACAGAGCTGCTGAAGCGTACGGAAATTGAGCTTGTATCCGCTCCGGAAGGACAAATCGTTCTGGTAAACGGAGAAGATGTGACAGAAGAAATCCGAAAAGACGAAGTCAGCAACCAAGTATCAATCGCCGCCAAGCATAAAGGCGTCAGAGAAGAAATGGTCAAAAGACAGCAGCAGCTCGGACAAAAAGGCGGTGTCGTCATGGACGGCCGTGATATCGGTACTCACGTGCTGCCTGACGCCGAAGTGAAAATTTTTCTGCTCGCGTCCGTAGAGGAAAGAGCGAAGCGCCGATATGAAGAGAATAAGAAAAAAGGCTATGACGTGAATTTCGAGACGCTCATTGAAGAAATTGCCAGACGCGACAAGCTCGATTCAGAGAGGGAAGTTTCCCCGCTGCGCAAAGCGGAAGACGCGATTGAAATCGATACGACGTCACTCAGCATTGCCGAAGTCGCAGGAAAAATTCTGGAGATCGTCGAACAGAAATCACGTTAACTTCGGGCGGAGCGCTTTATAATTTTTTTCGAAAGACAAGATGTTATTGCTTGACAAACCAGTCCATTTATTAGAAGTTAATACTAATAAAACTTTTTATTGATCATTCAAAATCTTTTTTGGATGATTCTTTAATACATATTCGGCTGAAAAGCGGACATTCACATGTTCAGCTTTCAAACCGTATTAATTAAGCTGTGTAGGTTTGGACCAAGGAGGTTATTCAAATGACAGAGGAAATGAATCAAATTGATGTTCAAGTGCCAGAGGTTGGAGATGTAGTAAAAGGGATTGTGACAAAGGTAGAGGACAAGCATGTAGATGTCGAAATTGTCAATGTCAAACAGTCCGGAATCATTCCAATCAGTGAATTATCAAGTCTTCATGTAGAGAAAGCATCGGATGTCGTAAAAGTTGACGACGAGCTTGACCTGAAAGTAACAAAAGTGGAAGACGATGCTTTGATTTTATCTAAACGTGCCGTTGATGCTGACCGCGCTTGGGAAGACCTTGAAAAAAAATTCGACACAAAAGAAGTGTTTGAAGCTGAAGTGAAAGATGTGGTGAAAGGCGGTCTCGTCGTAGATATCGGCGTTCGCGGCTTCATTCCCGCATCACTTGTCGAAGCTCATTTCGTCGAGGATTTCACTGACTATAAAGGGAAAACCCTCTCTCTTATCGTCGTTGAACTCGACCGTGATAAAAACCGGGTGATTCTGTCACACCGGGCTGTAGTGGAAAAAGAACAGACAGCCAAAAAGCATGATTTTCTCCAAACGCTTGAGGTTGGAAGCGTGCTTGAAGGAAAAGTGCAGCGTCTGACTGATTTCGGCGCATTTGTCGACATCGGCGGAATTGACGGGCTTGTTCATATTTCGCAGCTGTCTCATTCACACGTCGAAAAACCGTCTGACGTGGTGGAAGAAGGTCAGGACGTAAAAGTGAAAGTACTGTCCGTAGACCGCGATAACGAACGTATTTCTTTATCTATTAAAGAAACGCTGCCGGGACCTTGGAGCCAGATCGGCGAAAAGGTAAAACAAGGAGATGTGCTTGAAGGAAAAGTGCAGCGCCTTGTAAGCTTCGGCGCCTTCGTTGAAATTCTTCCGGGCGTGGAAGGACTTGTGCACATTTCGCAAATTTCCAATAAACATATCGGAACGCCGCATGAAGTGCTTGAAGAAGGACAGACTGTTAAAGTGAAAGTGCTTGACGTCAACGAAAGCGAAGAGCGCATTTCCTTAAGCATGCGTGAGCTTGAAGAAGCGCCGAAAGCCGATCAGGAGGACTTCCGCCAATACCAGGCGAAAGAAGAGCCGAGCACCGGCTTCCAGCTTGGCGATTTAATCGGAGACAAGCTTAATAAATTAAAATAAATTGGTGATAAAACGTGACACGAGCAGAACGAAAAAGAGAACATATAAATCATGCGCTGTCTACCGGCCAAAACCGGGAAACGGGGCTTGATGATATTACGTTTGTTCATGTCAGCCTACCGAACCTAGCATTGGAAAAAGTGGATATATCAACGAAAATCGGCGGACTCACAAGCAGTTCGCCGATTTTTATCAATGCGATGACAGGCGGCGGCGGACAGCTTACATACGAAATTAACAGATCGCTGGCAAGAGCCGCGCGCAAAGCCGGCATGCCGCTGGCTGTCGGTTCGCAAATGTCAGCTTTAAAAGATCCCTCCGAACGGTGTTCTTACGAGATCGTCAGAAAAGAGAATCCGGACGGGCTGATATTTGCCAATTTAGGCAGCGAGGCGGATGCCGAGCAGGCGAAAAGGGCAGTTGATATGATTCAAGCAGATGCCCTCCAGATTCATTTAAATGTGATTCAGGAGATCGTCATGCCAGAGGGTGACAGAAGCTTTACCGGCGCTCTCGGCCGCATTGAGCGGATTGCGGCGGAAGCGGGAGTGCCCGTTTTTGTCAAAGAAGTCGGCTTCGGAATGAGCAGGGAATCGGCACGGCAGTTATTTGATGCTGGCGCAGCAGCAGTTGATGCCGGCGGATACGGCGGTACGAATTTCTCTAAGATTGAAAATATGCGCAGAGAGAAGGCGCTTCATTTTTTTAATACGTGGGGAATTTCCACTGCCGCAAGCTTAGCGGAAATCCACTCGCTCTCCGCTGATCAATCAATTATCGCATCCGGCGGGCTGCAAAGCGCCCTGGATGTCGCCAAATCGATTGCCCTCGGCGCTTCCGGCGCGGGAATGGCGGGCACTTTCCTGAAAGCTCTCACCTCTAAAGGAGAAGAGGGCCTGTTTGACGAGATGATGGCGCTTTTGCAAGAGCTGAAAATGATTATGACCGTCCTCGGATGCCGATCGGTTGCCCAATTGCAAAAGGCGCCTTTGGTCATAAAAGGTGACACACATCACTGGCTTTCTGAACGGGGGATTGACACGTCCCGTTTCAGCAGACGTTAAAAGGCATGCGAACCCGCATGCCTTTTTCTGTTTTTTACGATTTTCTTTTTCGGAATTCCCCGTTTTGCTCAAGGCTTGTCGCTCCTTTATGGTGAATCGAATCATCGCGATCAGATTCCACCCGGCGGGAGGCTTTCAGTTTTTTCTCCTGTCTGTCTTTTCCCATCCTTATCCGCTCCTTTCAGGCATAATTGGTTTAAAAAATGCGTTCCCGCTCCATACTGATCAGAGGAGGAGCGATTATGGAACCGTTTTATTATTACTGGTCAATGTGGTTTTTATGGATACTTGCGACTTTTATTTTTGCCAAAACGAAAAGCCGTTTTTACGTATCAGTCTTTATTTTGACTAATATGATGGCAAGCATACATCAGATTACGGCTTATTTTACGCTGAATGCGGCATATGTCATGTTTTTTGCTGCGGCATTTGTTTATGCGGGAAGCCTCGGCATGCATAAACGGCTCCGTAATATTGTGATTCATCTGACGGCGTCTGCGGCGTACGGCTTTATTTTTCTTTTTGCATTATATGATCCTGTTTGGTTTATCATAAAACCTGAATGGGCGGCGGTTATACTACTTACCGTTATTACGCTTTCCGTTGAGGGGCGGTTCCCTGAGAGACTTTGTCTTTTTGTTCTCGGCATGTGCCAGGGGGAACTATTGTATGCTGCGGTCATCCGCAACATTGCGGGTGCGGCAGCCGTCGGTGATTATAAATGGCTTTCAGGCTGTTCGGCGGGAGTGATTCTTCTCGTCGGGCTGACTACATATGAACAGCTTGCGGCGCGTATCAGCCAAAAAAGCAAAAAGCAGGGCAAAGGAGCGACAAAAATGTCTTGAAAACAGACGGAGACTGTTACATGAATGCGAAACATTTTGAAGAATACATTGTGATCTCAGTGAAAACTGATATAATAAATGAGTTAAGCCCTTCTGTTTGAAGGGTTCTTTTCATAGCGAAGATGATTTTTAATAACCGGTTGAACAATTTTTTGTGAAAATGTAAGCGGCTGGATTGAAAGGAAGGGTACTATGGGTAAACCTGTCGTAGCCATTGTCGGAAGACCGAATGTGGGAAAATCCACAATCTTTAACCGGATTGCGGGTGAAAGAATTTCAATAGTAGAAGATACCCCCGGAGTGACGCGGGACCGGATATACAGTTCGGCGGAATGGCTGAATTATGATTTTAACCTGATTGATACGGGCGGAATTGATATCGGAGACGAACCGTTTCTGACACAGATCCGCCAGCAGGCTGAAATCGCCATGGACGAGGCTGATGTGATCATCTTTATGGTGAACGGCCGCGAAGGTGTGACGTCTGCGGATGAAGAAGTGGCAAAAATACTGTACCGGACGAAAAAACCGGTCGTATTAGCCGTAAATAAATTAGATAATACCGAAATGAGAGCGAACATCTATGACTTTTATGCGCTCGGCTTTGGAGAACCGTATCCGATTTCGGGCACACACGGTTTAGGATTGGGAGATTTGCTCGATGCTTGTGCCGAGCATTTTAAAAACATTCCGGAGACGAAGTACAGTGATGATGTCGTTCAATTCTGCCTGATAGGCCGCCCGAATGTCGGAAAATCATCCCTTGTCAATGCGATGCTCGGCGAAGAGCGGGTTATCGTGAGCAACGTAGCCGGAACGACTAGAGACGCTGTGGATACGGCGTTCACCTACAATCAGCAGGAATTTGTAATCGTTGACACGGCGGGAATGAGAAAAAAGGGTAAAGTATATGAAACAACAGAAAAATACAGTGTGCTTCGGGCGTTAAAAGCCATTGACCGCTCAGACGTCGTCGGCGTTGTGCTGAATGCAGAAGAAGGCATCCTTGAGCAGGACAAGCGGATCGCCGGATACGCCCATGAAGCCGGGAAAGCCGTCGTCATTATCGTAAACAAATGGGATGCCGTTGATAAAGACGAACGCACGATGAAAGAATTTGAACAGAATATTCGGGAACATTTCCAATTTCTCGATTACGCGCCGGTGCTGTTTATGTCGGCACTGACGACAAAGCGGATTCATACACTCATGCCTGCGATTATTAAAGCGAGTGAAAACCACTCTCTCCGCGTACAGACAAATGTCTTAAATGATGTCATTATGGATGCGGTCGCCATGAATCCGACTCCGACGCACAACGGCTCCCGTCTGAAAATTTATTATGCGACTCAAGTCGCTGTTAAGCCGCCGAGCTTCGTTGTTTTTGTCAACGATCCGGAACTGATGCATTTTTCTTATGAACGCTTTTTAGAAAACCGAATCCGGGACGCTTTCGGATTTGAAGGTACGCCAATTAAAATATTTGCAAGAGCAAGAAAATAAAAAGGTGTGATACAGAGATGAAAAAAGTGGCAATGCTTGGAGCGGGAAGCTGGGGCACTGCACTTTCTTTAGTGCTGGCTGATAACGGACATCAAGTCATGATGTGGGGACACCGTGCCGAATTGATCGATCAAATCAACGAACTGCATGAAAACAAAGATTACCTGCCGGGGGTGGAGCTATCAAGTTCTATCATCGGTACAGCTGATTTAAGCGAGGCTTTAAAAGAAGCTGACTTCATCATTGTGGCAGTTCCGACAAAAGCCATTCGGGAAGTGCTGAAAAAGGCTCTGCCGTACATCCCGAAACAATCGATTTTTGTTCATGTCAGCAAAGGAATTGAGCCGGATTCGCTTCTCCGCATTTCAGAATTAATGGAAGAGGAGCTGCCTGAGGAGTACAGAAAAGACATCGTCGTGCTTTCAGGGCCGAGCCACGCTGAGGAAGTCGGATTAAGACACCCGACGACTGTTACATCATCTTCAAAAAATATCAAGGCTGCAGAAGCGGTTCAGGATTTATTTATGAACCAGCATTTCCGCGTCTATACCAATCCGGATATGATCGGTGTGGAAATAGGGGGAGCGTTAAAGAATATCATCGCTCTTGCAGCGGGGATTACAGACGGATTGGGATACGGAGATAATGCAAAAGCGGCCTTAATCACCCGAGGTCTTGCTGAAATCGCCAGACTCGGCACAAAGATGGGCGGAAATCCGCTCACCTTTTCCGGCCTGACCGGCGTAGGCGATTTAATCGTGACGTGTACAAGCGTTCATTCCCGAAACTGGCGCGCCGGCAACCTGCTCGGCAAAGGATATAAGCTGGAAGCTGTCCTGGATAAGATGGGGATGGTTGTTGAAGGCGTGCGGACGACGAAAGCTGCGTATCAGCTGTCTCAAAAATACCAAGTGAAAATGCCGATCACAGAGGCGCTTCACCAAGTATTATTTAACGGGCAGAAGGTAGAAACGGCCGTAGAATCCTTAATGGCCAGAGTGAAAACCCATGAGATGGAAGACTTGGTCAACACATTCGAAAACCGGGTGAAGTGACAATAACATGCCGTCAGCATATTCTGAAGTGACGAAAGTCCAAAACGCAGAACTCTCCGGCTGAAATCGCTTAAAACATTTGCTGATTTAGGCAGAAGAGGATGCAGACGTATGCATCTGCGCATACTATAGCATCGAAGTCCAAGAGAGTGTATCTCAGACGTACAGGTGAATATAGTCAACTTGACTGAAGCAAAGTCCCCCTCTTTGCTTCAGTTTTTTTGTTTTTTCAATAGATGGAAAACCTGTTGATCTTTTCAACATTTGTATATTAAAATGAAATATAACGCTTACAATGATGGAACGGGGGGCACGAACATGAGTGTGGCATTGATGAAAATGTGGTTTGCGCTTGGTGCTATGGGATTAATGTTTGTTGCGGTGGCCTCTATTTATGTCAGCAGGTACAAAGTGAAAAACAAACTGATAAAAGCAGCGGTTTCTTCACTCGCTTATGCCTGCATGGTCATCTCGGGATTGATCGTGTTAATGGTCGTTTTCAGCGGGCCTGTCAATGAATAAAGCAAAAAGGGGGCGCGGAATGCATAAGTTAAAAATGGCCGTCATAACGGCAATGGCGGTGCTTCTGCTGTCCGGCTGTCTGTACCCTGAAGCAAAAAAAACTGAAAATAAAGTATCTTACAAACATCAGCTTCAGCAGGTGCAAGCGGCAGTGGATGAATTTAAAAAGGCGAACGGCGGACTTCTGCCGATTCAGACAAAAGATATGAAAACACCGCTCTATCAAAAATATCCGATAGATTTTAAGCGGCTCGCGCCCAGATACATAGAGGAGCCGCCGGCCTCAGCTTATGAAAGCGGAGGAATGTACCAATACGTGCTTGTCGATGTGGAAAATAAGCCGACCGTCAAGCTGGTCGATCTCCAAATGGCGGAAGCAATCCGCGACATGAAGCTGCGCGTCAAAATGTATCAGGAAAAGCATACATATCCTCCTTATGAGGACGCCGTTTCAAAAGGGCTGTTCACTTTAAATAAAAAAAAGCTCGGCATGAAAGACTCTCCTTCAGTCAAAAGTCCGGTTTCAGGCACGTCTCTACCGCTTTTAATCGGCGCTGACGGAGAAATCTATGCCGACTATCGCGTTGATCTCGCCCGCTGCCTGAAGGAAAACAAAAAGAAAATCAAACCGGGCGCGGAAATTCAGGATATTTTATGGAAAGAGACTCCTTTCGTCCCGGCCTTTTCAGTCACATACACCGTAAATGAAAAACAGGAACCCGTTTTTTTAGAAAGTCAAACGAAACAGGAATGAACCTTTTTCCCGCGCATACAAATAGGGAGAAAGGTTTTTTTGATTTTGATAGAAAAGACTGCCTGAAAATTTTCTAAAGATGTCATATTGAAATAGGACAACGTCATACACATATAGTGTCCTGTATTTGATTGGAGAATGGTGAATGAAAAATGATAAGGATAGGAAGTCCGGGAGGGGATCACTTGGAAAAGGTCGATATTTTCAAGGATATCGCTGAACGAACAGGGGGCGATATATACTTAGGAGTCGTTGGCGCTGTCCGTACAGGGAAATCTACATTCATTAAAAAATTTATGGAGCTCGTGGTGCTCCCGAATATCAGCAATGAGGCCGACCGAGCGCGGGCGCAGGATGAGCTTCCGCAAAGCGCAGCAGGAAAAACGATAATGACCACAGAACCAAAATTTGTCCCGAATCAAGCCATGTCCGTTCATGTCGCGGAAGGACTTGATGTCAACATCCGTCTTGTGGATTGTGTGGGATATACGGTTCCCGGGGCGAAGGGATATGAGGATGAAAACGGCCCGAGAATGATCAATACACCTTGGTACGAAGAACCGATTCCCTTTCATGAGGCAGCGGAAATCGGTACGAGAAAAGTCATCCAGGAACACTCCACAATCGGGGTCGTCATTACGACAGACGGCTCAATCGGCGATATTGCGCGGGGCGATTACGTGGAAGCGGAAGAAAGAGTCATTGACGAGCTGAAGGAAGTCGGCAAACCGTTTATTATGGTTATCAACTCGGTAAAACCGTACCACCCGGAAACAGAAGCGCTCAGAGCTGAATTAAGCGCGAAATATGATATTCCCGTCCTCGCCATGAGTGTTGAAAGCATGCGGGAAACAGATGTGTTAAGCGTCCTCAGAGAAGCGCTTTATGAGTTCCCTGTGCTGGAAGTCAATGTCAACCTTCCGAGCTGGGTCATGGTGCTGAAAGAAAATCACTGGCTCAGAGAGAGCTACCAGGAATCAGTGAAAGAAACCGTAAAAGATATTAAACGCCTGCGCGATGTCGACCGGGTTGTCGGCCACTTCAGTGAATTTGAGTTTATTGAAAGCGCCGGATTGGCCGGAATCGAACTTGGCCAGGGTGTCGCAGAAATTGATTTGTATGCGCCGGATCATTTATATGACCAGATTTTAAAAGAAGTGGTCGGCGTTGAAATCCGCGGGAAAGACCACCTGCTTGAATTAATGCAGGACTTCGCCCACGCGAAAAAAGAATATGATCAGGTATCAGATGCGCTGAAAATGGTGAAACAGACCGGCTACGGCATTGCCGCCCCGGCCTTAGCCGATATGAGCCTTGATGAACCGGAAATCATCAGACAGGGATCAAGATTCGGAGTAAGGCTCAAAGCGGTCGCTCCGTCCATTCATATGATCAAAGTGGATGTGGAAAGTGAATTCGCGCCGATCATCGGGACGGAAAAACAAAGTGAAGAACTTGTCCGTTACTTAATGCAGGACTTTGAAGATGATCCGCTTTCTATCTGGAACTCCGATATTTTCGGCAGATCATTGAGCTCTATCGTAAGAGAAGGAATCTCCGCAAAACTGTCACTCATGCCGGAAAATGCGAGATATAAATTGAAAGAAACGCTGGAGAGAATTATTAACGAAGGCTCAGGCGGCCTGATCGCCATTATTTTGTAAGCTGAAGGACCTCTTCCTGAAACGGGGGGTCTTTTTTTATTCTTTTTAGATACTGGAAATCAATCAAGGATTAGGAGGAAAAAAGCAAAAAAAGGAATATTTGTTCGGTAAAACACGTGAAAACCTTGACGAGCAAGGGATTGAGGCTTTAAAATGCTTGATATGGCTTTTTATATGTGTTACTCTACATACAGAAAATCTTCACTTTGTTGGACAAACATTCCTCAAAGTGTCTGTTTTCTTTTGAAAAGCCGTTTACTTGTCTGTTCTTCCCTGCTTTGATTTTTTATCAGACAGGTTTAGAATCAGGCTGAACTGTGAAGAAATGATAATAAACTGCTGATTTGATACCCTTTTGGGAGGAGGTGAAAGGCATGAACAAGACAGAACTAATCAATGCGGTTGCTGAAGCAAGCGAATTGTCTAAAAAAGACGCTACAAAAGCAGTTGATTCTGTTTTTGATACGATTTTAGATGCACTTAAAAACGGTGATAAAATCCAACTGATCGGTTTCGGTAACTTTGAGGTGCGCGAGCGCTCTGCACGTAAAGGACGTAACCCGCAAACTGGTGAAGAAATCGAAATCCCTGCAAGCAAGGTACCTGCTTTCAAACCAGGTAAAGCTCTTAAAGACGCTGTTGCAGGAAAATAATTGTGAATATAGATCGTGTATGCATCTGATACATACACTTTGTTTCTTCACAGAAAAGCCCCTTGATAAAGGGGCTTTTCATATTTAAGCAGCCTCGGTCACCGGGCAGGACTTTCGTTTTGCTTTTGGCGCGGCAAATGTGCTAGAATCGAAATTAAATGTATTCAATGGTGGAGGACACAGACAATGAAAGAAGTTAATAAAGAACAGATTGAACAGGCGGTTCGCCAGATTTTAGAGGCGATTGGAGAAGACCCGGACCGGGAAGGGCTTTTAGATACGCCGAAACGCGTGGCGAAAATGTACGCGGAAGTATTCTCGGGATTAAATGAAGACCCGAAAGAACACTTTAAAACCGTTTTCGGAGAAGACCATGAGGAGCTTGTTCTTGTAAAAGATATCGCGTTTCATTCCATGTGTGAACATCACCTTGTTCCTTTTTACGGAAAAGCGCATATTGCCTACATTCCGCGCGGCGGCAAAGTGACGGGCCTGAGTAAATTGGCGCGGGCGGTGGAAGCCGTCTCAAAACGCCCGCAGCTGCAGGAGCGCATCACTTCAACGATTGCAGAAAGCATCGTAGAGACCTTAGATCCCCACGGCGTCATGGTTGTCGTCGAGGCTGAGCATATGTGCATGACAATGAGGGGCGTAAGAAAGCCAGGTGCAAAAACAGTGACTTCCGCTGTAAGAGGTATTTTTAAAGATGACGCAGCGGCGCGTTCCGAAGTGTTAGAACATATTAAACGTGCGGATTAATAATGATAGAGGGTGCAGATATGAATTCAAAGCATTCAAGTGATTTTGTCGTCATTAAAGCGGTCGAGGACGGCGTGAACGTCATCGGTTTAACGAGAGGAACGGATACGAAATTTCACCATTCCGAAAAACTGGACAAAGGCGAAGTGATTATCGCTCAGTTTACTGAGCATACCTCTGCCATCAAAGTGAGAGGCAACGCCCTCATCCAGACCGCTTACGGAGAAATGAACAGCGAAAAAAAATAAGCCGGCTGTTTCCCGCTTTTGCCAAATGCCCGCAAACGGCGGGAGAATACAGCCAATTTCTTTTTTTTATGCTATAATGATACCTGCGTATAATAATGACGAGTAAATCTCATACATATTAGAATAAATGTGAATTTGGGGACAAGGGTGATATTTTTGCAAGACATCTACGGAACTTTAGCGAATCTAAATACGAAATTAAAACAAAAGCTGTCTCATCCTTATTTAGCGAAACATATTTCTGCGCCTAAAATCGATGAGGATAAGCTTCTTCTTTTTCACGCTTTGTTTGAAGAGGCGGACATTAAGAACAACGACAGAGAAAATTACATAGTAACTGCGATGCTTGTCCAAAGCGCCCTTGATACCCACGATGAAGTGACAACAGCCAGAGCGTTAAAGCGAGACGAAAATAAAAACCGGCAGCTCACCGTGCTTGCCGGCGACTATTTCAGCGGACTGTATTATTCGCTTTTATCTGAAATGAAGGATATCTATATGATTCGGACGCTCGCTACGGCAATTAAAGAAATCAATGAGCATAAAATCCGTCTGTACGATCGGTCTGTCAATGACTTGAATCAATTGATCGAAAGCATGGCGATTGTGGAAGCGGCCCTGTTTCACAGAGTGTCAGACCACTTTAATCTTCCGCGCTGGAAAGAGCTGGCGAGTGATTTTTTTGTATATAAGCGGCTGATGAACGGCAATGCTATATTTCTCGATGTCATCGGCAATATTGTAAAGTCAGGGAAATCAAAGGCTGACATAATGGAAGATAGCTTCCGAAAGGCAAAGCAAAGCATTGAAACGCTGCTGCCGCTCAATTCACCAATCCAAAACCTCATGCTGAACCGGCTTAAAGCGATCAGCCAGGACAAAACATATCATCAGAAAGTGGAAGAAGGGTAATCAACATGCAGGAGTCAAAAGAACAGCGCGTACACGGCGTGTTTGAAAAAATCTATAAAAATTATGACCAAATGAACTCTGTTATCAGTTTTCAGCAGCATAAAAAATGGCGCGATAAAACGATGCAGATCATGAATGTAAAAGAAGGCGCAAAAGCGCTTGATGTCTGCTGCGGAACGGCTGACTGGACGATTGCCCTCGCAGAAGCGGCCGGAAAAAGCGGCGAAATCAAAGGACTGGATTTCAGCAAAAATATGCTGAGCATCGGTGAGAAAAAAGTGAAAGAGGGCGGTTACAGCCAAATTGAGCTTTTGCACGGAAATGCGATGGAGCTTCCTTTCGCTGATGATTCTTTTGATTTTGTCACCATCGGCTTCGGGCTGCGGAACGTTCCCGACTATCTGACCGTGCTGAAAGAAATGCGGCGGGTCGTCAAACCGGGCGGGCAGGTCGTATGCCTGGAAACATCCCAGCCGGAAATGTTCGGATTCAGACAGGCGTATTTTCTTTATTTTAAATACATCATGCCTTTCTTCGGAAAAATGTTTGCGAAGAGCTATAAAGAATATTCTTGGCTTCAAGAATCGGCAAGAGAATTTCCCGGTATGAAAGAACTTGCGCGTCTGTTTGAAGAAGCGGGCCTGACGAATGTCAAATACCATTCGTTTACCGGCGGAGTGGCCGCTACGCATATCGGTTGGAAATGATGAATATACAGATGTTTGGGTGAATGATATGAAATTTAAAATGGCCTATTCTTTTTTAAATGACGATATTGATGTGATCGAAAGGGAGCTTGAGCAAACGGTGCGGTCAGACTATCCTTTGCTGAGTGAAGCCGGGCTCCACCTGCTCCAGGCGGGCGGCAAGCGGATCCGTCCTGTTTTCGTATTGCTTTCCGGCATGTTTGGTGACTATGACATTAATAAAATAAAATATGTTGCGGTGACGCTGGAAATGATTCATATGGCGTCCCTCGTGCATGACGACGTCATTGATGACGCCGAGCTGCGGAGGGGAAAACCGACCATCAAAGCCAAGTGGGACAACCGCATCGCTATGTATACCGGTGATTATATGCTTGCGGGCTCACTTGAGATGATGACGAGATTGGATGAGCCGAAAGCCCACCGGATCCTGTCCAAAACCATCGTAGAAGTATGCCTCGGAGAAATTGAACAGATCAGAGATAAATACAATATGGAACAAAACCTCAGAACCTATTTGCGCCGCATCAAACGGAAAACGGCTCTTCTCATTGCCGTCAGCTGCCAGCTCGGCGCCATCGCTTCGGGAGCTGATGAGAAGATTCACAAAGCATTATATTGGTTCGGTTATTACGTGGGCATGTCCTATCAGATTATTGACGACATTCTTGATTTCACTTCAACGGAAGAGGAACTGGGAAAACCGGTCGGAGGGGATCTGCTGCAAGGAAATGTCACTCTGCCCGTTTTGTACGCGCTCCGTCAGCCTGAATTGAAAAATCAGCTGAAATTAATTAACAGTGAAACAACACAGGAGCAGCTCGCCCCCATTATTGAAAATATTAAACGCACAGACGCGATTGAAAAATCAATGGCCGTCAGTGACAGGTACTTAAAAAAAGCGTTTGAAAAACTGAATACACTGCCGAGAGGACGTGCGCGCTCATCATTGGCCGCCATCGCCAAATATATCGGCAAACGGAAATTTTAAATTCCTTTTACGAACAAGATGTGAACATTCTCCGCCCTGGATTGATTAATTGTCAGAAAGATGTTACGATTTCGGTGTGCAACTTGAAAGCCTATACATAATGATGGGGTGGAGAATCTTATGGAAAAAACTTTTATCATGGTAAAACCGGACGGCGTACAGCGCCAGCTGATCGGAGAGATTTTATCCAGATTTGAGCGTAAGGGCTTACAATTGGCAGGAGCCAAGCTAATGCAAGTTTCAGAACAGATGGCTGAAAACCATTATGCTGAACATAAAGGGAAGCCGTTTTTCAGCGAGCTTGTGGAATTCATTACATCAGGACCCGTATTTGCAATGGTATGGGAAGGGGAAAATGTAGTAGAGATCACAAGACAGCTGATCGGAAAAACGAACCCGAAAGATGCACTGCCGGGCACGATCCGCGGTGACTACGGCATGTTTGTCGGCAAAAATATCATTCACGGTTCAGACTCCTTAGAAAGCGCTGAGCGGGAAATTGACATTTTCTTCAAACAGGAAGAGCTTGTACCGTATCAAAAATTAATGGCCGACTGGGTGTACTAAGCCGTCAGCCTTTCTTTTTCTCTTGTTATGAAAAGGTTTACATATTTTAAGAAAGACAGAGGCTGCGCTGCCCTGTCTTTTCATTTCTCACAAATCAGCCCGCGGGCTGATTTTTTTATTGAAATCGTACAAATTAGAAAGAAAACAGGCTATACTAGGACAAAAGACAGCGAGATTGGGAGAGAAGCAATGGAGCCTTACGACATTTTTATCACCAAGTGGAAACAAATAACCGGCGTTGATTTATCTTTATACAAAGAAGCACAGATGAAAAGGCGGCTGACGTCCCTTTATGAAAAGAAGGGGTTCAGAGATTTTCAGGAATTTGCCGCCGCTTTGGAAAAGGACAAGCTTTTATTAAACGAAACATTGGACAGAATGACGATCAATGTTTCTGAATTTTACCGAAATTATAAACGGTGGGAAGTTCTTGAAACCTCAATTCTTCCGTTAATAAAGCATAAAAAACCGTTAAAAATATGGAGTGCGGCCTGTTCAACGGGAGAGGAGCCCTATACTTTGGCTATGATTCTCAATCAGCAGACGGGACTGGCCGGATTTGATATATTGGCGACAGATATTGATGAAAAGGCGTTAAGCAAAGCCAAGCGGGGCATCTATCAGGAACGCTCGCTGCAAGAGGTGCCGGCTTCCGTGAAAAGCCGTTATTTCACTAAGCAGGCTGACAGCAGTTATCAAGTAAAACAAGAGATTCAGAAAAACATCCGGTTTAAGCGGCACAACCTGCTTGCCGACAGCTATGAACAAGATTTTGATCTGATCGTCTGCCGCAACGTCTTTATTTATTTTACTGAAAAAGCAAAAGAAGAGCTGTATGTGAAAATGGCGGGCAGTCTGAAAAAGAACGGAATTCTGTTTGTAGGCAGTACAGAACAAATTTTCAGCCCTGAAAAATTCGGCCTTGAGAGCACTGATACATTTTTTTATCAAAAAAGATAGAAGACATTTAATGAAAACTTGTGGTATAGTTTTACTTAAAAGCGTTAATGCGATGAAGGGAGAAGAAAGAAATGAGATACTTAACAGCCGGAGAATCACACGGTCCGCAGCTGACGACAATTATAGAAGGTGTGCCTGCGGGGCTTTATATAACTGAAGAAGACATTAATTTTGAGCTTGCCAGACGTCAAAAAGGGCACGGCCGCGGACGCCGCATGCAGATTGAAACGGACAGAGCGAAGATCACAAGCGGCGTGCGGCATGCCCGGACACTCGGTTCACCGATCGCGCTCGTTGTAGAAAATAAAGACTGGACCCACTGGACAAAAATTATGGGCGCCGCACCGATTACAGAAGAAGAAGAAAGTGAAATGAAACGCCAGATTTCAAGACCGAGACCGGGGCACGCAGATTTGAACGGTGCTATTAAGTATAATCACCGTGATATGAGAAATGTGTTAGAACGATCTTCCGCGCGTGAGACAACGGTTCGCGTAGCTGCCGGAGCCGTCGCTAAAAAGATTTTAGCGGAGCTTGGCATTAAAGTCGCCGGGCATGTCCTGCAAATCGGCAGCGTAAAAGCAGAGAAAACCGATTACACATCCATTGAGGATCTCAAACGGGTAACGGAAGAATCACCGGTCAGATGCTACGATGAAGAAGCAGGCCGTCAAATGATGGCAGCCATTGATGAAGCGAAGGCAAACGGCGACTCGATCGGCGGAATCGTTGAAGTGATCGTCGAAGGTATGCCGGTCGGTGTCGGAAGCTATGTCCACTATGACCGTAAGCTGGACAGCAAGCTCGCTGCTGCCGTTCTGTCGATTAACGCGTTTAAAGGCGTAGAGTTCGGCATCGGTTTTGAAGCGGCCGGCAAAAACGGCAGTGAAGTTCATGATGAAATCGTATGGGATGAAGAGAAAGGCTATACACGCGCCACAAACAGGCTCGGAGGATTAGAAGGCGGTATGACGACGGGAATGCCGATTGTCGTCCGCGGCGTTATGAAACCGATCCCTACTTTGTACAAGCCGCTGAAAAGCGTCGACATTGAAACGAAAGAACCGTTTACAGCGAGCATTGAACGTTCAGACAGCTGCGCGGTTCCGGCAGCAAGCGTAGTGGCTGAAGCAGCAGTGGCCTGGGAAATCGCAAATGCAGTCGTCGAACAATTCGGGCTTGACCAGATCGACCGCATTAAAGAAAATGTTGAAAACATGAAAAAACTATCGAGGGAATTCTGATGAAAGAGCTTGAGGTTCGGACAGCTTCCTCCGCATATCCCGTGTATATCGGTGAAGGCATAAGGAAACAGGCCGCTGCCCTTTTGTCTTCACTGAACAGGCCGCTGACAAAGATCCTTCTCATCATCGATGCTGAAGTTGACCGGCTTTACGGTGATGAGATGTTCCGGCTTTTAAACGAAACATGGCCCGTGAAAAAAGTGATCGTTCCAAGCGGAGAAGAAGCGAAGTCTCTAAAAGAGTATGAACGGATTCAAACGGAAGCGATCGCTTTCCATATGGACCGCTCCTCATGTATGATCGCCTTCGGAGGCGGCGTGACGGGTGATTTGGCCGGCTTTTGCGCAGCAACTTTTATGCGCGGAATTGATTTCATTCAAATGCCGACGACACTGCTTGCCCATGACAGCGCGGTCGGCGGCAAGGTGGCCGTCAACCATAAACTCGGAAAGAACTTAATCGGCGCGTTTTATCAGCCGAAAGCGGTGATTTACGATACGGAGCTTCTGAAAACCCTGCCGGAACAAGAGCTGAGATCGGGCATGGCTGAAGTGATCAAACACGCATTTATCGCCGATCATGCTTTTTTAGAAAAACTTCTCACGTTTGACACGTTGCAAGGACTGACAAGCGCTGAGCTGAATGAAATGATTTATAAAGGAATTTCAATCAAATCGGCTGTCGTGCGTGAGGACGAAAAGGAAGAGGGGATAAGAGCTTTTCTGAATTTCGGCCATACGCTCGGCCATGCCGTTGAGGCGGAATACGGTTACGGCCGGATTACACATGGAGATGCGGTCGCCCTCGGCATGCAGTTTGCCCTTTACGTGAGTGAACAGGTTGCGGGTTGCAAGATGAACAGGAAAGAACTCACACAATGGCTGATTGGGCTCGGCTACCCGGGAAGCATCAGACAAGATATTGAAACGCCGGTTCTCTCCGCCCGGATGATGAATGATAAAAAAACGCGCGGAGGCATGACACAGTTTATCGTGTTAAAGGAATTAGGCGAAGCGCGGGACTGCATGCTTTCAAAGGATGAGCTCGAAAATTTGCTGAACAAATGGCGAATGGAGGAAACAGCATGATGATACGCGGCATTCGCGGAGCAACAACGGTGGAACAAGACACCGAACAAGAAATTTTAGAAAAAACACAGCAGCTGCTTGAAAAAATCATTGAACAAAATGGATGCAAGCCGGAAGACGTTGTACAGATCCTGTTATCTGCCACGCCTGATATCCATTCCGTATTTCCGGCAAAAGCGGTCCGCCGCCTTTCCGGGTGGCAGTACGTCCCGGTGACGTGCATGCAGGAAATGGATGTCACCGGCGCTCTGCAAAAGTGTATCCGTGTCCTGATGACGGTTCAGACGGATACGCCTCAGGATGAAATCAAGCATGTCTATTTAGAAAAAGCCGTTGTGTTAAGGCCGGATTTATCATTGACAAAAAATACTGACATGTAATACGATAAACAAAGCTTAGAAATACACAAGAGTGTGTATAGAGCTGGTAAGTAAGACATTGAACAGTTGAGTTTAGAATAGGGTAGCAGAGAATGAGTTTAGCTGAGCTGAGATAAACACGTTTTTATTCTGCCCAAAAGAAGCCTTTCTTTTGGGTTTATTTCTTATACGCAAGACTCCTCTCACTCTTCATCTCATTCTCCTTACCGTAAGGAGGAGAATCATGAATTTACAATCGGATGTTTCTTTATTTTTAAAGGACAGTCTGACACACCGCACCATTCCAATCGCAGAGACTTTTACGGTCGACACGATCACACCCATTCAGATGGTTGAAAAACTGGACAGAAACATTACGTATCTTTTAGAAAGCAAGGATGAGTCGTCAAGCTGGTCGAGATACTCTTTTATCGGCCTTGATCCTTTTATCACCATTAAAGAGAGTCATAACACATTCACTGCCGCTGATCCAAACGGGCATACGCTGTTTGAAGCCGGAGAATTAAAAGCCGTGCTTGACTGGATGAATGAGAGCTTCCGCATTAAAACACCCGAGCTTGATATCCCATTTTCGGGAGGGGCGGTCGGTTATCTTAGCTATGACATGATTCCTTTGATTGAGCCTTCCGTGCCAAGCCACGCGAAAGTAACAGATTTCGAAAAATGTATGCTGTTTGTCTGCCGGAAAATCATCGCGTACGACCACGAAACGAAACAAGTGCATTTCATTCAATATGCGGCGCTTAACGGCCGGGAGACGGAGGAAGAAAAGCGGGCCGTTTTTAAAGAAAATTGCGCGGAGCTTCGTAAGCTTATCGGTATTTTGACAGAATCGAAAGATATGAAAGAGCCGTTTTTTTCTAAAGAAACGTTTGACACGCCAAGTTTTGCCGCTGTGACATCCAATTATACGAAAGAAGAGTTTATGGCCGGCGTCAATAAACTGAAAGAATATATAAAAGCGGGAGACATTTTTCAAGGGGTGCTTTCGCAAAAGTTTGACATTCCGGTATCCAGACATTCATTTGAGCTGTACAGGGTGCTCCGCATCATCAATCCTTCACCCTATATGTACTATATCAAACTGCCTGACAGAGACATTGTCGGTAGTTCGCCTGAACGTCTGATCCGCGTGCATGACAGGCACCTGGAAATTCATCCGATTGCCGGAACGAGAAGAAGGGGCGCCGGAAAAAAAGAAGATGAACGCCTGAAAAAAGAGCTGATGAATGACGAAAAAGAAAAAGCTGAACATTACATGCTCGTCGATCTTGCGCGCAATGACATTGGCAGAGTTGCGGAGTACGGTTCCGTAGCCGTTCCGGAATTCACAAAGGTCGTTTCTTTTTCACATGTGATGCACATCATCTCTGTTGTAACCGGCCGTTTAAAGCAGGGCGTCCATCCCGTTGACGCGCTGATGTCGGCATTCCCGGCAGGAACACTCACGGGCGCTCCGAAAATCCGCGCGATGCAGCTTTTAAATGAATTAGAACCGACTTCCAGAGAAACCTACGGCGGATGTATCGCTTATATCGGATTTGACGGGTCAATTGATTCGTGTATTACCATCCGCACCATGAGTGTCAAAAACGGTACGGCGTCGGTGCAGGCGGGTGCGGGAATAGTCGCCGATTCCGTCCCTGAAGCCGAATATGAAGAAAGCTGTAACAAAGCGGGGGCGCTTTTAAAAACGATTCAAATTGCAGAAGACATCTTTTCTGGCGGGGAGGAGAAGACGGATGAACAAATTTCTGCAATCGTGCGTTAATGGCCGTACGCTGAAAACCGGAGAAGCCGAAAAGCTGATGGAGATGATGATGAACGGGGACATGTCGCAGTCTGAGATCGGCGGGATTTTATCGGTATTAGCCCACCGAGGTGAAACGGCGGAGGAGCTTGCCGGATTTGTAAAAGTGATGCGGGCGCGGGCACAGACATCAGGTGGCTTGGCGGATGTCGTTGATACGTGCGGAACAGGCGGAGACGGGATTTCTACGTTTAACATATCCACGGCAGCGGCGATTACAGCTTCTGCCGCCGGAGCTAAAGTTGCCAAGCACGGAAATCGCTCCGTTTCGTCTAAAAGCGGCAGCGCGGATGTGCTGGAAAAGCTGGGGGTTTCCATTCAAGCCACTCCAGAAAGCGTTAAACGCAGCATTGAAATGAAACAAATGGGGTTTTTGTTTGCGCCGCTGTTTCATTCGTCAATGAAGCACGTCGCCGCCGCAAGAAAAGAGCTTGGCTTCCGAACCGTATTTAATCTGCTGGGCCCGCTCAGCAACCCGCTGCAGGTGAAGCGGCAGGTGATCGGCGTCTATTCATTAGATAAAGCGCGCCTGATGGCAAGCGCGTTGGAACAATTTGATGTCAGACACGTCATGCTTGTGTCGGCCCGTGACGGATTAGATGAACTGTCCATCACAGCACCGACCGATATCATTGAACTGAAAAACGGTGAACGTCTGGAATATTCCGTTTCACCTGAACAATTCGGTTTTGCAGAAGGTTCACTAAAGGATATTCAAGTGAGTTCATCGGAAGAAAGCGCGCTCCTCATTCAGAATATTTTTGCAAATGAAGCTCCGTCATCCGCTCTGCATATTACCGCCTTAAATGCGGGCGCGGCCATTTATACGGCAGGTCTTGCAAACGATCTGAAAGAAGGAACGAAAACCGCCTTAGAAGCGATTCAAAACGGAGATGCCAAAAGGCAGCTCGAACGTCTGAAACAGAAAGAGGAAGAAATGTATGCTTGATCAAATCATTCAGCAGAAAAAAGAAGAAATCAAATCCATCGTGCTGCCGGAAACCTGTCAAATTGAACGGAGATCCTTTAAAAAAGCGCTCCTGAACCCGAACCGTTTTATCGGGCTGATCGCCGAAGTGAAAAAAGCTTCGCCGTCTAAAGGATTGATTAAAGAGCATTTTGTTCCGGAAACGATTGCGGCGGATTATGAAGCGGCTAAAGCCGACGCCCTTTCGGTTCTCACGGATACCCGTTTTTTTCAGGGGAGAAATCAATTTCTGACAGATGTTAAACAAACCGTGTCTCTCCCCGTGCTGAGAAAAGATTTTATTATTGATTCCCTTCAAGTGGAGGAATCGTTCAGGATCGGCGCCGATGCCATTTTGCTGATCGGGGATGCGCTGGAACCTTCAGAGCTTCATGAGCTTTATCTGGAAGCCCGCGAGAAGGGAATGGACGTTCTCGTTGAAGTCCATGATGAAACTGTGCTTGAACGGATTTTACAAGTGTTTCAGCCGGACATTCTCGGCATAAACAACCGGGACTTAAAAACGTTCCGTACTTCTGTTTCGCAAACGGAAAAAATAGCGCAGCTTGTACCGGACGGCTGCCTGCTGGTCAGCGAAAGCGGCATCGGTTCTTTGGCTGACCTGCAATTCGTCAACAAGCACGGGGCACAGGCTGTATTGGTCGGAGAATCCTTAATGAGAGAGGATTCGCAGCAAAAGGCGATCCGCGGACTGTTCGGGGAGTGATGATATGAAAAAGCCTGAGGTAAAGTACTGCGGGATACGATCGAAGCGTGATTACGAACTTGCGGCAGCTTCAGGAGCGGATTATCTGGGATTTATTTTTGCCGCAAGCAAACGGAGAGTAACGCCGGATGAGGTCCGGAAATGGAAAGAGCAGGTCCGGACAGACAAGAAACATGTCGGAGTATTTGTAAATGAAACGATAGAAAACATCGCGCAAATCGCCTCTGATCTGGCACTTGACGCCATCCAGCTTCACGGTGATGAATCGCCTGAGGATGCCCTCCGTCTCCGTCCGCTTGTGCGCTCGGAGATATGGAAAGCGCTCCATCACGGGGAAGGGACGCTTCGTCAGATGGCTCAATTTGCACCTGCTGTCGACGGATATGTCATTGATTCTTCAGTAAAAGGAATGAGAGGCGGCACGGGAATCGCGTTTTCATGGGCTCGTGTCCCCTTGTACCGAAAGCAGGCTCAAAATGCAAACAAGCGCTGTTTTATTGCGGGCGGCGTTAATCCTGAAACGATTACCGGCTTACTGAGATCGCGTCCGTGCGGTATAGATCTTGCCAGCGGAATTGAAAAAAACGGACAAAAGGATCAAACACTGATCCGGCTTTTAGAAGAAAGGATGAACCACTATGTATCCATATCCAAATGAAATCGGAAGATACGGCGAATTCGGCGGCAAATTTGTCCCTGAAACATTGATGCGGCCTCTTGAGGAAATCGAAACGGCTTTCAAAGAATTAAAGAATGATCCCGTTTTTCATGCCGAATATAAAAAGCTATTGTTTGATTACTCCGGAAGACCGACCGCATTAACGTTCGCAGACAGGGTGTCAGAGTATTTGGGAGGGGCGAAAATCTATCTGAAAAGAGAAGATTTAAACCATACCGGCTCTCATAAAATTAACAACGCGTTAGGCCAGATTCTGCTTGCCAAAAAGATGGGCAAAACGAAAATTATCGCCGAAACCGGTGCGGGACAGCACGGTGTGGCTGCCGCAACAGCCGCCGCAAAATTCGGTTTTAAGTGTACAGTTTTTATGGGTGAAGAAGACGTTGCACGCCAGTCGCTGAACGTATTCCGGATGAAACTGCTCGGCGCGGAAGTGGTGCCGGTCACAAGCGGCAACGGCACGCTGAAAGATGCGACGAATGAGGCGATCAGGTATTGGGTCCAGCATTGTGAAGATCATTTCTACCTTATCGGTTCTGTAGTGGGGCCGCATCCGTATCCGTATATCGTTCGCGAATTTCAGAAAATCATCGGCGAGGAAGCGAAAGAACAGCTCCGCCGGGTTGAAGGAACGCTCCCGGACAAGGTTGTTGCATGTGTCGGCGGCGGAAGCAATGCGATGGGCATATTTCAGGCCTTTTTAGACGAAGATATTGAGCTGATCGGCGCCGAGGCTGCCGGAAAAGGAATTAATACGCCGCTGCATGCGGCAACGATCGCAAAAGGGACGCTCGGGGTGATTCACGGTTCAATGACCTATTTAATACAAGATGAATACGGGCAGATTATCGAACCGTATTCCATTTCAGCAGGCCTTGATTACCCGGGGATCGGCCCTGAGCACGCCTATCTGCATAAAAGCGGCCGTGTAACGTACGAAAGCGTGACAGACGATGAAGCGATTGCCGCGTTACGTCTGCTTTCTGAAACAGAAGGTATTCTTCCGGCTATTGAATCTGCCCACGCTCTGGCAAAAGCGTTTGAAATGGCAAAAGACATGGATAAAGACAAAATCATTCTCGTCAGTTTGTCGGGAAGAGGAGATAAAGACGTTCATACGCTGATGAATGTTTTGGAAAACGGGGTGGGGACACATGTTTAATCTGCGAGATTCTGAAAAATTATTTATCCCTTTTATTACAGCTGGCGATCCGCTTCCTGACATTTCTGTTGAGCTGGCAATATCATTGCAGAATGCAGGCGCCTCTGCCCTTGAAATCGGCGTTCCTTACACAGATCCGCTTGCGGACGGACCCGTCATACAACGGGCTTCAAAACGGGCTCTGGAAAACGGAATGAATATCGTAAAAGCCATTGAACTTGGCGGCAAAATGAAAAAAAACGGCGTTCATATTCCAATTATCCTCTTTACGTATTATAATCCTGTGTTACAATTAGAAAAAGAATACTTTTTCGCTTTACTGCGGGAAAACGACATAGACGGTCTGCTTGTACCCGACCTTCCATTAGAGGAAAGCGCCCTTTTGCAAATGACATGCAAAAAGGAGAACATCGCTTATATCTCTCTGGTTGCGCCGACAAGTGAAGACCGTTTGAAAATAATTACTGAACAGGCCTGCGGCTTTGTGTATTGTGTATCCTCTTTAGGAGTGACGGGCGTACGCAGCGAATTCGACCCGTCTGTATACTCTTTCATACGTAAGGTGAAAGAATTCAGCCCTGTTCCGGTGGCGGTCGGTTTTGGCATTTCAAACCGCAAACAGGTTGACGGGATGAATGAAATATCTGACGGTGTCGTTGTCGGTAGCGCGCTTGTCAAAAAAGTTGAAGAGCTTAAAACAAAGCTTGTGAATCCCGGAACAAGAGCTGATGCGCTTCTTGAATTTGAAGAATACGCAAAGACGTTCGGACGACTGTACAGTGTAAAATGAGGTGACTGGATTTGCAGATTAAAGAACAGCTGCGGCAGCTGAAACCGTATCAGCCGGGCAAACCAATAGAAGAAGTGAAAATGGAATACGGGCTTGAGAAAGTAGTAAAACTCGCTTCTAACGAAAATCCGTTCGGCTGTTCACAGGCCGCTAAAGATGCGCTGCATCAGGAGATTGAGCAGCTTGCGCTGTATCCCGACGGTTACAGTGCCGCTTTGAGAACACGGATCAGTGAGCATCTGCAGGTCAGTGAATCTTCGATCATTTTTGGCAACGGCTCTGATGAGCTTGTGCAGATTATCTGCCGTTCTTTATTAAATGATCAAGCAAACACGATTACCGCCGCCCCGACTTTCCCGCAATACAGACACAATGCGGTGATTGAAGGCGCTGAGGTGCGCGAGGTGCCGCTCCGCAGTGACGGCGCTCATGATTTGGACCGGATGCTGGAAGCAATTGACGGCGGGACGAAAGTCATATGGGTATGCAACCCCAATAATCCGACGGGGACATATACTTCTGAGCAAGAGCTAATTGCCTTTTTAAACAGAGTTCCCGAGCATATACTCGTTGTACTTGATGAAGCGTACTACGAGTATGTTACGGCGGAAGATTATCCAGAAAGCATTCCGCTTTTAAAGCAATATCCGAATGTTATGATCCTCCGCACCTTCTCTAAAGCGTACGGACTTGCCGCGCTGCGCGTCGGATACGGCATTGCGGACGAAGCACTGATCCGCCAGATTGAACCGGCGAGAGAGCCGTTCAATACGAGCAGAATCGGTCAGGCTTCGGCACTGGCAGCGCTTGATGACCAGACATTTATTCAGGAATGCGTCGAGAAAAATAAAGCAGGCCTTAAGCAGTATTATGATTTTGCAGAAACTCACGGATTAACTTGTTATCCTTCACAAACCAACTTTGTGCTCATTGATTTTAACCGCCCGGCGGATGAACTGTTCCAAGCCCTGTTGGAAAAAGGATATATCGTCCGCTCGGGACAGGCGCTCGGATTTCCGACAGCGTTAAGGATTACGGTCGGTACGAAAGAGCAGAATGAGGAAATTCTCACAATTTTAGCTGAAATATTATAAGAGGTGATCAAGCATCACCTCTTTGCTCTATTAAAATAGTTGAAAAAGGAAATGAGTGAAATGAAGGATACTATATTGCTTGCGGGGATCGGGCTGATCGGCGGATCGATCGCATTGGCCATCAAAAAGGAGCATCCGCATAAACGGATTATCGGTGTGGATATTTCGGAAGAACAGCTCACTGCCGCGCTGAAGCTCGGAATTATTGACGAGCGGGCCGGCTCATTTACGGAAGGGGCGCAGCAAGCGTCTGTTGTCATTATCGCCACGCCTGTCGCCCAAACGCTGAAAATGCTCGATGTGCTGGCCGCATCAGACATCACCCATGAACTCCTGATTACGGATGTGGGCAGCACGAAACAGAAAGTCGTCAGCTACGCCGACAAAGTGCTTCCGGCTCACTATCAATTTGTCGGCGGTCATCCGATGGCGGGATCTCATAAATCCGGGGCCGCTGCCGCGAAAGAATTTTTATTCGAAAATGCGTTTTACATTTTAACACCCGGAAAATCAACTTCTAAAGAGTCAGTAACGCATCTGAAGGAACTCTTGAAAGCGGCAAACGCCCACTTTGTGGAGATGACTCCCGAGGAGCATGACGGCGTAACGAGCGTCATCAGCCATTTCCCTCATATCGTTGCTGCAAGCCTCGTACATCAGGCTCATCATGCTGAAGAAGATTATCCGTTTTTGAAACGTTTCGCAGCCGGCGGTTTTCGGGACATCACCAGGATCGCCTCAAGCAGCCCGGCGATGTGGAGGGACATACTTCTTCATAACAAAGATAAACTGCTTGACCGCTTCAAAGAATGGAAACGGGAGATTGACACGATCGAATCTTATGTTGAAAATGAAGATGCGGACAGCCTGTTCGGATATTTTAAAAAAGCGAAAGATTATCGCGACGGTCTGCCGCTCCGTCAAAAAGGAGCGATCCCGTCCTTTTATGACCTTTATGTCGATGTTCCCGATCATCCGGGGGTCATTTCGGAAATTACGGCGATATTGGCAGAAGAAAAAATCAGTATCACCAACATCCGCATTATCGAAACAAGAGAAGATATTAACGGAATTCTCAGAATCAGTTTCCAGACTGATGATGACCGGAAGCGTGCGGAAACCTGCATTAAATCCCGCGCCAAATATGACACATTTTACGCTGACTGAGGTGGAAAACATTGAAAAGAGAAAAAGTGACGTCTTTAAACGGTGAAATTCATATTCCGGGGGATAAATCCATCTCCCACCGTTCTGTTATGTTCGGAGCGCTTGCGGAAGGAACCACAACGGTAAAAAACTTTTTGCCCGGAGCCGATTGTCTGAGCACCATTGCCTGCTTCAGAAAAATGGGTGTCTCCATTGAACAAAACGGAAGTGATGTAACGATATACGGGAAGGGCATTGACGCACTTTGTGAGCCTGACAGCCTTCTTGATGTCGGAAATTCCGGCACGACCATCCGCCTGATGCTCGGCATTTTAGCCGGACGCCCATTTCACAGTACGGTAGCGGGCGACGAAAGTATTGCAAAGCGCCCGATGAAGAGGGTGACGGAGCCTTTAAAACAGATGGGAGCCGCGATTGACGGAAGAGCGGACGGAGGATTTACGCCTTTATCCGTAAGAGGCGGACAATTGAAAGGCATTGATTACGTCTCCCCTGTTGCAAGCGCGCAGATCAAATCCGCCGTGCTGCTTGCCGGATTGCAGGCTGAAGGGACGACGACCGTCACTGAGCCTCATAAATCAAGAGACCATACGGAACGGATGCTGAACGCTTTTGGCGCCGAGCTTGCGGAAACGGAGACGAGCGCTTCCGTAACGGGCGGTCAGAAGCTTCAGGGGGCTGATATTTTCGTGCCCGGCGATATTTCTTCAGCAGCCTTTTTCCTTGCGGCAGGCGCTGTCGTTCCCGGAAGCCGGATTGTGCTGAAAAACGTCGGCCTGAACCCGACACGCACAGGAATGATTGATGTCTTAAAGCAAATGGGAGCTTCACTTGAAGTGATTCCTTCAGGAGCGGACAGCGCGGAGCCTTACGGAGACCTGGTTATTGAAACTTCAGCTCTGAAAGCGGCAGAAATCGGCGGAGAAATCATTCCCCGTTTAATTGACGAGATCCCGATTATCGCCCTTTTGGCAACGCAGGCTGAAGGCACAACTGTCATTAAAGACGCTGCGGAGCTGAAGGTGAAGGAAACGAACCGGATCGACACCGTCGTATCAGAGCTCCGGAAAATCGGCGCAGACATTGAACCGACTGAAGACGGCATGAAAATACACGGCAAAAAAACGCTTGCGGGCGGAGCCGATGTGTCAAGCCACGGTGACCACCGCATCGGCATGATGCTCGGTGTCGCTTCATGCCTGACAGAAGAGCCGATTGACATCTGTGATACTGAGGCAATCCATGTCTCATATCCGACATTTTTTGAGCATTTAGATCAATTAGCCAAAAAAGCCTGAAGACGATTCTTCGGGCTTTTTTCTTCATGTGTCATAAAACTTTGGGCTTTGACATAGCTTGTCTTAAACAGAAAATAACAGAAAGGGGGAATGCGTTTTCGTTACAGAAACAGCCGGAACAAATTGCGCTGTTTGCGTATAAAGATGCCGTCCCCTTTTTTGCCGTTTTCCTCTTAACCATTTTCTGATAAACTATAATGCCGGGTGAAGCATCTTATTTGCGGGCAGGCCCTGTCTGAATTATGATAAGAATAACCCGAATAAAAACCCTTTTCATTGGTTGATGAGGTATAGGAAAAGAAAGGACCGGTCTGATTTGAATACATTGATCCAAGAAGCCATAAAATTAGTTGAAGCAGGTGAAACCGAAAAGGGACTAAAAGCGCTTTCAAAAGCTGAAACGCAGCTTCATGACGAAGACAAAGCCATTGCAGCCCAGCTCTACTATGAATGGGGAAACGCCGAAAAAGCGTTAGCGCTGATCAGTGATCTGCATGACCTTTATCCGGATGAGTCTGAGCTGACGAATTTTTACGCCGAATTGTTAATAGATATTGATGAAGAAGAAAAAGCTCTTGAGGTGCTGGAGACAATTTCTCCGGAAGACCCGTCTTACGCGGAGAGCCTTCTTTTAATGGCTGATCTGTATCAGATGCAGGGCTTATTTGAAGTAAGTGAGCAAAAGCTGTTACAGGCGAAAGCGATGTTACAAGATGAACCTGTTATTGATTTCGCTCTGGGGGAATTATACTTCACTCAGGGATCATACGCAAAAGCCGTTCCTTACTATGAAGAGACGGCAAAAGAACGGCACGAAATCGGCGGCGTAAATGTTCATCAGAGGCTGGCTGAGTCATTGAGCGCGGCGGGTGAATTTGAGGAAGCGATTTCATGGTATGAAAAAGCGGCGGCAGAACATACAGAACCGAATACGATTTTCGGGTACGGGTTCACAGCCTATCAGGCGGGAATGGTCAAAACAGCCATCAAGCAGCTGTCTGATTTAAAAGGGCTTGATCCTTCCTATTCATCGCTTTATATGCCGCTTGCAAAAAGCTACGAGGCAGAAGGCATGTATGAAGATGCATTAAAAACCGCTAAAGAAGGTATTACTTACGATGAATACAATAAAGAGCTTTTTCTCTATGCGGCGAAAATGGCGTTAAAGCTCGGCAACGAAGAGGAAGGCAAAAAGCTTCTTCAGGAAGCGCTGGCGCTCGATCCGGGTTACGTGGAAGCGCTCCATACGCTTTTAGCCGTCTATCATAAAGAAGAAAGCTTTGAAGAGATTATTGATCTGATTCAGGAAGTCCGCGGCTACGGAGAAGAAGATCCGAAATACAATTGGTATTTGGCGGGTGCTTATACAGGCCTTGAGCAATACGCTGAAGCGAAAAAAAGCTTCGAAGCTGCGTATCTCCATTATCAGGATGATCGGGATTTCTTATATGAATACGCTCACTTCTTATTGGAAGAGGGTCTCCAGAAAGAAGCGCTGCCGCTTTTAAAACAAGTGCTTTCAATGGATGGAACAAACGAAGAGCTTGAAGAAACAATCTTACGGATAGAGGATGAATTTTTAAGATAAGCAGGATTTTGGACCATGCTTGCTGAATGTATAAGTGATGTCAGATTATACGATCGATAGAGGAGGGAATTACATGCAGACCCCTGTTTCTGTCAATGAAAAAAAGGATTTTATCCGTTGGTTTTTAAATCATTATCAGCTTAAACGCCGGGAGTGCGTCTGGATTTTAAATTATTTAATGAGTCATGATTCATTAATGGAAAAAGTCCATTTTGTAGAACAAGCCGAATTTTGCCCGAGAGGCATTATCATGTCTACTCATTGCGTTGATGAGGTGCCGTTTAGGTTTTACAAAGAAAATGTCATGACTACGGACGCGGAAAAATCTTTTCACGACATCCGGTTAAATAAACAGCAGGATTTATTTATCCAGCTGAATTTCCGTTCGGCCTACAGCTCACCGGAATATGCCGCTGTTCTTGAATCAAATCCGCATCTGCCGAAAGACCTGTTTGAAAATAAACAGGATCAGGGGATGGCCGAAAAAATATTAGAACATGCCATCTCCACTTTCCGGCGGGAAAAGCTGCTTAAAGATATCGACGAGGCGCTGGACCGCCACGACAAAGAAACATTTGAAAAGCTTTCCCGCCAATTGAATCAGCTCACATAAATGACAGCCTTGCAGAATATGCAAGGCTTGTTGCGTAAAGAGGAGGAACGAGACATGAGATGGAGGGCCGCTGATGCCGATGCCTATTTACAATCTGCGGATTACATTGATACCGCTGTCATTCCGTTAATTTCCATAACATCTTCAGGAGGCTTAAAAGAGGCCGTTGAACAGGGGGAAAGCACCCAATTGCTTTCTGAAGAGCTTGAGCGCCAATTGAAGGGACGGGTATATTTATTCCCCTCTTATACATATGTTGATATAGACCAATCACAAATCGCCCTGCTTCAAAAACTCAAAGACGAGGTGATGACCAACTTTCGGCACGTCTTGTTCCTGACGGCAGACGAAAAATGGAAGTATTTTGAAATAGGGTCTGATGTCATATACATACCTGCCGTTCCGTTTGAACATATGAAAGACTCTTTAAAGAGAAAAATTGCGGATGATAAGTGCGGAGAAATTTTGAACGTTTTGTTACAGAAGTGGAACAATTCTTAAAAACACCAGGCATCCCGCAAAACACCCGTTTTGCCTCTGTTGACCTTGCTGAAAGATTCATATATTATGAGGGTGTTAAATCTCAGAATTATTTTCTATTTTAGTTAATTTTTGGTCAATCTTTAGGGGGGGAAGAGATGGGCGGAAAACAAGATATATCAAGAAGACAATTTTTAAACTATGCGCTCACCGGCGTGGGGGGATTTATGGCCGCCAGTGCGCTTATGCCCATGGTCCGTTTTGCGCTGGACCCGGTATTAAAACCGACGGGAGATCAAAAAATGGTGCAGGTTGTCAGTGTGGATGAGCTGACGAAGGAGCCGAAGCGGTTTGACTTTAAAATTCATCAAGTCGACGCCTGGTACGAATCGGAAGAATCCAGGTCAGCCTGGGTTTATAAGCATGGGGATGAAATTATAGCGCTTTCTCCGATCTGTAAGCATTTGGGCTGCACCGTAAACTGGAACAATGATCCTAAAAATCCGAACAAGTTCTTTTGTCCCTGCCATTACGGGCTGTATGAAAAAGACGGCACGAACGTTCCGGGCACGCCGCCGCTCGCGCCTCTTGACCGTTATGAGCAAAAAGTAAAGGACGGCTTTTTGTATCTTGGAAAAGCAAAGCCTAGGGGGGAAGGGTGACATGCTGAACAAAATTTATGACTGGGTGGATGAACGTCTCGATATTACGCCGATGTGGCGGGATATCGCCGACCATGAAGTGCCGGAACATGTAAATCCCGCTCACCATTTCTCGGCTTTTGTCTATTGTTTCGGCGGTTTGACGTTTTTTGTAACCGTTATCCAAGTGTTGTCCGGGATGTTTTTAACGATGTATTATGTGCCGGATATAAAAAACGCGTGGGAATCTGTGTATTATTTGCAGAATGAAGTCGCTTTCGGGCAGATTGTAAGGGGTATGCACCATTGGGGTGCAAGTTTAGTCATTGTGATGATGTTTTTACATACGCTGCGGGTTTTCTTTCAGGGAGCTTATAAAAAGCCTCGGGAATTGAACTGGATCGTCGGTGTTCTGATCTTTTTTGTGATGCTCGGTCTCGGTTTTACAGGGTATCTGCTTCCATGGGATATGAAGGCGCTGTTTGCGACAAAGGTAGGTCTTCAGATTGCGGAGGCGACGCCATTGATCGGAGCGCAGGTGAAAACTCTTCTTGCCGGCCACCACGATATTGTCGGCGCCCAAACGCTGACGAGATTTTTTGCGATTCACGTATTTTTTCTCCCTGCCGCTTTGTTTGCGCTCATGGGCGCCCACTTTGTCATGATCCGCAAGCAGGGAATTTCAGGACCGCTTTAATACAAATCTGATATAAAAGGGAGGGGATGACATGCACCGGGGGAAAGGAATGAAGTTTGTAGGAGATTCAAGGATACCGGCTGAAAAAAAACCGAATATACCGAAAGACTATTCAGAGTATCCTGGAAAGACAGAGGCGTTTTGGCCGAACTTCCTGCTGAAAGAATGGATGGTCGGGGCCGTTTTCCTCGTCGGATTTCTCGTTTTAACGATTGTGCACGAGCCGCCTTTGGAACGGGTGGCGGACCCGACGGATACAGGGTATATTCCGCTGCCGGATTGGTATTTTCTATTTTTATACCAGCTATTAAAATATGAATATGCCGCAGGGAGCTACACCGTTATCGGCGCGATGATTATACCGGGTCTTGCCTTCGGGTCGCTGCTTTTGGCTCCGTTTCTCGACAGGGGGTCTGAAAGAAGGCCGTGGAAGCGTCCGGTTGCGGTCGGCATGATGCTTTTGGCGCTTTGCGCTACGGTCTTTTTAACGTGGCAGTCAGTCGCGACGCATGACTGGGCGAAGGCGGAGGAGCAAGGGAAAATCAAAAAAGAAGCCGCCATTGATACTGAATCAGACGGTTATAAGGTATTTAAAGAACAAGGCTGTATTTCCTGTCACGGGGATAATCTTCAAGGCGGAAGCGCCGGTCCGTCCCTGGTCGATAACGGGCTGAGCCCGGAAGAAATTAAAAAGATCGCCGTCAAAGGGAAAGGGCAGATGCCAGCCGGTATTTTTAAAGGGAATGACAAACAGCTTGATCAGCTGGCGAAGTTCATTTCTGAAACGACAGCGAAATAACGTATTGTGAAGTAGACAATAGCAGGATATACTTTTATGAAAAGAGCTGACCGGATGTCAGCTTTTTTTGCATGATACATACTTTTTACGGACTGAGAGTTGATGGTATGAGGTGGATTTCTTATCTTTTAGGGTTGCGCGGCATGCTTCTGCTTGTTCTTGCCGTTAATTTTATCGGTACGGTGTACGGCTATTATTGGTATGTGCCTCAGCTTGCGGACACGCCGTTCCGATTTCTGATATTTGTGCCTGACAGCCCGACGGCGACGTTTTTCTTCCTGTTCGTGCTTCTGGCATTTCTTATGGGAAGAAACGCGCCGCTGTTTGAAGCGCTGGCTCTTGTAACCCTTGTAAAATACGGGCTGTGGGCGGTCGGAATGAATGTCTTTGTGCTGGTCAAAATGGGGCAGATGCCTTGGGAAGGGTACATGCTGATTGCTTCACATTTTGCCATGGCCGTTCAAGGCGTTTTATACAGCCCGTATTTTCGGTTCCGGTTAAGGCATCTTGCCGTTGCTGCTGTTTGGACGCTTCATAATGATGTCATTGATTATCTTTTCGGCACGATGCCCCGCTACTCAATGCTCAATGACTATATGCAAGAGATCGGCTATGCTACATTCTGGCTGAGCATATTTTCACTCGGCCTTGCATACTATTTGGTGATTTCTAAAAGACGGATAAAGCTTGACTTACACTGATAGAATCTTGGTCTAACCTTGTCCCGCTCCTCATATTCTGTAAAGAGAAGGAGTGGGAGGGACCTCTATGAAACGAAAGCTGACGATCTGTCTTTTACTTGCTCTTATGTGTTTCATCACAACTGCCAAAGCTGAAGATGAGGGCGGTCTCAAGGAACTGAACGACCTTTCGGATACCGTTTTCCAAATGACGCGGCATTCGCAGTATGATGAGGCTCTGCAAGTGCTTGGCTACTTTAAGAAAAAAATGACACACGTAAACTCACTGAGCGGCGCCGAAGTCAGGCAGGTGACTCTGGGTTTCAATGATTTAGTGCGCGTTCTAAAACAGGCAGACGCCTCAGATACCGAAAAAATCCGGGCAGCCGCCCAGTTCAGGTTGGTAATGGATGCGATGGAAGACCACTCCGATCCGCTGTGGGGTTCGCTTGAAAGACCGATTATGGCGACATTCAGCGCCTTAAAAGAAGATGTCAGCGGAAACGGAAGTGAAAATTTCAATGAAAAGTGGAATGAATTTATATCATTATATGATTTAATTTATCCCAGCCTGACAATGGATGTGTCGGCCGGCCAGCTTGATACGGTGGCGAAACATATCGAGGTGATTGAGCAGGACGGGTTTCAGCAGATGACAAAAGGAACAAAGCTTGAGCGTCTGACGCTCCTGCAGCAGGATTTAAAGCGGGTTTTTGACAAGGTGGAGCGGGATGACGCTGACCCTTCGCTGCTCTGGGTCATTCTGACAACAGGCGGTATCATTATTACTGCGCTGACATATGTCGGCTACCGAAAATACAGAGCGGAAAAAAAGAAAGAGAAAAAGCGTGAGTATCCTAAGTCTAAATAAACACAAATTGCTGTAAAGGAGCTAAGGCAGTGAAAAAACTCATCCAGCAATTGGCTTCAAAACACCTCCCGCAGCCGATCAGAGGCAGAAAAGGGGCGACTGACGAAGGACCGCGAAACCTCGCGCGTGACTTCCAGAATCCTGACATGCTCGTTCCGCCTTCAACGGATGCAGGAACGGTTCAAAACTTGAAATTCTCATTTTCTGATACGCATATGAGGCTTGAAGACGGCGGATGGTCCAGAGAGGTGACGGTCAGGGAACTGCCGGTATCCAAAAACATCGCGGCGGTGAACATGAGACTGAAGCCGGGAGCTGTGCGGGAGCTTCATTGGCATAAAGAAGCCGAATGGGGATATGTGATTAACGGAGGAGTCCGTTTAACTGCGGTCGATCAAAATGGAAGGAATTTTATTGACAACGTAAGTGAAGGGGATCTGTGGTATTTTCCTTCCGGTATTCCTCATTCCATTCAAGGATTAGAGCAGGGCAGTGAGTTTTTGCTCGTCTTTGATGACGGCTCTTTTTCAGAAAACAGCACCTTTTCAGTAACGGACTGGTTTGCCCATACCCCGCGCAGCGTGCTGGAGGCGAACTTCGGTGTTCCCGGATATGATTTGGCTTACATCCATAAAAAAGAGCGTTACATGTTCCAGCTGGAACCGTCTCCCCCGATTGAAAAGGCAGCAGTTTCTTCCCCGGAAGGCACCGTTTTGGAGCCGTTCAGCTACAAGCTTTCCCGGCAGGAGCCCCTTGTTACCAGCGGGGGAAGAGTAAAGATTGTCGATTCAAAAACGTTTAAGGTGTCAAAAACGATTGCCGCAGCTCTCGTGGAAGTCGAACCCGGAGGCATGAGAGAATTGCATTGGCATCCGAATACGGACGAGTGGCAGTATTATCTTTCAGGAGAAGCGAAAATGACGGTGTTTGCGGCGGAGGGAAGAGCGCGGACATTTAACTATCAAGCAGGTGACGTAGGATATGTTCCTTTTGCAATGGGACATTATGTTCAGAATACCGGTGACACCGTGCTTCGCTTTCTGGAAATTTTCAAAAGCGACCGTTTTGAAGATGTCTCTTTAAACCAATGGCTGGCACTGACGCCGCAGCGCTTCGTCGAGCAGACGCTCAATGTCAGTCCGGCATTCGCCCGCCGATTGAAAAAGAAAAAATCACCGGTTGTCAAATGGAAACACGAACAGTAAAGGCGGCAAAAGCCGTCTTTTTATTATCGTCTGATCGGATTTTTATTTTCATCAAGCGTAAAGCCTTCGCCGAGCACATCATGGACGTCGCTTACTGCAACAAAGGCGTGCGGGTCAACGGAAGTGATGACGCTTTTCAAAAGCACAATTTCGTTTTTCGGAACGACGCAGTAAAGAACGTCCCTGTCTTCTTTTGTATATGATCCCTGTCCTTTTAAAACAGTGACGCCGCGCTCCATCTCTTCAATGATTTTTTGCTGGATCAAATCGTTTTTCGAAGAAATAATCGTTGCCCCTTTTGCCGCATAGCCGCCTTCCTGGATAAAATCAATCAATCTCGCAGCGACAAAAACGGCTACAAGCGTGTACATCGCTTCCTTGTAAGAAAGATACGTAAACAAAGAAAGCAGAATGACACAGGCGTCAAAGGCAAACATCGTCCGGCCCATCGGGATTCCGAAAAATTTGTTGATCAGCCTGGCGATGATATCGACCCCGCCCGTCGTGCCGCCGTATTTAAAAATAATGCCGAGACCCGCGCCGATAAATACACCGGCGAATAAGGCGGCCAGCGCTAAATCATGCGACAGCGGCATATGAATTTCGTAACGCTGAAAAACACTCAGAAAAACAGAAAGAGAGACGGTGCCGATCAGGGTATAGACAAACATCGTCCGGCCGAGCATACGCCAGCCGATGAAAAAGATAGGAATGTTCAATACCAGGTTGGAAATAGAAGGGCTGATGTGGAATAACGCATATAAAAGCAGCGTAATGCCGGTAAATCCGCCTTCCGCCAAATTGTTCTGCATATTAAAGTGAACCAGTCCGAATGAAAAAACAGCGGCGCCGATTAAAATAAAGCAAATGTTTTTGATTCTGATTTCTCCAAGCATTGCATCAAACCCCTTTTCCTTCCATAAGATTGCGTAAATATTATAGTGGATACAAAAGAAAACAGCAAACTGCCGTTTTTAACATTTGTCAAATGTACTTGAATTAGCTAACATGGAAGAGATGACAGGAGGTATTCGCACAGTGAGTGACAAAACGATGAAAGACTTACAAGCTGAGGTCGATGAATATATCGGCCAATTCAAAGAAGGCTATTTCAGCCCGCTTGCCATGATGGCCCGTCTCACGGAAGAACTGGGCGAACTTGCAAGAGAAGTCAACCATTATTATGGGGAAAAGCCGAAGAAAACGACGGAAAATGAGAAAAGCATGGAAGAGGAAATGGGCGATGTGCTGTTCGTTCTGATCTGCCTCGCCAACTCCCTTGATATTTCATTGGAGGAAGCTCATAACCGCGTCATGCATAAATTTAATACACGTGATAAAGACCGCTGGACTAGAAAAGAAGAAGGAAAGTAGGAGAAACCATGTCAAATGAAACCATTAAAGTCGTCATTGCCGGACCGAGAGGCAGAATGGGCCAGGAGGCCGTAAAACTTGCCGTCCGCACGCCTCATTTTGAGCTTGTCGGCGCCATTGACCATACATACGATCAGCAAACATTGCGGGAAGTGATGTCAGCTGATTCAGACGCTCTTATTTATACGGATATCCGCGCATGTTTCCAAGAAACAAAACCGGATGTGCTGATCGATTTGACAACGCCTGAAATCGGCAAAAAACATACGAAAGCCGCTCTTGAACACGGCGTCCGCCCCGTTGTGGGAACGACCGGATTTTCTGAAGCGGATTTAGAGGAGCTTCAAGCCTTGACTGAAGAAAAAGGAATCGGCGCCATCATCGCTCCGAACTTTGCATTGGGCGCGGTGCTGATGATGAAGTTCTCACAAATGGCCGCCAACTATTTTGAAGATGTAGAAATCATTGAGCTTCATCATGATCAAAAGCTGGATGCCCCGAGCGGAACGGCGCTGAAAACAGCGGAAATGATCTCAAGCGTCCGTACAGAAAAGCAGCAGGGCCATCCTGATGAAAAAGAAATTCTGCCGGGCGCCCGCGGTGCTGAATTAAACGGCATCCGCCTTCACAGCGTGCGTCTGCCGGGCCTTATCGCCCACCAGGAAGTCATGTTCGGCATGGACGGCCAGACGCTGAAACTGCGCCATGACTCCTATAACCGGGCTTCCTTTATGTCAGGAGTGAAGCTGTCAGTGGAGCAAGTGATGAAAATCGACCAGCTTGTATACGGACTCGAAAATATTATCGACTGAATCGGCAAGGGGGAGAACATCAAATGAAAATCGCTTTGATTGCTCACGATAAGAAAAAGCAGGATATGGTTCAGTTTACGACCGCATATAAAGATATACTGAGCCATCATGAGTTATACGCGACAGGTACGACAGGCCTGAAAATCCAGGAAGCGACCGGATTGTCCGTTGAACGTTTTCAATCCGGCCCGCTCGGCGGAGATCAGCAAATCGGCGCATTGATTGCGGCAAATGCCCTGGATCTCGTCATTTTTCTGCGCGATCCGTTAACTGCGCAGCCTCACGAACCAGATGTCTCGGCGCTGATCCGGCTGTGTGACGTATACGCGATCCCGCTCGCCACAAATATGGGAACAGCGGAAATCCTCGTCCGGACGCTGGACGGCGGGGCATTTGATTTCCGCAATCTTGTGCGCGGAGGAGAGCCGAATGTCTGAACACGTTGATATTCTGGCGTTCGGCGCCCATAGTGATGATGTCGAGATCGGTATGGGCGGCACGATCGCAAAATTTACGGCTCAAGGAAAAACCGCGGTGATATGCGATTTGACCGAGGCCGAACTATCATCCAACGGAACGGTAGGGATAAGAAAAGAAGAAGCGGCAGAGGCGGCACGAATTCTCGGCGTAAAAGAGAGAATCCAGCTTACGTTTCCCGACCGCGGGCTTTTGAAAAGTGAGGACGGCATCCGCCGGATTGTCAGTGTCATCAGAGCCTGCCGGCCGAAAACCGTTTTCATGCCTTATCCGAAAGACCGCCATCCTGACCACGGCAATGCGGCGGCTTTGGTCGAAGAAGCGGTGTTCTCGGCGGGAATTCATAAATACAGAGATCACCAGGAACTGCCGGCTCATAAGGCTCAGCGCGTATACTATTATATGATCAACGGGTTTCACCGTCCGGACTTTGTAATCGACATAACGGAAACCATCGATCTGAAAAAAGAAAGCCTGCACGCCTATCAAAGCCAGTTTATTCCTACGGCGCAGTCAGTGAACACACCGCTGACCAACGGTTATATCGAAATGGTGGAAGCGCGGGAAAGACTGTATGGCAAAGAAGCCGGGACGGGGTATGCCGAAGGCTTCTTTTCAAAACAGCTTCCCGTTTTGAATGATGATGTTTTTGGGGGCGGACAATGAGACCATTAAAAATAGGGATTACATGCTACCCGAGTGTCGGAGGCTCGGGTATTATTGCGACGGAACTCGGCAAGCTGCTTGCAGAAAAAGGGCACCAGGTTCATTTCATCACATCAAGCATCCCGTTCAGATTAAATACATATCATCCGAATATTCATTTTCATGAGGTGGAAGTCAACCAATACGCGGTATTTAAATATCCGCCTTATGACCTTACGCTGGCGAGCAAAATCGCCGAGGTTGCCGCGAGGGAAAATCTTGATATCATTCACGCGCATTATGCGCTGCCGCATGCGGTATGCGCTTATCTTGCCAAACAGATGCTCAAGCGCGACATCGGCATCGTGACGACGCTTCACGGTACGGACATCACCGTTTTAGGATATGATCCGTCATTAAAAGATTTAATCCGTTTTGCCATCGAAGCGTCCGACAGAGTGACGGCGGTATCAACCGCGCTTGCCGGAGAAACATATGACTTAATCAAGCCGGATAAAAAAATTGAAACCATCTACAACTTTATTGATGAACGTGTTTATCTTAAGAAAAATACAGAGAGTATAAAAGAGAAACATGGCATTTTGCCGGATGAAAAGGTCGTCATCCATGTTTCGAACTTCAGAAAAGTAAAACGTGTTAAAGATGTCATCCGCGTTTTCCGTAATATCGCAGCCAACACAAAGGCGAAGCTCCTGCTTGTCGGCGACGGGCCGGAAAAGTGCGTCGCTTGGCAGCTTGTCGAAAAATACGGACTGCAGGATCAAGTGCTGCTCCTCGGAAATCAGGACAGGGTGGAAGAGCTGTATTCCATCAGTGACCTTAAACTTCTTCTGTCTGAAAAAGAAAGTTTCGGACTCGTCCTCCTTGAAGCGATGGCCTGCGGCGTGCCGTGCATCGGAACAAATATCGGCGGAATCCCGGAAGTGATTAAAGATCAAGTAAGCGGTTTTCTGGTGGAAGTCGGCGATATTCAGGCGGCATCTGAAAAAGCGCTTGCCGTTTTAGAAGATAAACAGCTCAGCAAACGATTGACTGATCATGCGCTGAAAATGGTGGAGACCGCCTTTTCTTCGCAAAGAATCGTCAGTCAGTATGAACGGATTTATGACGAATTGGCAGGACCGGAGTGATCTTATGGAACAGGAATTTGTCAAAGCCCTCCCCATCCTTCATCACCTGATGAAGGCGGGCCATCAGGCGTACTTTGTCGGAGGAGCCGTCAGAGACAGCTATATGAAACGAAAAATAGGTGATGTGGACATCGCAACCAGCGCTTCGCCGAATGAGGTGGAGCGTCTCTTTAAGCGGACTGTCGATGTAGGAAAAGAGCACGGCACCGTCATCGTCCTGTGGGAAGATGAAACCTATGAAGTCACCACTTTTCGTGCCGAATCAGAATATAAGGACTACCGGCGCCCTGAAGCTGTGCGGTTCATTACTTCTTTATCAGAAGACTTAAAGCGGAGAGACTTAACGATTAACGCGATGGCGATGTCTGCCGAAGGAGAGCTGCTTGATTATTTCGGAGGCGCACATGATATCGGACAAAAGCTGATCCGTACGGTGGGTAATCCTGAAGACCGTTTTCGGGAAGACGCTCTGCGGATGATGAGAGCCGTCCGCTTTATGAGTCAGCTCGGCTTTCTGTTAGAAAAAGAAACAAGAGAGGCCGTCATAAAAGACAGGGAGCTTTTGGCACATGTATCAGTAGAACGAAAGACCGTTGAGTTTGAAAAGCTGCTGCAGGGCGCTTCCTCACAAGAAGCGATTCAAACGATGGTGCAGACAGGTTTGATACAAGAGCTGCCCGGCCTTTCCGGTTATGAGCAGCAAATGCTGGAAGCAAGCGGATTTCCGTTTTCTTCTTTAGATGCACGCGAAGAACGCTGGGCAGCGCTGTTATTGTTTCTCGGTCTTTGTCCGAAAAGCGCCGAGGCGTTTTTAAAACAATGGAAACTGCCGGGAAAAGTCATAAAAAAAGCGGTGCAGATCATAAGCGTTTATCCGGCGCAGCTGGAAGCAGAAGCGATGTACCGGGCGGGAGAGGCGCTGTTATCAGCCGTTAAAATCGGGATGCTGAAAAAGCATAAGACGATTGATGAACAAAAGCTGAAAGAGGTTCAGAGCCTGTATGAGAAGCTGCCGATCAAAAGCCTTCGAGACCTCGACATTTCAGGCGCTGATCTGATGGAGCTCAGAAACCGCCGCGCGGGTAAATGGGTGGCCGAAGAACTTCGCCGGATTGAAGAAGCGGTATTGGCAGGGAAGCTCCCTAACCGAAAACATGACATAAAGGAGTGGCTCGCATCATGGGATCAACATTAAGAACCCGATTAATTGATTTATTTTCTGAGGCGGGTGACGGCTTTATCTCCGGGCAGAAAATAAGTGACGCGCTCGGCTGCTCGAGAACCGCCGTTTGGAAACATATAGAGGAGCTCCGCAAAGAGGGCTATGAGGTTGAGGCGGTCAGACGAAAAGGGTACAGGCTCATTAAAAAACCGGGGAAACTCAGTGAATCCGAAATCCGTTTCGGGCTGAAAACAGAGGTTTTGGGCAAACAGCTTCATTACCGGGACGTCCTGCCGTCCACCCAAAAAACCGCTCATGAACTTGCCAATGACGGCGCGCCGGAAGGAACGCTCGTAGTCGCCGATAAACAAACGGCAGGCAGAGGAAGAATGGCCAGAGTATGGCATTCACAGGAGGGAAACGGGATTTGGATGAGCCTCATTCTGAGACCCGACGTTCCTTTGCAAAAAACGCCGCAGCTCACCCTGTTATCTGCCGTTGCGGTCGTACAGGCCATCGAGGCTTTTACAGGTGTACAGCCCGCCATTAAATGGCCGAATGATTTAATGATTCACGGCAAAAAAGCCGTCGGGATTTTAACTGAGCTGCAGGCAGAAGAAGACCGTGTCCGTTCGGTTATTCTCGGGATCGGGATCAACGTGAACCAGCAGGAAACCGATTTTCCCGGCGAGCTTCAGGACATTGCGACGAGCCTGAGCATGGAAGCCGGCGAGAAAATTGACAGAGCGGGTCTGATACAAGAGATTCTGCTGACTTTTGAAAAACGCTATCAGGATTACTTGAACCACGGCTTTACACCGATCAAGCTGCTATGGGAAAGCTATGCGGTCGGACTGGGGAACGAGCTCAGAGCGAGAACGCTGCAAGGGACGTTTTACGGGAAATCGCTCGGCATTGATGATGAGGGAGTTCTTCTCTTGGAAACGAGAGACGGTATAAAGAAGATCTATTCTGCCGATATTGAGCTCAATTAATCTTAGTTGGTACAAGCCTCGTGAATTTGGTATACTTCCTATGGGCAGTATCATAATGAACTGCACCTGATCAGCAGAACAGAGATTACGAAAAGTCTGCCTTGATCCAAAAAAGGACTGGGACAGAGGGATGACATTCGCCGAACGTTAAACAAGTGGGGGTCCTTCTTATTTTACAGAAGGCTTTTTTGCTTGCGAAGAATTGGCGGCTCATCTCCTCACCGTTTAGAGGAGGAGAAACAGAATGAAAACAAAACTGGATTTCATGAAAATGAAGGAAAACGGAGAGCCGATCGTGATGCTGACCGCTTACGATTATCCGCAGGCAAAGCTTGCGGAACAGGCGGGAGTCGACATGATTTTAGTCGGGGATTCGCTCGGAATGGTCGTGCTCGGACTCGATTCAACAGTCGGCGTAACGGTCAGTGACATGATTCACCATACAAAAGCGGTAAAACGCGGTGCGAAAAATACGTTTATCGTAACTGACATGCCGTTTATGTCTTACCATCTTTCAAAAGAGGATACATTGAAAAACGCCGCGGCCATTATTCAGGAAAGCGGCGCGGACGCGTTAAAGCTGGAAGGCGGAGACGGCGTTTTCGAATCCATCCGCGCGCTGACTCTCGGCGGAATTCCCGTCGTCAGCCATTTAGGCCTCACACCGCAGTCTGTCGGCGTATTAGGCGGATATAAAGTGCAGGGGAGAGATGAGCAAAGCGCGAAAAAGCTCATTGAAGACAGCATCAAATGCGAGCAGGCGGGAGCGATGATGCTCGTGCTTGAATGTGTGCCTGCTGAACTGACTGCTAAAATAATAGAAGAAGTATCCATTCCCGTCATCGGAATCGGAGCCGGTTCAAAAGCGGACGGCCAAGTCCTTGTCTATCATGACGTCGTCGGCCACGGCGTGGACAGAACACCGAAGTTCGTGAAGCAATACGCCAAAATCGACGGCACGATTGAGTCGGCCCTCAGCGATTATGTCCGTGATGTGAAAGAACGGGTTTTCCCGGAAGAAAAGCATTCCTTTCAGATAAACCAAACTGTGCTGCAAGGCTTGTACGGAGGAAAGTAAGCGATGAAACAACTGACAGAAACTCAACAGCTGAAAGAATTAATTGCACAATACCGCTCAGAAGGCCGGACGATCGGATTCGTCCCGACAATGGGTTTTCTTCATGAAGGACATCTGACGCTGGTTGAAAAAGCAAGCAAAGAAAACGATATTGTCGTGATGAGCATCTTTGTCAATCCGACTCAATTCGGACCGGGCGAGGATTACGAAGCATATCCGCGAGATTTAAAGCGCGATGCCCGGCTTGCAGAACAGGCGGGGGCAGATGTTTTGTTTACGCCGTCTCCAAGTGATATGTACAAAGGCGAGCAAAATGTTGCCGTGCAAGTGAAAAGGAGAACTGACGTGTTGTGCGGCGCCTCCCGCGTCGGCCATTTTGACGGAGTGGCCACTGTGCTGACGAAGTTTTTCAATCTCGTTAAACCGACCCGCGCCTACTTCGGCCTGAAAGATGCCCAGCAGGCAGCGGTTGTGGACGGATTAATTGAGGACTTCTTTATTGATATCGAATTGGTTGCAGTGGACACGGTCAGAGAAGAAGACGGACTTGCCAAAAGCTCTCGCAACGTCTATCTGACTGAGCAGGAACGCAAAGAAGCGCCGATGATCTATAAAGCATTGCAGCAAGGCGCCGAACTGATCAGAGGCGGTGAAAGAAATCCGGAAACCGTTATAAAAACCGTCACCGATACCATCGAAAACATAAGCGGCGTCATTGATTATGCCGAACTGTACGCTTATCCGGAGCTGACTCCGCTTAAAACATTAAACGGCAAGGTCATTCTGGCCTGTGCCGTCCAATTTTCTAAAGCCAGACTGATTGATAATATCATTATTGATATTGATGAATGGGAGAGATCATAATATGTACCGCACTATGATGGCCGGAAAACTGCACCGTGCTACCGTGACGGAAGCCAATTTAAACTATGTCGGCAGCATTACAATTGATGAAGATCTTTTAGATGCCGTCGGAATGCTCGCTAATGAAAAAGTTCAGATTGTGAATAATAATAACGGAGCGAGACTTGAAACGTATATTATTCCCGGTAAGCGGGGGAGCGGCGTCATCTGTTTAAACGGAGCAGCCGCCCGTCTCGTCCAAGAAGGAGATAAAGTCATTATTATTTCTTATCAAATGATGTCTGATCAGGAAGCAAAAAGCCATCAGCCGAAGGTGGCCGTTCTGGATGATCAGAATAAAATCGAGCAGATGCTGGGTCAGGAGCCGGCACACACGATTTTGTAAAAGAGCCCCCTTCATGGGGGTTTTCTTTTAAGATTTAGGGGCAAAAGCTGTTTTTCCGCTCCATTTCTCAACAAAACGTGTTACACTTTTCTCGTATGCAAGAATTGAGGTGTCCATTTTAATGAACAAACAACGGTTCGTTGTCATAGATGTCGAAACAACAGGAAATTCGCCGAAAAAGGGCGATAAAATCATTCAAATCGCAGCGGTTGTCATTGAAAATGGACAAATAACTGAGCGGTTTTCAAAATATATCAATCCGAATCAGGCCATCCCGCCGTTTATTGAACAGCTGACCGGAATTTCGTCCGGAATGGTTGAAAATGAACTGCCGTTTGAAGCGGTCGCGGAAGAGATTTTTCATCTGCTTGACGGCGCGTATTTTGTTGCCCACAATATTCATTTCGACCTCGGATTTGTCCGGCATGAACTGAGCGAAGCGGGCTATGAGCTGCCGGATTGTGAAGTGCTTGATACGGTTGAGCTTTCGCGTATTGTTTTCCCGGGGTTTGAAGGATATAAGCTCGGTGAGTTGTGCGCGGAGCTGAATATTGTTCATGACCGCCCTCACCGCGCAGACAGCGATGCGGAGGTTACGGGACTGGTCTTTTTAGACATTTTACATAAACTGAAACATTTGCCTTTACCGACGTTAAAGCAGCTTAGAAGGCTTTCACAGCATTTTATCAGCGATTTGACGCTGCTTTTGGATTCTTTTATACATGAAAGCAGGCCGGCGGAAGAAAAGCGCTGCATTCCATACGCCTCTTTTTCAATTAAAGAGCCCGATCACATTCCGGTTTCCCGTCCGGTGAATGCGGCCATTGACCTTGAAAAGTGGAACGAAGAAAAAGAACAGATCTTATCCGGCATCATCCCCCGCTATGAAAAGCGGAAAGGGCAGCTTTCGATGATGGATGAAGTGCTTGGCGCATTCCGCAATCGGGAGCATGCGCTGATTGAAGCGGCGCCCGGCATCGGAAAAACGATCGGTTATCTCGTTCCGGCTGTTTTATTTGCCAAAGCGGAGCATACTCCCGTGATTATCAGCACGTACTCTACTCTTTTGCAGCAGCAGATCATGTCTAAAGATCTTCCGCTTTTGGAGCGTATGTTTCCTTGGCCGGTCAAAGCCGCTATTTTAAAAGGGAAATCACATTATCTGTGCCTGCCTAAGTTTGAACATATTCTGCATGAGGAAGATGACAACTATGATGCGGTTTTGACGAAAGCGCAGCTTCTCGTCTGGCTGACGGAGACTGAAACGGGCGACGCCGCTGAGCTGAATCTTCCATCAGGCGGCAGATTGCTGTGGGAGCGCATGGCTTACGATGAGAATTCTTTTTTGAAAAAAGGGAAGGACTCGGCTGCCGGGTTTTATGAACGGGCTAAAGAAAAGGCGCAGGCCGCAGATCTGATTATCACAAACCATGCTTTGCTGTTTTCAGATCAAAGCAGTGAAACGAAAAAACTGCCTGCAAGCGGAACGATCATCATTGATGAAGCGCATCATTTCGAACGCGCTGCCAGCGAGCACCTGGGGAAGAGAGCTTCATACATCGGACTGCACACAAAGCTCAGCCGAATCGGAACTTTAAAGGAACACGGACTGTTAAAGCGGATGAGAAAACTGTTTTATACGTATGAACTGCCGGCGGAAAGTTTTTTTGACGCCGATGAGTGGATGAAGCATATTCAATCGGAAAGCGACGCATTTTTCAGTTCAGTGCATTCTTTTGTCAAACGAAGAAAACCTAAAGACGATCTGAACCGTCTCGTTTATAGTCTCAATCATAAAAGCCAGGATAAAGGGTTTCACATGATAACGGACGGAGCGGAGCGGCTTTGTGCGATGCTGGATCAGCTGCTTGATATGTTTTCAGTACAGGAGAAACTGTTACATCAAAAGCTTGATCAGATGAAAAGCGGAGCGGCTGTTTTAGCGGCCGAATATGTAAAGTGTATCAGGGGGCTGAAAGAATATCGCGATACGTTCAGCAGGCTGCTGTTTGAAAATGATGAGAAAGAAGCCGTTTGGGTTGAAATTGACGCGAAGGGCGCAAAAAATGCCGTCAGCATCTATGCGCAGCCTTTGGAGCCCGGTGAAATGCTGGCAGACCAGTTTTTCGCCCGCAAAAAAAGCGTTGTGCTCACATCAGCGACCTTAATGGTGGAGCATTCTTTTCAATTTATGATTGAAAGGCTCGGACTTGCGGATTTTTATCCGCGCACCAAAAGCATCCCGTCTCCTTTTTCTTACGATGATCAGATGAACGTCATCATTCCGAAAGAGATGAAATCCGTTAAATATGACGGAGAGCGGGAAGTCATTGAGCATATTGCCAAGTATGCAGAAATCATGTCAAAGGGAAAACAGCCGAAGATCCTTGTCCTGTTTACGTCTCATGATATGCTGAAAAAAGTGTATCAGGAACTGAAACTCAGTATGGAGATATCAGGCATTCAGCTTCTCGCCCAAGGTATTTCGGGCGGGAGTCCCGGTAAATTAATGAAAACCTTTAAAACGGCAAGCCGGGCGATTTTGCTCGGGACAAATCATTTCTGGGAAGGCGTTGATTTTCCGGGGGATGAATTGTCAACCGTCATGATCGCAAGACTTCCTTTCAGGGCGCCTGACAATCCGCTTCATGCCGCAAAATGCGAATTTGCCAAGAAGCAGGGAAAAAATCCGTTTCAGACGATTTCCCTGCCTGAGGCTGTGTTAACGTTCAGGCAGGGGATCGGGCGCCTGCTCCGTACGGCGGGAGACAAGGGAACAATCGTTCTTTTAGATCAGCGTGTAAAGACGGCGGGATACGGACGGCTGTTTCTTGAAGCGCTCCCGACTTCATCCCTTTTGGAGCTGACGGATGCCGAACTCGGGGCTTATGTCAGCCAAACGGAATAAAAGCCGCATAAACGCGGCTTTCGTGGTGTGGGATGAGGAATTGTTTTTATAGTAAAAGCGGGTTCATGCCGCCTTGTGATTTTATTATGCCGCGGGCGCACCCCGTTATGACTAACAAAATTTGTTCGACCGATGGAGGGTATAAAAATGGAAAGCAAAATTGAAATTCTGTCAACGATTAATGTGGAGCATTCAGATGATTTATATAAAATCGTCGATACATTAAACCGGACTTTGAAACGGGACAATCTGATGTTCGGGCTTGCGCTCGACGAAGAAAATCAAAATGAAGCGGTCTTCACCATTTATCGCACATAGGTGAAAAAGATGAGAAAAAAAGCATTAATATTTACAGCCGTATTTGGTATTATTTTTTTAGCAGTTCTTTTATTTTCGGCCAGCATTTTTAAATCTGCAATGGCTCAAAAAGAAGAAGGCCACGAAACAGCTGCCGCAGCCGCTAAAGAAAAAACGGATCTGACAGATGCTGAGAAAGTGGAGACCTTTGTCGGCAAACAGAAATATTATGTTGTTACCGGAACGGATAAACATGGAAAAGATATGTATGTATGGGTTCCGGCCGACAAAAAAGCAAAAATTCTCTCAAAAAAAGCCAGTGACGGCATTTCAAGCGGCAAGGCTGCCAAGATCGTTCGGGACGAAGGGCTTGTTTCCAAGCTGAATGGCGTTCACCCGGCGAGAGAAAACAATGTTCCGTTATGGGAAGTGACCTATATCAACAAAAGCGGGCAGTATAGCTTTAGTTATGTGGACTTTACAAGCGGCAAGATTCTCAAAAACATCACACCGTGAGACGTATTAGGGGGAGTTCAAGTTGAAATTGGCAAAAAGAGTATCCGCATTAACACCGTCTGCAACACTTGCAATTACTGCAAAAGCGAAAGAGCTGAAAGCAGAAGGCCATGATGTCATCGGCCTCGGAGCAGGAGAACCGGATTTTAATACGCCTCAGCACATTATAGATGCCGCGGTGCGTTCCATGAATGAAGGCCATACGAAATATACGCCATCAGGCGGTCTGCCGGCGCTGAAAGACAGTATTGCAAAAAAATTCAAAAACGACCAGGGGATTGAATATAAGCCGTCAGAAATCATTGTCTGCACCGGAGCGAAACACGCTCTGTATACATTATTTCAGGTTATTCTCGATGAAGGGGACGAAGTGATTATACCGACTCCTTACTGGGTCAGCTACCCTGAGCAGGTGAAACTGGCAGGGGGGCGTCCCGTCTATGCAGAAGGGCTGGAATCCAATCAGTTTAAAATTTCACCGGAGCAGCTGAAGCAGGCTATCACCGAGAAAACAAAAGCGCTCATTATCAATTCACCGAGCAACCCGACAGGTGTTATGTATACGAAAGAAGAGCTTGCGGAACTCGGAAAAGTGTGTCTGGAGCATGGCATTCTGATCGTTTCCGACGAGATTTATGAGAAGCTTACATACGGAGGAAAAAAACACGTCTCAATCGCACAGCTTTCAGATAAATTGAAAGAGCAGACGATTATCATTAACGGCGTGTCGAAATCTCACAGCATGACGGGCTGGAGGATCGGCTATGCGGCGGGTTCGGAGACGATTATTAAAGCGATGACGAGCCTTGCAAGCCACAGCACATCAAATCCGACGTCCATCGCTCAATACGGCGCCATTGCGGCCTATAACGGTCCGGCTGAGCCGCTGGAAGAGATGAGACAGGCATTTGAGCACAGACTGAACACCATTTACGCTCAGCTCGGTGAAATTCCCGGATTCACCTGTGTCAAACCTGAAGGGGCGTTTTACTTGTTCCCTAACGCCAAAGCGGCCGCAGAAAACTGCGGATTCAAAGATGTCGATGAATACGTCAAGGCGCTTCTGGAAGAAGAAAAAGTCGCCGTCGTACCGGGCTCGGGCTTCGGCTCACCGGACAACGTCCGTTTATCTTACGCAACGTCACTCGATCTTTTAGAAGAAGCGGTCGAAAGAATCCGCCGCTTCACGGAAAAACACAGCTGATTCTGAAAAAGCGGCTTTTAAAGCCGCTTTTCACTTGCATTGACCCCGTTAGAGTAGAACGGGTATAATAAAGTGATGAAAAAAGAGATTCAGGCAGATTCCTGAATGTCTTTCTTGTTCTGGAGGGAAAGAGTTTGAAAACAACAATAAACCAAGTGTATAAACACACAGGCGAGGAAGTAACGATTGGAGCTTGGGTCGCTAATAAACGCTCAAGCGGTAAAATCGCATTTTTACAGCTGAGAGACGGTACCGGCTTCATTCAGGGAGTTGTCGTCAAAGCTGAAGTAGAAGAAGACATCTTCCAAATCGCGAAATCAGTGACGCAGGAAACGTCACTTTATGTAAAAGGAATTGTGAAAGAGGACGAGCGTTCACCGCTTGGCTATGAGCTTGCTGTTACATCCATTGAAGTCATTCACGAAGCGACTGATTATCCGATTACGCCTAAAGAGCACGGTACGGAATTCTTAATGGATCACAGACATTTATGGCTCCGTTCGAAACGCCAGCACGCAATTATGAAAATCCGCAACGAAATCATTCGTGCGACTTATGAATTTTTCAACAAAGAAGGCTTCGTGAAAGTTGATCCGCCGATTTTGACGGGAAGCGCTCCCGAAGGCACGACTGAGCTGTTTGCGACGAAATATTTTGATGAAGACGCCTTCTTGTCTCAAAGCGGCCAGCTGTATATGGAAGCAGCTGCAATGGCGCTCGGAAAAGTATTCTCTTTCGGACCGACGTTCAGAGCGGAAAAATCGAAAACGAAACGCCATCTCATCGAATTCTGGATGATTGAGCCTGAAATGGCATTTGTTGAATTTGAAGAAAACCTTGAAGTTCAGGAGAATTATGTTGCATACATCGTACAAAGTGTGCTGGAACATTGTAAGATCGAGCTGAACACATTAGGTAGAGACACATCGAAGCTTGAACAAATCAAAGCGCCATTCCCGCGCATTACGTACGATAAAGCGATCGAATTCCTGAAAGAAAAAGGCTTTGACGATATTGAGTGGGGAGATGACTTCGGTGCGCCGCATGAAACAGCGATCGCAGAAAGCTATGACAAACCGGTGTTTATCACTCATTATCCGACGTCATTAAAACCGTTTTATATGCAGCCTGCCAAAGATCGTGACGATGTCGTGTTATGTGCCGACTTAATCGCTCCGGAAGGCTACGGGGAAATCATCGGCGGTTCAGAGCGCGTTCATGATATGGATTTATTGGAAGAAAGATTAAAAGAACACGGTCTGGATTCAGATGCTTACAAATGGTATGCTGAACTCAGACAATATGGTTCTGTTCCGCACTCCGGCTTCGGCCTCGGACTTGAGCGGACAGTGGCTTGGATCAGCGGAGCGCCTCACGTGCGTGAAACGATTCCGTTCCCGAGACTTCTGAACCGTCTGTATCCGTAATAGTTTTAAAAAACGAAGTCTCCTGCAAGGGAGACTTTTTCTAAGTAAAGGGGAAAGCTCCCGGAGATAACCTTTTACAGTAAGAGGTGTAAGGATGAAAAAACAGCAATTTATAGATATGCAGGAACTCGGCATTTCAAGCATTCCCAACCTGCTGCTGACACATTACCGGCAGCTCGAGCTGAATGAAACCGAATTGATCCTGCTTTTGAAAATTAAAATGCATTTGGAAAAGGGCTCTTATTTTCCGACGCCGTTTGAACTTCAGTCAGGCATGTCCATCTCTGCTGAAGAATGTACAAGCTGCCTGAGAATGTTTATTCAAAAAGGTTTTCTGTTTATTGAAGAATGTGAAGACCATAACGGCATAAAGTTTGAAAAATATTCTCTGCAGCCGTTATGGGCGAAGCTGTATGATTACATGCAGCATTCTCAAAATGAAACGCAGGAAAGAACGTCAGAAAAAGAACAAAAAAGCCTGTATACCATCTTTGAAGAAGAGTTCGGAAGACCGCTGTCGCCGCTTGAATGCGAGACGCTGGCCATATGGCAGGACCAGGATCAGCATGATGCGATTCTGATTAAACACGCCTTAAAAGAAGCCGTTTTATCGGGGAAACTCAGTTTTCGCTATATTGACCGGATTTTATTTGAATGGAAAAAGAACGGCTTCAAAACGGTTGAGCAGGCGAAGGCGCACAGCCAAAAATTCCGGCGTGTTCAAACGAAACAAAATGATCCGCAAAAAGAGTATACGAGGCAGGTGCCTTTTTACAATTGGCTGGAACAATAACATGAGAAGGGGAGAAACGTGTTAAATTTAAAGCAGATTGAATATTGTCTTGAAAAAATCGGCGATATGTTTCCGCACGCAGAATGTGAACTTGTCCATTCAAATCCTTTCGAATTGGTTGTGGCAGTCGCATTATCCGCGCAATGTACGGATGCTCTCGTCAACAGAGTGACAAAAACGCTATTTCAAAAATATAAACGGCCCGAAGATTATCTTGCCGTATCGCTGGAAGAACTCCAGCAGGATATTAAATCAATCGGCCTGTACCGTAATAAAGCCAAAAATATTCAAAAGCTGAGCAAAATGATCATCGAAGAGTACGGCGGAGAAGTGCCGAAAGACCGGGATGAGCTTGTGAATCTGCCGGGTGTCGGACGGAAAACGGCAAATGTGGTCGTGTCTGTTGCTTTCGGCGTACCTGCGATCGCAGTAGACACTCATGTGGAGCGGGTCTCTAAACGGCTCGGTATCTGCCGCTGGAAGGACTCTGTTTTGGAAGTAGAGAAAACATTAATGAAAAAAGTGCCGAAAGAGGATTGGTCTGTTACGCATCACAGATTAATATTTTTCGGCAGGTATCATTGTAAAGCGCAATCTCCCCGCTGTGCGGAATGTCCTTTGCTTCCGCTGTGCAGAGAAGGGCAGAAGCGTGACAAAAAAGGGCTGGTGAAACGGTGACGGCGATTGACATTCTGGCAGGCTATGAAACATACCTACGCAGCCTTACGGACTTGGAAAGCCTCGAGGTCAAAACGGCGTTGCGCCGCCATCCGCTGTATATGGATTTCAGCGGTCAGCCAACAGTGCAGCCATGGAGGGAAAGGGGCGAATATGTCCCGTTTCTGTTTCAGATTTGGAATGAAACGAAAGAAACGTTGCTTCCCGTTTTTCAAACAAGAAAATCGAGATGTGATCAAAATGACATGCTGAAGGGGATTGCCTGTCTGATTGCCGCTTTTCACTGGACGGCAGGGGAGCGGGTCACATCACTCGATTGGTCTGTGCTTGAAACAAAGCATTTTCCCGCCGAACCGATCAATTGGGCGGAGCGAATGGCGTTTATTTTAACAAAACCGACTCAATTTCACTCGTTTATTCAGCTTGATGAATTGATGACGGAGATGAAGAAACAATATCATAAATATGAAGCCATGAACAAAGGTTAAAAACCTCCTTTTCTCATGGGACTGACCCCCGTTTTTGAGACAGGGATCAAAACACCTTTAAGCAGCCAGCTGTCGGTATGTGACCGGCGGCTGGTTGTTTAGTTTCGTTTGAATACGAATGTTGTTATAATAGTGTATATAGGTTTCGACAGTTTGTTCTACGATGGTCGTCGTAGTGCTTTCCAACCTGTCGAGGTAGAACGTTTCAGACTTTAGTGAGGAATGAAACGATTCGATGGAGGCATTATCAGCGGGCGTCCCTTTGCGGGACATGCTCATGGTAATGCCTTTTGTTTTAACAGCTTTCTGATACTCATAAGATGTATAAACAGAACCTTGGTCACTATGTAACACACAGTTCTCTGGCAGTGCGGGCAGCTGATCAAGTGTGTGTAAGACAAAGTCTGTGTCCTGTCTATCGCCAATCGTAAAAGCAATCACTTCTCCATTGTATAAATCCAATATACTGGAAAGATACAATTGTTTCTGCCCATAAGGCAAATATGTGATATCCGTTACTAGCTTTTCCAGAGGGCGATCAGACTGAAAGTTCCGATCCAATATATTCTCGGCCACGGCATATGGCTGCCCATTCTTCTTGCGCTTTTTCACCTTAACCCGGCATTGCCACTGATTCTTCTGCATAATGCGCTGAACCGTTTTATGATTCATACGCATTCCCTTTTTTAATATGGCTGTGATTTTCCGATAGCCATATCGATACTTGTGTTCTCGGCACAACGTGCCGATTTGTTTTTCTAAATGGTATTTAGGGTTATCTTTCATCAGATTCTTCTTCCAACGATAATAAGATGCTCGTGAGATACCTAAATGAATACAGATATCCTTTATGGTCATTGTGCTGCGCAATGCTTCTACAAGCTCGACTGGCGTTTCGCTATCAGCTTCCTTTCCAATTCGTTGTACTTTTTTAACACTTCATTCTGTTGTCTCAGATAACGATTTTCTGCCTGCAGTTTCTCTAATTCGGAAGAATACTCTGGACCTTTTCCATAAGAATATTGCTTTCCGACAGGTTGTTCGAATCGATGTGTGTCCCCAGCTTTATACCACCTGACCCATGTCTGCACCTGCGTCTTATTCTTTATATTCAATTCCTGCATGATCTCCTTCACAGGCACGCCCGCCAATCTCATTTCTACAGCCTTCTGTTTGACTTCAACCGGATAACTCACTCTTGCCCTCATAGAAAAACACCTCCAAGTCTAATTTCGGATAACAACGATCCGTTTTCAAACTTGAAGGTGTTTTTTGTTTGTCTCATATTATGGGGTCAGTCCCTCATAAGGAGGTTTTTTTGTATAAAAAAAATCCTTCACCTGTTTGAGGTGAAGGATTTCGTCCGCTAATGAGCGGAATTTGACTGGATGGTTGACGAATTGGACTGCCCGTTGATATTTGAAGATGAGTCTTGGTTTTTGTCCGTTTGACCGCTGTCAGGTTTATTTGAGCCGTCTGAACCGGAATCGGAATCATTATCAGAGCCGTTATCTTGCTGTCCGTTGTTATCGGTCCCGTTACCGGGCTGATTCTGATTGTTGTTATCTGTTTGATCCTTATCGGATTGATCCTGATTTTTATCGGGGTCATCAGTTGGTGTTTGATCCGATCCGTCAGACGTATCTGTCTGATTGTCATCTGTGTTTGAATCATCGGTTTGCGTCTTGTCTTTGTCTTCATCAGACTTCTGCTCATCGTCAGTCGCTTTATCTTTATCCGCATCGTCTTCTTCATCTTTCGGGACTTTGAAAGAAGCTGATGCCGTATCGCTTTTTCCGTCATCGTTTTCCGCTGTCACCTGGAAGCTGTATGTGGAGCCTGGTGTGACATCTGAGACGACGGCTTCTTTTGCTGAACTGTTTTGAATGTCACTGTAGCTTCCGCCGTCAACGGATTGTTTGACATTGAATGTTGCATCACCGTCATAATTCCAGCTTAAAGTTAATGATTTTTTATCTTTGTCGTATTTCACTTGCAATCCTGACGGTTTATCGGCTTTTTCTTTCGTGTACGTTTTAGAAACGGCAGTTGGCTGCGTTCCTTTCACGAAGTACTCCGTCACTTTTTTATCATCCGGTGTATTTGGTCCGGCTAAAGCGGCAGGATTCGAGCCTTTCTCAACTGTTTCTTTTACGACGCTGTCAGGCTGCTTGAAGCTTCCTTTACCGTTATCAACGTAAGAGATCAGCTTTTGGAAAATCCGTTTTGCGACTTGCTGGTCAGCAGAAGACAGTGATTTCTTGCCTGCTTTGTTGCCAGACTCAACTCCGGTCCAAACCGCTGCTGTATATTGAGGGGTGTATCCGACAAACCAGGAGTCTGGGACTCCGCCTTGTGCGATATTATATTTTTGAATATCCTCTTTAGTAAAGTTGGTCGTACCCGTTTTACCGGCGACTTCCACGTTCGGCACCTGAGCTAGTCTGCCTGTTCCTGACTGCACGACTGTTTTGAGCATATCGGTAATCATGAATGCCGTGTAATCGCTCATAGCACTTTTCGGTTTCGGTGTTAAATCAAGCTTAGTGCCGTCATTAAATTCAATCGATGTGACCGCGTGCGGTTCATTGTACGTTCCGTTATTTCCGAACGCACTGTAGGCGCCCGCCATTGTCATAGTAGATACACCGCGGTTATCCTCACCAAATCCTCCGATCGAATAAGATTCGGTTACACTCTCTTTGTTTAATCCTAGTCCTAAGTCATTTGCGAAGTCGACGGCATTATCTTTACCGGCTGCTTGATATGCTTTCAGAGCCGGAATATTACGCGAGTCTGAGAGAGCCTCTCGCATTGATATCATATTTCTGTATTTATTGTCGTAGTCGTGAATCGGAGTGCCGTCAGAGTACGTATAAGCTGAGTCGTCAATCTGCTCATACGTCGACCATTTTTTATTTTCAATGACCGGGCCGTAATCAAGAATCGGTTTTATCGTTGAACCGGGCTGGGTTTTACCTTGTGTTGCATAATTGAATCCCCCGGTAGTTCTGTTCCGTCCTGCTCCGATAGCGCGGATTTCTCCGTTTGTCGTATCAAGGAGAGTGACGCCGCCCTGCATGCCTTCCGAAAAGCCGGCTGTATCTCCGTTCATCAATTGATCAAGATAATCTTGTGCTTTCGTATCAAGAGTCGTGTAAATTTTCAATCCGTCAGTTGAAATATCGACGTCTTTCTTTTCTTTTGTCTCAATTTCTTTCATAACTTCTTCGACAAAAGCGCTGTATTTATTTGTGTCCTTTTTATCGTATTCCTTTTGGCTGACGACGCCTTCATCTTTCATGGACACTTTCTTTGCTTTTTGGTAGTCAGAATTTGAAATGAATCCTTGTTTTTCCATTAAGCTGAGAACAATGTTTCGGCGTTTTTCGGAAGCCTTCGGATTTTTAACCGGGTTATATCCGGTCGGGCTTTGCGGCATTCCGGCAAGCGTCGCCGCCTGTTCAACCGTAAGCTTGCTCAAATCTTTTACGCCGAAGAATTCTTCAGCGGCTTTACCGACGCCGTAGGCACGCGGTGAGAAATAAATTCTGTTTAAATACATTTCTAAGATTTCATCTTTAGAATAATGGCGCTCCAGCTGCAGTGAAAGCCACACTTCCTGTGCTTTCCGTTTAATCGTTTTCTGATGGGTCAAAAGCGAGTTTTTCACAACCTGCTGGGTGATTGTGCTTCCTCCCTCTGAACCGAATCCATCCGTAAAGTTGGCGACCAAGGCGCCTCCGATCCGGATCGGGTCTATACCGTGGTGCTTATAAAAACGGGCGTCTTCAGTTGCGATAAATGCTTCTTTCACAACATCGGGTATATCCTTAATCGCGACGTAGGTTCGTTTTTCACCGCCCACTTCCGCGATTTCTTTGCCGTTTTTATCGTAAATCGTTGAAGAGTAAGGCGTTTTCAGCTTGGCTTCGTCCAAAGACGGCGCGCCGGAAACCAAAACGGCAAATGCCGCCGCTCCGCCGACTATGCCAAGGACAAACAGAATAACCAAGGACAGTACAATCTTTTTGAATAAACCGCCTTTACGCTGTTTCTTGCCTTTTTTCGGTGAAGAGGGCTTAGTGCTTTTCGTCTGCCTTGCCTTACGGCGTTCTTCACGGCTCGTAAATTGATCTGACATAACATCTCAACCTTTCGTTTATCAACCTTTCGCTCAGTCTACTGTTCCTGCGAAAAATAAAGCTGTTCAATAATACTAATATAATCAATTCTCGGTGAGTATCCAAGAGAAATCGGAAAGGAAGCATCTTCTAATTCGTCTTTGCGAATCGATTTTCTGCCATTGTTCTCCTTTCTCTCCCAAAAGACAAACAGCTTGTCGGCTTCGAGGAAATAAACCTTTCCGAAAGCGGATATAATAACAAAACAAATGCCGTCTTGCCTGACCACCTGCTTCATATGCTCAATCTGATGATCATGAAAATTCTGCAGGGGAAATGCCGTTTTGTTTTTTGTTTCTTTTGCCTCAAAATCAATGTAGCGTCCTTTATAAATGCCGTTGTAGTCAGTTGTGGAAGACTGTTTAAAATAAGCTTCCTTAATGACTGCGGCGCTTCTTTTCGGATAGTGGACGTTTACAATCTGGACGGGTGTCGGCTTTTTGTGAATGACAGCAATTTGGTTAGCCAGATAATACTTATTCGTTTCATTCAGGTCGTCTTCGAGGGTCATGCCGCGATTACTGTATGAATGGGACCGTTTCTGGCTGTTTTGGGATGAAACCGTTTTGTTCGGCTGAAAAGTTTTTCCATTCGGGTACCGAATCACTTTTTCCATCCTCCTTATCAAACTAATAGTGACGGAAGTGAATGAACGTGCATAAACGACAGACCGTAACCGCCATTCTTCGCCTGATCGAAAAAGAGACGAAAATAAAAAATGCCGATAATATTTCCCGGACGAATGCCTATAAAGCATATTATGACCGCCATCCTGAGATCAAGTGGCCGCTTTTGGCATCCTTTGTGTCCCGCAATGCGGGCTGGTCGATGACTGATTTAAGAGGCGTCCTTTATCAGGAGGGCCTTGACAGCAGTCAGAAAAACTGGTTTTTCCTTTCGTATGAAAGGGCGAATTGGCTGATTTTTTCTGATGCCTATCCTCAGCTTCTGGTCTACCAGTGGTCAAAACAAATCGGCGAACCTCTTTTCCGTCATCTTCCTCATTTCCGCGTCTCGGCTTTTATGCAGGAAGAGTGGTTTCGCTTTTGGCGTGACGGAGATACGGAACGGCTCATGTATGCTCTTATTATAAATGAACAAAACACTATCCAAGCACCTATTATACAAAATCCTTCGTTTAAAAAGAATGTTTTTGGCACGATTCCTTTTTATTTAAGTGATTGGTTTCACTTTAATACGGTGATATTCCCTTCAATTGACGGACATTTATACGGAATTTCCGTCAAACGGTTTTCAAAAACCGAAGAGAGAATTACGCTCGGAAAACAGCTGGCCCGCCTTCTGTTCAGCCCTGATCTTCACGCTTCTTTTTACCGTTTTCTTGATACCGTTCCTCATACCGGTTCACGCTTTGATATGGAGAAAATGATCGGCATCAAAAAAAGAACATCACCGATGCTGAGGACAACCTATCCCATTGTTGCCCACCCATTAGACGGCGAAAGGGCGGATTGGTTTCAAAAAAGGTTAAGAAAAGGGGCTTTCTTACAGGAGAAAATGCCGAAACAGCTTGAACTGACGGACTGGTACTTCCAGAAAAGACGGGAGCTCCATGCGCTCTTCGCGGTTAAAGAGTGGCTGAAGAAATGAAAAAGCCCGAAACCGTTCGCTGGGGTTTCGGGCTGCTGATGTGTTACGTGGAAGGGCGGTTTGGGCCGCCTAATTTTTTATCAAGCGTATCAGTCGTTTTTGCTTCGGTTTTTTGCTGTTTACCTGCATTTTTCGGTCTCGTTTTCATACGGCACCTCCTCAACTGTATCGTTTGCATTAACGTGCCGGTTCATACAAAGTTTGCGGCACTTTTTTGTCGAAAGGCACGCCTTTTAGGATAATCTCTGTTTGTTTGCCGAACTGCTTCTAGTTTTGTCATGTGCAGAGGAGAGCGGTATGAAAACGAGAATTATATTCGTAAGAGACGCAAGTGATAAAAGGGAGGAACATGAATGTCTGTTTACACGAGCAAGGCTGATATTCTCCGTCTGCTTTCTGATATCGAATTCCGGATTTCTGCTGCTGAAAAGACGCTTACCCAAGCAGTCAGATCCTGTCAGGCGGAAGCTGAAGAAATCAGACAGGAGAAACTTTCCCGCCTTGAGGAAGAGGCGCGGGAGCTTCATGTTTGTATTGATGACCTGTTTTTGACTGACCGGCGTAAAAAGGATTTGCCGAGAGCCTGCCGGATCAGCTGATTTTATGCAAAAACTTTGGTACCATATGTACTGAGGTGAGTCCGTTTGCAGACACAGTCGTTATTGGAGCTGACAGAACAAATGATAGAGGCGGTTCTGGAAGCCGAAAAAAGGTATCAGGATGGAAAAGAGTCAGGCCGTTCATATGATTTTTTTGAGATTATTAAACCCGATGTTGAAAAAAGAGACCGGCTTTGCGCGCTTTGGACAGAAGCAGCGCTTGCGTTTATTCAGGAAAACCGTCCGAAATACGTTCATCACGCACAAATTCAGGCCGTTACAGAAAATTTCGGAGAGCTGATGCTCCAATCATATGTTCATCATATTCATAAAAAAAGATACAGGGATTTAACTGAATCTGTTTTATATACGCTTCGTATATTGAGGGATGAAATTGAAAAAGAAGGCAGCTGAAAACGGCTGCCTTCTTTTATATAAAGGGGTCGGGTATGTTATTCATACGCCGGGTTTTCTGCTCCACTTGCTTCGAGAACCTTCATACTGTTTCGAAATTCGGTTGCGGTGAGATGGCCTTGAATATAGAGGAATTTTGCAAAGTCCATCAGTTTATCTGCACAATCTGTTTCATATTTTTTCACTTCAGCAAAACGCTTTCTTAAGTATGATACGTTCATAATGGTGCATCCCCTCTCATGTATGTTGAGATTATGGTAACATAACGATTCGACTTTTTTCTGTTTTTAAAAAATTAAGACTTTCGACAGCATTTGACAAAAATCAGAATCACCGAAAGCACATAACCACGGCGGAATTCATACATATATAGCAGAAACTTAGTGAGAGACAAGGGGGAATGTCGTATGCAATGGAGAGCAGAGCCATATCAAAATATGTACCAGCAGCCGGCGGGATATTTCTACCCGCAGCAGATACAGCCATTACAGCAGCCGTATCCGCAGCAGATACAGCCATTGCAGCAGCCGCCATATCATCAGCAAGGGCAGTACCCGCAGCAATTTTATCCGAATCAGGAATACGGTCATATGCAGCAGCCGTTTGCTCCCCCTCCTCCTCAGGCAGCCATGCCCGGGGGGCAGCCGGGGTTTGTGAATCCTTACCCCGTTCCCAGACCGAATCAGCAGCAGTCTTCCCAATTCTCAGGCATACTCTCCCAGTTTAAAAAAACGAACGGACAGTTTGACTTTAATAAAATGATAGATACAACGGGGCAGATGGTAAGCGCCGTAAATCAGGTCGGATCGCTGGTGAAAGGCTTCACCAGTATCTTCAAATAAAAAGCATGAATGATATCCATCATTCATGCTTATTTTTTAGGGAAAAAGAGGGTAAGCGTCTGTTCATTCCAGGATGTTTCCATATCTTCTTCACTCACCTTATACGGGAGGACAACGGTTCTTGTCATGCTTGAAGACACATGGGATGAATGAGCCTGTTTATGATCGTAGCGGATTGTAACGTGAAGGTAGCACCCCTTCGTTTCCACCAGCATATCACCGTCACGGAATGTCTCGGGAACGCTGATATCAACCGCGAGGCCCCTCGGCTCTTCTCTGACGTCAATCGTCACTTGCGCTTCAGTAAAAGCCGAATTGACAAGGTGCTGAAAACCCTGCATCAATTCTGCGAAGGGACCTGAGTGAAAAAATTGGTCCATCGCATGGCTGATGATGTCCTCATTACTTTGCCGATCAAGTTTATCGTTTTGTGATTGATCCATATGACCACCGCCTTTTTACAAACAGACTATGCGATGTTATGCCGTATGGTTAAGAATTGAAGGAAAAAAGAAAGTATGGTTAAATAGTGGAGAATAAACTGGTAACGGATTCACATTTAGGAAGGGGAGCACAACACATTGCTGAAAAAATTATTCGGATTGGGAGACAGCCGGAAAAAGCCGGCCGAGGAAGTGATTTTTTCTCCGGCTGACGGAGCGGTGATGGATTTGGCTTCAGTGCCGGATCCCGTATTTTCACAAAAAATGATGGGGGACGGGATCGCCGTCGAGCCTGCAAACGGAGACATTGTTTCACCGGTTGAGGGAGAAGTGATTCAGCTGTTCCATACAAAACATGCTGTCGGCATCCGCACCCTTTCCGGAGCGGAACTTTTGATACATGTCGGTTTGGATACCGTCAATATGAACGGCGAAGGCTTTGAAGCGCATGTAAAAGAAGGAGACAAAGTGAAAACAGGCGATCTGCTTTTAACGTGCCGGCTGGATTTAATAAAAGAAAAAGCAAGCAGCACCGTCATCCCTATGGTGATTATGAATGGCGATGCCGCAGAACCTTTGCAATTTGCAGGCGCAAACGAAGCGAAAAAAGGACAAACAGAGCTTTTTACGATAAAAATGAAGTAGGCAGGGGCTGATTCCCTGCTTTTTTTCTTGTACAGGATTTTCATCTAGCCAGGCAAACAAATATTCGGTAAACTGTACCTCATAAAGAGGTGTGAACGATGAAGAAAAAATCATTGAGCGAACTGATACAGGAATTAAAAAATCATGAAAATATTGTGCATTGGCATGAAGAGGAACCGCGGGAGGCGAAAACCATGCCGATGCCGGAGCAAGTAGATCCGAAAATTCGGGCGGCTCTCGAAAAGAGGGGGATCGAGCGGCTCTTTACACATCAATACTCCGCTTTTCAGACGGTTCAAAACGGAGAAAGCATTGTGGCTGTCACACCGACGGCCTCCGGAAAAACACTGTGCTATAATCTTCCGGTTCTTCAGTCTATCGCGGAAGATGCCTCAAGCCGCGCGCTTTATTTATTTCCGACTAAGGCGCTCGCGCAGGATCAAAAAAGCGAGCTGAACGAAATCATAGACGAGACGGGCATGGACATTAAAAGCTTTACCTATGACGGAGATACGTCACCGGCCATCAGGCAGAAAGTCAGAAAAGCCGGGCATATTGTGATCACAAACCCTGATATGCTTCATTCAGCCATTCTTCCTCACCATACAAAATGGGTGAGTCTGTTTGAAAACCTGAAATATATCGTCATTGATGAATTACATACGTACCGGGGCGTATTCGGCAGCCATGTGGCGAACGTCATCCGCCGTTTAATGAGAATCTGCGCTTTTTACGGAAGCAAGCCGGCATTTATCTGCACATCCGCCACAATCGCCAATCCGAGGGAATTGGCGGAGCAGCTGACGGGAAAATCAGTGCGCCTGATTGACGATAACGGCGCCCCGGCCGGAAGAAAGCACTTTGCTTTTTACAATCCTCCGATTGTAAATAAACCGCTGCATATTCGAAAAAGCGCCACCGTGGAAGTGAACGAACTTGCCAAAACTTTTTTAAAAAATAAGATCCAGACGATTGTTTTTGCCAGAAGCCGTGTCCGGGTTGAAATTATTTTAAGCCACATTCAGGAGATCGTAAAAAAAGAAATCGGCGCGAAGTCTGTCAGAGGTTATCGCGGCGGATATCTTCCGAAAGAAAGAAGAGAAATAGAGCGGGGGTTAAGAGACGGCAGCATTCTCGGCGTTGTCAGCACAAACGCGCTGGAGCTCGGCGTTGATATCGGCCAGCTTCAGGTCTGCGTGATGACGGGGTACCCGGGCAGTGTCGCGAGCGCATGGCAGCAGGCGGGCCGGGCCGGGCGGCGGCAGGGAGAGGCGCTTATCGTGATGGTGGCGAACTCTGATCCGATTGACCAATATATTGTGCGCCATCCTGATTATTTCTTTAAACGCTCGCCTGAATCTGCAAGGATTAATCCCGATAATCTCATTATACTGGTCGATCACCTGAAATGCGCCGCATATGAGCTGCCTTTCAGAGCCGATGAAACATTCGGAGAAAATGATGCAAGAGATATTCTCGAGTATTTAGAAGAAGAAGGGGTGCTTCACGAAAACCGCGAACGCTATCACTGGGCGAGCGAATCTTTTCCCGCCTCCAACATCAGTCTCCGTTCGGCGTCACAGGAAAACGTGGTCATCGTTGACCGGTCAGAGACGGCTGATGTAAAAATCATCGGAGAAATGGACCGCTTCAGCGCGATGACGCTTCTTCATGATGAAGCGATTTATCTTCATGAAGGGGTGCAGTATCAGGTTGAAAAGCTTGATTGGGATCATAAAAAAGCGTACGTGCGAAAGGTCGATGTCGAATATTATACAGATGCCAATTTAGCGGTGCAGCTGAAAGTGCTGGACATTGACAGAACGGACAGCAGAAAGAAAACGGCCTTACATTTCGGCGATGTAACCGTGAACGCACTTCCGACAATATTTAAAAAAATTAAAATGACGACATTTGAAAATATAGGATCAGGGCCGATTCATCTTCCAGAAGAAGAACTGCATACCAGTGCTGCCTGGCTTGAATTGAAAGAGACGGATTCGGAGATCGGCGAAAAAACGCTTGAACAGCTGCTTTTAGGCATTGCCCACGTCCTGCAGCATATCGTGCCTGTATACGTCATGTGCGACCGAAATGACGTGCATGTCGTGCCGCAAATCAAAGCCGCACATACCGGACTTCCGACAATCTTTCTGTATGATCATTATCCGGGCGGAATCGGACTTGCCGATGAAGTATATAAGCGATTTGATGAAATCAATGAAGGGGCTGAGCGCCTGATCAGACAATGTCCATGTCAAGACGGATGTCCTTCCTGCATCGGCTCCGAAATAGAAGGAATAGATGCAAAGAAAGCGATACTCCGGCTCTTGAATTACGTGTAAAAGAAAAGGGGGACGAAAGATGTCCTTGAAAAATAAATTAAAGCGGATGAAAAACCACCTGAATGTGCCGGAAGCTGAAAAAAAGCCGGCAGCTTCACAACTTTCGGTCTCGGATATTCAAGTCCCATTTAGAGAAGAATGGGAGGCATTCGGAGTGAAGCCTTTCTTTTTTGAGGATGAATACTGTCTTATCCGCGAAACCGTCTATCCGCTTTCGCACCGCCACGGACGGTACAGCTTCAGTGAACTTGATGACGTCATGGCATTATGGAATAAAGGCGGTTTGACGCATACTTTATCAGCAGAAGGATACGAAAAAAGCCAGCTGTTCTTCTTTGATACTGAAACGACCGGCCTCGGCGGCGGGGCCGGCAATATGATTTTTTTGCTCGGTCATGCAAGAGTGTATGAAGACCGTGTCGCGGTTAAACAGCATCTGCTTCCTAAACCGGGAAACGAGACGGCTCTTTACAAAAGCTTTTTAAGTGAGGTTGACATTACGTCTCTTGTTACGTATAACGGAAAAGCCTTTGACTGGCCGCAGGTAAAAACTAGGCATACATTGCTGCGGGACAGGCTTCCGAAACTTCCTGACTTCGGACACTTTGATCTTCTGCACGGGGCGAGACGGCTTTGGAAACATAAATTAGAGCGTGTATCGCTTTCGGCGGTTGAAAATGAAGAGCTTGCTTTTAAAAGGGACGAAGACACCCCTGGTTATTTGGCGCCGATGCTGTATTTTCAATTTTTAAAGGCGGAGGACCCGGCTCTTTTAAAGGGAGTGCTCTCGCATAATGAACAAGATGTGCTTTCCCTCATCGCTCTTTACATCCATATGTCAAAAAAGATTTTTGCATCTTCTGATCAGACGTCAGAACGTCAGGAAGCATACGCCATGGCGAAATGGTTTATCGCTCATAAAGAAACCGATCGGGCTGTTTCACAGCTGGAAGCGCTGCAAGGCAAAGCCTTTGAAGATTCGGATCGGGCCCTTTTTGACTTAGCAATGCTTTATAAAAAACAAAACCGCAGGCAAGACGCCGTGCCCCTTTGGGAGAAACTGACGGGCTCTGATCTTCACATATGCAGACACCAATCAGCGGTAGAGCTGGCGATCTATTTTGAGCATCACGCAAAAGATTACAAAAAAGCCTTGCAGGCCGCGCGGCAGGCGGCAGAAGACGGGGAAATTTCGGAAAAAGAAGCCGAGAAGCTCCATGTGAGAATTGCCCGGCTTAAGAGGAAATATTCTTCTTGAAATATTGCCCGGGAAAGCGCAAAAGCCGAGCTGTTTCGCCAAAAATATTTTTTTCTGAATCCGCATCGATTTTGTTGTAGAATGGTGCCGCATCTTGTAAAATAGCGTTAGTTATTTATAGGGGAGAGTTGGTATGTATAAAGGTGTTTTTTACTTGTTCTTTGTCGTGGTTTTTTTGATTGCGTTTGTATTTTCGAATTTTAAAGACAGTTTGCTGACACACTTTTAAATTGGGTGATTGAATTAGAACATGCACCCTCTTTTCTTCATAACCTAACAGTGTAATAAAAGTTAATGGAGAGGGGATTTAGCATGTTTCATCATCATTGTTGCAGACCAAACGTGATGCCGCCGATTGTCCATCCGACTCATTGCTGTGAACACCATTGCTTTTCTAACACGGTTGTGCCGCATATTCATCCGCAACATACAACTAACGTAAATCACCACAACTTTGAGCACGTTCATTACTATCCGCACACTTTTTCAAATGTTGACCCGACAACTCACCAGCATTTTCAGTGCGGAAGCCCTTGCTGCGATCATTAGTATTGAACGCTTAAGCAAGATCGGTTAGGATATCAGCAAATCAAAATGGGGCCCGATGGGGAGCCCCATTTTTTAAGCAGGTGATCAATTGAAAGTATTAGCCGTAACAGGATACAAGCCGTTTGAACTCGGGATTTTTAAACAGGATGACCGGGCGCTTGTTTATATAAAAAAGGCGATAGAAACGAGACTCAGAAGCTTTATTGACGAAGGCTTGGAATGGATTCTCATATCCGGACAGCTGGGGACTGAGCTTTGGGCGGCAGAAACGGCGTACGATCTCAGAGAAGAGTATCCGGAATTAAAGGTTGCCGTTATCACGCCTTTCTACGGTCAGGAGGAAAAGTGGAAGGAACCGAATAAAGAAATGTATGAAGCGGTGCTTGCTCAGGCAGATTATGAGGAGAGCCTGACGCATCGGCCGTACGAAAGTCCGCTCCAATTCCGGCAGAAAAACGCGTTCTTTATTGAAAAGTCAGATGCGCTTTTGCTTTTATATGATCCTGAAATGGAAGGATCGCCGAAATATATGCTGCAGCAGGCAGAAAAACGCCGTGAAACAGACGGATATCCGATTTATTCGATTACGATGGATGATCTCCGTGCCGCCGTTGAAGAAGAAGATTTCTTTACATAACACGTCAGAGAATATTTGACAACGGGACGTGTTTCTGAATAAAATATAACATGATGATTCACGATATGAGGTGAAAAAGATGCTTGCTGATAAAGTAAAGCTTTCTGCGAAAGACATTTTGGAAAAAGAATTTAAAACAGGCGTTAGAGGTTACAGACAAGAAGACGTTGACAAATTTTTAGATATGATTATTAAGGATTATGAAACCTTTCATCAAGAAATTGAAGAATTGCAGCAAGAAAATCTGCAGCTGAAAAAACAGCTTGAAGAAGCAAGCAAAAAACAGCCGGTGCAGTCCAATACGACCAACTTTGACATTCTGAAAAGGCTGTCCAACCTTGAGAAACATGTATTCGGCAGCAAACTTTATGACGAATAGGGCAGATGCACTTGTCAAATGAGACAAGTTGCTTTATAATGAACAAGTGTTCTTAACGTTCGGGTAATCGCTGCAGATCTTTGAATCTGTAGAGGAAAGTCCATGCTCGCACGGTGCTGAGATGCCCGTAGTGTTCGTGCCTAGCGAAGAAATAAGCTAGGGCAGCCTTGATAGGCTGACGGCAGGAAAAAAGCCTACGTCTCCGGATATGGCTGAGTATCCTTGAAAGTGCCACAGTGACGAAGTCTCATCAGAAATGGTGAGAGTGGAACGCGGTAAACCCCTCGAGCGAGAAACCCAAATTTTGGTAGGGGAACCTTCTTGAAGGAACTGAACAGATAGAAGGACAGAATACTTTCTGTAGATAGATGATTGCCACCTGAGTACGAGGTGATGAGCCGATTGCAGTACGACGGAACAAAACATGGCTTACAGAACGTTAAACATTATTGATATGACAAATTAGAGCTCTCCTTTAAAGGGGAGCTTTTATCTTGAATGAAACGAAAGCTTAAAAGAGACAGGGTGATACGATGAAGAAGTACACACTAATAGCGACGGCGCCGATGGGAATCGAAGCGATCGTCGCCAAAGAAGTGCGTGATTTAGGTTATGAATGCAAAGTAGACAACGGAAAAGTCATTTTTGAAGGAGATGCGCTTGCGATCTGCCGCGCTAACTTATGGCTGCGGACGGCTGACCGCATTAAAGTACAGGTCGCCGAGTTTCAGGCGAAAACGTTTGATGAGCTGTTTGAAAAAACAAAAGCGATTGACTGGCGCGCGTACATTCCGGAAAACGCAAAGTTCCCCGTTATCGGAAAATCCGTGAAATCACTGCTTGCCAGTGTGCCTGACTGCCAGCGGATCGTCAAAAAGGCGATAGCGGAAAAGCTGAAACTGCAATCAGGAAAACAAAATGAATGGATTGAAGAAACGGGCCCCGAGTATAAGGTGGAGATTTCCCTTTTAAAAGATAAAGCCGTGCTTACACTGGATTCATCAGGAACAGGCCTTCACAAACGGGGATACAGGGTTGATCAGGGAGGAGCTCCGATTAAAGAGACGCTCGCTGCCGCGTTAATTCAGTTAACCAACTGGACGCCTGACCGTCCGTTCGTCGATCCGTTCTGCGGTTCCGGCACGATCGCCATTGAAGCCGCTTTAATCGGACAAAACATTGCTCCCGGTTTTAACCGTGATTTTGTTTCAGAAGACTGGGAATGGATCGGAAAAGAACTGTGGGACAAGGCGCGTCTTGAAGTGGAAGAAAAGGCGAACTATGATCAGCCGCTGCAGATCTTTGCCAGTGACGTGGATCACCGGATGGTAAACATCGCCAAAGAAAACGCAGAAGAAGCGGGACTCGGTGACCTGATCGAATGCAAGCAAATGCGGGTGCAGGATTTTACGACGAAACTCGAATACGGCGTAATCGTCGGAAACCCTCCGTACGGCGAACGGCTCGGCGAAAAAAGGGAAGTCGAGCAGATGTATAAAGAAATGGGCCGGGCATTTGAATCTCTTGATACATGGTCTGTCTACATGTTGACGTCAAATGAACAATTTGAAGAGGTCTACGGAAGAAAAGCAACCAAAAAACGGAAGCTCTTTAACGGTTTTATCAAAACGGATTATTATCAGTACTGGGCTAAAGTGCGGCCGCAACGGAAAAAGCCGCAACAAAGAGAAGACGCCTGAAACAGCGTCTTCTCCGGCATCTTTACGTTTTATTCTGCCATTACCAGCGGTGCGCTTTTGCGTTGCTCCGTAAAATAATGTTGGTCTGGGACATTTCGGTGTGGCCGTTCACTTGCGATTTAGAGCGTTTCGGCCGCGTCCAATTGTGATGAAACAATTCAGAATGCTGATCTAATCGATCTTTATAACTCATGTAACCATCACTCCCGGATAGAATAATTTTGTGAAGATGGATATTCGATCGAATATCTGTTGTAGTTTGTGCAGGTCAGGTGCGGATCATTCAGAATGGCATGTATAGAAAGTGAAGCATCGGCATAGAATGATGATTATTTCTATTTGAGAGGTGATCTATTTTATGCTGAACAGCGAGCACTTCAGTAAAATACAAAAGGCGTTAGACGCAACTGCTTTCCGGCTGGAGGAAGCCGGAGCGGAGTTCGGTCCTTCCGCCATGACACACGCACAGGAAGAACTTGAAAATGCGGTAAAACATACACATTCAACAGACCATCCGTTCCTATGTACACATATCATTAACCGGAAATGATAATGGCAAAAACTTGGCGAGGCCAAGTTTTTTTGTTGTATTGAAAAGGGTTAAATGATATTATAGATGGTCTGAATGCCGAATAGTTAGGGGTTGGAGTTGGGTGACAACATCACGTTTGCCTTTTGCTTTAACAAAAGAAAAGAATTTTTACGAAGAATTGAACAATTGGATTGGTGACGTGTTTTACGATATCCTTCCCGAGAAAGGCTTTGACCTTCGGGATGAGCAGGTATTTATGGCGTTTCAGCTTGAACGGGCATTTAAAGAGAAAAAAGTCATGTTCGCTGAGGCAGGAGTCGGTACGGGGAAAACGCTGGTGTATCTGCTGTTTGCCATCAGCTATGCCAGATATACGGGTAAACCGGCCATTATCGCATGTGCCGATGAAACGTTAATTGAACAGCTTGTCAAAAAAGAAGGCGACATTTCCAAGCTGACAGAACATTTGGATCTGCAGATTGATACACGGCTGTCCAAATCCCATGAGCAGTATCTGTGTCTGAAAAAGCTTGAGAAAACGATGCAGCGTTCTGATGATGAAAAGTGGCTGGATCTTTATGAGTCGCTGCCTTCATTCGTACACGAATCACAAGCGATGCAGCGCTTTTATCCGTACGGCGACCGCAAACAGTACGCTGATTTGACGAATGAAGAGTGGGCAGGCGTCAGCTATGATTCCTTCCAAGATTGTTTAACTTGTGATATGAGACATAGATGCGGTTTAACACTTTCGAGAGATCATTACAGAAAATCAACGGATCTGATTGTTTGCTCCCATGATTTCTACATGGAGCATGTATGGACGGAAGAATCACGCAAAAGGGAAGGACAGCTGCCGCTTTTGCCGGATCACAGCGCCGTCGTGTTTGATGAAGGACATCTGCTGGAATTCGCCGCGCAAAAAGCGTTAACGTATCGTGTGAAGCAGTCGACGCTTGAGCTGTTTTTAGAGCGTCTGCTTCAAAATGATATCAGAGAGGAATTCGCCGAACTGATTGAAGATGCCCTTGCCGCAAACGATGAGTTTTTCTATGTGCTGTCAGAGGAATCGAAGGAAATCGCAGGCTCTCACCGATTGGACATCCAAAACGACCAGCGTGTTAAGCGTGCGGCTGACGAACTGTGCCGTCTGCTCGATAAAATCGGCGAGGCGCTCGTATTTGAATCGGAAATGTATACGATCGATAAGTACGAGCTGTCAGTTGTAGAAGAATACGTCGAACAAATGGCATATTCGCTGTCGCTGTATCAAAAGGATGCCATCAGCTGGCTTGAAACGCGGGATACAGACTCAACGTTTGTCGTTATGCCGAGAACAGTAGCCGAAGTTTTGGGAGAAAAGGTCTTTTCTAAAAAGATCCCTTATATTTTCTCATCGGCCACTCTTTCTGAGGGCGGTTCATTTGATTATATCGCTGACAGCCTAGGAATCCGTGATCCTTTATCATTCACCGTTGAATCTCCGTACGATTACGAGGAGCAAATGTCTGTTGCGCTTCACGGTGACATGACGTCTGAGCAGAAAACAGCCGAAACGATTGAAACCATTAAGAAGAATGAAGGACGCACCCTCGTTCTTTTCCCTTCCTTTGAAGACATGAAGGAATTTAAAGAACAGGCTGCCGCGTGGGAGCTGCCGTATCCGATATACTACGAAGGTGATGAAGAGATCAGCAGTCTGGTCGAAAAATTCCAGCGTGATGAAGAATCCGTGCTTTGTTCCGTCCACTTATGGGAAGGTCTTGACATTCCCGGTGACTCGCTCCGGAATGTGACCATTTGGGCATTGCCATATCCGCCTCATGATCCCGTGTTTACCGCAAAGCGGAACGGAGCGAAAAAAGATCCGTTTGAGGAAGTTGATCTGCCGTACATGCTCTTAAGAGTCCGGCAGGGAATCGGCCGCCTCATCCGTTCTAATCAGGACAGCGGAACCATATCCATTTATGCGGGCGGAGAAAGTGAACGGGTCTTGGCCGAAGTCAAAAAGGTTTTGCCTGTTACACCGAAAATCGTATAAAAACAACAGCTGCAGGATTCTTATCCTGCGGCTTTTTTAAATCTGGGAAGTTGACTTTATCACGGCGTTCCATTAGCCTGTAATTGATAGTGAAAAGGGAGGGGAACGGATATGGATTTACATACATATGAAAAAGAGTTTTTTGATCTGTTAAAAAGGGTGTCCCACTATGAAGAAGCCATTGCGCTTATGCATTGGGACTTAAGAACGGGAGCCCCAAAAAAAGGCTCTGATGACCGGGCGGAAAGCATCGGACAGCTGTCGGCTGACGTTTTTCAAATCCAGACATCCGACCGGATGAAAGAGCTGATTGACATCCTTCTCGCGCATGCAGAGGAGCTCTCTGAAGATACAGTGAAAGCGGCGGAACTTGCGAAAAAAGATTATGATCATAATAAAAAAATTCCTGAAGATGAGTATAAAGAATATGTCATTTTAACATCGAAAGCTGAAACGGCTTGGGAGGATGCAAAGGCGGCCTCTGATTTCTCTATGTTTGCTCCGTACCTTGAGAAGCTGATTGATTTTAATAAACGGTTTATTTCGTATTGGGGCTATGAAGATCATCCATACAACGCATTGCTCGATATTTTCGAACCGGGTGTTACGGTAAAGGTGCTGGATCAGCTGTTTTCTGAATTGAAGGAAGCGATTATTCCGCTTATCAAAAAAGTGACGGAATCCGGCAATAAACCGGACACTTCCTTTATAACGAAAACGTTTTCGAAAGAACAACAAAGAGCCCTCTCCTTGTATTTCTTAAAAGAGTTCGGGTATGATTTTGACGGCGGCCGCCTGGACGAGACGGTGCATCCGTTTGCGACGACAATCAACCGGGGCGATGTGCGGGTGACGACCAGATATGACGAAAACGATTTCCGCACGGCAATTTTCGGAACGATTCATGAATGCGGGCATGCGATCTACGAGCAGAATATTGACGAAGCGCTGAGCGGAACGAACTTATCTGATGGTGCATCCATGGGAATTCATGAATCCCAATCATTATTTTATGAAAACTTTACCGCCAGAAATCAACATTTCTGGACCGCCTATTATGAAAAAATGGTTGAGGCTTCGCCTGATCAATTTCAAGATGTGAAAAGAGAGGACTTTGTACGCGCCGTAAATGAGGCGAAACCGACATTTATCCGAATTGAAGCCGATGAGCTGACATATCCGCTTCATATTATTATCCGTTATGAAATTGAAAAAGCGATTTTCAGCAATGAAGTGACAGTGGAAGAACTGCCTGCATTGTGGAATCAAAAATATCATGATTATTTAGGCATTACGCCGCCATCTGACGCAAAAGGCATTTTGCAGGACGTACATTGGGCGGGCGGCGATTTCGGCTATTTCCCTTCCTATGCGCTAGGATATATGTATGCGGCACAGCTGAAGCATACCATGCTTGACGATCTGCCTGAATTTGACCAATTAATAGAACGGGGCGATTTTGAGCCGATCAAACAATGGCTGACAGAAAAGGTTCATCAGCACGGAAGACGCAAAATGCCGCTTGACATCATAAAAGATGCAACGGGAGAAGAGCTGAACGTTCAATATCTCATTGAGTATCTCGTCGGCAAATATTCAAATTTATATTTATAAACGAAACGCCCGGTATACACCGGGTGTTTTTCTAAAAATTCCAAAAACACGAATAATCGAAAACCAATTCTTTGTAAAAGTTCGGACATATTCAAATTTCACTATGCAAAAGAAGTGTATCTTGTTATAATTTGATTAATATCATACGAACACTCATATAATCGCGTGGATATGGCACGCAAGTTTCTACCGGTCACCGTAAATGTCCGACTATGAGTGAGCAATGGGACGGCTTTATTCGGCCGTTGCGTGTAGATCATTCGGCATTGCTTGCTCTTTTTTTGGAGAGCGGGCAATGCTTTTTTTATTTTTTATAAGCGGGGGTAATCATTGTGGAAGCATTAAAACGAAAAATAGCAGAAGACGGAATTGTTCTTTCTGATCAAGTGCTGAAAGTGGATTCTTTTTTAAACCATCAAATTGATCCGGTTCTCATGCAGCAGATCGGCCGGGAATTTGCGCGCCGTTTTGAAAAAGACGAGATAACCAAAATCGTCACAATTGAATCTTCGGGCATTGCCCCTGCGGTGATGGCCGGCCTTGAACTCGGCGTTCCCGTCATCTTTGCGAGAAAAAGGAAGTCTCTCACATTAACGGATGATCTGCTGACGGCATCCGTCTATTCTTTCACGAAAAAAACAGAAAGTCAGATTGCAATCTCCGGAAGTCATCTGTCGAAAGATGACCGCGTGTTAATCATTGACGACTTTTTAGCGAACGGACAGGCGGCAGAAGGACTTTTATCCATTGTAAAACAAGCAGGCGCAGCGGTTTGCGGGATCGGAATCGTCATTGAAAAGTCATTTCAGCCGGGAAGAGATGAGCTGGTGAAAAAAGGATGCCGGGTCGAATCACTGGCGAGAATTCAATCGCTTGAAGACGGAAAAGTGACATTTGTACAGGAGGTCCGTTCATGAAAAACGGCTATGCCAAAACACTTTCACTCGGTATTCAGCACGTGCTTGCCATGTATGCCGGCGCCGTCGTCGTTCCCTTAATTGTAGGAGCGGCATTGGGACTGAACGCAGAACAGCTGACATATCTCGTATCAATTGACATTTTTATGTGCGGGGCGGCTACGCTGCTTCAAGTATGGAGGAATAAATGTTTCGGCATCGGCTTGCCCGTTGTGCTCGGCTGTACGTTCACCGCGGTAGCGCCGATTATTTCCATCGGTAAGGAGTACGGGATTTCAGCCATTTACGGAAGCATTTTGGCATCGGGTCTGCTTGTCATTCTGCTGTCGTTTTTCTTCGGCAAGCTCGTATCCTTTTTCCCGCCTGTGGTAACCGGATCTGTCGTGACGATTATCGGGATGACCTTAATGCCGGTCGCGATGAATCATATTGCCGGCGGGGAAGGCAGCAAGGATTTCGGTGATCCGGCTAACCTTGCCCTCGGATTTACGGTGCTCGTCATCATCGTGCTGCTTTATCGGTTTACAAAAGGATTTTTGAAATCCATTTCGATTTTAATCGGCATTGTCATCGGGACGGCCATCGCATATTTTATGGGAAAAGTGCAATTTGACAATGTGGCGAATGCTGACGCAATTCAAATGATTAAACCGTTTTACTTCGGGATGCCGACATTTCATGCGGCACCGATTATTACGATGTCCATCGTTGCCATTGTCAGCCTTGTTGAGTCAACCGGCGTCTATTTCGCTCTCGGTGACCTGACAAACCGGCGCCTGTCTGAACGTGATTTAGCAAAAGGCTACCGTGCGGAAGGCCTGGCGGTATTCATCAGCGGCATTTTTAATGCTTTTCCGTACACGGCTTATTCCCAAAACGTCGGCCTCGTGCAGCTGACGGGAATTAAGAAAAACGCGGTTATCGGTGTCACGGGCGCACTTTTAATGCTGTTCGGCCTTTTTCCGAAAATCGCAGCCTTCACGACCATCATCCCGTCTTCCGTACTGGGAGGCGCGATGGTGGCCATGTTCGGCATGGTCATCTCCTACGGCATTAAAATGCTCAGTCAAATTGACTTTAAAAAGCAGGAAAACCTTCTGATTGTCGCGTGTTCGGTCGGATTGGGACTCGGTGTAACCGTCGTTCCCGATATGTTTAAGCACCTGCCGTCTTACTTAAATCTGCTGACCACAAACGGAATCGTCGCCGGAAGCTTTACCGCCGTCCTTTTGAATATTATTTATAATATGATTCCTAAAACGAAAAAAACCCTTGATGTGACAAGGGTTCAAGAGGGTTAGTTATCCGTTTTCTTTAAAATAACATCTTATTTTATCCAGATCGAGGATGCTTCCGAAAGTTGATGAACTTTTTGCGAGGCATTCTCTTTTTTTATTAGTTTCATTGTTTGAAAAGAAACAAATTGAGTGATGAGGCATCCGCCTTATTTCGCCGAAAAACCGTCCCGGACTATATGTACGTGAACGAGTATCTTGTGCACGGATCCTTACAAATGAGAGTGAAAAGAAGGGAAAGCCCCTTTTTTTAATTAATCCATCCTTCAAAAGTTGCGCGATAGAACCCTTCGATTATCTCTACTTTCTTAAGGTAATATGTAACACCATTCTTAACAGTTGTATTTGGGATATCCCATCTATGAAGGTAATCTATTGTAAAAGAATCTTTGGTCGCTTGTGTCGAAATTTTTGTTTGAGTTGAGTCGCTATTTGTATGACCAGGGCTAGATGCAAAAGCAGGGGCAGCGGAAACGAGTAAAGCGAGAGACAAGGCAGAACCAGTTAAAACTTTTTTTAATTTCATTTTGAACACTCCTTTGTTTTTTAATACACTTGTATTATTACATACAATACAAAAATAACCAAGGGTTTTTTTGTTAATATTTTGTGAGCGTGAATGTAGTTAGGGGCAGTCCTTTCATTCACTATTGCGGCTTATTTCAGAATATTGATAAGTATATAGAGAAAAAGAGTTGAATATTGCTGGCTTCTGGTGAGCTGCAGCTTTTGAGTGCTTGCTTTTAGCTATTCCAGCGCTTTTCCAACGGGGAAGGTGCGATATGAAATTTAACACTGAAACAATTGTACAAAAGTAAAATCTTTATTTAAAATGTTATAAATACGAATTTTCAATATAGGAGGTTATCTGATGGCAGAAAAGAAAAAAGCTTTAATCATTGTGGATGTACAAAAAGCCTTTGATGATAAAAAGTGGGGAGAACGAAATAACGTAAAGGCGGAAGAAAATATCAGCAAAATACTGAAATTATGGAGAGAAAAAGGATGGACAGTCATATACATACAACATATTTCTGATAAATCTGGTTCTTTATTTTATCCAAAAAATGAGGGGGTCGCTATAAAGGAAATCGTTAAACCTATGGATAAAGAAGTCATTATAACCAAGAAAGTAAACAGCAGCTTTATTGGGACTAATCTAGAAGAGCTCTTAAAAGCAAATGATATAACAACTGTCGTAATCACTGGCTTGACTACGCCGCACTGTGTTTCAACAACCACAAGGATGAGCGGTAATTTAGGATTTGATACATACCTGATTTCAGATGCAACAGCAGCTTTCGGAATGAGAGACCAAAATGATACATATTATGATGCAGAGACTATTCACAATATATCTCTGGCCACGTTGCATGATGAATTTGCCACAATATTAACGACTGATCAATTAATCAATGATTTTATAAAAACAAACTGATTAACATTATGGCTAAGGCCGGCGGTAGGGATAGGCGGCTGAAATTCAGGCGCATACAAGGACCTCTTCGGAAAATACGGGGGTTGCCGACTCTTTTCATCGTCGCAATATCGATTGAAAAAAGGCATCTGCTTCAGATGCTTTTTTTGTTTCTTGTAAACCGGTTTCGGTAAAAAATGACGGTTAACGGTCTGATTCGGTTTCGGTTTTGAATAACAAAAGGCTTTACTAATCAGCGAATTATTCAGTGCTGAGTCTGGTGTTTTTTGATTTCCTCGAATAGATTGGCTTGATCATCTTTTTGAGGCTGAGGCTCTTTGTTATGACATTTTGGATCGATCACATTTTTAAGGTCTTTGATGGTTAAAGGCTTACAGTCATCTTTTAATTCGTAGCCTAATTGTCCATTAGCTTCTAAAGTGGCATATTTAATTGTGTTTATATTTGAAATGCCAAGAAGTCTTAAACGCATTTCGAGTTGATCTGCTGTCAGTCTCAGCTTCTTTAAGTTTTCTATATTGAGTTGGCCGTCTTCTATAACGAATTTAGATTTTCCGGTTAAAAAAATTCAATCCAGTTTACTTTTACTTGAAACCATTCCATCACAATCAAAGCGTTAGAAAGAATAGACGCAGCGATTAATGTTTTCACTGGTTTCTAAAATGGGGTGAACGATAATCGTACCGATTGAAATCATCACCATTGTCTGTGCAATGGTCATTTGTGCAATGGATTTTCTCCCTGAAATTCTCAGTAAGATCATTCCGAATACAATTATAATTAATTCTTCCCAAGCAAATCTCATGTTATCACCCTGGGTTGTGTTTTATCAAAAATAAAAGAGCAAGTAAGAGGTTTTATGGGGTACTTGCTCACGAAAAATTATTGCCCTTACATTTGATAACTAAAGAGGGGAGGAAAAACATTCCATGGCCTTTTGTTTACGTCAGCATATATCAAGAATAGAGTTACCTTAACATGAGCTGGGGAACTCAAGCGTCCATAGAAATGTTCTGAAGGATCTGGATTGATTCTTCGTAAAGAGTTGAGGCTCGGCTTTTGGATAGACATGTGATTCACTAAAGTGCTGCAGGATCCGATCAAAAAACCTATGGCAGGAGAGAATTTTAGATTATGTGTTTTTGCGTCTAAAAGCAGAAAACAGTACGACTGATAATGATCATCGGGTGAAATGAAATTACGCACCTAGGTGCTGTATGTTGGATCAATTATAAAAGGAAGTGAAACTAGAAAAAGGGGCAAAGCCCCCTTCATATTAGTAACAGCGCTCATCATTCCCATACCAGATTCCGTTCCGGAAAGAAACTCCTTTTAGATACCAATTGTTGATATCGTCCAGCAGTTGCAAAAGCAGAAGGTGCTGATACAAGTAGAGCAAGAGATAATTCAGAATCTGTCACAATTTTTAATTTTGACACTTTTTAGGTACATGTTAGCAATCATTTATTCTCTTATCGGCACGGTAACATACGGATTATTTTTAGTTGTTGCTTAGAACAAACATTCCGCGTCATGAAAAATCAGCTTTTGTAGACGGCTGTCCAAGTGCCATCAGCACCATGGAAGGTGATGTTGTCTAAATAATAGGTGATTCCATTCCGGTAAATTGAAGTAGGATAATCAGGGCCGGAACCATTAAGTATGAACGTCGCCAAAGCAGATACTTCCTTCGTTTTACTTTCTGCAGAAGGTGTATCAGCCGGACCTGCGGCAAAAGCAGGGGCGGCAGAACAGAGTAAAGCGAGTGATAGGGCTGAGCCGGCTAAAGCTTTTTTCATTTTCATTGTAAACACTCCTTTTCTTTTTTTAATACAATTGTATTATTACATATTATGTTAAATATGTACATGCTTATCTTTGTTAATTTTTTGTGAACAAACAGATAATCTATTTAAACGCAGAGATGAAATAAGTATGATGATGAAGCAATTATCATCTATAAATATAAGATCAGAAAGTGGCTGATTTTCTCAAAAATCATCTGCTCTTGCGAAATGAGGAGTTGCATGACATTTACGGAACGGGCCGTAGCCATTATCAAACAGATTCCTGAAGGAAAAGTGATGACGTATGGTCAACTTGCCGATCTTGCGGGAAGTCCGCGGGGAGCGAGGCAGGTTGTGAGGATTCTTCACTCCATGAGTAAAAAGCATCGTCTTCCTTGGCACAGGGTCATCAATGCAAAGGGCGAAATCGGATTGAGAGACGAAGAGATGTTTTCTGTACAGAAGCTGTCTCTTGAAGCTGAGGGGGTAGCGGTCACGTCAGACGGACGGATCGATCTCAATTTATACGTATATGATCCGAATATGTAAAAAAACCTGCCATATATCGGCAGGTTTTTCAGTTATATGCTTTGAGCCGGCCAGAAAGGTTTTGCCGGATATAAGGCCATTCCTCCCGAAGGATGGAGTAGTAGGCGGTATCTCTAAGACCGCCGTCGACAGCCGGAATGTGTGCGCGGCGGATCCCTTCAAATTGGGCTCCGATCCGCAAAATCGCAGTCCGTGAGCGCTGGTTGCGAACGTCGGTTTTCAGCGTCACCCTGACAGCTTGCCACACGTCAAACGCATGCGTCAGCATCAGAAGTTTACATTCCGTATTGACACCGGTCCGCTGCACGGCAGAGGCATACCATGTGCTGCCGATCTCACACACTTCCGGAGCTGCGTCCGCCGGCCGCGTAAACACTTTCACATCCATAAACCGCGTGCTACCGATGATTCGGTCTGTTTCAAGACTCCGTACTGCAAAAGGCAATGCAAGTCCTTTTTCATAATCGGACAGCGCGCGCTCAATATAACGCTTTGTTTCTTCGATTCCGTCAGGAACATGGGTGTAAGCGTAAGTCGTCCTATTTTCTGAACCAGCGTCACAAAGTGCCTGAGTGTGATCAATCGCCAGCGGCTCTAACTGAACGAGTGATCCTTTAAGAATGACAGGCTTCAGCATTCCTATCACAACCTTTTTTTATGAATGGATTAAGTATAGTCGAAGAGTTTCTTATTCAAAAGGGCCAATTTCCTATTAAAATGGCATGTCAGTGAAATCCTCGATTCAAACTTATGCATACATTCAGGAAAAAAGCGGAAACCTTTATGTAAAGAGGTGATGGGCATGGCATATGTGTTATCTGTCGGAACGAGCATTCCGAAGTATCATGTCTCGCAAGAAACGGCGGCGGATTTTGCGAGAGGGATGTTTGCCGATTCATTTAAGGATATTGATCGGCTGTTAAAAGCCTTTCAAAACGGCGAAATTGAATCAAGGCAGTTTGTCCGGCCGATTGAATGGTATAAAACGGCACGGGGTTTTTCAGAAAAAAACCGGCTGTATACGGAAGAAACCGTCAAGCACAGTGCGGATGCGGCACTTGATTGTTTAACAAACCCAGATTGTTTAACAAATCCCTTTCCATATGAAAAAGTGGATGCTATCTTTTTTATTTCCAGCACCGGGCTTTCGACACCCAGCATTGAAGCGAAAGTGATGAATCAGCTTCCGTTTTCTGCGAAAACAAAACGGATACCGATCTGGGGCTTAGGATGCGCGGGCGGAGCGGCCGGCCTGTCCAGGGCGTACGAATACTGCCGCGCGTATCCTGAAGCATACGTGCTTGTCATCGCGGCTGAACTCTGCAGCTTAACGTTTCAGCCTAACGACAAGTCAAAAAGCAACTTAATCGGAACTTCTCTGTTTGCGGACGGAATTGCCGCAGTACTAATCGGAGGAGAAAAGGCGAACCGAAACGACGTCAAACAGCCGCTTCTTCCGCGGATATTCGCCACTCAATCGGTGATGATGCCGGATGCGGAAGATGTGATGGGCTGGGAATTCACCGACAGCGGTTTTCAAGTCATTTTTTCAAGAGACATTCCCACCCTGGTTTCACAGTGGCTGAAGGACAATGTTGATGAATTTTTATTTGAATATGGTGTCAGTCCTCACGACATTAAAACCTTTCTTGCCCATCCAGGCGGGAAAAAGGTCATTGACGCCTATTTAACGAGTCTTTCAATGGACACCGGTCAGCTTGCGGCATCTCGGAAGGTGCTGCAAAAACACGGGAACATGTCTTCCGCAACTATTTTTCATGTGATAAAAGAACAGTTGCTCCGCGGACGGCAGAAAGAAAACGAAAAAGGGCTGATCGGCGCTCTCGGGCCGGGATTTTCGTCTGAGCTTTTGCTGTTCAGCTGGGAAAAGGGGGCTTCTTAATGTTTTGGCTGTTTATCATGCTGCTTGCGGCCCAGCGGATTGCGGAGATGATCGTGGCCCGGCGCAATGAGCAAAAGGTGAAAAAGCAAGGCGCAGTCGAATACGGAGAAGGACATTATCCCTTTCTCGTCCTGATGCACGTGCTCTTTTTCGTCTCTCTTACAGCTGAGGTGGCGGCGTTTCAAAAAACGCTTTCTCCAAGGTGGGCCGCCATTATATGTATTATTTTATTTGTACAGGGGATCAGGTATTGGGCGCTATTATCATTAGGGCGGTATTGGAATACGAAAATCCTTGTCGTGCCGGATGCGGAGCTTGTCAGAAAGGGGCCGTACAGGTGGATGAAGCACCCGAACTACGCGGTCGTCATCTTAGAATTTATTTTTCTGCCGCTGTTATACGGAGCGTATTGGACACTGTTTCTCTTTTCGATTCTCAATGCCTGCATGCTCACTGTGAGGATTCGCGCCGAAGAGAAAGCGCTAGAAGAAAACACCGCAAAATAGAGATTGAAAATCATTCTCACTCATGATAAGATGTAAATATGAAAATGATTCTCATTCAAGGTGGTGCCGAAAATGACAATGTTATTTTTATTTGCAGCCGTTTGTACATACAGTGTTTTAATTGGTTTCGTATTGAAAAAAGTTTCGAATAAATCGATGTCTTCTTAAACATCTGCGGTTTTTCCTGCCGCGGGTGTTTTTTCTTTATCAGCTGCCGATATCGGCGGCTTTTTTGCGTTTCCTGAAGAAAAGTGAGCCATTCTTGTGTAAAATGGGGGAGAGGTTTTTTTCAGAGCTTTCTAAAAATGAAAAACGTCATTTGATGCGACAGACACAAAGGGGTAAAGACACATGACAGAAGAAGAACGCCATAACAGGGAGATTTTCAGCAGAACGGGTGCCTTATACGCACAATTTTTGGATCATCAGGATGAAAAACGGGCCGATCAGCTCGCGGCCATTATGAAAAAAGCGGCTGATGAAGAGGTTTATATCGCGTTTACCGGGCATTATTCGGCCGGAAAGTCCTCTTTATTAAACACATTGCTCGGTGAAGACATACTGCCGACAAGCCCGATTCCCACAAGCGCCAACCTCGTTGTCATTCGGCACGGTGAAGATAAAGTCGTGCTTCATACGACGGGGGGGGCTTATGCAGAAATTAAAGGAAGTTACGATAAAGAACAAGTGCAGCAATTCTGTAAAGACGGTGAGCAAATTGAAACGGTGGAAGTCTATGCCGGCTTTAAGGAGTCAGAGCCTTATGCGGCCTACATTGACACACCGGGAATTGATTCGACGGACGAAGCGCACTTTTTATCTGCCGCTTCGGTTCTCCATCAGGCTGATGCTTTATTTTACGTCGTTCATTATAATCACGTTCATTCAGAAGAAAATATGCTGTTTCTCAGCTCCATCAAAGACCGTATTCCGAATTTGTTTCTGATCGTCAACCAAATTGATAGGCATGATGAAACCGAAACGAAGTTTGAAGAGTACCGCAGGCAGGTGGAAGATATGCTTGAAGGCGCAGGAATACCGAAAGAATCGCTTTTCTTTACGTCTGTCACTGAGCCTGACCATCCTTTAAACGGCATGGAACAGCTGAAAAAACATCTGCAGAAGCTGAAACAGCAGGCAAAAACAAATTTATGGTCCTTAACGGAGAGAAAAGTTGCACACTTAGTCAAAGAGCATACAGAGATGCTCGTAAAAGATGATAAAAACGGCAGCGGAGAGCAGTTTGACAAACAAGAAGCACTTGTCCGTTCTGTTGAAGATGAGCTTAAAAAAGCCGTTCAACAGGCTGAAATAGCAGAGAAAGACATCAGAAAAGACGTGCAGAACATATTGCAAAACGCTAATCTGACACCCTTTGAGATGAGGGAGCTTGCATCTGCTTATATTGAATCACAGCAGCCCTCATTTAAAACCGGATTATTCTTTTCAAAAGCGAAAACGGCTTCGGAAAAAGAAAGAAGGCATGCTGAATTTTTTGCCGATATTAAAAAAAGAACGGAAGGGGAAGCGGATTGGCATATTATCGACACATTTACGAAAGCGGCCAAGCGGTATGAAGCGGATTCGGACGAACTGATCAAGAAAATCCAGGCGTACCGCACACCGCTTTCTGATGATATCACCGCTCAGGCCCTTAAGCAGGGAGCGGCCTTTTCATCTGAATACGTATTAACTTATACGAAAGACCTCGCTGAAATGATCAGAAGGGAAGCCAAAAGACAGACAGCGGAACTCATTGAGGAGCTGACCGCTTATGTTCAGACAAAAAACGGACCGCTCATTGAGAACTTGAAAAACCGGCTCGAAAAAGAAAAGAAAATAAGGGATGAGCTCGCGCAATCGGCAAAAGAAGAACGCAATGCCTTGGAAAAAGCAGCCCGCGTCCGCGCTTTGTGGGAAGAAGAATTGACCTGTGATACGGGAAGCGGCGACTGGTATACGCGAAAAAAACGCCTTGCGAAAGTGCCCGTCCAAAAAGAGAAACCAAAAGAGGCTGTACAGCATGAAGTAAGCAAGCCCGAAAAAAATGCGATGAAGGAACTCCCTATAAAAGAGCAGACTGATCGGTTCTATGAGCTTGCCGGGATTCTTGAATCCTCGAACATATTAGGAAAACAGGCAGAAGCCTTTCGAAGCAGGATTGAGCGGCTTGAAAACCGCCAGTTTACCTTGGCGTTATTCGGCGGATTCAGTTCCGGTAAATCATCATTTGCAAATGCGCTGGTCGGTGAATACGTGCTTCCGTCATCACCGACGCCCACAACGGCTACGATCAACAAAATAACGAAACCGCAAGACGGCAAACCGCATAAATCTGCGGAGATCGTTTTTAAAACGGAAGAGGAGCTGGATGCTGAAATGCTTCAGCTGACTGAGCTGAAAGACGCTGACGTAAAGGGGCGTTCACTGAAAGAGAGATGGAATTATGCCATTAAAAAGGGAAAAATTCCGGATGAACTCATCCCGGTGATTCAGACGATGCTGCAGGCGTTTGATGCGTATGAAGAACAGATCCGTCAAAGGCTGACACTGTCGGTGCCGGTTGAAGATTTAAAACCGTACGCAGCCGAAGAAAAAACGGCCTGCTGCGTAAAAGAAGTCACCGTGTATTATGATTCGCCTCTCACGCAAAAAGGCATCACCATTGTTGATACGCCGGGAGCAAGCAGTATAAACAAGCGCCATACGGAACTTGCCTTTCAATATATAAAAGATGCTGACGCGTTCTTTTATATGACGTACTATCAGCATTCTTTTTCAAAAGGAGACAGGTCCTTTCTGAAGAAACTCGGCCTCGTCAAAGAATCATTCGGCATGGATAAAATGTTTTTTGTCATTAACGCCGCCGATCTGGCCAAAACCGAAAGCGAACTGGAAACCGTCAAAGACTATGTCCGCTCAGAACTCTCAAAAGAGGGGATTAACCGGCCGAAATTATATCATGTCTCAAGTAAAGAAGAGCTTGCGGGTAAAAAAGTAGCTTTTTATAACAGGTTCTCTGATGTAAGAACCGGGCTTGAGCACTTTATTGAGGAAGATGTAATGAGGGCCAGCTGCGCCCAGCTGAAAACAGAGGCGGACAAATTGTGCGATATGGTGGAACAGCTTCACGAATCTCTTCACCAGTCGGCAGAAGAAAAAGAGAAAAAGAAACAGCGTCTGGAGTTCTCCTATGAAAAAGCTCTCGCTGACATTTCAAAGCGCCGTACGTCTGAGGTCATCATTCGAAAAGTGATGAAAGATACGGAAGAACAGCTCTACCACATTAAACATCGCCTGACGTTTTATGCGAATGATATGCTGAAAACCGCCTTCCATCCGGGTCTTCAAAACGGTGATTGGAAACGAAATATATCAGCGGCGCTGAATGAAGCGCTCAAGGAATTCCGTTTTGAATATATTCAAGAGCTGAAAACGCTCGATATCCGAATGACCGGTTTTATTGAGCGCCATATGACTGAGGAATGGATGGAAAACTGTCAGAAGAAGCTTATGGAAGACGGAGATTTCTCCATTTATGTGAGCGGCGAAAACGAATTTGCCGTTCAGCTGAAAGAGGTCGCTCCGGTCATTGACGTCTCGGCATTCTCACATCACGTAAAGGAAGTTAAATCACCGAAGCAGTTTTTTGAACAGAACGGAAAAGCAGCGTTTGTAGAAGGGCTCAGGCTGAGCCTGCAAAAAGTGACAGAAAAGTGGCTTGAGCAGGAGAAAGAAAGCCTTTCAGAGCGATATGCTGAGCAGGTGCGCCGTCTGCAAGAAGACATGGCGGATAAAAGCCTGTCCCAGATCCGCGAGCAGCGGGACACTTATTTACAAGGTCTTGCGGAAAATACGAGTGCAAGGGAAATTGAACACCTTTATGAAGCCGAAAAAGCATGGAAAAAGAAAGATGAAATGCTGAAAATTTAAAAATCCGGTTGGCGGGCAGATAACAGTCGTGGTAGACTAAAATGAAAAAAAGCGAGATGAAACCTTTTATGTCAGAAGTCCATAAAGCAATTTCAGCACATTCCGCAAAACAGCATCAGCACGTCAAAACATTTGTACAGCTTGATTATGAGCGTGAACAGGCCATTGAAGAAGCCATTGTAAAATGCAGACAGAATAAACCGTTCACGACAGATGCCATCAATGGCATCACCGCAAAAATGAACCAGCTGGCGAAAAAGGGCATCGTGCCGCAAAGACAATTCGTAAGTGAAGAGATGGTGAAAGAATTCGTCAGCAGACAGTAATGGATGAACCTGCCGCGTGTGTCATCAGCGCTTGCTGTACATACTATCCGTATCTTCTCTAAAGGGGGATATGACCATGGGCAGAACAAAACTGGGAAACAGAAATGCTCAGCAGAATAACAATGCCAAAAAGAAAAACGGCTTCGGACAGAAATTTGATTCTTATGCCGGCCGTGAAGCTGAAAAGCTGATGGCAAGCAATAAAAGACACGGTGAGTAAACGTGACGGCAGCATCTTCCAAATGGGGGGATGCTGTTTTTTTACCGCCTTCTTTGGTAAAATAGGAACATTGAATAAAAAAGGAGTTTCGATATATGAATAATAAATTACTGCTCGTTGACGGCATGGCGCTTTTGTTCCGCTCGTTTTTCGCGACGGCCGTTCATCGCAATTTTATGATAAATGAAAACGGAATTCCCACAAACGGAGTCAACGGTTTTTTAAAGCATCTTATTACGGCTGTTGATACGTTTCAGCCCACACATGTCGTCTGCTGCTGGGATATGGGAAGCAAAACGTACCGCAATGATTTGTTTCAAGATTATAAGGCCAACAGAAGCGAACCGCCGCTAGAGCTGATTCCGCAATTTGATCTAGCGAAAGAAGCAGCGCGAGAGCTCGGTTTTTTAAACATCGGCATAAAAGGCTATGAGGCGGATGACTGTATCGGTACGCTTTCTGCCCTATTTTCCGGGGAAGCGGAAATTACGATTGTAACGGGTGATAAAGATCTGCTTCAATTGCTGAATCATCAAGTTCAAGTAGCGCTGCTGCAAAAGGGTATCGGTAATTATAAGGTATATACAGATGAGATATTCAGAGAAGAAACGGGAGTTCCTCCAAAAGCGCTGATTGACATTAAGGCGCTGATGGGAGACACGAGCGATAACTATCCCGGCGTTAAAGGGATCGGGGAAAAAACGGCGTACAAGCTGATCCGTGAATATCAAAACATAGACCGGTTATTAGAAAGCCTCGCTCTCTTGCCGAAGGGCCAGCAAACGAAAATTCAGCAAAGCTTGAAAGAATTGGAGATGTCAAGGCAGCTTGCTGAAATACATTGCGAGGTGCCGTTAGTCTGTACGCTGGAAGAAGCGCTTTTTTCATTAAAGATGGAAGAGGCGGCATTAATGCTCAGACGTCATCAGATAAAAGGAATTGAAAGGATGCTCGAAAAGCTGAACGCCAGAGAGATCAGCTGATCCCTCTAGCGTTTTGTATTGCTTTTTTTTGCGTTGTTTTCAAGGGCTGATTTCGGGTCTTTATGCGCATTTCCTTCCATATTTCCCTGAGGATTCACGCCCCCGGTCAGCCGGCCTTTATTTTCTTTTCTCATAGCTGTTCACCTCATTTGTAGGATGAACAGTGAGACGCAATTTCATTCCGGTTATTTATTCAGCCGAATCGCTTTTTTTGCGAGCTGATCGGCTGTTTGGTTTTGTCTGCCGGGAATCCACTTAATGAAAAACAATGGAAATCCGGCCTTTAAGCGGATGATTTCGTCCACAAACGGCTGGAAAGCCTTGTTTTTAACCGCTTCAAGATCTGCGGCCCGCTCCACGATATCCGAATCCGTCCGGAATGACACGGACTCAAATCCGCGGGCGGCACACAGCTTCATTCCTTCAATTAAAGCGAGAAATTCAGCTTCCTGATTTGAATGGTCGCCGATCGGAATTGAGAAAGATTCTGTTTTCCCATCATGTTTAATAAAAATACCGATACCGGACGGGCCCGGGTTTCCGGCGCTTGCACCGTCCACGTAAATTTCAGCGGGCATCATCCGTCACTCTCCCTTCGGTGTCATTCGTTTTGCCATATACGCATAAGGGACAGAAATGAGTGATACCGCAAATTTAATCAGGTAAGTTGAAATGAAGATGCTGAACCATACGCCCGCGGAATAAACGCCGATAAAGGCCACGGCAGTGAAGATAAATGTATCCAGCAGCTGGCTGAGCGCCGTGCTTCCGCTGTTTCTGAGCCAGAGAAGCCTGTCTGAAGGAAAGATTCTCCGAATGGCTGAATATACATAAACATCTATCGTTTGGCTGAAAATAAAAGCCAAGAGGCTTCCGAGCGCAACACGCGGCAGAAAACCGAAAATCGTCTCAAGGGCAGGCTGTGCAATATCTGACGCAGCCGGTTTATATAAAAGAGCCCCCTGCATAGCGCATGTCAAAGCGAGCAGAGTGGAAAACCCGAGCCAGACGGCTTTGCGCGCTTCCCTGGGACCGTATTTTTCATTCAGCACATCCGTTGCGAAGAAAACGGTGCCGTACATGATATTTCCCAGTGTCGCCGTAAGCCCGAACAGCTCGACTGTTTTGACAACCTGCAAGTTGGCGCACACCGTGGCGAAACCGATCCATACGAATAGGCCCGTTTTGCCAAATCCTTTATAAAACAGAAGAACAATGATAAAATGAATGACCGCAAATAAGATCCATAACACATCGTTAAACAAAACCTGCTGACTTCCTTTCAATTTGAGAATGGTTTGATTATAGCACACGCCCGTCAACTAATGAATGGTAAGGTGATTTCAATGAATCTTAAGCCGTATATCGAAATAGAAGCAAAAGGAACAGGCCCTGTCGCGTTTTTTTCCGAAGATTGGCTGACCGTTCCGAAAGCGCGCATGCTTGCAAGAGAAGTCAGCCGCTTTCCTTATATAAAAGACATTTATTTTGAGGATGAAAAAGGCGCGAGCTGGACGCTTAAAGAATTAGAAAAGCTTACTGAAGAGCTTGCGCACGAACCTGACGACATTACAGTGTATTTCGACGGCGGCTTTGACAAAACAAGCGGACGCGCCGGACTCGGAATTGTCGTGTATTATTCTCTCGGCGGCAAGCGGCACCGCATACGAAAAAACAAAAGCTTAACGCTTCAGACGAACAATGAGGCGGAATATGCCGCTTTATACGAAGCGCTTAAGGAAGTGCAGGAACTTGGCGCAAGCAGAAATTCAATCACGATAAGAGGGGATTCCCTCGTCGTTTTGCATCAGCTTGACGGCAGCTGGCCGTGTTATGATGAAACGCAAAACGAATGGCTGGATAAAATTGAAGCGCTGCTCGAATCCTTAAAGCTGACACCGACATATGAAGCCGTAAACCGAAAGGAAAATCAAGAAGCGGATGACCTTGCCAGAAAAATTCTCTCGGACCGGCAGATTGAAAGCCGTATAACATTAGAAGGTAACGGAGATGACTGATATTGGATAAAAAAAGCATTTATAAAGAATTGACAGAGCTTCAGGATGAATATTGCACAGACTGTTTCGTAAAAAAGCATTTCCGCAAAGAGTTTGGAAAAACGCACGCTCATTCTTTCTGCATCAAGCAATGCACGGTGGGGGAGAAGCTGAAAGCCTACGGCAAGGTGCTGACAAATCAATAAAAAATAAAACCGCAGCTTCTGCGGTTTTATTTTTCGAATTCATCGAGCTGATGCTGGCAATCGTCGAGAAGCATTCGCTGCTTTTGCAGAAAATCCTGGTCGAGAGCTTGCAGTTCACTGGATTGTGACATTGTTCTGGCATCCTGAATCGCCTGGTAAGCAGATTCCACCAAAGTTGAATTTTGGCCCCGGGTAGCCGCTCCCGTTGTTTTCTGGGCCGTTTCCACCGCTAATTCAAGCTGGCGTTTATCCGTCAGTCCGTTTGGGAAAAATTCAGAGTCCATTAAAAAACACCTCCGCAAATAGTTTGGAGATTTTTTTTAGAAATATGTACGGAAAATAGAAAAAAATATAGAAAATAAGCCGATATAACTATTGAACCTGATTAATTAGGGCTTATTTACTATTATTCAGGGTATCTTGGGAGAGAAGGGAAAAACCAGCCGTGAATGATAAAGATTTAAAAACAATCCTTCAGCAGACATTTAAAGAAATATACGGTGATTTGGGAAGTTTAGCGGAAATGGCAAAAAAAGGAATGCCGTCAATGGAGAAACAAATTGAAGAAATCGAGCAGCGCTGCAAGCAGAATCTTGTCGCAATTGAGATTCAGACGGCAATCAAATAGGAGAGGCATACGCCTCTCCTCTATTTGTCATCTGATCAACATGTATTGAGTTTAGAGTTTTACAACATTAGAAGCTTGAGGTCCACGATTACCTTCGACAATTTCAAAAGAAACTTCTTGTCCTTCTTCTAATGATTTGTATCCTTCTCCTTCGATAGCAGTGAAGTGAACAAATACGTCGTCTCCGCCTTCAACTTCGATGAAGCCGAATCCTTTTTCGTTATTGAACCATTTTACTTTACCGTTTTGCATATTGCTTAATTCCTCCTAGTACTGTAGCACCTTCGTGCTAAAAAAAATTTTGTCATCATCCAACCGTACGTATGTAAACGTTGTTAAATGATGGTTCAACTATACACCATATGGGAGCGGACGTCAAGCGGCCGCTCCCTATTTTTTATCTTTATTTTTCCAGTCACAAAGCTTAACCGAAAAAAACAAAAAGCACACGAATCGTTCGTGTGCTTTTCTTTTACGATAATGCCATATCCGCCTTTTCGGCCATCATTTCAGATTCTTTTATAATGTCCTGCAAAATGACTTCAGAGGAGTTAGGGAGGTGCAGGCTTTTAATATTGTCCTTCATCCGGTTCAGCTTCTCCTCATCCGCGAGAAGGGAGGTGACAGACTCTAAAATTTCTTCGTGGCGGTTGACCACGACAGCCGCACCGCGATCTTCAAAGAAAATGGCATTTTCTTTTTCCTGTCCGGGAACCGGTTTGTACAAAATAACGGGTACTCCGATCGCCGTCGCTTCCGTCAGTGTGATGCCGCCCGGTTTCGTGATCATACAGTCCGTAATACGGAACAGCTCGTCAATTCTTTCTACATAGCCCAGAACTTTCAGCCGGTCGGCATTGTCACCTTCCAAGCTGCTGAGGGATTCTTTCAGCGAGCTGTTTTTGCCGCATACCACCACAACCTGCACCTGATCGTCATGAACGAGATTTTCGCACAGTTCTTTTACGTTTTTCAGCACACCATGCGCTCCCGCCATAATAAGAAGAACTTTTTTGTCGGGAGAGAGATTGTATTTTTTATAAATCGGCTCTTTCGGCATCGATTCCTCGAATTGAGGCCTGATGGGAATGCCCGTGATCTTTACGTTGTTCGGGTGAGTGCCGATTTCAATCAGTTTTTCCTTCACGTAATCTGTGGCGACATAATATTTATCAACATTTTCATGAACCCAGATTTTGTGAAGGCAGAAATCGGTCATAACGTTGAACGTCGGGATCACTTTTCCGGTTCTCCGTCTGTATTCCGGTACGACAATCATCGGAAATGTATTGATAATAATGTCCGGCTTATGCTCTTCGACGAGCTGGCCTAAACGTTTATTTCCCATTTTAAAATAAATATTGAATTTGCGTTTATTATAGATTTTGTCAACTCCGTAATAAAACAAACGATAAAACTGTTTCCCGATTGAGAAGCTTTTTAAATAAAGGTATTGAGTAACCTCTGAAACAATCGGATTTGACTCTTGATACAAATTGGAAACCGTCACATCTAAGCCGAGACGCAGACATTGTTCGTAGAGCGTTTTGGCCACTTGAACATGCCCGTTTCCGTAATTTGCAGTCAAAATTAATACTTTTTTATTGGTATTCAAGTAAATTCACCTCAATGTAATCAACAACAAGCAAGCTTCATGCATCGTAAGGAGTTATTGTCTATAGATAAACATAACACAAGTGCATCATTTTATAATAAGCGCGGCAACATATTTAAACTAAATTTAATTGATATGTTCCATTATTTTAAAGTTTTGTTATACGCATACTGAATCAAGAGTATTTTATCATATTTTTGTCACCGTATCACTCAAAACAAAAATTAATCCCATTCATACGGGGTTTCCTGATATACGTAATAATTCAGCCAATTCATAAACAATAACGTTGCATGAGCTTTCCAGCGGTTAACAGGTTCTTTCCCGCCGGGCGCAAAATAGTGCTTAGGAGCTTCTACGTTTGAAAGATTTCTCTCTATGTCTCTCTCATACTCCTGAAGTAGCGTATCGGTATCATATTCCGGATGACCCGTTAAGAAAATCTGTTTTTCGTCTTTTGAAACGATTAAACAGACCCCCGCTTCCTCTGAAACGCTGAGCACATCCAGATCCGAAGCCGATTGCAGCTGCTCCTTATTAATATCTGTATGCCGTGAGTGGGGCACATAGTATAGCTCGTCAAATCCTCTTACCAATCTCTCATGTTTTTTAAGAACGGTATGCTCAAACACACCGAAGATTTTTTTCGGCAGCTCCACTTTCTCAATGCCGTAATGATAGTATAAACCGGCTTGAGCGCCCCAGCAGATATGGAGGGTTGAAGTGACGTTAGTTTTGCTCCATTCCATGATTTCCTTCAATTCTTCCCAGTAAGAAACATCTTCAAACGGCAGGTGCTCAATCGGAGCCCCGGTAATAATCATTCCGTCAAACCGTTTGTGGCGGATGCTGGAAAAATCCGTATAAAATTCATCCAGATGCTGCCTTGCCGTATTTTTTGGAGTATGTGTGCTCGGAATTAAGAACGTAAAGTGAACTTGTAAAGGTGAATTCCCAAGCATCCTGAGGAGCTGGGTTTCCGTTTGGATTTTTTTCGGCATCAGATTTAAAATCACGATCTTCTGCGGCCGGATATCCTGATGAAAAGCCCGGCTTTCATCCATTACAAAGATGTGTTCACTTTCAAGCACCTGCTTAGCGGGCAGGTGATTTGGTATATTAATAGGCAACATGCCACCTCCGTTATTCCCCGTTAATTTTCTTCATTATAGAAATTTTTAAGCCATTTTTCAATCCATCCCGGCGTAATAAACCGCATTTAACGCATAATGACGGGGATAAAAGCGGCAAATAGGCATAAATTCGGAGCGGCTCTTTATTATGACGGGTAAAGAGCCGTTTGGTTCCTCGAAAAAAACATTTTCCGTTAAGTGGAAGGAAAAAGCGGTTGCCGTTTGTTTTGCAGTGTAAAACAGGTAAAATAAATGAAGAATGTAAAAAGGAGGGCCGCAGATGACAATTTACGATATAAACGTACGGACCATAACAGGCGAAGACATGACGCTATCGGCTTACAGAGGCAAGGTGATGATCATTGTGAATACAGCAAGCAAATGCGGGTTCACATCCCAGCTCAAGCAGCTTCAGGAGCTCTATGATACATATCGGGAGGAAGGTCTTGAAATATTGGGATTTCCCTGCAACCAATTCATGAACCAAGAACCTGGAAACGAAGCGGAAATTCAAGAGTTCTGTGTGAAAAACTACGGAGTCACATTCCCGATGTTTGCGAAAGTTGATGTCAATGGAGCAGACGCTCATCCTCTCTTCACATATCTGACGGAAAAGGCGAAGGGGATGCTCGGCACAAAAGCGGTCAAATGGAATTTCACTAAGTTTATCGTGGACCGAAACGGTGAAGTCACCGGGCGTTTTTCACCGAACGTCAACCCAAAAGAGCTTGAAGATACGGTGCAGAGGCTTTTGGCCCGATAAGAGGTGATACGGTGAACGAAAAAGAGCAGCTGGAAAGCGTCAGGAATTGGGTCAGAGAAAAGCTTATCAATGAACGAACGGGCCATGACTGGCTTCATATTTCCCGGGTCGCAACACTTTCTGTTTATATGGCAAAAGAAGAAGGCGCCGACTTATTTATCACTGAGACGGCCGCGCTGGTTCATGATCTGATTGACGACAAGCTCGAAAAAAGCGAAAGGCTGACGGCAGGCGAAGTGACAGAACGGCTGGCTGCTTTCAACATTGCGGATGGCTCCATTCAGGAGATCGCGGATATTATCACGAGAATGTCATTCAGACACAGGGAACTGCTGATAAAGCGGCCGCTTTCATTGGAGGGGAAAGTTGTTCAGGATGCAGACATGCTTGATGCGATCGGCGCAGCGGGCATCGGCAGGGCTTTTATGTTTGCCGGGGCGAAGGGTCATCCGATGTACGGAACTCAAACAAGTGTGCTGGCCCATATAGAGGATAAATTAATCAAGCTTAAAGGCTTAATGAATACAAAAGCGGGGGCCGGTTTAGCAGAGGAGCGGCATCAATTTCTTTTACAGTTCGCCGCCCGTATCCAAAAAGAGGCCGGCATTTGCAAAAGCTAAGCGGCGCAATAGAACGCTTGTGCCGACTATGTTAGAATAAGTGTCAGATTGTGCATAGGAGGACCAATATGAAGATTAAATCAATAGAACCGACGCCGAGTCCGAACACGATGAAAGTGATTTTGACTGAAGAACTTCCGGCAGGGAAAAGCAACAATTACAAGCCCGATCAGGCAGATGATGCTCCGGCCGTCGTACGTGATATTTTAAACATTGAAGGAGTAAAGGGCGTTTATCACGTTGCCGATTTCCTTGCTGTGGAGAGAAACGCACGTTTTGACTGGAAAGAAATTCTGCCTCAGGTCCGTTCCGCCTTCGGAATGGAACATACGGAGCAGACTGAGAGCCGTTCTGAACAGGAATCGTTCGGTGAAGTGAAAGTTTTCGTACAAATGTTCAGCGGAATCCCGATGCAGGTCAAATTGACGGACGGCGAACGTGAAGAACGCTTCGGCCTTCCGGAACGTTTCCAAGAAGCCATTTTAAAGCTGCGTTCCGAAGCTTCAAATGTTGTATTTGAGCGGACTTGGAAAGAACAAGGCGTGCGCTTCGGAGATTTTACCGAAATCGGACACGATGTCACAGAAGAGCTTCAGGCCGCCTACAGTGATGAGCGGCTCAAACGTCTGACAGAAGCAGCCGCACAGCAAAAGGGTGAGGCCAGACCGGCAGTGCAGCGGAAAGCTTATAAAGTGACACTGGACATGCTTGATGATGAAGACTGGAAACAGCGCTATGCCCATCTTGAGCAAATGGATCCGGATGAAGACGATTTACCAGTATTGGAAAAGGCGCTGCATGATCCGAAGACTTCGATCAGAAGACAAGCCGTCGTTTATTTGGGAATGATCGAAAAGCCGTCTGTGCTTCCGCTGTTATACAAAGCGCTTGAAGACAAAACGGTGACGGTCAGAAGGACGGCGGGTGACTGCCTGTCGGATCTCGGCGATGCGAGCGCCATCCCGGCCATGATGAAATCGCTCAGTGACTCAAGCAAGCTCGTGCGCTGGCGCGCGGCCATGTTTTTATATGAAGTCGGCGATGAAAGCGCGCTGGAAGCATTAAAAGCGGCGGAAGACGATCCGGAATTCGAAGTCAGCCTGCAAGTCAAAATGGCGATTGAACGGATTGAGCACGGAGAAGAGGCGAAAGGTTCAGTCTGGAAACAGATGACTGAAAGCAGAAAAAAAGAACAGTTATAACAAAAAGGTGCGCCATGCACCTTTTTTATTTGAATTCACTTTTTATAAAAATTATTTAGAATATTGTTGAAAAATGATTCAAAACTCTATATAGTAAGTACAATATTAATTGTTGGAGGGTTTTTATCGAAATACAGAAAGAATAGAAAAGCGAGACAGGGCAAAGACACTGTAAAATTTGCAGAACGCGCCCTAGAATAAACTGAAAATTTTAAAAATAGTGCACAGTCTAAAAACAGTAGGGGGATCACCATGGCAGAATTACGCAGCAACATGATCACACAGGGAATTGACAGAGCGCCGCACCGCAGCCTTCTTCGCGCTGCCGGCGTAAAAGAAGAGGACTTCGGCAAGCCGTTTATCGCGGTCTGTAATTCATACATCGATATCGTTCCCGGGCATGTTCACCTGCAGGAATTTGGAAAAATCGTAAAAGAAGCAATCAGGGAAGCGGGCGGTGTGCCTTTTGAATTTAACACGATCGGAGTAGATGACGGAATCGCAATGGGGCATATCGGCATGAGATATTCGCTGCCGAGCCGCGAAATCATTGCCGATTCAGTTGAAACGGTCGTCTCGGCGCACTGGTTTGACGGAATGGTCTGCATTCCGAACTGCGACAAAATTACGCCGGGAATGCTGATGGCGGCTATGCGGATTAATATTCCGACCATTTTTGTCAGCGGGGGGCCGATGGCAGCCGGCCGCACAAGCGACGGCCGCAAAATTTCGCTTTCTTCAGTATTTGAAGGCGTCGGCGCATATCAAGCCGGGAAAATCGGTGAAAGCGACCTGCAGGAGCTGGAACAGTTCGGCTGCCCGACGTGCGGATCTTGTTCGGGCATGTTTACGGCAAACTCCATGAACTGTCTGTCTGAAGCGCTCGGTCTGGCGCTTCCGGGCAACGGAACAATTCTTGCAACTTCACCGGAAAGAAGAGAGTTTGTGAGAAAATCAGCGGCCCAATTGATGGAGACCATCAAAAAAGACATTAAGCCGCGCGATATCGTCACCGAAAAAGCGATTGACAACGCATTTGCGTTAGACATGGCTCTCGGCGGCTCAACCAACACAGTGCTACATACGCTTGCGCTTGCCAATGAAGCTGGGGTTGAGTACTCTTTAGAACGCATTAACGAAGTGGCTGAACGAGTGCCTCACTTATCGAAATTGGCGCCGGCCTCGGACGTCTTCATTGAAGATCTGCACGAAGCGGGCGGAGTCTCGGCGGCCCTTAATGAATTAGCGAAAAAAGAAGGGGCGCTTCATCTTGACGCGCTGACTGTAACAGGCCGCACACTCGGAGAAACAATTGCGGGTCATGAAGTAAAGGATTATGACGTGATTCATCCGCTTGACAATCCGTTTACCGAAAAAGGCGGTTTGGCCGTCCTGTTTGGGAATCTGGCTCCGGACGGCGCCATTATCAAAACAGGCGGCGTACAGGACGGGATTACAAGACATGAAGGTCCCGCTGTCGTCTTTGATTCCCAGGATGCCGCGCTTGAAGGCATTATAAACCGCAAAGTAAAAGAAGGAGATGTTGTCATTATCCGTTATGAAGGGCCAAAGGGCGGCCCGGGCATGCCGGAGATGCTCGCTCCGACGTCTCAGATTGTCGGAATGGGGCTTGGCCCGAAAGTGGCGCTTATTACAGACGGCCGTTTTTCAGGAGCGTCCCGGGGCCTTTCAATCGGGCACGTATCGCCTGAAGCGGCTGAAGGCGGCCCGCTCGCATTCGTAGAAAACGGTGACCATGTCATCGTTGACATAGAAAAACGGATTTTGGACGTACAAGTGCCTGAAGAAGAATGGGAAAAACGCAAGGCCGAATGGAAAGGCTTCGAGCCGAAAGTAAAAACAGGATATCTGGCCCGGTATTCCAAACTCGTAACAAGCGCCAATACGGGCGGAATCATGAAAATATAAAACAGAGGCCTGAACAATTGAATTCCGGCCCCCTCTATAGTATCCTTGACTTCATATAAGGATTTTAGAGGGGGCTTTTTTATGTCAATGGCTTATGAAGAATATATGCGCCAGCTGGTCGTGCCGATGCGCCGTGAGCTGACGGGTGCGGGTTTTCAGGAATTAACGACTGCTGAAGAAGTAGAAAGCTTTATGGAACAGGCAGAGGGCACGACATTGGTCGTTGTCAACTCCGTGTGCGGCTGTGCAGCAGGTCTTGCCCGTCCGGCTGCGACTCAGGCTGTTTTACAGCATGAAAAAGCGCCTGATCATACGGTTACCGTATTTGCCGGTCAAGATAAAGACGCAACTGCAAAAATGCGTGAATACTTTACAGGGCAGGAACCTTCCTCGCCATCAATGGCGCTGTTAAAAGGTAAAGAGGTCGTTCATTTTATTCCCCGTCACGAAATCGAAGGGCATGACATGGAGGAAATTATGAAAAATCTGACGGATGCCTTCGATGCGCACTGCTGAAATGCCCGAATTCCGGGCATTTTCTTTTTGGAGAAAAAGATGATCACAACGAGTTACCGACCAAGCGAATATACGATACACACAGCGCAGTCACTCAGTGTCAGGCTGGGTGACACTTACTGCAGCCGCAATAAACAGCCCATTGAAAAAATGCTGGAACGAGCGGCTGGCGATCTTTTAGTCATCGGAAAGGAACGGTTCGAACTTTACACGAAGCAAGGGGAGAAGTTCTTTTTTCACCCGAATACAGCGATGTTCCGCGCAAAGCGGTTTTTGAGAGGGGAAGCCGAGCCGTTGTTAAAAGCAGCCGGATTACGCGAAGGGGATTCCTTTTTAGATTGTACGCTCGGCCTGGCATCCGATGCGATTTTGGCAAGCCTGGCAGTCGGAAAAAGCGGACAAGTCATTGGCCTGGAGAAAAACAAGCTTGTCTCATTGCTTGTTGAAACAGGACTTCAAACGTGGGAAACCGGAATGGAGCAGCTCCAAACCGCCATGAAACGCATTCAGGTCAAACATGCCGACTGCGCCGATTATTTGCGGGAGCTTCCTGATTCATCGGTAGATGTCATTTATTTTGACCCGATGTTTCACGAACCTGTTGAAACGTCAGACGGCATTGCACCGCTCCGCGCGCTGGCAGAAGAGGGTTTTAACGAAGAGTGCATCACGCAAGCCGTCCGGGCGGCGAAAAAATGCGTAGTGCTTAAAGACCATTGGAAAAGCCCGCGGTTTGAACGATACGGCTTCAAGGTGCTGAAAAGAAAGACGGCGCTTTTCCACTTCGGTGTCATCCATGTAAGCTCATGATAGCATGGGCTTCTTTTTCGTTAATCAGTGATTTCCATAACGACAAAATAAAGCAGCGTGAGAAGTGATGCTGTCGCAAATAAAGCGTTAATCATCTCATCCCCTCCTTTTTCTCCTTCTTATTGTAAGCGGTTTATCCGCTCGGTCACAGTTACCAATTTCCCATATTGCATGATAATACGCTGCCGGACATGACGCCGCGCTTTCATCTATGCTAAAATAAAGGAAAAGAGGACAATAAAACAGAGGGGAACAATCTGTCATGAAATTGTGGATGAAAAAGACCCTTGTGGTTCTGTTTACCATTGTAACGTTCGGACTCGTGTCTCCTCCGGCTGCTTTGATGACAGACAAGCCTTCAGGACAGTCGAGCAGTCTTGAGCAGAATGATTACACCGCTTTTTATGATGAACACGCCCTGCCGGGAGAAGAGAAGGCAGGGCGGGAGCCTGAATTACTGTTTCAATCGTATCAGCAGCAGCTTCTCGGTGATGCTGAAAATCAATCATTTTTAAAATTCGGCAGCAAAATCTCTCCGGTCATTGAAGATGATTACAGAAGTGAAATTCTGCCGAAAATCGAAGATGTGATCACAGGACATTTAGCCAAGTTTCAAGATGATGAAGCGTATCAGGATGTGGTTATTTCCAGCAAACCGTCGGCCGGAAAAACTGAAAAAATTTTTCATGTGTATAACAGGCTGACGGGTGAAGATCTTTTAAGGTTCCACGTCCGCCGGGATCATCCTCCGCAAGACGGCTACTGGTTTAATTTTCATTACCATACCGCTGAAGACGGATTTCAATCACATCATGAGCTCGGCAGCATTTACTGGGACCGCAATACGCCGCCTGACTGGATGAGCGTGTAATAGCGAGAAGAAATAAAAAAATCATTTCTGAGAAATTTTGCAGAAATGATTTTTTATTGTGTTACACTACTAAAAGACTACTTTAAAAGGATGAAAAAAATGAAACAATATAAAGATTTGTGCCGTCATGTGTTAGAAAACGGAGAAAAAAAAGGAGACCGTACGGGAACGGGTACGATCAGCACGTTCGGCTACCAAATGCGGTTTAACCTTCAGGAAGGTTTCCCGATGCTTACGACGAAAAAGCTCCATTTTAAATCCATCGCGCATGAGCTGCTTTGGTTTTTAAAAGGAGATACGAATGTCCGCTACCTTCAGGAAAACGGAGTCCGCATCTGGAACGAATGGGCGGATGAAAACGGAGAACTCGGACCGGTTTACGGTTCTCAATGGCGTTCATGGCGCGGAGCGGACGGCGAGACCATCGATCAAATCTCCCGGCTGATTCATGACATCAAGACAAACCCGAATTCCAGACGTTTAATCGTCAGCGCCTGGAATGTCGGCGAAATTGATCATATGGCGCTTCCGCCTTGCCACTGCCTGTTTCAGTTTTATGTCGCGGACGGAAAACTGTCGTGTCAGCTTTATCAGCGCTCAGCGGATGTCTTTCTCGGCGTGCCGTTTAATATTGCGTCTTATGCGCTTTTAACAATGATGATCGCGCATGTGACGGGGCTTGAACCGGGTGAGTTTGTTCATACATTCGGAGACGTCCACATTTACCAAAACCATGTGGAGCAGGTGAATTTGCAGCTGACAAGGGATGTCCGTCCGCTGCCGAAACTGCGGTTTGCGCGAAATGTTGATTCTATTTTTGATTTTACGTTTGAAGACTTTATCATTGAGGATTATGACCCGCATCCGCACATAAAAGGAGCTGTCAGCGTATGATTTCGTTTATTTTTGCGATGGATGAAAACTGGCTGATCGGAAAAGATAACGATCTGCCTTGGCACCTTCCCGATGATCTCGCATATTTCAAAAAAGTGACGACGGGCCACACCATTGTAATGGGGCGGAAAACGTTTGAATCAATCGGACGCCCGCTTCCGAACCGGCGTAACATCGTTGTAACCTCACGGGACGAATCTTTATTCCCGGGCTGTATTACCGCCGACTCGGCTGAGGAAGTGCTCAAGCTGATCCCGGCGGATGAAGAATGCTTTGTGATCGGCGGCGCCCAGCTGTACAGTGCTCTCTTTCCTTACGCGGACAGACTCTACATGACAAAAATTCACCATGTCTTTGAAGGAGACCGTTTTTTTCCGGAATTTAATGAAGCTGAATGGGAATTGACATCCCGCAAACAGGGAGTAAAAGATGAAAAAAACCCTTACGATTATGAGTACCTTGTATACGAGAAAAAGAATTGAGTTTAAGCAGGGGGACAAGAATTGATTCGTTACGGCTGCCTTGTGATGTACGTTGTATTTATGTTCATGAAAAATATTCAGGAATATATCAATCAAAAAGAGCTTGACCCGCGGCTTTCTTTTCAAAAACAGATGAGGCTGGTGTATGAGCGGCCGAAAGCCTTTATGAGAGGCTGCATTGACGTGTCGGGATCGGCAATCGGCATTCATCATGATCAGCCGATACCGGACGGCCCCGTATTGTATGTGCATCCTAGATTGCGCCCGGCTGATCTTCTGCTGCTTGCGGGACATCTTGAAGAGCCGGCTGGTTTTATCGCTGGCGAGAAAGCTTTCCGGATGCCGTTTCTCGGAAATTGGTTGCGGCTGATGGGTGTCATTTGTGACGGAGACAGTCGGGATGCCGTGTTTCAGGAGGCAGAAGTCCGTCTGCAAAAAGGGCAAAGCCTGATTCTGTCCGAAGACGGCAAAATCAATCCGGAGGAACTGGCCCTTCGTTTCGATCTCCCGATTGTGCCTGTCAGCACTTCGGGAACAGACCGGCTGCTGCGGGGCAGATTACTGAAACGGCTGAAACCGGCTGACATTGAATTACATATAAAGCCCGCTTATTATCCGGCCGGTCAGAAACGGCTCCGTGCATAAAAAAAGCACAGTCTCTATAGAGAGGCTGTGCTTTTTATTTCAGATAAAGGGGACTTTGACGCAATAAAATAAAATACAGAAAAACATCGAGGCGCTGCCGCCTAAAACAAAACTGTGCCAAATGGCGTGATGATACGGAACCTTTCTCCAAATATAAAATATTGTGCCGGCGGAATACAATAAGCCGCCGAAAAGAAGAAGGCCGAAACCGGGGCCTGACAGCGAAGCGTACAGCGGTTTAATGGCGACGATGATCAGCCAGCCCATCATTAAATAGACAAGCGTTGAAAAAATGATAAACCGCTTCACGAAAAAGATTTTAAACACGATGCCTCCGATGGCAAGCGACCAAACAATAATTAAAAGGGTCAGACCGAGCGCCCCTTTAAGGGGTCCTAATAAAAATGGCGTATATGTTCCGGCTATTAATACGTATATCGCGGAATGATCCACAATCTCAAGAATGTCTTTCGTTTTTTTATGCTGAATGCTGTGCAAAAGAGTCGAGCTGAGATACAGCAGCAGCATTGAAGCGCCGAAGATTGAAAAGCTGACGATGTCTGTCGGCGAGCCGTATTTCACCGCGAAGAGAATGAGAAAAATAAGCGCCGGAATCGACAGCAATACACCGATTCCGTGTGTGACGGCATTTGCGATTTCTTCTTTTATTGTGAACAATCAAATGTCCTCCTTTTTAAAGGATTTGCTTTTGCAGTGACTGCAAAAAGCTCAACCCTTCTAATGTAATTTTTGTTCCAGCGCGTCCACGGCCTTTTGTCACATAGTTCATCTTTTCTAAGTAATCAAGCCTGTTTCTGACCTGCTGGGGCGATAATGTCATTGTGCTGTTTTCGCTTAATTCGGATATGCTCCGTCTGCTGGCGGGTTCGCCTTTTGTATTTAAGTCTTTAATTGATTCCAAAATAAACAAAAACTCTTCTTTCTCCATCAATGTCAGCCGTTTTTCTTTTTTCTTAGTTGTTTTCGCTTTCTGGCTGTTTTTGATATACAGCGGGACATCATCGGGATAAATCGTGCGGCCGGATGCTGCCGCGGCCATATAGTACGCCGCATTTTGAAGTTCTCTGATGTTGCCGTTAAAGGTGTGCCGCTCAAACAGCGGATAAACGGACGGATCGATATGAACATGCTGCCCCGAGGCTGTCAGCACATGCTGCAGAAGAAGCGGTATATCGCTTTTTCGTTCAGATAAAGCAGGGAGCGGAAGGCATAACACGTGAAGCCTGTAAAATAAATCTTGGCTGAACGTATTTTCTGCGCCGGTATCACCAAGATCCGCCGTGCTGCTTGCAATGATGCGGGCGGAAAGCCCGGCATCCAGCTCGGAAAGAAGGCGGGCCTGTACCGAGAGCGGCAAGTCTCCGATTTCATATAAGAATAATGTTCCGCGGCGGGCCCTGTTTAATGCGCCTTCAGCGCCGAACAGTTCATATTCGAGCCGCTCTTCGCTTTGGCTGCAGTGAACGGTAATAAATAGTTCGCTGTTTCTGCGGGATTTATGGTGGATCGCTCTGGCCATTTGTTTTTTTCCGGTTCCGACTTCACCTGTTATGAAGACCGGCAAATCAGATAAGGCAAATTGCGAGGCCAATCGTTTCGCTTCTGAAAAGGTGTGATGTTCGCCGGCCAGCTGATAAAAAGGATCAGTTTGTTCAATTACACTCATGAATTGGCTCCTTTTGGTTCTAATTGGTTTAAGTATAACACGTTTATGCGATCGAAAATATCTTTTTCTCTTGTATCGGTTCATTTAATTTTATTTACAAAATTAAAATAATTGTCTTATTATTTGAATATTCATGTTATAATGGCATATTAAATAGGGATTTAAATAAGAAAGGACTCTGTAAATGAAACCGTTGCTTAAAGAAGACTCTCTCATCCAGGTAAAAGACATTTTAAAAGCGCACCAAAATGTAAAGGACGTTGTGATACATACGCCTTTGCAGAGGAATGACAGACTTTCTGAGAGGTATGGCTGCAACATCTATTTGAAAAGGGAAGACCTGCAGGTGGTCAGATCATTTAAGCTCAGAGGGGCTTATAATAAAATGAGGCAGCTCTCAAAAGAGCAGACTGAAAACGGAATTGTATGCGCAAGTGCGGGAAACCATGCGCAGGGGGTTGCGTTTTCATGCAAACACCTCGGCATTCACGGCAAGATTTTTATGCCGTCAACCACACCGAGACAGAAAGTATCCCAAGTGGAACTGTTCGGAAAAGAATTTGTAGAAATCATATTGACGGGTGACACTTTCGATGATGCGTATAAGAGTTCTGCGGAATGCTGTGAAAAAGAAAACCGCACGTTTATTCATCCGTTTGACGATCCCGATGTCATGGCCGGACAGGGAACGGCTGCCATCGAAATTTTAAATGACATTGACGTTGAACCGCATTTTCTTTTTGCAAGCGTAGGGGGAGGAGGACTCCTGTCCGGGCTCGGCACGTACATGAAAAACATCTCGCCGGATACAAAAATCATAGCGGTAGAGCCGAAGGGCGCAGCCTCCTATTTTGAATCGAAAAAAGCCGGACAAGTGGTTGAACTTGAGAAAATTGATAAATTTGTCGATGGGGCGGCCGTAAAAAAAATCGGCGCCGATACCTTTCAAACGCTCGAAACCGTCGTCGATGACGTTGTGCTTGTCCCGGAAGGAAAAGTGTGCAGCACGATTCTCGAATTATATAATCAATGCGCCATCGTAGCGGAGCCGGCGGGGGCATTGTCCGTGTCAGCACTTGATCTGTACAAGGAAGAGATTAAAGGGAAAAACGTCATCTGCATGGTCAGCGGAGGGAATAACGACATCGGCAGAATGCAGGAGATGAAGGAGCGCTCCATGATTTATGAGGGGCTGCAGCATTATTTTATCGTTAATTTCCCGCAAAGGGCGGGAGCGCTTCGCGAATACCTAGATGAAGTGCTTGGGCCTGATGATGACATCACCCGGTTTGAATACACGAAAAAAAATAACAAAAGCAGCGGCCCCGCATTGGTCGGCATTGAGCTCAAGCATCGGGAAGATTACGGCGCGCTCATTGCCCGGATGAATCAAAAAGGATTTCATTACGTAGAGGTGAATAAAGATCAGGATCTGTTCCACCTGTTAATCTGACTTTTTTTAGAACGGCCGCGCAAAATGACAGACACGCTTTCTCAGATTGTATATAATAAAAAGAAAACAATCGAAAAAGAAGGTTTGATATCTTGTTACTCAAAAGCCTAGAGTTCAAACGACAGGACGGGATTCAGGTAAAAGTGACAGAAATACCGGTTGTCACGGAAGGTGAACATTATTTTTTTCAAATTCATCAGCACCTTGAGCTTTATTTGAGAGAGGTTTTTGCTTCACAAAGTGTGAGAACAGTGTATTCATTCCGACAATATGTCAAGCGCCGTATGAAGTGGAAAGATTACGAGGCCGTTTTCAACCAAGAGATTTTAAAACATAACGCATAACGGTGCATATTCCTTAGCGCCTTCCTTTTGATAAGGGAGGGTGCGGGAATTTTTTTATGATGAATGCTGTAAGCGTTTTATCCATGGGGGGGAATGAAAATGAAAAAAATGAAAATCTTCGTTGCCGTCTTTTGTTTGCTGCTCTTGTGCGCCTGCGGGGGGAAAACGATAAAAGACCCGCTGAACTATCAGATTGAACCGTTTTCATACCAGAACCAAGACGGGAAAACAGTGTCACTGAAAAGCCTGAAGGGGCATGTCTGGATTGCCGACTTTATGTTTACAAATTGTAATACGGTCTGTCCGCCGATGACGGCCCACATGACCGAACTGCAAAAAAAACTGAAGGCTGAGAATCTGGACGTGCGGATTGTGTCGTTCAGTGTAGATCCTGAAAAGGATACGCCGAAACAGCTGAAAGCCTTTGCTTCCAAATATCCGCTTTCGCTTCGCAACTGGGATTTTCTGACCGGTTACAGCCAAAAGGACATTGAAGATTTTGCGCTGAACAGCTTTAAAGCAATCGTCAAAAAGCCGGAGGGAGAGGACCAGGTCATACATCAAACCTCTTTTTATTTAGTCGGACCTGATGGCAAGGTGCTTAAAGATTATGACGGCGTGCAGAAGGTTCCGTATGATGACATCATCTCAGATGTCAGAGCGGCTGAGGAGCTCAAGTAAACTGGCAGATTAGACATTTTCAAATCTGAAAAAACATGTTACACTTTCCACTAGTAGACGGGGAAGGAGCAACCAGATTGAAGCTGCGAATGTTCTCATTGATCGCCGGACTGGCTTTGCTTTTATCAGCTTGTTCTGTCCAGCGCACCGGTTCTGACGCTGAAGAACCGAAAACGAAAGATCATATTGTCATAGCTGCGGTCGGTGATTCATTGACTGAAGGAGTAGGAGATCCTGACGGTTCAGGATACGTCGGCAGGACAGCGGAGTCTCTTAAGAAAAAGGGACATGTGAAAACGGTAGATATTAAAAATTATGCGGTGCAGGGTGACAAAACGTCTGACCTGCTGGAAAAGCTTGATAATAAAAAAGTGCAGAAATCATTAAAGAGCGCCGACTATATCTTTTTTACCATCGGCGGTAATGACTTAATGAAGGTGCTCCGCCAGAATATGATGCAGCTGACGGTTCAGCCGTTCCAAAAGGAAGAGAAACCTTTTGAAAAACGATTCAAGGCGATCGTTTCAAAAATCCGCAAATATAATGAAAACGCAGAGCTGGTGTATGTCAGCATGTATAATCCATTCACGTTTACGCTGCCTGAATTAAAAGAAATTAATGGGGTTGTAACGGATTGGAACAAGATCGCCGCAAAAGAGCTGGAAAAAGATCCTCACGCCGCCGCGGTGAATGTTGAAGACTTGTTCAGTCAAAAAAGCGGCAGCAGACGGATTTCAAAGGATGATGATTTTCATCCGAACGCAAAAGGGTATGCACTCATCGCCGATCGATTATACGGCATCATTGAAAAACAAGGGTTACCAGCAGAATAGGGTGAAATGATGAAAAAGTGGAAATCGCTGTTTTTTGTTCTTCTCGCACTCAATGTGATTGCCGCCGCGGTAATTGTGACATTATTGGTTATGCCGGGAGAGCAGGCGAAAATACAAGATCAGACAAAAAGTGAGTACGGCTTTCATATCACAAGCTCTAAAGAATCTCTTGCCAGGTTTGTGAATGCGTACTTAAAAGAGAAGGCATCGAATCAGCTTGACTACAAAGTGGACATCAATAACGATGTGCACGTGGCAGGTAAAATCAAAGCATTCTCAACCTCCATTAATGCGGTCGTCACATTTGAACCGTCCGTAGAGGAGAACGGAGATGTGGTTTTGAAAGTGACGAAGTTTTCCTTAGGCGAATTAAGCCTGCCGATCAGCTTTGTGCTGAATTATATGGACAGCTTTTATGAACTCCCGTCATTTGTGCACGTTCATTCCGGGGATAAAAGCATCGAGATCCGTCTGTCGGAAATGCCTTTAGACAACGGCATGTATGTAAAAGCGGATAAAATCAATCTCGACACGGATGAAATTGAATTTTCCTATTACCATCCGAAACAATAAGTTTTCATAAAAAAACACAGATCCTTTCAGGGATTTGTGTTTTTTCGTATCAGCGTTTTTTATCCAGCTTGCTGAACAGTTTGATTAACGTTGCGAGCTCTTCATCAGAGTAGCAGTCAAACCGTTTAAAAAAGTATTCTGTTTTTTTCTGGTTGAAATGATCGACAATTTTCTCCCCGGCTTCCGTAATATGGATTCTGATAATTCGTCTGTCCTCTTTGGAACGGATGCGGGTGATCCATTCCTTTTCTACTAAAGCGTCGGTCACTGCGGTAATGTGGCTTGCGGAGACCTCAAGAATGGGGGCGAATTCCGTTACTTTTTTAGGTCCTTGTTCACTGAGAATCCGCAAAATGATAAATTCATTCCTGGACAGCTCTTTATCTAGAATTTCATTAACTTCATTTCTGATTTGTTTAAACACTTTTCGAAGCAAAGCTTCCATATCATACATCATTTGTGTCCTTACTTTCAAATCATGAACCTCCAATATGTAGTCAGCGTGGCATTCGTTCAGCTTCCCCTGAAAGCAGAATTATTTTTATTCTGTTTATACATGCTATAATATAATAATACCACGTATGAACAAAGGAGGGCACCCGTATGTCAGAAAAAAAAGAAATCGCCACATTTGCAGGCGGCTGTTTTTGGTGCATGGTGAAGCCGTTTGACGAACAGCCCGGGATTGAAAAGGTGGTGTCCGGCTATACAGGAGGCCATACTGAGAATCCGACTTACGAAGAAGTATGCAGTGAAACGACCGGACACAGAGAAGCCGTTCAAATCACATTTCAACCTGACATTTATCCGTATGAAAAGCTTGTCGAGCTGTTTTGGCAGCAGATCGACCCGACTGATGCAGGCGGCCAGTTTGCAGACCGCGGAAGTTCATATCGGGCGGCGATATATTACCATAATGATGAACAAAAACAAATCGCTGAAGCCTCAAAAAAACAGCTTGAAGAAAGCGGCATATTTAAAAAGCCGATCGTCACAGACATTTTAAAGGCTGAGCCTTTTTATGAAGCGGAAGGCTATCATCAGCACTTTTATAAGAAAAATCCTGATCACTACGGGCGCTACCGTGTAGGTTCCGGACGTCAAGGCTTTCTGGATGAGCATTGGAGGGACAGATAAGATGGCTTTTAATAAAGAAGAAAAAATCAAATCATTAAACCGCATGCAATACGAAGTCACACAAAATAACGGAACGGAGCCGCCGTTTCAAAATGAATTCTGGGATCACAAAGAAGAGGGGCTGTATGTTGATATCGTATCGGGAAAGCCCTTGTTTACTTCTCTGGATAAATTCGATTCTCATTGCGGCTGGCCCAGTTTTACAAAACCGATTGAGGAAGAAGAGGTTGACGAAAAACTGGACACAAGCCACGGGATGATCCGGACGGAAGTGAGAAGCAAAACAGCTGACTCCCACTTAGGCCACGTATTTAATGACGGTCCGGGGCCAAGCGGTCTCCGTTATTGCATTAACTCTGCGGCACTTCGGTTTATTCCGAAAGACAAGCTGAAGGAAGAGGGCTATGAAGCCTGCCTGCATTTATTTGAAAAATAGAGCTCAGCAATGAGGCCTGCCTATCAGACAGGCCTTTTTTCTATGTTTTTTTTTCTTCATGTAATCGTTCAATAATCTTTACGATTGTGTCTTTTGTGATGAGCGGCGCCTGATCGGATTGATATCTGGGGAGATTGACCTTCCGAAATTCCGGATGTTTGGCGGGTTCCGGCAATATTGCGTAAAGATTGCCCCATTCATATAAAGATTCCGTCTCATGCGGAGAGGTCAGTTCTTCATGAAGCTTCTCACCGGGGCGTTTTCCTACTTCAACAGCGGCGGGGCGAGGCAGTCCGTGCCTGAACGCATATTCTTCAAATCCGTGAAGCAGTTCTTCAAGCCTCAGGGACTCCATTTTAAAAATAAATGTTTCTCCGCCCTTTGTAATCGCCGCAGATTGCAGGGTGAGCGTTGCGGCATCATCAATCGACATAAAAAACCTCGTCATGTTTTTATCCGTAATGGTGAGCGGACCGCCTGCCATCAACTGCTCAAATAAAATAGGAATAACGGAACCGCGTGAACCTAGAACATTGCCGAAGCGGACCGAACAAAATACCGTACCGCGGTTTTGAACATGATGATTCGCCTGATGAAACAGCTTTTCGGACAACAGCTTCGTAGCTCCCATTGTGTTTACCGGGGAAACAGCTTTATCGGTACTGATATTAATCACATGTGTCACCTCTTGCAGCAAAGCGGCTTCTGCGACATTTTGTCCGCCGATAAGGTTGGTTTGAATGGCTTCAAAGGGATTATCCTCACATGTCGGAACCTGCTTCAGCGCAGCTGTGTGAAAGACAATATCAACACCTTTCATCACTTGGTTGACTCTTCTGTAGTCACGAACATCGCCGAGCACAAACGACAGTCTTTGTTCATCCGCGTATTTTTGTTTCATCACATATTGTTTGCTGTCATCTTTGCTGAACACAATGACTTCTTTAGGGGTTAAGAGCAAAAGGCGTTTTACTATTTGGCTTCCGATTGATCCTGTCCCGCCTGTGACGAGAACAGTTTTATCGTGAAAAAACGGTTGTAGCTCTACTGCTTGCTGTTTAGGCATGGCTTATCCTCCAACTCTCGTTTCTCTACCATGCATCATATGTTGAACAATTTCAGCGAGTTAATGAAAGAAACCAATAAATCAAAAATTAGAGAAAAACATTAATCTGATGCGCTTTCATATCGCTTTACCCGATTAATAGACTAGAAATCACAAATAAAACATTGTACTAAATGTTCACTTTAAATATTTGCTCACGTCAATTTTTTCTCTTCATAAATTCTCACATGCGGACAATCTTCACAAAAACTTAACACTGACATTCCTGTATGTATTTTACAATTAAAGTACACTTTCATAAAAGGAGGAAGGAAAATGAATCATTCAAAAACACTTTTGTTAACCGCGGCAGCCGGATTGATGCTCACATGCGGTGCGGTTTCTTCCCAGGCCAAGCATAAGCTGTCTGATCCTTATCATTTTACCGTGAATGCGGCGGCGGAAACGGAGCCGGTTGATACAGCCGGTGATGCAGCTGATGATCCTGCGATTTGGCTGGACCCCAAGAATCCTCAGAACAGCAAATTGATCACAACCAATAAAAAATCAGGCTTAGTCGTGTACAGCCTAGAGGGAAAGATGCTTCATTCCTATCCTACCGGGAAGCTGAACAATGTTGATATCCGCTATGATTTTTCGTTGAACGGAAAAAAAGTTGATATTGCGGCGGCATCCAATCGGTCTGAAGGAAAGAATACCATTGAGATTTACGCCATCGACGGAAAAAACGGCACATTACAAAGCATTACGAACCCAGACCGCCCGATTGCGTCAGCAATTGATGAAGTATACGGTTTCAGCTTGTACCACAGTCAAAAAACAGGAAAATATTACGCGATGGTGACAGGGAAAGAAGGCGAATTTGAACAATACGAATTAAATGCTGATAAAAATGGATACATATCCGGCAAAAAGGTAAGGGCGTTTAAAATGAATTCTCAGACAGAAGGGATGGCAGCAGACGATGAATACGGCAGTCTTTATATCGCAGAAGAAGATGAGGCCATCTGGAAGTTCAGCGCTGAGCCGGACGGCGGCAGTAACGGAACGGTTATCGATCGTGCCGACGGCAGGCATTTAACCCCTGATATTGAAGGACTGACGATTTACTACGCTGCTGACGGGAAAGGTTATTTGCTTGCATCAAGCCAGGGTAACAGCAGCTACGCGATTTATGAAAGACAGGGACAGAACAAATATGTTGCGGACTTTCAGATAACAGACGGGCCTGAGACAGACGGCACAAGCGATACAGACGGAATTGACGTTCTGGGTTTCGGGCTGGGACCTGAATATCCGTTCGGCCTTTTTGTCGCACAAGACGGAGAAAATATAGATCACGGCCAAAAGGCCAATCAAAATTTTAAAATGGTGCCTTGGGAAAGAATCGCTGATAAAATCGGCTTTCACCCGCAGGTCACTAAACAGGTTGACCCGAGAAAACTGACTGACAGAAGCGGAAAATAAACATGAAAAAAGCAGCTTATCCAAGCTGCTTTTTGATGTGAAGAGCGTTTCATGAGAAAGTCTTGGAACGGATAGCCGCAAGCACAGCCGGAAGCTGGTCATACGTGTACGCCGGTACTGTCTCTTGATAATTAAGCGCCGCGATTTGTTCACGTTCACCCGGGTTTGTCATATAAAAATGGATTTTATCCGCAAAATCCGCAAGCCCGCTGTAAGAAACAAAGGATGAAAACGGGGGCGCTGGAGAAAGGTCTGTCAGCTGAAAGGCCTGACAAGCCGCAATGTCTAAGCTTCTCGTATTTAAACTGATATTTTCGATGCCGCGTCCGTTCTGATTGAGCGCAAACCGATAAGAACGGTGAGGGTTTAAGACCACGTCTGCGCTGTTGTAATATAATGCGGCACGTTCGGGTGCAATCCATTCATCCATTACGAGCACATTTTGCTGCCTGGCGATTTTTTTAGGCAGATGTCTGCGCCATCCCTTCCCGATAATACGAAGCGTATACGGAAGCTTCGCCGCTGCTTTCACCAGTTCAACGCGGTTCGGGTACGGGTATCCGATCAGAAGCAGATTTGTGTGAAGAGAAGATTCAGCAGGTTGTTTCTTAAAAAGCCGCTGATTAACGGGGATCGGGACATAATATACGTGCTGTAAGCCCATTTGCCGGTAAGCATCAAGTGCGTTTTGTTCTATCGTTAAAACGGCATCGGCGAAAGGGGCGATTGTCATGCTCACATCGAAATAAAAAGGATCCTCCGTCATCCATAGATAAACGGGAATCTGTTCTGTCTTCAGCCATTGAAGCCATTCAGACGGAATACGGTCTCCCGTCATCATCAGGCTGATGTCTGGTTTGAATGCCCGTATACTGCGGATGGTATCTTCCTCAAACTCAGAAACAGAAAAAAAGCGGACGGAAGACTGTAAAAAGCCTTCCTCGATCCAGCGGTCAAAATACGTGTATATGCCTTTATATCCTGAACGGATATATAAAACGTTCATATGCTGTTACGAAGTGAACGTGACACTTTCAACTTTGTCGACGTCAAGCAATGTTGTAGCAGAGCCTGCCGGTGTAACGGAATTTTCCTGCGTAACAAAAACGATTCCGTGAATTTCGTCAAAGGCAACAAATTGAACCGGGCCGATCATGTCTCCTGAATCCATCACAATGCTGATGACAGTGCCGGGCTGAATTCTTGCAAAAATCCATCTCGCCGCTAATGAAATACCGCTTCCCAATACAGATTGTGCGCTGAGACTGTCTTTCACCGCTGCTTCATCTACTTTTGCATCAATTGCCGCTTCCAATAATTCTTTTACGCTGTTTTTCACGTTATCTCCTCCATCTGTACCGCTAGATAAAGCGCTGTTGTCAAATACAGGGGCTAAAAGAGTTTTCAATAAGTTCTTTTTAAGCTCCAAACGATCTTCGCTCATGCGGACATACACCTCCTTTAACAATTTCAACCTCACGTTTATTCATATTCCTGATTGAAGAGATTGGTATAAGTCGAATGCCGTTTTGCTTGTGTTTTTTTCAATATTTAATCAAACAGCTGAATTTTCGAATCAGGCTTTGTTTGCCTATGCGGTTTGTAAGAGTATGACATACGTTGTATAGATTAAAAAATGAAGGAGAGGAATACTTTGGATTCAGAAGAAACTGTAAAACACGGGGGTTTTGAGGAGGAATTTCAGCTCGTACTGCTTCTTCTTCTTTTGTTATCCCGTCAGCCGTCCGAAGATCATTCAGATTTGCGGCGTCAGCTTGTAATGGCAAAAGAGCTTGGGGTTCCTGTATCACGCGTCAATCTGATTAACGGCAGCACACTGCAAAACGTAATAGTCAAAGAAGTGCTGTCAGATTTGGCCGTTTTTCAAAATCCGCTCAATCATACGAGATCAAACGTCGCGATTTCAAGCATCGTCAGCTGGGGTGCTTTTTAATAACGGATATCAGGCTCTGTCTCTTTCGGAGCCGTTTTTTATGTTTTACAGAAGGGGTGATGGGATGGAAAAGAAGATCTCAATTATCTTAACGAGTTACAACAAACCGGATCTTGTGAAACAGGCGATTGAAAGTGTTTTGCATCAGACCTACAGCAATTGGGAGCTGTTTGTAATGGATGATCATTCAAATGAAGAAACCTCGGCTGTCATCAGTACGTATATAAAAGATCCTCGCATATATTATGACAACAGTTTTATCAATCCTGCCGAACGGCTGAAGTCCACCCGGTATGCCGTTTTGATTAATGATGCGCTTTCACGGGCTAAAGGCGAATACATCACTTATTTGACAGACGACACCGTATTTCATCCGGATAGGCTCAGCCGCATGGCGGAAGCGCTTAATCAATACAGCGAGTTTGATGCCGTCTATTCCAGCCAGAAGGTGATACATGTAAACGGGCGCGGAACAGAACAATTCCACTTCTATCGTTTTGCTGAAGAGGTGCTTGATCAGGCCGCTTTTCTCGTTGATCACTGTTCAGTGATGCACCGGAGATCATTGCTTGAGCGTGTGAAAGAGAAGTTCGGCAGCTTTTGGGACGAAGATGTTATGCATTGGAATCACGGAGACTCTGTTTTTTGGAGCAGGCTCAACACATTTACATCATTTCTGCCGATAAAAGAAGTGTTGGATACGACCTATAAAACACCCCACTCATTTCAGAACACGTATCAATCGCTTCCGTCTGTCCTGATCGACGGATCCTTTGTAAAGGGGACGGATCAGAAAGTATATCAGCTTGACCGAAATAAAAGGAAGCCTGTAAACGAGCGCTGGCGTACGTTATATGAAGGCCGAACCGTCGTCATTCCGGATCCGTTTTTATTTCAATATGAGGAAGAGAACTCTGTCAGTATTCCGAATTTTCAGCTGGTCAGGGATCAGTTTCATGTTTATTTTATAGAAGACGGGGAGAAAAGACTGGTTGATCATAGCGCATTTCGCTTTTACCGATTTAAACGGCATGACATCCCGGCTTTAGAACGGGACGAAATACAAGCGCTTCCGGACGGTCCGCCGATCACCCGGGGGACATCGGGCTGTATTCAACATCTGCCCGGGAGAATGCTGTTGCGCATTGAACGGGAATTTTATGTTTATTTGAGAGGGGTTCTCCATCCGATCAGTCATGACGTAGCGAAACGTTTTTTTGCGAATCAGAAGGCGATACCCATTTCCTTTCAGCAAATTAAACAATTACCAATTGGAATGCCGTTCTATCCGGTGTACGATGAAATTATGAGAAATCTCAATATAACAAAAGGTTGAGAGATGCAGTTGGATGTGTAAGGAAAAGGAGAGCTTTTATGACCGATCAATTTGATAAAACCGAGAAGCAGTATATAGAGCTAACTTCCGGCATTCAGAGGTTCGAGCATTTCAGTGTATATACGGACCCTTTTTTGCCGCAGATTTTTTCGCATAACTTTGTTCAGCTGCACCGTACATTTCCGTTAGACAAACTGCTGCCGTTTTTTTCGTCCGTTCCGGGCTTGCTTCAAGCCAATTATATTCATGTGAAAGCGGCTCCGGAGCACGCGTTTCCGCTTCTTCTGAAACAAAATCTCGTAAAGCAGGGCTGCGTAGTGGAAGATGAGCTGTTTTTTGCAAGGAAACTGGAAAATGGGGACCTGCAGGCGGGACACCCGCTCACTGCTTGGGGGACGGAAAAAAGCCTCGCCGACGGGTCGTCTATTATGAACATCTATGACGCCCTTTACATTGGCGAGGCGGCGGCCGAACAAAAGCTTGAGCGGAAATATCCTTTGTATAAGGACGGAACGGTCATGCTTGTTGTGTGCTACAGCGACGCCTCGCAAACGATTCCGATCGGCTGCGGAGAGCTTTTCATCAACAAAGCAGATAAAACCGCAAAAATAGAAGAAGTCGCAATTCTGGATCAATTCCAACGAAAAGGCTACGGATCGATATTGATGAATGAGCTGATGGCGGCGGCAAAGCTGAACGGCATGGAAACCGTATACCTTGTGACGTCCGGGATGGACGGTGTAAACCGCTTTTATGAAAAACTCGGCTTCAAAAGATTTCGGCGCGTGCATACAATTTTTCATTATTTTCTTACATAGTTGGGCATTCGCATAAACCAATTGGGAGTTGGCCCGCATACAATGCCGTATATCGTAAGAAGAAAGGATGATTTGCGTATGTACGGATATGGCTACGGTTGCGGCAGTTTTGGCTATGGTTACGGGCACGGCGGCTGCGGAGGCGGAACCAGCACTTTTGTGCTGATCGTGGTATTGTTTATTTTATTAATCATCGTCGGTGCGGCTTTTATTTGTTAGACTGAAAAAAATCCTATAATGAAAATCAGCCTGCAGAGAACATCACTTTCTGCAGGCTTTTTGTTATATCCATGCTGAAAAATCAGCTTGAAAAACATTTTAATACATATTACCTTTCTGGAGAAGGGGGCGAAAATGTGAACATAACGATTGAAGAATTACCTGAATCCAGAATTGCTTATTTCCGAAACGTCGGAGAGTATGGCGGAAAGCAAAACAAAGAACTGATGGAGTCATTTAAAAACTGGGCGCAATTGAATGGTCTGCTTGATCATTCTGTCATTTTAGGAATTCCGCAAGATCATCCGAATCGTACTCCTAAAGAGAAATGCCGCTATGATGTTTGTCTTGTTATCAATCAAGACCATGTGCCTGAACCAGCCCGGATCGGTACATTTTCCGGAGGGAAGTACGCTGTTTTCTTGCTTGATCATACAAAAGAGGCAGTCAGTGGATTTTGGAACACTGTTTTTTCTGAGATCGAAAAAAATAATTTATCAATCAGAGAACAGCCCATTATCGAAAGGTATACTTTACAAAAGGTGAATCATCATTTGTGTGAAATATTAATTCCCATACGGTAAAGAAGACGGGAATTTTCCGCCTTCTGCTTATACTGATTCAGATCAAAAATGATGTGATGATGAGCTGAGCAAAGAATAAAATCAACAATAGGAATAGAATTTCCAGAACGCTCTTCAGGCTGTCGGGACATCTCCGGCAGCCTGTTTTACAGAAAGGTATTTTCTGCAAAAAACTTTCTGAAGGATAAGAATGCGGTTATTCATCTGTTCATACAATGAAGCAAATGGGTTTTCGAGGTGGAAATATATGGGGAGCTATTTAATCAAACCGGAGCTTGACGGGAATTATCCGTCAGTCAGTCATGGAAAGGGATCATATGTGTATGATCAGGAGGGGAACAAGTATCTTGACGGAGCATCGGGGGCGGTCACTTGCAATATCGGCCACGGCACGGAGGATATTATACAAGCTTTAAAAGAGCAGCTTGACTCTGTTTCGTTTGTGTATCGCTCGCAATTCACCAGTACTCCGGCAGAAGAACTGGCTTTATTTCTGGCGGATCATCTGCCGGGCGGGCTGAATTGGTCATTTTTTGTAAACAGCGGATCAGAGGCAGTCGAAACAGCGATGAAAATAGCCGTGCAATATTGGCAGGAAAAAGGGCAATACCAAAAATCCGTCTTCCTATCAAGATGGGGCAGTTACCACGGCATTACTTTGGGAGCGCTTTCATTATCGGGGTTCTACGAACGGAGATACCGCTTCACCCAGTTGATCGAACGGTTTCCTGCCGTTTCAGCGCCTAATATGTATCGTTCAGAGCTGCAGGGAGAGGAATTTGTGAAAGCTGCGGCGGCTGAACTGGAAACGGCTGTTCAACGGATCGGTTCCTCATTTATCGCGGGATTTGTCGCAGAACCGATTGTCGGAGCAGCCGGGGCGGCCATCACTCCGCCGGCAGGTTATTATGAAGCGCTTGAGGAGGTCTGCCGCCGGCACGGTATTTTGTTTATCGCGGATGAAGTCATGACGGGGCTCGGGAGAACAGGGCGGATGCTTGCTTCTGAGCATTGGGGGATCGCACCTGATATCGCGGTGCTCGGAAAAGGGTTAGGCGCCGGTTACGCTCCGATTGCGGCAGCCGTTGCTTCTGATGACATCATTGAAACGATCAAGCGGGGCTCCGGGGTCATTATGAGCGGACATACGTACAGTGCCAACCCATACTGTGCTAGAGCGGCGCTTGAAGTGCTTCGCTATGTTAAGAAACACGATCTGCTTCGGCAGTCAGAGGAGAAAGGCGTAATGCTGAAGCGGAAATTAGAAGAAATCAAAGAGCGCAGCGGGGTGATTGGGGATGTCCGCGGTAAAGGCCTCCTGATCGGGGTTGAATTCGTTAAGGATAAAACGACGAAGGACGTTTTTTCGAAAAAACAGGCCTTCACCGAAAAAATCATTAAAGCGGCAAAAAAACGGGGCCTGCTTATTTACCCTGCAAAGCCCGGTATTGACAGCGGAGAAGGAGACGCCGTCATCATCGCCCCGCCGTTCACGATTTCATATGCCGAGCTGGATGAGCTGTCAGATCTATTTTCACAGGCCGCAGAAGAAGTTGAAAAAATGATGAAGAAGGATTGAGCTGATATGTCTATTTTTCATAAAAAAATCGATATTCATGAAGCAATTGCCGATGTCAAGGACGAATCTGTCATTATGTTCGGCGGTTTTGGGGGAGTGGGTTCACCTCCGTCATTAATCGAAGCGATTTTGGAAAGCGGCGTTAAAGAGCTGACCGTCATCTGCAATGATGCCGGATTTCCGGAAATCGGCATCGGCCCGCTTATCGTTCATAAGCGGGTAAAAAGGCTGATCGCTTCCCATATCGGCTCAAATCCTGTCGCGGGTAGACAAATGACTGACGGAGCGCTTGAGGTGGAATTTTCGCCGCAAGGGACGCTTGCTGAACGGATTCGCGCAGGCGGAGCGGGGCTAGGCGGTATTTTAACTGATATCGGCATTGATAACGCAACCGTTTGTGAAAACAAAGAAACCGTAACGATTGACGGAAAGTCCTATTTAGTTGAAAAAGCGCTGACGGCTGATTTCGCTTTTGTGTCCGCACATACTGCTGATGAATTCGGGAATCTGACGTTTGACAAAACGGCGCGCAACATGAACCCTCTGATGGCTGCGGCGGCCGAAAGAACATTTGCTGAGGCGGCAGAGATTGTGCCTGCCGGCGAACTTGACAGCGAGCATATTGTAACGCCGGGCGTTTTCGTGGAGGGTGTCGTGCAAAGTGAAGGAGTGAAGTGGAAATGGGCTTGGGAATAGCGGAAAGAGAGAGTATCGCGAGGCGGGCCGCCAGTGAAGTTACCTCAGGTATGATTGTCAACCTGGGGATCGGCATTCCTTCTTTAGTGCCGAACTTTCTGCCGGCCGGCATGGAGGTCATGCTGCAGGCGGAAAACGGCGTCCTCGGGATCGGCGGCAGTCCGGAGCGCGGAGAGGAGGATGAGCTTTTATGCAATGCGGCCGGATTTCCTGTCAGTACAGTTAAGGGAGCTTCCTATTTTGATTCAGCTCTGTCTTTTGCCATGATCAGAAAAGGGCTGATAGATATTACCATTTTAGGCGCGCTCCAAGTCAGCAGGACAGGTGATCTCGCCAATTGGCTCGTGCCGGGGAAAAAAGTGCCCGGAATGGGCGGGGCGATGGAGCTTGCCCAAGGCGCGAAAAAAGTGGTTGTCGTCATGAGCCACACCGATCAGAAAGGCCGGCCGAAGCTGGTCGAAAGCTGTTCATTGCCGCTTACAGCAGCGGGCTGTGCAGATCTCATCATTACAGAGAAAGCCGTCATCAGCATAGATGAGGGGGCTTTTGTTCTTGAGGAACTGCTGAATGGCACGACCATAGACGATGTCATTCAAACAACGGATGCCGAAATCAGATTGGGAGAATGTTTTCTTAAAAGGGGGCCTGTCCATGGATCAATTAGAAAAGAAAGTCACTGAGTGGGCGGAAGAAAACACAGAAAAAGCGGTAAGCCTGCTGAAACGGCTGATCGGGGAAAAAAGCACGTTCGGCCATGAATTTAACGCACAGGCAGTCGTTTTGGAAAAACTGAGACAGTTTGACATGGATATTGATGTATGGGAGCCGAGTGTCAAACAATTGAAAGAGCATCCTTATTTCGTATCGGAACGCGAAGACTTCCATGAAAGCCCGAATATCACAGCTGTAAAGAAAGGGGCCGGGGGCGGAAGATCACTGATACTGAACGGACATATTGATGTTGTCCCGGAAGGAAATCCCGCCGCATGGACGTATGAACCGTTTACCGCTGTTGAAAAGGCCGGCAAAGTTTACGGCCGCGGGTCAACGGATATGAAAGGCGGCAATACAGCCCTCTTGTTTGCGTTAGAAGCGCTTGAAGCCTGCGGGATTACATTAAAAGGAGATGTTCTGTTTCAAAGTGTCGTAGATGAAGAGTGCGGCGGCGCGGGAACACTGGCGGCTGTTATGAGGGGCTACAAGGCTGACGGGGCGCTTATTCCCGAACCGACTAATTTAAAGCTGTTTGTTAAGCAGCAAGGGTCTATGTGGTTCCGCATTACGGTAAGGGGATTGTCCGCACACGGCGGCACCCGCTATGAAGGGGTGAGCGCCATTGAAAAAAGCCTGCATGTCATCACAGCCCTAAAAGAGCTTGAACACGTCCGCAATGCCCGTATCACAGACCCGCTTTATCGGGACGTTCCGATTCCGGTTCCCATTAATATCGGCACCGTCCAAGGGGGAACGTGGCCATCATCGGTAGCTGACCGTGTGGTGATAGAAGGCAGGTGCGGAATAGCGCCGGATGAAACGCCCGAAGCAGTAAAAGAAGAGCTGGCAAGCTGGCTGAAAGATTTGGAGTACCGGGATGAATGGTTTAAACACCACCCCGCGGAAATAGAATGGTTTGGGGCTCAGTGGCTTCCGAATGATCTCCCGGATGAGCATCCGCTGATTTCCGCTCTGGAATCTTCTTTTGAGAAAATGAAAGGGGCAAAACCGGTTCGTGAAGCGTCCCCGTGGGGAACGGACGGAGGGCTTTTGCAGCACGCGGGACAGACGCCGGTCATCGTCTTCGGGCCGGGAGAAGTCAAAGCGGCGCATCAGGCGAATGAATACATTGAAATCCGGGCGTTAATCGATGCCGTCAAAATCATTTCTCTTTTTATCATGGAATGGTGCGGGGTGGCAGATGGGGGTGACGGAGCTGATAAAGGAACTGAGGGCTGAAAAGGGAGCGGCCGAGATTGATGCAGACCGTTTCAATGAGCGGCTCAGAGTCATTCGTTATGACGGACAGATCACGGCGCTTATTCCGGCCGTTTTGGCAGAAGCAAAGCAAGAAGGAGCCCAAAAGGTAATTTTCTTTGCCAAGCGCGGCGATGAGCCGGAATTTGTCAAGCATCTTTTTATTGTTGAGGGTGTCATAGACGGGTATTACAACGGGCATGAGGCTGTTGTGATGGTGCGCTATTTAGCAGAGGAGCGGAGACGGTCAGATTCATATGTATCAGAAGATTCGACTGTTGACCGTTTATATGAGACACCGCGGCGGGGACTGACTCAGACAGAAAGCACGCTGATGTTCAGAAAAGCGGAGGAAGATGATGCAGACCTTTTAACGCACTTATATAAACATGTTTTTCTTACCTATCCGACTCCTGTCTTTAATCCCCTTTATATTAAAAAAACAATGAGAGAAAACACCATCTATTATGCCGCATTCGATCAGGATCGTCTCATTGGGGCGGCAAGCGCAGATATCAATCCGGTATTGGGGCACGCTGAAATGACCGATTGCGCGGTTCTGTCAGATTACAGGGGGAACTCCGTAACGGCACACTTGTTTAAAGCGTTGGAGCAGGAACTCGCGGGCCGGGGAATCATCCATCTTTTTTCCTTGGCCCGTGCAGCGTCTTACGGGATGAATGCCGTTTTGTATCATGCCGGATACGGCTACAGAGGCAGGCTTGTGAACAACTGCCGCATTTCAGAAGGGCTCGAAAATATGAATATATGGTGCAAGACTTTACGTTTGGCCATTCATAAGGAGGAATTCGTTTGACAAACAAATGGTTTCAGCCGAAGCGTAATTGGAAGGAGATTGAATTGTGGAAAGATGTGCCGGAAGACAAGTGGAATGATTGGCTGTGGCAGCTCACCCATACTGTAAGAACCGTCGATGACCTGAAAAAAGTCATTCATTTGACCGAAGAGGAAGAAGAAGGCGTCAGGATGTCTGTAAAAACCATTCCCCTGAACATTACGCCTTATTATGCTTCTTTAATGGATCCCGATAACCCGAGATGTCCGATCCGCATGCAGTCCGTGCCGCTGTCAGAAGAAATGCACAAAACGAAATATGACCTTGAAGATCCGCTGTTTGAAGATGAAGATTCACCGGTTCCCGGTCTTACGCACCGCTATCCCGACCGCGTTCTTTTTCTGGTGACAAATCAATGCTCGATGTATTGCCGATATTGCACAAGAAGGCGTTTTTCCGGACAGATCGGAATGGGGGTGCCGAAAAAACAGCTTGATGCGGCAATCGCTTACATCCGGGAAACGCCGGAAATCCGTGACTGCCTGATTTCCGGCGGAGACGGGCTTTTAATCAACGATCAGATTCTGGAATATATTTTAAAAAACCTGCGTGACATTCCCCACCTTGAAATTATCCGGATCGGAACGAGAGCACCCGTCGTATTTCCGCAGCGGATAACGGATAACCTTTGTCAGATTTTGAAAAAGTATCATCCGGTCTGGCTGAACACTCATTTTAATACGAGCATCGAACTGACGGAAGAATCGGTTGCGGCGTGTGAAAAGCTCGTTAACGCAGGTGTTCCGGTCGGTAACCAGGCCGTTATTTTAGCAGGCATTAACGATTCGGTGCCGATTATGAAAAAACTCATGCATGATTTAGTGAAAATCCGTGTGCGTCCGTATTATATTTATCAATGTGATTTGTCAGAGGGGATCGGCCATTTCAGAGCGCCTGTGTCGAAAGGGCTGGAAATCATTGAAGGACTGAGGGGCCACACAACGGGCTTTGCCGTGCCGACCTTTGTCGTCGACGCCCCGGGCGGAGGCGGTAAAATCGCCCTGCAGCCGAACTACTTGCTCTCCCAAAGTCCGGAGAAAGTTGTGATCAGAAACTTCGAAGGGGTGATTACATCTTATCCGGAGCCGGAAAACTATATCCCGAATCAAGCCGACGACTATTTTGAATCTGTTTTTCCGGGAACGATGGCCAAACGCGAGCCGGTCGGACTGAGCGCCATTTTCGCGGACAAAGAGGTTTCATTCACACCGGAAAATGTATCGAGGATCGACAGAAGGAAAACGTTTACATCCAACCCTGATCATGAAACGCTGAAAGACCGCAGGGAAAAAAGAGATGAATTGAAAGAAAAGAAATTTATTGCACAGCAAAAGAAAGAGCAAAAAGCAGGATCGGAAGTCGGAGGTGAGTCGCCGTGAAGCCATGCGAGTGGTGCGGCAATCAGAAGGCGTCAGCTTGTCAGGCGGCTGTGTACTGGGAGCTTCCTGACGGTACGAGGGCCATAGAAATTACAGAAACACCCGCATTCGCCTGTTCCTCCTGCGGCATGACTTCTCAGGAGGAAGCGGTCATAGCGGAAATCGAAAATCAGCTTTTTTTAGTCAATGCAAAAAAATTACCGGAAACACTCACATATCAAGAGCTGATGGAGACAGAACGGATCTTGAAACGGAATTATTTTGACTTCTCCTAGTCTTCTTTTGTTGTAATTTCACACTTGAATTGTATAATAGTACAACAAAAGACAGTCATCAGGAGGGGAAACCCATGAAATCCTTTTATCACTATTTGATGAAATACAGGCATCCCAAGCCGCAGGACGCAATCAGCCAGTTTGCGAATCAGGCGTACGAAGATCACGGCTTTCCGAAAACGTCAAGCGATTATCACGAGCTCAGTTCTTATTTAGAACTGAGCGCCGACTATTTAGAAACGATGGCGACATTTGATGAAGCTTGGGAAAAATATGAGACCGAGGTGCATCACGCCTGACGAAAAACCGCACATTGTGCGGTTTTTTTCTGTTGAAATGACTCGCTTATGAGCTGCCGTATGATCAAATCCCGTAACGCCGTCCGTTTTGATCAGCACGTAAACAAATCTTCCTGACGGCACGGATCATAAGGCAGGAGAATGTATAGCTGCAGAGTTCACCGGATCAGGCCTGCTGCCGGCGGGATCCCGTGTAAGGAGCCTCTTTTCACGGAGAAATAATCAAACATTTAAATGAAGTGAGAGGAATCAAATGATCCATTAGGTAAGACTGATGAGGCACTGACGTTTGGACGGAATAGGGGATTTTATGTGACAAGGTTGAAGCGGATTGAAGTTGTGCCTTCATTGAAAGCCGAAACGAGTTTGGTTCTTCATGATAAACAAGCCATTGCAAATATGCAGCCGGAATTGGATCTCCCTACATCTTCGATGATGTGTTTCACGGCAAATCTTGAACATCACGGCGGTGATATTGTCAACATGCCTTCGGGCCGGGTATTTACCTTTGCGTCATAGAGAAAAAACAAAAACTCATTCAAAATAGGCGCTTTTTGTCTCAGCATTGTTACTGCTCAGTCGATCGAGAGCGGAATGTCATCGGACGCTTCTGTTACGGTAAGTGAAAAAACGCACAAGCATGTTGCGATTTTTGCCATTTTGAACAGGTGCAGAAATAGATATTTCCTGTGGTTTTCATGCCCATGCGAAATGATGGCGGCCGGCATACGATAGCGTATGACAGTCCGCGGCAAGGGGGAGACAGCATGAAGCCAGATAAACCGAAATTTCAAGTGGGAGACATCGTGGTCGTCGTGATGTACGGAACCGTCGGCACCATTACGAAGGTTCATCAAATTGATAAACATTATCTTTACGAAGTCAATCATAATGAAGTGCTTTATTTTGAATCGTCCATCCAGCTTTATAAGGATTATGAGGGCGTGATCGTCGATATGGAGAAATTGGATATTGAATATGAATTTCTGATCGGCGACGTCGTATATGTAAAGGACTACGGAAAGGAATTATTCCGTGTCATCGGCCACAGAACTGAAATATGGAGATATTTAGAGGATGGCTGGGAGGATATTATTTATGAGCTGACTCGGCTGAAAGACGGAGAGTGGCTTGAAACGGAGGAAGAGGATCTCACGCTGGTTCTGAGAAAATATGAAATGGATCAGTTTGTGCATCAGCTGCTGTTTGTCCACTATGTTGGGGAAGCATCTCATGAGATCGGCGAGGATACCGTCGCGTCTGCTCTTCTTCAGTTTGAAGGCGATGCTGATGATCCCGATGCCCTGCATGTGCTGGCGGTATCGATTGTAGATGAGCTGCTTGATATTTATAACGATTATAAGATTCTTTATCATTTGTTCGGTGACGAAGAATATAAAGATATGATGAATTTTGTGCTGGAAAGCCTGGGGGAGCATTTCAGCTAGCCGGCAAAAAAACGGACGGTGACATATAAAAACCAGGGCAGACAGCCGGCAAAGATGACAAACGACATTCCTTTCAGCACTTTTTCCAATACGATATCAAATCCATCTCCGTCCAATAAAGCCATCATTTTCGTCATCATCTTTTCTCCCTCCGGGGCTTGTTTTTTAAAAGTATATGAGCGGACAAAACGTTTAGAACTTTCGGGTATAATTTGAACGGTTTTTTCATAAAACATAAAAAAGGAGGCGGTGTTTGCATGAAAGAAATAGATCTTGTGATTGACACAGAAGAAATAGCTGATTATTTTTACAGTCAGCTTGCTATGCGCGGGTACATACCGAGTGAAGAGGAAATCTTCGAAATAGCCGACATCACCTTTGATTATTTATTAGAAAAATGTATGATAGACGAAGAGCTTGATGAAGACTGAAACTGCGGAACCGAAGTGAAAAAGCTTCGGTTTTTTCAATCAGCTCGGGAGAATGAAACATGGGGGGAAAACGTTGTACAAGCCAGCAAGTCTTTTCGCATTGTTTATTCTGCTCGCAGCAGCGATCCGGATAGAAGCCGTCCGGGTTTTTGATGAGCGTGTCATAGAAGCGGCTGTCAGGATCAGGGCTGCCTGGCTGAATGAATTGATGTTATGGATAACGGAGCTCGGCACGACCGCGGTGCTTTTGCCGCTTCTTCTTTTGACAGGTGCGGCTCTGTATATGTACAAAAAAACGCCGGATGTTGTTTTTTTGCCGCTTCTCTTTCTCATTGAACGGATTGTAAACATAAAAATAAAAGAATTGATTGAAAGAGCCAGACCCGCTTTTGAACCACTCGTCCATGAAACCTCATACAGTTTTCCGAGCGGCCACTCCATGAATTCGGCAGTGATGTATCCCGTCATCGCTTACTTTTTGATCAAGCATGTTCCGTTTTTCACGAAAAGAAAACGGGCCGTCACCGTCTTTACCGGGGTTCTCGTCATTCTGATCGGATTCAGCAGAATTTATTTGGGCGCGCATTTTCCGACGGATGTGCTTGCCGGATTCAGTCTCGGACTTTGCCTCGTTTCGCTTTTTGCGCTCTTTGACGAAAAGTATCATCCGTTTCGACAAAAATAGAGACAGGAGAAATGAGAAAAAACGCTAATACTATTAAGAAATAAGAGGGAGGGATCTTGATGCTGTTATCGCTGCCCGTGTTTAAAAAAAAGACTTGCGCCTATGATGTGACGATTTTTCAAACACCCCGCTACGGCGAGAAAAAGGGATACAGGGTCGTCTATCGGACAGAGCTGGCCGCTGACAATCATCAAGACGCACTGGAAAGGGCATTTTCTGTTTTTAATGTGCCTGATACGGTCCCAAACGACTATCAAGCCAGATTCATAGCGACCGGAGATGTCATACTCATAGACGAAGGAAGAAAAGGAAAGACCTATTACAGGCTTAACCCTGCGGGATGGAGCAAAATTAACCGGCTGCTCGTCCAGCCGAGGTAAGACGGGGCCGGCTGAATCTTCAGCCGGCTTCCGTATTGTCTGGGAAAGACAGTGTTAAGGCTTCCGTTTAGCGGCGGAATGCTCTTTTCCATGCGCTTCATCAGCTGCAATGACGTCTGAAACGGGCACGTGATTGTTCTTTTTCTGGCCGGTCACCCGGTTGCGCTGTTTTTTGCCCATTATGTTCACTCCTTTTTCTTTAGGCTTGTCATCCCGCATATTCTGCCCAAGATCGCCCTGATCATGCTGATGATTGTCTCTTACCGTTATTCAGTGTACAATGGGTGGGAGTTTGAATAGGCAGGAGGAAAAGGAAATGAGTGTACATATAAACGCAGAAAAAGGCCAAATTGCGGATACAGTGCTTTTGCCGGGAGATCCGCTCCGAGCGAAATTTATTGCGGAAACGTATCTTGAAAATGTGGAATGCTATAATGAAGTCAGAGGAATGTACGGATTTACGGGTACATATAACGGCAAAAAAGTATCAGTTCAAGGCACCGGCATGGGTGTTCCGTCTATCTCTATTTATGTGAATGAACTGATTCAAAGCTATGATGTTCAAAACTTAATCAGAGTCGGCTCATGCGGAGCCATCCGTAATGACGTGAAGGTGCGTGACGTGATTTTGGCTATGACGTCTTCAACTGATTCACAGATGAACCGTGTCGCCTTCGGCAGTGTAGATTATGCTCCTTGCGCAGACTTCGAACTGCTTCATAAAGCGTACCAGGAAGCGCAAAAAAACAATCTTCCCGTAGCGGTCGGAAGCGTATTCACCGCCGATCAGTTTTACAATGAAGACTCCCAAATCGAAAAGCTTGCCAGATACGGCGTTCTCGGCGTAGAGATGGAAACGACTGCTTTATATACGCTTGCCGCTAAATACGGCAAAAAAGCGCTGTCTATCCTGACTGTAAGCGATCACGTATTAACGGGAGAAGAAACAACGGCAGAAGAGCGTCAAACGACTTTTCATGATATGATTAAACTGGCGCTGCATACTGTTTCGTAAACTTGAGATGAGGGTTATGCTGATTAAAGCAGCCCTCTTCTTTATGCATCGCCCTGATTCAAAAAAAGAAAGGTAAGTGTAAAATGAAGAAATCCACTAAATGGTTCTCGCTCGCTGCCGCTCTCAGCGTAACCGCAATCGTGGGAACCGGCTGCAGCATTTCAGGCGGCGACAGCCACAAGGACACAAAAACAGCAGCTGAAACAAAACAATCAGATGACACATCAAGCAAAAAAACAACGAAGGCAGAAAACAGCGATTTTGTATTGGAGAGCAAATATTTTAATGATATTAAAGAAGTGAACGGGCTTGAGACCATTCAAAACCCGACAAATACACTTGCGCTCGTGAATAAGACATACACGCTGCCGGGAGATTATAAACCGAATGATCTCGTGATCCCGAAAGTCGAATTTTCTTTTACTGAGAAAATCGAGAAACGATATATCCGCAAACCTGCCGCCGATGCTTTGGCGAAACTATTCAGCGCCGGGAAAAAAGAAGGTTATGACCTGGTTGCCGTTTCAGGATACCGCTCTTATGACAGACAGAAAGTTATTTTCGATAATGAAGTCAGTCTGAAAGGTGAAAAAAAGGCGAAAGAAGCCGTCGCATATCCGGGGCAAAGCGAACACCAGACGGGGCTTGCCATGGACATTTCCAGCAAAAGCAACGGATATGAGCTGAATGAAGCGTTCGGAAACACGGCGGACGGCAAATGGGTGAAAGACCATGCGTATGAATACGGCTTTATCATCCGCTATCCTAAAGGCAAAGAAAATGTCACAAAGTATGAGTATGAACCATGGCATTTACGCTATGTAGGCAAAAAAGCGGCAAAAGCCATCCATGATCATCAATTAACGCTTGAAGAATATTTTAATGAAGTAAAGAAAGTGTAATAAGAAGAAGCCCGCTTGAAAAATAGAAAGCGGGCTTTCTTTATTACCAGAAGAGTAAACCTCCAAGCGCAAATCCGGTAATGAAACCAAGGCCGATACCGTAGGCTGCTCCCCAGCCTCCCCAGCCTCCCCAATAGCCGAACCCGTATCCTCTGTGACGGCCGCTGACAGGGGTGATATACACTTTGCTGTTAGTCACCCGTACGATTCTTCCGACGTGGACTCTGCCGTTTCGTTCTGTAATTCTTGCTACTTTTCCCTGGTGCTGCCGGCAAAGATGATAATAGTTTTGCATCTTTTCTCCTCCTATCCAACCTATCTTTCTATGTCAGCTTATGATAGAGTGCGTTAAAAAGGTTGGACGAAAACAGGAGGACAATCGCCGTTTTACTTGTAAGCGACAAAAGCGCAGTGTCCCATATATTCACGGTACGTCTGCATAAGCTCGTAATGAGCCGTCAGCGTATCGTAGTGAACCGGCTGAATAACGGGCGATAAATCCATTTCTGTAGTCGGCTCCTGCGCATTGTTTTCATAAACAGCGGGAATGAAATCCGCTTTCTGAAAGCCTTGTTGAAGCAATCTCTGTTTCCATGCCGTTTCATCCTGCAATACGGTAAAACCGTAGAAGTCTTTTATCTGCGTGATGGCGTTTTCCGGCATGGGCTTTTGTAAAGCAGCTTCAATGCCGATCAGCATACCCCCGGGTTTAAGGACCCGCAGAATTTCAGACAGCGATGAATCAAGATTTGAAAAGGTGAGAACTGATTCGGAAAGAACGGCGGAAAATTGATTTTCAGCAAACGGAAGCCGCTCAAGCTCCGCCAAATAGCCCGGAATGGTTAAGCCTTCAGCGGCAAATCGTTTTGCTGCTTTTTCAAGCATAAGGGGATCCTTATCAACACAGGTGACGGGGTACAGCAGGTGGCCGAGATAAGCGGCCGTCTGTCCCGTTCCGCAGCCGGCGTCAAGAATCGGTTCGCCAGGAGGAGGAGCCGCTTTTGTGAGAACGGCTTTGGAAAAAGCGAGCCCGCCCGGGTGAGCCCCTCCGACTCCGAATAAGGACAGCATTTCTAAATATTTGCTCAAAGGCCGAATCCTCCTTTTTTCCTCAGCATATGTTGAGAGAAAAACATAGGTTTGGGTAAACGAGAAAGAAGGGCGCCTCACGTTTGAAGTTGACGAATGAGCGTTCGTCTATGATAATAATGTAAGAATAAAAAGGTGGTGTTTTCTTGAAGCGGCAATTTAAACTGTTTTTTATTATATTGATCACTGCGGTCGCAGCGTCGGCGCTTACGCTGTTTATCACGGGCAATACGACCATTTTCGGACAAGGCTCGGCTGCTTTGACGAACAGCAAATTTGAGAAATTCAATAAAGCCTACGAGCAGATTAAAAGTGATTACTATCAAAAAACAGATGACAGCAAATTAGTAGACGGAGCGATAAAAGGCATGATCAGTTCCCTGGATGATCCATATTCTTCTTATATGGACCCGCAGGAAGGAAAGTCTTTTGAAGAAACCATTTCCGCTTCGTTTGAAGGCATCGGCGCACAAGTGGAAGAAAAGGACGGCAGTATCCTGATCGTATCGCCGATTAAAGGGTCACCCGCGGAAAAAGCGGGGGTTAAACCGAATGACCAGATCTTGAAGGTCAACGGCAAAAGCGTTAAAGGCCTTAATGTAAACGAAGCCGTCGCATTAATCCGCGGCAAAAAGGGAACAAACGTCAAGCTCGTGCTGCACAGAGCGGGTGTCGGCGATCTGAACCTGTCGATCAAACGTGACACCATTCCGGTTGAAACGGTGTACTCTGAAATGAAAAAAGGAGACATCGGCGAAATCCAAATCACATCCTTCTCCGAATCGACGGCAAAAGAGCTGAATTCAGCCATTGACAGCCTCGAAAAACAAGGAGCGAAAGGATACATTCTCGATTTAAGGGGCAACCCGGGCGGACTGATGGATGAAGCCATCAAAATGAGCAACATGTTTATCGATAAAGGGAAAAATATCATGCAGGTCGAATACAAAGACGGCACGAAAGAGGTCATGAAAGCGACGAAAGAGCGCAAAGTGACAAAACCGACAGTCGTCCTCGTCAATGACGGCACCGCGAGCGCCGCAGAAATCATGTCGGCTGCGCTGCATGAATCATCGGGCATTCCGCTGATCGGCGAGAAAACGTTCGGAAAAGGAACCGTGCAGACGGCAAAAGATTACAGCGACGGTTCTACCGTTAAACTGACAATCGCTAAATGGCTGACAGCGGACGGAGAGTGGATTCATAAAAAAGGCATCAAACCGCAATATCAGGTTAAGCTTCCTGAATATGCGAACCTGCCGTATTTAGATGCGAAAAAAACATACAAATACGGGGATTCCGGAACCACCGTCACCAATGCGCAAAAAATGCTGAAAGCGCTGGGGTACAGCGTGAAAGTAAACGGCACGTATGATAAAGCATTTGAACAAGCCGTTAAACAATTCCAAGCAAAAGAGAAACTGAAACAAACAGGCATTATAAAGGGAGACACAACGGCAAAATTGATGACGGATCTGCAAAAACAGCTTGCGGACAACGATACACAAATGAAAAAAGCCGTTGAAACATTAAATAAGAATATGAAATAGTAAAAAACACCCGATGCGTCGCACGCGCATTGGGTGTTTTCTGTTTGCGAAAAGCCCGTCTTATGTCGTTTCCTGTTCAAAAAGGTGGCTGTTCGCCTGAATGAAAAACTGTGATTGCTCATAGTGATAGGTGACTTTTGAGAAGTCAAACGGCTGGCCGTTGGTTAAATGAAAAATCGTTTCAACGCAAAGCTTAGGCGCTCCTGTAAACAGACCTAAGTACTCCGCTTCTTCCTCATTTAACATTCCCGCGTACAGATATAAATCTGAAAAACCACGCTTTAACCCGAGACCTTCTCTAATATAATCAAATATTGATTCTGCCACGATCTCTTTATTCAAATACGTAATAATCGATTTGTTGTAAAATGACTCTTCGATACACAATGTCAGCCCGTCAATATATCGGATTCGCTTGACATAATACACGTCGCCGTCAGGCGGCATATTCAGATTTTGGGCAGCCTCAGGCGTGGGTTTTCTCACTTCCAGCGCTAATAATTTGGAAGTAACATTAAAATCTTCAAGTGATTCTTTAAATCCCTGATTAGAAAGCAGACTGATATACCCTTTTCTTTTATTCCGTCTGACAAAAATGCCGCTTCCCCTCACTTGAAACACAATCCCCTTTTTTTCTAATAAATCTAAGGACTTGGTGATCGTGCTTTTGCTCACGTTAAACCGGGTCATTAAGGTTTGCAGCACAGGCAGTTTATCCCCTTGCTGCAGCTGATGTTCTTCTATGTATTTTTCAATAGCTATCGCGATTTGCTGGTATTTTAACATATACATTCCTCATTCATTTATTGTCCCGCTTCTTCCAGAATTATAGCATAATCGTTTTTAAAAGCCATTTCGTAAATTAACTATAATTGTTCATGTATTGATAAATTATACCGGTACAATTATAATGTAAACGTATAATATGAAAATAAAGGCAGGAATTCTTCTGCACTTGCGAAGCAGATGCTTGAAGCGGCTGCAGTGCATTTATTCGGCATGCAAGCGGCAGTCAAATAAAGGAGGATATAAACGATGGGGACATTGCCAAAAGATTTTTTATGGGGAGGCGCTCTGGCCGCCCACCAATTTGAAGGGGGATGGAATAAAGGCGGCAAGGGACCGAGTGTAGTGGACGTCATGACGGCAGGCGCGCATGGTGTGCCCCGGAAAATAACAGATACAATTGAAGAGCGGGAATTTTATCCGAATCATGAAGCGATCGATTTTTATCATCGTTATAAAGAGGACATCGCATTATTCAGCGAGCTGGGTCTGAAATGTTTAAGAACGTCCATCGGCTGGAGCAGAATTTTTCCTAAAGGTGATGAAGCCGAGCCCAATGAGGAAGGATTGGCTTTTTACGACCGGGTGTTTGATGAATTGCTGAAACATGGGATTGAACCGGTAATCACGTTGTCACATTTTGAGATGCCGCTGCATTTGGCGAGAGAATACGGCGGTTTCAGAAACAGAAAAACAGTCGGATTTTTTGTAAAATTCGCTGAAGTGTGTTTTGAACGCTATAAACATAAGGTGAAGTATTGGATGACGTTTAACGAAATCAATAATAAGATGGATGTGAATAATCCGATCTTTTTATGGACGAACTCGGGCGTCGCCGTCAAAGAAAACGAAAACGCAAAAGAAGTCATGTATCAGGCCGGCCATCACGAACTGCTGGCAAGCGCATTGGCTGTTTCGAAGGGAAGAGACATCAATCCCGAGTTCAGGATCGGCGCGATGGTATCACATGTTCCGATTTACCCGTACTCATCTCACCCCGATGATGTGATGCTGGCTGAAGAAACGATGAGACAGCGTTTTTTCTTCCCGGACGTGCAGGTTCGCGGATATTATCCAAGCTATGCGTTAAAAGAATTTGAAAGAGAAGGTTATCAGATACACTTTGAAGACGGTGATGAAGAGATTTTGAAAAACGGCCGAGTGGACTACCTCGGATTCAGCTATTACATGTCTACAACCGTAAAAAGTGATGTATCAAACGATAATACCGGGGATGTCGTAAACGGAGGATTGCCAAACGGTGTGGAAAATCCTTATATTACAGCGAGTGATTGGGGCTGGGCGATTGACCCGACCGGTTTACGGTACACATTAAACCGCTTATACGACCGCTACCAGATTCCATTATTTATCGTGGAAAACGGGTTCGGCGCCATCGACACATTAGAAGAGGACGGTTCAATTCATGACACTTCAAGAATTGAATATTTATCGTCACATATAAAAGCTTTGAAAAAAGCAATCACATATGATGGTGTGGATGTAATGGGCTATACACCATGGGGAATTATTGATATCGTGTCATTTACAACCGGAGAAATGAAAAAACGCTACGGCATGATTTATGTTGATCGGGATAATGAAGGCAACGGTTCAATGAGGCGGCTTAAGAAAGACTCATTTGAATGGTATAAAAAAGTGATTGAAACAAACGGCTCATATGTATCTTAAAGGTGTAAAAAGGGAAGGCTTCACCGTTGTGTGAAGCCGGCTTTTTATCAGTAATTTTGAAAGCGTATTCATTTAAGCGGAAAGGAGGTGACTGTCCGGCTTTTCTTTTAGAATCGCTTATAAAAATAAGGAAAGGGATGGTGGTTCATGTTTTTGAAAAAAGGTCTGCACATGACCCTGGTTTTTCTTATGTTTTTCTTTTTCATGTCAAGCAGCACGGAAACCGAAGTGTATGCGGCTGATCGGAAGGCTTCAGACAAAAACAAAGTAAGGGTGTGGTTCAGTTCTGAAAAAGATCCGGCTTCCCGTACGTGGTATGACGGGCCGCTGGAAGTGAAATACGCCTTAGACGAACAAACACCGCTTACATTGACAAAAAAGAAGGCTTCTGACTCCGCCGCTGTGTATATTGATCCGTCGCGCCGCTATCAAAGTGTGTTAGGCGTAGGATCGTCCCTGGAAGAATCCACAATCCATAATTTATCAAAAATGACACCCGCAAAAAGAAAAGAAGTGCTGAAAAAACTGGTTGATCCCAAAGATGGTATCGGAATGGACGTTATGCGCATAACGATCGGGACATCTGATTTTACGGCACAGGAATTTTATACGTATGACGATATGCCTGAAGGCCAAACAGATCCTAAGCTCCATCATTTCTCGATTCAAAAGGATGTTGATTTACACATTACAGCAACCATCAAGGAAGCGCTGGCGATAAATCCGGAACTGAAAATCATTGCCTCGCCGTGGAGTCCGCCGGCTTGGATGAAAACGAATGAAAACCTCAAGCGGGGAAAGCTGAAAGATAAATATATCGGCGCACTGGCCGTTTACTTCCGCAAATTTATTGAGGCGTACGAAAAGCAAGGAATTCCGATTTATGCGCTGACCCTTCAAAATGAACCTTTGCTGGAAATCGACTATCCGAGCATGTATATTCCGCCGTCTCAGCAGCGTAAACTGGCACTGGCCTTAAAAAAAGAAATGAAAAAACACGTAATTGACACAAAAATTTGGATTTATGATCACAATGCGAGCGGGGCGTGGAACTATATTCCGCCGATTTTAGATGATAAAAAAGGAAACCGGGCGGCAGACGGCATCGCTTTTCACGATTATGACGGTGACCTTTCCGTCATGTCGGAAATCGGAAAGAGATATCCTGATAAATCTATTCACTTAACGGAGCGGTCTGTTTGGGGGACGGCAGGGGCGGACCGGATCGCGCAGTATTTCCGCAACGGCGCGTCGAGCTACAATGCGTGGGTGACGATGCTCGACAGTCAAATCAAGACGCATCATTGGATAGGCACCCCAGACCCGACGCTGTTTATTCAGGATGCTAAAAAACCTGACCGCTATTGGAATATCCCGATCTTTCATATGACAGGCAACTTTTCAAAATTTATCGACCGGGGAGCAAAGCGGATAGAAAGTAATTACGGATCCAAAAACACAGTCTCGAATGTATCGTTCCTTAATCCTGATCAATCCATTGTGACAGTCGTAATCAACCAGACATCCGCCGATCAAAAATTCCATGTCGTTTCAGAAAATCGGCAGTTTGAAGCCGTCATCCCGGCTAAAACCGTGGCTACCTATAAATGGAAGAGAAAAAAGTAAAAAACCGGCACATTTACGTGCCGGCTTCTTTCTGTTAAGCGCCTTTTTGGTTCAGTTCATCAGAAGGCGCTTTATTGAATAAACCGTCTTTGACGGCGTTTGAAGCCGCTTTTTTTACAAAAAACGGGTTGAGGATAATAACGGCTGCCATATTAGCGGTCAAACCCCAAAAGCCTTCATATATACCGTGGGCGGATTGGGTGATATTTACCGTGAATGTCACGATAAGACCGACGAGAAGACCGATAATTGTCGCTTCTTTCGTTTGATTCTTCCAAAACAGACTGACGGCGATAGCCGGAAAGATCTGAACCATGCCGGAAACACCGAGAAGCTGAAGGGTAACGAGCGCAGTCGGGAACAGCATGCCGAATAAAAGCGCGAGCCCGATGACGACAAATACCATTGAACGGGTGATCATCGTCAGCTTGCTTGGTGACACATTCGGGTGAATCAAATCCCGATATAAGTTATTCGCAAATAAGTTTGATGCTCCGATGGCCATGATAGAGCAGGGAATCAATGACGCAAGAGCAATCGTGGAGTAAGCAAAGCCCTGCGCGACTCCGCCGTAAGACGTTTGAATCAGCTTCAATAAAGCGAGCCGCGGATTGGTATCTTCCGGCAGGACAAGAAACGCGATAAAGCCGAGAAAAATAACAAGAATCAAAACAATATTATAAAGCGGCAGAAACATGCTGTTTTTGCGGACGGCATCTGCGCTTTTTGCCGTAAATACGCCGGTTGCCGCATGCGCCCACATAAAGAGCGCCAGCGCAGATACGATGGAAGCTGTGATAAACCAAGGAATTCCTTTCGGCCCCGAGTCCGGAATCGTCAGCATTTGCGGCGCTTTTTCAGCCAAAGTGTGAATCATCGGCGTCCAGCCGTGAAAATGGATCAGCGGGAGTGAGACGACCATAAACAGCATAATCACCCACACGAGAATGTCTTTAATAATCGCCGTAAACGTCGGCCCTTTAATTCCGCTGAAAAAAGTATACAGCGCTACAAGAATAAAAGAGATGATGACGACCATATTGACATTAATGACACCCGTTCCGGCCACCTGAAGCGTATCTTGAATTCCGCTCAGCTGGAGACAAATATAAGGAATGAGCATAAGTACGCCGACAATGGCGACAAGACTGGCCAAAAGTTTACTGTCAAAACGCTCACGGGCATAATCGGCAAGCGTCGTTAATTTGTGTATTTTTGCCACTTTCCACAGCTTCGGCAGAAAGAAATACGCGATAAAATACGCCAAAACAGAATACGGGATTGCAAAAAAAGCAACGCTTCCCCCTGTGTAGGCAGTGCTTGTTAAGCCTAAAAACGTATAAGCCGTATAGAGATCCGCGCCGACTAAAAACCAGACGAGGAGCCCCCCGAACCGTCTGCCGCCGACAGACCATTCCTCAACAGAAGTGCGTGATGATTTGTCTCTCCCGGCTATAAAGCCGATACAGACAACGGTTAAAACGATGACGGCTGTAATGATCAATGCTGTTATATTTGCGGGCATCAGTCCAGTCCTCCTTGTTTCTTCTGCAGCCTATAAATAAGAAACGAACATAATGGAGTGACTGCGATCCATAAAAGCAGCCAGAAATGAAAAAAAGGCAGCCCGATAATGATCGGATGAACCCGATTAGCGACTGACAGCAGGGCCAGCTGGCTGAAAGGGATTAAGATGAGAACGAAAATTAGTGCTTTTCTGACCATTTACTTTCCTCCTGAAACTTGATAATGCTCCTTATCATAGCAGGTGTCAGATAAGATCACAAGGTATTTTTCAGAAAAAAAAGAATTCTATTACTTTTTTAACTGAAACACTTTAGTTGCATCTTCATTCATATTAAATTAGAATAGTTAATATCTCGAAATCAAGATATTTAGGAGTGAATACATTGAATACGCAAGGATTGCACCATGTTACCGCATTTGCAAAAGATCCTGCTGAAAATCTTCGGTTTTATACTGAAGTGCTGGGTTTGCGGCTCGTTAAAAAAACCGTTAATTTTGACGACCCGGCCACTTATCACTTTTATTTCGGCAACCAAAACGGAGAGCCGGGTACGATCATTACATTTTTTCCTTTTCAGGGAAGCCGCCCGGGAACCGTGGGAAAAGGGCAGGCCGGAAGAATTTATTTCTCCGTGCCGAAAGGAGCACTCGCGTTTTGGAAGCGCCGGCTTGAAGAAAACGGCTTGTCTGTAAAAGAACAGATCATGCTGTCTGAACAAGTGCTTCTCTTTAATGATACAGAAGACCTGCCGCTTGCCATAATGGAAGATGAAAGAAGCGGACAGAGTGAATGGACTCCTGCGGGCATTACTGAAAAAGAAGCGATCACAGGCATGAGAGGTGTTCTTCTATACTCGTACCGTCCTGAAGCAACCATTCAATTTCTCATAGAACGCTTCGGTTATTCAAAGACAGGAGAAGAACATCAGATTGTCAGGCTGCAATCGGAGGCGCGGATCGGACATATTATAGATGTTGATCTCGCACCGAAAGAAGCAGGTATCGGCGGTTACGGGACGGTTCATCATGTCGCTTTCCGCACTAGCGAAAAAGAGCAGGCGGAATGGAAGGATATTCTTGCTGATTCTCATCTTGCTTCATCTGACATTCTTGACAGGTCTTACTTTACATCAATCTATTTCAGGGAAAGCGGCGGCATTTTATTTGAAATGGCAACCGATGAACCGGGGTTTATGACGGATGAATCCTTTGAAAATCTCGGAACAGAGCTGAAGCTTCCGGAATGGCTGGAAGAGCATCGCAGCCAGATTACAGCTGTTCTGCCCAAAATGGAGAAAGGAGAATGATGATGAAACATGTGTTTGAACAGGGAACGTCAGAAAATGTTCTGCTGCTTTTGCACGGAACGGGAGGAAATGAACATGATCTTCTGTCGCTCGGACGTTTTATCGATCCGAACGCAAGTCTGCTCGGGGTCAGAGGATCAGTGTCGGAAAACGGCATGCCCCGTTTTTTTAAGCGGCTGAAAGAAGGCGTATTTGACGAGAAAGATTTAATTGAACGGACGGAAGAATTAAAGAATTTTATTGATGAAGCGGCGCAAATGTACGGATTCAGCAGAGAAAACGTGATTGCTGCCGGCTATTCAAACGGCGCCAATATTGCAGCAAGTCTTTTGTTTCATTATAAAGATGTACTGAAAGGAGCGGTTCTGCATCATCCGATGGTGCCGATACGCGGAGTGAAGCTGCCTGATATGGAAGGGATGCCTGTGTTTATCGGTGCGGGAAAACGCGATCCCCTATGTACAAAAGAAGAATCGGAGGAGCTTTATCAGTATCTGACAGATGCCCATGCATCCGTTTCTCTTGTTTGGCAGGAAGGCGGTCATCAGCTCACACAGCAGGAAGCAGAGCAGGCACGAACCTGGTACAGTGAGCGATTCCTATAAAAAACCCTTAGTCTGCTTAAGCGGACTAAGGGTTTCTTTCATCTTACAGCCAAGTTGACACTTTAGATACAGGCAGCCGGTTGCTTTTATGCGCCGGCTTAACGGCTTTACCGATTGAAATCAGCATGACGGGCACGAAACGCTCGCTCACGTCGAATTCCTTAACGAATTGCTCTTTATTGAATCCGCCGATCGCGCAAGTGTCGTAGCCCTTTGCTTTAGCGGCAAGCATCAGCTGCATCGCTGCTAAAGAAGCGTTTAAAAATGCTGAATCACGGGCAAACTGATCATTTTGGTATGCACCGTTAATCTGGCCTAAAAGCGTTTGTTTAATCTCTTCTGTGATATTGCCTTGCTCAGCCAGTTCAGCATAAACGTCTTCACCATTTTCATTTGCTTTTAAATCGCCTAATACGGCAATAACTGCTGATGAATCAATAATCTGTTTTTGATTAAAAGCAACCGGAAGCAGGGCAGCTTTTGCTTCATCACTGTGAAAGACTTGAAAATGCCAATGCTGAAGGTTCCAGGCGGAAGGCGCTTGCGTTGTGATTTCAAGGAGTTCTGTTAATTCCTCTTTTGTAATGACCGCGTCTTTATCGTATTCTTTAACAGATGCGCGTTCTTTTAAAACGTCTAATACGGATGTCATCATGTTTCCTCCTTCGGATAAACGTGTTATCATAATAGAAAAGTTAGAAGCTTACTAAATGTAACTCGAAAACTAATTTTAATGGATCACAAAAAACTTGTCAATTCATAGATGAAGGGATGAACTCACGTGGGATATACAATGTGTCCTAAAATGGAATCCGCTTTTTCTCTTTTGGGAAAGCGCTGGAACGGCCTCATTATCCATGTACTGATGGACGGGCCGAAACGATTTAAAGATATGACCGAAACGATACCGACAATCAGCCAAAAAATGCTCGCGGAGCGGCTCAAAGAGCTGGAACAAAATGAAATCGTCGAGCGTCAGGTGCTGCCTGAAACACCTGTCAAAGTCATTTATAAACTGACTGATAAAGGCTTGGCCCTGCAAGCCGTTTTTCAGGAAATGCAAAAATGGGCAGACAGTTTTTGCGAGCCCGGGGGATCTGCCAACGACACATGTGATGAATAACAAAGGCTGCCCAAGGCAGCCTTTTCTTAATGATCATGTTTACTCGTCATAAAAACCATTAATATCAAAATTGTTCAGATTGAGATTCAAGCCTTTTAATTGCTTTAATAAAGCATCGAATGTAAGGAAATGATCATTTTTACATTCCGCCGGGACATCATTTGGAGAAAATAGTTTCATTCCTCCCTCAATCCACTGTTTCCGGTATAACTGAAATGCCGCTTCAATTAAATGATCAGGCGTTACAATAAACCCTAAGCTTACGTCATGGTCTTCGCTGTAGCCGAATTCAAACCCGCAGCAGGGGCAAATATCAAATGTTTTTTGATATTCGCCGTTATAAACGGGACTTGTCTCTAATCCTTTAAATCCGCATATTAAACAAGGATACAACTCACTAACCAACATACATCCCTCTTTTATTCAGTTTGCAATCATTCAGAACAAGCCGGGAGGCCTTTTACAGTTTCCCGGTTAAAAACTGAGCCTCACCAAGCCCGAAGCTCCAATCGGCGTTCCCGTTTTCTGTAATGGAAATCATGACGTCCTCGGGTGATATGCCGCATTCTGTTTTAAGCTGATCAGCCATCAGTTGATATAACGTTTCTTTTTGATGTTCGGTGCGCGCTTTGCTGACAATGCTGATGATGACAAGATCTTTGCTTCTTTTGAAACCGAGCCCGGTATCTTCAATGATAAGCTCATGAGGCCGATGCTGGTGAACGATCTGATAACGGTCCGTTACAGGGACGTCAAAAGCTTTAACCATGGCGTAATGGGCGGTATCCAGTAATTTCTTTAATGCTGCGTCATCCCGGCCTTCAATAACGTCAAAACGAAGTAATGGCATATTTTATTCCCCCTGATGGTTTTTTATCATGTCGCAACTTGTAAAAAAGTATAACAGTTAATCAAAATGTAATCAAATTATAACCAAAATATTTATACATTAATGCAATATCACAGAGAGGCACATGTTGTTACAATCGCCCAATCAATTTCCTCATTTTATGAATACGCTTAAGAATAGGCAGACATAAAGGAGGAAAAACATGTACCCTCGTCATGCATTGTATCGCGGGAATTTCGGTCCTGCCGGATTTCCGGCGAGAAGTCCTTTTTTGTTCGGCGCTCCTTTATTCGGCGGATTTTTAGGCGGTCTTCTCGGAGGCGTGATTGCCACAGGCTTTACAAGACCCCGCTATCCGTACGGGTTCGCCGGTTACGGATACGGAGGCGTCCCATACGGCGGTTTTGGGCCGGGTGCCGGCGGTTATCCGCCATTTTATTAAAGAAAAAACGGCCTGCATCGCGCGGGCCGTTTTTTTATCTTAAAATCTCCACTTCCGATAGATTGTAGTCTTCCTGTTTTGAAAACATAACTTCAATCATCCCGTCTTTATAGACTGCTTTTGTTCCTTTCCGTTTGACGAGGCTCGGAAGGACGATTTCTTTTTTTCCTTCTCCCAGACTGCTGTTCTCTACAACGAGGCTGTGTGACGTATGCTTAATCCTGATACGGTCGAGTTCCTCTTGTTCGGCGGGAATTTTCGCAAAAACATGATCGGATGTTTCAAAAAGGTCAATTTCCGGCTTGGGCGGTTCCGCTTCGACCGGCTCGGCCTTTTTGGACATTGGGTCGCGAAAAGGGAACTGTCCGGCATAACCGGCGCCGAATACGCTTTCCATCACTCGGTTGACATATGTCTCGACATCTTTCGGATCAGCATTTTTAAACGTTTCTTTAGAGAACTGATTTTGGAAGGGAAAATATCTGTTCCAATCAAACACGGCATCTCACCCTTTCTTAACGGACAACATAGTATATGCCCGCCGGAAGCTTCCCGTGATATAATATAATCTGTTTACAGAAAGGAAGGGGAAGGCCGTGCAAGGGAATAACGCAAGAAAAGGAATCATTTATACCGCTTGTTCTTTCGTCATGTGGGGGCTGTTTCCGGTCTATTGGAAACTTCTTGAACAAATACCCGCATTGGACATTTTAGCTCACCGGATTTTATGGTCATTTGTTTTCATGTGTGTGCTTTTAACTGTGCTTAAGAAGTGGAAAACCGGATGGCGTGAACTGCGTCTTTTGAAATCGGAAGGGGGCCTGCTGGCGCTTTTTTTCGCTTCCGTTTTAATTTCCGTTAATTGGTTTGTGTACATATGGGCCGTCAATCACGGCTTTTTGCTTGAAGCAAGTCTCGGGTACTACATTAATCCGCTCGTTTCCGTTCTTTTGGGCATCCTATTCTTAAAAGAAAAGCTTAACAAGATGCAAACAGCAGCCGTTTCTATTGCCGGGGCGGCCGTGATCATATCTGCGTTTCAATATGGCGCGGTTCCTTATATCGCATTGCTGCTTGCATTCAGCTTCGGTCTGTACGGCTTATGTAAAAAAAGAACCCGCATGTCCAGCACGATCGGACTGACGCTGGAGACGCTTTTGATTACCCCGGCTGCACTTATTTATTTAGGATATACAGCTGACGGGAGCACTCCCGGGTCCTTGGGGGCAGGAACATGGGCGCTCCTATTCTTCGCAGGCGTATTTACGGCTCTGCCGCTGTTGCTGTTTGCAGAGGGGGCAAAGCGTCTGCCGCTGTATCAAGTCGGCATTTTGCAATATATAGCGCCGACCATTACCCTTATGCTCGGCGTATTTGTGTATCATGAACCGTTTTCCGGGCAAAAAGCGTTTACCTTCATTTGTATATGGGCAGCATTGCTTTTGTTTACCTTTTCACAGATAAAATGGAAGCGGCCGATAAAAAGCCGCTAAGCCTTTCGCTTTCCAGCGATAGCTTAAATTATGTATAATCATTACGAGTATGTAAAGGAGCTGTACAATGGGCACTGATAAAGACATAGCAAAAGCCTATCAGGCACTGTGGAATAACCGCACTCTCCCGGCTTCAACTCTTGAAGAAGCGGAGAAGGCAATTGATCTTGAACTGCTTGATCAAAGAACACATCCGAGGCTCCGGAAGTCACCCGAGGAAAAGTTTGCTCTGGCGGTGCAGCGAATTGTAGATTCCCGGCTGCGGCCGATTGAGAAATATGAATTGGTTGAACTACATACGAAGCGTTTGCAATTTTTAAAAGAAGAAAGAGGGGAGCAGCTATGAAAGCGATCATAAAAGAAGATGTGCAAACTTCTTTAGAGCGATATGCCGATCGTCCTGTATATATCCATTTGGAAACAACGACCGGTTCTTATTCAGCGCATCTGAATGAGAAAAACATGACGGTTGTAGCCTATATACGCAATGCAAAAGTGACGTACCATCAGGCGAAAATCAAAGGAAACGGCCCGTACCGCGTCGGTTTGAAAACGGAAGAAGGCTGGATTTACGCAGAAGGTCTGACTGAATATACAGTAGATGACGAAGACCGCTTGTTAATGGCAGGGCATCTGCCGGGCGGAAAATTGGCGATTTCGCTTCAAATCAGCGAAAAGCCGTTTACAGTTTAAAGAAAAGGGTGAAAATCATGAAAGAACATGTACTCGTCATCCTGCCTCACCCTGATGATGAATCATACGGAGTGGCAGGGCTGATTGCTTTACACAGACAAAAAGATATTCCCGTTACGTATGCATGCGCAACGCTTGGCGAAATGGGCCGGAACATGGGAGATCCTTTTTTCGCGAACCGTGAAACACTGCCGCTGTTAAGAAAACAAGAGCTGATCGACGCATGCAAAGCAATGGACGTTACTGACCTGAGAATGCTGGGGCTTCGTGATAAAACACTTGAATTTGAAGATGACGAGTGGCTCGCGGATATGATGGAAGAGATTATCGACGATGTAAAACCGAGTCTGATTGTCACATTCTATCCGGAGCACGGCGTCCATCCGGATCATGATGCATGCGGCGAAGCGGTTATCAGAGCGCTTTACAGAAAGAAAAAAGAGGACCGCCCGCGCACGCTTTGCATGGCAATCACCCGCAACAGGGAGGAAGCCGTCGGCAAGCCTGATGTTATTCTTGATATTAAAGAGGTTGCCGATATTAAAATGAATGCCTTAAAAGCGCACCGCACCCAAACGGAAGGCATGCTGAGAGAGCTGGAAGAAAAAATAAAAAATAACGAGCCGGTTCTTCAGACATGGTTTGAAGAAGAAGTGTATTGGACATATCCGTGGAAAGACTGATAAAAAAAGGGATAAGGCTGAAATGCCTTATCCCTTTTTTTGTGTCAGATCGGAAGCGATCGCTTCTGCAAGCGAAGACCTTATTGATAAATTTGAGAAACTCAGTCCGAGCTGCACCGCGGTTTGGGCGATTTCAGGACGGATTCCGGATAATGTCGCTTTCACGCCGAGCATTCCGAGTGATTCAATTAAGGTGAAAAGCTGTTGGGCAACCATCGTGTCAATCATGGCTACGCCCGATAAATCAATGTACAGCTGCGTGATGCGCTTCTCTGAACACTGGTGCAGCGTATTCTCCAAGATCATTTTGGCTCTTGCCGTGTCAATATCCCCGATCAGCGGCAGCAGTCCGACATTGTCAAAAAGCACAATTACCGGCGAGCTCAGCTCGGTAATCAATTCTTTTTGCGCTTTAAGCTGAATGTTTGTGTTTTTATACATTTCTTCTATGAAAATATGAATGACCACATCAAACGATTTAATCAGCGTATGGAATATATCTTCGGCATCTTCTTCTGTCAAGGTGTCTGAATGAAGTCTGGTAAACTGCTTGACATGGCCGACATACAAATCACGAACTCTGATAAACTCGCGAATGATGTAATGGATGGGAGTTTTTAAATGTTCTTCATCCCGTGCGGCTTCAAACGCCCACTTTTCTAATGCCGCTGTATATACTTCCTTCTCTTCAGAAAAAATCCGATTGAGCTGATAATTAAACGCCAGATTTTGTTTTTTCAGATTCGTGAGTACAGCCGGGTCAGTAGAAGCATAAACAGAATCAGGATCCGTTTCATGAAGCGTATCAAACCATGTCTGACTGATGTCCTCCGCCCGTTCAGTTAAATAATCGTACAGCAGTTTATGTTTTGGCATTGCTGCTCCTCCTTTATAAAATCGTCATTTTTTTCACATAACGCTTTTGCAGCTTCATCAGTCTGAAAAATAAACCGACAGCTCCTGCGGCAAGTCCCGCAATTAAACCGATCCAGTAGCCGTATGCCCCGAGGCCCGTATAAGTGCCGACTGCGTAACCGAGCGGAAGCCCGATAATCCAATACGACACAAAAGCCGCGCCGAGTGTATAGTTGACATCCTTATATCCTCTCAGAGCGCCTTGTATCGGAGCTGCTACGGCATCAGAAAGCTGGAAAAACAGCGCATAGATTAAAAAGTGCTGCGTCAACATGAGCACGTCCGGATCTGATGTATACATTCCGGCGATTTGCGGCCTGAACAGTAAAATGAAAGCCGCCGTGCATAAAGAAAAACTAAGCGCCATCACGATCCCGATATAGCTGTATGAGCGGGCATCTCTATAGCGATTTGCGCCTGCTTCAAAGCCGACCAAAATGGTCATGGCCATGGATACGCTGAGCGGCAGCATATACAAGAGGGAAGCAAAATTCATTGCCGCTTGGTGGGCTGCAATCGTCACCGTCTGAAAATGGCTCATAAGCAGTGTGACAGCCGCAAAAATGCTCGTTTCAAAAAATACCGCAAAACCGATAGGCAATCCGATTTTCAAAAGCTTCCTGCATTCAGACGGAGAAAAACGGTACAGTTTCCGAAATACAGAGTACCCGGCAAACGGCTCAAATCTGCAGACGATAAAAAAGCTGATGGCGCAAATACACCAGTAAGTCAGGGCGGAAGCGAGCCCCGCCCCGACTCCTCCCAATGCCGGCATGTTGAATTTCCCGAAAATAAATACATAATTTAAAACAAAATTAATAGGCAATGAGCAAAGCGTAATAAGCATTGTGACTCGCGTTTTGCCGAGTGCGTCAATAAACGAGCGCAAAACGTTGTACACAAACAAAGGAAAAATACCGAGGGATAAAAATCCTAAAAAGTGTTTTGCGATCGTCCGGACACGAGGTTCCAGGCCCAAATGTCCCAAGATCATATCAACGGTGAAAAAGCCGATCAGGATAACCGCCGCACTGAGAACGGCCGCTACATAAACGGCCTGGATGACGGAAAACGGCACTTCCTTTTGTCTGCCGGCTCCAAACAGCTGCGAAACAACGGGCGTAACGGCCATTAATATTCCTGCCAGGCCCGTATAAACCGGCGTCCACAGGCTTGAACCGATTGCAACCCCGGCTAAATCGGCAGCGCTCACTTTCCCTGACATCACCGTATCCAAAAAGGTGATCAGGGAAAGGCCCGCCTGTGTGATTAAAATCGGAATGAAGATATGTAACAGCTGTCTGACCTTTTGGCCGATCGTGTTCGTTTCTCTCAAGTTAGGTTCCCCGTTTCTTTATTTTAACGAGAGAAATTATAACATTTTATGTATAAAAAGCAATGAAAGCCGGCCTACTCTTTTTTGTCCGGTTTCGGCTTTTTAAACATCTTGGCATAAATGAATGAAAGTGAAATGACCCCTAAAAAGGTGCAGATATATTGCATCAGCCGTGCGAATTCCATATGATGTGCGCCTCCTTTCATGATTATGGTGCACACAGCGGCGCATATCCATGCGCACGATGCAGAAAATAAGGGAAAGGAGCTGATGTGACATGCGCCACACTCAAATGACGGAAAGCGCGTTTACCGCTGCCGTTCAAACGTATTTGAAACAAATTACAGAGGATGCCGGAATGATACTGCGGACATTGAATGAAAAAGACCAATGCCTTCTTTGCGAATTAGATGAACTGGGACATACGTTTCAGGAAATGCAGGCTGTCGCTTCGTCGTTTTACCTGCAGTCATATATCGAACATTTCACGCCTTCCTATACAGAGCTGGCGAGGGCCGTGCAGCATCTGGCGGAAGAAAAACACGGAGCGCTGATTGTGATTGAACGTGCAGATCCGCTGGACGGAATGATACAAAAAGGGACCAGCCTGCATGCCGAGATCAGTGCAGCTTTAATTGAGAGTATTTTTTATCCCGGCAATCCGCTTCATGACGGAGCCGTATTGGTCAGAGAAAACCGAGTTGTATCAGCAGCCAATGTGCTTCCGCTCACAACAAAACATGTCGATCTCAAATACGGGACGCGCCACAGGGCCGCGATGGGACTTTCGGCCGTGACTGATGCACTCGTGCTCGTTGTTTCAGAAGAAACGGGAAAAATGTCCTTTGCTAAAGACGGCGGACTGTATCCGCTTGTTTCGCCGCGGGCGCTTCATACGAAATAATAAGAAAATGGGAATATTGTACCCATTTAATATTAATAAGGTGAACATCTTTACCTTTTTCTGTATTGATGTTATCGTTTAAATATACATAAAATTTAAAAGAATAGGGAGTGGAAAGATGGCAAATGTATTGATGATCGGCTTTCCGGGAGAAGGCCATATCAATCCGTCTTTAGGCGTCGTAAAAGAACTGAAGGCAAAAGGGGAACATGTCGTATATTACGGCGTGAAGGAATATGAGAACAAAATCGCGTCAAGCGGAGCGGAATTCCGTGAATATGAAGATTTCCGAAAAGATGAATTCGGAAAAAACGCAACGGGTGATGAACAGCGGGACGCTACCGAGTTTTTGCTTTTAATGATTGAGACTTCCAAAAAAGCCGCACTCCGTATTCTTGAGGAAGTAAAAGATGAATCCTACGACTACATCCTGTATGATCATCATTTTCTGGCAGGAAGGCTTGTGAGAAACCAGCTGAAACTGGCGGCATATTCACTTTGTACGACATTTGCAATGAATGAAGCATTTATTAAAGAAGTGTTTTCAAATACAAACCTTGTATCAGAGGAATCATCTCATTATCCGGCTTATACCGAAGCGGTCAGCCGGCTCAATGAAGAATTCAGCGCAGACATTAAAACGCCGTATGATATTTTCTCAAATGACGGCAGAAAAACCATCGTATTTACTTCAAGAGCGTTTCAGCCGAAAGAAGAAGAGTTTGGCGATTCTTATCTCTTTGTCGGTCCGTCCATAACCGAAAGGGCGGCGGCTCAAGATTTCCCGTTTGAACAGCTTGCAGGAGAAAAAGTCCTGTTTATTTCCATGGGCACGATTTTTAACAATCAGAAGGAATTGTTTAATAAATGCTTAAAAGCGGTCAGAAACTTTAACGGAAAAGCCGTCATGTCAATCGGCAAACATCTTGATCCTGCGGAGCTTGATGAAATTCCTGAGAATGTCATTGTAAAGCCTTATGTTCCGCAGCTTGAGATCCTGAAGAGAGCGGACTTATTTATCACTCACGGCGGAATGAACAGTACGAGCGAAGGGCTTTACTACAAAACCCCGATGATCGTCATTCCGATGGGCGCAGATCAGTTCGCCGTCGGAAGCCAAGTGGAAAACACGGGCGCGGGCAAAATGTTTAAAAAAGAAGATGTAACAGCGGAACTGCTCACTGAAGCAATAAAAGAATTGAGCGAAAATCCTGAATATCAGACAAAAGCTTCTGAAATCGGAGAATCCCTGAAAGCGGCCGGCGGAGCACAGCGTGCAGCGGAATTGATAGCAGAAGACGTGAAAACTGCCGAGACCCGGGTTCTGTAATCAGCCGTCACCCGCTTCCTTTAAAGGAAGCGGGCTTTTTTTGATTGTTTTTCGGGAGGATTTTTCACGCCGTAAAGAGAATTGTATGAAAAACAGACAAGAAAGGTGGAATGTCGCGGAAAAAAGCCATGTTATGAAAATGATTCCAAAGTCTTTTGTGAAATGTTCTCAATTTATGTAAAATGTGTGGCATTGGTGATGATCTAAGGCCAAATGAATCGGAATTAATGTCGACTTCTGAATGAATCCTGCATAACAGGCGGCGTCCAAAGAAAAGGAACGTCCCTTTCAGCAATGATAAATAGGAGGTTTTTCGTTATATGAAGAAAAAAATCGCAGCCGGACTGGCTGTATCTGCAGTAATGACTTCAACCTTCGCCGTGCATCCCGCTGAAGCAAAAACCATTCAAGTAAAAAGCGGCGACTCTCTTTGGAAGCTTTCCCGGCAATATCATACAAGTATTTCAGCCCTGCAGGCGGAAAATAAACTGAAATCAACGATACTCCACCCAGGACAGCGGCTGCACATTCCCGACGGCAGCGGCACACATAAAACGGGGCAAAAGGGAAAACGAAGCACGGGTGCCTACACAGTTACATACGGAGACTCGTTATGGGTGATCGCAAAAAAATACAAAATGAGCGTTTCTGAGCTGAGAAGCCTGAACCGTTTGAGTTCAGATGTCATCTATCCCGGCCAGAAACTGAAAATTAAAGGGTCTGCCGGCGGCACGGACGACGGAGGCGGCAGACAGACAAAGCCTGATAAAGGCGCATCAGGGACTTACACTGTGAAGCCGGGTGACTCGCTGTGGAAAATCGCCAATCAAACCGGGATCACCATTGCCGAGCTGAAAAAGCTGAATCAATTAACATCAGACATGCTGTATCCGAATCAAGTGTTAAAGATCAAAGGTTCTTCACATAACGGAAACAGCGGCACAACACCGCCATCTCATTCAAACCCTTCTGAGAAGCCATCCACTTACAAAGTAAAAGCAGGCGATTCCCTCTGGAAAATTGCTAATCGGTTCGGCATCACCGCTCAGCTCATCAGAGAAAAAAATAAATTGACAACTGATGTGCTTCAAATCGGACAAGTTCTGGTGATTAAGGGAACGGGAAAAACAGAAGATCCTGTGCGGCAGCCGGATAACAAACCGGCAAAACCAACCAAGCCGAATACTCCCGAACCTCCGGTGACAGGGTCAAAGATTGACAGAATGATAGGCGAGGCGAAAAAACATGTCGGCGTGCCTTACCGCTGGGGAGGCAATACGCCTGCGGGCTTCGATTGCAGCGGTTACATCTATTACCTTTTAAATAAGGTAAGCTCTGTTTCCCGTCTGAGCACGGCCGGATATTGGAATACGATGAAACATATCAGCCAGCCGTCAGCAGGCGACTTTGTCTTCTTTACGACATATAAAGCGGGCCCTTCTCATATGGGAATGTATTTAGGCGGAGGAGATTTTATTCACGCAAGCTCCTCCGGGGTTGAAGTTTCAAACTTAAGCAATCCGTATTGGAAAAAAGCTTATTTAGGAGCGCGCAGTTATTTTTAAAAAAAGCCTTTCGGGGCTTTTTTTGTTTACCATTTTTACGTTTTGACAAGACTGATGGGTAAAAAATAAGGGGGAGGAAGCATGAATCGTCTCTTGCTTTTTCTCATGCTCGCATCAATTACGCTTTGCGGCTGCGGGGGGGGACCCGCTCCTGTTCCGCCCAAAAAATATGGGGAAAGCCGCGCATTGGAAGCATCTGCATACCGTGAGCATGCCGGACTCATCAATCAAAACGGAAAAACGATCGGATATATCGAAGTGAGGGAATCTGATGATGAAGGGTCAGACATTCATATATCAGCGGGGCATCTGCCGCCCGGCACTTCTCTCGGGTTTCATATTTATGAAAAAGGGACATGTCAGGCACCTGATTTCGAATCAGCCGGCGGTCCGTTCAACCCTTTGAACAAAGAACACGGCTTCAACAATCCGATGGGTCATCACGCCGGGGATCTCCCCAATCTTGAAGTGGGGGCTGACGGTAAAGTGGATGTCATTATGAACGCGCCGCAAACTTCATTAAAAGAAGGGAGCAGACTCAGCCTGCTCGACCGGGACGGAAGCGCGTTCGTCATTCATGAACATACGGACGATTATTTGACAAACCCGAGCGGAAATTCCGGAGCCAGAATCGCCTGCGCTCCCCTGACAAAAAGCGCCCGCAGGGAATGAGCCCTTTTGTATTGAGTATACAAGGGCTTTTTTAGTATACTCGGTTATGGAATACAAATGGAAAGGAAACATCACCTATGACTTCAGAATTACAGCACCTATCATTTCCGGAAGATATACAAAACAAACTGCAGGCTTATCAAAATCATCCCGTTTCCCAAGAATTCCGGGATTTAATCGGATCATCAGGCTATGAGGCCGAAGATAAAGCGATTGTATTCGATGCCGTCATTGCTTTGACAATGGGAAAAAATATCTTATTAAAAGGACCGACGGGTTCAGGGAAAACAAAATTGGCGGAAACGCTTTCGAACTATTTTCATAAACCGATGCACAGCGTCAACTGCTCCGTAGACCTCGATGCAGAAGCGCTTGTCGGCTATAAAACGATTGAAAATGAACAGGGACAGGCGACAATTGAATTCGTTCCCGGACCTGTAACAACCGCAATGAACGAGGGACATTTTTTATACATTGACGAAATCAATATGGCAAAGCCTGAAACCCTTCCGATTCTAAACGGCGTGCTAGATTACAGAAAAATGATGACAAATCCCTTTACAGGAGAAGTGATTAAGGCAAGCGAAGGATTCGGTGTTATCGCCGCGATTAATGAAGGCTACGTCGGCACCGTTCCGCTGAACGAAGCCCTTAAAAACCGTTTTGTCATCATTGATGTTCCGTATATTAAAGGAAGCCTCCTGAAACAGGTGCTGACCTCTCAGTCTGTTTTAAAAGATGAGAAATTAATTGAGCGTTTTATGACGCTGTCTTCTGATTTAATCGCACAAGCGCATAACGGACAAGTGTCAGAAGAAGCGGCGTCCATCAGGGCTCTCATTGATACGTGCGACTTGGCTGCGTACATCCCGCCGAAACGGGCGATTGAAAGAGGCATCGTAGAAAAACTTGACGACGACAGGGAAAAAGCCGCTGTCAGAAATATTGCAGAAACGCTGTTCGAATGAGGGATATACAATGAAGTTTATCAAATTTAATGACAGCACGATTGATTCGTTTTTGTTCATGATGCTGACTGATCTGGCCAAAACACTGACCAGAAGCAGTGAAGTTGAAGTGGAATACGGCGTGCAGTCTTACTACAATCCCTTTGAAAAGAAAATTTACATGAGCCACTTTTGGAAAGACCGATCAGCCGGGGATATGGAAGCCGGCCTGAAAAGCGATGTCTATTTGCGCGCTGTCGGAACACGCAGCAGCTCATTTCGGGTATTTGCGGGGTTTTTAAATGACGTTCACCGGCACTTCACCCGCCAAAGCTTTGCCAAGCAGCTGTTTATGCTGCTTGAGGATATCAGAATTGAAGAGCTGATCAAAAAAGAACGGCCGGGAACGAAACGTGTTTTTCAGAAGCGGAGGGAGATGTACAGGAAATATTTCACGACGCAGCTGACATTGAATTTAGAACGGAGCATTTTCACCGACGCTTTGTATTGCGCGATGTTTGTCAAGCTGACGGCTGAGTCTCCGCTTGAAGGCATTCCTTCCATGCATGAACATATTGATATGATGATACCGTATATTGAACGTCAGCTCATCCGGGTGTATGAGGCGGATTCTACGGAACAAATCGCAAGAATAACGGAAGACCTCATGGAAGGCCTTGATGAAGTGCTTGAGAAAGATATGCTGAACACGTACTTTTTTCTGCCGGAACTTGATTACGAAAAAGCGGCTGAAGAGCCTTTATTCGAAAGTGTAAAAAAAGCGCCTTCGTTAAGTGACGATCTCACGCTCCCTGAGTCTTCCGACGGAGATGAAGAAATCCTTGAAGAGAAAATGAATACGTGGCACCGGGAAACCGAAGCGCCGTCAAAAAGTTTCCTTCAATTTGATATTGAGCACGGCGCGAAATCAGATCTTGGGAAAGACGCGGCCAGAGAAGGCGATGACGGTGACCAGGCGCTCGGCTCCGTTCAAGGTTCCGCACGTCAGACGAAAAGAGAGGATTACTCCAAACTGGAAGCGCTTGAATCCATTCAGGATGAACATGAGGGCGCGGGGCTGGCTGACGGAAAAGAAAACAAATTTGCCTTCCCGGTTTATCAAACGCCTCATAAAGCGTCTCCTGAAGAGGAGCAATCTTATAAAGAACAGGCAAAAACGATAGAATCATATCAAAAACGCCTGAAGCAGATGATACAAAAAACACTTGAGCACAAAAAAACGCTCCCGCGGACCGACCTTCACGCAGGCCGGCTGAATCGCAAACTGATCCGCTATTTTACGGAGCGGAACCCGCGCCTTTTCTATAAAAAGCAGGACCCGTCTTCAGACATTGACGCCGTTTTTACATTGCTTGTCGATTGTTCGGCCAGCATGTTCGACAAAATGGATGAAACAAAAAGAGGGATCGTTCTTTTTCATGAAGCCTTGAAATCAGTGTCCGTACCGCACCAGATCGTCGGATTTTGGGAGGATACAAACGAAGCGACCGAAACGAGCCAGCCGAATTTCTTCAATACCGTCATTCCGTTTGAAGAGTCGCTGCTGCAGGCGGCGGGTCCGCTGATCATGCAGCTTGCGCCTGAAGAAGATAACAGAGACGGATACGCCATCAGACAAATGACGAAACAGCTGATGCGGCGGAGTGAGGCGCAAAAATTTTTAATCGTGTTTTCAGACGGAGAGCCGGCAGCATTCGGATACGAACAAAACGGCATCGTCGATACGAGCGAGGCTGTCATCGAAGCGAGAAAAAAAGGGATAGAAGTCATAAATGTTTTTCTGTCCAATACTGCGATAGAGGAATCACAGATGAAAACCATTCAGGATATGTACGGAAAGTACAGTATTTTTGTTCCGGATGTCGATCAGCTGCCCGATGTGCTGTATCCGCTCTTGAAAAAACTGCTTCATAAAAGCATAGGATAGGCTTTTTCCTATGCTTTTTCGCTTTTTATTTTAAAATGATTTAATTTTTTCGGTATTGATCTGTTTTTTTTACTATTTTGTGAACAATCAAGGTAGAATCCAAACGCAATCAGTGGTAAAATATCCTTGGAAGCGTTTTTATTACATAATTTTGGGCACAGCGTTCAAAAGTTATTTCAAGATAGTGAATTGATCACTTGATTATCTAGGTTGGGGGTAATATTCAAATGTTTCAAAATAATATGAAACAAAGAATGAATTGGGAAGATTTTTACGGACCGAACCTCGGCTACGCACTGGAGCTGTACGACCAATATGCTGAAGATCCAGACAGCATTGATCCGGATCTGAAAGACATGTTTGACGAACTAGGCGCTCCGCCAAGCCAAATAAAAGAGGCATCGGGAACAAAGGAACAGGGACGCGTCACCGCAGATCTGATTCAAAAGATCGCAGCAGCAGTTAAACTTGCAGAAGATATTCGAACCTATGGCCATCTGAACGCTTCCGTCAATCCGCTCAGAAAGGATCCGAAAAAGAGCGAGCTCTTTCCGTTATCCGAGTACGGGCTTACAGAAGAAGAAATGAAAGCAATACCCGCGTCTGTCATCTGTAAAGACGCACCTGCCAATATAACAAACGGCTTAGAAGCCATCCAGCATTTACGCAATACCTATAAAAGAACCATCTCCTTCGAGTTTGACCATGTGCATGATTTCGAAGAGCGCGCATGGATTACAAAAATGGTCGAATCCGGAGAACTGTTCCGGAAAAATTCACCGGAAAAACTGTCAGCCGTTTTAGAAAGACTGACGGAAGTAGAAGGATTTGAACAATTTTTACACCGGACATTCGTCGGTCAGAAGCGTTTCTCAATTGAGGGGTTAGACGCGCTTGTGCCGGTTCTTGACGACATTATCGCCCAGTCTGTGAAAGCGGGCACAACCAATGTCAATATCGGGATGGCGCACAGAGGCCGTTTAAATGTGCTTGCGCATGTGCTCGGCAAACCGTATGAGATTATTTTCTCAGAATTCCAGCACGCGCCGAATAAAGACCTTGTGCCGTCTGAAGGATCGACCGGCATCAGCTACGGCTGGACGGGCGATGTAAAATACCACCTCGGTGCAGACAGACAGCTTCAGGATGCTGAAACCAAAAGCGCGCGGATTACGCTTGCAAATAACCCGAGCCATTTGGAATTCATCAATCCGATTGTTGAAGGAAGCACGCGGGCGGCACAGGAAACAAGAACGCAAAAGGGGTACCCGGTTCAAGACGAAACAAAATCGCTCGCCATTTTAATTCACGGTGACGCAGCGTTTCCGGGAGAAGGCATTGTCGCCGAGACGCTGAACTTAAGCTCTCTGAAAGGCTATCAGGTCGGCGGGGCCATTCATATCATCGCCAATAATATGATCGGCTTTACAACTGAAAGCGATGAATCACGATCCACGAAATATGCCAGTGATTTGGCGAAGGGCTATGAAATTCCGATCGTTCACGTCAACGCGGATGATCCGGAAGCATGCCTGTCAGCCGTTAAATTTGCGGTTGAATACCGGAAGCGGTTCAATAAAGATTTCTTAATCGATTTAATCGGGTACAGACGGTACGGCCACAATGAAATGGATGAGCCGTCAACGACACAGCCGATGCTGTATGACGCCGTCAGAAAACACCCGACTGTCAAGCGGATCTTTGCGGAAAAACTCGTAAGTGAAGGACTGATCAGCGAGGAAAAAGCGCAAAACATCGAAACGACAGTGACAAAACGAATTGAAGACGCCTATAAAAAGGTGCCCGCCAAAAAAGAAGACGCCGTACGGGAAATTGAATTGCCGGAACCGGTGTCCAACGGTTTTCCAGATGTTGATACAGCCATTGATTTTGATGTTCTCCGCAAGCTGAACGGCGAACTTATCAACTGGCCGGAATCTTTTAACGTGTTCGGCAAGCTGAAAAGAATCCTGGAAAGACGTGCAAAAGCGTTTGATGATGACCGTAAAGTTGAATGGTCATTGGCTGAATCGCTTGCGTTTGCTTCCATTTTGAAAGACGGCACGCCGATCCGGCTGACCGGACAGGATTCAGAGCGCGGAACGTTCGCTCAAAGAAACCTTGTGCTGCATGACAGCGAAACAGGAGAAGAATTTGTTGCCCTCCATCACTTAGACGACTGCGCTGCTTCATTTACGGTGCATAACAGCCCGCTCTCTGAAGGTTCGGTTCTCGGCTTTGAATATGGATACAACGTGTATTCGCCTGAAACGCTTGTGATGTGGGAGGCGCAGTACGGGGACTTTGCCAATGCGGCTCAAGTCTATTTTGATCAATTCATATCTGCAGGACGGGCAAAATGGGGACAAAAATCAGGACTGGTCATGCTGCTGCCTCACGGTTACGAAGGGCAGGGCCCTGAACACTCCAGCGGCCGCGTCGAGCGGTTCCTGCAGCTGGCGGCGGAAAACAACTGGACGGTGGCCAACCTGACAAGTGCGGCTCAGTATTTCCATATTTTAAGAAGACAAGCGAAAATGCTGCTTCGTGAGGAAATCCGCCCGCTTGTGATCATGACGCCGAAGAGCCTGCTGCGCAACCCGAATACGGTATCTGAAGTGCAGGAACTGAGCGAAAGCCGATTCAAGCCTGTCTATGAGCAGTCCGGTCTTTCCCATGCTTACGAAAAAGTGACTCGCGTCGTATTATCAAGCGGAAAAGTGTCAATTGATATCAGCGATCACTTCAACAAAATGGAAGGCGATAAGGATTGGCTTCATATTGCCAGAATCGAACAGCTGTATCCGTTCCCGGCAAAAGATACGAAGGAGCTTTTCGCCAAACTGCCGAACCTGCAAGAGATCGTTTGGGTTCAGGAAGAGCCGCAGAACATGGGGGCATGGAGTTATATCAGCCCGTATCTGACGGAAATCGCGCCAAAAGGAGTAAATGTCCAATACATCGGCCGAAGAAGACGATCCAGTCCCGCAGAAGGAGATCCGACAGTCCACAAAAAAGAACAGGAACGCATTGTATCTGATAGCTTGACTCGCAAAAACTAAGGGGGAAATGAAAAAATGGCGGAAATTAAGGTACCTGAATTAGCAGAATCAATCTCAGAAGGAACGATAGCCCAATGGTTAAAGCAGCCCGGTGATTATGTAGAACAGGGTGAGTACTTGCTTGAACTGGAGACGGATAAAGTAAATGTTGAATTGACAGCAGAAGAATCGGGTGTTCTAAAAGAGGTATTGAAAGATTCGGGTGATACCGTCCAAGTAGGAGAAATTATCGGTACCATTACAGAAGGCGCTGGCGAAAGTTCTGCACCCGCCCCTTCAGAAAGTGCTCCAGCCAATGAACAAACGAAAGAGGAAGCAAAAGCTGAACCTGCTGCACAAGAAGTCAGCCAGGAAGCACAATCAGAAGCGAAATCCAGAACGGTAGCGTCTCCGGCTGCACGCAAGCTGGCAAGGGAAAAAGGAATTGATCTATCACAAATTCCGACGGGAGACCCGCTCGGCCGCGTGCGCAAACAAGATGTGGAAGCTTATGAAAAACCGGCTTCAAAACCTGCGGCACAGCCGAAACAGCAGGCTCCAAAAACACAGCAAAGCTTTGACAAACCTGTCGAAGTGCAAAAAATGTCCCGCCGCAGACAGACGATCGCGAAACGATTGGTTGAAGTGCAGCAGACTTCTGCGATGCTGACTACATTTAACGAAGTTGATATGACGGCCGTTATGAATCTAAGAAAACGCCGTAAAGACCAATTCCTTGAGCAAAACGAAGTAAAACTCGGTTTCATGTCGTTCTTTACAAAAGCCGTCGTGGCTGCATTGAAAAAATTCCCGCTCCTTAACGCTGAAATTCAAGGCGATGAGCTGATCGTGAAAAAATTCTATGACATCGGTATTGCTGTCGCGGCTGAAGAAGGGCTTGTCGTCCCAGTCGTGCGTGACGCTGACCGCCTGACGTTTGCCGGCATTGAAAGAGAGATCGGCGAACTTGCGAAGAAAGCGCGAAACAATAAATTAACATTAGGTGAGCTGCAAGGAGGCTCCTTCACGATCACAAACGGAGGTACATTCGGATCGCTTATGTCAACCCCGATCCTAAACAGCCCTCAGGTTGGGATCTTAGGTATGCACAAAATTCAGCTGCGCCCAGTAGCGATTGATGCGGAGCGCTCTGAAAACCGTCCGATGATGTACATCGCTTTATCATACGATCACAGAATTGTAGATGGTAAAGAAGCGGTCGGATTCCTTGTCACCATTAAAAACCTGCTTGAAGATCCGGAACAGCTGTTGCTGGAAGGATAATTTGAGACAGACAAAAAGTACACTGCCCTTACAAGCAGTGTACTTTTTTATTGAGAGAAGGGGAGAATTTATATGAAAAGCTGTTATCCGCTTGAGATCGAATTTGAATATAATGAAGAATTGCATTCTATCACTCCGGTTCTTCTGCAAGACGAACATGACACGATATTAATAGACTGCGGATATCCCGGTTTTACAAACCATCTTCAACATGCCGCTGCCCGGCATGGAATGTCGCTTCATTCATTGACAAAAATCATTGTAACGCATCACGACATAGACCATATCGGCTCACTCGCTGCATTATACCGTTTACATCCGGATGTCAGCGTGACAGTACATGAGCGTGAAGCGCCGTATATTGACGGCTCTAAAAAATCTTTACGGCTTGAGCAGGCTGAATCAACGTTTTGTTCATTGCCAGAGGATGCAAAGCCTTATGCAAAACAGTTCATCCGCTCGCTTCAATCAGTCGAATCGGCTCCAGTTCACCGGACAGTTACTGACGGCGAGCTGCTGCCCTGGTGCGGAGGCATTCGCGTTGTAGCCACGCCGGGTCATACACCCGGCCATATCAGTCTTTATCTGCCTGCCGAAAAAACTATGGTCACAGGTGATGCGGTCGTCATTGAAGACGGAAAGCTGAACCTTGCTAATCCCGGCTATACGTTACATATGGATGATGCGGTCCGTTCTGTGCGGCGGCTGCTCGATTACGATATCCGCCAATTGATTTGTTATCATGGAGGTTTATTTCAGGGGGATGTAAAAAAAGCGCTTTTGCGTCTGTTTCGTGATCTGCAGAATAAACAAGGATAGGAGCGGCAGCAGCCTATCCTATCCTTGTTCAGTTATGAAAACGGAATCTTTGCCGTTTCTTCTTCTTCGGCGCTGTTTTTCTCTTTTTTCTTAGACCAGTAGGTGGCAAGAACAGACCCCGACAGATTGTGCCATATGCTGAAAATTGCGCTCGGCACGGCTGACAAAGGGGAGAAATGCGCTGTCGCAAGCGCTGCGCCCAGTCCGGAGTTTTGCATTCCGACTTCGATCGCAATCGCTTTTTGTGAAGCATAATCCATTTTGAACAGCTTTGCAGTCAGGAATCCTAACAAATATCCGATTCCGTTATGTAAGATGACGACAGACACAATCAGCAGTCCTGATTGAAGCAGATGCTCACGATTTACGCTGACGACAGAGGATACAATCGCTACGATGCCGATTACCGACACGAGAGGAAGCGCGTGCACGGCTTGTCCGACCTGTTTTTTGAAGAACAGCTTCACAATCACCCCGAGGACGATCGGCAAAAGCACGGCTTGCATAATGGAAACAAACAGTGAGCCGAAAGAAACGGGGAGCCACTCTTTCGCAAACAGCATAATAAGTGCCGGCGTTACAATAGGAGCAAGCAATGTTGAGATCGTGGTGACCGCAACAGAAAGCGCCGTATTGCCTTTCGCCAAAAACGTCATGACGTTTGATGCCGTACCGCCCGGACAGCATCCGACCAGAATGACGCCCGCGGCGATTTCTGCGGGGAGGCGGAGCCCGATTGATAAACAGAAAGCCGTAAGCGGCATAATCGTAAACTGGCAAGCGACTCCGATCACGACATGCCAAGGCTTTCTGATTAATTCTTTAAAATCGTCTGCTTGAAGAGTAAGCCCCATCCCAAACATAATAATACCAAGGAAAATCGTCATATAAGAACTGATCCAAGAAAACAAATCAGGGCAGGCGAATCCTAAACCGGCAAAGACGATAACCCACAAGCCAAAGGTTTGGCCCGCAAACCCGCTTATTTTTTTCAGCCATTCCATAAACACAGCTCCTTTTACATTAAATCAGTCAGAAAATATGACTGACTTTTCTGTATTCCATTATAAATAATGTTCTGAATAATTCAATATTAAATATAAGTTTTCAATAAAATTATTATGTAAACTAATATCTTCTTGACTATTCAGACATATATTCTTACAATTGATTTTTATACTGAAATGAATTGGGAGTGCTGAAGTGAAAGAAGCTAATCAATGGTCATCTAAGCTGGGATTTATTTTAGCTACGGCCGGCTCTGCAATCGGGCTCGGCGCAATATGGAAGTTCCCTTACGTAGCGGGAACCAGCGGAGGCGGCGCTTTTCTGCTTGTTTTTATTTTATTTACTGTTTTAATCGGACTGCCGCTTTTGCTTGCTGAATTTATTATCGGCAGAAAAACACAAAAAAACGCCGTTGAATCCTATAAGGCGCTCGCGCCGGGGAAAAAGTGGCACTGGATCGGATATCTCGGAATCATTACGTGTTTTATTCTATTATCCTTCTACAGCGTAGTGGGGGGATGGATATTAATCTACATTATAAAAGGCTTTACGGGCGGCTTATCGCTTTCTTCGGGATTTGATACGTTATTTATCGATACCATTTCAAATCCTTATGCAGCCGTTTTCGGCCAGCTGCTGTTTATCGTGCTGACGATTTTAGTTGTGGCAAAAGGGGTGAGCAGCGGCATTGAAAAAGTGAGCCAGGTGCTGATGCCGGCTCTGTTTATTCTGTTTATTCTCTTAATGATCCGCTCCGTAACACTGCATGATGCAGCAAAAGGATTAAAATTCTTTTTTATGCCTGATTTTGGCGCGATGGATGCCAATACCATTTTATATGCGATGGGACAATCATTTTTCTCGTTAAGCGTCGGAGTGTCCGTAATGGTTACATACAGCGCATATTTAGAAAAAGAAGAAAATATTGTTCAATCCGCCGTATCGGTGACGGTATTAAATGTCCTTGTTGCTGTGATGGCGGGAGTGGCGATTTTTCCGGCGGTGTTTGCATTCGGCCTCAAGCCGGATCAAGGCCCGCAGCTTTTATTTAACGTGCTGCCGACCGTCTTTAACCAAATGCCGTTGGGCATCGTGTTTTTACTCGCCTTTTTGCTGCTGTTTTTATTTGCGACGCTGACATCGGCTTTTTCAATGCTTGAAATTTTAGTTGCTGTTTTGTCAAAAGGCGATTCGGCAAAACGGAAGCGGTATGCATGGATCGGGGGACTTGCTATATTTATTGTCGGGGTCCCTTCGGCGCTGTCGTACGGAATTTTGAGTGATGTTTCTATTTTTCACCGCAGTATTTTTGACGCTGCGGATTTTCTGGTCAGCAATGTCTTAATGCCGCTGGGCGCGCTTTTAATTGCCGTTTTCGTACCGTTGAAAATCCCGAAACAGATGCTGTTTGACGAACTGAAAAGCGGTTCCGGTATAAAACGAAAATGGTTTGCAGTCTGGCTCCTATTAATCCGTTATGTGGCTCCTGTAGCCATTATTATCGTTTTTCTGCACGTGCTTGGTATTTTTTAAACCAAAAGAAGCAGGCCCCCGTTCAAGACGGGGGCTTTTTTAATAAAGCGGCCATATCACGCGGTGCGCTTGCTCGAACCGTTTCTCCGCCTCCCGCCAATCAACGACATTCCACCATTGATCCACGTAAGCCGCTCGGTCGTTTTTATATTGTAAGTAATAAGCGTGTTCCCACACATCCAGCGGAAGCAAAGGAATGACGTCCCACTGGCTGTAGAGCTGATGCTTCTCAGCGGCCAAAATCTCCAGCCGCCCGGCGCGCGGCGCCCAGACTAGGATAGCCCAGCCGACTCCTTCGACTTTTTTCGCCGCTTGAGAAAATTGCTCTTTAAAAGCGGAGTAGCTTCCGAATGACACATCAATCATTTGAAAGAGTGCACCCGTCGGCCGTCTTTTTCCGTTTGGATTCATCGAAAACCAGAAAATACTGTGCAAATAATGGCCCGCCCCGTGAAACGCCAATTGCCGCCCCCAATGTGCCACTAAGTCGTACTGTTTCGTCTGTCTCGCTTTTTTGAGCTCCAGTTCTGCTTTATTCAGACCGTCAACATAGCTCTGATGGTGTTTGGTATGGTGCAGTTTCATAATCTCTCTTGAAATATACGGTTCCAGTGCGGAATAACTGTAAGGCAGTTTAGGGAGGACATGCTTGCCGATCGGCACATAAGCTCTGCGCTCATCCGGCTCTTCGGGTTCAGTAATGTCCCGGTAAAGTGCTGATGCCTGTTCGTACCATTCCGCCTCCGTTAATCCATCATCCTGAAGGGTGTGAAAAATCCGGTCGATTTGTGCCGCGAAGCGATCGAACCGGCCTTGCTGAATGACTTGTTCCTTCAAGGTTTCACACCAATTCAGCATCTCGGTTTGATAAGCGTGCCGTTTCATTTTTCTTCCTCCTTTTCACTCATTTTCATAAAAGTGCTGAGCGCAAGCAAAGAAAACACATACGGGTAGCTGTGATACCTGATGTAAAACTGCTTCGGCAGGCCGATTCCGGTCGGATAGCTGAAAGCGGCTCCTTCGTAATGCCGGTTTTCAATAAGAAAAGATATGCCTTTTGTGACGGCTTGATGATGAGTTTTTTCGTATTGCAGCAAAGCTTCGGCCGCCCAAGCCGTCTGTACAAGCGTCCCGTAAGAAAGCGGAACATAGGTTTTGACTTCTGCGCTTTTACAGGATTCTCCCCAGCTTCCGTCCTCGTTTTGAATGGACTTCAGCCAGCGGATCGCTTTTTTCACGGCCGGGTGGTTTTGGCTCACGCCGCAAGCCTTCATCCCTGTCAGCGCTGCCCATGTGCCGTAAATATAGCAGACCCCCCATCTGCCGTACCACGATCCGTTCTCTTCTTGATGGCGGATCAGCCATTGGACGGCCTTTTCAATCTGAGGGTGATCAGAAGAAAGCCCCGCTTCTCCTAAACAGTGCAGCACCCGTCCGGTTAAGTCGCTTGTTGAAGGATCGATGGCCGCTTCCTCAGCCGATTCCAGCGGCAGCAGGCGGACCAGCGGATGATTGACATTTTTCTCAAAAGCAGAGAAGCCGCCGTCACTGTTTTGCATGGACAAAAGCCAGCTCAGTCCGCGTTCCCATGAGGCGGGATACAGTTTTCGCGGAATGGCTTTGAGCACTGCGGCTGTGTCATCACAATCAGGATTATTTGTATTGATGTTTGAAAAACCCCATCCTCCCGGTTCAGCATGCGGGTTGTGAACGGCCCAATCAGCGACTTTCGTCTGCTGCCGTTCACGCAGAAACCGGGCGGCGCTGGTTATCATCTGATCGTTATCTGAGATGCCGCTTTTCATAAGCGCATAGTTGAGAAGCGCCGTATCCCAAACGGTCGACGTTGAGTTTTCCAGGTACGGTAAATCGCCGCAAGACGTGAGCAAAGCTTTCGTGCCGGCAAGTGCTTTTCTGATAACGAGGGAGTGGCGCGATACACCGAGAGCGAGCAGGCCGTACACCATAAAAATAGTGGCGCTCGCATAGCTGTATAATGTGCCGTCTTCTTCAATCCGGTCAAGCATATACGTTTTGGCCGTACGCAGACCGAGCTGGTGAAAAGCGGCAGGAATCTGCAAAAGCCGCTTCCAGTGCGCGAAAAGAGAAGAGAGGTCTCTGTTCTCATCCTGATCGGAACGAAGCCATGTAAACGGATTTTTAGTCATATGCCGATCTAAATGTGCGAGAGACGGAACGTTGGGATTTTTCAGCGAAAATCTTTTGTTAAGCGTCACGGCCATCGGTACAAAATGAATACGGGCGTATGTACTGAACTGGTAAAAATGCAGCGGGAAGGATGGGGGAATGACTAAGAAAGATAATGGCAGATGCAGCGCGGGCCATGGATAAAGGCCGTTTGCCGCAAGCATCCACTTTGTCATGAAGTGTACGTTGCGCAAGCCGCCATTTGAGATGATAAAGCGTTCGGCCTGAATCATATGCGCCTCAGAACGGCTATATAAACCGGAAGCCAGCAAGCCGGCATAGCCCTGTACAGTGGCGGTCACATTTCCTTTCCGGTCATCAGGATAGTTGGCAAAAGTTCCGTTCGGGCGCTGTTTAGCGCGAATGCCTTCTGCAAGCTCAGCGATCAGTTCTTTATCATTGTCTCCAAGAGAAGTGAGGAGGAGGATCAGAAAGGCGTTTGTCAAAATCGGTCCTTCAAAACAAAATGACCATGAGCCGTCCGCATTTTGCGTTTCTCTTAATAGGGAGATGGTTTTCTTTTGGCGGCTTCTGACGTTTTCATGAATTGTGCTCACACTCGCTCAACTCCTTCAGAAGCATATATATTCATATGTCAAAGGCGGCATGACAAAAGAAAGAAACTGCTGACAGGCAGCAGTTTCTTGTTTGATTTAATCTTCCAGATTGATCCAGACGCTTTTCACTTCTGTATAATTATTCAGCGCGTAAGAGCCCATTTCCCGCCCGAGGCCGGATTGCTTATAGCCGCCGAAAGGAGATGCCGCATCGAAAACATTGTAGCAGTTGACCCAAACGGTGCCGGCTTGGAGACGGTCAGCAATGTAATGGGCGTTTTTCACATTCTCAGTCCAAAGTCCGGCTGCAAGGCCGTATTCCGAGCGGTTCGCCCGCTCAATGACTTCATCTACCGTATCATACGGAATGGCGGCTAAAACAGGGCCGAAAATTTCTTCTTTTGCGATGGTCATGCTGTCATCCACATCCGCAAATACAGTCGGGGAGACAAAATACCCTTCTTCAAACGGGCAGCTGCCGCCCGCGACAGCTTTGGCTCCTTCCGCTTTTCCTTTTTCAATATATGAAAGCACGCGCTCATGCTGTTCCTGACTGACGAGCGGGCCGATTTGTGTATCTTGGTGAAGGCCGGCGCCTTGCTGAAGCGATTTCGCATATGAAACCATTTCGCTGACGACCTCATCATATTTGTCTTTGTGAATGAAGACACGGGAGCCTGCACAGCATACCTGCCCCTGATTAAACATGACCCCGTTTAAAGCGCCGGGAATGGCTTTCTTCAAATTGGCGTCAGGCAAAATGATGTTAGGTGACTTTCCGCCAAGCTCCAGTGTCACGCGTTTAATTTTTTTTGCGGCTTTTTCCATGATTTTTTTGCCGATTTCTGTAGAGCCGGTAAAAGCGAGTTTATCGACATCGTCATGGTTGGTCAGCGCTTCCCCGGCCGTTTCGCCGAACCCTGGGACAATATTGATGACGCCGTCAGGGAAGCCCGCCTGATCTATTAATTCCGCTAAATAGAGGGCGGTCAGCGGTGTCTGCTCGGCCGGTTTCAAAACGATTGTGCAGCCTGTGGCAAGGGCGGCGCCCATTTTCCACATCGCCATAAGGAGCGGGAAGTTCCAAGGGATGATCTGCCCCACGACGCCGACAGGCTCATGGCGGGTGTAATTAAAATATGAGCCGGCGACCGGAATTGTTTGTCCGGTTATCTTTGTAGACCACCCGGCATAATAACGCATATGCTCAATTGCAAGCGGGATATCCCCATTCGTCGTTTCATTAATCGGTTTTCCGTTATCAAGTGTTTCAAGCTGCGCGAGTTCCGTTTTGTGCTCTTCCATTAAATCGGCAAGCTTATACATCAGCCTGCTTCTGGAAGCGGCCGGCATAGTGCGCCATTCGCCGTGATCAAAGGCTTTGCGTGCCGCTTTCACTGCACTGTCAATGTCTTCTGTCTGTGCCTCGTAAAGCGTCATCAGCGTTTCTCCGGTTGCCGGATTCGGTGTGACAAATGTTGAGCCTGAAGCGCTCGGAACAAATTTTCCGTCAATATAAAGTTTCTTCGTGCCCTGTAAAAATGTTTCCAGCCTTTTTGTGATCTGCATCGTTAAAGAACTCATTCGTAACAAACCTCCCGAAATTTTTTTATGGTCTGTTTTGAGCATCTTGATGTCCGCGCAAAGTAAGCGCATACAGTCATTCTATAATAACAGCCCCGGTAAAATCAATTGATAACCGTTATTGCAATTCACAAGAAAAAACAGCTACAATAAGCTTATCGATTAAGAAAAGGAGTTTTATAAATGATTCATAATAATTGGCAGACAAAAGAAAGCGTCAAAAAGGTCAAATGCGTACATACAGATGCGAAAAAATACATTGTCAAAAATGTGCTGACGCCGGGTAAAGAGTATGAAGTCAAAAATGAAACAGAAGAATTCATTTTTGTTGTAGACAATACAAACAAAGTCGGAGGCTTCTATAAAGAGTATTTTGAAGAAGTTTAAAGCTGAATGAATTCATTTTGCCTGAGCCATACTAAAAAAGACTACATATAAAGGGTGGCTGCAAAATGAAAAAAACAGAGCAAGACAAACAAAATAAAACATCAGATCAGCTTCAGCAAGTGCAACCTGAAGAAGGCACCGACACGACGATGGAACAAATTTCAGATACCTATAAAGAAGGAACGATTGAAGATACGGATCGTTGATGTTTTGTTGAAACCGCGGCATTGGAGAAGCCGCGGTTTTTTATGGCGAAAATAAAAAACTGACTTTTCGAAAAAAATACCGTTTTCTTGAAACCTTTTCTTCCGTTGAACCGTATTACTTCATAACAGCGGCACCTTTCGCGAAGGGCTTTTTTGATGAACGTTCTAAAAATGTAATCTGTTCGTAATGGTTTAAATGCCGTCTATGTCGTATTCTTATATAGGGATAAAGAACTTATTTTTTTATGATTGTAATAAAACAATAGTATAGAAGCAGAAAGTGGGGTTCTTCATTGGGAATTTTTTCTGTCAGCAGATCAACCGACACAAAAAAGCTGGAGGCTTTGCTCGTTGAGGGAGAACGGATCGAAACGATTTATAAACTGCGGGTTGACCAAATATGCTTTACGAATAAACGAGTGATTTTCTTTGATAATAAAATGTTCTCCAAAAAGAAAGTGCGCGTATTTCTTCCATATAAAACAATTGAAAGCTTCGCCATTCAAGAAGCGGGGATGTTTGATCCAGATACCGGGCTTGTATTAATGACAAGGGGAAAAACTTTCGAATTGGAATTTGCAAAAGAAACGGACTTGACTGAGGTTCAAGCCATCTTAACAAAATACTTATGCAGTTAAATATCACATAAAAGCCATCCGAATGCATGCGGATGGCCTTTTTATTATATAATGCTTGTTTTTCCGGAGTTCGAATCAATGAGATCCGGATCAGCAATAGAACTGATGGGGATATAAATCGGCGCCAAATCACCATTTTCTTCACCGAATCCGTAGTTGATCTTATTGGATAAAAAATAATCGATTTGCTGATACGGGCCGATCGTAATGGAAGAACCGCGGTCGACTGCATTTACTTTAAAGCCTCCTACATTTACCAAAACCGGCGAAAACATCATAATGGGCCTCCTTTTCCGGCAGGGATTTTATCGCATGCAGACTCAAAGGCAGATGGAGAATCAATTTGATCCCGGTCATCCACTTTGCCGTTCGTGCCGATGAAGCCGCTTGCATCTCCGAAGTTCTGTCCGTATCCCTGATTCTTTTTATCAGAATTCTGCCATTCCGCCAGTAAATTTTGTCCGACATTCACCGCTGAAGCATTTTCAAAGGAATTAATTTTCAACATGAAAATATTAATATTGATATATGGAGTTGGTTGAACCACAGGCAAACCTCCTTTAATACAGGTGTATGCCGGCTGTTATGACCGTATGCTTAGACAGGGGGCGATAAAAATGGATTTCGATAAGATGAAGCAATGGATGGAAATGGCGCAAAACATGTCCGGCGGCGACTTTTGGAAAAACGTTTTTGATGATGAACAACTGAAATCATTTCAAAACGGCCATTCTCATTTTCCCTTTCAACAGGGAGATGGGCAAATGAAAAGAAATGAGGATGCTTTTCCTCTTATAGATATTGTAGAAACCCATGATGAGCTCCAATTTTTACTGTATCTGCCCGGCTACCGGAAACAAGATGTTCAGCTGCTGTCCTACGGAGAATATATCGTCGTAAAAGGCACGAGAAAATCCTTTTTCAATGAACAGGATTTTAAACAAAAGACCGGAAAATACGGCGATTTTGAAAAAAAACTCGACCTTCCGCATTCCGCTCAGGGAACGAAGGGAATGCAGGCGGTATTCAAAGACGGGATTTTATATATATCGATTGCTAAACATCTGGGGGATGCAAGCCAGATCATTATCGAAGGCTGATCTTGTTTGCTGTGCCATCTATCAGATCTGAATCATCGATACTCGTGATAGGGATGACGACAACGGTGCAATCACCGTTTTGTTCACCGTACCCTTCATTTCTTTTATTGGCTGCTGTGTTTCTCACCATAACGGAAGAGCCGGTGTTAAAAGTTGCTCCGCCGCTGATTCCGTTCATTTTTATATACTCAAAATTGATAACGGATGGAAAAAACATCATGATTCGCCTCCTTTTTGTATATCATGTTTATATATTCGCAATGCGGGGCGCATAGAACTTTCCAAGAGTGACGGGGAAAGAAGTGATTTTCTTTGAAAAAAATAATGAAAGAGATTTTCAAAAAAGTGTGTGAAGAAGAATTAGACCGGCTTAAGAAAGTGGAACAACAGCTTGATGAGCTTCAGGATAAGTGTCATTTTGAGCCGCAGACGGTGGAAGGGGAAAAAACATATGTCCATATTGAGCACGTCAAAGTGGACAAGGTTGAATACAATATTGATTTTGAAAATCTGAGTATAGAAGAGCTGAGCGGTATGCTGAATATCGGCGCCACTTACCATACACCGGCGCACAGGCTCAAACAAACCTGCGCTGAAGAATTTCGGGACAACCCGCAAAATGATGCTGCGAAAGAAAAAAGACAGACAAAGCAGCAGACACCCAATGTCACCATCAGGGGGAGAAAACATTGACCCCGTTGTTTCAGCCTCCTTTTTCGAGGGTATGTATTAACAGATGCAGCGAAGAATACAGACGAAAAAGGAGATGATGAATATGTCATTATCAAAAGAACAGCAGGACAGCCTTTATCATAAATTAATCGATTTAAAGGAAAGTCTTCAGGGAGAATCAAAAGAAAATCATTCAATGAGCGAAGACACAGGAGAACTGTCGAACGGAGTAGATAATCACTTAGCTGATCACGGAAGCATTTATTTGGACAGGGTCACGAATCAGACGCTGGACGGTGTCGATCAGAATCTTTTAGATGAGGTGAATGCCGCGCTTGAACGAATGGAAAAAGGAACATACGGGATTTGCGAGAAAACGGGAAAAGAAATTCCTTATGAAAGACTTGAAGCCGTGCCGTACGCCAGAATGACCGTCGAAGCGCAGCGAGAAACAGAAGGGGATGTGAAAACAGACGCTCCGTCATATGAAAGGGAATTTCACGAGCAGGTGAAAGACCTCTCAAATAAAGAAACCGTTGATCAAAAAAGCTCACAAACTTACGAAATCCTTGATCGTGAGCAGGATTCACAATAATAGCAGCAGGTACATTCATATGTACCTGTTTTTTTATTCCATAAAAAATCTCAAAATCGAAATAAAATCATTGACTTTATATAAAAAAGAAAGTAACATACTATTTGTAAGTAAATATTAAAAGATTACCGGGAGGAATTTAGAATGTCTCAAGTATTATTTGTAAAATCAAGTGATCGTACGGCTGAAGAAGGCGTATCCGTAAAATTATACGAAGCGTTTCTGGCTGCTTATAAAGAAAACAATCCGAATGATGAAGTGATCGAACTTGATCTTCATAAAGAAAACCTTCCTTACCTCGGAAGAGATATGATTAACGGAACATTTAAAGCTTCAAAAGGAATTGAAATGACAGACGAAGAGAAAAAACAAGCGTCAACTGCTGACATTTACTTAAATCAATTTGTCAAAGCTGACAAAGTCGTGTTTGCATTCCCGCTTTGGAACTTCACAGTGCCTGCTGTGCTTCATACTTATGTTGATTACCTGTCTCGTGCAGGAGTTACTTTCACATACACGCCTGAAGGCCCTAAAGGTCTGATGGGAGATAAAAAAGTAGCGCTCTTAAACGCACGCGGCGGCGTATATTCTGAAGGACCGATGGCATCTCTTGAAATGTCATTAAACTTCATGAAAACCGTTCTCGGTTTCTGGGGTGTCCAAGATCTTCACACTGTTGTCGTTGAAGGCCATAATGCTGCACCGGATAACGCTCAAGCGATCATTGAAAAAGGACTGCAAGAAGCGAAAGATCTGGCTGCAAAATTCTAATTTTCATTAACTCTTGCGCCCCTACAGGGTGTGAGAGTTTTTTCTATTATAGAAGAAACTGGCGGCTGCTTTCGATCTGATCTTATATTGATATATTGATATTTTGTCGAAAAAACAATTTTTATGTAGAATAAAGCATTTTTCACAAAGAAAAAAGGTTTTCTGTAAAAGAATTAACCCTCTTGCCAAAATACGACTGATGGTGTAGGATATAAGAGAAGCTACATTGTTCGTATTGTTAATTAAGTTTTAACCTTTAAGCTGTAATAGGGAGTTTTATATCGAAGCCGGAATGTCATGCCTCCATTGCAGAGGACGACAGGAACGCTTCTGCAAACACCCACTTTGAGGAGTGGTGGTTTAAAACTTTCTTACTTGCGTACGGCATACGTAGCGAAAGCCATTTCCCTTGCGGAGATGGCTTTTTATTTTGAATTGCTCTTGAGCAGCGTACTTTATCAGTATGATAAAATAAAAGAATCAAAGACAAAGTGAGGTTTTACAAGATATGCTGGAGAAAGCCCAATCCCTTCTGGCGCATTATTTTGGCTACGACAGTCTACGCGCGGGCCAAAAGCAGGCGATACAATCAGTTGCAGAGGAGAGAAAAAACACGGTCTGCATTATGCCGACGGGGGGCGGAAAATCAATCTGCTATCAGATTCCCGCACTGCTGTTTGAAGGAACCACAATCGTTATTTCCCCTCTTATTTCCTTAATGAAAGATCAAGTCGACGCGCTTGAAGAAGCGGGTATCGCGGCAGCTTATATTAACAGCACCCAGACAAGCCGTGACATTCATGAGCGCCTGACCGGTTTGAAACAAGGGGCGTACCGGCTCTTTTACATCACACCGGAGCGTTTGACTTCTTCTGAATTCATTCACATCCTGCAGAATATTACGGTTCCTCTTGTCGCCATTGACGAAGCTCACTGTATATCGCAATGGGGACATGATTTCAGGCCGAGTTACCGGAATATCGAAATCCTTTTTAATGAACTAAAAGAACCGCCCGTCATCATCGCATTAACGGCGACGGCTACGCCTGAGGTTCATGATGACATCTGCAAGCAGCTTCATATTAAGAAAGAACAAACTGTATATACCGGTTTTGCCAGAGAGAATTTAACGTTTAAAGTAGTAAAGGGCGAAAACAAAGACCGGTTTATCGAGCGGTATCTGGAAAAAAATAAACACGAAGCCGGCATTATATATACAGCGACAAGAAAAGAAACCGACCGTTTATATGAGAAATTAAAACGCAGCGGCATCAATGCCGGCCGTTATCACGGCGGATTGGCGGATGATGACAGAAAAGACCAGCAGGAGCGGTTTCTTAACGATCAGATACAAGTGATGGTAGCTACGTCCGCTTTCGGAATGGGAATCGATAAGAGCAACATCAGGTTCGTTTTACACGCGCAGATTCCGAAAGATATGGAGAGCTATTACCAGGAAGCCGGACGGGCCGGGCGCGACGGTCTTAACAGCGAGTGTGTGCTCTTGTTTTCGCCGCAGGATATTATGGTGCAGCGTTTTTTAATAGACCAATCGGCCGCCGGAGAAGAAAAACAAAAGCAGGATCTCAAAAAACTGAGACAGATGGTGGATTACTGTCATACGGAAGATTGCCTGCAGCGGTTTATTCTGAAGTATTTCGGCGAGAATGAGGCGGAAGCTTGCGGAGCATGCGGCAATTGCACTGATACAAGGACCACCCATGACGTCACAAAAGAAGCGCAGATGGTATTGTCATGCATCATCAGAATGAATGAGCGCTTCGGAAAAACGATGGTGGCGCAGGTGCTTAGCGGGTCAAAAAATAAAAAAGTGCTGGAAAACGGCTTCAGCAGCCTGTCCACTTACGGCATTATGAAGCATCAATCCGCAGCGGAAATCAGTGATTTTATCGAATTCCTTATTTCAGATGAATATATCAGAATGGCGGACGGCACATTTCCGACGCTAATGGTCACCCAAAAAGGCAGGGACGTTCTGCTTGGAAAAAGCGCAGTCGCGAGAAAAGAAGCCTTACAGGCCGCCGCCGTTACCGAAAATGATGAATTATTTGAGCTTCTCCGGCGTCTCCGCAAAGAAATTGCAGCTGAACAGGGTGTGCCTCCATTTGTCGTGTTCTCAGATCAGACGTTAAAAGAAATGTCGGCGAAACTTCCGAAAACAGATCAGGATCTTCTTTCCGTAAAAGGGGTCGGGGAACAAAAAAGATTGAAATACGGAGCGGTTTTTTTAGAAGAAATCCGAAATTATGTAAGAGAAACAGAGTGAAAAAAAGTTTTTTTAGAAATTTGTACATTGTGTTTTTCATTGGCGCCGGAAAAATCAGAAGCTTGAAAACCCTTGCTGTATCAAGGTTTCAGCAAGACTTACCAAGCGAGAGAAATGTTTCATGTAAAGGAACTGTAATCTAATTCAAATCGTTTTGTTATTGAACTGACATTTTCATATGTTACGATATCACCTGTTAGCCGCCAATAAAAAGCTAACAAGGGAGGATTTACTTATGAAGAAGACGATTATGTCCTTTGTCGCAGTTGCAGCAATTTCAACAACTGCATTTGGAGCTCACGCTTCTGCTAAAGAAATCACGGTGCAAAAGGGTGACACGCTCTGGGGGATCTCGCAAAAAAACGGAGTGAACCTAAAGGACTTAAAAGAATGGAATCAGTTATCTTCTGATTTAATCATTGAAGGAGAGAAACTGACTATTTCTTCAGTAGAAACAACCACATCTGGGCAGTACACAGTGAAGCAGGGCGACAGCCTCTGGAAAATTGCTCAGAAATTCGGAACATCAGTCGGCAATCTGAAAAGCTTGAATAACTTGCAATCAGATATAATTTACGCAGGCACAACGTTAAATGTGAAAGGTCAGGCTCAGGCTGCACAGCCGGCTCAAGAAGCCAGCCAGCCGCAAACTGAACAAAAACCAGCTGCCGAGACAGAACAGCCGAAACAAGAAGCTGTCAAAAACGAGCAGCCTAAACAAGAACCTGTTCAAGAACAACAACCTAAACAAGAAGCGAAGGCTGTCGAAGCAAAACAGCAGCCTGTTCAATCAAATACAAACCAACAAGAGCCTAAAAAGCAGCTGACAATGACTGCAACTGCTTACTCTGCTAACGACGGCGGCATTTCCGGTGTAACGGCAACCGGTGTTGACTTAAACAAAAACCCTGATGCAAAAGTCATCGCGGTAGACCCTAGTGTCATTCCGCTTGGCTCTAAGGTGTATGTTGAAGGTTACGGAGTGGCAACAGCAGCAGATACAGGCGGCGCAATTAAAGGAAATAAAATTGACGTATTTGTTGCAAAGAAAAGTGACGCTAACAACTGGGGCGTCAGAACAGTAAATGTTAAAGTATTAGACTAGTTTCATATAGAGATGAAGAACACAAGGCGAAATGCTTTGTGTTCTTTTTTTCTTCCCTTTTTTGACTGTATATAATCGTTATATGCGGAAAAAGAAAAAGCGTTTCTCTAATATAATAAGGAATGGATGTGAAAACGGAATCTGAAGGGATGTATGAATCTGATGGAGCCGGAATTTATATGTTTATGGAATGCCTTCACAGAATCACCGGTGTTTCAAGCAGGTATATGCACCGCTTTCGCCATTGTGCTCGTTATCGGACTGTCTTTGCCTGCTGTCAGGCTGTTTCAGGCGCTTGACAGAGGGAGAGGAAGGCCAGCCGTTATTGAAAAGGTGAGACGTACTGGCGTGATGAAGAATGGCAGGCACGAGCTTGTGCTTATTTTAAACGTAAAAAACCAAGACGGAACGCATGATAAACGTGAACTGACACATGCCGTATATAATGAAGAGATCAGCCGTTTTTATAAAGGAGCTTCCGTGTGGGTGACGGCAGCGGCCGGCGGACGAATGATGATCGCTCCGCGCACGCCGCGGCATAAGGCGTCAAAATAAAAAGACGGGGCGGTTTTCCCGTCTTTATGTATTAATGCCGATCGATCCATATCCGTCCGCCTTCTGAGCCGGCTTCTATCCTGCATGTTCCTCCGATCGGGAATGTCATCAAAGGGGAGGTATGGCCGAAATCAGCATTTGCGATAACAGGCATGGATGCCAGTTCTTCTTTTGTACGGATGACGGCACGCAGAGCCTCCTCAGACACATTTGAAGCATGCTGGAAACGTCCGATGACAATTCCCTTCACGGCTGAAAAAGCGGGAAGGTGGATGAGTGACTGCAAATCCCGGTCAAACATATGAATGTCCGACATATAATCATCTTCTATAAACAGAATCACTTGCTCCATCTCCGGAAAGTATTCGGTGCCCTGCAGAAGATTCAGCGTGCATAGATTTCCTCCGATCAGTGTTCCTTCCGCATATCCGGGTTGAATAACGAGCGGTCCCGGATTCCGATAAAAACGTCTGTCCTCCTGGTTCAAATACCATTTATCATCACTCCACTCGGATGAAGGCTTTACCTCATATGGGTTGTCAGAAGCACAGCAGGCCAAGAAAGAGTCAATCGTATAGTCCAGCCCTTTTTTCATGGCAAATGAAGAGAAGTGGGGACCGGAATATGTAATAAGGCCGGTTTTTTGATATATGGCATGGCCGAGAGCGGTAATATCTGAATAGCCGCAAAGGATTTTCGGATGCCGCTTGATGTTTTCATAATCAAGATAGCGGAGCAGCTGATTTGATTGGAACCCGCCGAGTGTCGTCAAAATCGCTTTGATGTCAGGGTCAGCGAAAGCCTCGTGCAGATCCCGTACACGCGATTCAATGGATGATGAATCAAATTCATTTATTTCTTTCGCATGCTCTGAAAAAGAGACACGAAAGCCGAGCTCCTCTAATTTTGACTTTGCGGCAATTATATTTTCATCTGACATAACGGACATGCTTGTGGCCGGAGACACAATACGAATGCCGTCACCCTTTTTCAATTTTTCCGGATACAAAAAAAACCCTCCTTAAATGGTTTAATCTATTACACCATATTAACGAGGGTTTATCTATCATTTTTTACAGGTCGACCCATTTAATGCCGCCTGATTGTGTATCATTGTCAATCCAGACATCAAAGTGATGCTTTTCATAAAAATGAACGAGCCTGTCGACATGATCCCAATCACGCTTAGCGATGTCGCCCGTCACTTTCGGGATATTCTGCTCTCTGGCGATATGTTTTAAAAATTTCATGCAGATCGAGCCGTAGCCATGGTTCGGCGGGCCTTTAATGTCCCCGATATGAATGGCATTGTCATAATAAGAGGCGATCAGTGAAAAACAGCCTCTTCCCCGGTAGGCTGATTCACAATCAGTCAGCATAATCTTACATGTTTGGCCATCATCAATCGAGGAAACAATGATCCAATCGTCATTGTTCGATTGATCAATACCAAGCACTCGCGCGTCTTTTGATACATCTATCAGATTTTCCCGCATTCTGAAAATCTGAAATTCAAGTTTATGAAGCTCTTTTTCCAGCTCTTTCTGATCTCTTTCTTCTGCAGTAAACAAAATCATACTCCTTTCACAGCGTAAAAGTCTTAGTTAAACACAAGTATCCATTGTAGTAAATGATGTCTTGGTTTGTAAATGGGTTTTGCAAAAACTTTTTTAGAAAAGTCTGCCGTTTATATGTGGATTGACGTTTTTAAGGCGGTGCGGATAGGGAAAGGAACAGTGAGCAGCGGAAAAAGGAGGAATCTATAATGGCAATTGACTCACTCATCGGCAAATTGAAGTACGTAATGACGGAATCTCCTGATAAAATGCTTTCCTTATATGTCAATACGGATATGAGAAATCCGGATCAGCAGGGGGGAGAGTGGAAAATCGCCTTGAAAACCGGTTTTCGGAGATTAAAAGAGTATCTGTCTGCCAGTGATCCGGAAGAAGAAAAATCTCTCGTCCGCATCATGGAACGTGTCTATCAATATATCGATGGGCTTGGTAAAGAGATGCCGCGAAGTCTCGTATTTTTTGCATCGGGAGAAAGCGGTATTTGGGAGACGATTGAATTGCAGGTGCCTGTTGAAACACGATTTTATTGGGAAGAGACGGCTGTCCTTGATCAATTAGAACTTCTTCGTGAACAATTTCCGAGCACGGCTTTTATTCTCACCCAGCAGAATGAAGTGAAGATCATAGAAACCGTACTCGGAAAAATTGAAGGGGTGGAGCATTATCATTACGACGTCATCAATGAATCGTGGAAACCGCAGGATGTAAGCGGAAGCCGCTCCGCGTCGATGGACGAAGACGCTGCCAAAGCCCACGTCGAAGAAAACCAAAACAGGCTGTATAAACGATTGGCTTCAAACCTTGATCAAAAGGCCGCTTCACACCAATGGGAGCGTCTCGTAATCGCAGGGGACAAAGAAACAGCCGATATTCTCGATCAGCATATGAATAAACCGATAGATCGGATCATTCCAAAAAATCTGTTGAATGAAAACGAACATAAAGTGATAGAAGAACTGTTGAAGGAAGCATAATATGACGAAAGGCCGGGTCTCAAACACCCGGTCTTTTTAGGGCTTAAGTTTGTCTAATTTCTGACGAAGCGGACGAAATCGTTGACATCAAAGCTGAATTCTCATACCATTTGGATAGTCAGTAAAATTGAGAGAGGTCATAAGATGAATCAGACAGAAAACAAACCTAAAAGTTATACCGGTATCGTGCTGACATTGACCGTTCTGATCAACGGGTTAATTGCGGTACTGTTTTTTATGCCGAAATCGGGACAGGTCAGCATTGCCAATATTCATATTCTGCCGATGTTAAATGCCATTTTTAACAGCTTTACTTTTATCTTTTTGCTGGCAGCGCTCTTTATGATTAAGCAAAAAAATATTCAAGCGCATAAACGTTTTATTTTGGCGGCGTTTACGACGACTCTGCTGTTTTTGATCTGCTATGTCGTATACCACTCTGTGGCTGAAAATACTTTATTCGGCGGCCACGGCATCATTCGGGGGATTTATTTCTTTATTTTAATTACGCACATCTGTCTTTCCGCCGTTATCGTGCCGCTTGCGCTGTTTACGCTGATCAGAGGATTCAGCATGCAAGTGGAGCGCCACAAAAAAATCGCGAGATGGACGATGCCGCTCTGGCTGTATGTCAGTCTGACGGGTGTCATTGTATACTTAATGATCTCACCGTATTATTAAAAAAAGCCGTGCTCTGCGCGGCTTTTTTCTATTGATTGAAAAAGGCGCCTCATCAGGGCGCCTTTTACTCTTCAAGCGTTTCAAGTGTTGTTACATTTAAGGATTGTTCAACGGTTTTTGTTTTTGCTTTTACTTTTTCTGCGTACGTGTAATCACCATAGCAGTAGGGATAACGGAAATTGTCTTTGTTCCCTCCGCAAGTGTAAAGTTTCGGATTCTTTTTGACCTGCTGCTCGGAGTATTGTTTTGCCAGTTCCTCAGTATGCGATCCTCCATGTTCAGCCACGAAATCAATATAGCCGGCTCCCATGTTGTAGCTTTGTATAATCGTATCCAAGTCTACGCCTTTTTTCTTGCCTGTTTGGTACATGAGAGTGAATTGTTTGATTCCCTGTTTGATACTGGTTTGAGGGTTTTTAATCTCATTTCGCTTTAAACCCAGAGATTCTGAAGACTGCATGGGATCATTTCCTCTTCCTTTTGACTCCTGATATATCATGCCGAGTACAAGCGATGTATATTTGGTGAGTCCTTTTTCATCCAGCTCGTCTTCAACAAGCGGTTTGTAATCTGTCAGCCGTTCAAGGACGATCGGCTTGACATCAAACGGAAGACTTTTGAGCCATTCATTATTTGAAAATAGCAGAATGAGGAAGAAGGAAACCATGACAAAAACACATATCATCATAAGACCCGCGGCAGCGAAACAGCCTTTTTTCTTTTTCTCCACTGTGTTTCACCCTCAATTTCAGGAGCATTATGACTTTTTCATTATGACACAGATGAATGCGCGAAACCAAGCGGAAACCCGTATTTGAAACATAAATTTAAAATAACGGTTCTTTTGTCAGGCGCAGGATGTATCTGCATCAATTGACATTTGGTATAATTGGGCTACTTGAGAAAAGAAGGGTGAGGTATATGACTGAATTTCACGAATCCGGAAACAAAAATGACCCCGCTGTCGATTTAGATGAGGAAACTTTATTTTTGGTTGCCCAGACTTTTAAGGCGCTGTCTGATCCGACCAGAATCAGAATTCTCCATTTGCTGTCACAGGGTGAGCACGCGGTAAATGATATCGCAGAAAAGCTGAATTTGCTGCAGTCTACCGTTTCTCATCAGCTGCGTTTTCTTAAAAATCTGCGCCTCGTCAAATCACGCAGAGAAGGAACATCCATCTATTATTCTCCTGAGGATGAACATGTGTTAGATGTGCTTCAGCAAATGATTCACCATACGCGGCACGATTAAAAAACATCCCTGCTTTTTAGACAGGGATGTCAGCCGTACTGACTGTTATTGGTTTGGTCTCTGCTCGTTTTTAAAACATAAAAAGAGAAGCCGCTGTAATACACTGCGATGAAATAAAAGATACTGATGGTCAGCGGATCGGCGCCGACCGTTTGGCTGTATGCCTCCGGATGGGTAAAGTCCGCTGTGACCCGGTAAATTTCAATAACGCGATAAACAAATCTCGATAGGAATAACGTTAATAGAATAAGTTCAATCCACAGGTGAGTGCGAAAATACATTTTTCCGCGGCGTTCTTCAAAAGAAATGTTCCGTTTTGCAAACAGGACCAGAAGCCAGCCGCAAAAAGTGCCGAATATAAGATGGCCGTATAAAGCCGGGTGTGTGATGCTGAAAAACGCCAGAGCTGCGGCCAGCAATGAAAACAAAATCATTCTTGTATAAAGCCAGCGGGGTTTCAAAGGCTGAAAGCCGACGGACCGTTTCACCTTTTTATACAGAAAAAAGGCAATCATTAAGACAGGGCAGATGCTTTGAAGTGTGATATGCATGGTGTGAAACTCCCCCTCCGTTGAGTAGTGTATGCTTATCCGGCTGGTTTTAGTAGTGTGATTTATTCGCAGGCTGAAAGCATCTTTTATCACAGTATGCGCGTTTCTTTTTTTTGCATAAGAGAAGCGCCCGCGCCTTTTTCAGGATTTAAACAGAAAACTCTTGATAAACTAACGGTATTAGTTATAATGAAACTAATGATATTAGTTTTAGGAGGATGTTCATGAGAATCTTACAATACGGAACCGTTTGGCAGCTGACTTTTTTTCCCGCGCTCTTCCCGGTGAATTGTTATTTGGTTGAAGAAGAAGAAGGAGTAACCCTGATTGACGCCGGACTGCCTAACAGTCATAAAGGAATCAAACAAGCATTGCGGCAGCTTGGGAAGCCGCTGAATGACATATTACTCACCCACGCGCACGGGGATCACATCGGTTCGCTTGACTCATTAGCTGCGGAATTTCCGGATGCTTCCGTCTGTATTTCTGAGCGGGATTCTTTCTTGCTGAAAGGTGACACTTCATTATTTGAGCATGAAGCACAAACGCCGATAAAGGGGGGAGTGCCGAAAAATGTTCAGACCGAACCTGATCGCCTGCTGAAAGGCGGCGAGCGGATCGGATCTTTACTTGTCATTCCCGCTCCCGGTCATACGCCGGGAAGCCTCGCTTTTAAAGATACGAGAAATGATATGCTGATCGTCGGAGATGCCTTTCAAGTACGGGGCGGCCTTGCTGTTTCTGGGAAGCTGAAATGGAAATTTCCGTTTCCGGCTTTTGCTACGTGGAATAAAGAAGAAGCTGTAAAAACAGCAAGAACACTTATCGCTCATCAACCAAGCAGTCTGGCCGCCGGACATGGAGATGTTCTCTGCAATCCCGTTGAAATGATGGCTGAGGCTGTTGAGGAAGCCGAACGAAGCCTGCCGGGAGGCCGATCATAATGTCACCGAGAGTCGGAATGAGCCTTGACATGATATTGAGAGCTGCAGCAGGCATCGCTGACGAAAAAGGGCTGAACGAAGTAACGCTTGCGGCTGTTGCAAAGTCCTTAAACGTAAAACCGCCTTCCCTTTACAATTTTGTCAATGGCCTTCAAGGAATTAAAGCAGAGCTGGCTGTCTCCGGTTTAACTATGTTATATGAAAAAATGGCGGCCTCTGCAGAAGGACTGACGGGTGAAACGGCTTTGCTTGCTCTTGCCGATGCCTATATCAATTTCGCTGAAGCCAATCCCGGATTATATGACGCAACATTTCAAAAGATAAAAGACGGGCGGATTGAGAATCTGTCAAGCCTGCTTGTAGAGCTTGTTGTCAGGCAGCTGACTGCTAACGGTTATGCACAGTCTGACACTGCGATTCATGCTGCGAGAGGACTGAGGAGCCTTCTTCACGGATTTGCCGTGTTGAGAAAACAGAGTGCATTTGAATTAACCGAATCAATTAAGGAAAGCCGGAAGTTTGCAGTTGTTGCTTTTCTAAGAGGTTTGCAGGAGATGTAACAATAATATTATTATGTAAACTAAATAAAAAGACGCATCATGTAAAAAGGAGGGACAAATGGATTCATTACAACATATCATTTGTGAGCGGCGCACCTATTCGCATATTTTTGATTCTCATGCACACACATACTGCCAAATGCTCTTTCCGCTCGAAGGACAGCTGGACTTGGAGACAGAAAGACGTAAAATCAGATTAAAACCTGATCAAATGTTGTATATTCCGCCCGGGCATGAACATCGGTTCCGTTCTTTGGAGCGAAATGAATGTCTCGTTCTCGACATACCGGCAAATTTTTTCAAAGGTTCATTTGCCCCCGGCGTTTTGAATAAGCTTGATCCTTTTTGGACATCGATTCGGTTTCTGCTGACAGAAGAGACAAAGCAGCAGTCGGCTCATTCATTGAGTCTGCTTGCAGAATATATTGCTGAAAAGATACAAGAAAACCGTACGAATGATTCAATTGCGTATATCCGCCGAAATCTCTCAAAGACTTTTACAATTAAAAAGCTTGCCGCAATGGAACATTACCACCCGGCGTATTATTCCGACTGGTTTAAAAAGCAGACGGGGAAAAGCCCGCAAGCTTATATTGCTGAGCTCCGTATGAAGAAAGCGGAACAAATGCTTATTGAAACAAAATGCCGGCTGACAGACATCAGTCAGGAGGTCGGCTTTCAAAATTTGTCTTCCTTTACCAGATGGTTTGTCAGACATAAGGGAATAACGCCGCGCGTCTTCCGAAACACCTTTCAATCTGATAAATAATCCTGAAAATCGGTTAAATAAACTGCTTCTTTTTTTGGTATCATGATTGTAAAAAAGGAGTTTTTGATATGGCAGTCATCGAAGATTTTATCAAGCTTGATCTTAGAATAGGAACGGTCGTAAAAGCGGAAGTATTCCCGGAAGCAAAGGTGCCGGCCATTAAGATGACAATAGATTTCGGCGAAGAGATCGGCATGAAACAATCAAGCGCCCAGATTACAAAACGGTACGAACCGGGTGATCTGATGGGCAGACAGGTTACAGCTATTGTCAACTTTCCGCCGCGGCGGATCGCCGGATTTAAGTCAGAAGTTCTCGTTCTCGGCGGCATCCCGGAAAAAGGAGACGTTGTCCTGCTTACGCCAGAGCAGACAGTACCGAACGGAACGAAAATCGGATAATAAAAAAAGACGTTTGCAGAAGCAAACGTCTTTTGCGTATTGAGGCGATACACCACACGCCACATTCGTGTGTGCCGCAAGGGCATGTGCATCGGCTTACACAATTCAGCTCATCGCTATATCAATATAGCATGGCGGGTGCGGAAATGCAAGAGATTTTTTAATATATGTTATATCTGGCTTTGTTTTACCGATCCCAGATTCCTTCGTGTAAGGTTTCATTTGAAATTTTATGATCTTGAATAAAGCAGTTCGACAAATGCAAGAGATTCATCTAATCTTATATCCTATGGTAAAATTTAGACAGAAAGAAGCAGAAAGGAGCCGTAAATGAAAGTATTTGAAGCAGCCTCGTTCATTTCAGCCGCAGAAAAGCGGGCAAAACAATACGATCAGATTAGAGAACAATTTATCAATCTCAGAAAAGCATTTCAGGGAATGGCTGACTTAGACGACAGTGAGTTTTCAGGCAAAGGCGCAGACAACATTAAAGCATTCTTTCAAGACCACGCCGGCGTCACAGACAGCTGGCTTGATCTGATCGATATGAAAATCGCATTTCTTAACAGTATTTCAGGAAAAGTAGCTGATGCCGGATTAGCCGATTCGTTTGTGGAAGAGTCCTTTTTAGAACACGAGCTGTTTCATGCGAAGAATCAATCACAAGCCATCATGCAGGAGCAGCGCAATGAAATGAAAGGTATCCTTGATGAAATCAGCGATATCATTCATCTTGATGTTTTCTCTACAGAAGATGTCGATCAAAAGCTTGAGTCAGCAGATAAAAAAAGGAACGATACCATACATAAACTCGGAAAGCTTGATCACGATCTAACGAAAGAATACGCAGAAACCGAGGCAAATGAACATTTCATTCAGGCAGACTTTCAACAGCTCCAAAACGCTACGGGCAAAGGAAAAAACGCCACTCCGCTTCATTATAACGCCAAGGCATACAGGGAAAGTGACATACATAAGAAGAAAGGCGAGATTGCAAGACATTCAGATGCTTATTTGACGATTAAAAAGGAAGAAGCAAAAGAGCGGGAAATCAAGGATTTGAAGAAAAAACTCGCTGACGGTGTGACCGATCCGGAGGAATACTTGGAAATTGCGAAGAAGATCGGTTACGAGAACCTTGGACCTTCCCAACAGCAATATGTCATTCAGCTTGAACAAGCAAAACAGATGGAAGAAGCCGGAGAAGTGACTTGGGATATATTAAAAGGGGCTGGCGTTGGTTTATATGATGTTGGGAAAGACACTGTAACCGGTTTATGGGATTTCATAACCGATCCGGGAGAAACCTTGTCAGCACTGGGGAATACAGTACTTCATCCAGTTGAAACATACGATGCTATTGCAACAGCAATAGAAGAATCGTATCAAAAGGATATGGTGAACGGAGATGCTTACTCCAGATCAAGATGGGTGACATATGCAATTGGTTCAGCAGCTGTGGCTGTCGTCGGAACGAAAGGCGCAGGAGCCGTTAACAAAGCTGATGCGGCGGGGAAGGTCATAAACAAGGCAGGACAGGCAGGGAAGAAAATTAAAGACGTTAAACTTCCAGAACTGCTTCCTTATAACTCTAAATATGATCTTGCTCTGTCGGGTGACGTACCATACAATGTGGTTGACAGCCAAAACCTTAAAAATGAACTTTTGACCAATGCAAAGAAAATCCCGGATGGAACGAGAAAGCCGTTTACTGGTCAAGAAATAAACCTTCCTTGGTTAAATAAAGAAAAGTATGGTGCCTTTGAGGTTAAGGGCAAGGTAAAAGCAAAGGGAAAAGTTAAAGACATAAGCCGCAGAGTGTATACCATGAAAGATATTGATATGAACCAAAAAACAGAATTTGGCGTAACAAATCTTCAGCTTATGAAAAACGGTAATGCTCCTTATGCAAAAGATGGCACACAGATTAATTTACATCACTTGATTCAAGAAGAACCTGGCCCAATGCTTGAAATCCCAAACAGTTTACATACAAAATATAGTGATGTTATTCATAAGCTTAAGACTGATGGTGAAAGTTTTAGAAATGATAAGGTTTTAAAAGCACAATATGAAAGCTTTCGAAAGAGATATTGGAAGTGGAGAGCGAAACAATTTGAGAATGAGAATTGAGGTGTTTAAATTAAATGATTTATTCAAAGGTTGAAACCTTTATTAATGAAAACAAGCAAAATGCTATATTCACAGAGGGTGCAAGCCTGGAAAACATAACTCGCATTGAAGAAACCCTCCAATGCGAACTTCCTATTAGCTATAAATGGTTCTTAGAAAAATACGGTGCTGGTGGTTTATTCGGGGTTTTAGTTTTAGGCTATAACTTCGATCATGCGTCAGTTGCAGATAAAACTAAAGAATATAAACAACATTATGGACTTGCTGATGGTCTTGTTGTCATAGAAGATGTTGATTTCTTTGCTTACTGTCTAGATACGAATAAAATGAAAGACGGAGAATGCCCTGTAGTGGAATGGGATAGGTTAATTGGCTATCAAGATATCGCTGCAGAAAGCTTTATCGAATTTTTTTATAATAAGATTCAGGAAGCGAAAGATGACTGGGAAGAAGATGAAGACTGGGACGATTAATAAAAGAAGCTCTCTTTTAGAGAGCTTTTTCAGATTTTCAATTTTTAACAGGCTTTATAATGAGCAAACAGGCATTACTCAAAATACTCGCCGCGCCTATCCAAAGCAGCCATTGTGTTGCGGTCAGCCATGAGGCAGTTAGGATAAAGAGTCCAATGGCAATTGATATATAATTGCCGGCTCGGTCCAGTTTGCGTTTGCGATGAATTTTATATTTAGCATGAGAAATAAATTGATCAATTTTATCTTTCAGCTCATAGCATTTTTCCTTCATCTTATCCTCTGTTTCTTTTACTTTTCGATAAAGCATATTATTCATCGTCTGCACTCCCATATCGCCGTTTTGAAAATTCAGCCATGATTTTTTCTTCATAGTCATCTGAGATGAATTGTGCCTGATCTTCAACTTTCAAATGTGCTTTTTCTTCAAAACCATCCTGTTCTTCACCATCAAAACGATAAAGTTTTTGCAATAGCCTCCAGAATGTTTCAATTTCATCAGTTGTGAAGTCATGAAACATATCCGCTAAAAAATAGGTGGATTTTTCTGAACAGGAAATTAACGCTTTTTTTCCTTCAGCGGTAATCTCAATATTGATTGCACGTTTATCCACTTTGCTTGGCACAGTGTGAACATATCTTTTTTTCGCGAGGCTTGAAATTAATTTGTTAGCGGTTTGTTTTGTTGTGCCCAGCTTTTTAGCGATATTCATAAGTGTGGTATCTTCCGTCGGTAAATGGGCAATAGCAATAAGAGTCATGTGCTGTCGGGAAGTCAACATTTCTAAGTATTCGTCCCCCCGAGCCTGCACTTTATTGACAACCGAAAATAATGATGCGTAACTTTGTTGCATAACATGCAGTTCCTTCATTAATAAATTAATATCCATAAGTTATCTCCTATCTTAATTGTCACCATATTGACAATTATAATATACAACAAAATGAGAAACAAGTCAACATGGTGACTAATAGTAGCGGGTGCGGCTGTTTTCAAAAATGTCACAGGCAGTCGGAGTGTTTACAAAAGGGGAAATAAGTATAATAAATGCGAAAAGGGCATTAATCCAAAGTGAGAAGGTGTTTGACATGCAGAAAGTGAACTGGTCAGAACAGTATGAATGGTTCAATAAACAAGATGAAAAAGACGGGCGTTTAATGGTGCTCCTTCGTCATGAGCTTACATATGAGGAAGTCATACGGTTATATAAGAAAGGGTTTTATTTGAAATCTAAAGAAGGGGATGTTTCGTTACGTAAGAATGATATCTGTCGTATGTTTGGGGTTGAAGAGAGGCAGGGCGGCGAATCTTAATAAACGGGAAGAGAAAAACTCTTCCCGCTTTTCATGGCAGCTGTTATTCTTTTTCCAGCATGGAAGTCAGCCATTCTCTTAATGCAGTTTTTTGTACATACCGCTTTCCGTTTCTCTTGATATGCGGAACGTCAGAGGTGTCGGGCACGATTTGTTTCGCTTCTTCCTTCGTAACTCCTAAATAATAACCAATATAGAAGTGCAGATCTTTTTCTTTAATGAGAATGTGGTCAGTGTGTTCATGAGGATCAGGTGATTTAAAGTTTTTCAATCCGTCTCCGATGAAATATCCGGCTAAAGTGATTCCGATGCCGGTATGATATCCATACAGCAAACCTCCAATAAACGTTATCACTTTTTATACGGTGAAGCCGGCTGAAAGGATTCAGCCTTCATCAAAACCGCCCGGCGTTTATTGCGGACGATTTTGATTGCTGAGCTTTTCCACCTGCACCTTTCCGGAGAAGAAAACAGCGCCTCCGCCCATATCCGCCAGCCGATCGGGCGTGAGCGAATTGACGAGCTGTTTTTTATCATCCATATCGGCCCAAAGACCTTGGCTGACTGCAACGCCGGGAAGCACCTGTTCGCCGACCGAAACTGTCAATTCACACTCTCCGCGGTGATTCCAAACTCTAACGGTTTCCCCGTCTTCTATGTTCCGGCGTACAGCATCTTCTGTATGAATAAAAAGCTTTGGCGCTTTTTCCAGTTTTACGTGTTTTTCATTATTCGAAAATGTCGAATTTAAAAAATTATGATTCGGTCCCGGAACAAATAAAAGCGGAAAATCGCCATCGCTCTCAAGAGGGATATGCGTCGGCAGCGCCGGATAACCGTCTTGTTTCATCTTTTCAGAATATAATTCAATTTTTCCGCTCGGTGTCTTGAGCTGTCCCGGAAAAAGCGGTTTTTTCCGTTTGGCTTTCATGAAGGAATGGCGTGAGAGCGATTCGTAATCAATATCCTCGATATACGGATTGTCGGGAAAGTCCAGCGCCTGTCTGATTAATTCTTCATCGGTATCCTGAAGCTCCTGCTCGGTAAATCCCATTGCTCCGGCAAGCAAACGGAACACTTCCGTATTCGATTTGCTGTCCCCGTAGGGTTCGATCACCGGTTTTTGCAGCTGAATAAAATGATGCCAGTAAGACGTGTAAAAATCCGTGTTTTCAAAAGCGGATGCAGCAGGGAGCACGATATCCGCATATTTGGCGGTTTCCGTTAAAAACAGATCGTGAACGACTGTAAATAAATCCTCCCGCAGCAGGCCTTTTCTGACTTTATTCGCTTCCGGCGCAACCACTGCGGGATTCGTACCGTAAATAAACAGGGAGCGCACGGGCGGTTTTGTTTCTAAAAGAATGCTTCCGAGCCTGTTCATATTAAATGATCGCGGTTTCCTGCCGTAAAGCAGATCAGGCCGCTGGAGCGCTTGTCTGTTATAGTTTAATACCGCGCTGTTGTGCTTGATTGCGCCTCCTCCGGTGTTGAGCCACTGTCCTGTAACAGCCGGAAGGCAGGCAACGGTGCGGACGATCATTCCGCCATTGTCATGGTGCTGAATGCCGTTTCCGATCCTGATAAGGGAAGGGGAGGTGTCCCCGTACATTCTCGCAAGGCGTCTGATATCGTCGGCTTTAACGCCTGTAATAGCAGAAACCGTTTCCGGATCATAGTGTTTAACATGCGCTTTTAATTCGTCACTGCCTTCGGTGTATTCTGTGAGAAATGCTTCATCGTGAAGGTTTTCGTCGAATAAGACATGCATGATACCGAGGGCGAGAGCGGCATCTGTGCCGGGGCGAATGGGAATAAACCAATCGGCAAGCCGGCCGGTTTGGTTCTTATGTACATCGATAACGACAATTTTAGCCCCTTTTTTCCGGGCTTTTTGAGCAATCATGACTTGGTGCATATTCGTGCTGACGGCATTGATCCCCCAAAAAATAAAGAGCTTTGCATGTATGGTCTCCTCCGGATCAGTACCCGCTCCTTCTCCCATTGTATAGTTATAGCCTTCAGAACCGGCTTTGCTGCAGATCGTCCGTTCGAGATGACTCGCTCCGAGACGATGGAAAAAACGGCGGTCCATTCCCTCTGCCGCCAGTTTTCCCATATTGCCGTAAAAGCTGTACGGAAGAATGCTTTCCGCTCCTTCTTCGGCAATAAGCTCTTTCCAGCGCGCACTGATCGTATTGATCGCTTCCTCCCAGGAAATAGGCGCAAACGCGGCTTCACCTTTTTTACCGATCCGTTTTAACGGAACGGTTACGCGTTTCTCATCATAAATACGCTCAGCCATGTGTCTGACTTTGTTGCAAATATTCCCTGATGTGACCGGGTGATCGGGGTCTCCCTGAATGTTAACGATTTTTCCGTCTTTTTTTGTCACAAGCAAGCCGCATTGATCGGGACAGTCTAGTGAGCATACCGACTTAAAGACCCCGTTCGGCTGTTTTGCAGCAGAATTCATAGCCCATTTCTCCTCTTTGTTTATATTGTAAGCATTATAACATTTCAAAATCGAACGTCAATTCAGAAAAAAAGTGTTGACATCACGGAAAGACTTTTCTATGATGAGTTTATTCTTTTAAACAGCCTGACAATTTCATCATTTTATTTTCTATCCAGAGAGGTGGAGGGACTGGCCCTACGAAACCTCGGCAACATTTATTGTGCCAATTCCAGCAAGCGTATGCTTGAAAGATAGGAAAGAATGATCTATACATATTTGTGCGCTTCAAGTGCATAAAGACGGTATATGAATCTCTTTCCTTCTTTGGGGAAAGAGATTTTTTTATGAAAAAATTTATGTGAAAAGGATGTTTTGCACCATGACGGTTTTAATTACCGCACCATATCACGACGAGGGGCTGAAGGAGCTGACTGAGCTGTTCGGCCGGACTGTGCACCGGCCGTGGAAGAAGCACGGCCGGGCCTATCGGGAAGATGAATTGATCCGAATGATTCAAGAGACAAACGCGTCGGGGCTTATCACTGAACTTGATGAGGTGTCTGAGCGTGTTATTGACATATTGCCTGATTCCGCTTTTATCGGTGTCTGCAGAGGAATGCCGTCTAATGTGAATATTGCGGCGGCGACTAAAAGAAAAATCCCCGTTTTCTTTACACCGGCCCGCAATGCCCAGGCTGTTGCTGAAATGTTTATCGGAAATGTGATTTCATTTTTGCGTCATACGTATTCTTCCCATCAATGGCTGAAGGACGGGAAGTGGAATGGTGATTATTTGCAGGCTTACGTCAAATTCAGAGGAAATGAGCTGACGGGGAAAACAGTCGGCCTTATCGGTTTCGGAGCTGTCGGACAGAGAATCGCCCGGCTATTGGCCGCTTTTGACTGCAAGGTGCTTTACTATGATCCATTTGTCCGTCATGAAAACCGGGAGTATGAAAAAACGACGATTGAACGGGTATTTTCTGAAAGTGATATTGTTTCCGTTCACTTGCCGCGTACAGAAGAAACCATCGGCCTTATCGGCGCCCGGCACTTTCAATTGATGAAACAGGAAGCTGTTTTTGTCAATACGTCAAGAGCGGCGGTTACAGACAGGGAAGAGCTGCTGCGGGTGCTGAAAGAACGGCGGATTAAGGGAGCGATCCTTGACGTGTTTTATCACGAACCGCCTGAATCTTCTGATTATGAATTGATTTCTTTGCCGAATGTGTTAGCGACTCCCCATTTAGCGGGCGCAACATTTGAAGTGGAAGATCATCATGTGAAGATTTTAAATGAAGCGCTTTTCAAATGGAAACAAGATCAAACCTGCTCAATACGTGAACTTTATAACAAAAGAGAACTTGAAACGGAAGGAGGAGGCTGTAATGGCTGAACAAAAAGGCTACCTTGTATTTGACATCGGGACGGGGAATGCGCGAGTCGCGGTCGTGACTGCCGGCGGCGAAGTGACCGCGCTTGAAAGGGAAGACATTGAATATGTGACGGATCCGCTTTATCCGGACGGACGATATTTCTCACCGGAAGGGTTATGGAAGCAAATCAGCGCTATGGCAAGGAAGGTTATTGGCAAAAGCCCTCATATTACATTAATCGGAATCACCTCTACAAGCCAGAGGCAGGGAATTGTTCTGATCAATAAAGATAAAAAGGCATTTCTCGGTCTGCCCAACATTGATAACAGAGGGCGTGAATGGGAAGACGGGATTGAGGCAAAAGAAGAAGTGCATCAGCAAACCGGACGTCTTCCGAGCGCTTTATTTTCCGCCATGAAACTTGTCGGATTAAAAGCCAGACAGCCGTCTTTATGGAAAGAAGTGAAGTACATCACAAGCATCAGTGACTGGGTGACATTTGAGCTGAGCGGTATTTTAAGCTATGAACCGTCACAGGCTGCTGAAACACTGCTGTTTGACGTAAGGAAAAAGGCGTGGTCAGAGAAATTATGCAACATCTTCGGTGTGCCTTCTGCCATTCTTCCTTCACTCGTCCGATCTGGGACGGTTGTCGGAATGTTAACGTTCAAGAAAGCGGCGGTTCTCGGTCTTTCTGAAAGAGTGCCTGTGATTGCAGGCGGGGGAGACACACAGCTTGCCATCAAAAGTGCAGATGCAAAGCCGGGAGATATCGTCATCGTATCCGGCACGACGACGCCGATTACAAAGATAACAGCGGAGGCCGGAACCGAAAGTTTAGAGAATGCATGGCTGAATTGCCATACAGAAGAAGGTCAATGGCTTCTTGAAACGAATCCGGGTGTAACAGGACTCAATTATCAAAAATTAAAATCCATTTTTTATCCGAATGAATCCTACGGCGTTATGGAACGGGAAATCGCAAGTCTGCCGAAACATGATCATGCTTGTATTTCTGCGTTAGGCTCCTATTTATCGCCTGAGAAAAACGCACTGGCAAAAGGCGGATTTATTTTTGACGCTCCGCTGTCCCAAAACTTAAGCAGAGCCCATTTTGTCAAAGCCGCACTGCTGGAAATCGCTTTTTCAATCAAATGGAACTATGAGGCGTTAACAGAGGTGGCTTCCTTTTCACAAGATGATGTGAAGGTGTGCGGCGGCGGTTTCCAAAGTGATGCTTTGACGCAGTTTCTTGCTAACCTTCTCCAAAAGAAAATCTATAAGAGAGAGGGGTTCAGCCAGGCATCCGCAATGGGAGCGGCGATGATTTGCAACGAAGCTCTCGGTGTGAAAGCAAAGCTTTCGAGCCGCACAAAGGTAATTGAGCCGGAAGCGGATCAGACGGATCTCTTCCTATATGAAGAATGGAAACATACGCAAAAATTATTTACTCATTTTCAGCCGGCGGTGAAAGCCTGACTTGGGGATGAGATGACAACATGAAAGATTGCTGAGGAGGAACAAAAATGCTTAATAAAATAGGAATTCCGAAACAGCTCGCATGGGGATTTTTGGGAGTCGTGCTGTTTATGATGGGGGACGGCCTTGAACAAGGCTGGCTCAGCCCGTTTTTAGTTGAAAACGGCTTGACGGTACAGCAATCAGCATCCCTGTTTACAGTTTACGGTATTTCTCTCGCTGTGGCGTCTTGGTTTTCAGGGGTCTGCCTCGAAGCCTTCGGCGCAAAGCGGACGATGTTTATGGGGCTGTTGTTTTATGTTATCGGAACAGCCGCGTTTATCGCATACGGATTTGAAAATCTTAATTTGCCGGTGATGTATGTCACGTATTTTATTAAAGGGCTGGGTTATCCGCTGTTTGCCTATTCTTTTTTGACATGGGTGATTTACCGGTCGCCGAAAAACAGGCTCAGTACGGCGGTCGGCTGGTTCTGGATTGCATATTGCTGCGGGATGTTTGTATTCGGTGCCTGGTATTCAAGCTGGGCCATCAAATCCTTCGGCTATTTGAATACACTGTGGAGTTCAATTTTCTGGGTCTGCCTCGGCGCGTTTTTTGCTTTGATTTTAAATAGGGACCGCTTTGAAAAGAAAAAGGCAGATAAGCGGGAAAAGGCGCAGGAATTAATGAAGGGAATCACCATCCTTGCTGAAAATCCGCGCGTGCTCTCTGGGGGGATCATTCGGATCATTAACAGCATTGGTACATACGGATTTCCGGTATTTCTTCCGATGCATATGGCGCAGCACGGCATTTCTACAAATGTATGGCTTCAAATTTGGGGAACGATCTTTCTCGGAAATATCGTCTTTAACTTAATATTCGGCGCAGTCGGCGATGCATTCGGCTGGAAAAAGACTGTCATGTGGTTCGGGGGAGTGGGCTGCGGCATTTTTACTCTTTTATTATATTATGCTCCTGTTGTATCACATGGGAACTTGCTTTTCGTCAGCATTGTCGGTTTTATATGGGGAGGGCTCCTCGCCGGGTTCGTTCCGATCGGGGCTATCGTGCCGACGGCGGCCGGCAGCGATAAAGGTGCTGCCATGTCTGTGTTAAATCTGGCTGCGGGCCTGTCGGCATTTGTCGGCCCCGCGCTTGCCTGGGCGTTCATCGGGCTTGTCGGCGCACAAGGCGTTGTATGGATTTTCGCAGCGCTCTATTTCGTAAGTGCAATCTTGACAAATCAAATCAAAATACCTGAAGAGAAAACGGCAAAACACAATAAAGCATTGCCTGAATACGCTTCTTAACAGCACCGCCCCGAAAATTCGGGGCGTTTTTTTACAGCTGCTGAAGAAACCCGGCAAAGCGTTGAATTTGTTCACGTAACGATTGTTTGTTTTCGTGAAATTGTTTGAAACGATGTCCGTTTGCTCCGGACGGATGCGGGAAGCCTTCCAGAATGACCGCATGACCCATTCTGCCGTTCTTCTTCAGCATGCGGCAGGCTGATTCTGCTGCTTTGCCGAGAGGGATAAGCAGAATGTCCTTTTTCATCATTTCTATTTCATCCGGAAAACATGTCAGCGCGTAACGGCTGAGAAGAGCTGACCTGCTGATTGCCGGCCGATGTCCCGTATAGTTTTTCTGTTTATAAAAAACAGGGTGTTTGATAACGGACGTCGTATGAAGAAGCTCCCGTTTTGAATCAAATAACCGGGATGAATCCTCAACGTGAAGCGCGGCCGGCAGACCGCATTCATTAAGCATTTCGATGATGTTCTGTCTCATTGAACCGGAAAGTCCGGCCGCTTTTTTTGTTTCATAGGCTATCATTTCAAGTGTTTCGCCATCTTTTAAAAGCTGTGCCGCTTTTTTGTAAGCCAGCTGCATTTGAAAAAAACCGGGTGTGATTCCGGAAATGGCAACGACTGCATGAGGGTTAATATATTCATTATGAGGCGAATAATACAAATCCAGATCTCCGTCCTTGGCTAAATGGAAAGCCGGAGTCAGCAAATCCGATTTTGTAAACCCTCCCGAAGATGATAGTGCTTTAAGCTGCTGCAAAAAATGCGCAAGCCGCTCACGATCGCAAATCATGTTATGCCTCCTTGAATCCGCCGGTTTCTCTTAGTGTCATCAAAAAAGTCGGATGACATGCAGGCTCATACATCACTTTTACCGGCGTTCCAGAGCATCTTCAGGACATGAGGCGTTCCTTTAACTTCGGCCGCCGTCGTTTGCACGGCTGTTTTTTTAGTGAGAAAATCTTCTTTCAGCTCTTTCTGCTTTTGCGATAACAGATCGGTTTCTGTTTTGATTTCATCAACGGCCGTCTGCATGGACGCTGTCGCGGCGTTAATCTTCTTTATATCAGGCGCTGTGTTTCTTTTAAAACGCACGGCGGATACGGCTGCATAAATGAATGCGGCAGCCGTAACGGCAGCACTGATATACAAAATGATGATCATTGCTTTTCACTCCTTTTTTTCAGTTGATACCCTTTACGGATCGTGTTGAATCATTTTATTTGCTAATTGTTTTTTTTCTGCTTATAATGTGAAATCGTACATAAGGACATTCAGAAAGGGTGAAAGACGTGGAAAGCATACAGAACAAAACGGCTCTTATCACGGGTGCGGGCAGAGGAATCGGCCGCGCCGCCGCTATCGCTTTAGCCAAAGAAGGAGTCAATATCGGTTTAATCGGCCGCACAGAAGCAAATGTCGAAAAGGTTGCGGAAGAAGTGAAAGCCCTTGGTGTAAAGGCATCATTCGCTGCTGCCGATGTAAAAAACCAAAAAGAGGTAGAGCAAGCCGTCTCCTCTATTAAAGAAGAACTCGGTGAGATTGACATCTTGATTAACAATGCCGGAATCAGCAAATTCGGCGGATTTTTGGATCTTACGCCTGAAGAGTGGGAAGACATCATTCAAGTGAATGTAATGGGTGTATACCACGTGACACGCGCCGTTCTACCTGAAATGATTGAGAGAAAATCAGGAGATATCATTAATATTTCTTCTACGGCGGGCCAAAGAGGCGCCGCGGCGACAAGTGCGTACAGCGCTTCTAAATTTGCCGTTCTCGGTCTGACTGAATCTCTCATGCAGGAAGTCAGAAAACACAATATCCGTGTCAGCGCAATGACTCCGAGCACGGTTGCCAGCGACATGTCTATTGAATTAAATCTGACAGACGGCAATCCGGAAAAAGTCATGCAGCCTGAGGATCTTGCAGAATACATGGTTGCTCAATTGAAATTACATCCGCGCATTTTCATCAAAACTGCCGGTTTGTGGTCAACTAATCCTTAAACAAAAGGGGACCTGTCTTGGGACTGACCCCCGTTTTTGAGACAGGGATCAAAACACCTTTAAGCAGCCAGCTGTCGGTATGTGACCGGCGGCTGGTTGTTTAGTTTCGTTTGAATACGAATGTTGTTATAATAGTATATATAGGTTTCGACAGTTTGCTCTACGATGGTCGTCGTAGTGCTTTCCAACCTGTCGAGGTAGAACGTTTCAGACTTTAGTGAGGAATGAAACGATTCGATGGAGGCATTATCAGCGGGTGTCCCTTTACGGGACATGCTCATGGTAATGCCTTTTGTTTTAACAGCTTTCTGATACTCATAAGATGTATAAACAGAACCTTGGTCACTATGTAACACGCAGTTCTCTGGGAGTACGGGCAGCTGATCAAGTGTGTGTAAGACAAAATCTGTGTCCTGTCTATCGCCAATCGTAAAAGCAATCACTTCTCCATTGTATAAATCCAATATACTGGAAAGATACAATTGTTTCTGCCCATAAGGCAAATATGTGATATCCGTTACTAGCTTTTCCAGAGGGCGATCAGACTGAAAGTTCCGATCTAATATATTCTCGGCCACGGCATATGGCTGCCCATTCTTCTTGCGCTTTTTCACCTTAACCCGGCATTGCCACTGGTTTTTCTGCATAATGCGCTGAACCGTTTTATGATTAATACGCATTCCCTTTTTTAATATGGCTGTGATTTTCCGATAGCCATATCGATACTTATGTTCTCGGCACAACGTGCCGATTTGTTTTTCTAAATGGTATTTAGGGTTATCTTTCATCAGATTCTTCTTCCAACGATAATAAGATGCTCGTGAGATACCTAAATGAATACAGATATCCTGTATGGTCATTGTGCCGCGCAATGCTTCTACAAGCTCGACTGGCGTTTCGCTATCAGCTTCCTTTCCAATTCGTTGTACTTTTTTAACACTTCATTCTTTTGTCTCAGATAACGATTTTCTGCCTGCAGTTTCTCTAATTCGGAAGAATACTCTGGACCTTTTCCATAAGAATATTGCTTTCCGACAGGTTGTTCGAATCGATGTGTGTCCCCAGCTTTATACCACCTGACCCATGTCTGCACCTGCGTCTTATTCTTTATATTCAATTCCTGCATGATCTCCTTCACAGGCACGCCCGCCAATCTCATTTCTACAGCCTTCTGTTTGACTTCAACCGGATAACTCACTCTTGCCCTCATAGAAAAACACCTCCAAGTCTAATTTCGGATAACAACGATCCGTTTTCAAACTTGAAGGTGTTTTTTGTTTGTCTCATATTATGGGGTCAGTCCCCTTCGTGACGGGTCTTTTTTTGTTTCCGCAACCCGAATAAATGGGCATAAAGATCCGTTTTTGCAGAAAAAAGAGTGAAAAAGAAACCGATATCAGCTATAATTAAACTAAATAAACTATGTACCAAATGTTCATTAAAATTATTTTTCCCCGCCTCTAAAAAACAAATCAATACAAACCAAACTGTCCGAACAATAAAAGGGAAAACGGGATAGAAAGAGAATATTTAGTACATGGAATAATTTGTTAGAAGGAAGGGTGTGCACATATTGAAAGAAGAAAAAAGAAGTTCAACCGGTTTTTTAGTGAAACAAAGAGCTTTTTTAAAGCTTTACATGATTACAATGACAGAGCAGGAACGGCTTTACGGACTGAAGCTTCTCGAGGTGCTGCGTTCGGAATTTAAACCCATCGGTTTTAAGCCGAATCATACCGAGGTGTACCGTTCACTTCACGAACTATTGGATGACGGGATTTTAAAGCAAGTAAAAGTGAAAAAAGAGGGAGCCAAACTCCAGGAAGTCGTTCTCTATCAATTTAAAGACTATGAAGCTGCGAAGCTTTACAAAAAACAGCTGAAGACAGAGCTTGACCGCTGCAAAAAGCTGATAGAAAAAGCCATTTCAGATAATTTTTAAATCCGGCCGGAACGCACCCGGCCTCCCGGGCTCAAAAGGTGATTCTGTGATTCATTATACATAATAGCAGGCTCGGAACAATACATATCAATAATACCCTCAAACTTGACATCAACTCCTGAAGTGGTAACATAAAAAACGTGTGAAAAATACGAACAAAATACGAACAAGGGAGATGTTACCGATCTTAGATCAAAAGAAAGTTGCTTTTATCGGAGCAGGATCAATGGCTGAAGGAATGATATCAGGCATGGTCCGCGCAAAAAAAATTCCCAACCAAAACATCTGCGTGACAAACCGCCGCAATACAGAGCGACTCGCTGAATTGGAACATCAATACGGTATTCAGGGCATTGCTTTTGACAGTATGAAAACCGAAGACATTGATGTCTTTATTTTAGCCATGAAACCGAAGGATGCTGAAATCGCTCTGGCTGCGCTGAAACGGCGTATTCAACCTCATCAAATCATCCTGTCTGTTCTGGCAGGCATAACAACCTCATTTATACAACAATCATTACATGATAATCAGCCGGTTGTAAGAGTCATGCCGAACACATCCAGCATGATCGGCGAATCGGCAACAGCTGCGGCTTTCGGAGACCATGTCTCTTACGGTTCAGCAAAAACCGCGGTATCCCTTTTGGAATGCCTCGGGGAAGTGTACGTGATCAAGGAAGATCAGATGGACATTTTCACCGGCATCGCAGGCAGCGGACCGGCGTACTTTTATTATTTAATGGAGTTTATTGAAAAAGCAGGTGAAGAAGCCGGCTTAGACAAACGGCTGTCCCGCAAAATCGGCGCGCAAACGTTATTGGGCGCCGCTAAAATGCTGATGGAAACGGGTGAAAAACCGGATGTGCTTCGGGAAAACATCACCTCTCCAAACGGCACGACGGAAGCCGGCCTCGATGCGCTCAGGTCAGAAGGCGGCGGAGAAGCCATTGCCAAAGCCATCAAACACGCGACCGAACGTTCTATTGAGATCAGCAAAACAATTGAAAAAACGGCAGCACTATAATCGTTAAAAAACAGGAGTGATACAGTGACGTCTCGGACGAAGATCAAAAGAGTCGCGGTGAAAATCGGCAGCAGCTCACTGACGAGCCTGCACGGGGAAATCAGCAGAAGAAAGCTGGAAGCATTGGTGGATCAAATCGCACAGCTGAAAGACAGCGGCTATGAAGTGATTTTAGTATCTTCCGGCGCAGTGGCGGCAGGTTATCGGAAGCTCGGATTTATTCAGAAACCGGAAAGCCTCCCTGAAAAACAGGCTTCTGCTTCCATCGGGCAGGGATTATTAATGGAGGCTTATTCAAAGCTGTTTTTAGCGCACGGTTATGTCGCATCACAAATTTTAATTACAAGAAGCGACTTTTCCGATGAATGCCGCTACCATAATGTCCGCAATACGATGAACGTCCTTTTGGAACGGGGCATTATTCCGATTATTAATGAAAATGACACGGTCACAGTCAACCGGCTGAAATTCGGAGATAACGATACACTCGCAGCGAAGGTGGCAGGTTTAATTGATGCCGACATGCTTGTGATTTTATCAGACATTGACGGTTTATATGATGATAATCCGCGCAGCAACCCGAAAGCGAAAAGAATCAGTCATGTAAGTGACATCACTCCGGAAATAGAAGCAAGCGCGGGAGATGCCGGGAGTGAAATGGGAACCGGCGGAATGCGTTCGAAACTGGATGCTTTTAAAATTGTGATGGCCTCCGGTATTAAAGGCTTTCTCGGGCAGGCTAACATTCCGGACATTCTGCTTCAAGCGGTAGATGAGGCGGCTGAAGGAACTTATTTTGAAGCGGAAGGAACCCTGCCGTTAAACCACAAAGAACAATGGCTTGCATTTAATTCCGGCCCCGAAGGCGAAATTGTGATGGAAAAAGAAAGCAGCCGTGATGTCGCGAACGGAAATATGGAGCTGTCACCGCATGACATCGAGCAGATTAAGGGCAGATTCAGCAGCGGAGCGGTTGTCAGGCTGCTTGATCAGCAGGGAGAAGAGCTCGGACTCGGCATCGTCAACTATTCCTCAGCCCAGCTGAAGACTTTTAAAGAAACGCCGCCCAAACAGACCGATCAATCAGTCATTGATCCGGAAGCGTTTGTCTGCCACGTTGAACTATCCATTCCGATCGGCTGAGAAGGATCTATAAAAATATGAAAAAGCCCGAGGCTTCGTTTTGAAGCTCGGGTTTGTTTTTTATTGATATTGTTCAAGTTTGGAGAAAAATTGAATGACAAAATGATAGAAATCATTTGCAGACGGAGCCAGTTCCCTTCCTTTTGGTTTAATAATGCCTACAGTGCGCTTCACTTGAGGAAATTCAATCGGAATTTTGACCGTGAACCGGGGTGTGGTTTCTGCAAAGGTGCTTTCAGGTAATAAAGTAACTCCCATCCCCGCGGAGACTAATCCTTTAATGGCATCTAAATCCTCGCCTTCCGTCGATACAAGCGGCGCAAAGCCGGCCTGTCTGCAAGCGTCAATCGCCATGTTACGGAGAATAAACCCTTCAGGAAATAAAACAAATTGGTCGCCGCGCAGATCAATTAAATGAATATTTTTCTGTTTGGCAAGCGGATGGTGCAGCGGAACAAGCGCGTAAATCTTTTCCGTGAATAAGATATTGCCTGTTATGTCGGGGAATTCCGTCGGAACGGGGCCGAGCAGCGCCGCATCTATATCCCTGTTCCTTACCGCTTCGATTAAAAACTTATAAGACCCCTGGCGGAGCAAAAACTCAACGTTCGGGTATTCCTCTTTAAACGCCGAAATCACCGTCGGCAAAAGCTGGCTTGCAAGGCTCGTCGGAAATCCTATTTTGACGGTTCCGCGATTCGGATCAAGATATTCATCAATTTGTTCCTTCGCGTAATCAATTGCTTTCATCGCCGTTTTAACATGTTCTAAAAATTGTTTGCCGATCGGCGTTAATTTAATATTTCTGCCTTCCCGTTCAAATAAAGTGACTTGCAGCTCTTCTTCAAGATTTGCAATCTGCCTGCTGATGGCGGATTGTGCGACATGCAGATGATCAGCCGCTTCTGACACATGTTCCCGTTCTGCTACCTCCATAAAATACCGAAGCTGGCGTAATTCCATTGCGTTCACACCTATCTATCTCATTTTGAGATGTATTTGATCTAAATTATATATTGTTTATATTGTTTTGAAAACTTACAATTAATTTAAAGTTGTCAGATTTTATGACCGATAATTAACGGAAACTGATCGGGGGAGAGGAATTATGACTTACAATCAAATGCCGAAAGCACAAGGTCTCTACCGTCCGGAATTTGAGCACGATGCATGCGGAATCGGCTTGTATGCCCATTTAAAAGGGAAACCTTCACATGACATTGTCAAAAAAGGACTGAAGATGCTTTGCCAGCTGGATCACAGAGGAGGACAGGGCAGTGATCCGAATACGGGTGACGGCGCCGGCCTGATGGTTCAGATCCCTGATGCTTTTTTTAAGAAAGAGTGCGGAGAAATGAGACTGCCGGAAAAAGGCCGTTACGGGGTAGGAATGGTCTTTTTTTCGCAAAATGAAGAGGAAAGAAAAAAGATCGAAAAACAGGTGAATGCATTCATTGAGCAGGAAGGACAGATCGTTCTCGGCTGGAGAACCGTTCCTGTAAATGTCGGAAAAATCGGAACAGTGGCACAAAGTACTTGCCCGTATGTGCGTCAAGTATTCATCGGCGCCGCAAACGATTTGAAAGACAGCCTTGCTTTTGAACGCAAACTGTATGTCATCCGGAAGCAGGCGGAAAATTGGGGCGTTCAAGAACAGCTTGATTTTTACTTCGCAAGCCTGTCAAGCCAGACTATTGTTTATAAAGGGTTGTTAACGCCTGAGCAGGTTGACGCTTTTTATTTGGATTTGCAGGATGAAACCTTCGTATCTGCATTTTCACTCGTGCATTCAAGGTTCAGCACAAATACCTTTCCTACTTGGGAACGTGCCCATCCGAACCGCTATCTGATTCATAACGGAGAAATCAATACGCTCCGGGGCAATATCAATTGGATGAGAGCAAGGGAGCAGCAGTTCGTTTCAGAAAGCTTCGGAGACGATCTTCACAAAGTGCTGCCGATTTTAAATGCTGAGGGCAGTGACTCATCCATTCTTGATAATGCGTTTGAATTTTTCGTGATGGCGGGGCGGAAACCGGCACATACGGCAATGATGCTGATTCCGGAACCATGGACGGAAAACACTCACATGTCTAAAGCGAAACGGGCTTTTTATGAATATCACAGCTCTTTAATGGAGCCGTGGGACGGGCCGACCGCCATTTCGTTTACGGACGGAAAACAGATCGGCGCCATCCTTGACCGTAACGGCCTGCGTCCGGCACGTTACTATGTGACAAAAGATGACCATATTATTTTCTCATCTGAGGTCGGCGTTATTGAAGTAGAGCAGGAGAACATTCTTCATAAAAAACGTCTGGAGCCCGGAAAAATGCTGCTCATTGACTTAGAAGAAGGCCGGATTATTTCAGATGAAGAAGTGAAAACAGAAATTGCCAATGAATTCCCTTATCAAAAATGGCTTGAAGAAGAATTGGTTCAAGTGAATCCTGACCCGGAAATCCGGGAAGAGGAACAATTCGATGATCTTCTCGTCCGTCAAAAAGCGTTTGGCTATACGTATGAAGATATTCAGAAATATTTAATCCCTGTTATTAAAGAAGGCAAGGACCCGCTCGGCTCTATGGGAAATGATTCGCCGCTCGCCGTTTTATCCGACCGCGCCCAATCACTGTTTCATTACTTTAAACAGCTGTTTGCGCAAGTCACAAACCCGCCGATTGACGCGATCCGCGAGCAGCTGGTAACTTCTACGGTGACCTGGCTTGGGGCTGAAGGTGATCTGCTGCATCCGAGTGAAAGAAATGCACGCCGCATAAAGCTTTATACTCCTGTATTATCAAACGAACAGTTTTATGCGCTGAAAACACTTGTGCACCCTGACATTAAGAGCCAGAACATCCGCACGCTGTTTTCAGATGACCTAGAAAAAGGCCTGAAGGATTTGTTTCAGCAAGCGGAAAAAGCGATCAAGGAAGGCGTATCTCTGTTAATTTTATCTGACAGGGCAATGAGTAAAGAGTTGACGCCGATTCCGCCGCTTTTGGCCGTCAGTGCGCTGCATCAGCATTTGATCCGCCAAGGTCTGCGAACAAAAGCAAGCATTATCGTTGAATCCGGAGAAGCGCGTGAAGTTCATCACTTTGCGGCTCTTATCGGATATGGTGCCGATGCTGTCAATCCGTATTTGACTTACGCTACGTATAAGCAGGAAATCGATGAAGGCCGGCTTGATATTCCGTATGAAGAAGCTGTCAGCAAATACGGAAAGAGCGTAACAGAAGGCGTCGTGAAAGTGATGTCAAAAATGGGGATTTCAACTGTGCAAAGTTACAGGGGCGCTCAAATTTTTGAAGCGGTCGGCATCGGTGAAGACGTTATCGCCAAATACTTTACCGGTACTGCATCTCAGCTTGGCGGAATCGATATCGAGACGATTGCGCAAGAAGCGAAACAGCGCCATCAAGCGGCGTACAAGGATGATTACAGCCAAACCCTTGATCCGGGAAGTGAATTCCAATGGCGGAACGGAGGAGAGCACCACGCTTTCAACCCGAAAACCATCCATACGCTGCAATGGGCCTGCCGCAAAAATGATTACAGCCTGTTTAAGCAGTATTCTCATGCAGCGGATGAAGAACGAATCGGATTTTTACGCAATCTGTTCGCCTTCAAAGAAGACCGCAAGCCTTTAAAATTAGAGGAAGTTGAATCAGCTGCGTCCATCGTGAAACGTTTTAAAACAGGAGCGATGTCATTCGGTTCATTAAGCAAGGAAGCCCATGAGGCTTTAGCGATAGCGATGAACAGGCTTGGCGGAAAAAGCAACAGCGGAGAAGGCGGCGAGGACCCGAAACGTTTCGTTCCGGATGAAAATGGCGACGACAGAAGAAGTGCGATTAAACAGATTGCTTCCGGCCGTTTCGGCGTAAAGAGCCATTATCTCGTCAATGCGGATGAATTGCAGATCAAAATGGCGCAAGGGGCGAAGCCGGGAGAAGGCGGTCAGCTTCCGGGCAACAAAGTATATCCTTGGGTGGCGGATGTCCGCGGTTCTACACCAGGTGTAGGGCTGATCTCCCCGCCTCCTCACCATGATATTTATTCAATTGAAGATTTGGCGCAGCTGATTCATGATTTGAAAAATGCGAATCGAAGCGCGCGAATCAGCGTCAAGCTCGTGTCAAAAGCCGGTGTCGGCACAATTGCGGCCGGTGTGGCAAAAGGCACTGCGGATGTCATCGTCATCAGCGGCTACGACGGCGGAACGGGCGCGTCGCCGAAAACAAGTATTAAACATACGGGTCTTCCGTGGGAGCTTGGTCTTGCAGAAGCTCACCAAACGCTGATGCTGAACGGTTTACGGGATCGCGTGGTATTGGAAACGGACGGTAAGCTGATGACAGGCCGGGATGTCGTAATGGCCGCCTTGCTCGGTGCGGAGGAATTCGGCTTTGCTACAGCGCCGCTCGTCGTTCTCGGCTGCGTCATGATGCGAGCCTGCCATTTAGATACATGTCCTGTAGGTGTCGCGACGCAAAATCCGGAGCTTCGCAAAAAATTTATGGGCGATCCCGATCATATCGTAAACTACATGCTGTTTGTCGCAGAAGAAGTGCGTGAATATATGGCGCAGTTAGGCTTTAAGACGCTTGATGAAATGATCGGACGGACAGACGTTCTTCATGTCAGTGAACGTGCAAAAGCGCATTGGAAAGCGGGCCAGCTTGATTTATCCACACTGCTGTATCAGCCTGAAGGCGTCCGCACTTTCCGTACGGCGCAAAACCATAAAATTGACCAGTCGCTTGATATGACGGTTATTCTTCCGGCGGTGCAGGCTGCAATTGAAGCCGGACAGGAAGCGGAAGCTGAAATCAAGATCAATAATACAAATCGCGTAGCCGGAACCGTGACGGGAAGTGAAATTTCTAAACGCTACGGAGCGGAAGGCCTGCCGGATGATACGATCAGACTTCATTTTACCGGATCAGCCGGACAGAGTTTCGGAGCATTTGTCCCTAAGGGGATGACGCTTCATTTGAACGGGGATTCAAATGACTACGTAGGCAAAGGGCTTTCAGGCGGAAAAATCATCGTGAAAGCGCCTGATGCCTTCAATTGTGAAACGCACGATAACGTTATTATCGGGAACGTCGCATTTTACGGAGCAACAAGCGGGGAAGCGTACATTAACGGGCGCGCCGGTGAACGTTTTGCAGTCCGTAACAGCGGAGTCAATGTCGTTGTAGAAGGTATCGGAGACCACGGCTGTGAATACATGACAGGCGGCCGGGTTGTCGTCCTCGGCGAAGTCGGCAAAAACTTCGGGGCGGGAATGTCAGGCGGTATCGCATACGTCCTGAGTGATGATGCCAAAGCATTTAAACGCAAATGCAACATGGAAATGATTTCATTTGAAAAGCTGACGGATGAGGCGGAGATCAAAGAAGTGCAAGAAATGGTCAAACGGCATGCGGCGCTGACAAACAGCAAAAAAGCCGCAGATCTCCTGGACAATTGGGAAAAAGCCGCAGAAACCTTTATCAAAGTCATTCCTAAAAACTATAAACAAATGCTCCTCAGCATCGAAGAACAAAAAGCGGCGGGTTTATCAGAAGAAGACGCAATTATGTATGCTTTTGAAGCCAATACAAAGGTCCTCCAAACGCCTGCCAAAGATCAAAAACAAGCGGTAGTACAGTAAGAAAGGGGAGAGGAACATGGGGAAACCAACTGGATTCATGGAAGAAAAACGAGAAAAACCGGCTGAGCGGGACCCTCTCACTCGCTTAAAGGATTGGAAAGAGTATTCGGCTCCGTTTTCAGATGAAGCGTCAAAGCGGCAGGGGGCGCGGTGTATGGATTGCGGCACACCGTTTTGCCAAATCGGCGCTGATATCAACGGTTTTACGTCCGGCTGCCCGATTTATAATCTGATACCGGAGTGGAATGACCTCGTCTATCGGGGGCGCTGGAAAGAAGCCTTGGAGCGCCTTCTGAAAACGAATAACTTTCCTGAATTCACAGGGCGGGTCTGTCCCGCTCCTTGTGAAGGATCTTGTACGCTGGCTATTTCAGATCCGGCTGTTTCAATTAAAAACATCGAGCGGACGATCATTGACAAAGGTTTTGAGAACGGATGGATTCAGCCGAGAATTCCAGCGAAACGCACAGGTAAAAAAGTCGCTGTCGTCGGTTCAGGCCCGGCAGGTCTGGCAAGCGCTGATCAGCTGAACCAAGCCGGTCATTCCGTAACGGTCTATGAGCGTGCTGACAGAGCCGGAGGCCTGCTGATGTACGGCATTCCGAGCATGAAGCTTGAGAAAAATGTCGTCGAACGCCGTATTAAACTTTTGACGCAGGAAGGTATAGATTTTGTAACAAATACCGAAATCGGCGTTGACATAACGGCAGATGAGCTGAAAGATCAATTTGATGCCGTCATTTTGTGCACAGGCGCCCAAAAGCAGCGCAATCTGCTGATTGAAGGCCGGGAAGCAAAAGGCGTCCATTATGCGATGGACTATTTAACACTGGCGACGAAAAGCTATTTAGATTCCAACTTCAAAGACAAACAATATATAGACGCTAAAGGGAAAGACGTCATCGTAATCGGCGGAGGAGACACAGGAGCTGACTGCGTGGCAACCGCGCTGCGCCAAAAAGCGCGCAGCGTGCACCAGTTCGGGAAACATCCTAAACTTCCTCAAACGCGCACGAACGACAATATGTGGCCTGAACAGCCGCACGTCTTTACCCTTGAATACGCCTATGAAGAAGCGCAGGCAAAGTTCGGCAAAGACCCGAGAGAATATTCAATTCAGACGACAAAAATGGTGGCCGATAAGCAGGGCCGCTTACAAGAGATTCACACCATTCAAATGGAAAAAGTCAGAAACGAATTCGGAAAGTATGAATTTCATGAACTGCCCGGAACAGAAAAAGTCTGGCCTGCTCAGCTGGTGTTCATCGCCATCGGTTTTGAAGGGACGGAACAGCCATTATTGAAACAGTTCGGTGTCGATTCGGCAAATCATAAAATTCAGGCGGCATATGGGGATTATAAAACGAATGTTGACGGTGTTTTCGCCGCAGGGGATGCGAGAAGGGGCCAAAGCCTGATTGTATGGGCGATTAATGAAGGCCGGGAAGCAGCGCGCGAAGTCGACAGTTATTTAATGGGGAGCACTGTTTTACCGTAAATAAAGGGGTTTATTTATAAAACCGGCTGGGATCAGCCGGTTTTTCGTATTGAAATGAAACCTCCTTCTTCCTTTATTGGTCATATAAGGGTAACGCGGAAGATAACATATGGAATTTTGTTTTACAGAGTGGAGAGATTGTTTTCTTCCGCAGACTGAGACGATTTGCAAGCCTTGAGCAGTTGATCACGGTGCTGCTGACGGTCTCTGTGTGTCTGCAGTCGATTTGCGGGCAGATTTGAATTGATGAAGAAAAACATATTGAATTTCAAGCGGAAACGCTTATAAACAAATAAGGAAACGGACGGGTCCGCTCCTCTTTTTTAGACATCCAAACGAAAGCCGATATTGCCGAACTGCCGTCCTTCCCGCATTCTGTTAAAAGCGGCAGCTGCTTCACTGAGAGGGTACATGCGGTCGATAATGGGGCGGATGCCGCAGCGGTTTACCAATTCCAGCATATCCGCGAATTCCTCATTGCTTCCCATTGATGTACCGAGAATATGAATCTGCGGAAAAAACAGCGAGCGAATAGGAAATCCGAGCTGATCGCCTGAACTGGCGCCGAATGTTACGATCCGGCCATTCGGTTTCATAATGTCAAGATAGTGTTGAAACAAGGCCGGGCCTACACCGTCAAGTATGATATCTGCTTTTTCGCCATTCAGCGCCTCATTCCAGTCACCGTAGCTGTCAATCGCCCGGTCTGCACCGTATGACAGTGCGGTTTGTTTTTTGTTTTCGCTGCGGGAGGTGACGCTGACTGTCGCTCCGATAGCTTTTGCCATTAATAAGGCGTATGTTGCCACGCCGCTTCCGATACCCGGAAGGATAAGGTGTTCGCCTTTTTTTAATTGTCCTTTTGTAAATAAGGCGCGATAAGCGGTTAATGCTGATAACGGCAGCACGCCCGCTTCTTCCCAAGTCAGGTGTTCGGGTTTTAAAACGGCATTTTCCGCAGGAACGATGACATAAGGTGAAAAGGTTCCGTCGCTCGGACCGCCTAAAATATCAGGGACGGCTGGTACGTCCTCAACAGTCTTCCAATTCAGCACCGGGTTGATGATGACTTCTGCATGCAGTAAATGAGACCGGACGCCGTGTCCTATTTCGGTTACGATTCCCGCGCCGTCTGAACCGAGAGTAAATTCATGGTTTCCGGTTTCGTGGTTTTTCATTAAAAACAAATCACGATGGTTTAATCCGGCTGTTTTCAGCTTTATTTTTACTTCGCCGTTTCCCGGCCTTTTGTCAGGTGCCTGCCTGAAATCAAAGCCATTTTCGTGTATGATAAGGGCATTCATCATTCTTCTCTCCTTTATGATTGATGAGAAAGATTTTACAGGCTGTATCAGCTGCAGTAAATAAATGAAAATTGATAGCCGGCTATCAATAAAATTCATAGCAAGAAGGTGCCCTTACATGGAAAGCGGAGACTTAAAGATTTTTCAGGCTGTCGCCCGCAAAGGAAGTATTTCAAAGGCGGCAGAAAGCCTGCATTATGTTCAATCAAATGTGACAAACCGGATTCAGCAGCTGGAACGGCAATTGCAAACACAGCTTTTTTACCGCACAAATCGGGGGATGACGCTGACGCCCGCAGGTGAAAACTTATTGAAAGACGCAGACAGAATCCTTCAATTGCTGCATGAGGCGCAAAAAACGGCGCAAGAGGCAGGCGATCCGAATGGCCCGCTTCGAATCGGTTCTCTTGAAACGGCGGCAGCCGTCCATCTCCCTCAATTTTTCACGGAGTATTGCAGCCGCTGCCCGAAAGTACAGCTGTCTCTGTCAACCGGTGATACACATACCTTAGTGCAGCACGTCTTACGCTATGAGCTGGATGGCGCTTTTGTTTATGGTCCGGTCGAATACGAAGATCTTGAGCAAGTCGCTGTATTTCAAGAAGAATTGGTCTTGGTTTCAAATAAGCGGGAAGGCAGTTTGCAAGACTTGTTGCGAGAGCCGATTCTGTATTTTGCCGCGGGCTGTTCGCACCGCCGTAAAATAAAGAACATACTGAAAGAAGAGGCAGTGCCCGCACATAAAATCATTGAATTCGGTACGTTGGAAGCCATTATTGGGGCGGTGCAGGCGGGGATGGGGGTTTCCTTTCTGCCTTCATCAGCCGTCCGTTATTTTCAAAACAGGAAAAATCTTTTTCTTCATGAGCTTCCTGAACAGTTTCGGGATATGAATATATCATTCATCTACCGGAGTGATTTATTTTTGACATCGGCGTTTGAAGAACTGCTGAATGGATTAAAAGCATTACCGAACGGATGATGAGAAAACAGGACAGCTGTGTACGCCAATTTTTTCGTTCCGGTTTTTCTCAAAAGAAAGCGGGTATCCGGGCTGAGCTTGATCAGCGTGATGAAAAACTCGGTTATAAAATCAGAGAAGCACAAATGAAAAAAATCCTGTATATTGCTGTTGTGGGAGATCGAGAGTGCCGCCATCAATCTGTACATGTACGGCAATACGGGCGGGAAGACACATTTGAAGAGAATGTGAGTGATTTTATTTCCCGGATCATAAGAGAGGCAAAACAAAAAATAGAGATTTAACAAAAACAACATTGACATATCGTAAAATCACGATATAATAAAGCGTATGAAACCTATTGATGTTTTTAAAGCGTTGTCTAATGAGTCACGGCTTGAGATTTTACAATGGCTGAAAGAGCCGGACCGTCACTTCGCCCCGCATGATGGCATTGATATGAATGAGATCGGAGTATGTGTCAGCCAGATCACCGATAAGCTTCAGATGACACAGTCAACGGCGTCTCAATATCTTTCCATCCTTCAGCGGGCGGGCCTTATCCAAACAAAACGGATTGGCAAATACACCTATTATAAAAGAGATGAAGACGCGATAAAGGCGATGGCCGATTATTTTCAGCGCGAAATGTAGGGCTGAATCCTTTAGAAGAGGGATTCAGTTTCTTTTTCCGACTACACATCGACATATTGCGATTTGTTTCTTTTTGTTCAACTCTTTATATCGATATATCACAATATATCTTTATATAAATCATCAATGAAGGAGTGTGTCAGGTGCAAAATACCTGGAAGATTTACATTTTGGCAATTATCAGTTTTTTAGTGGGGACGTCTGAATATGTGATATCAGGGATGCTTGATAAAATTGCAGGTTCCTTGGGAGTTACTGTGGCAGCGGCAGGGCAGCTGATTACGATTTTTTCACTTGTTTATGCAATCGGAACGCCTGTCATGATGGCCCTTACAGCAAAACTGGACAGAAGGAAGCTCATGATTTATGCTCTGGGGCTGTTTGTTATCGGGAATATCATTTCTTTCCTTGTGCAGGGATTCGCCTTATTTGCGGGAGCGCGGGTGATCATGGCGCTTGGAGCAGGAACTGTGGTGGTCACCGCGCTTACGATCGCAGCAAAAATCGCTCCCCCGGGAAAACAGGCAAGTTCTCTCGCAACCGTCATTATGGGGTTTACGGCGGCGCTCATTATCGGTGTTCCGATCGGAAGAACCGTGTCTGAAGCTTTTGGCTGGAAGGTGGTTTTTGCCGGAATTGCGGCAATCGGAATCATTGCCATGCTTATTATACGTTTCGCGTTGCCTGAGATAAAAGGAGATAAACCGGTGCCGCTCATTCAGCAATTTTCTCTTTTGAAGAAACGAAAGGTGGCTGCCGGGCTGGTCATTACGTTTTTTTGGCTCGGAGGCTATTCGGTTGCGTATACGTACCTTTCTCCGTATTTACTGAACGTTACTCATATCGGAAGCGGAATACTGAGTACATTGCTGCTTATTTTCGGTGTTGCAAGTCTTGCCGGTTCTAAAGCAGGCGGTTTCAGCGCAGACAAATGGGGGGCGCGTATGACATTAACCGGCGGAATGGCGCTTCATGCTATCATGCTCATGTTATTGCCGTTTGTCACACATTCTGCTTTCGGAGCGGCGGCAGTGCTTATGTTTTGGTCCTTCGCCGCCTGGTCATCTGGGCCTGCTCAGCAGTATCATTTGGCAACGATGGAGCCTGAATCATCGGGTGTATTACTTGGCCTCAACCAGTCTGTGATGCAGCTGGCTATGGCGGCCGGGGCGGGCATCGGGGGCATTGTTGTCACCCATCTGTCTCTTGCGTCAGTGACATGGATCGGATCAGCGGGTGTTGTCATCGCGATGTGCGGCGTGCTTTCGCTTGCGTCATTAACGTCTGAAAAAACCTCATCTGAATACAGTGCAGAATAAACAAAAGCCTCATTTCTCAGCTTGAGAAACGAGGCTTTGTCTTGTCATTTTTCACATTTTTTCAAGTTTACGCCGATTGCGGCTCCGTTTCGGCTTGAGTCGGCAACTCCGGTGAAGGTGCCGTTTTCACGGTCAATCAGGATGCTTTGCACATTACCGATATCAACCGGGCTGCTGCCGAATTTATGCCCCATTTCGTTCAGTTTTGTGCGGGCTTCTTCCGGCACTCCTTTTTCATATCGATAGGATGTCATGCTGTTTGTGTAAATTCTCGGCTCTTCGACCGCCGCTTTCAGATCCATGCCGTACTCAACTTTGTTCAGAATCGTTTGCAGGACGGAAGAAATAATCGTTGCTCCGCCGGGGGAGCCGACAGTCAGGACAGGTTCGTTATTTTTGAATAAAATAGTCGGAGTCATGCTGCTGAGCGGACGTTTATTCGGCTGCACTTCATTTGCGCCGCCAGGCACCGCATCAAAGTCTGTTAACTCATTATTCAACACAACGCCGTATCCGGGAACCATAATGCCGGAACCGAACAGCTGTTCAATCGTTGTCGTATAAGATACGACATTGCCGAAGCGATCAGTTACCGTGAAGTGAGTCGTTTGGCCTTCTTGTTTGTCAGTCGGCTGCTCCACTTGTTTATAGTTTGCAGAACCTTCCTGATAGGCCCAAGGGTCGCCGGCTTTCGGTTTTTTATTGACTTTATCAATATCTATCAGCTGTCTGCGGGCATTGATATAATCTGGATTCAAGAGGCCTTTGAGAGGGACGTTGACGAATTCTGGGTCCCCGGCAAATGCGGCGCGGTCAGCATAAGCCAAATGCATCGTTTCTGCGAGAAGCTGATATTTTTGCCAAGAACGGATATCATATTGAGAAAGCTTAAAATCATCCAGGAGGTTCAGCATTTGCAACAGGAAAACACCGCCCGAGCTTGGAGGAGGAGCAGTTGCGATATGATAGCCCTGGTAATCTCCCCAGATCGGTTCGTCAATCGTCACATTGAAGTTTTTAATATCTTTTTCTGTCATTGAGCCGCCGAATTCCTGCACTGTTTCCGCAAGCTTTTTGGAGAATGCTCCGTCATAGAATGCTTTTGTGCCTTTGTACTTAATAGCTGTAAATGTTTTGGCTAAGTCTTTTTGGATGAGTGTGTCTCCTTCTTTCAGAGGTTCTCCGTCCGGAAGAAACACGTCTTTTGCAGCAGTGTGTGATAATTTGTCTTTATAATCTGAGATGGCATCAGCTAAAACCGAATCGATCGGAAAGCCTTTTGAGGCAAGTTTAATGGAAGGGGTGATGAGTTGTTTCATGGAGCGTGTGCCCCATTTGTCGAGCGCTTTTTCTAGTCCTTTTAATGTTCCTGGAACACCGACTGCAGTCCCTTTCGTAACGCGTTCGGAGAAAGGGATGGCTTTGCCGTTTTCGTCAAGGAACATATCCGGTGTTGCGCCTGCCGGTGCGCGTTCCCGGCTGTCGATAATGGTGGTGTCTTTCGTCTTCGCATCATAAACCATCATAAATCCGCCGCCGCCGATTCCCGACATCATCGGTTCAGTTACGTTTAATGCGAATTGAATGGCAACCGCGGCGTCAATTGCATTGCCGCCTTTTTTCAGCACGTCGGCACCGATTTGTGAAGCGAGAGGGTGGGCGGTGGCAACCATGCCGTCTTTGCCGACATCTACCTGTTTGTAGTCGTCATAGGAAAACGGGTGTTTCTTAGCCTGAGCGTGATAAGGGATGCTTCCGGCCGCGAGCAACGTACTGAGCAGAACGATAAAACAGAGATTCATAAACTTTTTCTTTTTCATAGTCTGCCTCCTTTGTTTTCCGCTTACAATTATAGAGTAAGTAAAATGTGCTGTTTTCACAAGTGACAAACGGAATAGTCCGGTGCGCAAAAAGCCGGAGTTTCTGTGTGAATGTAATCAGTCGCAAATAGGCTAAATGGGAAACCGGACTGAAAAAGCTGTGAAACAAGCATAAAGACAAAAAATAAGCTACAATGAACAAAACAGAATTCACTCACATGACATATGAAAGGAACGTGAGCCATGTATTTAACGATCAAAGAGACAGCGGAGTTTACCAGTCTTCCTGAAGAATATGTGCACAATCTTGTTTTGACGAATAAAATAAGGGCCGTCCATGACGGACAGCAATATTTAATCAACAAGGAACAATTTCAAACCCATCTCGAACAGCTGGAAAAATATAAGGAAATGATTCAAGAGTTTTTAAATGAGCCGCTTCCTGAAGACATTGATGTAAAAGATGAAGACTAGGACACAATTTCATATTGTGTCTTTTTTTTGCATTTTTTTCGGTTGCTCACAAAAAAACGGATGCTCATATTTCCTTTTAAGGACGTTGTTTTCATTTTTTAATGCCTTGGGTCTCTATTTGTTTAAAAGCTTGTCACCGGGCTGAAAATGATGTTTTTGAGGAATTTGTTGAAACTGCGTATCTGGTTCACCTTATGTAACACTATGTATATTATGTTACATAAGACCCTTTACCCTTTATCAGTCAACGGGTTTCGGCTATAATAGTAACATAATGCTCAATATGTTACTTTATCAATTATAAGGGGTTTTTTGATGCATATCGTACAGCCGATCCGAAGTTTGGAGAAGATCCAGGAAGTCAAACAGTATTTAATGAAGAAAAGTGATCGTGATTATTTTTTATTTATTTTCGGCATGAACAGCGCACTGCGGATTTCTGATGTTCTGCCGCTTCGCGTGAGGGATGTAAGGAACAAAGACCACGTGTGGGCAACCGAAAGCAAAACGAGAAAGAAAAGAAAAATTCTGATACTGGAGTCTTTAAAGGCCGACATATACGCTTATACAAAAGACATGAAAGAGGATGACTATTTGTTTAAATCGAAACGGACGAATAAGCCCATATCCCGGATTCAGGCATACAGAATATTAAAGGAAGCGGCTGCCGCTTGCGGGTTGGAGGAAATCGGAACGCACACGCTTAGAAAGACGTTCGGGTATCATTTTTATCAGAGGACAAAAGACATTGCTGAACTGCAGAGGATTTTAAATCATTCTTCTCCATCTATTACAATGCGTTATATCGGAATAGATGAAGATACGACGAGAGCCGCCTATAAAGTGTTCGGAGGGCTGTAGACTTGAAAAAAACGGCCGCCAGCGTTACTATAATAGAAACAGGCTCTAGTAGCACAGCGGATAGTGCAGCAGTTTCCTAAACTGCAGGTCGGGAGTTCGAATCTCTCCTAGAGCGTTTCCAGCATAAGATAGGTGCAGATTAATAATGTCGGCAAAACAGAAAAACCCTTGTTACACAAGGGTTTTTCTCGTTTTTGTAAGTTTTTTATTTGTGTATGAACCCGCTGAAAAACGATATGATTTTATTTTTTTTTGCACAAATTTTGCACATTTCTAAACAGATTTTTTCACGTCTGGCATTTTTTCAAACAGATCAAGGGTGTTTCGTGTATCTTCTTCACGGAGTTCTTTAATTATATGTGAATAATAATTAAGCGTGGTATCTATCTTGGCATGACCTAAACGCTCTGAGACATAATAAATTGAAATCTTTTTATAGAGCAACACGCTGGCATGTGTATGTCTCAATCCATGTATCGAAATTGATTCTATTTTCAAGTCTGTTAATGTCTTTTTCAATATTTTGTTGACAAATTCGTTAGTGATGACTTTCTTAGAGCTGCGAGGACTATAAAATACAAGATTATGTATGTTATCAGGTATTTCAGATTCTGCAAACAGCTTTTTGAATAAACCCATTGTATTAGAATCCATTTTAATGGTCCTATTCGAAGACGCATTTTTTGTCGTAGCAAAACCCGTTCCTTTTTTATAATCCCAGGTTTTGTTGATTGTAATCTCATTTAATTTAAAGTTGAAATCCTCAGGTGTTAACCCTACAATTTCTGCAAATCGCATTCCTGAAGTTAGGGCCAGTATTAATAAATAATATCCGATAGACTGATCCTTGCGCACATATAATTCATTTAAAAGCTTTTGACTTTCAACATAATTCAAGTGTTTTTCTTCGGGGCGTTTTGATTCCACACTTCCAGTCAATTTTGCTTTCCTGGTAAAATCAAACTGAATAATTCCTTCTTCAATTGCCTCTAGCACACAAGCTCTAATGTGCGTATTTATTTTTCTAACAGTTTCTTTTGCGTGTTCAGCTCCAAACTTATTTAAAAACTCTTGATATTCTCGTTTAGTAATGTCATTGATATATCTGCCTGCAAAATTCTCTGAAATTTCTCCAAGTGTAATATAGTAACCTTCACGAGTGATAGCGCTAATATCAGCTCTATAAACATTTACCCAACTTTTAAAGTATTCATCAAAGAGGACTTTTGTAGTGCCCGGCGTTTTATATTTCCTCAATCTTTCTTCAACCTCTGTGGCAGCTACTTGAGCTTCCTTCTTAGTTTTAAAACCGCCTTTCCTGATGGGCTTGGGTTTAGCGCTAACGCAATACTGCCACGTTTTACCGCGTTTTAGGAAACTAGCCATTTCTTCACTCCTATAGGGGAACTTTAGTTCTCAATAATAAGATAGCACTATCTTAATTTATTTAAAAGATTGTCCCAAATAAGGCTTTTCGATTAGTTAACCATTGTAAAATAAGTTATAATAAGTATTGAGAGGAATAAATTATAACGTAAAAAATCAAAAAATTCTAAATCTTATCGCCATCGTTCGACAAAATTTTCTTTGTGATTATGTTAAATTTGAGGTGAAAAGGTGATCATATGGAAACAGTAGCAGCTAGAGATATAAGGATCCATCTAAAAGAATTAATAAAATCCTCTGATGAAAAGCAGAATGTTATAGCTGCTAAAATCGGGATTAGCGAAGGCTATTTAAGTAAGTTTCTTAGCGGAAAAGAAATTAATTTTTGGATGGTTCGAGAGATCATAAGGTATGTTGATCCAGAAAATGAAACTGCATTGATGGAACAGCACTGCTTAACTGGAGTGAAAAAGAAAAATTATGCTTCTGCTTTGGAATATTGCTACACTAAGCAATTATATTCTGTTATAGAGGCATTGATAAGCGCCCAGATTGAAAGGGATGGCAAATACGATCAATGGTCTAATATTTATAGATTTATTCTTAATTCAAGATTCTCTTTTGGGAATATTGAGTATACCGAAGGATTAAAGAAGTTTAGTCCTTCTTGTGACGAAATGAGAACGTTGTTGAGTATACTAGAAATGTATGGGTACTTTTATAATGGCAGGTATGAGATCACTCTATACCATATTCGATCCATTCGAAGTCTTATTAAAAATTTATCAGATCCATTTTTGAAAATCGCATTTACTGCTCGTATAGAAGAAGTCTTAGTGAATATATATTTAAAACAAAACAACGACGTTAATAAGGCGAGAGAGGCGGCCTTCTCTCTCCTTGAAAAAGACCTCAGTATCAATTTGAATATGACAGCTTTGTACATATTGGCATTGTCTTATATGAATGAATCATATTGCCATTCTTATAGGTACTATTTGAGGTGTTTGAACTTACTTGCAAATTTCCCTGATCGCAGTGAGGAAATGGTCCAGAATAAAGAGGAAATAGCCATATTACAATATTATTGGAACAAAGAAATTTCAAAGGAGTTTCAAGTGACTGAATTCGCAAAGGCTTTAGGAAGATCCGACCCATTAAACTCTTTCTATTCGGATTCCTTTTATAAAAAATATGCTCTTCTTTTTGATGGGAAAAGAGAAGAAAACGCTGAAAAATTATTGCTATCCCTTTATTATTTTTCTCAACAGCAAGATCAATTTAGAGCAACTCTTCCTAAAATTGACTTGATAAAATTAGGATTTAATTTTAATATTTAGAAGTGGGAGGTGTTGCAGATGAGAAAAATGTCATTGACCTTAGTTTTAGCGTTCGGTATACTGACTACTGCTTTTGTGGGTGTTTCGTTAAACCATTCTGAAGCAGGCGGAAGTTTTCAAACGACTGAGATAAGAGTAGGCATGTAGTATATCTGACTCCCGAAAAGTACATAAAAAAACAAAAAGACGCTGCCATGACTGGCAACGTCTTTCGTACTTTTCGGGGATATTTCCTGTTTTCCGGAAAAACGAAAATAGGAAATTCCTGAAAAAGTATTTATTTTAAAATTGTTATTAAATATAATAGGAACAAACGTTCTGTTTTGGGAGGGGAAACACATCATGCATATTACATTCGAGAACATCATCGGGAATCTAAAAAAGGAAATTGAAAAGGAGAAAAATGTGGACACAAAAAAACTTAAAGTTGGTTAATTTAAATCTTTCAAATGTCGTTCTTTTAATTCCCTTAATTCCTTTAAATAATTTATAACCATTTGCAATTCTTCTTCTGTTATCTTACTTCCGTTATCGTGGACAATGTTTAGCTTCTTGAGATCATCTATTGTTATACTCTTCTGTGAAAGAAGCTGCTTCTCTGGTTCTGAATACTTTTCTAGGCTCTCTTCATCAAAAAACAAGTATGATTTGTGGACGCCTAAATAGTCAGCGATTTTTTCTATTACTTGTATTGATGGCTGTTGTAAATTTCTTTCTATTCTTGAAAGGTAGCTGTGTGTAATTCCCACAGCTTCGGCAACTTCATCTAATGTTTTTTTCTTTTCCTTACGAATACGCCGAATCGCTTCTCCCATTTTCATATTTCCCATAATAACACCTGCTCTTTTGAAAAATTAACCTTATTCCTCATAGGTAATTATACCATATCGTGTACCTCACGAGAAAATTCTTTTAAAAAGCACTTGTGTAAAAAAAATCGCTATGTTAAGATCGAATTGTTCCTTTCAGGTACAAAAAGGATGTGTTAAAACAAATGTTCGATCTGAAAGAGTTTGGACGTCTGCTCCAAAAAATCCGAAAAAAGCGGAAAATGTCTCAAATCGAATTCGCTCAATTCTTAGGGTACACAGCTTCATACATCTCAAGAGTTGAGAGAGGGAAAGCGAATCTTTCTATGCAGGCGATTGAAAAGGTCACGAAGAAACTTAATATTAAGATCCGATTTTTTTTTGAACAATAATGGTACTGACAGGAACAAAATAAAAGTGAGTAAAATTTTTAAAAGACATGAGAGGAGAAACTTATGGAACAACTTCTTGATGTTAGCCTGTCAATTCCGATCCCTGCTGACAAAATTCTCATCAGCAAGGTGGAACTCCAGGAACTAAGAGAACAATCGTTATCCGGGGTCTATTGGAACATGAAAGACCTTGAGAAAAAGACAGCACGTAAAAGCGAGTGGATCAAAGAAAACATTTTATACCCAAGTCGGTTCCGCAAAGTTTTAGATTCGGTAAACGGGGGTTTTGTATTTTACCCGCAAGCCAAAGGGCAAAACTGGAGCTTTCAAGCTTCTAAAATGGCTGCCTTTTTAGATAAGCACTTTGCTGAGATTTTCAACAAATAGCCGAAAGGAGAATACATGTGTTTTTAGAAAGCCACGTCTGGCTGCATAATCAAATTCACGTAATTATAAGCGAGTCTGTTAATACTCACGAAAGGGCAATTGCCGAACTAGAAGCTCAAGGCGGCACCTGCCTGTCTGATCAATGTCAGCAAAACACCCTCGGCTCTGTAATTGTCAACGGCAAGCGGTCTGTATGGTCTTTGACCAAGTCAGAAAGGGGGGAGTTGAATGGGCGAAATTAAATTCGTAAAGCTCAGCACCCATATGTTTGATGACGAAAAAATTAAGCTTATTGAACAGATGCCCGAAGCTGACACTTTGTTAATTATTTGGGTGAAATTACTCGCTCAAGCTGGTAAAACCAACGCCTCCGGTTACATCTTTCTTAGTGAAAATGTTCCGTATACTGACGAAATGCTTGCAGCTATTTTCTCGCGGCCGTTGGGGGTTGTAAGAATGGCCTTGGATACATTTAGACGGTTCGGAATGATCGAGATTAACGATCAGAACTATATCAGTATTTGCAATTGGGAAAAGCATCAGAACGTCGATGCGATGGATAAAATCAGGGAAGATACACGCAAAAGAGTTGCTAAATATCGGGAAAAACAAAAGGCTTTACAGCTTTCTCAACCTAGTAACGTTACAGGTAACGTTACAGTAACGCAAGGTAACGAACAAGAAGAAGAAAGAAGAAAGAAGAAAGAAGAAGAAGAAGAAGAATTAAAAGATATATTGTCGGGTAAACCCGACGACGCATCTTCTTCCGAAAACGAAAAGGACGAGATTCCATACAAGCTGATCATTGATCTGCTGAACAAAGTAGCGGGTACACGATACCGATATACCACAGAAAAAACAAAAAAGGACATCAAAGCACGCTGGAACGAAGGTTTTCGTTTTGAAGATTTTAAACATGTCATTCTTGTAAAAACAGAGGAATGGCTCAATGATCCTACTATGAATAAGTTTCTACGCCCTCAAACATTGTTCGGGACAAAATTTGAATCATACCTAAACCAAAAAGGAGGGGGTTCAATTGCTCAGAGCGGAAAGCCCGAGAAAGACCAATACTCAGGCCTTTTCTAAAGTGCTCCCCGACAGGCTCAAGCATTTGTTTCCTGACAAGATCGGAGAAAGAGAATGCGAATCATGCGGCAATACGGTTCCTATCTACATGCAAAACGGGGCTAGGCATAGCCGGTGTTTATCATGCGATAACTTAGCGCTTGAAAAAGAAATGATTCAATTTCAAGAAGAAACAGCAGCGGACGCTTTTTTCTGGAATAACAGTCTTGTCCCACCAGATACACAGAAAGCCAGATTCGGAAATTTTAATTTGAAGGGTTTATCCGATTCGCAACAGGACGCTTTTCGCAAGCTGAAATGGTATGCGGAGAACTTTGGAAACTGGGGTGATTTTGATTCTTTATTATTGCAAGGGAATTATGGAATCGGAAAGAGCCACCTGTCTCACAGTGTCGCACAGCATGTGAAGAGCCTACGAAAAAATGTCATCTTCGCCAATACAAAAATGCTGCTTAGAAAAATTCGAAACTCTTATGGCGATTCAAAAGAGACAGAAGCACATATTTTGAAAAACATTGAATCATGCGAGTTACTGGTGCTGGATGACCTTGGAGCTGAATACGTCAGGAAGGATAAAGACGGGGAGGAATCATGGGCTGCTGACTTGATTCTGACAATTATTGAGTCTCGAGAGGACAAGCCCAATATCATAACGACCAACTACAACGTTGAAAGCCTCCAAAGCAAATACGGTACACATGGCGGCCGGATCATATCTCGAATGATGCAAGGGACGAGGGTTGTCAAGTTTACCGGAGAGGACAGACGCATTAAAGGAGGTGGGAATAGTGCTTGGAACCAAGGCTGATATGATCATGCCCGGCGTTTGGGAATTCAAGGCGGAACGAAAGCTTACCGACGCTGAACGCAAACAAGAGCTTGATAATCTTATTGCTCTTCTTGATCAAAAAATAGCAGACTATCAGAACTTTAGGGGGAATGCAGTGTGAAACACGGGAAGCGCCCGACGCGCGCACAGAAAAATGTTATTAAGGCAAACGGCTTAAATCCAAACAACTGGCTTGTAACGAAGAATCTGCAGCATGAACACCGCCTCATACTTGTTCACCGCTATATGAATTACAAAAAGGAGTGTTTAGCATGAGTCAGGCGGTCAATGCCGAACGGTTCGAACTGGCTTTGGAGGATATGAATTATGAATGGTCAATGGTCCAGCTGAAAAAGGTAGTTCAATACTGGCATGATGGGAAATCAATTCTTGATATGTCGGAATTATTAAACAGGGATTCGGATGAAATCATTTTGCTGGTCATGGACTTTGCAAGAAAAAACATCCTGCCCGCCCGTAAGAACGGTTTACGCGCTAACAAAAGAATTAGAATATCCGAGAAAACCATGAAAGATAAAATGTTCCGACTACGCTATTTGTTTGAAGAAAGCCCGGTGTATATCCCTTTTCAGGACCTAAACTTCATGTTTTATGACAGTGAAATCAGGCGTTTCCGGGAGCTGTGGGCGGCAGATGAGTCTTACCTCAACATAGCAAAAGAGCTGAAACGGAATGAAGATGAAACGTTATTCCTTATCATCGACCAAGCAAAAAGAGACCTCATTGAGCCTCGGGAATCCGGCTTGCTCGGAAAGGAAGCGTCAGAAGATGAACGCAACAAGCAAAAGCTTCCGTTTTGAAAAAGCAACGGTCCAGCAACTTATGGTCATCGTGCGTTATGAAGACTGTACCCCGGAGGTGCGGAACGCGGCTTTACAAATGCTGATTATGAAGGGAGTGGCAGACGTTGGGACAGGCAGAACGAAAGCATTTAATGGAATGGCTTTTGCTTATCGGTTCTTATGGCAGAGATTTTTTAAACCGCCAGACAGATGAAGAGCTTGAGCGCTTATATAATCTTCAAATCAAAGGCATGAATAAAGAATAGGAGGACAGCACCATGACAGAAAACAAAAACTTGCGTCGGCACGGAGAAGTTACAACACGGGTGATGAGCGAAGAGGAACGCGTTGAGTATATAAAAAAACACCCAATCATTCCGACGGAAAAACCAAAGGTTGGCATACAGCTATTCCCGTCAAACTATTGGATGTAAGGACGGCCGCTAAAGCAACCGCCACCGTATGGTAAATAAAACCTAGACACTTTTATTATACCATACGGAGGCTTTGAACATGCAGCCAAAACATATATCACTCAATCAAAATACAAGTGTTTCTCAATTTATTGAGCCGGGGAAGGTGTCTGTCATCGTGTTAGACGGCAACCAAAACGCCGCATATGTCGTTGAGGCACCGGAACACGGTAAAACAATCATTCAAACAGTAAAAGGCGGTCTGGCTCGTTGTGATTACGAGATCGGCCATAAATTCAATTAGCAGGGGTTTTCCCCTGCGGGGGAGGAACGGAAAATGTATCAAAACGAAATCGCCCGCAAGTGTGAACGCTGCGGAAAAATATATTATTCAGCTCATTGGGTTGTATGCAAAACATGTCTTTTAGACCGGGAGGCCCGGGCATGAAAGAATTCAAAATCAACTTATCAAAAGGTGAAGTTTTATATACCGGCTCTTACATTTGCACCATTTCGAAAACGGCGGCCAGTACACCGGAGCAAATATCTTTAGAAGCAGCAGCCGAAAAGCTCGCGGAAGAGTTAATCATGCAACAGGCTATGAATCGGGAGCATCAGCGCCAGCAGGATGTCACGGTCATTCAGTTTCGGCAGGCTCAGGAAGAGATTCAGCGGCTTACAAAAGAGAACGAAGAACTAAAATTAAAGGTCGAGGGACAGGAAGAAGAAATAAGAGATTTAGAATTTGAAAACAGCAATTTAGAGGACGAGATAGAGGAATTGGAAGATAAAGTTGAAGCATTGGAGGGGGCTGCGGAATGAAGACAAAAAAAGTAACGATTCCCGCCCGCGATACCAATGGTTTCCTGACCGGATTCAAAACAATCAATGCACTTTGGGAATGCCCTACTTGTGGCGGGGAAATGGGAAATCCTCAGCTCACGCAGCACGCTGAAGACGGATTCTTTGGACAGGTTCATATTTGGAAAAATCCCTGCGGACATGTAGCTCATTATAAAAATCTTCAGATTGTAGGTGACGCGGAATGAGCGAATTATCCCAAGAACAAACTTGTCCGTATTGCGATTGCACAGAAGAAGCATCCTTTTCTAACTGGGATTCAGACAGCGACGGGATCGTAACATGCACGAGTTGCTACAAAGAATATTATTCAATGCCCCAATATCGCTTTGAGGGTTGGCAGGTTGAAAAAATATGCGAAGAATGCGGTCATGAAGAAAGTGAATGCCATTGCGAGGGGGAAGAAAAATGATGCCACTACAAGTAGAACTGCAACGGAACGTGAAGGCCACGAAGGACGAAGCAATGACCGTCGAGCAAGCGGCCGAGCTTTTAAAGGTTCACCCGGACTACATCCCGACGCTTGTCGCTCGGTCTGACGATCTGAAAATGATTGGCGATCATACCATTATCGCTAAACGGGATAAAACAAATATCTGGCTGGTCGGGGCTTGCGTGGGGCTCATCTTCTTCACTATCTCCGTGCTGCCGGGATTGATGGGGTGAGATAGTGAAACAGGATTACAGGCAGGCTTTTGAACAAGCATTGGCTGTCTTCCGTGAAAAGTACGGACCAGAAACAGGCGGCATGCTGCTGATGTGTCATGTACATGAATTTCTTCAAAATACCGTCGGCGGGCGGAAATAAGGGAGCGGAAACAATGAATCTACAAAAAATGTTTGAAATGCAAAAGGTGCTTGACGATCGGATCATCAAAGAAAAGGGGCTTGAGGGACAGGACTTGCTGCCGAACCTCATTCTCGCTTTACAAGTGGAGCTGGCCGAGTGTGCGAATGAATGGCGCGGCTTTAAGCATTGGAGTAATAACCAAAAGCCAAGAACAAAAGTATCAACAAATGTTGGTGCGACTCCTGAAAATGCATCCTTTTTCCGGTGTGAAAATGATAATTGCGGAGAGCATTTAAGCAAAAAAGATTTTGAAAACTTATTCGATCCTGATTATGAGGAGTGTCCAATTTGCAAAGTGGGTGATGTAACGGCTTTTCGTGATACAAACCCACTGCTTGAGGAATACGTGGACTGCCTGCATTTTATCTTGAGCATTGGCAATAGAATTGGATTTGATAATGGCGCTACGATTCAGCAGATCATGAGACGGGCAGAAGAAAGGGAATTAGAAACAAATATCGGTATTGGAAAAGCATTTTCACATTTAATGTCACTTGTATATGGTTTCTATTTTTCGATTGAAGACGAGTGGACTTATGTAATGTCTTTTGAGCGCTTTTTGAATTTAGGCAAATTGCTTGGGTTCGCGCCTGAACAGATCGAAGCAGCTTACATGGACAAAAACGCCGTCAATCATCAGCGGCAGCAGGAGGGGTATTGATGAACCACGCTGACAACCCGATCATTTCAGCCGTCATCAGCAAACTAAACGCACAACAGGACAAGGGGCTTGCCAAGTACGGCCAGCCCGTCCAAGTTAATGCCTATGATCTGCGCGGCTGGTTGCAGCATGCACTTGAGGAAACTCTTGATCTTGCAGTCTATCTGGAGGCGGCTATTCAGACTTTAGACAGAAAAGAAGAGACACTACAAGCGACATATAACAATTTGAAAAATAATCCACCTGCTTCCGAATCAATAGAAGATATGGGCGATTACTATATGAACCTTAATTCAGCTCAAGCGATTTATTCCACTGCATTTTTATTAGGTTTTAATCTTAAAAAGGAGGGCGCGGAATGAGCCACACCGACCATCAAATTTTTACGTGAAGTAATCAAAAATCAATATGTCCAAGACGGAGAGCCTGCGGACACTGATCATTGCACAGAATCACTGTGCTCTGATTGGTGTCCGTTTTTTATTTGAACGGAGGGACGGCATGAAGAAGAGGAAGGAAAAGCCCAATAAAAACGCTCAGGAGCGATCAGAGCGCTTTTGGCGGCAAATGATGGGACAAGACAGGCAAACACTTAAAAGAGGCAAAGGCGGGGCGTTAAAGCGTAAATAAGAGGGGGATCATTGTGAGAGATTTACTTTTCAGCTATAAAAGTACACTAAAACAAACAAGAGCAATGTATAAGCCACTTGCGGAAGCAAATGAAAGCGACCTTTCTGCTGCTGGTATGAGAGATAAAAAGAATCTCAGAAATATGATTTCTGATCTCCAATGGACAATCGACTGGCTTGAAAGTGGGAGGCAACCCGTGTCACGTCGCTCAATAGATCGCAGAGCCTCATATCAAAGGACTATGTTCATTGATCCTAAGATAATGGAAGTCTTCTCAAATGATTTTTCTATTCAGCCAGAGCAAACCGGATCAGTTACGGAGGAAGAGCAGAAAATAATTAATGATTGTCTCGGCAAACTTACGAATCGCGAAAAGGAAATTTTTCTTTTGCATATTGTAGAAGGTTTTTCTTATGAACGTATTAGTGCACTGCTCGGTATTGCAAAAGGAACTGTTCAAACAACAATTAACCGTTCACGAATGAAGATTGCAAGATACATTAATTCAAATATTAAAGGTGCATAGGGGGGAAAGAAATGAATCAATTGACATTAAATATTCCTCAAATTGACGAAGAAGCAACGAGAATGAAAGCAGAAAAGCTGCTCGAACAATATCGCATGTACTTGTTACAAGTGCCGGAGGATTTTTTGCCGAAAGTGACCGCAACATACAGCCTTGTTCCGCCCAGCTTTTCGAATGAATTTCATTCCTCCACAGAAGACGCAGCATTAAAACGTATGGATTGGGAGATTGAGAGGGAACGGTTTTTAAAGAGAATGCAAAGAGCGGTTAACCGGCTTTCCCAAAAGGAGCGGCAAATACTTGTCATGCTCTACATGCAGAATGAAGAAATGTATGATTATGAAGTCTATGCAGAAATGAGACTCAGTCAGCGGAGCTACTACCGGACGAAAGCAAAAGCATTTTACCGGCTGGCCTTTGCTCTTCGCGTGGAAGTCTATAAGGACGGGGGCGCGCCGGAATGAATTTTGTTCAGCCGATAAGGGACCCGGAATGCATTTTCTATATCAAACGGTTTTTAAAAGAACAGAGCGAGCGGAATTACATGCTATTTGTCACCGGGATAAATTCAGGTCTCCGCATATCAGATATATTGGAACTGAGAGTAAGGGACGCCAGACGGCCGTATTTCAACCTTATAGAGAAGAAAACCAAAAAGAAAAAGAGAATTGAAATGACGCCGGAACTTCAAAGAGAATTAAAGGCATATATTGAGGGGAAAGAAGATCACGAATATCTTTTCAAAAGCCGCGAAGGGATCAACAAGCCCATTTCCCGGTCGATGGCTTATAAGATTTTGAGGGCTGCTGCTGAGTATGTCAATTTGGATGATATAGGCACGCACACGTTGAGGAAAACATTCGGATACCATTTTTACAAGCAAACAAAAGACGTTGCCATGCTGCAGGAGATTTTTAATCACTCAGATCAGCGGACAACCCTTCGATACATTGGAATCAATCAGGATGCCATGAACAACGCCATGAAGAAATTCAAGATATAAGCAGGCTCATCTCATAAACAAGATGAGTCTTTTTTTCTGCATATTTTTATTGATTCCCTTCAAAAAGAAAACGTGGAATTCATTTTAGGGATATTGTTTGAAAACACGGATGGCAAGGGCTGACGGCACTTCGGGCAGTTGCACAGTATATAAGATATGAGTAATTGGTGGATAATGTGGATATGTTATACTATACAAAAAAGAGGAAGTGGAATAATGGTATTATGGGGAGAATGGGTTGATGTTGATAGAATGGATCCGTGTAAATATCAATGCGCCCACTGTGATGCATTAGTTGGCCCGGATTCAGGTTATTTATGTGATCGACATGGGGGTGCATTGGGGAAAGTCTATATATGTCCTAACTGCAACAGACCCACTTATTTTGAAATGAGTAATGATAGGACTCAAATTCCTTCACCGCGATATGGGAATAAAATAGAGCATCTTCCAGAAGAAATCGAAAAAGTCTACACAGAAATAAGAGATTGTATGTCTCATCAATTATATACGGCAGGTGTATTGTTAGCTAGGAAGCTGTTAATGAATATAGCTGTTGATTCAGGTGCAAAAGAGGGAGAAAGTTTTGTAACCTATGTAAATTTTCTTGAGAGTGAAGGCATTATTCCTAAAGACGGTAAGGATTGGGTTGATGCTATTAGACAAGCGGGTAACATTGCAACTCATAAAATTCCATCAATAAATCAAGAATTAGCAGAAGATATTGTAACGTTTTTAGAATTTTTATTAAGAATAAAGTATGAAATGCCTGGTAGAATGGCAAGAAAATAATTTTGGCACAAACTTGGCACGATAACGGCACACCATTTTGTTTTAGATAAGGTATTATGGTAATAGGTAATAAAATAAGGGAGCGGCACTGCTGATGAGCGGGGGCGCTTTTTTATGTTCTCTGTAAACTGCGTCCGGTAAATCTCAGGATAGACTATTGGATGTTTAAGAAGCCTTTTGAGTATGATTGGTTTAGAAAGAATATAAGTAAAGATGATTTATTGAAAATCTTAGTCGTTAGATATAATTTATGGTAGGATTCACATAGAAAGGAGGGGGGAATCTTGGATCCTAAGTTCGCAAAAATTGCATCTGAGTTAATAGAAGAGTACATGCCAACAATTGAGAAAATTAAAGGGCAGACAACGTATCATATCTATGAAGCTATGATCAAACTAAATGCTGAGATGTTGGCAAAAGCACTAGAAAAATACGAAAAAGCATCTAAAAATTAAGCGAGTTTGATAGTCGCTTTATGAGAAATTTTTGTTTCGCTGTAACTCTCTATGCAAAAAAACAGGCGCTTTCCCAATCGGGAGGGCGCTTTTTCTATTGGAGGGATTTCATTGAAGAATTTAGTAATGCGGGTTACACATTGCAAGGGAGCGGCTTTGGACAAAATTACACAGATTCTTGACGCTGGTCAAATATTAGAAGTCAAGTCAACAAAAGAAGAACCCTCTTTAAAGAATGAATACAACAAGCACGGCGACATTTGTTACAGCATAAGAGGTTATGATCCAGTTTAATTACTAATCGTTCGACAAATTTCGCAAATGATTCCCTTGTCGCTTCCTTTTACCGATAATAAGGTGGGAGGGATTAAGATGAAAAGAGATTTTGATTTAATACGAGAAATACTTATTACTTTAGAAAATGATAATAATCCAGAATCTTGGAAAGTTATTCAACTCGAAGAGAGAGACCAAAAGGTTATAAGTTATCATGTAAAATTGTTAACAGAAGCAGGATTAATAGAAGGAAAAGATACTAATTTAAATCCTGGATTTTGGTGGTATGCAAGGTCATTAACAAATCAAGGCCATGACTTTTTAGACACAATTAAAAATGAGACAACTTATTCTAAGATTAAAGAAAAAATGGGGAATCAGTTAAAGACGGCTCCTTTAACAGTAGTATCGAGTGTAGCAGTGGAAATAGCGAAAGAGTGGACTTTGAGTAAACTTGGTTTCTGATTAAGGATTTATTCTTTGCAAAAACTATTTCTAGTAAATCGTTCGACAAATTTCGCAATTGGTTCCATTATCCCTACCATTACCTCATAATTAGATAGGGAGGAGAATCGCATGAAAAATACAAAAATTACTATTAATGGTGTTGAAATCAACTGTAAGGCTGAGTATATTGATGGAAGAGATAATCACTTGTCAATACAATTTTTAACCCATGGTGCAAATGAATATCATCTGTATTCAAGTTTATTCTCGAATAATAAATTAGACGTGGTAACACCGAGAGGATCGTTCGTAGCAAAACTAGAGAGCTCAACAACAAATTACCAAGGAGAACTAGATAGAAATACGGCCGTCTCCTTTTCAATTGTACTTAAAGAAGCTGAAGCTAATTCTAATGAAAACTGGCAAGCTAATTCTGTGTTCTTATCAATTACCAACAAATTAGATATTGTTACGTTAGTTCAATTGCTTGTGGAAAAAGAATTAATTGACCTGGATGAATTCAATTCAAGATTAGAACAGGTAAATCAAAAGGAATTTACTAAGATTCATAAGATCATTTTTGGTGATTCGGAAGCTGGAGATTGAAATTATAAAAATATTTTAACCAAATATAATGAGTTTGAAGAAAGAAGAAAAACATCCTACGGGGTGTTTTTTATATTCTCTGTAAACTGCGGCCGGTAGATCTCAGGATAGACAATTGGCGGTTAACGGCTTGAGTGCGGGCGCAGTTTAGAAAGAATATGATTGGAGGGATTGGAATGAAGAAAGCTTTGACGCCTTGCAATGAACCCGGCTGTCCAAACCTCACACGAGAGGGCTACTGTGAACAACATAAGCGAACCAAGCCGGCTTATGATCAATACCGGGAGTCTGCGGCCAAACGGGGGTATAACAGCAAATGGAGGCAGTCGCGCGCTGGCTACCTGTCTAAGCATCCGTTATGTGCCGCCTGCTTAATGCAAGGCAGAAGAACCCCGGCGACAGTTGTCGATCATATCGTTCCACATAAAGGCGACAAAAAACTATTCTGGGACTCGGGTAACTGGCAGCCTCTCTGTGGGCCATGCCATAGCCGGAAGACGGCAAAGGAGGATGGAGGATTTGGAAACAGAACATCAAACGTGCGTGTGTGATCAATGCATGACCAGACTTCTTGTCAAAGGCTGTTCAAAGATCAGGAAGCACGACAACGGAATCAAGCAGCATTATATCAAGTGTCCACGCTGCAAGGCTGAGTACACATCCTTCTATACGAACGAGGACATCAGACGAATGCAGCACAGAATACGAAAGATGTTTACTCTTCGTCGTAACATGAAAAAGGAATCAGCTGTTGATCTATATTCAAAGAAAATAGAAGCAGCACAAACGGAAATACAAGCAGCCATGAGCCAGCTGAAGAAGGAGATGGAGACCCCCCACCCTTAAATCCCTAGAGGACTTTTGCCGGAGACCGCGCTCCCCTCCCCATTTTGAAAAATTCCCTAAATGAAAATTCGGAAGGAGGTGAGGGAATGGCCAGACCGCGGGAACCTTTAGATTTGTTACTTTATAAAGGCAAGAAAAACTTGACAAAGCAAGAGATTGAGGAACGTCGGGAACAAGAAATAAAGGCACCAAACGACAAAGTAAAAGCTCCATCGTATTTGCCAAAAGACTTAAAAAGAGAGTTTAAAAAGATAGCGGATGAGCTAAAAAACATCGGAATTATGACTAATTTAGATGTGGACGCGCTTGCCCGTTTTTTGTTTGCTCGAAAACAATACTTGGAAATGACCAAAGTCTTACTCGAAACGCCCATTACTGCATTAGTTGAGGATGATGACGGAAATAAATTTGAAGTAGCGAACAAGACATACAGTGATTTGCTTATCAATCAAGACAAGCTGTTCAAACAATGCAGGCAAGCTTCCAGTGATTTAGGGCTGACCATTTCCTCTCGCTGTAAACTTATTATCCCGAAAAAAGATGATGGGAAACCGAAGTCAAAAGAGGAAGAACGGTTTGGGGGCCGCATGTAATGCAAGAGATTACAGCCGAAATTCTCATTGAGCGGGTTTGGTCATATGCTGGGAAAATTCGCTCCGGGGAAATTAAGGCAGGCAAAAAGCAAAAATGGGCTGTAGAGCGTTTTTTTAAAGATGTTGACCGGCTCGCAGAAGATGACTGTCCTTATTACTTTGATGCTGAAGCTGTTGTGGATTTTTATGAATGGTCGCGGCAATTTAATCATGTCGAAGGTATACTTGCAGGGCAGCCGATTGAATTAACAGACTTTCAGCTTTTTATTGCGGCCAATATATACGGATTCTATAAAAAAGAAAATGGCGCCCGCCGGTTCCGGAAAGCTTATATCCAACTGGCCCGTAAAAATGCGAAATCGCAATTTTTAGCTTTAATCGCGTCGTATGAGATTTTCCCGACACAAGAAAAACACCGGGTATTTATCGCAGGCTGGTCCCGTGAACAATCAGATGAGGTATATCAAGCCATCCTTGAGCAGCTGCATCATGCACCAATACTAAAGGGGAAATACACCTCTGCTAATGGCCGCGTGAAAAAATATAAAACAAACTCTATTATCCAGCCTCTTTCCCGTGAGGCTCGGAAGCTCGGGGATGGTAAAAACCCATCATTGGGCATTGTGGATGAATACCACGCACATGAAACAAGTGAGATTTACGACGTCCTGGACAGCGGGATGGTCGCCCGGCGCAGTCCGTTAATGGCTGTTATTACGACAGCGGGTTTCAACATGGAGCGGCCATGCTTTAAGGAATATCAATATACGAGTAAAATTCTTGATCCAGACATTGACACGGAGAATGATGATTATTTTGTTATGATCTGTGAGCTTGATCCAGAGGACGATATAAAAGATGAATCAAACTGGATTAAGGCCAACCCAATTGTGGCAACGTACCCCGAGGGGATGGAGTCATTACGTTCTGCTTTAAAAGTGGCTCTTGAAGTGCCTGAAAAGATGCGCAGTTTCCTCACCAAAAATATGAACCGATGGGTTGACCAGAAGGACAATGGTTATATGAAGATGACAAAATGGCGCGCTTGCAGCGGGGAAATTCCTGATCTGCAAGGACTGCCCGTTTATTTGGGCCTTGATTTATCAATGACAACAGACTTAACCTCCGTTGGATATGTGGCCGTGCAAGACGGCTTTTTCTATGTCGGTCAACATTCCTTTATGCCTGAAGCCCGAGCCAAAGAAAAAATGGCGACGGATAAAGTGCCATATGATTTGTGGAGAGAGATGGGATTTATCACTTATACATCTGGCGAAGCAGTTGACTATCAATTAGTTGAACAATGGATCATTGAATTTATTCATAAAAACCGTTTTCGGCTACAAGAGACAGCATATGACAAGTGGAATGCTCTTCATTTAGCGCAGCGGCTTGAATCAAAAGGGCATACAATGGTGGAACTGCCGCAGAGAATTAATCATCTTTCATTACCAACAAAAAGCTTTCGAGAAAAGGTATTTGAAAGGAAAGTCGTGCATGGCGATGATCCGGTTTTAACATGGGCAATTAATAACGCAATTACGAAAATGGACCCGCAAGAGAATATCATGCTGGATAAAGCAAAATCACCGCAGAGAATTGACCCTATTGCGGCTGTTATAAATGCATTTGCCCGTGCGATGTATTTCGGCAATAGTGGAAGAGTTGATTTGAATGAACATTTTGGCTCCGGCAATTTCAGTTTTTAGGATGTGAGAAGTATGAAAAAGATTAGTGTCTTTTTTGCTGCCTTGTTTAACCCTAGAGTTTTTAAAAAAGGGTTTTCTTTTTTCTTATTGATATTAAATGATCTGCTGTTTATGGCGGGAGCCGCCTTTATTCTGACAGCTGTCTATAGATGGAGCACAAACATCGGTCTTATTCTGACGGGTGTCTTTTTAATGTTTTATGCGTACCTCATATCAAAGAAAGCGAGGTGATATAAATGCTACTCGAACGAATGTTTGAGAAACGTTCTGGCTCGTCAGATCATGAAGATGGTTTTAACAACATTTTATTAAACATGTTCGGCGGCCGGAAAACAGCAAGCGGCGAAAGAGTGAGTGAAAGCAACTCACTTGTGCAGCCGGACATATTTGCATGTGTCAATGTATTGTCGGATGACATTGCGAAACTGCCGATTCACACATATAAAAGAACGGAAGGCGGCATAGAACGGAAACCCGAGCACATGTCCGCGCATGCTGTTTATGCTCGGCCGAATCCTTACATGACAGCCTTCACGTGGAAAAAGCTCATGATGACTCATGTTCTGACTTGGGGGAATGCATATTCCTATATTCAATTCGGACCACATGGTTACCCGGAAGCGCTCTTCCCCTTACGCCCTGATTACACGAATGCTTACGTTCATCCGACAACAGGGATGCTGTGGTATCAAACTGTGTTAAACGGGAAAGCCATTGAATTATATGACTACGAGGTACTGCATTTTAAAGGGCTTTCGACTGACGGAATACATGGTAAATCACCTATTGGTGTTGTGCGGGAGCATATCGGGGCGCAAGCGGCTGCCACAAAATATAACGCCAAACTGTACAAGAATGAGGCAACTCCTCGGGGGATATTGAAAGTTCCGGCGTTCCTGGATGAAAAACCAAAAGAGAACGTGCGCAAAGAGTGGAAACGGGTGAATCAAGGTGAAAATATCGCCATTATAGATAACGGACTGGAATATCAATCTATTTCCATGCCTCTGCAAGAAGCTCAATTCGTTGAGTCTATGAAGTTTAACAAAGCACAGATTTCCATGATTTATAAAGTACCGTTGCATAAGCTGAACGAATTGGATAAAGCGACATTTTCAAATATTGAGCATCAGTCCATTGAATATGTCAGAAACACGCTGCAGCCATGGATTGTAAATTTTGAACAAGAACTAAACGTTAAATTGTTCTTAGATCACGATCAGAAAAGCGGCCATTACGTGAAATTCAATATAGACAGCGAGCTGCGCGGCGACAGTAAGACGCAAGCGGAGTATTTGAAAACACTTCATGAAACAGGAGTGCTGAATAAAGACGAAATCAGAGAATTACTTGAGCGCAACCCTATTGAAAACGGCGACAAATATATCTCCAGCTTAAACTATGTGTTCCTCGATTTTGTGGAAGAATATCAGCGGCTTAAAGCTGGCGGCGCCATGAAGGGGGGTGACAACAAGAATGAAGGATAAAGAGGTTCGGCATTTGACGACGCCGATCGAGCTGCGTTCCGAAGGTGAGGGGCAAAGTGAATATATCGAAGGGTACGCTCTCAAATTCGAAAAATGGTCTGAACGCTTGGGCTGGTTTAAAGAGATAATCAGCAGAACAGCTCTTGACTCAGCTGACATGTCTAACGTCATCGCCCTTTTCAACCATCAGCAAGATTTTCCCTTGGCGAGAAATACCGTTTCCGGGGATACTGGCCGCCTTGAATTAGATACAGACGGGATAGGCCTCAAATTCCGATTCAAGCCCTCAGACACGTCATATGCGCGTGATTTAATGGAGAATGTCCGGAGCGGCGTGATCAATCAGTGCTCCTTTGCTTTTTCATTGGATTATGGGGATGCTGAGGCAGATGAATGGCGTATCAATGAAGATGAGGACATTTACGAGCGACGAATCAATAAAATCAATCGCATTTTCGATATTTCACTCGTCACTACGCCTGCTTACAGCGATACTGAGGCGGTTGTAGGTGCCCGCAGTTTAGAAAAGGTTGAGCAGCTGAAAGAAAGACGTAATTCATCAGATGAAGCGTTAAAAATGGAATTGGAACTATTAGGCCTTGTACTCCCGGAGTAAGGTCTTTTTTAGTGCAGAAAACAAGGAGGAAATGATTTTATGCCAATGCAAATGAGCAAAAAAGAAATCGCATTAAGACAACAGTTTACTGAAAAGAAGCAGCAAGCAGACAAGGCGCTGCAGGAGGGCAATACCGATGAAGCGCGTGCATTGCTTGATGAAGTGAAACAGCTTAAAAATCAAATCGAATTGATGACCGAAGGACGTTCACTTGATGTCCCGGATTTACCGGGCGGTGTAAACTTTGTGCCCGAGCAAGAGCGCAACCCAGAGGGGCAGCGTTCACAAGGTCAAGGAAATGAGGAAAGGCAACAGCAATACAGCAAAGCTTTCCTTAAAGGATTGAGAGGCAAAAGACTTACCGACGAAGAGCGTGACCTTCTGGATAGTCCAGAATTTAGAGCGATGTCCGGTATAAATGATGAAGATGGCGGAATTTTGATCCCAGAGGATATTGGAAGGCAAATCCATGAATTTAAACGTCAGTTTGAGCCGTTGGAACAATATGTAACCGTTGAACCTGTCACAACTCGATCTGGAACTCGTTTACTTGAGAAAAATGCTGATATGGTGCCGTTTTCACCCGTAGAGGAATTGGGGAATTTACCTGAGATTGATCAGCCTAGATTCACAAAAGTATCCTACTCAATCATAGATTATGGTGGCATCATGACTCTATCTAATTCAATGTTGAATGACTCTGACCAAGCGATCATGAAATATGTAGCAAAATGGTTCGCAAAGAAATCAGTTGTTACCCGTAACAATTTGATTTTGGCTGCAATTGCATCATTGAAAAAAGTAGATATTGATGGTTTGGATGGTATTAAAAAAGCATTAAATGTCACGCTTGATCCGATGGTGGCGCCGGGTTCTATCGTGCTGACAAACCAAGACGGATATGACTGGTTAGACACGCTTAAAGATGGAACAGGCAGATACCTATTACAGCCAGACCCAACCAATCCTACAAAGAAGTTGCTTGATGGACGACCTGTCGTGCCTTTTACTAACAGAGTATTAAAAACTCAAAAAGGTAAAGCTCCACTCATCATCGGGAATTTAAAAGAAGCGATTGTTCTGTTTGATCGTGAACAACAGTCAATTGCATCCACAGACACAGGGGCAGGAGCATTTGAAACAAATTCAACAAAAGTCAGAGGGATTGAACGAGAAGATGTCCGTAAATGGGATGAGGATGCTGTAGTATTCGGACAAATCACGGTTGAATAAGGAGAGATAAGTATGAGCTATTCAACAAAAAACTACACCGCCGACGGGGGAAATCGTACCGTCATCGGCGGTGTTTTAGAAATTGCCGGGGGCAAGGTCATTAAAGATGGACAAGAGGTCAGTTTTGGCGGCAACCAATCTGAACCAGGACCCGGAAGCGTAACCCATGAAATGCTGGCGGATAAGTCGGTCCGCAGCAGGAATATCGGCACCGGCAGTGTAATGGAAGAACACTTAAATTCATCTGTTTTAGATCGTCTCAAGGCTATTGAGGATAAATTGAAAGAGCTTGCCAGTTCTGAGTCTGACGGAAAAACGGAATAAAAAATAAAAGGAAAAGGATGATTACAGATGGCTGAAGATTATTTATATGAAAGTAATGGAGTCAAAACTTCATCTGAAAAAGGAAAAGACGGCAAGGCGATAACGCCGGTCTATCTCAAAGAAAACAGCGAAGAAAATCCTCTTTTTGTAAAAGGACTGCAGGGTGAAAAAGGTGAGAAAGGAGACAAAGGCGATATCGGTAAACAAGGTCCTCAAGGAGAACCGGGGGAACCCGGCCCGCAAGGACCAAAAGGCGATAAGGGGGAACCCGGGGAACAGGGACCACAGGGTGAACCGGGACCGGCCGGACCAAAGGGAGATACTGGCGAGCAAGGCCCGCAAGGTGAGAAAGGAGACAAGGGTGATCCGGCTGTTATTGAAGAAAGCAGCATTACGTATGAAATGCTTGCAGAAAAATCAGTCCGGAGTAAAAACATCGGAACTGGCAGCGTGATGCCGGAGCATCTAAACAGCGAAATTACAAAATTGCTTGATGAATTGAAACAAAAAATGAATAACCTTGAAAGTGACCTGGCTGCTTTGAAAGGAACAGAAGAAGAACCGACAGAATAGGCGGTGTGTCCTGAATGGATTTAGAGGCTATTAAAAACTATTTAAAGGTCGAGCATGAAGAAGATGATCGTCAGCTTTTGAATCAAATGGCGGCGGCCAAAAGCTATATTATCAACGGGATAGGCAGGTATATTGAAGGGCACCCGCAATTTGAGCTGGTGCTTCAAATGCTTGTCCAACATTGGTATGAAAACAAAGGGATATATGAGACCGGGGGAACCGGCTTATCTATCCCTTTTACTGCTGAAAATATATTGACGCAGCTGCGTTATGTATCTGTGGAGGAACAAGAAAATGAGAAAAAAGATCAGCCAACTCCGGCACCGTCTGACCTTTCAAAAGAAAACCGAGACACAGGATGAAGAAGGTAATTGGAATGCAACCTATGTGGACTTATTCACGGTCTGGGGAGCTGTAGAGGGGGCTGGCTCTCTCGGAAATAGCGAAACTATGATTGCCGGAGCATTGGGAGTCAAGACTCCAAAAAAAATCACGGTGCGTTACCGGAAGGATATAAAACCGAATATGCGGATTGTTAAGCGCGTTCCTAAAGAAAAGACGGAACGCGTTTTTGATATTTTGGACACTAACGATCCGGATGATCAGGGGGAAGAGCTTGAGATTCTTTGTCAGGAGGTGGGAATCAATGGCTGATATGAGCTTTGACGGCATAGAGGATCTAACGCAGTATTTTAAAAAAATCGGCGGAGACGTCGAAAAGGTGGAACCCGTAGCGCTAAAGGCCGGCGGTGAAATTATCGCTGAACGGCAACGCTCCCACGTTAACCGGAGTGATAAAAAACAACCTCATATGCAGGACAACATCACAGTCTCCAATGTCAGAGAATCCAAGGACGGAGTGAGGTTTGTGGCCGTTGGTCCGAATAAAAAGGTAGCGTATCGCGGGAGGTTCTTGGAGTGGGGAACCTCAAAAATGCCGCCGCAACCGTTCATAGAAAAAGGCGGAAAAGAAGGGGAGGGCCCCGCTGTGGAACTAATGGAGCGAATACTTACAGCGCCGATCAAATGACCTACTCTCCTAAAATTGAATTGGTGAGCACACTTAATTCCAGTGCCTTATTAAAAGGCCTGACATCTGGCGGAATTCATAACCTCGTTGCGAATGATGTCAGCGCATTTCCGAGAGTAGTTTTTTCGGAGATTCAAGATGCTGATGCGGATTTTGCAGACAACCAGGTCTATTCATTTGAGGTGCGTTATCAGATCAGTATTTTCACTCAAGCGAGCACCCGCGGCAAGGAAACAGCGATTGCTGCGGAAATAGATAAGCTTATGCGAGAAATCGGCTACAGCCGGTATGATTCGCAAGATTTATACGAAACAGACACAAAGGTCTTTCATAAGGCCAGACGTTATAAAAAAACCTATTATCAGGAGGGGAAATAGATGGGGAAAGTATTATCTGGTTTGGATATGTTTCATATCGCAGAAGTATTAAAAGACACAAAAGATGAATTAAAATTTTCTGTTCCCGAAGAAATACCGGGCGCCGTTAACTTAAAAATTGATCCTAAATCAGAACAGGAGGTTTTTTATGCCGACAACGTGGCATATGCCACTGTTAATAGTTTAAGTGATATTGATGGTGAAATGGAAGTTGCCGACCTTCCTCTTGACATGCAGTCAAGGATTTTCGGTAAGCAAGTGGAGAATGGCATTCATTTTTCTAGTGCTGATGATAAGACACTAGAGATTGCTCTTGGTTTCCGGGCCAAGCTCTCTACCGGCGGGTACAGATACTATTGGGTGCTTAAAGGGACCCCAGAATTAGTACCGATTGAACACAAAACGGACGAAGGGAAAGCTACACCCCAAACAGCGCAGGTCAAAATTAAATTCATGCCTCTTACTAATGTAAAAGAGGGTAAGCGCAGATGGGATGCAAAAGCAGAAGAAGATAAGGCCAATGGGATTAATGCTGAAACATGGTTCAAACAAGTTGTCTATAAGGACATCACGAAAGAGGGAACGCCTGTCGTTGATGTCGGTAAATAATTCATTGAGCGCCTAAGAGCGCTCTTTTTATATGAAAAAGGAGGAACTTACATGGAAGCATTGTCTATTACACTTCGGCTTGATGGCAAAGATAAAAAATTTGTTACACCTGACCACATTACAGGTTTATTGTTTCGAAAGGCTGCAAAGATTGCAGACGATTTTGAATCACAAGATTCAGAGCGTCTTTTTACTAATGAACAGGTTGAATTTGTCTGTAATACCTTTGGCCAGAAATTTACACCTGATGAGTTTGAAAAAGGAATTGATGCCCGGCTGGTAGGAAGAACAATCTATGCTGCTGCACAGTATGTGTTGGGGAATATTGCGGAAGCAACGGCTCTTTTAAATAGCGAGGGAATTTCCAGCGGTGAAGAGCCGGGGGAGTGAGTCTGCCTGAGTCAGTCCTTGATATGTATAACGCCCTTGAGGAAATAGGATATACGCAGAATCAAATTGACGAAATGGACATTGTCTATCATCTGAAAAGACTGGCTCGGAGAAAATCACAAGAGAAGACCCAAACGAAGGCAAAAAACAATGATGAACCTATGTATATTGATCAATTTCTCGGATAAGGAGGTGCCCGATTGAGCAAAGACATAAAGGTCAGGCTGTATTCGAATTCATCTGAGTTTAAAAAAGAAATGAGCGCCTGTGCTGTTCAAATGAAAAATTTGAAGTCGGAATTTGAAAAAAACCGTACGGCAGTGGGTGTGTGGGGAAACGAATTAAAAACTGCTCAAGTAACCGAAAAAACATTAACACAACAATTGGAAACGCATAAACGCAGAGTAAAGGCGCTTGAGAGAGCTTACGCAGACGCGGCTATAAAAAAAGGGAAAGACATAAAAGAAACGCAAACGCTCGCCCGCCGTTTAAATAATGCTACTGCCGCAATGAATAAGACGCAAAACGCGCTAAATAGTACGACTCAGAGAATAAAAACGTTAGAGGAGGCAGCGAAAAGAGCTTCCTCCCGTGTTCGGATCATGGGCGAACGAATGGATTCAATTGGTGGAAAAATGCGTTCCGTTGGTTCGTCAGTAGCTATGACATCGGGCATCGCTTTTGGTGCGCTGGCTCTGTCCCTACGTGATGCTGTTCAGGTCGGCATGGACTTTGAAAAGCAAATGAGTAAAGTCCAGGCCATTTCCGGCGGATCGGCGGCAGAGATCGCAAAATTGAGAGAGCAAGCAAAAGAACTCGGTGCAACCACTGTCTTTACAGCAAGTCAGGCAGCGGATGCACAGGGTTTTTTGGCAATGGCCGGATTTAAGGTTAATGACATTTATGACGCAATGCCCGGGATGCTCAGTCTGGCGGCAGCCGGCCAACTGGAATTAGGTGCAGCAGCAGATATTACATCAAATATCATGTCTGCCTTTGCTCTAAAAGCAAAAGAGTCAGGGCACGCCTCGGATGTCATTGCTTACGCCGCAGCCAACGCAAACACCAACGTTGAACAGATGGGCGAAGCCATGAAGTTTTTGGCGCCGAACGCTAATTCCCTTGGTTGGGGAATGGAAGAATCAGCGGCCGCCATTATGGCTTTTGGTGACGCAGGTCTTCAAGGCTCAATTGCCGGGCAGGCTTTTGGTACATCCTTGATCCGTCTCGCTTCGCCAACGGGTAAGGCGTCGAAGCTTGTCAAAAAATTAGGTTTTGATTTCTTCGATGCAGCCGGAAACATGAAAAGCATGCCGGAAGTCGTTGAGGAAATGGAAAAAGGTCTGAAAGGCATGACCAAAGAGCAACAGGCGGCCGCATTAAAAACGATCGTGGGCGCTGAAGCATATAAACATTGGGCTGTCCTTCTTCAAAAAGGTTCAAAGGCTCTTGGGGATAATACTAAGGCGCTTGAAAAATCAGATGGAGCCGCTAAAAAGATGGCGGATACAATGCTGGATAATGCACACGGAAGCATAGTAGCTTTTCAGTCAGCACTTGAAGGGGCAAAAATCAAACTGACGGAAAGCCTTTTGCCTGCCCTGGGCGATTTAGCAAACAAGGGCAGCGACTTGATTATGATGTTTAATAATCTGGATTCCGGCACCGTGCAAACCATAGCGAAAACAGCCGTTCTGGCGACAGGTGTATTAGGGGTTACGACAGCCGTCGCCACGCTTACAGCTGGAATAGGGGCGCTTTTAGCGTTTACCGGTCCTGTTGGCCTTGCAATTGTCGGAGGTACAGCACTGCTAGGCGGTATTTCGGTTGCTACTTACGCTTACACTGAACAATTGAAGAACCAGAAAAAGCAGCAAGAAGAGGCGCGAGAATCTGCCTTGCTTTACGGTGAGGGTGTTTCTAAAGCAACACAAAAATCTGCTTCCACCTATGTGGACTTAAGAGAAAAGGCAGAACTGCAGCTGTTTGAATTGACCCGGGTATCTGGTTCAGAAGCTCAGAAGATGTCAGCTAAATTAGTTGAAACTTATGCCAGTATGCGCGACCAGCTAATACAAGAACTTGAAGGGCTTAAAAAGGATGCTCTGGTTGTCTTAAAAGGGCTATATGCGGACACCGATGAGAAAACAAAAAAAGCCGGCGAAAAGATGACTGACAAGATGGTCGGCGCAATTGATAAAGATATGCAAGAGGCTAGGAATAAACTAAAGCAGTTAAACGCACTGCAAAAAGAGACAGGCCTCGTCACTTCCAATATGAATGCCTCACAAAAGAAGCAATTCAATGACATTGTTTCCTATTTTGAATTGTCTACAAGTAAATTTGCGGCCAATCAAAAAGAAGCATTAGCAATGCAAAAAGTAGTAACGGATCAGCAAGGACAGCTTTCATTTAAACAAGCTCAGAAGTACAACAACGACATTAAAAAAGTCTATGACGATGGTAAACAAGCCGCCAAGAAAGATATGGAATACAGAAATGATGTTATTGAGAAGTTGTTTGCGCAGGGATATATAGAGGCGGAACAAAGAAGATCATTACTGAGCAAAAGCACGGCTGACTATAATACCGCATTAGCAAAAAACACGGATGCCTATGAAAAAAATTCAAGAGCCTTATTTTCCAAAATGTCACGAGACGGCAAGCTGCTTGATTTAGAGACCGGAAAGGCATTGGATAAACAAGATGAGTTTATATCTAATTCAATGGGGATTATGGTCAAAACTGAAGAGTCAGAAGCTCAATATCAAGAACGATGGGCAGCCCGGCAAATAGATTTTCTTCAAAAATTAGGACAATCCAAAGAAGAAGCAATTGAGACTACCCAACAGGCTTTAGAAGAGTTTTACCAAGGCATGGGGATGACCCAAGAACAAGCCCGTGAAGAAGCAAGTCAGATGGTTGCCAATGTTGAAGGGGAATTAGATAAGCCGACAAGCGCCGAACAATCAGGGAAGAAGGTTGCCGAGGACTTTTCCGCTGGCTTGAAGCAGTCCACACCAGCAGTTATTGGCGGGGGGACGGTCTTACAGCAGGCCCTTAACAATTCGCTTTCCGCAGATAACACCACGCCCGCACAGGCCGGACAAAATAAAGGAAATGCCTTTCGTACCGGTATCAATTCTACAAAGCCCGGTAATGCACAAGCAGGATCGTCTATACTTCAATCTGCTTTAAATGAGATGAAGAAAGGCGGCGGGCAAGCAAATGCAGCAGGACAAAACAAAGGAAATAAGCATAAAGCTGGTTTAACGTCTACCAAAGGCGCCAATACATCTGCGGCCGGCTCTCTCAGCTCATCGGTAACGAGCAATTTAGCCAAAACCTCAGACGGCGGAGGCGGTAAAAAGGCCGGAACTGAATTGGCCAGCGGCGTTCTCAGTAAAAAGGGCACAGCAAACAGCGCCGGAAAAAGTGTTGCAAACAGCGCAAAAACGGGGCTGAAAAGCGTTAAGACACATAGTGTTGGTTCTGACTTTGTAACCGGCTTTATAAATGGAATGGGATCGCAAAACGGCTCTCTCTTCAGTGCGGCGTGGAACTTGGGGAAATCCGCCTTGAGGTCTTTAAAGAAATCTATTGACTCCCATTCTCCCTCCAAACTAACAAAAGCGGAAGGAAACAACTTTTCTGATGGGTTTGCGTTAGGGATAGAGGACAAAGCCAAAAACGTAAAACAAAGTGCTGCTTTTATGGCGCAGAACGCAATGACCTCGTTTAAGCAGGAATTAAATCAGATGGCTTTCAACATAAAGGGGGCTGCTGATCAGCTCATTTCAATGAAGTCAGAGCTTACCATCCGGAATGAAGTTGACACGCCTGCTTTAAATCAAAAGCTAGATGCTCTAATCACACTCCTGTCACAGCAACAGTCTGGCGGGGCAGGCCAGGCCGCGATACCTCAGCAGCCTATTATCATCCATCCGGCTGCGGTGCATATGGACGGCCAACAAATTGCGACGATCGCTTTTGAAAAAGGAGATGGCAGGATACTTGACCAGAAAGCTGCAGACCGATACAACCAGAATGCCTATAAAGGCGGTGTCAGATCATAATGCTAGATTTATATATTGATTTTAATAACAGTATGGGAGAACAAAGCTTATCACGAATTCTCCCCCGTTTTAAGGTGCGCAGCTTCACGCCTGACTCACCGAATATTGAACGAGAAACAACAACCCTCCCAAGGATAAACGGTTTAGTGCTGCCGCAGCACCCCCGGGACGTTGTCTACAAAGAGAGAGACATCAAGGTTGATTTTTTATTAGATTCCATCATTCCCGAAACCTTTTATCAGAACAGGCATGAACTTTATTCATTGTTAGTGCAGCCGTTTCCTTATTATATTTCAACGGACCTTCTGCCTAACCGTCGGTTCCTTGTTACGTGTGACGGGAATTTTACTATCGCTAAGGACAAACAGAAAAACCATGCCACATTCACAGTGGGGTTCACGGATATTCTGGGGCTTGCCGAGTCGAAATATACCTCTTCTACCATCCAGAATTTCAATGGAGAGCACTGGAGTCCCGGTATGGGAATCCTTCGGAGAGATGATCTTGAATATCATTTCAAGAACCAAAAACGATTCAGCGTTTACAATCCCGGCGGCGCCGCGGTCAACACTCTGCAGCATGATTATAACGTCTTTCTGTGGGCCAAAGGGACAAACGTAACCATTGCGAACCGAACGAACGGGGAAAAATTGAAAATTGAGCAGGAGCTAAAACGCTCGCAAAAAGTCACATTCATCAGGCAGTACACTGTAATCGGGGATAAGCGTCTGAAAACATCCGGCCGTCTGCCGACACTGGATGTAGGATGGAACGATTTTGAAATTATAAACTCAAATGACTTTGAAATTTTATTTGATACTCGTTTTTATTATAAGTAAGGAGGGATGACATGGCTGTGGCTGACTTTATTAAAAGCCTGGTACCCGGGGCGAAAAAGGTATGCAAAAAATATAATGTCCTTGCCAGCCTTGTCATTGCTCAAGGCTGTCTGGAAAGCGGGTTCGGCACGAGCGGCCTTTCCAAACAAGCTTACAATTTGTTTGGGATAAAGGGAACCTATAACGGAAAATACGTGTTGATGTGGACCAGCGAGCAGGACAAATACGGAAATGTTGAGAGGGTACAAGCTAAATTCAGAAAGTACCCTTCATATGCTGAGAGTTTGGCAGATCTGGGAAGCTTGTACACTCGTCTTGATCGGTATAAAGCAGTGGTAGGGGAAACGGATTATAAAAAAGCATGCCGAGCCGTTCAAAAAGCTGGCTACGCAACAGACATCAACTATGCTAATAAATTAATTACCATGATCGAACAGTATAAGTTGATGCAATATGATGATACGTCAGAATTGCCGAACGAGCCTGATGATCCAGAATCCCCGGAGACCCCAGAAGAGGAACCGAGTTTTCCAAGTAAAGAATACGCGGGTAACGACATCCCTCTTAATAAAAAACTGCCGTCAGATGTGGACTTTCCTCAGCTGCATGTTTCCACGAAAGACGGAAATGACGTTGTGGAAGTAACAGGCGTGATCGTTGATCTTACAGACGATACTACCGGGAAAAAGAGCTTTACCTTTACAATTACCAAAACAGAGAGCAATGCGACTGAATTCGATTTACTGGTCAATGACAATATTCTTTACATTGACGAAAGAAGATTCAAACAACAAAAATACTATATTACAGATGTAGACTTGAAGCAGGCTAAAAACGTCCTGACAAAAACAATCACGGCCAATCATATTTTTACCGTTTTTCTTGCTGAGAACCAAGTAAATGACACTGTAACAAAGAAACTGACCGTAAAAGAGGCCTTTGACATTGCGTTAAAAGGTACTGATTTTTCATATGTGCTGGAAGAGCCTGAAAGCAAATTCGCCACCGCCGAAGAAGAGAATTTCGGTGATAAAAACTCCACCGAATTAATAGATCAGCTCATAAATGATTATGAGTTAGAGCTTGACGTGGATAATTATAAAATTCATGTCTATAAGAAAATGGGGAAAGAGATTCCTTTCACATTTGACTCCCGTTATAATATGCCGGGCATCAGTATCAAAACCAACTCGCAAAACTGCTCTACCCGTGCATGGGGATATGGTGCGATGTCTAAAGACAGTAAGAGCACAGACAAAAAACCGAAATACGTATTTGAGCCGATCTTGTACATCCATCCAGAGGAAAAGAAATTTCTGCGGGAAGGTAAGCCGAAGTGGGCCGACCCGATCAGAGACGAAACTATAAAAAAGTCGGGCAGCATGGTTTCTGCGCTGAAAAAACATGTGAATCCATATCCGGAAACAGTCGTCAGTGTAGATTATCAATATGTATACGAACCGAAATTGATCAAAATTGAAAAGCCGTTCTGGAAAGGCGATACAGTCCACATTTTAGCCGACACAGCAGACGGAACGACTTATGAGGATGATGTGCGGCTCTTAACGATTCAATACAATCCGCTAAATCCATACAGCAGCCCGAAGCTGACTTTTGCTAATTTCAGAAAAGACATACAAGATATTGCGGTGAATCAGGCGAAGAAGCTGAGAGAACAAAAACGATATATTGATCAAATACTGACAGCGCTTTGATAGGCGTTTTTTATTTTGTCGAAAAGGAGAGTGAATACAGTGTTGAGGTTGAAAAAAAATTACGATACCACTAGAAACTCTCGCTATGAGGATGAGCTATCTGGTGATATGGAAGCGATCGAGAGAAGCGTAAACGGACTTGAAAGTGAAATTACCCGTCATAAGAAAGCTGCTACGGCGCATACATCTGAGCAAATTGATCACGGGGGCTTTTCTTTACGAACTTATATTGACGGCCTGTATAATCGGGTGCGTAATCTCATTCTTAATGCCGACGGGACAAATGTAAAAGAAGTAGTGGACGCCCGTGTTAATGCTGATGGAGAAATTGCTCCACTGTTGAAAGAGCGTCTTGATAAGGAATATAACAAACTTCTGCGTAAAATCACCAGAAACGTTAACGTAGACGACTACGGGGCCGACCCTACCGGGGAGACAGACAGCACAGAAGCATTCAAAAGAGCGATCGGAAACGGAAAGGTGCGGCTCAATCTATCAGCCGGCGAATACGTGATAAGAGGCGTCAAACTGCCGTCATGGACGTATTTGATCGGCCAGGGCATGGGCGTCACCACTCTGAAGCTGCACGAGGACACGCCGGCCAGTGAGTGGGTTGTCACAAATGCTGATCATGCGAAAGGCAACCGGAATATCGTTGTGGAAGGTATGTCGCTTGACTGGAATCCTGATCGCCAGGGCGGCGTAGGCGCAACCGGTGGTGTACATTCAAGCTGTCTGCTTTTTGCGCAAGTAAAGTTTGGCATTGCACGTGGTGTTGAAGGCATTAACCCAGGTTTGCATTGTTTTGATGTATCAGCGCCTTCTTATAACATCACAGCAAAAGATTACACGGCAACAGGGAGCAAATATATTTGGATCGACAAGTGTGTTGGCTCTGGGTATGGTGACGACGGCATTACGACCCATTACAGCGAGTATGTTTTCATCACAAACAATGTGATGACGAATCCGCGCGGTACTGCACACCGTAAAGGCGGAGCCAATTCAAACGGAATTGAAGTGGACGACGGCTCTAAGCATGTCTGGGTTATAGATAATTATACGGAGGGGAATGTGCGGGGCGTAGAGGTAAAAGCTCATAAGGAATGGCCGGCACCGAGTGACGTTCACATTCGCGGTCATGAATCATTTCGTGACGTTCGCTCATTTGATTTACGGCATATTGATCACCATCTTGTAAAAGACCCTTGGAGCGAGACGGCTCGTGATGTGACGTTAGTAGACTGCACATCCCGTGAACCCGTCTATAATTCGCTTTATGAAGGATTAGCTCCGAAAGCCCTTGTCGTTTCGGCGTACCAGCGTGTTCAGATAATCGGTTTTAAAGCGATTGGCGATCCGACATATGACTACAAAGACGGCTCGATCATTGCCTTCCAGTATAAAAGCAGGAAGATAACAGTAAACAACTTGCACATTACCGGATTTAAAAAGGCTGATTGTGACATTTATATCACCGGCGGCGATCAGATGACCGACGATGTATTTATTTCTGATTTTGTTATCCATGATTCCGCAAGAACCGGCATCGCGATAGGGGGCGGCGTGCGTAATGTCAACTTGTTAAATGGCCTTCTGCATGTAGCAAGCGGAACGGCCGGCATCACCTCTCCGAACACCCAGACCAATATTTTTCTTGTCAGAGCTTACGGTTATAAGGATGCAGCTGTCCTTGCCGGAGAAAAGCATTCAGTAGTTCCGAATAACGTCAAGGGAGGATTTCGAGCAGCTTCCAGCTCGGGCCATGCACTTACGAAGTACAGTGCGATTATTGCGTGTACGGGGGCGACGTATGCGAAGGGTGAGCGCAATTTGCTTGCGGGTAATGCTGGCGGCTCTTCTTCTGAGGGTTCACGCAACGGCGTCATGTTTTCATATGACTCTCACACAACAGGAGATGGGGCGTCCGCGGGTGTCATGTTCTCCAAGGCCACTAAGAACAGCAAATCTTACACAATGGTTTTAGGCCATGGAAACGGCAAAGCCTCGGAAGCCAACAAAAAAATTGAATTAAACGCAAAGGGCGGAACAGTGCGGTCCACCGGCGCAATAGAAAGCGTATCGAATTTAAAAGACTTGGCGGAGTATTTTGAATCAGCTGACGGAACAAAGATAGAGGCATCTTATCTTGTAGCGTTAGAGGGCGACAAAATCCGAAAAGCTCAAGAAGGCGACAAGATACTAGGGGTCGTTTCCAAGACTGCCGGCGTTGTGCTCGGCGGAGCTGCCTTCTATTGGAATGATCGTTTTCTTCGTGATGAATTTGGGGGCATTATCTACCGGGAAGTATTTGACGGTGACGACATCATTACGATTCCAGCTGAGAACCCGAACTATGATCCGGAAGCTGAGTACAAGCCACGAGAGGAAAGAGACGAATGGCATATTATCGGTTTGATTGGTCAAGTCTTTGTGCGGGTTGATGATACTGTTAACGTCGGTGACAGCGTTTCAGCAGTTGACGGCATCGCCACAAAGGCGGAAAGCGGCGGCTACGGAACCGTTATGAAATTAGATACACCTTATGATGCGAAGAAAGGCTACGGCGTGGCTCAAATGATGGTTACGCCGCAGCACTAAGGGGGGGATAAACGACGATGTATAAAACGGGCAGCGTGCCGATCAACATTAATACAAATCCAATCAATGGCCGGAGTACAAATATACAATTTATGACGCAGGACACTGGCAGCGCAAAGCTGTTTTTTTCTTTTATAAAGGATGGTGTACCGTTGCCTCTGTCAGCCGTAGACGCAAAAATCGTTCTCCTGTATGATGATGGATCGTTTTATAAAAAGAGCCTTACCATCACTGACAAGATAAATGGCACGGCGGAATATGTGTTGTCGAATGCAGAACTCAAGCATTACGGGACGGTTAAGGCTGAAATCAAACTATATTACACGAACGGGCAAGCGCTGGCGACTTCTTTTTTTACTTTCTCTATCGCCAAAACGTTAGAGGATCAGAACATCATCCCAACAGCTGACTATTACATTGACGATTTTGAAACGCTGAAAGACGGGATAAAACACATCGTCGAAGAAATCAGCCAGACTGTCGAGGAATTGAGAAAGAAATTTGCTGACCTGGAATCCATTGAAACGAAAGAGGGCGCGCAGCAAAAGGCGGATGCTGCAGAGGAAAACGCCAAGTCTTACACAAACGAACATGCAAAAGATAACGTGAAACACATCACGGCTGCCGAGAGAAAAGAGTGGAATGCCAAGGAAACCCCTTCCGGCGCGCAGGATAAAATAAACGCCCATGCGAACGATGCAGATATGCATGTTTCTGCAACAGATCGGAAGTCTTGGGACGCCAAGGAAACCCCTTCCGGCGCTCAAGATAAAGTAAACAAGCATGCAAATAATGAAGACATTCACGTTAACAAACCTTTTAAAGATACATTGGAAGAGTTATCAAAGCTGTTCACAGCAGATTTTAAAGAAAAACTGGAAGAGTTATTACAACAGTTCACTGCCCATAGTTATAATCAAATTCGGCACATCTCTGCAGCTGAACGGAAGACATGGAACGGAGCCGCCACCTATGCTAACATCATGCTGAAGAACGGAGCCGCCGCAGGGACACGAACGCCTATATACGCAAAATGGGGGCCTCTTATCTTATTAAGGGGGCATGTTAGAACTGAACCAGAAATCATATTCGGCTCCATCCCCGAGGAATACGCACCAGCTGGCGGTGGCGTTTATACACTTCCGTTAAGTGGTACAGGTGGCACGGCCAATTTAATCATTTATGATAATGGGGATTTAAAAATAAAATACCCGGACCCGGCGGACTCAAGTAAGATGGGCGGAGGCTATTATCTGGATGTGGTCGTGGGCTTTCAGGAAGGAGGGACAGCATGATTCAGGTTTATGAATACGATGAAAATTTCATTTTGACCAAACCCGTTCAGATTGAGCCTGATGAAGAAGGTAACTATACAATCCCTGAGAATTGTACAACCGTCCAGCCTCCGTCTTTCATAAAGGCGATGTATCATCCGGCTGAGAAGACATGGACGGAGGCGGCCACCCAGGAAGAGAAAAAAGCCTTGGAAAAGCAAATTGAAAGCGGGCGGGTACCTTCTCCCGTTGATGAGTTGAAAGCTCAGAACGCGGCCATTACAACGCAGCTTGCAGAAGCTCAAAGTCTGGCCGAGTCACAAGCGCAAATGATAGCCAATCTTTATCTGATACTAGCGGAGGGAGGGAAAGGAGAATGATGGATTGGTTTACAAGCGTTAAAACAATCTATGGATGGGGGCCGCAGTATTACAGTAATGAAGACGTGGCCCGTTTTGTTGAGTGGGGGAGAATTACAGAAGATGAATACAATAAAATAACCGGCTTGACCTATCCGATGACAAAACAGCCTGTCAGTGTGGATTTAGGCGGCGCCGCAAACTGATCGACACCCCAGAGGTGTTTTTATTTTGCCTCGAAGGAGGTGATTAATAATTGGAGGGAATATACGTGTGGATGAATTTTGAGAGCTTACAGATCGCAAGAACATATCTTTTCGGGGAGGTGAAATACCTTGATTTACTTTTGATCCTCAGCATCTTGGATGTTATCACCGGCATTATTAAAGCGTGGAAAATGAAGCAGCTCCGGAGCCGCAGCGCGTGGTTTGGGTATGTTCGAAAGATGCTGAGTTTTATGGTGGTCATTGTCGCCAACATTATTGATACGATAACAAATTTGAACGGTGTTCTGACCTTTGGAACCGTTCTTTTTTATATTGCAAATGAGGGCCTATCCATCACGGAGAATTTGGCGCAGATCGGTGTTAAAATTCCGGCCGTCATCACTGACCGGCTTCACGTGATTGAAAGCGACAACGATCAGAAAACAGAAAAAGAGGAAAAAGCTGCTGAGTAAATTCAGCGGCTTATTTTATTACTCAAAAGGAGACGATGAAACATGGTGAAAATCACTAAAGACTTTATTCCAACGGGGCACAATAACAGACCGGGATACGCAATGAACCCGGCATACATCACAGTTCATAACACGGCAAACACGGCACAAGGGGCAAGCGCAGCCATGCACGCCCGTTATGAGAAAAATCCGGAAACACCCACCAGCTGGCACTTTACGGTAGACGACAAAGAGATTTATCAGCATCTGCCATTGAATGAAAACGGATGGCACGCGGGAGACGGAAACCGCGGAACTGGCAACCGGAAATCTATCGGCATTGAAATTTGCGAGAATAGCGATGGGGATTTTGAGAAAGCCGTGGCAAATGCTCAATGGCTGATCAAAAAGCTCATGAAGGAGCAGGGCATTTCCTTTGCAAACGTGGTCCCTCACCAGCACTGGTCCGGCAAGTATTGTCCACGCAAGCTGCTTGATCGATGGGACTCCTTTAAAGCATGTATCAGCGGCGCCCCGTCTAAAACGGTAAATTCTCCTGTTGATAAAACAAAAGAATCTTATATTAAAAATACAGTTGTTGCTGACAGCCTTAATGTGAGAACTCAACGCAATGCCAACTCGTCTATTGTGCTTGCTCTTCCTAAAGGTTCGACTGTCCAATATAAAAAAGGATCGACTCAAAATGGTTGGGGTTACATTAAATATACCAATTCTAAAGGAGCCACATACAGCGGTTACGTTAACGTAAGATATATCAAGAGTGATGCAGAGTTAGGGAAAACCTCTTCAAAATCTGCTCCTGCTAAACCTTCAAACAAGACTAGCGGGGGTATTAAGTCTGTAGGCAAAATTAAAATTGTTGGTGTTAAAAGTGCAGCCATTATTATGGACAAACCAGACCGTAAAAATGCCAAGAATGTGGATACGATTGGTCTCGGCAAGACAATTAACATCTCAGGTTCTGTTAAAGGTTCAAACAACTCTAAAGGCTATTGGGAAGTCATCCACGACGGCAAACGGCGGTATGTGTCTGGACAATATGGGGAAATGGTTTAAGTAAAACGCTTTTGAAATAATGAAAAAGCCCCCAAAAGGGGCTTTTATTTTGGTTCAATATTTATAATTAACGACATTTGAGGAATTTTAGCTAGTGTAACAAGATAGTCACCATCAAATACCTCAAGTGTATTTTGCTCGCTTTTTAGAAGGTCGTTTACATGCTTAATATCAATTCCTAAAGCATGAAAAACCGTAAGTGTATTAACCAGGCCTATTTGAGAAGCCATATTATCTGAACCAGAAGTGGATAAATGTAAACGGTAGAATTTATGATTCTTGTCATACCATGCTTCCAAAGTGAAAGTTCCACCGGAGTTATCAGTTTCTGTTTTCAGTTCTCTGGTGTAAATTGTACCATCTTTGGCTTCGGTAAGTTCAAAGTCTCCGATATTATCTTTATTAATACGATTGAGACCAGAGGATTCAATATCTTCATCACTTTCAATATCTCGAGTCGCTTCATTGAAAGACTGTACAAATTCTTCAGGACTGAAGTTAAATTCTTTTTGGTTATCTTCAACACTCCGGACGTCAGAGTCTTCCTCGTCTTCAGAATACATTGGCTCCTCTTCTGTACTTTCTGTGGCAGCAGTGACATCCTCAGTTTTGGTTTCGTGAGACTCTCGATTCAACGCACCCATAATGAAAAAAAGAGATAAAGCCAAAACAAGGCTTATTGGAGCTATTTGTTTACCTATTTTCTTAGTTTTTTCAAAGAAGATAAAAATCAATGCTGTAATAAAGACAAAGGTTGCTAATGTTGCAACAATACCAAGAATAATCATATGATCCCCCTCTTATTTTAAAACGAACGTTTACATTTTAAAGCAAAGGAGGATTCATTTCTATGCTTTGTAAAGGATTTGATAATGATTGGAATTGCGAACCGAAGACAAAAGCAATACTGGAAATATTATCGAAATAACAAAAAACCCTTCTCAAAAGGGAAGGGCTTTGTTTATATGGACTTTTTGTTTCTATTCTTCGTAGAGCTTATCTACCAATTCCGTAAACGAATTACATATATGACTCAGAGCACCCTCTGGATTTTCAAATGCAATTTCATGATCCCAAAAAACAAGAGGGGGATTACTATGATTCTTTCTAAAATCGAAACAGATCTCATTACCAAACACATCATCCGCAATAGGAATTACTTTATCAGGCATTCTGCCGTCTCGATAACGATTAGAAACGTTAATTATGTATGACTCACTATCCTCATGAAAACTATGTAAGTATCCGAAAGCAATCCCTTTTCTTCCTTCAAAATCAAAAGTCTCAGGAGTTGGTGTTGCGCCAGAATAACTTTTGACATATTCTAAGTAATCTTTTGGGAACTTTACTTGTAGCGTATTTTCTACTTCTTGAATTTCTTCGTTACTGATAGGATGTTCTCCGAAATCCCATTCAACCATGTTATTACTCTCCTTTTATCTGTATTCGGAACCTCCGCCCCAGATGTTTCTTCCACCAGTGTGACCTGTTTTACCATGTATATCTGAATCAACTAGCTGCATTATACCTTCATTTTGATGATGATGCCACGTAAACCCTTTTGGTTTTTTCCCTTTTAAAATTTGCTTCAACTGCATTTCTGTAAAGTGATTTTTCAACTCGGGATTTTTGTTGATTTCTTGCAACAGGAGTTCGGTTGCTTTTTTAAACTGTACAGTATCTTTTTCAAGATATAATGACTTATCAATTTTCACTTCTGCAACGGGCTCAAATATTGGAAAACCATTTTTATCATAGGGTATACCTGTTATAGGATGCACATCATTTTTTAAATGACCATTTTTTAAGTTAGTTGTTACTGTATTTCCAAAGGCATCTTTATGTGTGAACGGCGCGGCCTGTGTCAGCATATCTTGCTTTTTTTGAATTTCTTTCTTTAAAAGCGGGGTGTTTTTTACATTATGGGTGTTTTCAATATCTTTTGCTATTCCAACAAGGGCAGGTTCGTTTTTATTTTTCAATAAAGAGTTGATATAGTCTGTTCCGTTCTTTATTCCTGTGTGTACATGGCTTGCAGCGCCAGGCTCCAATAATTTTCCCACCTTGGAGAAGCCTGTTTTTGCGAGTTTGTTTGATACTTTAACCGTCGAGCCCACACCTTTCAGGCCGACAAGGCTGCCCACCGCATAGGAGACATAGTGCGCTCTAGAGTACGTATCACCATTCACCATTTGATCATTCCACGAATCGGCTAGGTTTGTCCATATGATTTTTGCGTAAGACGGAGTATTCAATACGGTAGAAATCGTTTTAACAACCTTTTGTTCATCAGAGAGCTGATAAAAGTCCCAGGCGCCGACAGCGAGGTCTTTCAGACCTAACACAGTATCTTTCCCAACATCATAAAGGCCGACTGCAACCCCTTTGAAACCGTCTGTGAGTTCTTGCGTGTTTTCAATTTGAGTGAAATAACGCTGCTGTTCTTTTGTCAGGTTTTCATAGCCGATTGTTTTAGCCATTGAGTAGAACTCATCGGCATTCGCATAGTCGAAATTGTTTAGCCTTTCTTTTAGTTTTTCAACCTCACGTTCTCTTGCTTCTTCTTTCTTAATCGTAAGGTAAGCATCCGAATGCCTAGCAATCTCGCCTTTTTTCTTATGGATGTCGCTTTCACGGTACGCCTTGGCATTGTAATGAAGCGGAGTTGCGCTTTTTCCTTTGCCCGTGGCGTTTTGAAGCTGCTGGAAGTCAGCTTGGATGAACTGTTCGTTCGCTTCGGTTTCTGCGTATTCTTTCGTTAGATCGTGATCAAGCTTGCCGAGCTTATGTATGGTTTCGCTTCTTTTTTTGTCAGCTGAAGAGAGCTTCTGATCCATGTTTTCGGTTGAAAACAGATCAAGCGAGATGATGTCTTCGATCTCTCCGAGGATGGAGCGCATGTCCTTTTTCTGCTCTTCCATAATCGCCTTTGATTTACTGAGGGCATGGGTGAGCTCGTGCTCGAGAAAAGATTCTTCTACATGAGATTCGGAAAGGCCTGCGTCTTCGACTTTGCCGGGAAGGCTTGTGAGAAATGCGATTTTCATATCGATCAGATCAAGCCAGCTGTCTGTGACGCCGGCGTGGTCCTGGAAAAAGGCTTTGATGTTATCTGCGCCCCGGCCAGAGAAATCGCCGTCACCGAGATCAGCCATGCCTTGAAATGCTTTTTTCAGGTTAACCATCTGGCCGCGGAGTTCTTTATATTCGTTTGCGCGTTGTTTAGCGGCAGAAAGCAGGGTGGTTGCTTCAAAGATTTTCATGCTCATATCCTTTCGCGATAAAATGTTATTCAAAATTTTACCACGTTGAAACTCGGAGTAAAATGAATATCTTTAAGAATTCGAAATTTACACAGATAAAAACACTTAAAATATTTTTCACAAATTTAGCACAAGTATTGTTTAAAAAGCTTATATATCAACGAATATAGAGGTATATTGTACGTTCTCCTAGAGCGTTTTTGTATGAGATAGGCGCAGCTTAATAATGTCGGTAAAACAGAAACCCCCTTGTTATACAAGGGGGTTTTGAGTTGAATATTTTGTGAAAACCTGGTGGAAATTTATGTTTTGCACAAATTTTGCACATTGCTATGCAAGTGTTTTTGCGGCCGTGTTGTTTTTTAAAAAAAATCAAGGATATTCGATTATCTTCTTCACAGAGTTCCTCCCATAAGCTGTTTCTTCTTAACCGTCAACTGCTTCTGAAAAACAGCCTTCCGTTATAATATGCCAGCATATCATTGAAAAAAGCCCGCTGTAAGCGGGCTTTTTCCTTATATGACAGCATCAAATTGATTGACTTTCCAAACGTTGTTTTCTTTTACGAATGTTACATCGCGTTTTGCTGACGGAGAACCGTCAAGAGTCGGTACAGTGAAGCGGTATGTTTGGATGCTTCCTTTTTTAGAAAGAAGGGTCATTTTTGCTTTTTTCCAATTCAGGAGGTTATCTCCGTCGCCGACCGGAACAGCCAATTTGCCGTCTTTTACAGCGAAGTGGTAATCTTTGAGCCCTTTGTCAATCGCTTGCTTTGTAAAAGCGGGTGTCAGATATTTTACGGCTTTCGCTTTTGTTCCGAGGTCTTTGCACATAAATACATATTGCAGATTTTGATATTCAAACGGTTCAGATGTGCAATTTGCGTTTGATTTAAGCGCACCGCCGCTCATTGTGTTCCAGAAATGTTCTCTCGCTGAAAGGGCCAGCTGAAGTGCTTGTTTTTGTGTAAGGTCATTAGGTGCATTTTTTGCGGTCGCCGCAGTGCCCAATGACAGAATCAATGTAATAGTAGTGAGGAATAATAGCCATTTTTTCATGATATAATCTCTCCTTATCAATCTCTTTCTCTTATGTTACAAATGTTACAATAATTACGGTAAGATTACAATACCTTTTCAGAAATATTTTCCGGACTTTTTATTTTTATGGTTTATTTCCATGTAAGACGCGAGAAAAAGATAAAGAGTTTCATTGAACAAAAGGTTTTTACAAGCTGTCTGCTGAATAATAAAATGGAAGAAAATCAAAAAAGGAGTCCTACATATGGAAGTACAAGATCATTTAGAAACAGCGGAAGGCCGCGGCCAGTCAGTCTGGCGATCGATGTCACTGTTTTTAGTGCCGCTGCTTTTAAGCAATGTATTGCAATCTGTCGGCCAATTGGTCGGAATGGTATTTGTCGGAAGGTGGCTCGGAGTCGATGCGCTTGCCGCCGTATCGTCTTTTTTTCCGCTGTTTTTTCTGCTGATCTCCTTTACGATCGGAATCGGTTCGGGAAGCTCCATTCTGATCGGGCAGGCTTACGGCGCGAAAAACGAAGAGAGGATGAAGGCGATTGTCGGCACTACACTGACTTTTACCTTTATGCTCGGTGTTGTCCTGGCAGTTGTCGGCAGTGTGTTTACGCTTGATATTCTGCGGTTGATGGGAACGCCGGAAAACGTAATAGATGTCAGTGTCCGATATGCGCGCATTTTGTTTTGCGCAATGCCGCTGATGTTTTTATATTTTGCGTATACGACATTTTTACGCGGAACGGGAGATTCAAAGACCCCGTTTTATACGTTAATCGTCAGTACAGTCATAAACATCGGGCTCTTGCCCTTATTGATTCTCGGGCTTTTCGGACTTCCGAAGTTCGGCATTTACGGTTCGGCGTATGCAACCGTGATTTCAAACATCGTGACATTTATCGTACTCATGGTTTATTTGCGGAAAAGGAAACATCCATTGGCATTTGACCGGACTGCGCTCCGTTCTCTTATAATGGACAAAAAGCTGCTCGCGCTTTTACTTCGTCTCGGTATTCCGTCGAGCATCAATATGATTCTCGTGTCACTTTCTGAAATTGCGGTCATTTCATTTGTCAATCATTACGGATCAAACGCGACGGCTGCTTACGGGGTCGTCAACCAAGTGGCGAGTTATGTGCAGATGCCGGCGGTAAGCCTTGGTATCGCCGTTTCCATTTTTGCCGCCCAATCCATTGGCGCCAATCAATTCGGCCGGCTGAAACAGGTCATCAAAGTCGGCATCGGCCTGAATTATTTGATCGGCGGGGTTTTGATTGTGCTGATTTACACCTTCTCCCGGCAGATACTTGCTTTGTTTTTAACAGATCAGGACACACTCCACATTGCCCGCAATCTGATTATGATTACCCTTTGGAGCTATTTGATTTTCGGTCACGCTCAGATCGTTTCAGCGACGATGCGGGCGAGCGGTACGGTGTTATGGCCGACGATTATCAGCATTTTTGCGATTTGGGGAATTGAAGTGCCTGTGGCCTTTATTCTTTCTCATTATACGAATCTCGGCATTCTCGGCATTTGGGTCGGTTATCCGGCGGCTTTTGTCGTCAGCCTGCTGCTGCAATACGGATATTACCGGTTTGTATGGAAGAAAAAACAGATTACCCGGCTGATTCAATAAGGTTTTACCGCACATCGCTCAGTTCATACGGGCGATGTTTTTTTTAGAGAAGGAAAATGAGTTTAGAAAATGGAATTCCTATACATGCTAGAAAACAAGGAAAGGGCAGGTGCTTATGACGATTGAACATACGACTTATTTAGGGGCTTCAGCCATAAAAGCGGAGACTGATCAGGCTGAATGCATCATTGTGCCGGAGTGGGGATCAAATGTCATATCGCTTCGGGATAAAAGAACCGGTATGCGGCTTCTGAGAGAACCGGAAACTGCGAAGCAATTCCGCGCAAAACCGATGCTGTACGGCATTCCCGTTTTATTCCCGCCGAACCGGATTACGGATGGGACGTTTCGTTTTGACGGCCGTGCGTATCAATTTGAGATAAACGAAGAGGATAAACATAATCATATTCACGGCTTTCTTCACAATCAGCATTGGAAAGCGGCGGCAGCGAAAGAAGAGGGGGATGGAATGACAGTCGAAACAGAAATTGATCTTTCAAAGATTCCCCGTGTTCATAAACAATTTCCGCACGATGTCATTGTCCGGATGACCTATACTTTAAAAGACAATGTGTTTACGCAGCGGGCGCTGATTATGAATAAGGGAACGGAGGCTTTTCCTTGGGGGCTCGGCTATCATTCAACTTTTGTTTTCAATGAAGAGCGATCCCGTCTATTTTTGACGGCTGACCGCATGTGGGAATTAAATGAACGTTTCGTGCCGACGGGCCGTTTATTGGATGTGCCTGATAAAGAAGCGTTCCGTCAGGGGATGTCTTTGAAAAATAAACAGTTTGACGATGTTTTTCTTTCTTCCGGACGGAATGGCGGCAATAACGAAGCTGTTATTTATCATCCGGATGAGCAATTATCCGTTTTGTATCAAGCAGACACGTCTTTCAAGCATTGGGTGGTATATAACGGTGACGGAAAGCAAGGGTTTGTCAGTCTTGAGCCTTATACTTCCGTTACAGATGCATTTAATCTGAATCAGCCTGCATCACTGACAGGGCTTCAGATTCTGAAACCGGGCGAAGAAGCGGCTGCGTCATCCAGGATCACCATTTTGCATGACGAAGAATAGGAAAGAGGCGGGATAACATTGAAAACATATGTGAAACGCTTGAGCGCGGTGATTCTGCTTTTGGTCATTGCCGCAGTTCCTTATATTGATGAGGCGGCTAAGGCGGCTGAACAAAAAAATACTTTGCAAAAAGAGCTGGAACACATTCTGGATGAAGAACCTGCTTTAAAGGGAGTTTCAGCGGGCGTCAGTGTCCGGTCAGCAAAAACAGGGGAGGTGCTGTTCGGCAGCCAGGAAGATATGCGGCTGAGGCCTGCATCACTGATGAAGCTGCTGACGGCATCTGCAGCGCTTTCCGTTCTCGGAGAAGATTACACCTTTAAGACAGAAGTACGGGCAGACGGCGCCGTAAAAGGAAAACAGCTGCGCGGAAACCTTTATCTCAGGGGAAAAGGTGATCCGACCCTATTGGCTTCTGATTTTGAGAAGATGGCTAAACAGGTCAAAGCCAGAGGCATCCGGGTCATTAAAGGAGATCTGGTCGGAGATGATTCGTGGTATGACGATACCAGGTATTCAGTTGATCTTCCGTGGAGCGATGAAGGCCAATATTATGGCGCGCAAGTATCAGCTCTTACCGCTTCACCAAATGAGGATTATGATACCGGAACGGTGATTGCGGAAATCAGCCCGGCGAAACAGCCCGGTAAAAAGCCGCGCATTTCGATTTCTCCCCATACGGACATCGTTCGTGTGAAAAATGAAGTGAAAACCGTCGCTTCTGATGAAAAGAAAGATTTGACGATTGAACGGGAGCACGGCGGCAATGTGATCACGATAAAGGGAACCATACCTGCCGGCTCGGCACAGGCAAGAGAATGGGCGGCAGTGTGGGATCCGTCGTCCTATGCTATAGATTTATGGAAACAAGCGCTTACTGAACAGGGTATAATTGTAAAAGGGAAAATCAGAACAGGGCGAATGCCGCACCGCACCCAGCTCGTCACATCACGGACATCCATGCCTCTTTCAGAATTATTGATCCCGTTTATGAAACTGAGCAACAACGGGCACGCCGAAATTCTGATCAAGGAAATGGGAAAAGTGAAAAAAGGGGAGGGCAGCTGGGAAAAGGGCTTGGACGTGATGAAATCGGAGCTCAAATCGTTCGGGCTTAATCCGGATGAATTGATTGCAAGAGACGGATCCGGCGTTTCTCATATTAACGGCGTATCCGCCGGCCAAATCGGAGAGCTTTTGTATGCGGTTCAGAAAGAAAAGTGGTACCCGGCTTTCCTTCGTTCGCTCCCTGTCGCCGGTGCAAGCGACAGAATGACGGGAGGAACCCTTCGGAACCGGCTGAAGAATACTCCGGCAGAAGGCAAAATTAAAGCGAAAACCGGGTCACTAACATCAGTCAGTTCGATTGCCGGCTATGCAGACACAAAAACAGGAGATACGCTTATTTTTTCCGTGCTTCAAAACGGGCTGCTTGACGAAGATGACGGAAAAGACATTGAAGACAAAATCGCAGTCGTGCTGGCAAATCAATAAGAAGGGCCGAATCCTTAGAGGATTCGGCTTTTTTTGATGTCTGTAAAACATTATATTGCGATTATGAATCAATCTTTTCAAAAAGTAATATCGGCAATAACCTTCCTTTTTTTTACATACCGCTTTCTTACATGTTCACCGATTATTCATTTTTTAACATAAAACTTCTTTTCGGGAGGAAAACCTTTTTAAAAGCGCAATTAATTATACATTTTATTCCTTATTATAGTGTTTAAGAACCAGTTTATAGTATGCATACATACCGTTTTACATGGTATAAAGATTATAGAAATGAAGAAGTGAAGTGAGGAATATATACTATATTCTAAAAAATGTTAGAGAAAATTTAATTTTTTATTGTGATTTCTAAAATATGTTTTAAAATAATGCTTATATGGATGATTAAGTCATATGCTGTCGAAATTTAATTGTAATTATTTCACTTTCTTATCCTCTTAAATTGAAGCGGAGGGATTCCATTGGAGAACACTGTTTATTCTTTAACTCACGCACAAAGAAGAGTGTGGTTTACGGAGCTGCTCGAACCGGGCACAAGTATCTGCAATCTCGCGGCATGCGTCAAATTCAGGGGGGACATCGATTTTGACGTACTGCGCCATGCTTTAGATTTTTCTATCTCGCAAAATGATTCGCTCAGATTTCAACTGACAGAAGGGGACGGATCAGAACCCCAGCTTTATCTGGCGGGGCATCGGCCGATTTCTCTAGAGACTGTTGATTTTACTCATACTGATCAGGCAGAGCGGGACGCATGGATTGACACGCAGACCCGTGTTCCGTTCAAGCTGTTTCATTCACCTCTGTATCAATTTACTCTGCTTGTAATGTCAGACGAAGAAGTTTGGCTTTATTCAAAATTTCACCATATTATCATGGACGGCATCTCGCTCAACCTGCTCGGCAACCAGCTCATTGATATCTACCAAAAGATCATGCGGAGCGAGGATTTAACTGAACACCACAGACCTTCCTATCTCAGCTACATGGAAAAAGAACAGCAATACTTACAGTCTTCCCGTTTTCAAAAAGACCGTTCATTTTGGACTGAAACATACCGAACCGTTCCGGAACACCTTTCACTGGCGGAACGAACCTCTCATCTTAGACAAAGCACTGCGGCTTCCAGAGATACAATCACTCTTTCTCACTCCTTAGAACAATCAATCCGGCTTTTTTGCAAAGAAAATAATATCAGCATCATCTCTCTGTTTATGGCTTCGTTATACATATGCATCAGCCGTCTGACGGCTAAAAAGGATATTGCCATCGGCACTTATTACGGAAACCGGGGCTCCAGGCTCGAAAAGGATATGCTCGGCATGTTCGTCAGCACACTGCCGATCAGAATGACGGCAGATCCTGATGCAGAGTTCCTGTCCTTTGTCCGCAGCGTAGGAAAAGAGCAGCTGTCTGTTATGCGGCACCAGAAATATCCTTACAATCTTTTTGTGAATGAATTAAGGCAGACTCATCATGACCTGCAAAATATCATCGGTATTTCGATGCAGTATCAGCCGCTTGAGTGGCGTAAGGCAGACGGTTTCGATTATGAAACGGCCATGTTTTTCAGCGGACATACCGCAAACGAGCTCTCCATTTTAATTAAGGAGCGGACAGATACGGGATTGATTGAGCTGAATTTTGATTACCAATCCGCTTTATTTACTGAAAAATCGATTAAACGTATTCAAACTCATTTGCTGACGATCGTTGAAAATGCCGTTAGAAATCCAGACCGGCTGATTCGGCATATTGATATGGCGGATGAAAAAGAAAAGAAACGGGTGTTATCTTCGTTTAACCGTACAGAAGCGGTTGAACCGCCGGCTCCGACGCTTCACGGGCTGTTTGCCCGTCGCGCCGCGCTTTCGCCGCATCGTCCGGCGCTCCGTTTTCCGGGCGGTATGCTGACGTACGCCGAGCTTGATCAGTACACGGACAGGCTCGCCGCTCGGCTCCGACAAAAAGGCGTCCGCAAAGAAAGCATGATCGGCGTGCTCGCTGAACGCTCGCCGGAGATGGTGGTTTCAGTGCTTGCCGTGTTAAAAGCGGGCGGCGCCTACGTGCCGCTTGACCCGGAGTATCCTGAGGACAGGCTGCGCTATATGCTCGATGACTGCGGCGCTTGTCTCCTGCTTGCACAGCCGGGGTTATCCGTTTCCGGTTTTTCCGGCGAGACGCTAGAAGTGTCTCTTTCTGCTCTGACAGGCGAGACGGAGACAGGGGCTGTCTCTGAAGAAGCGGATAGCGATTCGCTCGCTTATATCATTTATACGTCCGGTTCGACGGGAGCACCGAAGGGAGTGGCTGTTGAACACCGTCAGGCCGCCGCCTTTTTATCAGGGATGCAAGGGCAGTTTCCGTTAACGGAAGAGGATATTATCGTGCTGAAATCATCCTTTTCATTCGACGCTTCCATCTGGCAATTGTTTTGGTGGACGATGTCCGGCGCCTCCGTGTATCTGCTTCCGGCCGGCTGGGAGAAAGATCCTGTGCGGATGATTGAAGCTTTTTCTTCTGAAAAGGTGACGACCGCGCATTTTATTCCGGCGATGGTCAACAGCTTTTTAGACGCGCTGGAAACAGTGCCTGCGGAAACAAGAACACGCCTCGGCAGAACACTGACACGCGTGTTCGCCGGAGGGGAAGCTCTTTCCCCGCTTACGGCTGCCCGGTTTGCCGATCTTCTGCCGGAGACCATGCTTATTCACGGCTACGGGCCGACGGAAGCGACGGTTGATGCGGCGTTTTACGTCTGTGACCGAAAACGGGACAGCGGACGGACAAGGCTTCCGATCGGAGAACCCGTTCCGGGTGCCCGTCTGTATGTATTAGATAGCGGAGGAACCATCCAGCCTGCGGGCGTGGCAGGAGAGCTGTACATCGCAGGGACCGGCGTGGCCCGGGGCTATCTGAACCGCCCTGAGCTGACGGAGGAGCGCTTTGTCGTTGATCCGTTTTATCCGGGAGAACGCATGTATCAGACGGGCGATATCGCACGCTGGACAGAAGACGGCCTTATCGAATGGCTCGGCCGTTCAGACGGACAGGTGAAAGTCCGCGGCTACCGGATTGAACCGGGAGAGATCGAAGCGGCGATCCGGCGCATTGACGGCATTCGTGAGGCGGCAGTCACCGCCCGGACCGAACACGGCGAAACCGCGCTTTACGCCTATATTGAAGGACGGGAAAGCGATGACGTGCGGGCGGAGCTTGCGACACGCCTTCCGGCCTACATGATGCCGGCTCAGTTTATAGAGATGAGCGAATGGCCGGTCACGCCGAGCGGAAAGCTTGACCGCCGCGCGCTGCCGGCTCCCGGCGGAGCGGCAGACAGACGGGCGTACACCGCCCCGCGGAACGTCACGGAAATGAAGCTTTGCGCCCTTTGGGAAGAGGTGCTGAAAAACGGCCCCGTCGGCATCCGGGATCACTTTTTTGAGCGGGGCGGCCATTCGTTAAAAGCGACGGCTCTCGTCTCCCGCATCGCCAAAGAATTCGGTGTTCAGGTGCCGTTACAGGACATCTTCGCCCGGCCGACGGTGGAAGAGCTCGCTTCGGTCATTCAGGACTTGGAAGAGAGCCCGTATGAAGCGATTCAGCCTGCGCAAACACAGGACACCTATCCGGTGTCTTCGGCGCAGAAACGGATGTATGTGCTCCAGCAGCTTGAAGACGGCGGTGTCGGCTACAATATGCCGGCTGTGCTGGAACTGACGGGCCCGCTCGATCGCGGCCGGCTGGAGGAGACGTTCCGGCGGCTTGTGGAGCGGCATGAGTCGCTTAGAACGTCCTTTGAAACGGGGCCTGACGGCGAACCGGTGCAGCGCATCCATGACAGCGTACCGTTTCAGCTGGATGAGGCCGAGTCAGCTGACGCATTCGTCCGGCCGTTTTGTCTGGAGGAAGCGCCGCTCTTCCGTGCGGCCCTCGTGAAAGAATCGGACGAACGCCATCTTTTATTAACGGATATGCATCATATTATTTCTGACGGTGTGTCCGTCAACACCTTGATTAAAGAATTCGGCGAGCTGTACGCAGGCCGTTCGCTTGCGCCGATGCGCCTCCAATATAAAGACTATGCCGTCTGGCAGCGGTCATTTCAGGAGAAAGAAGGATATCAGAAGCAGGAAGCGTATTGGCTGAAGCGGCTTGAAGGAGAGCTTCCGGTGCTTGAGCTCCCGGCTGACAAGCCCCGTCCGGCTGTCAGAAGCTTTGCGGGCGGCAGCGTATCGTGCACGCTTGACGCTGAAACGGCATCCGGCCTTCACCGCATCGCCCGGGATCACGGCTCCACTTTGTATATGGTGCTTCTCGCCGCGTACAATACGTTACTCGCGAGATTGAGCGGGCAGGAAGACATCATCGTCGGCTCGCCGATTGCCGGGCGCCCGCACAAAGACCTTGAACCGATTCTCGGCATGTTCGTCAACACGCTGGCCATCAGAACGGAGCCGAAAGGAGACAAACGGTTTACTGATTATTTGGCGGAAGTCCGCCAAGCCGCGCTTGAAGCGTATGAGCATCAGGACTATCCGTTTGAAGAGCTTGTGGAACGGCTCGGCGTGCAGCGGGACATGAGCCGCAATCCGCTGTTTGATGCGATGTTTATTCTTCAGAATATGGAGCGAGAGGAAATAAATCTGGCCGGTCTGAAGGCGTCACGATCAGAACATACCGAACATGATGTATCAAGTTTTGACCTGACCTTATCAGCGGCTGAATCCGATGGAAACATCCGCTTTGAAATGGAATTCAGCACCGAGCTTTTTATGAAAGAAACGATTGAACGCTGGATGGGCCACTTACTGAATCTCTTGCGCCATGTTGCCGCCGAACCGGAAGTCACACTATCGAAAGCTGACATTTTGGATGAAGAAGAAAAACAAAAGTTACTGATTGAGTTTAATAACACACAAACTGAATTCATGGAAAAACACAAACTGTTTCACCAGCTGTTTGAAGAGAAAGCAGAAGAAACGCCTCATCAGACCGCTGTTATTGAAGGAACACAACAGATCAGCTATTCGCAGCTTAATGAGCGGGCAAATCGGCTTGCGCGAACATTACACAAAAATGGATTAGGTCCGGGAAAAAGAGCAGCTATATTGGCAAACCGTTCGATTGAAGCAATCGTCAGTGTTCTTGCCGTCATGAAATCGGGAGGGGCGTATATACCGGTTGACTCCCATTATCCTGAGGAACGGATTCGCTATTTATTAAAAGACAGCGCGGCATCCGTCTTGATGGTGCAGTCAGAATACAAAGAACTTGCTTCACAGCTGACGGATCACAATTTATTTCTCATTCAGCTTGATCATGAAGATCAATATGATATTTGTGCAAAGAATATACAGCCGGCAGCGTCTCCGGATGATACTGCATATATCATATATACTTCGGGAACAACGGGAACGCCGAAGGGAGTCGAAGTCAGAAATCGCAGCTTTACGCATGCAGCACTTGCATGGCGAAAAATTTATGAGCTTGATCGTAAACCAGTCAGAGTGCTGCAGATGGCGAGTTTCTCATTTGATGTATTTTCAGGGGATCTTGCACGCGCCCTGCTAAACGGGGGAACGCTTGTCATTTGTCCGGATGACGTCCGGCTTGAGTCGCAACAGCTTTATCGGCTCATTGATCAGCACCGTATCACGTTTATGGAGTCGACACCCGCGCTGATTGTTCCGTTTATGGAATATATATATCGCCGGAAGCTCGCGCTGCAAAGTGTAAATATACTGGTACTGGGTTCAGATATGATCAAGTCGCAAGATTTTTATACGCTTCATGAACGCTTCGGAAAAGAAATGCGGATCATTAACAGCTACGGTGTAACAGAAGCGACAATTGATTCTTCGTATTATGAAGCCGAAATGAGCGAAAAGCCGCGGGAAGATGATGTGCCGATCGGTGTTCCGCTTCCGAATGTACAAATGTACGTCTTAAACAAAGACAAACAGGTCCAGCCGATCGGCGTTTTCGGAGAGCTGTATATCGGGGGCGCCGGCGTCGCCAAAGGATATTGGGGACAGCCTGCGCTGACAGAGGACGCATTCAGTGACCCGTTACAAACGGGAGAAACGCTTTATAGAACCGGAGATCAGGCTTGCTGGCTGCCGGATGGTACTCTTCGTTTTCAAGGGCGGATTGATAAGCAGGTAAAAATCAGAGGCTACAGAATTGAGACGGGAGAAATTGAAAGTGTGCTTTTGAAACACGATCAAGTCAAAGAAGCGGCTGTTACCGTGATGAAAGATGCCGAAGGACAAGCCCGATTAGCGGCATACATCGTTCCTAAAGAGGCCGATATCTCATCACTTCGCCAGTCTCTTATGCAGGAGCTCCCGGCTTATATGATGCCGTCCCATATTATCGGTTTAGACAGCATGCCCCTGACACTGAACGGCAAACTTGATAAATCGGCATTGCCGGCAGAAGAGATACATTCATCACAGGCATTTGTCGCGCCCGGCGATGAAAAACAGGCGATGTTATGCCGGATTTGGGAAGATGTGCTTCATATTCAGAAAGCGGGAATTCATCACTCTTTCTTTGAGCTTGGGGGAGATTCCATTAAGGCGCTTCAAGTGTCAGCCCGACTCGCCGGAGAAGGCTGGAACATGTCGATCCGCGATTTGTTTCAGTTCCCGACGATTGCAGAACTCGCGAAGCACCTCACGCCGGCTGTTGCAACGGCTGATCAGGGGCCGATAGAAGGAAGCGCTCCGCTGACACCGATCCAGCAGAGATTTTTTGAGGAGCCGGGTGCATTTGAGCTTCATTATAACCAAGCGGTCATGCTGTGCAGTGAAGACAGCCTCGAAATAGATGCGCTGTATCAGGCGGTTTGCGCGCTGACAGAACATCATGATGCGCTGCGAATGACTTTCACTGAAAATGAGCATGGGGAAGTTGTTCAATATAACCGCGGAATCACAAAGCAGCATGAAGAAATCTTCACGCTTAACGTCATAGATCTTTCAGAAGAAACACAGCCGGAAAAACGGATAGCCGCCGAGGAAAAAGAAATACAGCAGGCTATGCGTCTTGATCAAGGGCCTCTGCTTCATCTCGGAGTGTTTCGGCAGAAGGAAGCCGACCATCTTCTTATAACGATTCATCATCTTATCGTGGACGGCGTGTCATGGAGGATATTGCTTGAAGATCTGCAGACAGCTTATCAGCAGGCGTTGGAAGGCAAACAAATCGAACTGCCGCCGAAAAGCGATTCTTATATCAAATACGCTGAAGAACTTTTTGACATTTCCAAAAGCAAAGCATTGCTGGAGGAAGCCGCATACTGGGACAGCGTGATGTCTGGTGAAACAGCGCCGCTGCCGAAAATAACTGATGAAAACGCCGGACGATTGCAGGAAAACGCGCGCACGGCATCGTGGATATTAAGCAGCGAAGTCACGAAGCAGCTGCTGTTGGAAACACAGCAGGCATACGGAACGGATGTTCATGAATTGCTTTTAACGGCGCTTGGAATGGCGCTTCATGATTGGACGGGTTCCGAACAGATGCTGATCAGCACTGAGGGGCACGGACGCCAGGGGCATATTCCTGACATTGATATGTCAAGAACGGCAGGCTGGTTTACATCTGTTTACCCGGTGCTTTTGGATATGAGAGTGCCGGGCGGCTCAGGCGAAAAAACCGCGCACCGCATAAAGACGGTAAAAGACATGATGAGACGGGTTCCTCATCACGGAACCGGCTACGGGCTGCTGAGATATTCGCGAAACATTCTTTATAAAGACCCAGAAATAAGCTTTAACTATCTCGGTGCGTTTGACGGTCTTGAAGGAACGCTGAAGATGTCACCGTTCAAGCCGCAGCATGATATAGCGGCCGGGCGCATCCGCGAGTTTGATTTGGATATTAACGCGATGGTGGCGGCCGGGCAATTGGAGGTAAAAGCCGTTTATACCGATGTATTTGCACCGGGGGCAATCGAGTTCTTCATGAATCGTTTCCATACTCACATCGAGGACACCATCGCCCACTGTTCCGGCAAAAAAGAGCGGGAAAAAACATTAACGGATTACAGCCATACAGAATTGACCGCTCAAGCACTATCAAGCATTGAAGATCTCGTAAAAGGACTTTAATTTCATAAAAAGGTGTGTGGCATTCGTGACACAAGCGACAGAAATTCAAGATATTTACCCTTTATCATATATGCAGGAAGGCATGCTGTTTCATTCGCTTCTGGATTCCGGATCAAACGCATATGTCGAGCAGATTTCATTTACAGTCAGCGGGGATTTATGCATTGATACATTCCAAAAAAGTCTGGATATGCTTGTCAGCCGTTATGATATTTTCAGAACGATTTTCATAAAAGAAGTGCCTGACCTTGAAGGACCGCAGCAGGTTGTTCTTTCACGCCGTGACACAGCCGTACAGACTGAGAACATTTCAGACTATTCGGAAGAACGGCAGCAAAGCATCATTAAGGAATTCAAGGAAACCGACCGGAATAAGGGCTTTGATCTGCAAAAAGGCCCCTTAATGCGCCTGACTCTTTTTCAAACGGGAGAAAACCGCCATACATGCGTTTGGACTCACCATCACATTATGATGGACGGCTGGAGCTTGGGCATTGTGCTGAAAGATTTCTTCAGCATGTATTATGCGAACCGGAACGGGCGGCCTGTAAACCTCGGCAGTCCGGCTCCGTACAGCTCTTATATCAAATGGCTCCGAAGCCGGAATAAAGAAGAAACGTCAGCGTTCTGGTCGCGCTGCTTGGAAGATTACGGAGAAGTCGTTTCCGTTCCGCAAACGAAGAATAAGCCGGCGCAAAACGGTTATGCATCTGAGCATTTTCAATTTTCCCTTGAGTCTGAAACCGTGCAAAAGCTGACAGACATTGCCCGAAGCACCGGGGTCACGCTGAATACTTTATTTACGAGCATTTGGGGACTGCTTCTCCATCGTTACAACGGCACTGAAGATGCGGTATTCGGTTCAGTTGTTTCCGGCAGGCCGTCAGCTATCGCCGGCATCGAATCAATGGCCGGACTGTTTATCAATACCGTGCCGGTAAGGGTGCGCGCGGCTGGGGATATGACTTTTTCTTCTCTTCTCAAAAAGGTGCAAAAAGAGTCACTCGCTGCGGAAGAGCACAGCTATTATCCGCTTTATGACATCCAAAACGAAAGCGGTCTGCAAAAAGATCTCTTGAACCACATCCTGGTTTTTGAGAATTATCCGGTTCAGATGCAGACTGCGGTAAACGGCTGGAAGCAAACCGAAAGCAGTGCGCTCTCACTTGAAAACTTTTCGATGGCGGAAGAAACCAATTACGATCTTAACGTCGTTATCGTTCCGGGAGAAGAGTTTTATGTGAAATTCAGCTACAATGCGGGCATCTACGATCGGGAAGACATGAAACGGATCAAAGGGCATATTCTGGAGGTCATCTCCTGTGTAACGGAAGATCCGGACAGGCTTTTATCAAGCATCAGTCTCGTGCCTCCGGAGGAAGAAGCCTTGATTCATTCGTTTAACGAAACGAACCGTCCGTACCCTGAGACAACCGTTCATGGGCTGTTTGAAGAACAGGCGGCAAAAACGCCTGACCAAGAGGCGTTGAGATATAACGGGGTAAGCTGGAGCTACAAGAAATTAAATCAGCGGGCGAATCAGATTGCGCATGCGTTAAGGGAAAAAGGCGCACGCCCCGACCAGATCACCGCTGTTATGCTGCGCCGATCAATGAGTACGGTTGCCGCTCTGCTCGGAATTTGGAAGTCGGGCAGCGCCTATATGCCGATTGATGCGGAATTCCCGCCTGAACGGATTTCATTTTTACTGAGAGACAGTGAAGCCTCACTGCTCGTGACCGAAAAGGACCTGCTCCCCCTCATTCCGCCGCATTTCAAGGGCAGCGTCGTCATCATGGAGGAAACGGTTTCCCAGCAGACCGCACCGCTTCTGCCGGTATCTGACAGCGGAAATTGGGCGTATGTCATTTACACCTCCGGAACGACAGGCCGGCCGAAAGGGGTGCTTGTACAACACAAAGCGATCAGCAATACATTGCAATGGCGGCGTGAAGAATACGGGATGACAGAAGGGGACATAGCGCTTCATCTTTTTTCATACGTATTTGACGGGTCATTAACGAGTCTTTTCACTCCGCTTCTGTCGGGCGCCTGTGTATTGTTAACTGATGAAGATGATGCGAAAGACGTCCTTTCAATAAAACAGAAAATCACCCGCCACGGAGTGAGCCATCTTCTGATCGTTCCGTCTCTGTATCGCGTTCTGCTTGATTCGCTGACGAAAAAAGATGCAGAGACACTTCGGGCGGTGACATTTGCCGGGGAAGCGGCCACTCCTGATATCGTGGAAGCGAGCCGCGGCATATGCCCGAATGCCGAGCTGCTGAATGAATACGGCCCGACGGAAAACAGTGTGGCCACGACGATTCTGCGCAACCTGCAAAAAAGCAGCCGGATTACGATCGGACGCCCGATCGCCAACACTTCTGTCTATATGATGCACGGAGATCGGCTGCAGCCGGTCGGAGCCGTCGGTGAACTGTGTATTTCCGGAAAAGGTCTGGCGGACGGATATTTTCAGCAAAAAGAGCTGACGGACAAAGTCTTTACCCCTCATCCGTTTCGTGAAGGTGAACGGCTGTACAGAACGGGAGATGCAGCCCGATTTTTACCGGATGGAACGATTGAATATATGGGACGCTTTGACGATCAGGTGAAGGTAAGAGGTTACAGAATTGAATTAGGAGAAATTGAAACGGCACTCAGAAGTCTGTCCGGGGTAAAAGAGGCGGCAGTCACCGTGCGCAAAACGGCGGACGGGGAACAGGAGCTTGCAGCTTATGTCGTACTGCAAAACGCGGGTGTGACATTTGACCCTCATGCCGAATTGGCCGGGAGATTACCTGCTTATATGATACCGGGAAGCTTTACGAAATTGACGGAAATGCCGCTGTCTGTGAGCGGAAAACTTGATCGGGCCGCACTTCCTGAGCCGAAAGAAGCTGAGAGAACCGGTGATTATCAAGCTCCGCGCACAATGCTTGAGACTGAGCTGCTGTCTATTTGGCAAGAAGTGCTGAAACGGGAACATATCAGTATGAGAGATGATTTCTTCCAAATCGGCGGACAGTCGCTGAAAGCCGCGTCGCTTGTTTCAAACATACATAAACGGCTCCAAATTGAACTTGCCGTCCGCCATGTTTTTGAACATCCGACCATCGAGAGCATGGCCCGCTTCCTTGAACAGAGGAAAAGAGGAGAATATGCAGAAATCACGCCTGCTGTGGCAAAGGACTTGTACCCGCTATCTTTTGCGCAAAAAAGGCTCTATGCCCTTCATCAGCTTGCAGCGGACAGTACGGGCTATCATATGCCCGCTTGTCTGGAACTGAGCGGCAGACTCAACCGGGATCGGCTGCACGAAGCCTTTTCAGCGCTGTTACAAAGGCATGAAGCGTTACGCACATCATTTGTTTTACGAAACGGGGAGCCGATGCAGCACATACATGCACATGTCGATCTTGACCTCACAGAGATTCACATGCCATCCGGGAACCTTCTTCAAGAGGTGATGGAAACTTTCGTCAAACCGTTTGACGTGGAAAAAGCGCCGCTTTTGAGAGTGACTTTAGCCAAAGTTACTGAAGAACGTCATTTTCTGCTGCTTGATATGCATCATCTTATCGCAGACGGTGTGTCAATGAGTGTTCTGATTCAAGAATTGACGGATTTGTACAGAGGAAAAGAGTTGCGGCCGTTAAAACTCCAGTACAAAGATTTTTCCGTCTGGCAGCATGAGCGGTTTGCCGCTGAAGAATTCAAAAGACATGAGCGTTATTGGCTGGATGCGATCGGGGAAAACATTCCCGTTCTTGATCTGCCGCTCGATAAAAAGCGCCCGCAGCTTCCTGATTTCAGCGGGTCCGTTGTTCGAACGCGCCTTCAAAAGGAAAGGGCGGAGAACTTGCGCCGGCTCATGGATGAGACGGGTTCGACACTGTATATGATTCTTTTGGCAAGCTACTCCTTGTTCCTTTCTAAATTGGGCGGGCAGGAAGACATTGTCGTCGGTTCACCTGCGGCCGGCAGAAGCCGCGCTGAGCTTGACGGGGTCATCGGCATGTTTGTAAATACCGTGGCAATGAGAAGCAGGCCGAAAGGGGATAAGACATTCCGCGCTTATTTAGAAGAGGTGAAAATGCTCGCCCTCGGCGCGGCCGAACATCAGGACTTCCCGTTTGAAGAACTTGCCCAAAAGCTTGATACACACCGGGAAGTCAATCGCAATCCGCTGTTTGATGCCATGCTCGTTTTGCAAAACAGTGATGATTTCGAAGTGAACCTTCCGGGCTTATCCGTTTCTTCACATGCAGTGAAGCATGACATTTCAAAATTCGACTTGACGCTTCATGCCGAGGAACGGCCGGATGGCTCACTGGATTTTTATTTTGAATACAGTACCGCGTTGTTTGAAAAAGATACGATTGAACGGTGGGCTGGTCATTTTAAAGAGCTTTTAGGACAAATCGCATCGGATGATGAGCGGAAGCTGTCTGACATTCATTTGCTGGGCATAAACGAGCGGCAGATGCTTCTTCAAGCGGAAAATCAAACGGCGGAGTATCCGAGGCATGAAACGATTGTCAGTTTATTTGAAGCACAGGCGGAAAAAATGCCGGATCAAATTGCAGCCGTCATGTCTGATGAGCGTCTCACCTACCGCGAGCTCAATGAAAAGGCGGATCGAATCGCCGATATGCTGTCGGAAAACGGCATCCGCTCCGGACAGATTGTCGGAATTATGACCGAACGATCTCCGGATATGCTGATTGGGATTCTCGGTATTTTAAAAGCGGGAGGAGCTTATCTGCCGATTGATCCTGACTATCCGGACGAGCGGATTTCATTTATGCTGACTGACAGCGGCGCGCGTGTTCTGTTGACGCAATCGGGTCTTGGGATATCCGGAATGGACGGGCTGCCGGTTTTATACATCGATAAGCCTGAATCCGTTTCAGCAGACAGAACGAAAGAAATGATAACGCCTGAACAGCCGGCTTACGTGATTTATACATCGGGCACAACCGGAAAACCGAAAGGCGTTATGACGGAACACCGCAATGTCATCAGCCTTATCACACATAAAGGACTGCCGTTTGATTTCGGCTCTGAAGACGTCTGGACGCTGTTCCATTCCTATTGCTTTGATTTTTCTGTCTGGGAAATATTCGGCGCGCTCTTATACGGCGGAAAGGTAGTTATCGTGCCGAAAGACACAGCCCGTGATCCGCATTTGTACCGGCAGCTGCTGCAAAGTGAAGGTGTAACGGTGCTGAACCAAACGCCGACGGCTTTTTCCGGACTCATTCATGAAGAGGCCGGGCATACGGACAAGCTGAAGCTTCGATATGTCATTTTCGGCGGAGAAGCGCTTCAGCCCGGCATGCTGAAAAGCTGGAAAGAGAAGTACCCGGAAACGGAGCTTGTTAATATGTACGGTATTACGGAAACCACGGTTCACGTCACATGCAAAAAACTGAATATGGATGATATTGAGAGAAACAAAAGCAATATCGGCAGACCGCTGGAAACCCTTCATGCTTTTGTTATGGACGCCTATATGAATCCGCAGCCGATCGGAATTCCCGGTGAGCTTTATATCGGCGGGGAAGGCGTCGCGAGAGGATATGTAAACAGGGATGATTTAACCGCCTCCCGTTTCATCACGAATCCGCACGTTTCCGGCATGCGGCTCTACCGGACGGGTGATATCGCCAAAAGGCTCTCAAATGGCGAGCTGGAATATGTCGGGCGGAAAGATGCGCAAGTAAAAGTCAGAGGCCACAGAATTGAGCTGGGAGAAATTAAATCAGCGCTGCAAGAGCTTTCCTCCGTGAAAGAGGCCGCCGTGATCACACGTGCTGATCAGCACGGTCAGCACTCCATTTACGCATACGCGGTCTTACACGGGAACGAAAAGATAAAAGAAGCAGAGATTCAGGCCTCCCTCAGAGCTTTTCTGCCGGAATATATGATTCCCGCCCGCTTGATAGAGCTTGATGAACTGCCTCTGACGGCGAATGGGAAGCTGGACGAGAAGGCGCTCCCGCAGCCTGAATTAAATGATAGCCTTGGAGATGATATCAGCCTGAGAAATGAAACTGAAGAAATGATGGCTGACATTTGGGAAGAACTCTTAGGTGTTGAAGGCCTCGGCCCCAATGCTCATTTCTTCCATCTCGGCGGGGATTCGATTAAAGCGCTGCAAGTATGTGCGAGGCTGAAACAGCAGGGCTATGAAACGACCGTCCGCGAGCTGTTCGAGCATCAGACACTGGGAGAAGTATCGATGCGGCTCCGGAAAGTCCGCCGCGTGATTGATCAGGCTCCCGTCACGGGAGACGTGCCGCTGACGCCGATCCAGCACTGGTTCTTGTCGCAATCATTGCCGCATGATCATTTTAATCAGTCCGTAATGCTCCGCAGTGCGGACAGAATCAATGAATCTGCTATGAGAAAAGCGCTGGCACAGCTCGCGGTTCATCATGACGCATTACGGATCGTATGCGGCACGCAAAACGGATCGGTGACTCAATACAACAGAGCGGAAAACCTTTCTGAAGAAGAACTCTTTACGTTTGAAACGCATGACGTGAGAGGGAAAGGGTCATTACAAGAGGAGCACGCCGCAATTGAACAGGCGGCCGCCCGTATTCAAACTTCCATTCGGCTGGAGACGGGGCCGCTCGTAGCTGTCGGATTATTTCACGCTAATGATGGCGATCATCTGCTGCTTTCCATTCATCACCTTGTCATTGACGGTGTATCATGGCGGATTTTATTTGAAGATCTCACCGCGTGCTACAGGCAGGCGCTCGAAGGAAAAGAAACCGCGCTTCCGGCAAAAACCGATTCCTATCAGACTTACGCGAAGCAAATCTCTGATTATGCAAAAAGCCGCCGGCTGTTACAGGAAGCAGACTACTGGTCCGAAAGAGAAAAAGCGGCGGTCGAACCGCTTCCGAAAGATGCCCGCATCTCTTCCAATCTTCTGAAAGATACAGATGTGATGACCGTTACATTGACAAAACAGGAGACTGAGCAGCTGTTAACGGAAGCGAACAGAGCATACACAACAGAGACGGGTGAATTATTGCTTGCCGCGTTAAGCCTTGCGCTGAACAGATGGACCGGAAACGAGACATTCAAAATCAGCATGGAAGGCCACGGAAGGGAAGAGCACTTGGAGCATCTTGATATCAGCAGAACCATCGGTTGGTTTACGTCAATTTATCCGGTATTGGTTGACGCAAGTTTTCAAGATCAGGCTGATGACGGCGAGCGGCTCGGCTATCACATTAAGCGGACAAAAGACATGATGCGCCGCATTCCGCATAAAGGTGCGGGATACGGAGTGCTGAAATATATAATCAAACTCTGGGAAGAGACGGAATCCGATTCTCCTGAAATCAGTTTTAACTATCTGGGACAGTTTGACCGTGAAATCCGTTCAAGCGGCTTTGGTGTTTCTCCCGTAAAAGCGGGAAATGAAGTCAGCCCGGACTGGGAACGTCCGTACACACTTGATATCAGCGGCTCCGTATCGTCGGAATGTCTCAGCATGTATGTCGTGTACAACCGTTTTCAGTATCAAAAAGAAACGATTGAAGTTTTGACGGGATATTTTCATGCCTTTCTCAAGCAGATCATCTCGCATTGCACAGGCAAAGAGGAGCGTGAATGGAGCGCCGCTGATTTCAGTGACGAGGAGTTAACGCTGGAAGATCTGAGTGACATTATGGGGGCCGTCAACAAACTATAGAAAAGGAGTGGCGCAATGGGGCAGCAACCGGAAATACAAGATATATATCCTTTATCTTTTATGCAGGAGGGCATGCTTTTTCATTCTCTGTTGGATCATGACTCAAGAGCCTACTTCGAACAAGCGGTGTTTACGATCAACGGACAGCTTGACCGGGAACGATTCCAAAAAAGTATAGATGCTGTTTTTGAACGATACGATATTTTCCGTACGACATTTATTCATAAGAATGTGGCGAAGCCCCGCCAAGTCGTATTGAAAAACAGGCCGAGCCGCGTTCAGTTTCATGATATTTCTCATTTGGACGAGAAGGCACAAGACAAATATGCCGACCGGTTCAGAAAAGAAGATAAAGATAAAGGCTTTGATTTGCAATCAGACCCTCTCATGAGAGTCTCCATTTTGAAAAAAGCGCCTGAACGCTATGTTTGTATCTGGAGCCATCATCATATCGTCATGGACGGCTGGTGCTTCGGGATTGTCATGAAGGAATTTCTGATGATCTATCAATCTCTCGGAGACGGGCGGCTCCCGTCTCTCGAGCCTGTTCAGCCATATGGTAAGTATATTAAATGGCTCATGAAGCAGGATCGTAAAGAAGCCGAGATTTTTTGGAAAACGAGACTTGCCGATCTTGAGCAATCGGCGTCTCTTCCGAAAAAATCCGCGGAACCAAATGGCGAACTTGAGCAGGCGGTTTTCACTATTTCTGAAGAGCAGACAAATGAGCTGAAGAACATTGCGGCAAGGGCGGGAGCAACGCTGAATACAGTGTTCCAGGCACTGTGGGGCATTTTGCTGCAGCGTGTCAGCCGCTGTGATGACGCCGTTTTCGGTTCTGTCGTTTCCGGCCGGCCGTCGGATCTCGCAGGCGTGGAAAAAATGGTGGGGCTGTTTATTAATACGATTCCCGTGCGGGTGAAAAGCGGTTCATTTTCTTTTCTGGAACTCGTCAGGCATTTGCAGCAGGAGACGCTGCAAGCAGAAGCGTACAGCTATTATCCGCTGTATGACATTCAGGCGCAAAGCCCTCTGAAACAAGCGCTGTTTGACCACATTATCGTGTTTGAAAATGTGCCGGCCCAGCGTGAAATTGAAAATGTGAGTCAGGCCGGTTCATTTGATTTTGCGGTAGAAGATTTCTCGATGGAGGAAGTCACAAACTACGGATGCAGCATAAAGGTGATTCCGGGAAATTCTCTTTATATCCGCTTAAACTTTGATACCGGTATATACGATCGTGTTTTTATGAAGAATATTGAAACATTTTTACGGCATATGATGAAGTCAGTCATTTCCGACCCTGAAATGAGCGCCTCCGAGATCGCATTGCTGGATGCGTGTGAAGCCAGAAATATGCTTGATGCGTTTAACCGTACAGAAACGGTTGAACCGCCGGCTCCGACGCTTCACGGGCTGTTTGCCCGCCGCGCCGCGCTTTCGCCGCATCGTCCGGCGCTCCGTTTTCCGGGCGGTATGCTAACGTACGCTGAGCTTGACCAGTACACAGACAGGCTCGCCGTTCGGCTCCGCCAAAAAGGCGTCCGCAAAGAAAGCATGGTCGGCGTGCTCGCTGAACGCTCGCCGGAGATGGTGGTTTCAGTGCTTGCCGTGTTAAAAGCGGGCGGCGCCTACGTGCCGCTTGACCCGGAGTATCCTGAGGACAGGCTGCGCTATATGCTCGATGACTGCGGCGCCTGTCTCCTGCTTGCACAGCCGGGATTATCCGTTTCCGGTTTTTCCGGAGAAACGCTAGAAGTGTCTCTTTCCGCTCTGACAAGTGAGGCGGAGACAGGGGCTGTCTCTGACGAAGCGGATAGCGATTCGCTCGCTTATATCATTTATACGTCCGGTTCGACGGGAACACCGAAGGGAGTAGCTGTTGAACACCGTCAGGCCGCCGCCTTTTTATCAGGGATGCAAGGGCAGTTCCCGTTGACGGAAGAGGATATTATCGTTCTGAAATCATCCTTTTCTTTCGACGCTTCCATCTGGCAATTGTTTTGGTGGACGATGTCCGGCGCCTCCGTGTATCTGCTTCCTGCCGGCTGGGAGAAAGATCCTGTGCGGATGATTGAAGCGTTTGCCTCAGAAAAGGTGACGACCGCGCATTTTATTCCGGCGATGGTCAACAGCTTTTTAGATGCGCTGGAAACAGAGCCTGCGGAAACAAGAACACGCCTCGGCAGAACCTTGACACGCGTGTTTGCCGGAGGGGAAGCTCTTTCACCGCTTACGGCTGCCCGGTTTGCCGATCTTCTGCCGGAGACCGTGCTCATTCACGGCTACGGGCCGACGGAAGCGACGGTTGATGCGGCGTTTTACGTCTGTGACCGAAAACGGGACAGCGGACGGACAAGGCTTCCGATCGGAAAACCCGTTCCGGGTGCCCGTCTGTATGTATTAGATAGCGGAGGAACCATCCAGCCTGCGGGCGTGGCAGGAGAGCTGTACATCGCGGGGACAGGGGTGGCCCGGGGCTATCTGAACCGGCCCGAGCTGACGGAGGAGCGTTTTCTCGATGATCCGTTTTATCCGGGAGAGCGCATGTATCAGACGGGCGATATCGCACGCTGGACAGAAGAGGGCCTAGTCGAATGGCTCGGACGTTCAGACGGACAGGTGAAAGTCCGCGGCTACCGGATTGAACCGGGAGAGATCGAAGCGGCGATCCGGCGCATCGACGGCATTCGTGAGGCGGCGGTCACCGCCCGGACCGAACACGGCGAAACCGCGCTTTACGCCTATATCGAAGGACGGGAAAGCGATGACGTGCGGGCGGAGCTTGCGACACGCCTTCCGGTCTACATGATGCCGGCTCAGTTTATAGAGATGAGCGAATGGCCGGTCACGCCGAGCGGAAAGCTTGACCGCCGCGCGCTGCCGGCTCCCGGCGGAGCGGCAGACAGACAGGCGTACACCGCCCCGCGGAACGTCACGGAAATGAAGCTTTGCGCCCTTTGGGAAGAGGTGCTGAAAAACGGCCCCGTCGGCATCCGGGATCACTTTTTTGAGCGGGGCGGCCATTCGTTAAAAGCGACGGCTCTCGTCTCCCGCATCGCCAAAGA
>NZ_CP019627.1:0-6389 GCF_001999205.1 Bacillus sp. 275
CATAAGGAGTTGAACCTCGGTGATGCGGAGGACGGCGATCTCGTCAAGATTGAGGAAGAAGATGACGAGGTGGCGAATGAAGCATTTGAAGTTATGGCTTACTGGCATCCAGGCATCAAGAATTACATAATCAAAGAATAAAAGCAGGCTTAGAGCCTGCTTTCTTAATAATTTGAGTACACTTTGCTGAATTTAGGGGAGATTTTTTTGTTGTTAAAGTCATATGGTGGAAGTATTGTCGGAACATATGGATTGAAGTTGAACTGATTTTTTTTGCCGTTGCCATAGAAATATGCTTGGAATACTAGTTTTGAGCAATATTGAGTTCCAGTAGATAATAGAGTTGGGTAGACTGCATAAGATGCTTTTTGTGGAACAATTTTTGTACGAGCGTATTTCCCTGCTTTCTTGGCGATGCTGGCATTTTTGTGACGAACGACTCTGATTTTTGGATAGTCTTTTTTCCATGATGACCATTTACGAACGATTGGTTTTGCGCCCGGACCACTGATGTGAGCGACTCTTCCGTCATCAGTGACGATAGCTGAATGTCCGACGAACGGCGCACCAGTTACCTTTTTACTAGTGATTAGGATGTCACCGGCTTTTGGTTTGTAAGCCGCCTGTGAAGTTGTTGCAAACGCAGAGGCAATCAATAAGACAGCTAGCAACGATAGTACAACTTTTGATAAGGCTTTCATTCGATTCATCTCCTTGGTATTATTTACACAAGTTCCATTATATAGATAATAGATTGGAAGTGAAGAGGAAAATGAGAAAAAAATACGTAATTATTACTATTTTTGTAATCGCCGTTCTGGGTATAGTGGGTGGTTTTGTGAAAAATCAGTATGATAAAAAGAGACTAGAAGATGGTGTTTACACTTATTTGAAAGAGCATAATGTCTCTGAGAATGATGTTTCCTCGTTGGATAAAGTCTATGATAAAGGTCGAAAACCTCCGGCTAAAAATCAAATAAGAGTAAGCCTAAAGCGGGATTCTGACGTTGATTATTACTTCTACAGAAATAAATCAGGGAAAATTGTTTTGGACTATGCTACTAAGAACGGGGAAGAAGTTGATTTGAAAGACGTCCCTTTATAAAAAAAGAGCAGGCCCGGAGCCTGCTCTTTTATCGTTCCATTTCGTAATCACGACGGCGCCTTTGAGGGCGCTGTTTTTCTTCTTGCTGTTTTTGCTCTTTGTTCCGATTGCGCTTCTTTTCTATTGGCTGAAGAGCCGGTTCGTATTCCTTTTCCTCCGCAAGTTCCCTCAGAAAATCGCGGCTTTTTCGTTTGCCTTTGGATCTCTCAAACTGTCGTTCTTTCTCCTGTTCCGCAAAGGTCTGCAGATCCTTCAAGTGGGAAGGATACAGGCCGACTTGTTTGCCGTCCTGGTTGTATCCTCGGATGACGATGTGAGCGTGAGGGTGTCCTTTGTCATCGTGTACGGCTGCTATCCAGTCCAGTTTGACGTTGTGTTTACCCTCAAAGCGATTCATTGTATCTCGGACCAATTCCTTTAGGTCGGTGGCGAACCGTCCCTGTTCATCTTCGCTTAATGAGATAACGAGCTTATGACCGACTACGCCACGCTTTGGCTGTTCATTCAGCTTTTTGAAAAACTCAATTCGTGGAATTATATCTTGCGCTGCTGTAAAAAGCTCCGGCGGTGTCCGGTGATGCTCTCGATCCAGTTCTATGTACTTGATATGCTCTTTGATGTGGGTGATCGGCTTGCCGCCTTTGCTGTGACTGGCGAATCCGAGTGACTTCACATGAGCGACCATTATCTTCGCTCCTGTTTGTACTCTTCAAGCAACTTTTCATTGCTTTTAAGCCGAGAATAATTAGCAACGAGGTATTCCGTTTGATTCTTATATTCGGCTGACTCTGATTGCAGGGAGCGTATTTTCCGGAGTAGCTGGTCATTCTGTTGCTGTGCATTTCCAACCTGATTTAGTCTGCTGATTGATTCTTCTTGGGCGTCCTGATAGTCCTTTCGCAACTCTTGGTAGGCTCTTTTGTATTTCTCCAGTTCTGCTTGTTGCTCGTTATTCATGTTTATTAATTTTTCTTGCATGACCTCTAGGTTTTTGTTTTCTTGCATCAGCGAGCTGATCTTTTGAGCTGACTCTTTATCTAGCCGAGTTCGCATTCTTTGAGCAGCGATGCCGCGCATTTGTTCACGGAGTTGTTTTGGGTTGTAATCTTCGAAATAGTCATCAAATATTTGTTCCAACATGATACTGCCGTAAGTGGTTTCGTAACTGGATTTGGCAATGAGATTTCCGACTCGCTCGACGGTTTGCTTTCCCATGTCTTCGACTCGTTTTTCTATCCTGTCGATCAGAGCTTGCTCCGTTGCGGACAGCAATGAGCTTGCTTCGACAGGTTGGACTTGATGAGCGTGATACGCCCGGATGGCGTGTTCGATCAGCAGTCCGAATTTGCTCTCCGACCCGAAATCTTTCTTCGCGAGCTTGCGACCGAGCGAAGTGATTTCAGGGTCGAGTCGGACGGATTCTTTTTGACGTGCGACCATGTTTTTTCGACCTCCAAAATTGAGTGAATAGCTCAATTTTAGAGTGTCGGACGGTGGGGGTCAAGGGGGAGGGCGTGCCATCCCTTTTGCGGAGTGCGTTGGACACATTGTGTCCGACGCTTTTAACTCCGCCTCTCCCACCTAACAGGTGCGGGGAATGCCATTTTCCACAGCTCGGGCAGGCTCCGAGCGAGGACAAAATGGCTTGCTGAAATGGAGGGCTGCGGGACGATCCGGCAGGGAGTCACGCACCCGAAATGGAGGCAAAAGATGCGCTTTGAACAGGGAGGAGTAACGAGGCTCACCCTGTTCATTGTGCATCGGGGGCAGGCAAATGGGCGACCTTATTCGCCCGCCTGCCTTGCTCTTCTGGGTGATAAAATTGAATAAAGGGGAGTGGATGTAAATGACGAGGGAAATTGATTTTGAAACAGGGATGAGATATGTAAGAGCAACCCTTGGCTTTGAGGGCTTAGTGCTGACGGAAGAAGAGGAAAAGCTTTTAGAAAGGCGGTTTCATGGAGAAATCACAGAAGAAGAATACATACGAAAAGCGCTGGAGCTGTCTTATCTCTAAATGGGAAGCGGGCGATTTTGGCGTGAGTCAACGGTAACCGGACCGTAGGGAGGATTAAGGAGTTGACTCACTCAGCGCCACCAGAACCCTTTCAGCACTCAAACAAACCCGTTTGTTTGACGCCAACCGGCGAGGGAGCCCCCCGAAGAAGCGGGGGGTTGGGGGGATTGAAATATTGGCATCCAACGGCCGTCCGTTGGTGGGTTTGGGCAAAGCCCAATGAAGTCACTTTAATTCTTTATGTAACTCGTTGTTTTGATCGAGCAAAATGATTCCTTTGGGGCTTCGTTCCGGATAATGCCGCGGTAAGTTGAGCTGCGGATCAGAGAGCAGTTCTTTCATTTTCTTTTTTGCTTCAGAGAGTGTTTCGATTTTCAATTTTGGTTCCTCCGGGTTTTTTATTAATACTAACATGAGGGATGAAATGAGAAATACCTCTGAGAATTCCCAGATTTGTTTCTGAGGGCTTTTAATTAAAAAAACGACCTTATGGAAGGGGATGTCCTTAAAATCGAATATAAGGGCATTTAAAGCATTTTAAAATAAAAAAAGCAGACTTCTGAGAGTCTGCCTTGTTATTTTTAGCCGAGTGCACCTCTTTCGGCAACTTGGAAATCCTTTGATATGCCTAGTGATCCGTTTTCTTTGGTCCCGAAATGGTTGCCCGATAGAAGAAGCAGTCCAAGGATGGCAACGGTAATTAAGACAGTACGTTTTTTCATGATTACGCCTCCGTAAACCGTAATATTTGGTCTTTAGCTGTGCAAGCTTCCTCAAAGTATTTAGATGACAGTCGGGTGTTATCCTGCTTTTTAAAATGAAAAGCAGCCATTTGACATAAATCAGCCACATCATCCCATAGCTTTTTTTCTTTGAGTACATTCATGCTTAAGTCAAAGGATGCCGGATCGGTTGCATCGTACAGAAAGTATATGAGATTGAGTTTGGTTTTATATACTTCTTCGTTTACTTCATGAGCATATGCAAGTGCTTTAGTTCCCCATTCCCTTGCTTGCTCATTTGAGCCTAATTTGTAAAAAACGCGAGTTAGCATATACATGGAGCGAACGGAGTAGACGGATTCGCAATGTGCAGGAATGGCCAAAGCTTTTTGAAATTGTTCTTTAGCTTCTTCAAGGCGTTCTTGTTTTTCGTAGCATACGCCTAAATTGAAATGACCTAAGCCTTCAGAGTGTCCGTCTTTATTTTGGGAAGCGAGATGTATGGCATGTTTGTATAGAGAAAAAGCTTCTTCCCATTCCTGAAGGTCAACCTTATTCATGGCGAAAAGCATGTGACATTTGATTACTCGGTTGGTGTAGCCTTCATGCGCTTTAAAGCTTTCGAGTGCTTTTTCGGCATGATTTAAAGAGAAAAAGTTCTGGCGGATTTCATAATAGGCAATCGCAGTTTGAAAGTGGAATTCAGCTCTTTCTATCTCGTCCGGCACTTTGTTTAGCTTGTTCTCTGCAATTCTGTAGAAGTTGATCGCCTCGATGAAGTCTTTTTCGTAAAAGTGATACATGCCGTTGAAGAGATAAAAATAATACTGGATCATGTCATCTGTGCTTGTTTCCAATGCCTCGTAATTCATTTTTCCAAGCAGATGTCCGGATTCACTATAATTTTCAGTCATCAGTTTAAAGCGAGAGTCTATGAGATTGAAATATAGAAGTACGTTCTGATTTTCTTCCATGTCTGGCAGCGCCTTGACGATCTTCTCCCGCATGGCTGTAGCTTTGGGAATGTTATTTTGTTTGATGATCCTATACCATTCGTTAAGGTTGCGAGCGACTTTTTCAAACTCTATTTTGGTTTCCACCTTTTCCATCCTTCCTTTTCTCTTTCAAAATTGGTAACTTTTTGTATTATTCTGTATTATCTCAAAGTGAGAGCTTGATTTGAAGAAATTTTCAAAAAATGAGTTTGGGAGTGAAAGGGGTGGTTCGATGAAATATTCAGCTGATAGCCGTTTTTCTACCTGAACAGCAAATAATGATTAGGAGGGGGGGTGACTGAAATGAAAAAGCGCAATTCTAGGAATGCAACCTGATTTATACAACAGCAGCAGGTCGATTTTTAAAAAAAATCTCCCCCCTACGGGGGAAGAACGGTTTTAATCTTTGGGTTTTGAGGTTTTTGGGTTTTAAAAAAAGCCGGCTGTTTTCAGCGGGCTTTTTTGCGATTTTGACGGAGTCGAAATCGGGTCTTTTCTTATCTTGATACTATATAGAAACAACATCATTTTGAAAAATCATGCTCAGCCCTTGTCTGTCAAGGCTTGAACACGATTTTGACACGTAGAAACTCCTTCTGCTATTATTAGGGTGTCGAGTCCAAATAATAGAACGCTAGATAACTAGCTCAGAAGGAGTTTTTGTGTTCATGTATTCATCTGAAAACGATTATAACATCCTTGAGGACAAGACCGCAACAGGTAAAAAGCGGGATTGGAAAGGAAAAAAGAGACGGACGAATCTTATGGCAGAGCATTACGAAGCGTTGCAAAAGAAAATCGGAGCACCTTACTATGGCAAGAAGGCTGAAAAGCTGAGTGGTTGTGCAGAGTGTCTTTCGTTTAAAAGAGATCCGGAGACGGACAAACTAAAGCTGTATCAAGCCCATTTTTGTAAAGTGAGGTTATGCCCGATGTGTGCGTGGCGCAGGTCTTTAAAAATCGCTTATCATAACAAATTGATTGTTGAGGAAGCCAATCGGCAGTACGGTTGCGGGTGGATTTTTCTTACGTTGACCGTTCGGAACGTGGAGGGAGAAAGCCTGAAGCCGCAAATCTCCGAGATGATGGAAGGCTTTCGGAAGCTGTTCCAGTATAAAAAAGTGAAGTCATCAGTGCTTGGGTTTTTCCGAGCTTTAGAAATTACGAAAAATCATGAAGAAGATACATATCATCCGCATTTTCATGTCTTATTGCCTGTGAAGAAGAGCTATTTTACTCGTAATTATATCAAACAAGCAGAATGGACAAGCCTTTGGAAAAGGGCAATGAAACTGGACTACACCCCGATTGTTGATATTCGTAGAGTCAAAGGGAAAGCGAATATTGATGCCGAGCAGATCGAGAGCGATGTGCGGGAAGCCATGATGGAGCACAAAGCCGTTCTGGAGATTTCAAAATATCCAGTCAAGGATACGGATGTGATGCGTGGCAGCAAGGTGACGGATGACAATTTGAACACGGTGTTTTACTTGGATGATGCGCTTTCCGCCCGCCGTCTTATTGGGTACGGCGGCATTTTGAAGGAAATT